>JAKALP010000009.1 GCA_021824175.1 Deltaproteobacteria bacterium
GTAACTGATTATTCCTAATTGCGTACGAAGATTTTTTAGAAGTACATTTTTTGCTAAAATTACAAGTTGGAACGGTAGTATAATTATAACTAATTGAAATTAAACAATGGTTAACCGGACAGCAGTGGCTCGGTACACTGCTCTGGATCGTTGGTTTTTGCTTCGAAGTCGTGGGAGATGCTCAATTGGCCGCCTTCAAGGCCGATCCCCAAAACAGGGGCAGAGTGATGGACCGCGGTTTGTGGGCCTATACCCGGCACCCCAACTACTTTGGCGAAGCATTAATGTGGTGGGCAATATTTGTGATTGCCCTGGCTGGACTGATCTATGAAGTAAACCGAAATCCCGGTTTGGCCAAAAGCATTTGCACATTGCCGATATGCCGTTCGGCAAAGCCGGCTTCGCAGTAGCACAGGTAGTATTCCCACATGCGGATAAATGCTTCGGAAAAGCCCAGCCTGCGGACCTCGGCGATGTTTTGAAAGAAGCGTTTGCGCCATTCGGCCAGAGTGCGGACATAGTGGCGCGTGATATCTTCCATATGGCATAAGTTCATGTCGGTTTTGTCTGTTACCGCCCGAATCATTGCGGCCATGGATGGGATACAACTGCCTGGAAAGATGTAGCGCTTGATAAAATCCACGGATCGGCGATGTTGATCATACGCCTGGTCCTTGATGGTAATGGCTTGAAGCAGCATTAAGCCGCCGTCGCGCAGAAGATCTCCGCATTTTTTAAAAAAAGCGCCAAGATAGTGGTGGCCGACCGCCTCAATCATTTCGATGGAGACCAGCTTGTCGTAACTTCCCTCCAAATGGCGGTAATCTTTTTTCAGCAGCGTGATCCGATCTTTTAGACCCGCTTCCTCAATACGCTGGCGTGCCATGGCGTATTGATGCCCGGAAATGGTGGTGGTGGTCACAAGGCATCCATAGTTGCGCGCCGCATGCAGCGCAAAACCGCCCCAGCCCGTGCCGATCTCCAACACATGATCCGTCGACGAAAGATTCAATTTTTTACAGATCCGATCGTACTTGGCGATGGAAGCCGCTTTGAGGGTGCTCTCCGGATGTTCGAATATGCCGGCGGAGTAGGTCATGGTTTCATCCAGGAACAGCTGGTAGAACTCATTGCCCAGATCGTAGTGGGCCACGATGTTTTCCCGACTGCCGCTGGGAGTGTTGCGTCTCAGAAAATGGTAGAATTTGTAGAGCGGCTCGGTCAGCCGCATCCAGCCGCGGTCCAGGTCTTTGAATAGGTGTTGGTTCAAAATGATGATGCGAATCAGGTCGGTCAACCGGTCCGTGGACCAAAGGCCTGCCATGAATGCTTCGGAGGTGCCAATGCTGCCGGCGAAAACGGTCCGGGTATACGTGTGCGGGTGGTGAACATGAAGGACAGCCGTCAAGGCCGATGGGCCTGACGAGGCTCCGAAGGTATGCCGGTTGGCCTGCTCATCGATGAGCGTGATCTGACCGACTTTGATTTGCTTTAACAGTTTAAAAACAATACGCCGTGACAGTTGGTCGATGGATCGTTTTTTAAGCCTTTCCGCCTCAGTCGAAGTGAACGGCATGATGGTGTCATTCATCGGCTGCTCCCCTGATCGATTCAAATTTTTGCCTTTGAGAAATCACTGCCAATATAATATCGGCCATGGATAACGCAACGGTTCAGGCCTTTTTCTTCGGATGCGAATAAAAAGGCGTCTTTTTAATGGCCAATTTCAGTGCCTGGAAGTAGATCATGGCAATAACTTTAACCGTCATCGGCGGATAAGAGAAAAGCATTCGAGTCAGATTGCCATGGGTAATGGGCCGCTTGCGCAGTTGAAGGCTGGCGTCGAAGAGTAGGGTGTCCTGTTGGTAGTCAATCATGTGGACCCGAATTTCATCACCGGGCACCTTAAAGCGCCAATCATAACGAATGTCCATATCGATAAAGGGGGAGACATGAAATGCTTTGCCGAAGCGATGCCGCCGCCACTCCTTTAAGGGGTGTTCGTTGCGGGCCGCCGGCAGAACATAGCAAAACACTTCACCCCAGGGGGTATTGTGAATTTCCACGATGATGGTTTCCAGGTTGCGGTCTGTCTTGTCAAAGCAGTAGTAGAAGGTGGCCGGATTGAAACAGTGCCCGAAATAGCGCGGATGGGTCAGCATCCGGATGGGGCCTTGCGGGCTTTGTCCGGTGTGCTGCCGGACCAGTTCACGCACGGCCGTGTCCATGGGTTGGCGCGGATCACCGAAATGATCCGCGCGGCGGAAATAGGCGAGGTTGGGCTTTTCGAAGGACCACGGGGGATGGCCATCAAATAGGGTCGGCAGCTCCGCCAGGTCAAGATACATGAAAAACAGCCGGTATTGAAAATGGTTGGCGCGCGGGCGGTACCGGCGATGACGGATAGTGCCCTCGTAAATTGAACTGTTCATAGGTTTTTACCGAAATGCTTGCAAACGGCCAGGGCGCTGTTGACCCCGTCCTCATGAAAGCCGTAGCCCCAATAGGCCCCGCAAAAGTAAGTGCGGTTTTGGCCGTTGAGTTGATCTTGGCGTTGTCGAGCCGTCAGACTCCTTGGATCATAGACAGGATGGTGGTAAACGGCCTGGAAAATTACTTTAGCGGGATCAAGCGTCTCCTGCATGTTCAGGGATACGCAAAATTCCTCCTTGGCCTTTATGCTTTGGAGCATGCTCATATCATAGGTGACCGCGACGCGGCTTTTGGGCGTTGCCGGGATGTAGTAGTTCCAACTGGCCCAGGCCGCCTTTCTGGGCGGCAAGACCGAAGTGTCGGTGTGCAGGACCGTCAAGTTCTCCTGGTATGGGATGGCCCCCAGGATCTCTCTTTCCAGTCCCGGTGGATCGGCCAGCATGCGCAACGCCTGATCGCTGTGGGTGGCGATGACCACCTGGTCAAAACGCTCTTTTTCGCCCGAGGCGGTGACGATCTCCACCCGGTCAATGGATCGATGAATGGCTTTGATCGGTGTGTTGAGCCGGATGCGGTCACGGAAACGCCTTGTCAGGGGCGGGATATATTGACGCGATCCGCCCTGGATGACCAGCCATTGGGGTTGATCCCGCAGGTTCAGAAACCCGTGATTTTGGAAAAACCCCACCAAATATCTGGCTGGAAAATCCCGGAATTGGACCGGGTCCGCCGACCAGATGGCCGCGCCCATGGGGATGATGAATTTTTCAATAAAATAGCTGCTGTACCCCTTGTTATCCAAATAAGCCTGCAACGAGGTGCGGTAGTCGTCGCCGCGAATCAGCTCCAACGCTTCCCGCCTGAACCGGAGAGCGTCGCGCAGCATGCGGTAGAACCTGGGATTGAATAGATTCTTGCGCTGGGCAAAGAGAGCGTTCAGCGTGCTGGGTCGGTAATAGAGCCCCGTTTGCCGGCAATACACGCTGAAGCTCATATCCGAATCTTGCCAGGCAACGCCGAGGATTTTCATGAGCCTGATGAAATTGGGATAGGTCTTTTGATTGAAAACGATAAAACCGGTATCCACCGCATATTAACGGCCGTTGGTGGATACATCCACGGTGTGGGTGTGGCCGCCGATTTAATCGTTGGCCTCGAAGACGGTCACATCATGGTCGTCACTGAGCAAATGGGCGGTGACCAACCCCGATATCCCCGCGCCGATGACCGCGATCTTCATCTGATATGGCTCCTTTGTGAGTATTAAAAGACCGGAACTTGCAAAGCAGGAGAAATATGGGAACTTGCCTTTTTATTGAATGAAAATATGCCAAAGATACGGTTGGGTGTCAATGTACGCGCCCATGCCCATAAGGAGGAGATCGATGCGGGGGTAATGACATCAATGCCGTGGTCTGGTATGGTGAAAACAGCCGGAGTCGTAGGGTTTTGTGGCTTGATGAATGTCGAACATCGAACACCCAACATCTTTGAAATTGAGGCGCTTGCTCAAGCGCGGAACCATATAACCAAATAACCGCGTAACTTTCATAGGAGAATCCATGAAATGCCCGCAGTGCAACCATGAGGTCAAACTCACCTGGAAGAAATACTGGTCCGCCCCTTTGGGAAAGCACGCCTGCCCGGAGTGCAAGACCGCTTTCCGTCTGAAGAACTCCTTTCTTTACTACGCCGCCATTATCTCAGCGGCCTTTCTGCTGGGACTGCTTTTCCCTCTGCTGCGCGCCCGTTTCGGAATCGATTTCATGCAAGGACTACTCATCTACTTGGCTTGCTGCCTGGTGATCATTGTGCCCCTGGACCGCTGGATCGACGACAAATGGCGCGGGACCATCAAGGCGAAAAGCAAGGGATAGTCGACATCAGATCTTCTCTGTCGTTATCTGTAGATGCTATTTGGCCTCCGTGGCCACACTGCTGCGAATATGAATATCTCTTTGTGGAAACGGGATTTCAATGCCGGCCTTGGCCAGGTTTTCGAAGATGGAGAAGTAAAGATTGCTGCGCACGAGGCGCAGCGGCGTGGTGCGCACATTGATCCAGACCAGTACTTGGAAATTGATGGAACTGTCGCCGAATTCTATAAAACGCACCGCGGCCGGGCGCTCCTTGGAGACCGACGGTTCAGTGCGCGCCACCTCCAACAGAATCTGTTCTACTTGGCGCGGATTGGCGTTGTAACTCACCCCCACCGGCACCTCGACGCAGATCAAGGGCGACCCCAACGAGTAGTTGATCAAAGTGCCGCTGATAAATTCATTATTGGGAATAATGTATTCAATCTCATCGCGGGTGCGCACCATGGTGGCCCGCAGGTGGATATCGGTCACCATACCCATGGTGCCGCCTACCTGAATCCAATCGCCTTTGCGTAGCTTGCCACCAAAAATCAAGGTAAATCCGCTGATAATATTGGAAGCGAGATTCTGTAACCCCATGCCGACGCCGATACCCAAAGCGCCGCCGAAGACCAGCAGAAATCGCAGATCCAGACCGACGATATTTAGTGAAATCAAGATGCCCATGGCCAGCACCAGGTATTTAAGGAAAGTATTAAGGGCGTAGCCTAAGCCCGGTTCAATGCCCACGGCCGGATAGACTTTATAGTCCAGATAGGATTGGGAGAACCGCGAGAAGAAGACAAAGGCCACCAGGATCACGGCAGCCTTGATCAAGATCCAAAGCGTGACGGCTGCCTTGCCCAGCTCAAAGACGGGAAAGGACATGGCCTGCTCCAGCAGGCCCAACAGGCCGAGAAGATTTAGTACGATGAGCACCGTGGCCAATGTGGTTCCGTAGATCAGCAGGTTTTTACAGGACCGGAAGACCAGTTGGGCCGCCTCATTCTCCCTGTCCGTGCGAGTATGCCAGCGCAGCAAGGCATTGAGCATTAGATGATAGGCCATCATGATGGCCAGATAGATGGCGCCCGACATCCAGATCTTGGCCAGTAGCGCTCTTCCCAAGGCCCGGTAGCCCAGGCTCCCCAAGACAGCTAAAATCAGGGAGAAGAGAATTAGCGGGAAATAGCAGCGCCGGAAGAGGTTCAGAAATTTCTGGTAGCTGCGGTGGGGCAGTTGCGGCAGCAAGGATAAGAGGGCATTCTTCTTCAAGGCCAGCAGAAATAGCGCCAGCGCAATTGACAGAGAGATGCAGAAGCGTAGCAAGGCCAGCACATCCTGACGAAGGTTAAAGGCTAGGGCGGTCCAAAACAGGCCGAAACCAAAGAGGGTGTAAATCGCTACCAGCCGCGCCAGGCGGAAGATGGATTTGCCATGTTCGTGGGCAGTCTTAAGCAGGCCGCCCGTGAGCATTTCGCGTAACAGACTGATGATCAGAGCACCGATGGCCCAGAGTTTGAGCAAACGGCCTATGAGCGTGAACCACCCGGCGTCGTAACTAATCAAGGCATCGACCAACGCATAGGCCGCCAGCAGCACCCAGGGCAGCAATGCAGCCACGATGATATGTATGGTCGGAAGCAGATAAGGATATACTTTCTCGGGAATTCGGTTTTGCAGGGGGGCCACTCGGGCGCCGATCCGCGTCATTATCCTTTTTTGTCCCACCAGACTGTAAATCACGGCCGCAAAAAGCAGTAGGACCAGAAGCGATCCCACCACTCCCAATAAGTGGCTTTGTTCAACGATTTTTTGGGACAACTCAGGAATCCGGGGCGGCAAACTCAGAGCCGTTTCATAAAGGTATTCGACCGTGCCCCAGTCAAAACCCAACTTCTTGCGCTGAAAAAGAGGTGAGGCCTGTTTTTGGATCTGCTTCTTCACCTGCCCGGCTTGACGCGACATGGCTTGGCCCATGTCGTCGGAAATGGTGAATTCTTCTTTATCTCCAGATTTACTACCTGGTTGGGCCGCAGCCCACGCCGGAAGTGCGGTTGCGGTGAAGATAAGCATGACAGCCACAAAGGTTATGTTGCGCGCAAGAAGTAATACTTTCATGAGGCACCACGAAGAATGTCTTGGGGTTTAAATGCCGGCCCATGGCCGGGGTAAATCACGATGTCGGGCTGGGTCTGAATTCGCGGCAGAAGGATTCGGAAGTAGGTGTCGCGGGTCTGACTGTTTTCGAAATTCATGCCGCCGAAATGGTGGGAGGCCGCATTGACGGTCATCAGATCGCCGCAAAACAGGGTCTCCTGGCTCCAGAGGGAAATACTGCCGTCGGTATGCCCTGGCGTTTCAATAATTGTCAACTTCGCATTCCCGAACACCAACACCTCCCCATCAGCGACAAACCGGCAGGAGTATTCGCCGTCCGGGATGAATTTGGCTTTGGTCATGGATTGCAGCCGGCGATGCTCCATCGCATGCAACAGGACCGGAGCGCCGTAGCGTTGATGGGCTTCGGCATTGCCATGGCAGTGGTCGGGGTGGGCATGGGTATTAATGATGTATTGTACTTCGATTTGATGATCCTGAATGGCCATAAAAACCGCCGAGCAATCCTTGCCTGGATCAATCAACACCCCGGCACGGGTCGCGCCGCAAACAGCGAGGTAGGTATTGACCTGCATGATCGGGTCGGTGATGTGTCGATGGATAATCATAAAGTAAAAGCCCCTCGCGGCCAATGCCGCAAGGGGCTCGAATGAAAGCAAAATTGGCCGCGCTTGATTAGACTTCCAGCCAAGAGTCGGAGTACAGGGTTTTGCCCAAAATGACGTTGACGGTCTTGGCGTAATCCTGCATCTCCTTGGAGAGGCTGGCGATATTCGGTGTGTTGCCGTCCATCATACCGTAGATCAGGTCCACGATATCCTGGCGTTTGCCCTTGGCGATGGCGGTGAGTTGGTCATCCTTGGGATCGGAAATGACCGACCTCATGCCGCACTTTTGCAGCATCACCATGTAGGTCTGGTTCAGGATGGGGCGCAGGTGATCCGGGGGACCATTGGAGATGTTGGACAGGCCACAGGTGCTCTGGGCGCCGGGGCACATATCCGGAATCATCTTCTGGAACTCCATCAGGCTGATGGCCTGGGGCTGCTGGATGTTCACGGGCGTGACGATGCCGTCGATCCAGATCTTCTCGTTGGCAATGCCGGCTTCGTTGGCAAAGTAAACCAGTTCGACGCACAGGGCCGCGCGCTCGTTTTCATCGCGGGGAAGTCCTTCGGGGCCCCACATCAGAGCGATGAAGTCAGCGTTGGTCGAAGCGGCCAGGGGCACCATGCGCTCGTAGCGTTCCGGACGGCACATGATGGAGTTGATGATGTGCGGCGTGCCGCTGGGGACCTGCTTGATCACCTTCAGGGCTGCTTCAATGGCATCGATGTTGGAGGTGTCCAGGGCCAGGGGAACATCGGGAACCACTTCCTGTACGACCTGAACCACCCAGGGCATCAGCTCGACACCGTCTTTTTTGGCCGGTCCGAGGTTGATATCGATGTAATCCATGCCCTTGCTCTTCTGGAACAGGGCCTCTTCCTGGATCGGCTTGGGATCGCGCTCTTTAAAGGCGCGGCCGATCTTCTTTGAGATGACGTTTAAACTTTCACCAATCAGTAACATTATTACCTCCCTTAAAATTATGCGTTCACGGATGTGTCGGATATTTATGCCGGCGCGCCGCTGTTTCATCCCCAAAGTTGTACCCGCTACCTACTAGAGTTTGGCGCCCGGTGCAAACTGTTTTGCCCATTAAAAACGGGGAGGACCGATCCTTGATCCTCCCCGTCTGTATTACAGGAACCGCTCTCTGAGGAAGCCGGGAATGTGGGCGGCTTCCCGCGGACCCACGGTAATGGTCCAGCCGGGCAGCACTTCTTCAATATCACCCACGATGGCGGCCGCATAACCAGGGATAATCAATTGGGTGTGTTTGACTTTATCCGCGATGCCGCTCTTCTTTACGAAGGCGCCGACATCATCGCCGGCGAACTTGCCGGCGGCCCAGGCCGTGAGCACGGACAGGCCTTCGGAGTCTTTGATCAGCAACCAGGAGGGCACGCGGCTGCTCTCAATTTCACCGGAGACGATGAAGTAGGTCAGAGCGAAGTTGGTGGTGACCAGCACCGGCGAATTCTCGTTAGGTGTGCCGATGGGGTAGATGCCTTCGGTGACCGTCATGGGCCGTTGCGGGTCAGTGAAGATGTTTAGACGTTCCAGCAGCAGCGGGAAGACGCTCTCGCCGGCAAAGTCGGACATGACTACGATGCCGCCGTACTTGGCGATGAACATGGCGCTCAGCATGGTCTCCACATCCAGATTGGAGGCCATTTCGCACGGGAAGGCGATGGTTGGGTAGCCCACCGAACGGTTGCCGTTTTTCAGGGCCGCGCGGCGGATGGCGATCATATCGGTGTTGGACTGTTTGGGATCGCGGCTGCCTGGATCGAGCACTATGTCTTTGAGGCCCATGCCGGTCAGCTTGTCGCTGAGCTTGGCCAGGGCTTCCACGGACTCGGCCTTGATGGCCAGGGGCAGGTCATTATCCTTGGCCAGTTTGCCCATGTCGTCGGCGTTGGCGGCCGTGGCAGCATAGAGCAGGGGGCGTTTGAATCCGGCCGCGGCCACGCCGGCTTTCATCACGTCCACCTTTTCGGTCATCAGGATCAGGTTGAATTCGGAAGTTTCGGCGATCTGCTTGGCCAGCTTGCCGAAGGTGTCAGCGTTGCCGTTGACATCTTTCAAGGCCACCAGTTCGGGGCGCAGGTTCAAGCCCACGCGCTCGTACTGCAGGGCGTTCCATCCCTGGAGCTTTTTGGCCAGGGCATCGGCGGAAATATCCGATTTAACTTGGGCCGCCAGCAGGGTGGGATTGTAAAAGGTTTTCTCATGACGATACTGAACTGTTTCGCCGCCGGCCGTTGCTTTGCGTACGCCTTTACCGACCGCGACGGGTCGGATCGGGGGCGCCGAGGCTTCGGCCAATTGGGCGCGGGCCTCTTCGGAAACATAGGGGCAAGCGTCCAGTTCCGCCTTACCGGATGCCAGGTTCATGGCAAAGGCCAGGCAGGTGGGCACCCCGCACTCCTTGCAGTTGGTTTTCGGAAGGAGTTTAAAAATCTGAATACCGGTTAATGCCATTGGTTTCTCCTTATCCTATTAAAGTGTCGAAGGGGAGGCGGTCATGTATCCCGCCCCCCATTAAGTTTATTGGTATCAGCCCACGATCGGCGGCATGGACAGCGCCGGGTGGCCTTTTTCCTGCAAGAAGGGCAGAATCGCCTCTTCGGTGACGCCTACGGTTTCATCGGCGATCATGTCGTAGAAGTTGGGCACGCCCAGCTCCTTGCCGCGTTTGATCAAACGCTCCTTGATCTCTTCTTTCAGGATCTTGGGCATCCACACCATGCGTAGCAACCCACCATCGCCATTGATGAACTTCTTCTGGGTGATGTTGAACTTCGAGTGACCCACAAAACCCGGAGAAGAAGCGCCGCCGCCCATGACGCCGGCCAGGGTGGTGAACTTCATGCCGCAGGGAGTGTCGCCGGCATACTCTCGATTGACCGTCATGACGCCGTTGCAGGCCGGCAGCATGGCCGCGATGGCTTCGCAGCAGCCACAAGTGGTCATGGGGTTTACGACCATGGAGTAGAAGTTGTAGGTTTCGATGGCGCCGCGGGAGGCTTTTTTGATGAACTCATTGACACCTGCGAAGGTGCCCATCTTGGCATCCAGCACCTCGCCCTTTTCGATGGGCTGGTTGGGGCCGGTGGGGTTGATTTCGAAGGAGGCTTTGCAGTCCATCCAGTTGTAGGCGCCGCACAGACCGGTACGCTCGGGGCTGACGGTGCACACGTGCGTTGGGGCAAAGGACTGGCAAAGGGTGCAGGAGTAGTAGGTCTGCACATCTTCGTCGGTCATATTCTCCACGCGCTCGTCGCGGTGCTTGTAAGCAGCGCGGGCCTGGGCCGTAATCTTGTCCACGTCTTCTTTCTTGGTGTAGAGCGTTACCTGAACCTTGTCCAGAATCTTGCCGAAGTCTTTGTGGAACTTGGCATGCAGCACAACGCCGATGTCTTTGAGCGTGAAGCCCTTTTCGACGGCCTGTTTGCTGATGCGCACCCAGGCAATGTCGCGCTGGCCCATGTGCATGATGCCCTGGATGTAGTTGATCAGGTGATGGGTCTGGCGCTCCAGGATGGGCTCGAAATCTTCCTGGAATTCGCGGCCGGCCACTTGCATGAAAATGGCCAACGGGAAAGCGCCGCCCTCTTTGATGTCCTTGATGTCCGGACCGACGATGGTGACTTTACCGTCTTCGATCTCGCTCATGGCGGCCATCTTCAGATACTCGGTGCACTGGGTTTTGCCGCCGCCGGCCTGGCAGTAGAGATCGGCGCCGCGCACGCGCTCGCCCTCGAAAGCCGGACCAAAGGCGCACGGAATGTCAATCTTGCTGACCGTGGTCTTCAAGCCGCGTACTTCCACGGACTTCTGGACCATTTCTTCGTGTTTGACGTTGGCCACCACATGCTCATAGGTACAGATACCAGTGGGTAGTACTTCGGGAATGTCGGTGTCGGCGATGGTGGGGAAGCCCCAGTTAATCGCACCGGCCGCGGCCGCGGCCCATTCGGCGTTGACGTCGCCCAGGGCGTTGACGAAGGCAAAGATGCGGTCTTTGTTGTACTTCAAGATCTTCTTGTAATCGCCGGGTTGCACGCCGCCGAAGGCCATGGCCGCGCGGTTGGCGAAACCCAGTGCGAAGATGGCCGAGGAGATGTCCGGGCCAAAGGGCACGATACGGGTGTTCCAGCCCACCTGCACGCCGGCTTCACGCAGCTGGTCGATGACCGTGGTGCCGTTCTGGTTGGCGGCGCAGAAGATGTACAAGCTGCGGCGCTGATACTCTTCCACGATCAGCTTGGCGGTGGCAGCGTCCGGAGCCGAGCCCACGATGGCGGCAAAACCGGGGGCTGAGCCGTCCACGAATTCCACGCCGCGTTTACGCATGATGGTGTCGTCAGCCGCGCCCAGCCAGATCTTGCCGGCTTCTTCGTCGACTTCTTCGGCCGGCAGGTAGAAGTTGGGTTCTTCCAAATAACGCAGGGCCTCTTCGATTTCAAAGGCGAACAGAGCGGCCATGCCGGCATCCAGCAGGGGTCCCAGGTAGGGCAGGTGGTTCTGGCCCTTTACATGGGGCGGCAGCAGTTTGCGGGCAAAGGCCAGCGGTTTCTGCATATCTTCCAGTTTCTCTACTTTGATGCCCAATAGGGAGTAGATCACCGGCAGATAGTATGCGGTGTTGGGGAAACCCACCTTGGTGTCGGCGTTGTAGGTCTGCAATGCTCTCTTGTACTTGCCTTCCACCTTGGAGACAATATTGTAACCGCCCTGGATGGCGGCGAATGCTACGAGTCGTGACATATAATCCTTCCTCCTTCGTTGAGGATGTTGGGTTTAATATTAAGCCTCAAGTTTTTGACGGTCGGCCATATCCATGAGTACGCGGTCGCGGGCCTTATCGATGCCCAGAGCTTTGCGCTTCTGATCGATAACGGCGATCATGCGGCGGGCCATCTCGACGGGATCTTCGCAGAAATCCCAGCGCCCGCCGTATAGCTCGGCGATGCCCTTGAACAGGTAGTTCTGGAAGACCGGCGCGCCGGTCACCGGCAGATTGCCGCCGAAGATGACATAGACGCCGGAGGTGACGAAGTACTGGCCGATGGCAATGGCTTTCTCGCTCATCCACTCCGGAGCTGCGCCCACGGCGGGGATATCGGAGAGATCCTTCCAGGGGCCGCCGGCCTTGATTACTTCGGTGGCCGCCAGCAGGATGCGGCTGTTGTCCACGCAGGAGCCCAGGTGCAACACGGGCGGGATACCGACCGTCTCGCAGACCTCTTTCAAACCGGGGCCGCAGTAGACGCCAGCGGTTTCCGGGGTCAGCAGGCCGTGCATGCCGGCCGCGATGCCGCCGCAGCCGGTGGTCAGAACCAGCACGTCGTTCTTGATCAACTCTTTCATCATCTCAATGTGGGCGTTGTTGTGTTTGGAGCGGGCGTTGTTGCAGCCCACCACACCGGCCAAACCGCGGATACGGCCGTTGATGATGTTGTCGTTGAGGGTGTAGTAGGAGCCGCGGAAGGTGCCGCCCAGATGATACTCGATGGATTCCACGCCAAAGCCCGCGATCTGGGTCGATTTGATATTGGGAATCATCACTTCGCCCTTGCGGTTCTGGAAGTTGTCGATGGCCATGGTGACAATGCGTTTGGCGTCGTCCAGGGCATGGTGTTCGTCGAACTCAATGTGAATCACATTGTCCTGTTCCATCTTGGCCATGGGATGGGTGGTGATCAGCTTGGTGTGGAAGCATTTGGCCACGTTGGCCAGGTTCTGGAACACGCACTGTACGTCCACGACCATGGCATCGCAGGCGCCGGTGACAATGGCGAGTTCCTGCTGCAGGAAAGTACCTGCTGGCGGTACGCCGTGGCGCTGCAGTATTTCATTGCCGGTGCAGCAGATGCCGCCCAGCTGAATGCCTTTGGCGCCTTTGGTTTTGGCGTAATCCACCATCTCTTTGCTCTGCGCCGCGGCCACGATCATTTCGGAGAGCACCGGCTCATGGCCATGGATGATGATGTTGACATGGTCCTGCTTCATGATGCCCAGGTTGGCTTCGGACTGCAAAGGTGTCGGACGGCCGAACATAACATCCTGCAGATCGGTGGCGATCATGGAGCCGCCCCAGCCATCGGCCAGCGAGGCCCGGCTGCACTGCTTGACGATGTTCTTGTAGTCCTGATCCACGCCCATGTGGGTGCGATGCATGATGTCGACAACCTCGCGATCGATATTTCTCGGTTGCACGCCAAATTTCTTCCACTTTTCCTGCAGTGGCTGGGGCGCCCGTTTCAGGTAGGTCAAGGTGCCTTCGGCCTTGCCCCATTCAGCCAGGGCTTTCTCCGCCACTTCCAGGGCGATCTCGTCGATGTTGCGGTCTTTGACCGCGCCATCAGCGTTCACCGTGGTCTCTACGCCAAAGTGCGGGGCGATGGCGAGCAGTTTGTCCACGTCTTTGATTTTGTAGTCATGGGTCTCTTTACGGGCCACGGACAGGAATACTTCAGCCACGGTGCGTCCATGGTCGGAGTGTGCTGCCGCACCAGCGGCCACCATGCGGGCGAAATTACGTGCCGCGATGGTGTTGGCGGTGGCACCGCAAAGGCCTTTGCGGGTGTCTTCACCCACGATGCCGGCTTTGGGCAACGGCAGGCGGCAGGGCCCCATGGCGCAGTTTTTACAGCAGATGCCCTGGATGCCGATGTTGCAGGGTTTCATGGCCGCGGCGCGGTCAAACACCGTGTCGATGCCGAGCTTCTGGGCCCGGGCGATCATCTGCTGGGTGGCCACGTCGATAGAGGCTTCTTTGGGGTCAGCCAGTTTAGCGGCTTTCTCCTCGGCCGCTTCTTTAACCTTGGTGATTTCTGCCATTAGAGGTTCCTCCTCGTATTATGGGAACAGATTCTGTTGAATATTAAATTTATGCCACCCGCCGATGGATGCGATCCAGTTGACGGGCCATTTTATCCAAAGCATCCAGTTGCACGACCGCTGCGGTTTTGGCACCTGCGGCTTCCTTGGCTACGGCCTTGCGCTCGGCAGCCAGCTTTTCACGCTCGGCGGCCCGTTTCTGGCGCAGGGCATCTTCTTCGGCTTCGCGTTTGGCGGCCGCAGCTTTGGCGGCAGCAGCGGCATCCGCCTTGGCTTTGGCTTCGGCGTCTGCTTTGGCTTTGGCTTCGGCTTCAGCCTTGGTTTTGGCGGCGGCTTCGGCTTTGGCTTTGGCATCGGCTTCTGCTTTAGCTTTGGCTTCGGCGTCTGCTTTGGCCTTGGCGGCGGCATCCACAGCCGGGGCAGCAGCGGCGGCAGGCGCGGCAGCGGCTGCGGGCGCGGCGGCCGGAGCAGCGGGTTTAGCGGCCGGAGCAGCCGGTTTGGTGGCAGCCGGGGCGGCCTTGGGCGCTTCGGCCTTGGCAGCGGCCGGTTTGGCGGCGGCCGGAGCAGCCTTCTTCTCTTCTTCGATGGTCAGATTGGGCTTGGGAGCGATGGCGGCCAGATCCACTGGTTTTGCGCCCAGGGCCTTCTCAATGGCCTTGATTTGTGCGGCGTTGCCGCCGTCTGCCATGAGATTGATGTAAGATTTGACCAAACGGATGGCTTCGGGATGGCGCATAATCAGGATATCACTGCCCGCCAGCAGATAAGCCACGGCACCTACGGCTTCCATGAGAATGCCGCGTTTTTCGGGGTCACCCAAGGTCGGAGCGTCTTCAGCCTTCAGTTTGGCTTCTTTGCTCTTCCAGACTTCGTTGCCCAGGTTGTTGATGATGGGCAGTTGCAGTTTGTCGTCACCTTGAGCCAAAGCGGCCATGCGCAGGCGTTCCATAACCGAGTAGGTGTATTCCAAACCGTAACCCAGACCGCCGGTAGTGGGATCAATGATCACTTTGGTCATGGGCATGCCAAGGTTTTCCAGCAGGATGTTGACCTGTTTGGCCAGGTTGACGTCGATGGGTGAAGAAGAGATCAAGGTGTGGCCATAAGCCATGGCTGCCGCGCCGATACCCTTGTGGTTTTTGTCTTCCACCGGTCCCAGGATCAGGGTGGCGCCCTGATGGTCTTCGCAAATCTGTTTCAAGGTGGCTTCGTCTTTGGCCGCATTGGCGCATCCCCAGACGATCAAAGGCACTTTGATGGCGCCCAGTACTTTTTTCACCGTGGCCGATGCATCCTTGGG
The DNA here is from genome assembly GCA_021824175.1 of Deltaproteobacteria bacterium. Classification (GTDB taxonomy): domain Bacteria; phylum Desulfobacterota; class Desulfobacteria; order Desulfobacterales; family Desulfosarcinaceae; genus Desulfatitalea. The sequence goes on from JAKALP010000009.1 coordinate 15,169, forward strand.
AGAAGCATTCAGGCCATTGGGATCGGTGCTCTTGAGCTGCAGCACGATCATTTCGGCGCCAAATTTCTCAACGCATTTTTTAGCCCAGGCAGCCGGATCTTTTAGTACATCTTTAAAAGGCTCGACGACGGTCTCGGACCAATCTTCGGGGGCCATGTCCCATATTTCCATCGCGATTCTTGGCTTATTGGGCATCTTGCCTTCGAAGAGATAGAATGGGTAGCTGGTCTCTCCACCGACGACCACGGCCTTGTCCCCTTTGCCCAAGGTGACCGGTTTTACGGCGCCGGAATAACTTTCCTTATAAAATTCGAAAGCCAAAGTTACCTCCTTATTATTAACAATACCGGTTAAAAGTTACAGGAATAACTGTGAAAAAAATCATCAGTCAAAATGTTCGGCTCGATTCATCCTCCTTTCAAAAAATGTGGTTTGTTTTGTATTTGGTTCGATTTTCAATCGTTTGTGCCGTGAAGGGTGGCTTGGAGGAAAACCAGTGGCATACCAAAAGATGCGGGACAGTGAAAGAGGTAGGCAGGGGTCAGCCTGATCGCGATTTGGGCCCAACAAGATCTTCATCTCAGCTCCGCTAGCCTTGGCTGGTCCGCTCCACTGGCGTGACGCTGTTCAGGCGCTGGCGACAATTTGTTTTTATAAATTAAAACAACTATTTATAACAAATTTTCAGCCTACCTTAAAACCAAGGGACCACATTAATATAGAGCTCTTTTTTTTGTCAATAGATATAGGTCTATATAAGGTAAAAAAGCGGTAGGCGGGCCATGGGATCACATTAGGATCGGCGGTGAATAATTCGACCGCTGGGCGTCGGGATCGGAATCGAAACACCCCGACCTCGATTCCGGTATGGCGCCGATGGTTCTCGGGAGGAATCTCCGCTTGATTTACCTGTTAAGGAGTGTTCTAAGCTGCAGCAAGATTTCAGCAGTGTACGCACACAATTTCGGGATGGGATCATGATGGAATATCTCAGCGGGTTGACTGCCGCGGCCGCGGCAAGTGGACTCCTGGTCGGCGTCGTATTAGCCGGATTGGTGGTCCGCGGCCGGATCAAGCACCGCTATGATCATCTGCTGGCATTGGCCCAGGGCGATCAACGCATTTTACAAGAGAAGCTCGGTGCCCAGCAGGAGACTACCGCTCAATTGCGCACCCAACTAGCCCAAACCACCGAAGAAGTGCTGCGCAACCGGCAGCAGGCAGAGGCTCTCAATGTGGCCAATGCTTCTTTGGAGACTCAACTCCAGCGAATTCCTCTGCTTGAAAAGGAGTTGGCCGAGATTAAGATCCAAAGCGACCGGTTGCAGATGGATTTGCGCCGGGAATCGGCGGCCTTGGCCCAAGCCGTGGAGAAAAGCGCCCAGCTTCAAAAGCTGGAAGGTGAAAAAGCCCAAAAAGAAGAACAGTTGGCGGCCCTTCAACACCAGCTCTCTCAATGTCGTGCTCAAATGGCCGAACTGGGAACCTTGCTGGAAGAGCAGCGCAAACAGGCCGGCGAGAAGATCGCCCTGCTCAATGAGGCCCGCGACCAGCTTAAAAATGAGTTCCAGAACTTGGCCCAGAAGATCTTCGAGGAGAAGAGCACTCGGTTTGCCGATCAAAACAAAGCCGCCATGGATCAATTGATCGTGCCGTTGCGCGAGCAGATCGGTGATTTTAAAAAGCGCGTCGAGGATGTCTACGATAAAGAGAGCCGTGACCGCACGGCCCTGCACACCGAAATCAACCATCTCAAGGAGCTCAACCAGCGCATCAGTAAAGAGGCTCTGAATCTCACGCGGGCATTGAAAGGCGACAGCAAGGCGCGCGGCAATTGGGGCGAAGTGATTTTGGAACGGGTGCTGGAGGCGTCGGGGCTCCAAAAGGGACGCGAATATGAAGTACAGGTGAGTCTGAAAGATCCGGAGGGCAAGCGCTATCAGCCCGACGCCGTGGTGCGCCTGCCCGAAGGCAAGGATGTGATCATCGATGCCAAGGTGTCATTAAAAGACTACGAGGCATTCTACAGCGCCGAATCGGCCGAAGAAAAAGAGAAGCACTTGGCGGCGCACATCGAAGCCATGCGCGTGCATATCCGGGGTTTGGCGGCCAAGAGCTACGAAGAGCTGGAAGGGGTGCGCACATTGGATTTCACCCTGATGTTCGTGCCCATCGAAGCCGCCTTTCTGGCGGCCGTGGAAAAAGACGGCGCTTTGTTCGCCGAAGCCTTTGAGAAGAACATCATGGTGGTCAGCCCCTCGACCTTGCTTGTCACCCTGCGAACCATTCAAAACATCTGGCGCCATGAATACCAGAACCGCAACGCCTTGGAGATCGCCAAGAAGGCTGGCGGGCTCTACGACAAGCTGGTGGGGTTCGTGGAGGCCCTGGAAGAGGTGGGCCGACAACTCGACAAGGCTCGCGACGCTTACCGCACGGCCCATGACCGGCTGGCGGCCGGCAAGGGCAATCTAATCAAACGCAGCCAGGAGCTGATCGATCTGGGAGTCAAGGCCGGCAAACGATTGCCGAACAATTTGCTGGAGAATGCCGAAACGGAAGCGGAAGAGTAGAAGGCGCCGGCCGATCGCCACCTCTCGCGGCTTTCTCATAGGATCGGAAGTTATTCCTGGAACATCTCCGGCAGGTAGAATTCATCGTACTTTTCCAGCATGCCCGTGACCGCCAGATTTTTTAGATTGTCAATGCGGACTTGGGAGAATCCCAAAGCATTGAAATCCAGGATGCTGTTTTCGGAATGGCATTTACTGCACGTGAACCCCTTGGCTTTGATATTCTGATGAAATTTGTTCTTGACCCCCTCGCGCTGTTCCGGGCTGAGGCGATCCCGGACGTTCATGAAATCCTTGGCCATGGGCGCATCCTGCATCTGCACGGCGGGCTGAGCACTTCCCGATGATCGCGAGGGGTAAAAGGGCGCAATCTTGGCATATGGATTAGAGCCCCGAATCAGTATGCCGGTTTCCGGGTCATAGCCCGTGCCGTAGAAGGGACCGTGGGCATTGCTTTCCAGAGGCGAATACCAGCCATAGGTGATGTGGTCATCGGGTTTGGTATCCAGATGGCAGGTTTCGCACACCAGGAATTGGGTGTGAATATTCATCAATGCCCGGATTCGTTTTTCTTTGCTGTGGGGATACTCCGAATGGCAGATGTAGCAGACCGGTCGTTTGGGTTCGGGCAGCAATGGATAATCGGGCACCACGATGTGGAAATGCCGGTGCTTCTCTTCTTCGGCCAACCGCTGGGCTTCGGCCAGAATACCTGATTGGCGCTGCTCCTGATGCCTGGCCAACAGCCCCCTGAGCAAACCGGGGCCACGCGGCGAAAGGGTCAGATGGTAGGCCACACCCACGAATACCACCAGGGTCAACAGGAGGAACAGCGCTCCAATCACGTAAGCGCTCCAGGGGTGGTTTAAATTTTTTGGTTTACCCGGCAACTTTCAATCCTCCGAAGGCCGTCCCGGGGGACCGCCCTGGTTTCTGCCACGCCATTAGTGGATGCGGGACAGTTCCGAAGCAAGGATCGTATCAGAGGCTGGCTGCTCCCGCGGCGCCAGTGACAATTCTTTGAGCAGATCGCGCATATACTCCCTTTCCTCGGGGATTTCCCTGAGGTTGTTCAAATACTCCAAAAAGTGCTCTTCAATCTGGTGTTCCCTAGTAATCCTGCCCGTTAAAAAAGCCCATTGGAGAGGAAACCGGCCAGGTACGAAATGAACGTTCATCCAATGCCAGAAAGCCAAAACGATCAAGGCCAGCACGGCCTCGTCGGCATGCATGAGCCTGACCAGATCCTGAAAAAATGCGGAATACGAATCATTGCCAACCACCCAATGCGGCAACACTTTGCCGATGAGGCCGGGTATCGATTTGGCGACAATGTCAGGAAATAAAAGCGCTGATCCCGCCGTCATCAATACAAAGCTGCCGTAGAATACCGCCATATAGTGGAGCTTTTGCTTGTACATGAATTTTTCCATCTTGGGCCGGAAAGGCTCGATTCCCAAGAAGTATTTGATGTCGTGGAAGAAATCCTGCAGATCCTTGAGGCGCGGGATTTGGGTCCGTTTATAGTCGAATTCATGCCGCAGCAGTTTTACAATAGTCCCGCCGACTACCGTCACCACGTGATAGATGGAAGTGAACATCATGATAAATGCACAGATTCGATGCACCCAGCGTGCGATATCGATGCCGCCGAAAAGGTCGATGAGGTGCTTGGCCCAGAACAGATCGCTAAAGAAGATGGGCAGGCCGGTGGCCGCCAGAAGTATAAAGGTGATAAAGATCAACAAATGCTGGATCACGATGTGAATGGAATAGCGCGGCAGGTCGCCTCTGGGGTCGGATTGAACGTGTTTGTAGATATCCCGTGGAATATGGCCGACGCCATCAACAAAAGTATAATAGCCGTCCTCACCCATGGATCTATCCAAAGTGGGAGCGGGTTTTGGGGTTCCGGTATCCAATGACTGCTCCATGACGCTATCAACCTCTCTTTGGCCTGGCGTGCTTGTTGGGACGATGCCAGCTCGAACCGTTGAAGAGAATCAGGCGGATGCCCTCCCTGCGGCGGCCAAAAGTTTCAAACAGCATCAGGCCCACCATGCTGATGACCGTGCCGTAAGTGGCAAGTTGGAGAAAAAGGCTCATCAGGTAGATAATTGGATTATCCTTGTGGATGGGGCTCGGATGGACCGCGATATCGATGAACCAGTCGCCGGTTTTGGCGTGGCACTGCCGGCACGTTTGGGCGATGTTGGCCTTGTTGATCGATGCTTTGGGGTTATCCTTCTTGTAGATATCATGCAGGGCGCTGGAAGCGTGGCAACTGATGCAATCCGCGGCCTTTTTTGATCCCAGCCGGACCAGCTTGCCATGAATGGAATGGTTATAACTCTCCACTGCTTCGGCCGCCCGTGGCGATGCGCCCAGTTGCAGCATGCGCTCGGAGTCTTGATGGCATTTGGCGCATAATGCCACGATCTGCTGGGGCGCGCGGGTGGTCTTCTTCCGCAGCCGATGAGCGATGTGCTGAAATGCCTGGATTACTCCGCCTTGGGGATGACAGTTTTGGCAGCGCCGCAATGCTTCCGCTTCGGGCAGATTTTCTTCCGATATCTTGGAATATAACGGATTCTGGTGGCAAAAGATGCAATCGGGTTTGGCGGCTCGCATGCGGTCTGAGTCCTCCGGCGTGCGGCCGTGAGCGCTGCCATTGAAAATCGTCATGATGTGTTGATGGGAAAAGGTTTCCTGGGAAAAAGGCGGCTTAATATGACAGGAGTTGGCGCAATTGACCGTTTGGGTGACTGGATCATGGGGAATTTTGGTGATGTAGGTATGGCAGTCGTGGCAATCGATATTTCGATGAACCGTATGCCGGTACATCGTTTCATCGACGTTGTAGTTATGCAACTTGCCGTTGGCATCGATGCGGCCGATATAGCGGTGTTTATGGCACATCAGGCAATTCATTTTATCGGCGGCCTGGGCAGTGAGCGCCCAGAGGGGCACCATCAGAAGCGCCATGAAAAGACCTGTCTGCCATTTACTCCCGATTGGTCTCATAATGCCGACTTCTTCATCTCTTGTGAAGGATGCATGGGGAACATTTCCGTCATCATAATAGGAACAATCTCCCGTTGGGTGTCAAGGCGAAAAAGCATGCTTTAATATTTCGGATAGGCACCATTTAGCGCATGGGATGGCACTTGATGCACATATTGCCCTCCAGCCGATGGCGATGGGTTGTGCCCGCGCCTTTGGTGCCTGCGCGTTGATCCGGGATCAATCCTTTCTGATGGGGGTTGTGGCAGGTCACGCAGGTGACTTTGCCTTCCTGGTCCAAAGGTAACACCATATTGTACTGCTCCTGCATCTGCTTCATACGCTCGACCACTTCCCGGCTGGGCTTGCGCAGATGCTTGGAATGCATGGGCTGTCGGGCGGTGGCATAATGGCAGCCTTTGCAAAGTGCGCCGTAATTGCCGATGAGTTTTACTTCCCTATAAGTGGCGGTTTGGGCATCGGGAACATCGGTGTGGCAGTAAATGCATTGGGCCGTAATCATCCGCCCCTGGGCGTCGATCTGTTTATGGGGATCGCGCTGGACATAGCGGTTGGTCTCATGACAGCGGAAGCAAAAATCCAGGGAGCTCTTGTAGGGCATGCCGCGCAGGAATTTCTGCCCTTTTAAAAGCACTTTGTCGGCCTCGCTGTCACGGCATTGAATAAAGACATTATGACAGGTCAGGCAGGACATTTGGCCCTGATTGAGAGGAAATTCGGTGGGGATAGTAATCCCGGAAGATTTATCGGGGCGGCTGTCCACCGGATGGGCGTGGACCGACTCCGTATCAAAGTGGCACCGGCACAGAAAGCGGAAATTGCCGTTATACTTCAACACTTTGGCCTCCGCACCGTTGGTGCGGCCGGCATGGCATTCGCCACAGTAGCGACCTGAAAAGTGGATATTGGTGCTTTTGGGCAGTTCGGCGCTTTCGGCTCGTGGGGGTGTGGCCGTGGGATGGGCCGGCGCCAGGGGCATCTTTTTTTCAAAGCGGGTTCCACTGCGGGCCTGCGCTATTTCATTGGCCTCAGTGTGCGCAACGACCGCCAAACATAGCCATACGGCCAGCAGGCCCAGCCACACCGCGCTTAACGAACAGCGCCTATGTTCCGCTGGCGGCATCATGGCTCGAAGCTCTCCGTGTGGCCGGTGATCAGGGCCCGTTTTTCAAGGTCATGGAAGTATAGGTAGCGTGAAAGTGCTTCGGTCCCATGACAGTCCATGCAAATCATATTGGTGCTGGTGGTCCGTAAAAAGCTGGTGCTCGCGTCGCCTTCCACCGGAGCAATGCTGCCTCTGGCGTTTACGTCGTTCGTCCACTGATGCGCATTGTGGCAGGAAGCGCAGGAGATTTCGCCATTGGCCAGGGCGCGTCCGGTGCCGGAGTCGAATAACGGAAAGTAGGCCGGGGTTCCTTCCTGGGTGTGGCCGATATTTCTGAACAGCATGTCGCTGGGATGGGTGGCGATCTGGGGCAGCTTGGCCCCTCCCGGTCCATTTTTGAGATGACAACTGCGGCAGAGCCCCTCCTGGGGACTGTAGGCTGTTGGAATCTCCCGGGCCCAGAGCAACAATGGATTTTTGCTGTTGTGCACCAGATGACAGGCACTGCATGGGCCGGAATCCTTCACCGTCCGCCCCGACAGGTTTTGAACCGCGGGGCCGGTGAGATTCAAATCGTGATCCGTGGATAGCACCCGCGCCTGGTGGGTATGGCAATCGGCGCACAGTTGCGCCGAGGGGGAATTATCCAAGCGCAGAAATTTGCCGGACGGTTCGGCGGTCTCCGTCTGGATTGAAGTTTTGCCTTCGTCTTTGGGGCGCCGCCGGTGGGGATCATGGCAGGTATAGCACACCACCTGTCCGCCCTCGGCCAACCGCCCTTTGGCATCGAACAACGGCAGGCGCGATTTCATTCCCAGTTGGGCCGGGGAGATGTTGATGGGATGGGATGTCTTGTGAATCAATTTTTCAGGAGCCGCGCCCTTTTCGCGGTGGCAACTGAAGCATAGCGCGGACTGGAGCGGGTCATCGGCTTTGGGCATGGTTTTGGCCCACAAATATTGGGCATTGCCGCCGTGCACCAGATGACAGCCACCGCAAATGCCGGCCGTGGCCGGCGTCTGATCCAGTAGATTGAGTTCCTGGGGCGCGGTTTTGATCAGATTGTGGGTAGAGTCCGCCACCGCAAACTTATCCATATGGCATGCTTCGCAGATTTTGGGGGACGGCAGGCGCAGGAAGAGATCTCCGGGCGATTTTGAATTGTTCTGGGTTCCTGTTTTGGGCGCATCGCTCTTTTGTCGACGGTGGGGGTCGTGGCAGGTGGCGCAGGTCATTTTGCCATTGTCGGACGGCACGCCGTTGGGATCAAAAAGCGGCAGCTCCAGGTTGCCCTTTTGGGCTTGGGCGCTGACGATGAGACGATCCGGCGCCTGATTGGCAAAGGGCGTCACGCCCAAGGGGTGGGAAGCATTATTGAAAAGCTTTGGCTTGGCGGCCACCCGGCCCTTGGCATGGCAGCTCAGGCACGCCTGGGCCGCGGGCTCGCCAGCGCCGGAAAGCGTCAGGGCGGATTTATGGGGCAGGTGGCAGGCGGAACAGACACCGGCTTCGGCCACGGTCTGGCCCTGGGCGTTTTTGGTCTGGGGGGCGGATTTGGCCAAATTGTGGCCGGATTCAGCCACCGATTGCTTGTTGGTATGGCAGATCAAACACAAGCCGTCCTTGACTTCGGTCATGATCAACAGCTTCTGACCGCTTTGCTTGCCGTGAACTTTATGGCAGGTCAGACAGATCACCTCACCGGCTTTGCCCGTGCGGGCGCCCTTTTCCATTAGGGTGGCCGGGATGGTGGCCGTCACCGGCCGGGCGTTGATGACATGGCCGGGCTTTTTCAGCCCCTCGGCGGTGAGTTTGCCTTTATCCACATGGCAGGCCAGGCACAATTCCGCATTGCGGCTGCTTTTGATTAAAAAGGCATCGGCGGTGGAGCCGTGGGCCGCGTGGCAAATTTCACACGTGATCTTGTTGGGATCTTTGCCGGCGGCCGCGCTCAAACGAAGAAAAGCTTCCGGGGTTTTGCTTTTGACGATGCCCATGGGATGGCTGTGATCGGGAGCCGTGGTGTCCATGCTGGGATGGCACATGCGGCACATGGCCGAGTCCTTATTGGAAATACGCATGAAGATGGTGGTCTCTTCATTGGGCCCGCTGGGCACGCCATGCGCGGTGTGGCAGGTGGCGCATTGGACTTTGCCGTTTTCATCCAGGGGGAAGATTTCGGGAATTTTCATGCCTTCGGGCGGAGCCACGTTGGTCTTGTGGCCGCGGCCGACGCTCATCTTCGCCCGGGAGTCCATGACGCTGCCGTCGTGGCATGAGGCGCACATTTCCGGCGTGGCCACTACTTTTTCCGACTGATAGGGCACCAGGTCCGTGCCGCGGCCCTCAATGAAGAAAGTATCGATCCAGCGGTAATGGCATAGCGCGCAGGCTTTGGCGGACTTGGGATTTTTGGGCACGGTCATTTCAGCCCAAGCAGTATTGAGGGGCAGGAGTAGAAAAAGGATCATCACCAATACCGCCACAAGCACCATATAACGGGCGCTCTCTTTGGTAAGGAATGGAGAAAAATCCGATATGCCTTTTAAACCCCTCACCCCGACCCTCTCCCCCAGGGGCGAGGGAGCACTCGCTCGTGAGACCGATAGTAATAACGGTATAGTGTCGTATTGCGTTTCCCTCACTCCCTTAATCCCTTTGTGCCTTTGCGCCTCAGTGCCTTGTGTCTTTGTCCCTCAGTCCCTCACTCCTTCCCCCCAATACTATAAACACCCACCCGATTGGCAAACATCTCCACCACATAAAGCCGGTTCTGGCGATCGATCCAAAGGCCGACCGGAGATTTGAAGCGTTTAATCTTCTTGGTGTCCGGATCACCGATAGCCGCTAGAAATTCTCCATTGTGTCCAAACACCTGAATCACACCCATGTAGCTGTCGGAAACAAAGACCCGGCCGCTTTTATCCAAGGCCACCCCCTTGGGGCGGAAGAACTGCCCTTTCTCTACGCCCCAATCACCGATGTTTTCTACGAACAACCCTTTCGAATTGAGCACTTGAACCCGGGTGTTGATTACATCGGAGATGTACAGCAGGCCTTCTTTGTCCTGGGTGATGAGAAAAGGATACCTGAATTCGCGATTGCCCGTGCCCGGTTTGCCGAAGGTATCGACCAGGCGCAAGGAGAGCAGATCAAACACCAGGATCTGGTGGTGATCGTTGTTGACCACATAGAGCCGTTTGGCGGAAGAATCGGCCACCATGTCGGTGGGATCGCCGGCCCGTCCCCCGGCCGGGGTGATTTTGCACTCGTTGATAAACTCTCCCTTGGGGGAGAAGATCTGCACGCGGTGATTGCCCGAGTCGGCGATGTAGATCTTGCCTTCGGTATCGATGTCGATGCCCAACGGTTGGTTAAACTCGCTGGCCCCGGTTCCTTCGCGACCGAAACTGCCGTGAAATTCGCCATTGTATTTAAAAATCTTGATGGCGTTGTTAACGCCGTCCACCACATAAATGAAATCGGAGGCAGACACCGCCACTTCACTGGGGTTGTTGAATTGGCCCGTGATATCAAAGAGGTGTTTGGCGAAAAGAAAATTGATTGCCCCGGCACTGGTGACATTGAAATGCAGTAGAAGCAGAACAAACAGCGTACTTCGCAAGCGGCCTTTAATATTGGCGGTATATTTCTTCGACCTCATTCGATCCATCACCGTGGTCCTGAAGCCAACTGTTTTACGCGGGGCGACATCTGGTTTTTCTTATGGTTATACATCGGCCCGCGCTTCTTCTATTTCTCGAACATTTGGGGAAAATAAAAGGTCTTGTAGTGGGTCACCAGCCCCTTGAGATTGATGCTGATCAAATTATGATGGGCTTTTTCATCAAAACCCAATTGCGCAAAGTCGAGAATACTATGGGTCGAGTGACACTCGTCGCAGGCCACGCTGATCTCCTTGCGGTTGATGTCGCGGTGAAAATAGGCCAGGCGTTGTTTCCGCTCGTCCGCTTTCAGATTCTTTTCCTTTTCCAGAAAGGCTTTGGCCTCGGCCACATCCGATGAATTCATCAGGGCCCGGGATTGACCGTCGATGGTGGTGAAAACCGTGATCCGGGAGATGAAGTCTTTTGATTTTTGGGCCTTTTTCAAATTGGGATTGTAGAAGGTGCCGAACGGCTCGCCGCTGAATTGGGCGCTCTCGGCGCCATTCCAAAGATAGCGATAATCGGCGTGGTTTTCCTTTTTAAGGTGGCACACCGTGCAATGCATAAAACCATTGTGCATATTCAGCAGGGCGCGGACCATATGGTTTTCGTAGTGGGGATAGAGCACATGGCAGACCCGGCAGGATGAGTCGTCCGTCAAGGAAGTAATGGCGGACTGCTCTTTTTGGTGAAAGCCGGCCAGCGGGAAGTTCTTTATTTTGGCTTTGTCTTTTTCATTGGTATGACATTGGGTGTTGCAATTCACCTGGCTGACGCCGGTATGGGGCACCTGGTTGATGGCGGTGTGGCACTGCCGGCACGTCAGCTTGCCGTGGGGTGAGGCGAGATAGCGGGCCTCATCGATATGCACGACTTTCAGCACGTGCTTTTCGTCCAGGCGAACCAAGCCGGGATATTGATGGCAAGACAAACAGCCCTCGGAATCCATAGCCAGGGCAGGAAAGGTCATTCCCAGCAGCCAGATCACCCCGCACAAGCACCCCATGAGAAATTTGATAGATTTCATAGAAGCATCACATCGGTGGTTTGCGTTTACTTCGAAATGGTATTGCAACGCAAGGATTATACCATGCCCAGCTCGTTTCAAAAGAAGAGCCAAATGGCGCACGCCGATTATAGCACATCTTTGATCGGGGACTGCTGATTTGCCGCGATGTGGTGATATCACCATGTGGGCCTGGTTAAATCACCAGCCCGGCTTGGTGTTTTGACCGATATCCGCCGGCATCGCCTACGCCGGCGGATCAAAAAACCATTGTGACCATCAGCGGTTTGCGCATTGGCGCGCGCGGCGGGAAAAGCGGATGAAATGCATGGCATATTCATTGCTCTTCCAACTTCTTAGAGAGGATGCCGAAGCGAAAGCCGTTGATCTGGAAGCAGCCCGTATCTGCCCGTCAGGCCCACAGCCATGTTTGGAAGAGGCCTGATTAAACGTCAGTTTGAAAAAGGAATACAAGCGTGCTTAATGGCCATGAGAGTTAAAAACCGCACCCTAAAGCGATTGGGCGCCTTTGCCATATGGCTGGCCTTGGTGTTGGTCGCCCATTCGCAAGCATATGCCTCGGACGTCGGCAATTGCCTGTTGTGCCACAAATATCCAGGTTTGAGCCGCATTGATGAAAATGGCAAATACCGGCTGCTCTATGTCAGCGAAGAGACGTTCAATCGAAGCATCCACGCCAAAGTCCAGTGCGAAGGCTGCCACACCGATATCAAGAAGATTCCCCACGATCCGGCCAAGAAAGTCGACTGCCTGACCCAATGCCACATCATTGAGCCCACCAGCGAACAAAAATTCTCCCATAAGGGCGTCGAGGAGTTTCTGGAGCACAGTGTTCACGGCCGCTATGATAAAAATGGCAACCTGAAAAAGTTTGCCGAAGATCTACCGACTTGCAAGGATTGCCACGACAACCCCATGTTCCGGCCGCTGTCATTCTTCAAGCGGGTGCGGCCGGGCATTTCCGATGCGGCCCTGGGCCGTTGCCGGGTGTGCCATTCCAAGGATGAATTTATCTACCGGTTTTATAACCACGTCACCACCCGGTTGCACACCACCCGCAACCCTAAGAATATCGCCGAAGTGTGCGCCCGCTGCCATGATAACTCCGAGCTCATCGCCCGGCACGGGCTATCGTTCAAAGCGGTGGCGACCTACACCGAGACCTTTCACGGCAAGTCGGCCGAATATCTCAGCGAGCGGGTGCCCGACTGCCTCAACTGTCATGTGAAAAAGGGACAATCCCCGCACCAGATGCTCAGCTATAAAGATCCCCAATCCTCTACTTACAAAGACAACAAACTGGCCGTGTGTCTGACGGAAGAGTGCCATCCCAGCGCCGGCGCGAAGTTGGCGGACTACAATCCGCACCCCAATTTCGATCGCAAACAAAATCCCCGGCAATTCTATTTCACGGCTTTTTTCATCTTGTTGACCGGCGGGACGTTGTTGCCCCTGATGTTGGTCATGTTCCTGGATCTGCTCAGAACCATGTTCCCCCATGCATCCCTATTACGGAAGAAGTAGGCCATGGAAAAGCAATTCACCATAAAGATCAAAAATGGCAGGAAGTATTTCTATCGCTTTTCGCTCAACCAGCGCTTTCAGCATATTTTCTTATTTTCGACCGTCATCACCCTGGTGTTGACCGGAATGCCGCTGAAATTTTACGATACCCGCTGGGCCAAGCCGCTCTATGCCATATTCGGTGGCATCAATTATACGCCGGTCGTGCATAAGGTCGCCGGTGTTTTGCTGCTGATGTTGTTCGTCTATCACATCGGCTATCTGATCTATAATTTTACGGTCGACGAAGTAAAACCACTCAAAGCCGCCGGGCGACTCAACCTGCCAAGTCTTCTGCAGGCCATCATGCGACAGCCCATGATGCCTCAATGGCGCGACGCCAAAGAGATTTTGCAATTGATGAAATATCTTTTCTTCCTGACGCCCGAAAGGGTTGCCGGCGATAAATACACCTGGAAAGAGAAATTCGACTACTGGGCGCCCTTCTGGGGTATTGTGATCATCGGTTCGTCGGGGCTTATCCGCTGGCAAAAAGAGCTTTTCTCCCACCTGTTTTCCGGTGAATTGATTAATTACGCCGTCATCGCCCACGGGGATGAAGCCCTGCTGGCCGCCCTGTTCCTGTTTATCTGGCATTTTTATAACGTTCATCTATCCACCATGGTTTTTCCCATGGGTACCGTTTTTTTGACTGGTTATCTGTCCGAAGAGATGATGATTCATGAACATTACGGCCAGTATGTGGAAGTGATGAAACAGGCCGGGCTCGAACGCGAAATCCAGCCCTTGCCGGGAAGCGGGGATCAACACCGCGCAAGAGGGCCGGAGACCGCCGCGCCAGTGGGGTACTAATCGGATGAAAAAGATCGTTTCAAGGCTGTATATTTTGATGTTGCTTGGACTGACGGTGGTATGGACCGTCATGATTTGGAATTTGACCTTTGCGCATTTGTATAAAGGCGATTCCCATGAGGTGCAGACCGCCAAAGACCCAGGTCGTGAGCAGCCCAAACCAGTGGAGGGCAAGGCCGCCTTTCAAAAACAAATCCTGGACAGTGAAAAAACGGTCAAGCTTTATCTTGGTTATCAAGTGCTTGAGCAAAAGCAGTTGTTGGGCCATTTTCATATCGTCGATATCCAATTGAAGCCCGATACCCGCAACTACTGCATCAGCTGCCATGGGGATATTCCCCATGACAAATTCAAGGATTTGAGGGCCTTCGGCAATATGCACGCTTCTTTCATCGCTTGCCAGACGTGTCATATCCGGCTCGAAGGCGATCAAGCCACTCACATCTTCAAATGGTACGACCGGGCCACGGGCCAAATCGTCCCCAGCCCGGTAAAGGATGGCGCCTTGCCCGGGACCTACAATGCCAAGATCATTCCATTCGAACGCGTGGATGGGGCCTTGCAGCGCATCGATTCCCAGGCCAGGATCGATTTTGCGGCCGAATACCGCAAACAGGAGCAGTCTTTGTCCGAGGTGCAGAAATCCAAGGCCAAGAAGATCATCCACCAACAGGTCAGCAAACAACCCTACATGTGCGAGAGCTGCCACGTGCAGCAAGGGTCATTGCTGCCCTTTGAAGAACTTGGATATTCCAAGCAACGCATTGATGCCTTTGTAGGGACCGAAGTGATCGGGATGATAAAGAATTATACTCAGTTTTATCTTCCCCATATATTGGAACCGGGCATCGGCAGCCATGAACCTGAAAAGAAGGTCCAATAGCATTGATGGTGGAATAGCATGAGGATGCGAGATACACGGCGGTCTGGCAGTTATGCGGCTTTTAAGATCATGCTGGCGTTATTGGCCGCTGCGCTTGCTTTCCCCCTCACAGCATTCAGTGCCGGCGGAGAGATTCGCACCGATACCGAAAATTGTCTGATATGCCACCGCTACCCTGGTATGGGCCGATTTGACGAAGCAGGCGTCAAACGCATTTACTACATCAATGAAATGAAATTCGCCAACTCCGTGCATGGCAAACTCAAATGCACCAACTGCCACGTGGGCTTGGACAAAATCCCGCATACCGATATTCGCAAAGTGGACTGCACCACCCAGTGCCATCTGAAGGAACCCTCCACGGAGCGGGAGTTCTCCCATACCAACATGGTGGAAAAATACAATCACAGCGTGCACGGCAACAGCGATCCGAATAATCCCAAACCCTTTCCCGAAGATCTGCCGACCTGCACCTACTGCCATGACAACAGTATCCGCAGCCCACTGGAAGGGGTGTGGGGAACCAGCCAGGCCCTGGCCAACGAAACCTTATCGCGGTGCGTGGGTTGTCATACCAAGGATCATTGGGCCCAGAATTACTACCTGCATGTCACCCATCGCATGCGCCATCTGCGCTCCCAGGCCGAGATTATCAAGTTATGCACGAGCTGCCATGAAGACAGCGAAAAGATGAGTCGCCACGGTCTGGATTCCATCGCGACCTTCAAAGACACCTTTCATTGGAATTTGGTCAAGTTCAAGGTGAAAGACGCGCCGGATTGCATCAGTTGCCATGTGCCCATCGGATTTACTACCCACGACATTCGGCCAAAATATGATCAAGCTTCCTCGGTGAACAAACGCAACCGGGTTAACACGTGTAGCAATCAGGGCGGCATCCAGAGCTGTCACCCTGGGGCCACCGATGATTTCGCCGGCGGCCGCGTGCACGCCTATGGCACCAAAGCTCAGTTGGTGGTGGACGGTGCCCAGAGTATTGCCGTGGAGGCCGATGAATCCTTGCTTTCCGAGCGGGCGCGTCGCGATATGTCCGAACGAGAGATCATGAATTTCAAAATTCTCTCTTATATTCGTTTGTTTTATAAGATCCTGATCCCCATGGTTATCGGGTTTATGGTGTGCCATCAGACGCTTGATCTTCTGGCCACCTTGCGAAAGAACCGCCATAACTCCCATTAAAGTGTCGCGGGGAACTTGGTGGAGGGTCATGTCCATGCAAACTAGTAATACCGAAAACACAACAATGGCGCTTTCGGCCGGGCCGCCGGATGACGGCCAAGAGCCGCTCTATTTCATTCGTCTCAACCGATCAGAGAAGATCCAGCATTTACTGCTCATGATCAGTTTCGTGGTGTTGGTCATCACCGGCTTTATGCTCAAATTGCCGGAGACCATAGTACAGAAGATCGGGCCTGTGGGTGAAACGCTTTTCTTCTATCGCAGTCTGCTGCATCGCATTGCCGGAACCGTGATGATTGCCGTCAGCGCCTATCATCTATTTTACCTCGCGCTTTATGAAGCGGGCCGGCGCTGGCTGGTGGATATGCTGCCCCAGTTCAAGGACCTCAAGGATCTGATTCAAAATCTCATGTACTATGTCAAGCTGCGCGATAGACATCCTGAATTCGACCGGTTTTCCTACATGCATAAAATGGAGTATTGGGCGCTGGTGGCCGGTACTACCCTGATGTCCCTGTCCGGCCTGTTGCTCTGGACCGAGTGGCGCTGGAGTAAATTCGTTCTGGATGTGGCCGCGGTCGTCCATGGCATGGAGGCCGTGCTGGCCTGTCTGGCCATTATGGTGTGGCACATGTATGAAATCCACTTGAAACCGCATAAGTCGCCCATGGACAAGGTATGGCTGACGGGCTGCATTGATGAGGCCGAGATGAAAGAAGAACATCCTTTGCACTATCAGAAGATTATGGCTGACAGTGCCCTTCAACATATTTATATAGTCAGGCCGCCGCGATGAAGACAACCCATTTGGATCAAAAACTCGCCAAGGTTCGCCTGCGATTGGCCAAGATTCTGCTGATCGTGCCCATGGTGGTGTTTGGCCTCTGGTTGCTCAAACTGGTCTACCTGCCCAATGTGGGAAGCGGAAAAGCCGGTACCCTGCGGTCTTCCACGGCGGACGGCGGTATTTTCGTCAAGATCTTGAGTGATCAGCAGTTGGTGCCGCGCGGCCATTTTCATATGGTGGACGAACATGTCAGCGCCCAGGAAACCTATCAAGTACTTTGCCTGAATTGCCATGGGACCTATCCTCACCGCAAGGAGAAGAAGACGCGCGCGGTGCTCAATTTCCATGGCGGCATCATGGATTGCACGGTGTGCCATGTGCGCAAAGATCCTGCCCATCAAGAGCGGTACCTGGTTTGGCTAAACCATCAAACCGGCCAGACTTCCACCCATGTGGAAGGCGGATTTGGAAAATATCCGGCCAAAATCGCGCTGGTCAAGATGGGCGCGGAGAGCAAGCCGGTGCTGGTGCAACCGGTCAGCGAGGGCGAAGCCAAGGCGTTTTTAAAACTCAAAGAGCAGTTTACTCCTGATCAGATGGCCCGGGCCAAAATCAAGCTGCACGAGGGCTTATCCCAAAAGCCGGTGTTTTGCACCGAATGTCATAAAAAGGATGGGTATTTGAATTTCTCCGATTTGGGATTTGCCCCAAACCGCGTGGATAACCTGACCTCCAATGAAATCGCCCGCATGATCGAAAACTACGAAACCTTTTATATCCCCAAGGAGATCGATTTTACCGGGCAATAGGGGCAAACGGACCAACGGCTCCCCGATTTCATTTCTTGCCACAATCTCTATTTATTAGGTAAAGTTACCGTAAGCGACAGGCCTATGAAGCGTAACCTTTTCAGCGAATAGGTTCTATGAAAAAGCGGATCATTATCATTTTGAGCATCATTGTGGCGCTCTTTTTGGTGGGTGGGATCTACATCATCACCACCATTGAGTCGGCCACCTCGCGTCTGGACCGTCTGATCACCATGCACCGGGTTGAAATCCTGCGGGAGCATCTGCTGATCGGCATCCATAAGGTCCAATCCAATCTGCTGCTCATCAACACGCTGTTTGCCAGCGATGCGGATACGATTTCTTCCAATATCAACCATGTATCCAAGCTTTCCACCACTTGTCTGGAATGCCACCATAAAGCATCCGAGCAGAAACGCCTGGACCAGATCATCCGTGATATCCAAACCATCGGCACTCATATCCGGCAGGGGCTGGAGGCCCAGATGCCGGATGAAAGCCTTAAAATCCGTGAAATGTCTTATCAGCAGCTGGTGGTCTTAGAAACCCAGGTTGAAGGAATCGTGCACATCGCCAGCGCCAAGTTGGAGCGAGAAACCAATCTCGCCATTGAAGATATCGGCCGGTCCAAAAAGATTCTCTACGCCCTGGTGGGCTTGACTCCCCTGGTGGCCGGCGCGCTGGCATTTCTCTTTCTTCGCGCCATGACCGAGCCCATCGAGCGGCTTTTGGAAGCCACCCGCAAACTCAAAAGCGGCCATCTGGATTACCACATTGAAGTAATGAATAATGAATTTGGCGAGGTGGCCACCTCCTTCAACCAGATGTCCGACGCTCTGAAAAAGCAAATGCTTCAAATCAAAGAGAGCGAGACCCGCTATCGCATGTTATTTGAAAGCGCCGGCGACGCGATCTTCATTCTGGAGGCCCAAGGCGAGGCGCGGGGTAGAATCGTGGACGCCAACCAGGCCGCGGCCCAAATGCACGGATACACCCGGGAGGAGATGTCGCGGCTCCACATTGAAGACCTTGACGTGCCCCAGGATGCGGCCCTGGTCAATGACCGCATTCAACGCATGCTCAACGGCGAATGGATCAAGGCGGAGGTCGGTCATCGCCGCAAGGACGGCAGTGTGTTCCCGGTTGAAATCAGCGCCGGACTGATGGACCTGGAGGGGCATCGATATATCCTGGCCTTTGATCGCGATGTAACCGAGCGTAAAGAAATGGAAGACATGTTGCGGAAATCGGAGCAGGAGTGGGCCGATACTTTCGATACTATTACGGATATGATCACCTTGCATGATATGGACTACAATATTGTCAAATCCAATAAGGCCGCCCAACAGCTCCTGGGATTGCCGCGGGAGGAAGGCGTCGGCACTAAATGCTATCAGTACTATCACGGCAAGCAGACCTTGCCCGAGGATTGTCCGACTTGCGCCACGGTGAAGACCGGTCGGGCGGCATCCTTTGATCTTTTTGAACCCCATTTGGGCAAGCTGCTGGAGATCAGGTCCATACCGCGTTTCGGCGCGGACGGGCAGATGATCGGCGTGATTCACGTGGCGCGGGACATCTCCGAACGCAAACGCATGGAAGAGAGCCTGCAACGGGCCGAACAAATGAAGCTGGTGGGGGAGTGGGCCACGGCCCTGGCGCATGAGATCAAAAATCCATTGGCCGGCATTAAAGTCTCCGTGGAAGTATTGAGTGAAGAACTGGCCACTGATGAGGATCGCAACGTGGCCCAAAAAGCGGTCCAGGAGATTAAGCGCATCGAGCAGCTCATCAAAAGTCTGCTCAATTTCGCCAAGCCGCCTGAACCGCAACTAAGCCGGACCGACGTTAATGAACTGGTGGATAAGACCACGGATTTCGCCCTGAAACATCCGTCCCAGGTGGCTGATCAGAACGTGACCATCGAGGTCGCAAAAGCCCTGGAACCCAATATGCCCCAAATTGTGGTGGACCCGATGCAGCTGCAGCAAATTCTTCTCAATTTGCTGCTCAACAGCATTGAAGCAATGCCCGACGGCGGCCGGTTAACGGTCGCAACTCAATATGATCAAAAAGCGCGCACGGTTGCGGTGGAGATTGCCGATACCGGCGCCGGCATTGCCGCCGATGATTTTGAAAAGATCTTTCAGCCATTTTTTACTACCAAAAAGAAGGGCAGCGGGCTGGGTTTGGCCATTACCAAACGCCTGGTGGAACAAAACGAGGGGCGCATCTCCGTGGCCAGTGAGATGGGGCGGGGCGCCACCTTCACGATTGTCTTTCCTGTTCGCAATGAAGTAGGGGGCTGATCGCATGAAAAGAAGTCCCAAAGTGTTTCTGCTCGATGATGATGAATTGATTGTCTCGATGTTATCCAGGGCACTGAAGAGCGCCGGCTTTGAGGTCCAGGCGGATACCGACCCCAACGGCTGGATGGGTAAGATCACGACCTTCGCGCCGGATGTGCTGTTGCTCGATATCCGCATGCCGGGCCATGACGGCCTGGACATCCTGGGTCAGATCCGGGAAAGGCAGCTCGACATCCAAGTAGTGATGTTGACTTCCGATGACACCGCCGAAACAGCCGTCAAGGCCATGAAGCTGGGCGCCGCCGACTATCTGACCAAACCCTTCAACAAAGAAGAGGTCAAGATCGTCATTAACAATGTGATCGAAAAGCAGCAGCTACAGAAAGAGGTCCATTTCCTGCGCAGGGCCTACGCCAGCATGGTGGATCGGGAGCTCGTCGGTCAATCGGAACCCATCAAACAACTGTTGTCCCAGGTCGAGCGCATGGCCAAGGCCCAGGTCACCAATATCCTGATTACCGGTGAAAGCGGTGTCGGCAAGGAGGTTCTGGCCCGCTATCTTCACCACTTGATGTTTGAAAGCGATTCGTCCGAGCACGCCCCCTTTGTTTCGGTCAACTGCGCGGCCATGCCGGAAACGTTGCTGGAGAGCGAGCTGTTTGGATATGAGAAGGGCTCCTTCACTGACGCCAAGGCGGAGAAGCAGGGGCTGTTCGAACAAGCTGCCGGCGGTTCGATTCTGCTGGATGAAATCGGCGAGATGAAGTTGGAGCTGCAGAGCAAGCTGCTGCGCGTGCTGGAAGGGCGCACCATCCGGCGCATCGGCGGCAAGGGTGAAGTGCCCATCAACATCACCGTGATCGCCACCACCAATAAAAATCTCTCGGAAGCCGTCAAAGCGGGGGAGTTTCGCAAGGATCTTTTCTTCCGCCTGAGTGCTTTTTACCTGCACATCGTGCCGTTGCGGGAGCGGCGCGAAGACATTCCATTGCTGGCGCGTCATTACCTGGAACATTTCTGCACCAAATACAATAACAAGACCATCAAAGGTTTTTCCCCGGAAGCGGAAGATATTTTAATGGCCTCCACCTGGCCCGGCAATGTGCGGGAATTGAAAAATATGGTGGAGCGCATTGTCGTCCTGGAAAACTCGGAAGTCATTCAAGCCCATCAGATTCCACGCTGGATCCATTCCGACGCCATGTTCACCGAATCCATACCGGCTACCGGTTTCATGTTGCCCGAAGAGGGTATTGATCTGGAAAACCTGGAGAAAAGCCTGGTCGTACAGGCGCTGGCCAAGGCTCAAAACAACAAGGCCCTGGCCGCCAAGCTGCTCAACATCAGCTATGACAGTCTGCGCTATCAGGTGAAGAAGTTCGGTTTATAGAAGCCATTTCAACGCCTCCCCTCGGGCTCAAATCCTTGGCTGGACCAAAAGGATCAATCCTTAACATACTTCATGTATGCCGGCGGTTGAACCTTGCGGTCCGCCGCGGCCTTAAACCCGATGGAAGTTATTGAAATGGCTTCTGCGCGCAAGCCCGCTATTTGTTGCCGATGGTTTTAACCGCCAACTCCACCATCTGGCGGGCCATGGCGTGGGCCGTGTTGACCTTGCCCCAGTCGAAGAAGAAGACGCCGTCATCGCCCTGGTTGTAGCTTTTGGCGGTCCATACCACCCGCCGGCTCTGGCGTTCGATAATTTGGGCGGCGAAATCGACCTTGGCGCTGCCGTAAGGGCCTTGGTAGTCCTGATAATCCAGCACTCTTCCATTGAGAATCAGATCGGCCTTCAGCTCGTGAAAGATCAAATCGGCATTGGCCAGCGATAAGCCATCGTCCATGATGATGCGCATATCCAGCAAAGTCTGGCGGACAACGCCGGGCTCGATGACTTCGATGTTATTGTGGCTGAGCAGGGCCTTGGCAAAATGCAGGGCCATGAAGTCATCGGCATGGGCTCTTTGGCTGAGGTTGTAGAAGGGAATTACAGCCACCCGGTATTTTTGGTCCGGCGCCATGAACGGTTTCTGGTAGATCTTTTTGGGACCAAACTTCTTCATTTGGGTTCGAGAGCAATCGCCACGGGCGTTGTCAGCGGCCAGGTGGGCGGTTAATGATTCCGCGAGATATTCAATGGCCTTTTGCTGCAGTTGGCGGGGGTCGGTAATCATGCCAAGGTCCAGCAGCCCAGGCGAATCATCGCCGGACAGACCGATGCCATTGATCCAGAGTATTTTTGATCCTTCACCAGTAGCAATCAAACGGCTGAAAATGGAGAACTTCGGCGGGTTAGAATTGCTATAGAGCTCAATGGTCGTCACCAGCACGGCCGCCGCGCCAGCCTCTTGCCGGAAGATCGCGGCGGTGGCGCTGTCCAGGCCGCCCAAATACCGCATGCGGTGTTTATCGACGAGGGTTTTGATCTGTTGCTCGTTGATCAGGTTTAGCCCGCCCTGGTTCAGGCGGTTGCGCAGGGCTTGACCAATTTCTTCAACGGGCGCCGGCGCGCCGCTTAAATTGACCGCTGGCAGGATCGCAATTTTGAATTCCGTGGCAGGCCCAGTGACCGGCTCGGCCGGTTCAGCGGGCAAGGCCCGTTTGCCCGCGCAATTCAACGGTCCGGCCAGGGTCAGGCTGAGAAAGAGAATCAGTTTAACGCAGTAGCTTTTTGATAAGGTCATTGACAGCCGCTTCGGTCACATCGTTCATGGGTCTGCCCCCACCGCCGAACAGACGGTCCCATATGCTGATGCCGCCCTGGGTGGTGTTCGCGGACCATACTATCTTGCGCGTCTCTTTTTCGATCATCTCCATGCTGACGGAAATTACATTGGCGGTGGTGGTCCCTGAACGGACCGCGCCATATTCTCTTAACACGCCGGTGATGATCGCATCGGCCTTCAGAATAGCGGCGATTTTTGCGATATCATCAGTGGAAGGGGCTGTGGGATTTTGGATCTCCGCGCGTGAAATGGCCCTGGCCACCTCGCCGGCCGGAATTACATAAACCACGCCGGTAGAAAGCAATGCCGTCATGAAAGTGTTGCGCACCCTTTCGGCGGCCAGCTGGTCCTCGGTCAGATTTGTAAAAGGCAGGACCGCGATGTTGTGCAGCGTTGAAAAATCGGTATTGGCATCATGGTATTTGTTCGGTGCATGGAAGGCGCACGATGCCAAGGCAACGCCAATAACTATCAGGCAGTAAATTTTAGCAGTATTGCGTGTTCGAAATGCCAGCATAATTGTTTTCCTTTGGCGGCGGGAGCTCTCAATTTCAAATGTGTTGCATATACCGTGTTTTACGCGAACAATCAAAAAAGATTTTCATTTACAGGGTAAATAACTCATTGATTTTATACTAAATCCGAAAATTTTATAACTATTTGAAAAATATAGCAAAAAAATGGTTAAGGATCTCTTGACGCCGGCCCATCTATGACCACAAAATAGGCCAATTCTTAATTCCCGGCATGACGCCGGTCAGGAGGTCCAGAACCGCGATAATGAAGAACGGCAGATCAACCAACGGTAAAAACCGATCCGAATATACCGCCGCCTCGGTGGAGGTGCTCGAAGGGCTCGAGCCGGTCCGGCGCCGGCCGGCCATGTATACCGACACCCAGCGGCCCAACCACATGGCCCAGGAGGTCATCGACAACGCGGCCGACGAAGCCATTGCCGGCTTTGCCGATCGCATCGCCGTGATTCTGTTTGAAGACGGCTCGCTGCAGGTGGCGGACAATGGCCGGGGCATGCCGGTGGACAAGCATCCCACCGAAAAAGTCTCCGGCGTCGAAGTCATCATGACCAAGCTGCACGCCGGCGCCAAATTCTCCCACAAGGATTACCGCTTTTCCGGCGGCCTGCACGGCGTCGGCGTTTCGGTGGTCAATGCCCTGTCCCAGCGCCTGGAAGTGCAGATCCAGCGCGACGGCAAAGTCTTTGCCATGGCCTTTGCCCAGGGTGAAAAGGTCGAGCCGCTGCACGTTATCGGCAAGGCGGCCCAGAAGCAAACCGGCAGCACGGTGCGTTTCTGGCCGGAGCCCAAATATTTTGACAACTGCACTTTCGCGGTGCCGCGCCTGAAGCACATCCTGCGCGCCAAGGCCGTGCTCTGCCCGGGCCTGTGGGTCAGCTTCGAGGACCGCAACACCGGCGAAAAGGAAACCTGGCACTTTGAAAGCGGATTGAACGAGTACCTGATCCAGAGCTTGGGTGGGCAGACCTACATGCCCAATCCGCCCTTTTCCGGCCACCATGAGGGGCCCGAGGAAGAGGTGACCTGGGTCGCAGCCTGGTTGCTGGAGCCGGGCCAGACCATGGAAGAGAGCTATTGCAACCTGATCCCCACGCCCCAGGGCGGCACCCATGTCAGTGGATTCCGCGCTGGCCTGCTGGCCGCCATGCGCGAGTTCTGCGATATCCACAAACTGCTGCCCCGCGGCGTTAAAATCAGCCCCGAAGATGTATGGGACGCTTGTGCCTATGTGCTTTCGGTCAAGCTGCGCGATCCCCATTTCGCCGGTCAGACCAAAGAGCGGTTGACCTCGCGCCAGTGCGCCGATTATGTCTCTGGCGTGGTCAAGGACCGTTTCAGCCTCTATCTGAATCAACACGTCGAAATCGGCCAGCAGCTCGCCGAACTGGTCATTGAAAAAGCGCGCAAGCGCCAGGACGCCTCCAAACAGATCACCCGCAAAAAAGCGGCCGGCGGCCCCATGCTGCCGGGCAAGCTGGCCGACTGCATTTTGGCGGGCCCGGCCCAGACCGAACTGTTTCTGGTGGAAGGCGACTCGGCCGGCGGTTCGGCCAAACAGGCGCGCAACCGGCAGTTTCAGGCCATCATGCCCCTGCGCGGCAAGATTAAAAACACCTGGGACGATCCCACCAGCGCCATTTTAAATTCCGCCGAAATCCGCGACATCTCCGTGGCCATCGGCATGGAGCCTGGTGCTTCCCAGACCAATGGCCTGCGTTACGATAAGATCTGCATCCTGGCCGATGCCGACTCGGACGGCTACCACATCGCTACGCTGCTGTGCGCGCTGTTTTTGAAACACTTCAAAGCCCTGGTGGATGCCGGTCACGTATACGTCTGCCAGCCGCCGCTATACCGTATCGACATCGGCAAACAGGTGTTCTACGCCCTGGATGAAGAAGAAAAAGAAGAGATCCTCAAGAAGCACGCCGACGGCCGCGCCAAACCCGTTATTCAGCGCTTCAAGGGGCTGGGTGAAATGAATCCGGCCCAACTGCGCGAAACCACCATGGCCCCGGAAACCCGGCGCCTGGCGCGCCTGGAAAGCAACGGCCAGGACCCGCAAGCCATCGACGCCGTGATGAATATGCTGCTGGGCAAAAAAAGCATCGAGGCCCGCAAGGCCTGGCTGGAGCAAAAAGGCAATCTGGCGCAAAGCGCGTAGAAGCAATTGGGGTTCAGTTGCGATGGCAAACGATTTTGCTCATCCGTGTTATCCGTGTAATCCGTGGTCAATTTTTTTACCACGGATTACACGGATAACACGGATGAGCCCAAAAGCAATACTTTATAGGTAGAAAATAGATGACCCAAGCCGACTTTCAGACCGAAACCATTCCCATCGAAGTATTCAGCGAACAGTCCTACTTAAATTATGCCATGTACGTCATCATGGACCGGGCCCTGCCGTTTCTCGGCGACGGCCTCAAGCCCGTGCACCGGCGCATCCTCTACGCCATGTCCGAGCTGGGCCTGAGCGCGCCGGCCAAGTTTAAGAAGGCAGCCCGTACCATCGGTGATGTGCTGGGCAAGTTCCACCCCCATGGCGACACGGCCTGCTACGAAGCCATGGTGCTCATGGCCCAGCCCTTTTCCTATCGCTATCCGCTCATCGAAGGGCAAGGCAACTGGGGCTCCATCGATGACCCCAAATCCTTTGCCGCCATGCGCTACACCGAAGCACGGCTGTCGCCTTACGCTGAATTGCTTCTCTCAGAACTGGGCATGGGTACGGTGGAGTGGGGCCCCAATTTCGACGGCACCCTGGACGAGCCCCTGTTTTTGCCGGCCCGGCTGCCCAATGTACTGCTCAACGGCGGCAGCGGCATTGCCGTGGGCATGGCCACCGATATCCCGCCCCATAATATGAATGAGATCATCGCGGCCTGCATCCACCTGCTGGACAATCCCAAGGCCACGGTGGAAGAACTCTGCCAGCATGTCAAAGGCCCGGATTATCCCGCGGGCGCTGAGATTATCACGGCAGCCGAAGAGATTGTCGCAATCTACCGCCAGGGAACGGGCTCCATCCGCATGCGGGCCGTATGGCAGCGGGAAAACGGCGATATTGTCATCAGCGCCTTGCCTTATCAGGTTTCGCCCACGAAAGTCATCGAGCAGATTGCCCAGCAGATGCAGCAGAAACTGCTGCCCATGGTGGCGGACGTGCGCGACGAGGGCGACAGCGATGCGCCGGTGCGCGTGGTCATCACGCCGCGCTCCAACCGCGTGGATGTGGATGAGCTGATGTCCCATCTCTTTGCCACCACCAGCCTGGAAAACAGTTACAAAGTCAACATGAACATGATCGGCAGCGGAAGAAAACCCCAGGTGGCGGGGCTTGGCCGAATCCTCGATGAATGGCTGGAGTTCCGCAAGCAGGTCGTGCGGCGGCGCCTGGAGCATCGTTTGGCGCAGGTTTTAGACCGCCTGCACGTGCTGGCCGGCCTGCTGATCGCATTTTCAAACCTGGATAAGATCATCAAAATCATCCGGGCCAGCGACGACCCCAAGCCGGAGCTGATGAAAGCCTTCAAGCTCAGCGAGCGTCAGGCCGAAGCCATCTTGCAGTTGCGGCTGCGGCAGTTGGCCCGCCTGGAGGAAGAAAAGCTAAAGAAAGAAGCAAAAGAGCTTGCGGCTGAAAAAGAAGAAATTGAAAAAGTACTCTCTTCGGCCACGCGGCTGAAGAATCTGATCAAAAAGGAGTTGATGGCGGACGGCAAAAAATTCGGCGACGACCGGCGCACCCGCATCGTGGCGCGCGCCGAAGCCAAGGCCATCTCAAAAACCGAATTGACACCGGTGGAGCCCGTCACCGTGATCTTGTCCAAGATGGGATGGGTGCGCACCGCCAAAGGTCACGATATCCAGCCCGCCGAACTCATCTACAAAGCCGGCGACGAATTTCTCTCCGCGGCCGCTGGCCGCAACAACCAGACCGCCATCTTCATGGATTCCAATGGGCGCACCTATGCGGCCGATCCTAACACCTTTCCCACGGCGCGCGGCTATGGCATTCCCCTGACCGGCCTCTTCACCATCGACTCCGGCACCCATTTCATTTCAGTGCTGATGGCCGAACCCGAGCAAAAAGTGATCGTGGCCAGCACCGCCGGCTACGGCTTCATCAGCACCGTGCAGGAGATGTATACCCGCAACACCAAGGGCAAGACCTTCCTGAATCTGCCCGAGGGCGCCCAGCCGCTGCCGCCCGTTCTCCTGACCAGCCAGGTAGAAGAGTTTCAGATCGTGGCCATCACCCAGCAGGGCCGACTGCTGGCCTTTGGTATTGCTGCACTGGCTCAAATGCCCAAAGGTAAGGGCAACAAAATCATCCACGTGCAGAGCAAGAATTTAAAGGCTGGCGCGGACAGCCTCAGCTTCATTGCGTGCCTGGGCAGCCAGCAGAAATTGATCATCGCTGCCGGCAAGCGCACCTTCACCCTGACCCCCGAAATGCTCAAAGAGTTCTGCGGCGAGCGCGGCGCCAGGGGAAGTAAACTGCCGCGGGGGTTTCAGAATGTGTCGGGTGTCAGCATAGAGTAGAAGCGATTGCAAAACCAATCAATCCACGGGTGTCCCTTAGTCGGCAATATCATTAGCTTAGGAATCGATAAAATCTTACTCGTACTCAGCGAAGCAGTACTCGTACGCGTACTCGATATTGATGAGGGTGATCGCGATAAAATTTTGTCTGTTATGGGCAGAATTTTCCGTGGTGGGCGCTGATCTTTTTGGAAGGGATGACCGGTGCCAAATAAAAAGGGCCGCTTTGAAGAGCGGCCCGTAATTTCTTGTTTGGTGATCCCAAGGGGATTCGAACCCCTGTTATCCCGCTTGGGAAGCGGGATGTTCTAACCGTTCCAGACAGAAAGAGCCACCCGATTGGGCAGCTCAGTTTTTCTCTTTTGGTGATCCCAAGGGGATTCGAACCCCTGTTACTGGCGTGAGAGGCCATCAATGTATATTTACCGCTTCATCCTTGTCTATCATTAAAGTCTTATAAATAGGCTGTTTTCACAACATTTATTATAATCGAACTTACCTTCGAATACCTTGACTTTTATTTTGTGTGTGGGGTATAGTGTGGGGAATAGACAAACTCCCCACACCATAGAGGTGCATTATGCCAGCCCTAAAAAGATTCAAAACCAAGTATCAGGGTATCTATTACATCGAAGCCAAGGCGGTTGGGTCCAATAAGGCCGAGAAGGTTTTTTATCTGCGGTACCGCAGGGGCGGTAAGCTGGTCGAGGAAAAGGCCGGGCGCCAATTTCAGGATGACATGACGGCAGCCAGAGCAGCGCAGATCCGCGCGCGCCGAATTGCCGGGGATGAGTTATCGAATACGGGGAAAAGAGCAGTAATCCGAGCAGAGAAAGCCGCAGAGGCCGGGAAATGGACCATTGACAGACTGTTTGATGCCTACATGGAAAGCCGCGCCGAAAATGAGGCCAGGGGCATCGATAAGTTGAGATACAACAAGCACCTGAAAACGGCCTTTGGATCAAAGGAGCCCTGTGAATTGATTCCTCTGGATATAGATAGGATGAGAATCCACCTGTTAAAGAAGTTATCGCCCCAAAGCGTCAAACACGTGTTGAATCTGCTCACCTGGATAGTCAATTATGGGGTCAAAAAGAATTTATGTGCGGGGATTGCTTTTCACATTTCAAAGCCCCCAGTCAACAACTTGAGAACCGAGGACCTTACCGACAGCCAGCTTAAGGCCTTGCTGAAAGCCATTGATGAAGATTCCAACATCCAGATTCAGAACCTCATGCGATTGGCTTTATGTACGGGCATGCGCCGGGGTGAGCTGTTTAAACTCAAATGGGAGCATATTGATTTTGATAGGGGCTTTATCAACATAGTCGACCCCAAGGGGGGCATTGACCAAAAGATACCCCTTAATGCTGTTGCGCGTGAAATCCTGGAGAAACATGAACGGCCCAAATTTAAGGTGCCGGGGAATGAAGAGCGATTTGTTGAAAGCCCCTATGTCTTTCCAGGCAACAACGGCAAGCATAGGGTGAGCGCCCAGGCCGGGACCAACAGAATCAAAAAGGCTGCCGGGCTGCCAAAAGACTTCCGGCCGCTCCATGGGCTACGACATGCTTACGCGTCTATGCTGGCAAGTTCGGGCCAGGTAGACCTTTATCAGCTTCAGCGGTTGCTTACCCATAAAGACAGCCGCATGACCATGCGATATGCTCATCTTCGCGATCAGGCGCTAAGACGAGCTTCAGACGTAGCCGCTGACATTCTCGGGAGTGCAAGGCCGACCGAGGGCGAGAAGAAGGAAAGCAACGTGGCGTAGTCTTAATATTGGGGCATAGGTGGACGCACCGAAAAGCCGAATCCGCAACGGCCTGGCCCCAACCTTAATAAATGCGGGTACCATTAGCGGAGATGGATATGAAGGTTGTCACAGACCAAAATATTTTGGAAGAAATCATCCTTAAGGCTCGCGCTAATCAATTTATAGATGAAATTCAACTACCTGGTTTATTGGCTATTGATCCTCAATATGACAGCATTCTTCCAGTATTATGGAAAAGGTTTGAATTGGGCAAACGGAAAAGCATGCCTGATATAACAACCATAGACGGTAGGGCAAAGGCTTGGTGGAATTTAATTTGCAGATGGACCACCGGCACCATTGCCGGAGTGCCTGGCCCACCTATATGCATGCTGCCTTGGCGATCTGGTAAATCAGGATGGATTGACTTAATAGATTTGAAGGACTTTTTTCACAAATGGGAAATTCCCCTCCCGAGGTCGCTATATGAAAAGCATGAGATAAAGCGCGACCCGTTTATAGAAGAAGCTCTTTGGGAAAAACATATAGATCCTATTATAAAGGCACACAACCTCAAGACAATTAATGGGGAGTATTTTGAATATCAATTCATTGAAAAATGCATCGATACTGCTGCCGTTGATCGCATGTTGCGAAAAACTATGATGATCTGTTTGAATATACTTTTCCCAAAGCCTGAAACGCTGCAAAACCGGCCTTTTTCTGGTGAACCGAATTGCTTATATGGTGGTGAAGACGACTTTATTAAAGCAATTATGTGGCGCCTGCGGGATGCTCAAGAAGGTCCCCAAAAATTCGCTTTAAAAAGCGGTGGGGAGATTGATCTTAGGGATGTTTTTAGGGACTTTCTTGATTCCATTTTCAACGAAGGAACCTTGCCAGAATTTTTGGCGTTGCTGCATTTTGAGTTGCTACCTCTTCTGCCGACTATCAATGTAAAAACAACTTCCAAAGCACCGCCCCCTATAAATCCAGCACGCGGAGGTGGAGGGGTGCACCGATATATAGAACCAAAGCCCAATTATAATTATTGGGTAAAGTTCTCCTATTGGTCACTGTCCGAAGCTTCATGCCTTATTTGCGCCTGTGACCCCAAGCATGAAGAGAAAACCAGAACATCAGGGGCACGCCTCAACTCTAAATTAAAAGCAAGGGTTGACGACACATTTGAAATAATTCACCGGGCATATGAATCACATGAATTTAAGACGCCAAATAACATCTTCGATAAAAAATGTGTTGCGCCTGATGAGATATTGAAATGGGCAGTCAAAAAAGGGATTGAGCCACCGAACCAATTAAGGGATCTGATCCTCAATATACGAGCTAAGCAGAACACCGAAAGCCTATTGCAGCAATGCCCTAACGATCCCATAAATGAAAGCCAAAGAAACATGGATCTGGGGGATGATGAACTACTAAGCACGCTAGGCAAAAATGGCGCTGAGAAACGTTGGAAAGCCTACAAAAAATTGAAGGAAGAGGCTTGCAAGATGGCTGATGAAAAATGGAAAAATGGCGAGGAAGCATTACATGACGCAATGACGGTGTACCTCATTGGGCGAAATGAGTTTAAAAAACTCAAGCCGTTTAGGAAGGCCCTTTTGAAGGCAATTAAAGAAGTTGCACACAAGTATAACAGGGTCAGAGGTATTAAAAAAAAGGCCGAATAAAACCCCGTGCGATAGGCCTATCACCCCACCTTATGGTGCATCCCCCCACCTTTCGGGAGCCTCCGAAAATTGCGATAGTTAACCCAGTAAGCAATAAATAACTATCAAATAGGAGGCATCAGTGGAAAAGCAGGAACTTTCACCAATATTCAACAAACGCTATTCGACCAAAGAGGCGGCGTCCCGTCTCGGTTTGCGGCCGCAAACCTTAGCGAACTGGCGCTTCCAGGGCCGTGGTCCACGATACCTTAAGATTGGTGCCAAGCCAATA
Source organism: Deltaproteobacteria bacterium (assembly GCA_021824175.1). GTDB lineage: Bacteria > Desulfobacterota > Desulfobacteria > Desulfobacterales > Desulfosarcinaceae > Desulfatitalea. Next base: position 46,461 of record JAKALP010000009.1, read on the forward strand.
TACAGGGAGGAAGATTTGGAGGATTATGAGAATGCACATCTTGTCGACCCGGAGGCTGTCAATGCGAGCAATTAAGCTCATCCATTGGAATCTGCTATCCGCGATCGAACGGGCTGCAGCGCACCTATGCAGGGTGGCACTTGAAGCGCAGATGGAGCCCGATGCCTTTAACGAAGGTTTGAGCCGAAAGCTTGATTGCCTGACTTTCATTCTTGAGGCCAGGAGCCGCTTGACGGAATGAATCGCGGGTACATCAAACTTTGGCGAAAAGCTTTAGATGCGGGATGGATCAGAAATCACAAATTGTGGGCCTTTTGGACGTGGTGCCTGATGAAATCAACGCATAAAGAATTTGAGGCCATCGTGGGATTGCAAACGATTCGCTTGCTTCCTGGGCAGTTTGTGTTTGGTCGAAAGAAAGCATCCGAGGAAACCGACCTTTCAGAGCGGGAAATCCGCACCGCTCTAGCATTTCTGAAAAATGCCGGAAATTTGACCATCAAAACGACCAACAAATTTTCTATCATTACCATTGTAAATTGGATTACTTATCAGGGCGAAGAAATCGAAAACGACCAGCAAGGCGACCAGCTACCGACCAGCTACCGACCACATACAAGAACAAAAGAACATAAGAATATTCCTTCTGACATTTCTGAAAAAATCTCTAACCTGAAATCGAGATACAACTCCAAGTTGGTGGACCGCGTCTTTCAATCCCTGGCATCAACCCGTAAAAGCGGCAAGGTGTCCGATTCAACACTTCTGGCACAGCTTGAAAAATGGGCGGCCTATCCTCAGACCCAAGTTGAAACAGCGATCCGCACATATCTTGAAAAGGGCTATGCAGCTGAAGGCAAGGGAGAAAAGTACCTTATGGGCATAATCCGCAACGGCAAACCCCAAACAGCTACGGCACAGGGCGTGCCTGATTGGTATTGAAGCGGCCATGCAATCTTTCTCGGACCTGGGCATAGAAATTCCGGCTGGCACAACTGGGGAGGCCCGGACCACCTGCCCCCAATGCAGCGGGCAGCGGCGAAAATCTAAAGATAAGTGTTTGGCCGTCAACGTTGCAGAGGGCGCCTTTTTCTGCCACCACTGCGGATGGTCCGGGGGGCTCAAGAAGGAAGATGAAAAGCCATTGAACGCTGAACCCAAGACTTACCGGAAGCCTGAGTACAAACCAGCGCCGTCTCTGCCGGAAAAGGTGATCGAGTACTTCAAGACCCGCAAGATACCCGAAGCAATCCTGACGGCCAACAAAATTGGCTATGGTAAATCCTGGGCTGATAAAGGCGGTATCCAATTCCCCTACTTCAAGGGCGGCGCAGTCGTAAATGTCAAGCATCGGTCTCATGATAAGCAATTCCGCCAGGAAAAAGAGGCCGAAAAATGTCTTTATCGCTTCGATGAGATTGCGAAGCTTGCAGGTGATGCCCTTATCATCACAGAGGGAGAAATTGACGCCCTGAGCGTTCAGGCGGCCGGTTTTGAAATGGTGACGAGCATTCCAGCCGGCGCGCCTTCCCCTGGGGCGAAATCCTACACGACAAAGTTTGACTTCCTAAAATCGGCTGAGGAAGTGTTCAAGAGCTACAAAAGAATAATCCTTGCCATGGATGCCGACGCCCCCGGCCGAACGGCTGAAGTAGAACTTGCGCGGCGGATTGGGCCAGAAAAATGCTACCGCGTGAAATATCCCGAGGGCTGCAAAGATGCCAATGATGTTCTTGTGAAGCACGGGGAAGCCCGGCTTATGGCGATCATCGAGGGGGCCACCCCTTACCCTGTGTCCGGTCTATTTCGTGCTGAAGATTTCGTTTCCGACATTCAACGGCGCTACGACGAAGGCATTCAACGAGGGCTTGCAACCGGTTTCACTTCACTTGATGGGCTGTACTTTGTCAAAGAAGGCAGGCTTTGTGTGGTGACCGGTATCCCTGGGCATGGGAAATCAACCTTCGTGGATAATCTCTGCATACTGCTAGCCATGCTTTACGGTTTCAAGGTGGCTGTTTTCTCCCCTGAGAATTGGCAGACCGATAACCACCTTGCACACCTTTTGCCAAAGGTCGCCGGCAAGCCCTTCCGTCAGACCAGATATTCCAATCGAATGAGCCCGGCGGAAATGCAGAAGGCCCTTGATTTTCTCAATGAGCATTTCTTTTTCATCGTGCCCGAAGAAGACATTTTAAGCGTGGACGTGATCCTTGAAAAGGCGCGTGTGGCAATTTTCCGGCATGGCATTAAAGGGCTCATAATCGACCCATGGAACGAAGTAGAGCACAATTACAGCGGACAAACCGAAGCCCAATACTTGAGCCTTCAACTGACTAAGATCCGGCGCTTTGCGCGTCAATATGGTATCCATGTGTGGATAATCGCGCACCCCCGAAACCTAATAAAAGATAAGCTGACTTGCAGCTATTCGGTTCCTACCATGTACGAAATCAGCGGTGGTGCCCATTGGCGCAACAAAGCAGATATTGGGCTGTGCGTCCACCGGCCGAACTTAAATGACGATGTTTCGGAGATAATCATTCAAAAGATGCGATTCTGTGAGGAAGGCCGAATAGGGAAAGCTTCTTTAAAGTATATTCGAGATACCGAACAGTTTGAAGATGTTTGATGGAAAAAAAGGAAGGACTAAAAATGAAATTCAATCAACGGATTAGAAAGATCGAGGACGCACTTGATAGAAATGACGGCACACATCAAATAATAGTGGTCCTCCCGCATGAAAACGAACAGGATGCCATAAAAAGATTTGAGGCTGAAAACCCTGGTGTTTCTTTCGATGTTTTGAGGGTCCTTTTCGCCTCGCCAGACGATGTTAAATGTCTCTAACTGAGAGAAAATGTGGTGATATGAGAGAAATTGCCCCAAAACAGCAACGGGCCATCCTTGCCCTACTCGAATCACCCACTATTCAGAAGGCAGCTTCGCAAGTTGGAATTAGCGAGGCTACCCTCTACCGATGGCTTTCAAACGACGCTTTCAAGGAGGAGCTGAAGGCTACCAAACAAAAGATCGTGGGGCATGCCATTGCCCGCATTCAAAACGCAACTGGATTGGCCGTTGACGCACTGGTGGAGATTTTGGGCGATAAGAATAGCCCACCATCAACAAGGGTCGCAGCATCACGAGTGATTCTTGAGATAACCAATAAGGCTGTTGAGATCGAAGAGTTACAATCACGCCTTGACAGGATTGAAGGCATTTTAAGACATAAAGGTAACGACAAATGATGAAGATTGAAACTCGTATCGCCAAAGTTGAAACGCTGCTGCAATTAGACCGCCCGCTTGACGGCAGTATGGCCATAGCGAAACTGTTGGTTGAGATGGGGGTACTGAGCAAAAATATCGACCTTGAGAAAAAGGCTCGGGAAATAGCCACATCCAGTAATGGGAGACTCAGTACGTCAATGCAACAGAAACTTGATATTATTTATGGAGACCAGTAAGCCGATACCTAAAAGAAAAGGATAGATTAATGCAGAATAAAAAGATGGAGAAACCAATTGACGAACGTGTCGAGGATCTTGAAAAGGCCTTAAATAATTTGTTGAAGGCCCAATTAACAAACATCCTCTCTTTTTCAGATGCTCATACTGTCTTTGTTCGCGAAATCTCCAAACTAAAAGAAAAAGTTGCTGATCTTGAAAGGAAGCTGCAAATAGGCTACGTCGCCTAAAAAGACAGAACCATGACAACGCTGTCGCTAACTCTTTCAACAACTTTCTCAAAATCTCCTTTTTTACCCGGTGTTGGAAGTATTTCAAACACTTCGGGCATTGAGCTTAGAAAGGCTTTCGCATATGAAGCTTTTATCGCATAGTTGACATTCTGCGGCAGGCTGCTGGAGATTTTGTATGTCTCTTTTGCGTCAAGGATGGCAACAATTATCCCGGTAACATTGCCAACTTCATCGATCAGTGGCCCACCAGAGTTTCCGGGCTGGACGGCAACACTTATTTGGTACAACCGGATATCGTCCTGAAAGCCGGATAGGCTATTGATTTCACCCTTTGTGAGCTTGGGATTCGTCCCTTGCAGTTCTGGATTTGGGTAGCCTATGGTAAAAACTTCCTGTCCCATTTTAGCCGTTGAGTCTGGCGAAATTGGCAAGGCCTTGAAGCTGCCTGAAATCTTTATTAACGCAAGATCATTGACAGCATCCGTTTTTATTATATTGGCTATGTAGATGTTTTCTTTTATTTTGACTCTTACAGTGGCAGCTTCCTTGACGACATGATTACAAGTAAGAATGAAACCGTTGGTAGTCACCAAAAAGCCAGTGCCGCATGTTTTGAGCTGCGGTTCATCGGCTGGTATAATTCGCTTAGTGGTTACATTTTGATCATTGATTTTTCGCTGAATTCTATCTGCTATTTCTTGTGCCTGAATTATCTGGTCGCGTGAAAGTATTTCGGCAACTGAGTCTCTTATACTTTTAGCGAATATTTCTCCTTGTGATGCTGCCAGGCTAAGCCAAGCATATGCAGAAATATAATTTTGGGGTACACCTTCCCCTTCAATATAAGATTGGCCTAAATAAAATTGTGATCTTGAATCACCTGTGTTTGCAGCTTTTTCCCACCACTCTATTGCTTTGTGAATGTTTTTCGGTACACCTCGGCCTTCAGAATATGCAACCCCCATCCAACCTTGAGCCTCTGCATTTCCTTGTTCCGATGCCATTTTCCAGTAATTGAACGCCAAATTATAATCTTTGTCTACTCCGTGGCCTCTGTAATAAGCAATTCCCAAATGGCATTGGGCAGGGGCATATCCCTGCTCGGAAGCCTTACGGAACCATGATGCTGCCTTTTTGTGGTCCTTTGGCAAGATCTTTCCATTGTAGTAGACGTATCCTAAACTGTATTGAGCCTCTGGAAGCCCTTGCTCGGCAGCTTTCCTGACCCATTCCTCAGCTTTTTTATGATCTTGAGGAACGCCTTCTCCTTCGGTATATGCATAACCTAAATCAAACTGGGCCTCTGCGAATCCCAATTCGGCGGCTTTTTGAATCGCTTTTATATCCGAAGGCGCAGCGGAGAACGCTTCAATTGCTAAAGATTTCTCAATGAAACGATTGAAAGTTTCTTTTTGTTCTTGCTCCGATAGCATCTGAAATTCGGGCAGAGATTCTATGTTTTTTTTAAACCAAACTTTTCTAATAATTTCTCGTTCATGTGTGCTGTAATTTGAAAGTTCCTTGCTTACCGCAAATGGCTCCCATTTTTGAAGAGTGTCCAAAATAGTATTTCCGCTACCCTCCAAATTCATGGCGCTAAACATAATGAGACAAGCGACGATAAAAGGCGGCAGGATCAAAAAGAGCTTTTTCATTTTTTACACACTTCCGGGTGCGGGACGGTGCAAAAGGAACCGGTCATTTGGCCTGATGGTTCAAGGAAAGGGGGGAACTTGAGATCACTTACCGGATGGTAATCTAAAAATCAACCGGTGGGCAACGAAACGCGGTTTGCAATCAAGAATGAAGATCCCCCTTCCTGCGGCCATATCCCCGATTGTCAATACGGAGAAACCTCTATGCGTGAGCAGTCCCACTTTATAGGATTTCACAGGTCCGTCTGCCCGAATCCTTGTACAAATTGACAAAAAAGAAAGCGTTGCAGGAAGGCAAGTCTGCAACCCCTTGCCGCTACTGGTGCGCCCGGAGGGATTCGATCCCGCGCCACACGGACTCGAAGCCCCTCTGTAATTATTTTTAGGCAAGCATGGCCGTAGTAAATTTTCTTAAGGTTCAAACCGGTTTTTGCTCACCGAGTGGGGTATAGTGTGGGGAGTATGAATTTTGCTGAAACAAAAAGGGCTTACCTTCAGCAGATAAGCCCTTGATTTCATTATTGGTGATCCCAAGGGGATTCGAACCCCTGTTACTGGCGTGAGAGGCCAGTGTCCTAACCGTTAGACGATGGGACCACGGTATTAAGTGGCGCGTAAATACAGAATGGCTCTGATTTTGTCAATACCGATCGCAGGCCTTTGATCGGCCCCAGCCAGAACCAATCAACGAATCAACCAATCAACCATTAAACCCCGCCTGCGCGCTTCCGGCACCCTCGACGCAGCCCCGCCGCTATATAAATGATGGGGCCGATAAAGGGGATCAGGGCCACGATGGCCCAGATGGCTTTTTTTTCGATGCCGCCGAAATCCCTGCGGGCGATGTCGAAGATGGCCCAACAGGTGAGCAGGTAAAACAGGACCCCGCCGAGCACTATCAATTGAGCGGTGCTCATGGCGTTGTTCCTTTAAGCAAGTCCCTGATTTTCAGGACGGCATCCACGTAATAGGAGCTGTGGTTGTAATTGTAGACCACCTTGGCGGCTGCTTGGCGGTCGATGCCCGGCTTCCAGCCATAATGCTCCAGATAACTGGCGATACTGTAGATGGCGTCCGCATCCTCGAAGAGATTGATGCGGCCGTCGCCGTTGCCGTCCTGGCCATAAGCCAGAATATTGCTGGGCATGAATTGGGCGATACCCACGGCGCCGGCATAGGAACCAATCACCGAGGTGGGTTCGATTTTATGCATCTCGGTATAGGTCAAAAAGGCTTTGAGTTCCTTATAGGCCCACTCGGCTTTCTGGTCCGCTTTCTTGTCATATTCGGTCCGGGTGAAGCGGCGCTCCGTGGGCAGTTGTTCCCAGAGATATTCCCGCGGCTGGGGTTCGCTCAGGGTCGCCATGGTGGACAGGGTGTTGATGATTGAGCGTTTGCCCAGGTAGCGGCCGAATTTGGTTTCCACCAGGATAATGGCGGTGATCACGCGGGGATCCACGCCGAATTTCTTTTTGGCCCCGTCCAGGGCCTCGGCATGTTCATGCATGTACGCCCGTGCTTCCTTGATCCAGGTGTCTTGGGTCAGTTTGTTATAATCCAGGGTGGCTTCGTTGTGTTGGAAATAGGCGGTTACGCCCTTGACTTCAAAAAAGACTTCCTGGTTGCCGTAGATCTGTTTGATGCGCTCCGGATCAAAGCCATCAGCCACCAGTCTCTCCTTGAGCTTGTCAAAAAGATGGGGCGGTGGTTCCTGGGCGCAGGCGCGTACCACCGCCGTGGCCAGGACGAGCGTAAAAAAAATCGGAAGGATTAACCATCTATTTCTATGAATCGGATTTTTCATCATGCATTGGGCCTATGGGTAACATCCAACCTGTGGATTTATTGGCGTCTTAAGGGTTCAACTTGATAGGCTAACCTATGACATGGTATTGTACGGCCTGTCAAATGACAATCCAGTGAATCTTTTTGAAAACCTTAGAGATAATTAGAGTTCTGAATGTTTGACCCATTGCAGCCCATGGCTATAATCCGAGCAATACCCAACGCATGAACAGGTTCTGATGGGACGTTCCGCCAAATCGATTTTCAGCTGCCAAGCCTGCGGTTACCAGTCGCCCAAGTGGCTGGGCAAATGCCCGGAGTGCGGCCAGTGGGACAGCTTTGCCGAAGAAAAGGCCGCGGTCACCGAAAAGAACAGCCCCTTGCGCGGCATCACGGCCGCGGTTAAACCCACGCCCGTGCCCATTGATTCAGTGGACATTGAAGATCAGCAGCGGCTCTCTTCGCGCATCGCCGAGCTGGACCGGGTGCTGGGCGGCGGCCTGGTGGCGGGATCGCTGGTGCTCATCGGCGGCGATCCGGGCATCGGCAAATCCACTCTGATGCTCCAGGCCCTGCACGGTATGGCCGCCAATGGCCACAAAGTGCTCTATGTCTCGGGCGAAGAGTCGGTGCAGCAGTTGCGATTGCGCAGCAAGCGGCTGGCCGCGGCCGCGCCCCATCTGCTGGTGGTTTCGGAGATCGATCTGGATGCCATTTTGCAGATGGTGAGCGAGCACCGGCCCGACGTGCTGGTGATCGACTCCATCCAGACCATGTACAGCAGCGATTTGACCTCGGCGCCCGGCAGCATCAGCCAGGTGCGCGATTCAGCCATGCGCCTGATGCTCAATGCCAAGAAATCCGGCGTGCCCACCCTGCTGGTGGGCCATGTGACCAAGGATGGGGCCATTGCCGGTCCCAAGTTATTGGAGCACATGGTGGATACGGTGCTCTATTTCGAAGGCGACCGCAACCATGTCTTCCGCATCCTGCGGGCCGTTAAGAACCGTTTCGGCTCCACCAACGAAATCGGCGTGTTTGAAATGCAGGCCGGCGGCCTGGCCGAAGTGCCCAATCCCTCGGCGGTCTTTTTGTCCGAGCGGCCCGACAATGCGGCCGGTTCAGTGGTCACGGCCACCATGGAGGGCACGCGACCCATTCTGGTGGAGCTGCAAGCCCTGGCCAGCAGCTCCAATCTGGGCACGGCCCGGCGCACCGTGCTGGGCTTGGACCCCCAGCGGGTGGCGCTGCTGGTGGCGGTCATGGAGAAGAAATTGGGTCTGGATCTCTTCGGTCACGATATCTTCATGAATGTGGCCGGCGGCGTGAAGATTGACGAGCCGGCCGTGGATCTGGCCGTGCTGGCCGCCATTGCCTCCAGTTTTCTGGATAAGGCCGTGGCCCGCAACACCCTGGTCTTGGGAGAAGTGGGCCTGGCCGGCGAAGTGCGCGCCATCGGCAACGTGTCCGCCCGTCTGACCGAAGCCCAGAAGATGGGCTTTCACCGCTGCATCGCACCCAAGGGCAGCCTCAAGCGCGTCGAAACCCCGGCCGACATCGAGCTGGTGGGAGTGGGGACGGTGGTGGAGGCTATGGAGGTGCTTTTTTAGGCGTTTGCCCGTTTGCCCGTTTGCCCGTTAGCCCGTGTGCCCGTTAGCCCGTTGGCCCGTGTGCCCGGATGCCCATCCAGTTGGTCCTTTCCCTCATACCCGCGCTCAGAGTGGGAATAGTGCGGCAGGGGTGAGCATTGCTACATAGAGCATGGGAAGGTGGATGCAGACTTAAGCAGAGCGTGGATCGAGAAATTGCATAAAAAGCATGGCGAACGAAATCATCCCATATCTCGAAATGTGCCAACGGGAAGGAGTTAGCTTGCAACGTGGCATGAATTTCGAGCTCGGGCATAATCACTCTGTCATTCTTATGTCATTGCAGCCAAATGCGCCCTACGGAGACAAATTTGAAGAAGATGGAACTGTTTTGATTTATGAGGGGCACGATGTGCCTCGCTCTAAATTAACGCTTAACCCAAAAGAATACGATCAACCTGAGAAGACACCCGGTGGTCGCCTAACCCAGAATGGGCTTTTTCATAAGGCAGCCCAGGCTCACAAATCGAATCAAAGATTTGCCGAACGGGTAAGGGTCTACGAAAAGATAAAACAAGGAATTTGGTCCTATAACGGCATTTTTCATCTCGTTGATTCATGGATAGAACTTTCCAATGGTCGAACCGTATTCAAATTCAAATTGGTTGCGGTAGAAGGAGAAGAAGATTTTTCATTACCCCCTTCAAGCAATCCAAGAATGCGAAGAATCATTCCTACTTGGGTCAAGTTAGAAGTCTGGAAAAGAGATGGCGGTAAGTGTACTAAGTGCGGGTCAGAACACGATTTGCATTTCGATCATATTATTCCCTGGTCAAAGGGAGGCTCATCTGCAACTCCTGAGAACGTTCAATTACTATGTGGCAAACACAATTTGCAAAAGCATGACAAAATAGAATGATAACGATCCTTGTCTGCGTAAGCCCGCGTGAAACAACGGCCCTTGGTGCCTTCGTTGGCATTTCCGGTCAAAGGCCAACGGGCACACGGGCAACGGGCCAACGGGTAAACGCTTTATTGACTCAACCCCACAATAATATTATGAATCGTAATAAAGGCAGCAAAGCCAACCAGTGGCAGGATCACTACACCCGGCGGGCCCAGAAGGAGAATTATCCGGCCCGTTCGGTGTATAAGTTGGCCGAGATCCAGCAGAAGCACCGCATCATTGCCAAGGGGGATCGCGTGCTGGATCTGGGCTGCGCGCCGGGGTCGTGGTTGAAATACGCGGCTGAGCAGACTGGGCCCGGCGGAACGGTGCTGGGCGTGGATCTGACGCCGGTGACGGAACGCTTGCCGTCCAATGTGCGCACTCTGGTGGGCGACATCCACCAACTGCGCGCCAATGCCGCCGAAGCCATTGGCCAAGGGTTTCAGGTGGTGTTGAGTGACATGGCCCCATCGACCACGGGCGACCGCTTCGGCGATGGCGTGCGCTCCTTTGAGTTGTGCCAGGCCGCCCTGGCCGTGGCCGACGAACTGCTGCAACCCGGCGGCCGTTTTGTGTGCAAGATTTTTCAGAGTGAGGATTTCAAAGCTTTTTGCGATCAAGTCAAATCACGGTTCGATCGTATGCATATCTTTAAACCCCAAAGCAGTCGTAAAGCCAGCCGGGAAATATTCATCATCGGGCTGGGTAAAAAGTAGGAGGAACCTATGTCAGGGCACAGCAAATGGGCCAATATCAAGCACAAGAAAGGCGCCGCCGATGCCAGACGCGGCAAGATTTTCACCAAACTGATCAAAGAAATTACCATGGCGGCGCGTGAAGGCGGCGGCGATGCCACGACCAACCCGCGCCTGCGCACCGCCATCATCGACGCCAAGGCGGAGAACATGCCCAAGGACAACATCGAGCGGGCCATTAAAAAAGGCACCGGCGAGTTGGAAGGCGTCAGCTACGAAGAATCCACCTATGAAGGCTATGGTCCGGGCGGCGTGGCTATTTTGATCGACTCGCTCACGGACAACAAAAATCGGGCCGTCTCCGAAATTCGCCACGCCTTCAGTAAACACGGCGGCAACATGGGTGAGAGCGGTTGCGTGGCCTGGATGTTCCATAAAAAAGGATACATGGTGGTGGCCAAAGGGGCCATCAGCGAAGATGCCCTGATGGAACTGGCCCTGGAAGCCGGTGCTGAGGATGTGCGCGACGATGGCGACAATTTCGAAGTGATCACTGAACCCGATAACTTTGAGGCGGTCAAGACGGCCATCGAGGCCAAGAGTATTGCCTTGGCCATGTCCGAAGTGACCATGCTGCCCCAGAATATAACCCCCGTGGAAGGCGAGACCGCTCAAAAACTGGTCCGCATGCTGGATGCCTTGGAAGATCTTGACGATGTGCAGAAGGTCTATACCAATGCCGATCTGCCCGACGATTTCGAGCAAGAATAACCCAGCCAGCCGTAACGGTTTGACGAACAATGATTGTCTCCGGCCATGCGCATGCCGATGCGCATGGCCGTTTTTTTACCCGCGGAAAAGCGTGGAGGTAAAGGCGGAGGTAAAGATAGATTCAATTTTCGATATTCGGTTTTTCAAAAGTCTGGCTTTTTGGCGAGGCACTGCTTAGTATTGCAGCATTAAAAATCGCAGACACCATGAGGACAATGAATGAGCTATCCCACAGACCGATTCACCTCTGAACTTCCGACCAACAGTCTCTACGATCCCCGCTTTGAGCACGATGCCTGCGGCGTGGGTTTCGTATGCCGCCTGAACAACTCGCCCTCCCACGATATCGTGGAGCAGGGGCTGCAGATTCTGCTCAACCTGGCCCACCGCGGCGCCTATGCCTGCGATGCCGACACCGGCGACGGCGCCGGCATCATGCTCCAGATGCCGGATCGTTTCCTGCGCGCCGTGGCCAAGGAGGAAGGGTTTCAGCTGCCCCGGCCGGGCCATTACGCGGCCGGGATGGTTTTTCTGCCGCCCGATATCCAGCAGCAGGAGACCTGCATGCGCAAGGTGGATGATATCATCCGCAAAGAGGGTCAGAGCGTGCTGGGTTGGCGCAAGGTGCCGGTGAAGAGCGAGGTGCTGGGGCCGCTGTCGCGTCACGTGGAGCCAACCATTTTTCAACTTTTCATCGGCCGCGCCAAGAGTATCGCGGAGCAGGACCAGTTCGAGCGCACCCTTTACCTGATCCGGCGCCAGGCCTCCAAAGCCATTGCCCAGGCCGGTTTGGCCCAGGGCGGCTACTTCCACATCCCCAGCCTCTCCAGCCGCACCCTGGTGTACAAAGGCATGTTCGTGGCCCACCAGTTGCGCGGCTACTTCTCCGATTTGCACGACAGCGCCATGGAGAGCGCTCTGGCCATGGTGCATCAGCGTTACAGCACCAATACCTTTCCGGCCTGGGCCCTGGCGCACCCTTTCCGTTTCATCGCCCACAATGGGGAGATCAATTCGCTGAGAGGCAATGCCAATTGGCTCAAATCCCGGGAAGCACTTTTTGCTTCGCCCCTTTTTGGCAAGCAGATTCAAAAGGTGCCGCCGGTGATCCCGCCCGGCGCCAGCGACTCGGCGGCCCTGGACAGTGTGGTGGAGTTGCTTTTCCACGCCGGCCGCAGCCTGCCCCATTGCATCATGATGCTGATCCCCGAAGCGTGGCAGCACCACGCCACGATGTCCGATACCAAACGCGCGTTCTACGAGTACCATGCCTGTGTCATGGAGCCCTGGGACGGCCCGGCCACGGTGCCCTTCAGCGACGGCCGCGTCATCGGCGCGGTGCTGGACCGCAACGGCCTGCGCCCCTCGCGCTACACCGTCACCAAGGACGGCCTGGTGGTTCTGGCTTCGGAAACCGGCGTGCTGCCCATCGCGCCGGAGCGAGTGCTTCACAGGGGACGCCTGCAGCCGGGGCGCATGTTTCTGGCCGATCTGCAAGCGGGCCGCATCATCGAAGATGAGGAGATCAAAGAGAGCATCAGTACGCGCCAGCCCTACCGGCGCTGGCTGTCCCAGAATTTGACGACCCTGGAGCAATTGGCCGCCAAGAGCAAGCCCATGGCCCCGGAAGCGGACCGGATCTCTTCCCTGGAAAGCTGGCGGAAATTACTTCTCTTTGGCTACACCCAGGAAGACATGAAGATGCTGCTGCCGCCCATGGCCATGGAGGGCAAGGAGGCGGTGGGCTCCATGGGCGACGATATTCCGCCCGCGATTTTATCGAAGAAGTCGCGCTTGCTTTACGATTACTTCAAGCAACTTTTTGCCCAGGTAACCAATCCGCCCCTGGACGCCATCCGCGAGGAGCTGGTGACGTCGCTGCACACCTATCTGGGCGCCGAGGGCAATCTGCTGGACGAATCGCCCCAGCATTGCCGCCGGCTCAAGCTGGAAAGTCCGATTCTCTCCAAGGCGCAGATGGCATTGCTGCGCGGGCTGGATCGGCCGGGACTGCGGGCCGTCACCCTGGATATCTCTTATCCGGCTGGCTCGGGCGGAACCGGATTGGATGCGGCCCTGGAGCGGCTATGCACCCAGGCCACCGAAGCGGTTCAGGCGGGCGCCACGATCCTCATTCTCTGCGACCGTCTGGTGGATGCCCGTCAGGCGCCCATGCCGGCCCTGCTGGCCGTGGCAGCCGTGCACCACCATTTGATCCGCCAAGGAATGCGCACCCGTTGCGGTCTGGTGGTGGAGAGCGCCGAGCCGCGCGAAGTACACCACTTCTGCTGCCTGCTCGGCTACGGCGCCAGTGCGGTCTGCCCCTATCTGGCCTATGAGACCATCAGCGATCTGATCGAAGCCAAGGAGATCAGCATCAAAGATACCCCTACGGGCCTTCACAACTACATCCACGCCCTGGAAGGGGGCATCCTGAAGGTGATGTCCAAGATCGGCATCTCTACGTTGCAAAGCTACCAGGGGGCCCAGATTTTCGAGTGTCTGGGATTATCGCCAGCCCTGGTGGAAAGATTTTTCACCGATACGGCCACGCGTATCGGCGGCGCCGATCTGCCCGAGCTGGCCGCCGATACCCAGGCGCGTCACGACCGGGCTTTCAACGCCGCTGACCGGCCCGACGCGCGGATGCTGCCATCGGGCGGGCGCTACAAGTGGCGCCGCGACGGCGAAGCCCATCAGTACAATCCGGTGATGCTGGCCCGTTTCCGCAAGGCCGTGTTCGACAATGACTTTAAAAGCTGGCAGGAGTTCTCCGCCCTGGTCAATGAGCAGAACCGCAATGAAGGATTTCTGCGGGGTCTGATCGACTTCAAAGCCACGGACAAGTCCATTCCCCTGGAAGAAGTCGAACCCTGGACCGAAATCGTCAAGCGTTTCAAGACCGGCGCCATGTCTTATGGGTCCATCAGCAAGGAAGCCCACGAAACCCTGGCCATTGCCATGAACCGCATGGGCGGCCGCAGCAACAGCGGCGAGGGCGGCGAAGACGCCGACCGCTTCACGCCCGACCCCAACGGCGACTGGCGCAACAGCGCCATCAAGCAGGTGGCCTCGGGCCGCTTCGGTGTGACCGCCGCCTATCTGGCCAGCGCCAGGGAATTGCAGATCAAGATGGCCCAGGGCGCCAAGCCGGGCGAAGGCGGCCAACTGCCGGGCTTCAAAGTCTACCCCTGGATCGCTCAGACGCGCCACAGCACGCCCTATGTGGGGTTGATCTCGCCGCCGCCCCATCATGACATTTACTCCATCGAAGATCTCTCCCAGTTGATCTACGACCTCAAGCGGTCCAATGCCCGGGCGCGCGTCAGCGTCAAACTGGTCTCCACTGTGGGCGTGGGCACCATCGCAGCCGGCGTGGTCAAGGGCGGGGCCGATACCGTGCTGATCAGCGGCGACACGGGCGGCACGGGCGCCGCGCCCCAGGGCTCGATCCGCTATTCAGGCGTGCCGTGGGAACTGGGATTACCTGAGGCCCACCAGACCCTGGTGCTCAACGGCCTGCGCCAACGGGCCGTGCTCGAATGCGACGGCCAGCTCAAGACCGGCCGCGACGTGGCCATCGCCTGCCTGCTGGGGGCCGAAGAATTTGGTTTCGGCACCCTTTCGCTGGTGGCTTTGGGCTGCATCATGATGCGTGTCTGCCATCTCAACACCTGTCCGGTGGGCATCGCCACCCAGGACCCGGAGCTGCGCAAGAAGTTTGCCGGCAAGCCCGAGCATGTGATCACCATGATGCACTTTATCGCCGAAGAGTTGCGCCAGATGATGGCCCAGCTCGGTTTCCGGCGGATAGCCGACATGGTGGGAAAGTCCGACCGCCTCGATTTCCAGCCGGCCGTCAATCACTGGAAAGCCCACGGCGTGGATCTCGCCGATGCGGTCAAACGCGCCCGCACGCCGGCCCACATCATGGACCACTGCGGCGAGATCCAGGCCCAGCCGGCCGACGAGAGCGTGGATAACGCCATTCGCGCCCAGGCCGGGGCAGCCCTGGAGAAGAAGCAGCCGGTTCAGATCGAGGTGGCCCTGGGCAATGTGCACCGCACCGTGGGCACGCGCCTGAGCAGTGAAATCGCCGGACGCTACGGCGACGCGGGGCTGCCGGACGACACCATCACGCTGCAATGCCGGGGTTCGGCCGGCCAGAGCTTCTTTGCTTTTGCTTCCAAGGGCATGACGGCCGTTATCTTCGGCGACGCCAACGATTACTTCGGCAAAGGGTTGTCGGGCGCCAAATTGGTCATCCGGCCGCCCGTGGAAGCCACTTTCGCGGCCGAAGAAAATGTGATTATCGGCAATGTGGCTTTCTATGGCGCCACCAGCGGCGAAGCTTACATTCGCGGTCTGGCCGGCGAGCGGTTTTGCGTGCGCAATAGCGGCGTGACCGCGGTGGTGGAAGGCACCGGCGACCATGCCTGCGAGTACATGACCGGCGGCCGGGTCGTCATCCTGGGCCCCACGGGCCGCAATGTGGCGGCCGGCATGAGCGGCGGTATTGCCTATGTGCTCGATGAGACCGGCGATTTTGCTTCCCGGCGCTGCAACTTCGAGATGGTGGCCCTGGAGAAGTTGGAAGAAGCAAAAGAGATTGAAGAAGTCAAAGCCATGATCCAAAAGCATTTCGACCACACCGCCAGCCCGGTGGCCAAACGGGTGCTCGAGCACTGGGAAGAAATGCTGCCCAAATTCATCAAGATTATGCCCGTGGATTACAAGAAAGCATTGTTGAGCCAGGATCAGGTGGAGTAGTGCCTGACCGAAAATCCCCTATTTTCCCAATTTCTGCGTTGGGGCAAAATTTTAATCCTCGAAATACTCCATGTATTTCCCGCCCCTGGCGGGATTAAAATTTTGCCTCCGTCTTCCTGTCCCGTCGAACTTTAGAGCGGGTCGCAGATCCCGCCGCTCTTTGGCGGGAAGAACGTGGAAAAATATGGATTTTTCGGTCAGGCACTAGAGTAGGGCGCTCCGCGCTTTAATGTAGGTGCATGGAATGCACCCGACTATCAGCTCATTTGCTTCCCAGCGTCCCGATAAAACCGACGATTTCTTCCGCTGCTTTATTCGCTTGCCCGAACTGGATGGCGTGGGAGCTGTCTACGTGGACCAGGCGGTTTCCATTGCCGCCGGTGAAGCGGTGGCCGATGAATTGAAGCACTTTGGCGTTGTCCACGATCCGGTCCTGATTCGCGATCACCATGAGCATGGGCCGGTCCACCTCCAGCATGGCCATCCATGAGAGCTCCTGGACTTCATCCATAATGCTGGCGGATTTCAAGGTGATCATGGTGGTTTTCAACGGATCGTTGGATATAAAATCCAGCCAGCGGTCCGAAAGAGTAAAATCCGTGCCTTCCATGGGGATGGGAATGCAGGCGTGATCCCTGGCCGGAGTCAGGTCAAAGGTGTCGATCATCTTGAGCACCACTTGTTCGGCAATGGAAATGACCGAGCGGAACCGTTCATTCCAGAAGAATCCCGGCGTTAACAGAATCAGGCTGTCGATTGCTTCGCCCAGGCGAACCGCGGCAACACTCGCGAACTGGCAGCCCTGGCACCAGCCCGCCAGATGTACTCTTTTAAAAGAGCGTTTCAGATAAAGCAGATGGTGGACTACATCCGCAATAACTGCTTTCACCGTGCCCAGATCGCCCTTGGGCGTGTTCAGGCCGCATCCGCGCCGATCCAAGGCAATCACGGTCATCTGGGGATTCAAGTTTCTTATCGCTCCCGCCAGGGGGGCCTGCCAACCCGAATGACTCATGCCGCCATGCAAAATGACCAGCGCATCTTCACCCGTTGGGGCACCCCAGGTGCGATAATGGACCTTGTAGCCGTCGGGCATTTCCAGGCTCTCAATCATTGGTGCGCTGTCATTGATCTCGAAGTTGATGCGTCCCTCAACGCCAAAGCCCTGATTCCAAACTTCGGGGGCAACGACGTTCAAGCCCATGACGGTCTTGTAGTAGTAAAAAGTATCAAGGTCCAGCCGGCCTTTATGGCCGAAGCGCAGCATGGGTTTGACCGGTTCCCACTCCATGAGGTAATCGCCGAATGCGCCTTCATGGGCGATGAGATGCTGGCCCGCGGCGCCGGCGGCGATCATGGCGACCCGGGTGAGAAGAGAAGTTTCGCCTACGTGGCAACCGATAATAATCCTCATGTCGCGGTCTTTTAGGGCTTTAATCAGTTCCAGGGCCCGCAGCAATCCACCCACCTTGGAAATCTTCACGTTGGCGATATAGGTGCCCGCGGCGCCCTCCAAGCGATCTAAATCTTCGAGGGTGAGGAGACTTTCGTCCAGAATAATTGCCAAGCCGGTTTCCGCGTTGACCCGGCGCATGCCCTCTATATCGCGGGCGCCGACTGGCTCTTCAATGCCGAAGAAGTCGCCTTTGAGGAGCCGGATGTACTCGATTGCTTCCTCGGTGCGCCCGGCCCAGAGGTTGTTGGCATCCAGGCGGATGCGAAGATTTTCTAACCCGTGATCCGCGGCCAACCGGGCGATAATATCCAGCTTCTTCTGATCCTTGGCCAACACACCTTTTACTTTGACCTTAAAATCGGTCATGTTGCGGATCATGTATTGGTCGGTTAAATAGGTGTAGCGCCAGGTGCGGTCGTCGCCCAAAACCGCGCTGTACCGGCTTTGGCGCGCCAGCGGTTCTATCCCCAGAAATGCTTCGATGCTTTGACCGGTTTCTCGGGCAAAAAGATCCAGTAATGCCATTTCCAGGGCACACCACGCGGATGGATAACGTTTGATAAACTCTTCATGGGTGCGGGCAAAGGCCGTCATATCTTCAAAGCAAGAAAAGCTTTGATCGCCGCTTACAAACTGCTCTCGAATCATGGCGACACTGGTGGCCAAATCATCACCGGCCACATAGTCTCTGGGGCAGCCTTCGCCAAACCCGTAGATTCCGTTTCTTTCGGCCCGCACCCAGATACTCTCACCGTCGCTGCGGTCGGCATGGGCATGGCGGAATTTTGTTTTTAAATGCACCCTCAGCGGGAGGGCCTCAATGCAGATACGTTGGTCAGAACTGCTGCGCGGTTGGATCATGATCTTTCTCCTTTCAAAATCAATAATCGAAATAACACTTCGATATCAAGGAAAAAATGAGTTATGATCGTTATCGTTTAAATGCAAAATCAGGCATTGTCATGGTTGTAACGTCCTCGGTGGTAATCTAGACTGGTTTACGCCAGAGGCTTTCGTGTATGTCGCAGGCTTACTCGAAACAACACAGAAAATCTATTCGAGTACGAGTACGCGTACGAGTACGAGTACGGTAAGAGAGGGGTATCATTCTTCATGTTACCGTTGTGATCTACACTCCCGAATCCTTTACCAGTGGTCTTTTAGTGTGTATTATGGGCTTATTTTGAAGATTGAATGATTAGCTTAAGCATTTAACCGATTTGCGAGCAGGGTCATGGGAAAACCAACCGGATTTAAAGAATATAAACGCGAGCTGCCCAAACGGCGGCCGGTGGAAGTACGCCTCCAAGACTTTCGGGAAATCTACCTGCCTTTTGCCAAAGACAAACTAAAGGCTCAGGCGGCCCGCTGCATGGATTGCGGCGTGCCCACCTGCATCTCGGGATGCCCGCTGGGCAATGTGATTCCCGAATTCAACGATGCGGTCTTTAAAGAACTGTGGCCGGAGGCACTGCAGCGCTTGTTGGCCACCAACAATTTTCCCGAATTTACCGGCCGGTTGTGCCCCGCGCCCTGCGAGGAGGCTTGCGTGCTCTCCATCAATGAGCCGGCCGTAACTATCGAGCAGATCGAAAAAGAGATTATCGAACATGCTTTTGCCCAGGGCTGGATTCAACCCGAGCCGCCCAAACGGCGCACCGGCAAGCGCGCGGCGGTGATCGGCTCCGGCCCGGCGGGCCTGGCCTGCGCTCAACAGCTCAACCGTGCCGGCCATCAAGTGACGGTGTTTGAGCGCGCCGACCGCATCGGCGGCCTGTTGCGCTATGGTATTCCTGATTTCAAGATGGAAAAATGGGTCATCGACCGGCGCCTGAAGATCATGGAAACCGAAGGCATTGAATTCCGCACCAAGGCCCATGTGGGCGTCAATGTCGGCCAGGAAGAACTCAAAGCCTTTGATGCCGTGGTGCTCTGCTTGGGCTCCACCGTGCCCCGCGATCTATCCTTGCCTGGAAGAGAATTAAAGGGCATCTACTTTGCGATGGATTTTCTCTCCCGGCAAAACCGCATCAATGCGGGCGATGATCTGAAGGCCATGGGGATCGAACCCATCAGTGCCGAGGGCAAGCATGTGATCGTCATCGGCGGCGGCGATACGGGCAGCGATTGCATCGGCACCAGCCTGCGTCAAAAAGCCAAATCCGTAACCAATTTCGAAGCCGTGGCCCAACCCACGCCCGAAAGACCTGGACATCAGCCCTGGCCATACTACCCCATGCGTTTGCGCACCAGTTCCTCCCACGAAGAGGGCGGCCAGCGCCACTGGAGTATTTTGACCAAGGAGTTCATAGGGGAGAACGGCCAGATCAAAGAGCTGGTCACTGTGGATATCGACATGATCCCACAGGCCGGCGGCCCTCCCAAAATTCAGGAACGGCCCGGCACCCAACGCCGCTGGCCGGCGGATCTGGTGCTTATTGCCATCGGCTACGCCCACCCTGAAACCAGCGCCATTGCCCAACAGCTTGGCCTGGCCACCGATCCCCAGGGCACCATCACCACCAATACCCGCTACATGACCAGCAAGCCCGGCATCTTTGCGGCTGGCGACGCCAACCGCGGCCAGTCACTCATCGTCTGGGCCATCTCCGAAGGCCGCGAAGCCGCTCGTGAGGTAGATATCTTTCTGATGGGCGAAAGCAGCCTGCCGGCCAAGGGGTGCTGTGATATGCCGCTGATCCGGTAGAATTGTGTGGTGCATGAACGAAGAAAATCATGACGAGCCCGGCGGCGAGGTCGATAAATCCCTGGTGGCGATGTTCATCAAGATGCTTCCAGAGGAACGGTTGCGCGCCAACGACCGAGCCGCCAGCGCCATTATGGAGTTGAGAAATGCCTTCAGCAAAAAAATTCGGCAGAAGTAAACTTATGAAATCGAGTTCCGGGGATACAAATTGCGGGTTCTCAATCTCGTCAAGCTCATTGGATTGAAACGTACCTCCCAAACACCGAAAGACAAACAGCGGCTTGCCGTTCTTGAAGAGGCATTGCGGCAATTGAAGAACGGACGCGAAAATTTTAAGAAGACTTGCCGTAAAAAAAGATCCCGAACCGCAATCGGCAGGTTCGGGATCTTTTTGCTGATTCAAGATACAACGATCACATCCATCGAGCCGCGAAAGTCGTAAGGAACACCGCGGACCTCATGGAAGTTATCGGCATACTGCCGGACCGCTGCCTTCGCCGTTCATGTAGTAATCCATCCAGGCGATGATGTCGCCGGAAAGCCGGCTGGCGGTGGTTCCGCTGGCATTGTACCAGGCCATATGGCCATACCCGGCGTATGAATAGTAGCATTTGGGAATATTGCCCAAACCGTTATATTCGCTGCGGGTCATGGAGGCAATGGCCAGGGAATCGGTGCTGCCGGCCTGGATAAAAGTTGGGGACGTAATCGTTCTGAGAGTGGCCGGGGTAAATTCTTCCATCCAGGGCGCCATGCCGATGGTGGTCTTCAATTCGCCGCGCAGTTCGGACGATGCCCACAAAGAACCGCCGCCGCCTTTGGAATGACCACAGGTCTGCAATTTACCGGTATCGATCATGCCTCTGAGTTTGGCATGGGTCGTGTTGATGGTTTTGAGTCTGTCGATACAATTTTTGTGTGCATTGCGCCACTGGCTGACCATGCCCATGGTATTGGCCGGAGTGAAAGCCAGAACGACATACCCGCTTTTGGTAATGGCTTGGGACAGCCAGTCAAAATTCGCCAAAGTCTCCATGTAACCACCGGACATGGTCGTGGCGCCGGTGCGACTCGAAATGTTGCACGGGTAGTACAATTTGGCAGCGGAAGTACTGCCCACACCCGCAACATTTTCCGTGCAGACCGCATTGGTGGTCCCGCCGCCATCGCAGGCCATCCCAACAAAAGCAAAAATTGAAAGCGCCATCAACAATACAATGCATTTTCTTCCAAACAATTTTTTTGCCATGATTTCCCCTCCCTTTCGGTTCTCAGGCAATGGTTAACCACGCGGACCCTTGTCCGCTATAAAAGTAAGTGAAAAACGAAAAACTATTGTGAGGATAACAACCCGCCCAAGCAGGTACCATAAGGAAATCAAGCGGTCAATTAGGCAAAATCCTGAATCGAGGCCGGAAAACCCTAAATTCGCGGGTGGATTCTAGAAGAACTTAAATCGTACTGACACCGGCATGCCGTGCACCCATTCAATAGCGGGCAGGGGCGCGACCAGGTCCAGGCGCACCAGCAGCATAATGTCGCGGGAGCCGATGGGAGAACTCAAGTCCGCTGGCAGCCGTTTGGTCAAGGTGGCATCTTCGCGCACCACGGCGGGCAGCTTGGTGCCATCCGAGAGTCTGACCACGGCTGCATGCCCTTTGCGGGCATAGCCGGCGTACTTGGGCGGGAGATATGCTTCCACATAAGGGTTTTGGGCACGGCCGAGAAGTAGAATAGGCGCGCCGTTGGCAATGGATTCACCTTCCTTGGCAAAAATATCGAGCACTCTCCCAGCAAAGGGCGCTGTTTGGATCAGACGCGCCTGTTGATCGCTCAGGGCCATGATCTGGGCCTCAATCTTCAAACGCTGGGCTTCAGCCGCGGTATCGGTCAGCATGGCCGGTTTGACCATGCCCGGCCCAAGGCGGCCATAATCGTAGAGCGCTTGATCGTATTCAATTTTGGCGCGATTGCTTCGTTCCCGCGCCAGATCCAATTCAGCCATCGTGGCCGCGCCCTGGCTGAATAGAAATTTGATGTTTTTCAGATAGTCGGTCGCAACCATCAAATTTTCTTCGGCCAGCGCAATTCGCTTCTTTAGATAGGCGGCTTGCGTTGCGCCCACCGGCGGCAAGCCAGGCTGCAAGGCATTCAATTCAGCACGCTGCAGCGTAATCTGGGAAGAGAGGTCCGGATCATAAAGCCGGGCGATGGTCTGACCTTCAGCCAGGGGCTGCCCCACTTGAACGTCAATGCCCGTGACAATACCGGTGGCCTTGCTGTTGACTTCAATTTGATCCAAGGAGATAAAACCTGGGGCGCTCACGATCAGCCAGGCCATGGAGAGCTTGAAGAGGAAGTAGAGCAGGGGGCTGGTCACGAGCAGTAGAATGATGTACCAGCGCATCTGGGCTGTGTAACGCTTGGCCGGCGCATAAGGCACCTTCATGCCGCGCACCACGTTGGGATCATTCTCTTTTCTTAAGAAGCTGACTTTCATGGCTGCATCTCTTGGTAATCGCTCCACGCTTGAATCAGGATGGAGGTAAAATTGGAATAGGGTAACGCGCTGCGCAGGCGGCCAAGGCCGGCAACTAAATCCCGGCGCGTCCGGCCGGCATAACTCTCTTCGGGGGGCAAAGTTCTTTCTACGCTCTGGGCGATGGATAGCGGCAACTGTCCATATCGTTGGAAGATAGGGGCGGCAATCTGGGCGGCCCGCTCGGGATTGGCGACGTAGATCATTAATACTACTTCGTTTAATCCCATGGCCGCCAATCTATCCCCCAGACCTGTGTCGCCACGGGTTGGGTCCAGATAGCGGTAATGAATGCTCAGTCCCACGGGCAACGCGCAGATGGTTTTGACCGCCGCAACACTCTGCAGCAACTGGTCCAGCAGGTATTGCTCGGACTCGCCGCGGTGGGCCAATTGGTTGGGTTCCAAATCTAAATGGAGTCCCTGGAAGGGAAGTGCGGTCAATCGCTGTACCGCTTCCAGTAAGGCGGGACGGTACTGAGGCAGAATCCATAAGGGTTCGCCCAATAGCAGTTCGATGCGCAGGCCGCTGTTTTGGGCCGATGTCATCAATCCGCGCCAGCGGTTGGCGTTGCCCGGCATGCCCATCTCTTCTATCTGCGCGGCACTGAAAGAGATGAGCAGGCGGTTTACTCCTTGAGACCCCAGCTCACGCCAAATCGCGGCACCAGTTTCAAATTGCCGGAGCAGGCGGGCGCTATCCCAGACATAGAGCGCCAATGGTTGCGGGGAAAGAGTTGGGCCCGCGGTGCGGCCGGGTTCTGAGGCGGCATGGGTTTGGGGCCAGGTGGGAAGATCTTCGGCTCCTGTGCCGGGCCAAGGTGTTGATTGGCGATCCACGCTGCTGCCGGTTTCTTCTGGGGCCGGCACAAATGCCAATAATTTGGCCTGCTGCTGCAATCGCAGGGCAAACGCATCGACACAGTCAACGACGGCCTGATAATAGTCAAAGCGACTTTTCTGCAGATGTTCGATCACATCACCGTTGAGATAGGTATAGCGCAGCATGTCTTCGCGCACTTTTTCCCTGGCGGCCGACAACCGTTGCACGGCAAAGCCGATGTTTTTGTCCGCCGCCACATACTGCCCCAGGGTTTCGCGGGCCTCCGCCAGAAGTTGACGCCGGACAGCCTCCCTTTGCTGCTGGGTTTTTTCCACGGCGGCGCGGGCCGCATTTCGTTTGGCCGAGGCCGCCTGGCGGACTTGCAGGGGAAAATCGATATTGACGCCCACGCCAACCCCATAACCCGGTTCGCTGGAAGTAAATTCCGTAGAGACATTTGAAAATACCGCCAAATGGGCATCAGCCTGGGATTTGCCGGCCAATTCCAGCAATGATCGCTGTTCTTCCAGCAAGGCGTTGAGGGCCAGCAGCTGAGGGTGCTGCGAGTCGATCAACTTTTCGGTCGCTGCATCATCGGTGCATGGCCTGGATAGCTCGGGATAGGCGGCCTGAAATGGCTCTAGTGGCGTGGGTGTAATAAATTGCAGAGCATTAAGGGCGCGTTGTCGGGCGGTGTTCAGGCGGGCCAGGTCGCGGCGGGCCAAGGCAAAGCAGGAGATCAGGTCTTGGCGGTCGGAGTCCCGCAAAAGCCCGCTGGTGGAGCGTTGGCCAAGGATATGCGCCATCTGGGTTTCATTTTGCAGGAACAGGATCGCGGCCCGCGATTTCTCCTGGGCCGCCCAGTAATTGATATATTGCAGTCGTACCGCCAACAAACTGTTGCGCTGGGCCAGGTCATTTTCATAGGTCTTGCGCGCGGTGCCGGCCCGCGCGTCGAGGATCTGGCTGTGCTGCTTGTTGCGCGTGCCGAACAAGGGATATTGCAGGCCGGCTCGGACATTAAGCCGTTCGTAGGTGCGCAGATAATTGTCCGTGACCTGCTCGCGGTATTGGCCCACATCGCTGCCGGCGAACACATGCCAGCCGCTCTGGGCCTCGGTTTGAGCCTGGGTGTAAAGCTGCTCTTCCAGTTCGGCGGCGGCGGCCAAGGCTTCGGGGGCCGCGGCCGCTCCCGCCTCGAAGTCCGAAAGGTGGCGAAGCTCGCTGGAAGCAGAAGCACTATTGGCTGGAGCCGTTGGTAGCGACAGATCGGCGCGGGCCACGACGCACAAAGTCAACCACGCCAGGGTAAAAACCGCCAACCCCAAAAGCCGTGTTGCTTTGCTTTCGTTTGCGAATTTAAGCTCCACCATTATTTCCCTAAAATGATAATTTGCAGTTGTTGAATCCGATGGGCACCCGATATTTTTCGTACTCGTACTCGGAATCAATCGAGTACGAGTACGAGAGTGTTAATATGTCACCATCGTGACTTGTCTTTTATTTCCGGTCAGTTTGTTTACTCCTTTAAAACTTCGTTCTCTTCAAAACCCACCACGGCGCCATGGAAGAATCCAGGTGGGAGCGCATGGCCATCTCTTTCAACGTGGCCAAGGCATTGAACATCCGCAGCGCGAAAGTGTAAAACGGCACCAGAGGAATCAGCCAGGCCAAACGGATATCCTTGGCCGGACGTTCGGAGAGCATACCGATGTACATCAGGAAGAAGATCGAAGTGATGCCCAAATAGACCAAATACACCAACACCCACACCGCCAGCAGAAATCCCAGCGAAAAGAGGGTGAAAACCACCATGCTGTAAAAAAGAATAATGAACGGCATGACTAGTTGGAAGAAGACGCCGGTCCACAGCTGCATTAGAAAGTTCTTCCACCCAAATAGCCGCGGCGTAAAACTCATGGCGTGTTTGCGGATATAAAGATAGTATAGATCGCCGTCCCAGCGCAGGCGCTGATTGAACAAGCCTTTCCAGGTGTCCGGGCCATCGGTGTGGCCCATGGCGCCGGGCTCGAACACGATTTTGAGCTTGCTGTGGCGGCCGAAGTAATTCTTGATGCGCATGGTGATGTCCAGGTCCTCGGCTGTGCCCGCATCCCAGCCGCCGATTTGCTGGATGAATGATTTGCGGAAGATGCCGAAAGCGCCGGAGATATTATTGACCACGTTGAATTCGCTTAAACCCACTTTGCTGGCGTGGATGGAGAGCATGTACTCCAGGGACTGAAAGCGCGTCACCAGATTCTTGGATTCATTGCGCACCCGCAGGCTACCGGCCACGCCCACCACATCGGGATCGCAAAAGCGGGCCACGGCGGCCCGCACCATGGTGTTGTCAAAGGAGGTGTCGCCGTCAAGGGCCATCACGATTTCGCCCGTGGCTAGGGTCAGGCCGGTGTTGAGGGAGGAGACCCGCCCGCCGCGCTGCCATTTAGGCACCACCCGCAGCACCCGATTGGGCCGCCGGCGCACATACTCTTCCATCTTCAGGGCCGCGCGGTAGGTGTGGTCGTTTTTGATGGCGCCGTCCACAATAGGAATAATTTCGATGATCCCCGGATAGATCTGCTCGGCCAGGGAGCGGATGGTCAGGGCCACGTCGTCACCTTCGGAATAGCAGGTGATCAAACAGGAGACTTTGGGCGTGTAGTGGGGATTGAGCGCGGCCGGATCATGTTGCCGCAGCCAATAGCGCACAATACCCAGCATGATGAAGAGATAGACCGGCAACTCGAAGAAGATCACATAGGGGATGAACTTCAAGGCAAAGGTCATCAGACCGTGATTGAACGGGCTGGCCAGCAGCATTTGCAGGGTTTGCAGCATTTCCGCCAGGGTGTTCATCACTCGATGATTGCTCCCTCCATGCGCGCCATAAGCAGCTTGGCGCCTTCGCCGGTTACCAATTGCGACGGTGCGTGGAATGGCACACTCTCCAGCTCCAACCCGTCACCGGCATCGGCCTGCAGAGCCAGTATGCGCCCGCGCACAATCTCGCAACCCTTTGCGTCTGTTTTGGGCAGCAGCAGCCACAATGTGTACTGATTGGTGCGGGTGGTCAGGTCGGTGGAGCGGATCAGCTCCCTGACCCGCCGGGCAAATTCGTCCATCAGCTCACGCACCCGCAGCCGTCCGATGCGGTCGGTCAGTTCAACCACGTTTTTTATGCGGATGCCGAGCAGGCTGAACTGCTCTTCCTTATACCGACGGCACAGGGAGATCAGCCAATCCACGATGGATTCGAAATAGCTGTTGTCGACATTATTTAAGCAATCGAGCAGGGTGCAGACTTCTTCGACGGACCCGGTACGGACGCTGATGCGGCCCTTTTCGGTGAGCTGCAGGGCATACAATGGCCGGGGCAGCAGGTCTTGCGGGGCATTGGCCGTGTCGCAATGCATGCAGCGCGCCGTGACCTTGGGATCGACAAACACATGCCGGCAGGCCCGGCATTGAAAGTTTTCCAGAGGCCGATCATAATCCGCGCCGATGTGCCGCAACCGCGCCGCGCACTTGGGACAGGTCAGGCCCATGCTGGCGATGAATTGATCATCCGGCCCCACATGGCCGCAGGTGAAACAGTGCAGAAAGGGTCTTTGTTCGATTTCGATGCTGTCGCAGCTCGGGCAGGTGTCGATGTAGTTCAGATGAACCCCTTCGCACCCCGGGCAGTGACGCAGACGATCCACCAAATGGGCTGGCGCCAGCAGGTTGCGCTCCATCAGCCCCTGCAGGACGGTGGCCCCGTTGGCGGGCGGAATCATGGCATCCATCATGGGGTAGCTGTAAAATCGTTCGTTGCGCCAGTCGCCCACCGGTGTCAGCAGGGAATTGGGGCGCGAGTAGAGGTAGCCCAACAACCGTTGGGGGGCGTTGCCGGGGTCCGCCAGCTGCCGGGCCTCCAGATCAAGCAGCAATTTGTTGATGGGCGCGGCCTTGTCGCAGGCCTCATCAATGGTGTCAACGACTCCGTCGCACAGCGGCGCTACCTCCGGCCCCAGGTCCTTGAGCAAATAGATCGGCGTCAAGGCAATGGCCGGGTCAGAGCGTAGATTTTTGAGCAGCTTGCAGGCTTTGGGGACCTCATGGGTGCCGATCACGATGCAGCCCGATTCAGGTCGTTGCTGGCTGAATTCCAAATAATTGCCGAACATCGCCACCGGGATGCGGCAATGTTTGGTCATCTCCACAAACTCGGCCGAGAGGGCGAAACAGATCACCGGCCGGGCGATGGATGGTTGCGGTGTATGAACGGCTTGTTCCATAAACAGCTTGTTTCGGCGCTCAATTGCATCAAAATATCAATTGGTTAAAACCACGAAGACCCAAGCCGCACCAGCGCCCGACCAGCACGCCGGAACCGGGGCGTTGATTGCCGCCGGCCTGGCAGGGGTCTATCTCTTTATTTTTTCGGCAATTATTGGAAAAACTTGATACATGATGAAAAAACCGCCAAATTTCCATCAAACGGTTGCGCCGATGCGCGGTTGCGTTAAATTTGATCTTTGCGGGCGTCCGGGTAGGAATCCAGCACTTCACATATCCGTGAAATCCGTGCCATCCGTGGTCAAATTTTTAACTGCGGATATCATGAATCACACGGTTAAAAAGGACTGAACAAGGAGAGACTGATATGTCGACCGATCGATTCGAGCACCATTATGTCGATGTCAATGCGATTCGCCTGCATTATGCCAGCCATGGGCAGGGCCGCCTGATCATGTTTTTGCACGGGTTCCCCGAATTCTGGGCGGCCTGGGAAGCGCAATTGAGTGATTTTGGACGCGATCATCTGGCCGTAGCGCCGGACCTGCGCGGTTACAATCTTTCGTCCAAGCCCGCGGACCCAAAGCAGTATCACGTCAAAATCCTGGTAGAAGATATCCGCGCCCTGCTCGATCATTTGGGGCATGAGCGCATGGTCCTCGTGGCCCACGACTGGGGCGGGGGCGTGGCCTGGGCTTTTGCCAACCGCTACCCCGAGCGGCTGGATAAACTGGTGATCATCAACTCCCCCCATCCGGCCGTATTCGCCCGTGAACTGCTGAATAGTGACCAGCAGCAAAAAGCGAGCGCCTATATGAACATGTTCCGCCAACCCGACGCGGAAGCAAAACTGTCTAAAGACAATTTTTCCTACCTGATAACGGCCTTGTCCAAATGGGGGTCAAAATGGCGGATGAGTGAAGCGTTGCGCCAAAGATATATCGAAGCCTGGTCCCAGCCAGGGGCCCTGACCGGCGGCTTGAATTACTACCGCATTTCGCCCGTGCACCCGGCGGTTTCAAAAGAGGAAGAACAAGTGCTGCGCCAGATCGCCGCGCTTCCCCGGCAGACATTTGAAGTCAAAGTGCCTACCCTGGTGCTCTGGGGCGAATTGGATGAAGCCTTGCTGCCGGGCAATCTGGACGGCCTGGAAGAGTTTGTAAATGACCTGACCGTCCGGCGCATGGCCGACGGCACCCACTGGGTGATCCACGAACAGCCGGAGTTGATCAACGCGCGTATCCGGGCCTTTATTGATTCTAAATAGCGCCTAAATGAAAAATATTGCGACTCGCTAAGAGCCTGTGAGGGCAGTCCGGGACACGATCTTTACTTTCATGAAACCATCGGCGTTATTGCGGCAGGTGACGGAGTGGTTGCGCTCCGCCACCTTGGCTCCATTCATGTCGAGGACGAGGCAGATGGGATCGGCGGGCAAGTGGATGGTGCGTCCTTTTATCTTTGGTAATAGGAGATCAAAGACGCCTTGGCGATCAGGTTGGCGTTGAGCATGTAGCCCACCATGGCGGGCGAAGCCTTCTCGTCCAAATCCAGTTTCGGCGTGCTCAGCGCGTAGACCGTAAAGATATAACGGTGGGGCTTGTCGCCCTGGGGCGGGCAGGCACCGCCAAAGCCCAGCTTGCCAAAGTCCGTGATGCTCTGAATACTGCCCGCGGGGGCCAATTTGCTTTCGATCCGACCGGCATCGGCTTTCAGTTCGGTGACGTTGGCAGGAATGTTGAACATCACCCAATGCCACCAGCCGCTGCCCGTGGGCGCATCCGGATCATAGACTGTAACGGCGAAGCTCTTGGTGTTGGCGGGCGCATGCGTCCATTTCAGCGCGGGCGAAATGTTTTTGCCGCTGCAGCCGAAACCTGAAAACACCTGGGTTTCGGTCAACTGGCCCGCCAAGTCGTCGCTCTTCAAGGTAAACTGCTGGGCGCTCGCAGTTCCAACGAACAACAATGCGATCCCCACCACTGTAAAAATTAATTTTTTCATCACGCTTCTCCTTTCATTTATATTGCGGTCAATGGTTGCGATGTGCCGCCGGCCGCTATTTGGCCCGGCCGGCGCACATGGAGAGGCCCTCTGGAACTTTTGTTTGGGCAACAAAATCATGCTGGTTTGTGAATCTGTCAACTTGCCAGGTTATGGTGCGGCCGATGATGTGGTTGTGACGCTCGGTCACGTTGGTGCCTTCCACGCTGAGGCTGCGGAACGCAATATTGCTGGCCACCACGCAGTTCTCGCTGGGGGTGCCGTCCTTATAGTCGGTCACCATGATCCAGGGCGAGGTAGCGTTGCCCTACTCCTGGTCAAAGACTGTGTTGTTCAGGATTGAGCTGTTGCGCAGGCCGTAAAAGGTGATGCCGTGATAGTGTGATCTACGACCACCACCTTATTCTCTACGATCCAGCGCCCACATAGCTGTCCTTATGCAGGGGCATCTCCTTGAGATTGCTTGTATTATTTTGGACGGTAGAGGTCTGGATACAATTTTATTGCACAGTCTGGACATAATCCATGACTGAATTCGGCTTTCGAGTGATCTCTAATATAACCCTCTATTTGCTCCCAGTATCCACCATCGTTGCGTATCTTTTTGCAGGAAGAACAGATCGGAAGCAATCCACTCAACTCTTTATTTTCCGAAAGTGCCTTTTGCAAATCCTTATTGATTTTTTCCGTCTCGCACAGAAGTGCGAACTGTTTCCGCTGTAAAACGCCGAGTCGGATTGCGGTCACCGCGCCGACTACTACCGGTAGCATGAATACCACAAATAAGCCAATCAGGCCGCGAATCGGAGCACCCAGCACCAAGCGGGTGAGCAAGGTGATAAAGACGGCATAAAGGGCAGCGAAGAACGAAATAATAAATCGGATGGGGACAAACATCAACAAGCTGATGACCTGGAGCATGATCACGCCTAAGACCAATTGAACGCTGTCCGGCCGATAAATGAAAAACATCATAAATCCGGAAATGTATGCCACGACCACTGCGGCGACAGGATAAGTTATTTCAAAAATGGTTGTTTCGGGCGCAATCATGAAAAACAGAATTAATAACGCTGCGACTGTGACCATGCGGAAAGTCAAAAGATAGTAAAACGGCCGGACCGCGCCAAGTGCAATGTAATCGGGGATTGCGAAAAGCAGCAGTAAGACTCCCCAGACCATCAGAGCGATGCGCAACTGTCTGGTCATAATGGGCTGCACATGGCGTTGAAAGGATTTCTCCACGTCGCGATCAGTAAATTCAGCCAGCCATATTGATATTTTATATTGGTCCGTATCGTCAGTCATACCAAATGGTCATATTAAGAATCTAAGTCATTTGTCTTTCCTGGATAGTATATCTCCATAATACTTCGCTCCGCACTCCGGGCAGAAGCTGTGGGAGAAGCGGGCGCCGGTGTGCATGGAGACAAACTGCTCCACCTGCTGCCAGTAGCCTTGATCATTGCGGATCTTTTTGCAGGAGCAGCAGATGGGCAGCAGGCCGCTGAGCACTTTGACTTTTTCCAGGGCGGTTTCCAGGGCCTCGGTGCGATCCTTGACCCGCTGGTCCAGGTGATCGTGGGCGTCGCGCAGCTCGGTCATGACCTGGTCCGTTTTGGCGCGCGCTTGGGATAATTCTTCGCTCATGGTGTTGAACGCTTCGATGAGATCGTCGAACTCATCATGGGTTTGCATTTCGATCTTTTCGTCGAAGCGGCCCAGCGCCAGCCGGCGGCAGCGTTTGATCAGAGTGTTGATGCGTCCGGTCAGACCCCTGGAGAGATAGAGGGCGAAGATCAGAGCCAGCAGTAAAGAGGCCAGCAGCGATACCAGGCCGGTGAGGCGCAATTGGGACAGCTTGTTGTCGACTTCATCGGCGCGCATGTCCATGCCCACCAGATAGCGCCCCTCGCCGTTGCGCAGGGGCGCATAGCCGGAAAGAAATACGCCCCATTCATCGCGGTAGGGTTTTTCATCCACCGCTGGTTCGTGAAAGCCTTCATGCATGCGCTCCGGCGCGTCGTCATATACACGACCCGGCAGGGCCTGGCGGTCGGTTTCATCGGAATCGACCACAAAGTTGATGTGATCGCCTTCCAGGCGCATGATGTAGAGGAAGGCGATATCGGGATTGGCGCGCCGCAGCCGCCGCAGCCTTTCGAGGGTGGTGATGTAAATGGGCTGGGTGATGTCGGCTTCGCTGCGCAAGGCCTCCAGATCCCGGGCATCGATGCTTTGGCTCAGCAGAGCCGCGCTGTTTTGCAGGCGCGAGCGCAGACTGCGGATCAGGCTGTCGATGGCATTGATGTAGAAAAAGGTGCCGATGCTGCCGGAGACGAGCAGGACGGCGATGAAATGGCTTAAAAACAATTTGAGGCTGAATTTGAGGCGGATGCGCGCGGGCATATGGATTCTCTCTTTGGTCTTAAGGCGATAAAGTATTTTATGCTCGGAACATTGGGCTGTTGCGGTTGTTTCTGTTCAACGCGGAGGCGCGGAGGTCGCGGAGATGCGCAGAGGTTTTGTAATGTGTATTTCAGGTAACTGGGAATTTCTTCCGTCATGTCCGCGCAGGCGGGCATCCAGTGTGAGAGCTTCCTGAGATCCTGGATTCCCGCTTTCGCGGGAATGACATACCTCCAATTGGAATACTCCCCGACTCCTCATATATTTAGAATTTCATAGAACCTATAAGGCATGCCGCATAGTGCCAAAGATTTAACGTCTCCTCCGCGTTCTTTCGCGACCTCTGCGCCTGCGTTAATAAAGAACCCTCTCTTCTACCTCTGCATCTATTCTTCTACTGCTTCTTCTACTCCCCCTTGCCCTCCGGCCGGGCGAACTGGATGGTGAGCATGCAGATGCCTTCGCGCACCTTGGTCTTGACGGGAAATTCGCCGCGTTCGAACACGGTGAGCATGGATTTGTTGGAGGCCAGCACATCCGCGGTCAACCCCATCAAGCCACGCTGCTGGGCATGGCGGGCCAGCAGCCGGTAGAGGAAGCTGGCGATGCCGAGTTTTTGATAGGCTTCATCCACGACAAAGGCCACATCCGCATAGGGGCGGTCGTCATGTTTGACATAGCGCCCTTCGGCAATGAGTTTTTCTTCGCCCGGTTCGCCCACCAGGCCCACGATGGACAAGGCATCGCGGTAATCCACGTTGACGTAATCCTGCATGGCGGTGTGGGGCATGGTTTTGATGGGCGCAAAATAGCGGTAGTAGATGGCCTCGTCGGAAAAACGGTAGAACAGACGGCGCATCTGCTCTTCATCCGAGGGCTTGATGGCCCGGAAACGCACTTCCAGCCCGTTTTTGAAGGTGTGGCGCGTGGCCACCTCCTGGGGGTAGAAATGGGCGCTGTCGGCCAAAAAAACCTGGTCCCGGTAGAGGATGTGGGCCTCCTTGGCGGCTTTGACCAGGGCCGGCCGGTCTTCGGGGTGGGCGATTTCGATCAGGGCCTGGGCCCGTTCGCGCAGGGTGCGGCCGCGCAGATGAGCGGCGCCGAATTCGGTGACGATGATGTCCATGGATTCGGGCTGATTGAGCTGGTTGGGCACGTCCTCCACCGACAGGCGCACGTTGGGTTCGCCTTTA
This sequence comes from Deltaproteobacteria bacterium, assembly GCA_021824175.1. GTDB lineage: Bacteria > Desulfobacterota > Desulfobacteria > Desulfobacterales > Desulfosarcinaceae > Desulfatitalea. The sequence goes on from JAKALP010000009.1 coordinate 79,791, forward strand.
CGATTGCGGCTGGGCAGGGCCACGATGGTGTAACCGCCCTGGGAGATTTCGGCACCGTTGAAGAAGTCGGCCATTTGGCCGGGACCGGCGGTGACGCCGCCCTTGCCCACGTTCATGGCGGCCCGGCCGGTCAGATCCACCCGCCGGGCCTGGACAATGAGCACAAAACGAGGGTTGCGGCCGATATCGGCGGGGTTGAACACCCGGTCCACGCCTTGAAACTCCACCAGGGGGTTATGATCCAGCCACTTCATCAACTTGGGGCTGCCCAGGGCAAAACCGGTCAAGGAGCGGCCGCGGAATACCCCTTTGCGCCGGTTGCTCACCGCGCCGCTTTGAACCAGCTCCATCAGGGCATCGGTGAAAAAGGGCGTATGGATGCCGAGATCCTTTTTGCGGGAGAGATATTTGGGCAGCGCTTCGTACAAGGCGCCGATGCTGTAGGCCAGGCAACTGCCGTCTTCGACCACCGAAGCCACGTTGGCCGCCACCTTGTCGAAGACCTCGTCCAGGGGCCAGCGGGTAAAATAGATGGGCGGATCGGCGGCCTGCACCAAGATATTGAACTGATCCACCGGCACGAAGGTGTCGCCATAGGTAAAAGGGACCTCGGGGTTGATTTCACCCACCACCAGTTTGGCCTGGTCCATGGCGTGCCGGGCCACGTCGGCGCCCACGCCCAGGCTGCAATAGCCCTCGGCGTTAGGTGGCGTGATCTGGATCAAGGCCACGTCAATGGGGATCTGGCCGGAGCTGAACAAGTGGGGCACGGTGGAGAAGCGCGATGGGATTAGATCCACATAGCCGGCGCTGATGGCTTCAGAGGCCACCCAGCCGGAAAAGAAGGTTTTGAGCCGGTATTTGTGGGATTGCAGGGCTTGCAGGGAGATGGCATCGCCGAAGCTCACCAGTTGGATCAGGGTCAAATCCTGGAGATTGCCGTACTTGGAGGTCATGAGGTGCTTGACGATGGTGCGCGGTTCGGCCGTGCCGGTGCCGATGAAGATGTTCATGCCCGGTTCGATGCGTTTGAGCACCTCATCGGGCGAAGCGATATTGATTGGCGGTTTGGTGTGGTTGGTGTGGGTCATGGGCGAGTCCTAAATCCCGCCGAGCAGGCGGCTGAAAGGGGTTGGCCAGTGGGACAGATTCAAAAGTTGTTATAAAGCCTTTTGGGGTCGGGGCCAAGGGTAAAGAGCGATTGGTTGATTGGTTGATTCGTTTTTTGATTGCAAGCCAAGCACGCGGCATGGTAGGGAGCCCGCGTGCCGTTTTATAGTTTAACGATAAGGGTGTTTAAGGGGCGGGTAAACATCATCCCCTCAAATGGCCCCAAAGGAGAATCAAGCGATGACGTCCAAAACCAAACAAAAAAAGATGATCAAGATAAGAAAAGAGCGCGCTCACAAAGCCAACCGCAAGGCCGATCAAAAGCGCATGAAACGCTCTCATGATGCTCTTTTTGGCGAAGAGCGCCAAGGGGCCTAGCAAAACAGATTGCCGCTTAAGAAATGGCTCTCCCTATGGGGGGAGGCAGCCCCCTTTCTTTACATTCAGCGGTATATCATAAAATACAACTTCCCTAAGATAGCCTCGAAACGGCGGCTTGGAATTGATCCAAGCCGCCGTTTTGCTATTGTTCCGAGCCAGGGAAGCTGTTGGCCCACTCACAGGCTTCGGCATAAATTCCTGGCAGCTGCTCTTCGGTCAGACCCAGCGCGCCTGAAATGCGACTCATCAAGCCCCAGCGGCCTTTTTCGTAATACTCGATCAATCCCAGATAGCCGATCAGTTCGCCTTTGCGGTAAACCAGGGCGTCTTTAATACGATCCGTAAAGGGCAGATCCTTCATCACGCGCTCCATGGGCTGGTCCAGTACGGCATCGATGAGGGAGAACATCCCCAAGGTGAACATCTCGGCCGCGGGCACATTGGAGAAAGTCTCCCTGGCCAGCAATTCGCAGAACTTGCCGCGGATACACGATGCCCGGATGAGCTCATCGGGCTTGCCCTTGGCCAGATTGGACATGGCTACCAGGGAAACAAACCGCCGAATTTCAGCTTCCCCCATGTGAACCAGGGCCTGCTGGATCGAGGAGATTTCTTGAGCCCTGGCAAAAAAGGCTGAATTGATATAGCGCAGCAACTTGTAGGAAAGGGCCACGTCAGGGGTGATCATCTTTTCCAAGGTGCTGAAATCAAAATCGGTCCGGTTGACCTCGGCCATGATCCGCAACAAACTCAGTTGTGAGCCCGAAACCTCTTTGCCTTTGATCAATTCGGGTTTGGAGAAAAAGTATCCTTGGAAAAAGTCAAACCCCATCTCTTTGGCGGCCTTGAACTCATCCTGGGTTTCCACCTTTTCAGCCAGCAATTTCAGACCGTTGCGCCGTTCAAGCTGCTTCAGATAGGATTCGATCTCCGCCATGGAGGTGGCGCGGAAATCAAACTTGATGATGTGGGCCATGTCAATGAGGGGCTTGAGTTCGGCGTTATATTTGAAGTCGTCCAGGGCGATGGTATAGCCCTTCTGGGAGAGTTCCTGACAGACGGCCACCAGTTCGGGCGTGGGTTGGACGGATTCAAGAATCTCCACCACGGTTTCCTTACTGGGAAGCAGCAGCGGCGCCTTTTGCAGCAGCAGGTTTTGAGTAAAATTGATGAAGGACTTTTTGTCGCCGATCAGGTTTTCCATGCCGATATTGAAATAGCTGTTGCCCAGCACCGTGGAGGTGGCGATATCGCCATCCACCTGGGGATCGAACCGGGCGGTCTTGTCCCTGAACAGCAGTTCGTAGCCGAAAATAGCTTTACGGCGGTTGAATATAGGTTGACGGGCGACGTAAGTATCCATGCAGCGGGTTACTACTCCTTAAATTGGAAACGAAAAACCCCTGCATCTCTATCGGCCCGGTCTGAAAATAACTTAAGGGGTAAAAAAAAATAAAGGCGCCGGCTGGTGGCCGGCGCCTGGGTCAGAACCCTTTTATAAAAGGGATGATGTATATAAATTCTATTAGATACGGAACTGGCGCACCAATTGGTTGAGCTGCTCCGCCAAGGCGGAAAGCTCCTTGGAGCTGCTCAATACTTGGGTGCTGGCACCACTGATTTCTGCCGCGGAATTATTTACACTGCTGATTTCTTTGGCAATGTCCTCTGATACCTGAGTGCTCTGGCTGATATTCTGATTGACTTCCTGAACTCCCTGGGCCGCCTGGGCGATATTTTGAACGATATCCCGGGTAGTCACCGATTGCTCTTCGGCGGCCGCCGCGATAGTGGCGACGATTTCATTCACATTGTTGATGACCTTGGCGATCTCCTCAATCTCGGCCACGGTGCCGGCCGTGGTGGTTTGAATACTGCTGATGCGGTTTTTGATTTCGGCCGTGGCTTGGGCGGTCTGTTTGGCCAGCTCTTTGATCTCGTTGGCTACAACGGCGAAACCCTTACCGGCCTCGCCGGCCCGGGCCGCTTCGATGGTGGCATTGAGGGCCAATAGATTGGTCTGGTCTGAGATCTCGGTGATCACCTCCGTGACTTTGCTGATTTCGTGGGCCGAGGTGCCCAATTCGCCCACTCGCTGGGTGGCGGAGGTGGCTTTGGTCACCGCGGCGGCGGTGATGGTGCTGGCGGTTTCGGAGCTCTTGGCAATCTCGGCCACCGTGGCCGACATCTCTTCGGAGGCCGTGGCCACCATTTGAACATTGGTGGAGAGCTGTTCGCTGGCCGTGGCCACCGACCGCATGTTGGAGCTCATCTCCTCCGTGGCCGTGGCCACGCTGCCGGACTGCTGGGCCGCACCTTCGGAGTTTTGGCTCATTTGTTCTGAAATGGCCGAAAGCTGGGTGGAGGAAGCGGTCAGGGTCTGAACGCCGCTGGCCACATTGCCGATCATGGTGCGCAAACTCTCGGTCATCCGGTTCAAGGCCCTGGCGAGGGTGCCAACTTCATCAGCTTGATCGATATGCAACTGGTGGCTGAAATCTCCGCCAGCCATGCGTTCCGTGTGCTGGACAGCCTGCCGAATGGGCACGGTGATCAGACGGGCCGTCAGGCCGCTGAGGAATATGGCCAGGGCCACACCGGCCGCTATGGCCAGGACCAGGATGAGGCTGGCATGGCCAGATGCATCGATGGCGCGCAACTTGGCTGAATCGATCTCGGCCTTGGCGTCTTCTTCGACCTTTCCCAGCAGAGCCAACATCCTCTGTCCGACCGCATCTATTTCCTTATCCAGCGTGGTTAGGGCTTCCGGGCTGACGGCCTGGCCCGCAATCTTCTGAGCGGCCAACTCATGGCCTTTCTTAAGCTTTGGCAGAAATTGATCATTGTGAAACCGATCTGCTTCAGAAACGACCGATTTGAGTTTTTCATCCTTGGTGGCATAGATCATACCCTCATCGGTATTGGCGCCATTGGTGATAGCGTTGGAGAAAATGTCGTAGGTTTTGGCAAACCCGAGGTGTTTGTTCCAGGTTTCATCCAAATCGCGCTGAGTGCTGGCCGACATCAATTCCATGAAGGTCTGCATGTCTTCGGACACGGCCAGTTTCATCTCCATGGCGGCGTCGATCAAAGGGGCGGTTTCCAATACATATTCCATTTCAGCCTTTTGGTGCTGAATCCCACTGTAACCGATAAGGCCGATCACCAGGGCGATTAGCGTCACCATCCCAAATCCGGCCAGCTGCTTGGGCAGTATTTTCATGTTCTTGAGCATCTTGTCCTCCACTCCTCTTCATTCCCTTGGGGTGTAGCCAGATAAAAAGAGCTTTTACTCAAAGAATATCGGCGCTATCTATTAAAAGATTAGAAGGAAATGCTTCGCTCAGAACCAACTATCCCCTTATGCACTCCAGGAGCCCTCATGCGTCGTAAGCTATGGATCGTTTTTATCCTTTTGGTGGTTGGGCTGGCGGGTATTTTGGCCACGGTCTATTGGCGTTGGGTGCAACGCCCGCTGCCGCTGACCCAGGGCGCCCTTGAAGTCCATGGCTTGCGCGCGCCGGTAGAGGTTCTGCGCGACGCCTGGGGCCTGCCCCACATTTTGGCCCAGAACAACCATGACCTGCTCATGGCCCAGGGCTATGTGCAGGCCCAGGACCGGCTCTGGCAGATGGAACTCAACCGCCGCGTGGCTGCCGGACGGTTGAGCGAAATCATCGGCCCGGACACTCTTGGGGTGGATAAGCTTTTGCGCACCTTTGGCCTGCTGCGGGCCGCCCGGGCTGAACTGGCGCAAAGCCGGCCTGAAGAGATGGAGCTGCTGCAGGCTTATGCCGATGGCGTCAATGCCTATATCGAATCGCGCCGCGAACGCCTGCCGCTGGAATTTCGCCTTCTATCCGTGGAGCCTGAACCGTGGGTGCCCGAACACTCCCTTGCCTGGGGCAAGCTCATGGCCCTGCAGGGCGCCAAGAACTGGCAGGAGGAGATTGTGGGCGCCATGTTGGTGCAGCGGTTGGGCGCTGAAAAAGCCCAAGAGCTCTTGGGAATGCAGCGGCCCGCGGCCCAGGTGACGGTTCCACCCGCGTTGGCCCTGGGTGAAATCTTCGGGACCATGGCCGCGGCGGATACCGGCTTACTGCCTGCCTGGGTGGGGGGCAGCAACAACTGGGTGGTGCATGGCTCGCATACCGACACCGGCGCGCCCCTGCTATCCAATGACATGCACCTGGATGTGCCCATCCCCTCCATCTGGTATGAGATGCACCTCAACGGCGGCGACTTCGATGTCATCGGTCTGACCTTGCCCGGCGTGCCTCTGGTGATCGCCGGCCACAACCGCGAGGTGGCCTGGGGCATCACCTTTGCCTACACCGACACCCAGGATCTTTTCCTGGAGAAGATGAATCCGGACCAGCCCAGTCACTATCTCTACAAGGGCCAATGGCGGAGCGCAGACAAAATCAGAGAATCCATTACCGTCAAAGGCAATCCCGTCCCCGCGATCCATGATGTGCTGCAAACCATCCACGGGCCGATCCTCACCCCCCTGGTGCCCGCGGTAAAAGGCGGCGAATACGCTCTGGCCCTGCGCTGGAGCGCCTATGACTCCGGCGGCATGATCGGCCCCTTGGCTGGAATGAATCAGGCCGCTAATGTGGCTCAATTCAAGGCCGCGGCCCTGACCTGGACCGATCCGCCCCTCAACCTGGTCTGCGCGGATCGGCACGGCGACATTGCTTACATACTGGCCGGCGGAATTCCCATCCGGCCCCAGGGCCACGGCCAGGGGCCTTTTCCCGGCTGGGATGGCCAATATGACTGGACCGGATACCTCCCCGATGAAGAAAAACCCTGGCGTTTGAATCCCCCCGAGGGCTTCATGGCCACCGCTAATAACCGCCTGGCAGTGGAAGAATTTGCCCGTTACCTGTCGGCCGATTATCTGCCGCCCTACCGCGCCCAGCGAATCGCCCAAGTGCTGGCGGATAAGGCCAAGGTGTCTAAAGAAGACTGCCGGACCCTGCAGGGCGACTACCAATCCCTGCAGGCCAAAGAAGTATTGCAGGCATTGAGCCGGATAAAAGTTCATGCACCGGACGCCAAAGATCTTCTGAACCGCCTGCGCGCCTGGGATTGCGACCTCGGCCCGCAAAGCATGGGCGCCGCAATCTATGAAGTGCTTTTCTTCCGGTTGATGAAGAACACCTTTCAGGATGAATTGGGCGACACGGCCGATTACTTCTTTGGCCAGGGGCTTTCCATGTTGAACCCCTTGAGCAGTTACGCCGGACACAGCCGGCTGATGTTGACTCATCTTCTATCCAAACCGGATTCGGCCTGGTTCGATGACATTGCCACTCCTGAAAAGGAGACGCTATCAACCATTCTCGAAAAGAGTCTGAGCGAAACCGATCGCTTCCTGCGGCAGACCTTAGGCAGCGATCCGGCCGCCTGGCGCTGGGGGCGCCTGCACCGCATCGAGTTTCGCCACCCCCTGGGCCAGGTCAAACCCCTGGATAAAATCTTCAACCTGGGTCCCTATGAAGCGGGCGGCGATCTTTCCACGGTGTGGCAGTCCACCGCGGCGCCGGGCATGGATTTTAATTACAAAGGTTGGACCGTGAGCAACCGTCACATCTATGACCTCGCCGATTGGGATAACAGTCTGGGCATGATCGTGCCGGGGCAGTCCGGCATGTGGGGCAGCCCTCACTACAGCGATCAGATGGTCCTGTGGCTCACCGTGGGCCACCACCCCTTATACTTTTCCCAGGCGCGGGTGGAAAATGAAGCCAAGCAGCGGTTAATTCTTTCACCTTAAATTGGAAAAGGAGCAGCGAGTATGTCTAAAATCAGTCTGGATTGCGGGGCGGCCTTCATATACCCCATGCCCATGGTGCTGGCGGGCGCAGTGGTGGAGGGCAAAGCCAACTTCATGGCTGTCGGCTGGGTTGCGCGGGTCAATTTCAAGCCGCCGTTGATCGGCATCGCTTTGGGCCCTCATCATACCAATGCCGGCATCGAACAGAACAAAGCCTTCAGCATCAATATCCCCGATGTGGCGCTGATGGAAAAGACCGATTACTGCGGGCTGGTGTCGGGCCGCAACACGGATAAATCCGCTTTGTTTAAAGTCTTCTATGGCCAGTTGGACCAAGCCCCGTTGATCGAGGAGTGCCCCGTGTCCATCGCCTGCACCCTTTATGAGGCCGTCCGCCTGCCCTCCAATACGCTCTTCATCGGCGAACCCAAGGAAGTGTTCACTGAAGAGAGATTTCTTACCGACGGCAAACTGGACATCAAGAAACTAAACCCCTTCACCCTGACTATGCCGGACAACGCCTATTGGTCCATCGGCGAATGTTTGGGCAAGGCGTGGAATGTCGGAAAGCAATTGAAGAAGAAATGATCACCCAGACAGATGTCCTCATCATCGGCGCCGGCGCATCGGGGTTGATGTGCGCCTTGACCGCGGGGCAGCGCGGCCGCAAAGTGCTGGTGATCGACCATGGCGAAAAACCGGGGCGCAAGATTTTGATCTCCGGGGGCGGGAAGTGCAATTTCACCAATGAAGAGGTGCGGGCCGAGCACTACATCTGCCACAACCCCCATTTCTGCAGATCGGCCCTCAGTCGATTTACTTCCCAGGATTTTCTCGCCATGGTGCGCCGGCACGGCATTGCCTTCAGCCGCCGGGAACACGGCCAACTCTTCTGTGAACGCGGCGCGGGGGATATTTTGAATATGCTGCTCATGGAGTGCCGTCAGGCCGGGGTTGAATTTCAGATGGGCGCGCCTGTGGACGCCGTGGAGCATCCGGCTGAGCGGCAATTCAAGGTGCGTACCGGCCAAACCGAAATGACCGCCGAATCCCTCGTGGTGGCCTGCGGCGGATTGGCCATGCCTTCGGCTGGCGCCAGCTCCCTGGGTTACACCCTCGCCGCGCAATTCAACCTCAAGGTGTGGCCACCCGCGCCGGGCCTGGTGCCTTTTACGCTGCAACCCAAAGACAGGGCGAGTTTGCAAAGTTTGTCCGGCATCGCGCTGCCGGTGGAGGTTCTTTGCGGTGGAAAGCGTTTTTATGAAAATCTGCTCTTCACCCACCGGGGCCTCAGCGGCCCTGTGATCCTGCAAAGTTCTCTCTACTGGCAGCCCGGCGACATCCTGACCGTCAACTGGCTGCCGCATCTGGATCTGATCGAAGAACTCAAGGCCCAGCAAATCCATCATCCCCGGCGCAGCGTTAAAACCGCCCTGGCTCAATATCTTCCCAAGCGGCTGGTGGCGGTCCTGGCGGCGCCGGATCTATGCGACCAGCCCCTGCAGAGCGTGTCCCAGTCTCAGTTCAAACAGTTGGTGGCCCAGGTGCAGCAATGGTCCATCAAACCCGGCGGCACCGAGGGATTTCGCACCGCCGAGGTCACCTTGGGCGGCGTGGATTGCGCGGCCATCTCCTCAAAAACCATGGAAGCCGTGGCAATTCCCGGCCTTTTCTTCATCGGCGAAGTTTTGGATGTCACCGGCTGGCTGGGCGGCTACAACCTCCAGTGGGCCTGGTCATCCGGCTGGTGCGCCGGGCAGTATGTGTAACCTGGGATTTTGTAATTACTTCTCTGCCGAACCGCTGCTAAAAAAGAAGTTTGACATCCATATTCATGCTTCGTGATTCACTCTTCTGGATCGTATCTTCGGTTTCGCTTTGAGTAAAGTAAACGTTCATCAGGATATGTCTTCCGATGGTCCAGCGCGCGCTGGGCCCGATGACCCGTTCGATTTGATCGGTTTCGGGACGCAGTACTTCGCTGTATAAAAATGAGAACTGCAGATCGCCCTGGGGGAAGGGGGACCAGTTGATGGAGTAGTTTTGAAAGGTATCCGAGCGCTGGGACCGCTCCACGACGTTCATCTTGGCGAAGAGACTCAGGTTGGGAAACAGCAGGAAGAACCCTTGTATGTCATATTGGGTCTCCACCTGGCTTTCCGTGTCCGGCTCGGAAGGTTCGATCAGCTTGTACGAGTAGGAGGAGTTCAGCGTCAGTTTTTCCGAGGGGGTTAGACTGGTACCGCTGCGCAGCATTTTGCTGGTGTCGCGGGTGCCGTCGGCCAGCTTGTCCCAGCCATAGCCGAGATCCAGGAACATGCTCCAGCCCTTGTAGAGGATGGCGTTGGTGCGCAAAAAGACGGAATCTTGCGTCGCATTCTGGTCTTCAAAAACGCTTCGGCCGCTATAGGTCAAGGCTTGGTTCAAGGTGGCCAGCCAGGCCGCTCGAAGCGAGGCGCCGTAGGAGTAATCGACGGAGGTCTGTTGGTAGCTGTTGTTATTGTCCGTGCGTTGAACGTTGGCGCTGGAAGAATAGGTGGAATTAAAAATATGATTCATAAAGACGTCATTGGTCAACATGGTGCGTTCAGCCTGCAGCGGGTCCTGCGTTTGCCGGCTGTGCAGCAGGTTATACCCCACGATGGTTTGCTTGCCCAGACGGCTCTGCAGGTTGAGATTGTAGTTGTGGTAGACGGTGGTGGTATTCTGGGCTGACTGTTCGCTGGTCTTGGTGATGAAAGCCTCCATTTCGGTCACAAAGATATTGGCGTATTGGGACGCGTCGGGCGTGGCGGGCAACAGCGGGCGGGTCACGACCTTGATGAAGCGCGTGTGCACCGCTGGAAATCGGATTTCAAACCGATTGTCGAATGTCCCGAAAGGAGCCTGAGCCACGGAGGCCACCAGAGTCCAGGTGCTGCCGTCCAAGTTGTCCGGGCTGGAGTAAACCGACCAGGTGAAGGCGTTGGCAATGGCCGTGGAAAGACGGCGGTCGACCCAGAGCTGGATCTGATCGACATCCGTGGGAAATCCAAAATCGAGGCCGATATTGGTCAAGGTGCTCTCATCGCCGCCCAGGCCGAGATCCAGACCGGTGGAAGCGGTGGTGTTGCCGTCAATGAGCGTCTGGGTGGATGCCAGGGCCGGTCCATCTTCGGGGGTATTGTCCTGGGAAGACAAGCCGGCAAAGCGTAATAAAGGTTCTTCGGTGGTGGCGTTGTTGGAAATGTCAAAGGTGTTGTAGCGGATTCGATAGCCGGTGTTCAAGGAGAGACGATCGTCGAGGAAGTTCTTGGCATAATCGATGTGGCCGAAGTGGGTTTGATCCTTGGTTTCGGAGTCCCTCAAGAAGTCTTTGGTGTCATTGAGGGTATATTCATAATCCACGGTCAACTGCCGCCAGAAATCATATTGGGCACTGAAGTTGTAAGTATCGGCCTCTTGATTCAGCGTTACGGGATTGCTGGTAGTATCTAAACGCGTGAAGGAAAAATTCCACTTGGGCAGCAGTTCGGTGGAGTTCATACCCATGACGGCCGTATACTGATCCCGGCTGGATCGGTTGGTTGGAAGATCGGTGATATCTTCGTTCAAGGTACTGTTGCGGTAGGAGACGCCGGCTTGATACATGGGATTGTTCAGGTTCAAATCAATGAAGGGCTGCACGCGCTCGTCCCGGATATCAAACTCCTGGCCCTCGTTGGTGGAAACCGATTTATCCAATTCATAATACGACCCGCCGGCAATGGTCAGGTACGGGTAGATCTCCTTGGAGATATCCAGGTTGTAGCGTTGATCAAATCTGGACAGGTTGCTGCTGGTTTCCCGGCCGGTGTCCTTGAGAGTGACTTTACCGTCAGTGGTGGTGTAGAGAAACTCGCCGTTGAGGTTGAGATTGTCCGCTTGAACCGCGCCGATTCCGGCAGCGAAAAGCAATGCGGCCGCGAGCAAGTACTTCCTGAGACAATGGGCCGCTTGAAGCGCTGATGGCTGCATCCCCTATCTTTCACCCATCACGGCAATGGTATTGGCGCCATCGGCCAGATCCATGACCGCATTGATTTTTTTGCTGACCAAATCGATTCGAACCAGTTGCTTCCGATCAGGTTGAAGCGCAAAAAGAGCTTTTTCCTCCTGGTCGATGGATATATAGGCGGTATGGCCATCGGCTTCGATGAGATCAATGAAGGTCGATGCAAAGCGATCGACCACGGCAATTTCCTTGGAGCGGGCAAATCCGATGTAGAGCAGGCCGCTGCTGGGATCAGCGGTGATGCAGCGGGCGCCCATTCCAACAAAGATATCACTTGTGGCGGCCAGGCGCGCCAAGTCGATCACCGCCAGGCTGGCCGAATCGCGCCGGATCACGAACATTTTACTGCCGTCTGGATTAAAGGCCGCGCGCAGCGGCGCTCCCTCGACACCGATGGTCAAAGCCGCGGACATTTGCGTCAAATCAATCACGGAGATCGTGCTCGAACGGGTATTCATCACAAAGGCGCGCGCTCCCGTGGGAGCGATCACCGCCGAGCGCGGCCCTTCGCCCACATTGATGCGGTTCGTTTCAACCATGGCCAGCGCATCAATGACGCTGATGCTGTTGGAATCGCTGTTCACCGCAATCAGAAGGCGGCCGTCCGGGGAGAGGGCCAGATCGATGGGGTGGTCATTGAGCCTGAGCCTGAGACGGTCGACTACTTCGCTTTTGATCAGATCAATGGCTTCCACCATATTCGCCCGCTCGGCGGCGACATAGGCCCTGTTTCGGATGCGGTCAAGGACGACACCGATGGGTCCCGGACTGGTGGTCAGGGTGTCGACGATCCGCAGACTCTTTTTATTGAATATGGAAATGGTATTGACGTCGGCATTGCTGATGTAGCCGGTCAGGTTGAGGATCGGGCGATGGGCTGGCGCCAGCGTGAAAAGGGTATCTAAGCGGGGGCGGTTGCCTTTGAGCTCCGACGGTTGCAGGGAGAGAAACAGGGTGGTTATCTTCCCCCGCGCCACGTCAAAAGGAAGATCTATTAATATGGCCTTTTCCGGCACCGATAGAGCGATTTCGCCTTCCTCCGCGCGTGCAAATGCTTCTTTGAGCTGGAGGGCCAACCCCGTGCAAGAGCCGGGGGGTAGAATGGCCGATGCCAGTTGGGTTTGAATGGGTTGGCGGTCGACGCTCCGAATTTCGGGGCTCTGCAATTGTGCCGTGATTTCCTTGCCGTTACTGTATCTAACGGAAATACTGCTGATGGTCAGTCTCAGGTTCTGGGCTTCCTGGGGCAATGGCTGAAGATATAAAAGCAGTTGGCCGTCTTCGGCTGATACGGTGCGGTATTCGGGGGTGCGGTTTTGGGGCGGGCAGCCCCCAAGGAAGAAAAAAAGAAATAAAATAAGTATCGTGCGGGGATGCGGCATGGGCAAAAGATGATGTTAGCGTTGTTGGTTGAAGCACAACCGTGGTTATGGAGACAACGGCCTGCGGGAGCCTGTGTGTGCCTTGCGCGTTGGCGCACGCACTTATCCTAATACCACTAAATCCGGGGAATGGTCAAAAAAGGCTGACGAAGGGATCTCGTCAGCCTTTCGGGGTCATAATATCGAAAAGACTAATCTTGGATGTGGCACTTGTTGCACAAACTTCTCTGACCAGTGCCGAAAACGGCGGCTACGTCGCGTCCATAATAGCTGTTTAATTGATCGGTCGCTATAGCGCCAGTGTCGGTGGTCTGCGGATGCGAATCCACGAGGAACTGCACTTCGAAATCCCAGCGGCCCGCATTGGTAAAGGCCGAAGCATGGGCCCGGTGGCAGCTCAAGCACATGGCGTTGGAGCTGGAGCTCGCGCCCGCCGTGGTAGTAGAGCTCAACTGGGTGCGATCGGAAATCTGTCTTTCAAAAGGAACCAAAGCCAGATAAGCGGTGGCGGAGGTGCCCGTCAAATCGCCGGACCTGACGTACATATTATAATTCGTGCTCAAATTGGAGCCCAAGGTGGCGGTGTTGCTGGCCGGATGGCGATGGGCGCCTACGCCGGCGGCGATGAAGCCGGTGTGGCAGTTGGAGCACCACTCGGACATGCCGCGGCCGTAGTCGGTGTGGTTGCTGTTGGTTTCATTGGCGGCGCTGGTACGAGCGGTGGTGGCAGTGGGCGCCGGGTTGGTAAAAGTGGTGGTCGGCGCGGGACGGTAGCCCACATCGCCCAGCAGACGGTAGTTGCCCAGAACGCCTTGGGCCGGCGTCGGATCGCCGTATGAACCAGAGCCCATGATTTGACGGGTGTTGTTGGCGATTTTGCCATGGGGATCATGGCAGCTGGAGCAGGCCAGTTGCGCGGAGGGGAAAGTGCCGCCCGGCGCCTGGGTCAAGTCGCTGTCCGCCACCAAACCGAAGTCGGCGGCCACGATGTTATGACCGCAGTTTCTGCCATTGCGGGTTTTCATGGTGGTGGAACCCGGCCGGGAAGGGAACGTCAAGGTTTTGGTCAGCCAGTAAAAATCGCCGCCCGGAGTGAGGTTGCCGCCGGTGGTGCTAAAGACATGATAACTGCCGGAGCCCGAGTGGCAGTTCAAGCAAGTGGAGCTGGGGTCTGCCCCTTTGGTCAGCGAATCCCCGGTGACACCGGGCACGCCCCCTGGAATAATGGACTGGCCATTTTCCGAGTTGTGCATGGTGTGGCAACCGTTGCAGTATGCCACGCCGCCATCGTGGAAGGCCATCGCGGGAGTGGCCAACCACATCAGCAGCGAAGCAATCGCCAGAAGCCTAATAATCGTTTTGATGGGTTTCATCCAGTTTATCTCCTTTTTCTTCATGAGATTCATTTATCTTCCCCGTAAGAATCCTTTAGCCGATAGATCGTTCTTGCTGGAGTACAATTTTTTAGAATTCCGTGCGGGGGCGCTTTATGTTCTTTGATCGATTGAACGGTTGTATAAATCACTGTTGCAAAATCTGCTGCGAAAAAATTGACGGCCTCACCTCCTTTGCTATTATTTATAGTTGAGCTTGAATACGCTTACGCCCCGGCTGTTCAATTGGGAGATGTACAGCCGGTGGTGGCTATCCAGGCCTAGATCTTTGGGACCGATCAGATTGTTTGATTTGTTGCCGCGATAGCCAAATTCCATCTGGAAGTTGAAGTTCTTGTCGAAAATCAGGATTACCGATTTCAAGCGGTCGGCGACATAAAGATTGCCCTCATCGTCGGCCACAATGCCGCCCACCACGCCGAAGCGTCCCGGCGCACTGCCCGGCCGGCCGAAACTGAAGATTTTTCCCTCGGGTGTCAGCTTATAGGCTGTGAAAAGCACGGGGATGGTGAAAAGGATATTTTTTTCGCCGTCTACGCTGAATCCGCTGATCTGGGTGGCCAGGCGTTTCTTTTCGCTGACGGCCAGCAGCCGGCCGATGTCGTAGCCAAACTGAAATACTCCCTCTTCATCCGTCACCACGATGAGAAGCGCGCCCTGGTCCAGCAAGTAGATCCGCTCGTGGCGGATAACGATGCGCTCGGCTGAAAAGGCGGAAAACTCAGGTGGAAGATTTTTGAGGGTGAGTTTGGAAACGGGTTGGCCTTTGTAATCGCAAATCAGGATGGCGGGTTTGGCGTCGATTTGGGTCAACAATAGGATTTGACCGCTGTCGTTGACCGCTACGCCGGATACAGCCCCCAGGCTGCCGTCTTCACCAAAACGGTGGATCTCCATGCCTTTGTCGTTGAAGATGATGATGGCGCCGGTTTTGGGATCGGTGACGTAGATTTCATCGCGGGTCTGGTCGATGCCGATCTGGCCCCAATTGAGATGCACCGGGCCGTTAAAACCGGATAAGTTGTAAAGGTAAGCAGGTTGAACATCGGCCCACATCTGGCCGACGGCGATCCCGCCAATCACCAGAAGGGATACGAATATGGCGCTTAGGTATCGCTTAGCCCGCAGCGATCGGCCCAATTGGAGAATCATGGTCATGTTGCTTTCCTCTTTTGCCCAGCCATTGTTAACCAATAAATGTGCCAAAATGGCGATTTAAATGATTACCGAGTGGCTACAGCATGTTAGGTGGGTGACAACGATTTTTTCTAAGGCTGGAACCATGGCTAAACCGGTAAAAACACCAGGTGGAGGTGGTGTTATCGCCGGTTGCGTGAAGGCCCTTCGAAGGATATGAAATGACAGAGATGGTGGCCCCTTTCGCTCATCGGGCCATGGATGCTCCCGTGAGTCTTGGACGGGCGCGGTCGCGGCGGGATCCTAGCGGGAAAATTGGCTTGAAAATCGTCATTGAGTATGAAATGAGAAGTTTATGCCTAAATTACGGTTATATCTGCTGATTATCACCATGTGGGCGCTGGTATTGCCTTGGCCCGCGACGGCGACTCAACCCAGTGCCATCGGCCCGGACGAAAAGATAGCCTCGGTCAACAAAGAACCCATCACCTGGGCGGATATCAGCAGCGAGTTGGCCTCCTTCCATGAAATGAACCTTGGTAAAGCCAAGGCCGGCCGCATTGATTATGCTTCCGTCTTGCATCGGATTATCAACACCCGGCTTATTTTGCTCGAAGCCCGCAACATCGGCTTAGACCAATTGCCGGAACTCAAATCGGCCGTGCAATCCTATTCACAGCAATTGCTGTTGGAGATGCTGCTTGAAAATTACGTCAAAGATATCCATGTGGATGAAAGCGAAGTGCGCCAGGTGTATGAGCCCATGGTCAGGGAGTGGAAAATCAAATCCCTGCGCATAAAAAAAGAGGCCGACGCCAAAAAAATAGAAGATCAGATCAAAGCGGGCGTGAATTTTGACCAGGTGGTGGAAAAGGCGCTCCAGTGGGGCGTCGCCGAGGCCGATGACCAGGGCGTGTATGTAAAAACCAATGATCTATCCATGCCGGTGGCTCAGATCATTTTCAGGATGAAAGTGGGAGAGGTCAGCCCTATCCTTGCCATCGGCAAGAAAGGCTTCGTGATCTTCAAGCTCGAAGAAAGCCGCATTCCGGCCACGGAAGATCCTGAAATAAAACAGGTCGCCACGCGCCAGGCTTTGAATGACAAAAGGGTCAAGTCCGCCCGGCAGTATTACGAAGAACTTCGCAAGAAATACGCCAAAACCGACAAAAAGCTGTTGGACTCCCTGGACTACCAAGCCGCCACTCCCGGCATGCAAGCCATGACCAAAGATCAACGCGTGATCGTCGAAATCGAAGGCGATACGCCTATCACCGTGGCTGATTTGAGTCAGGCTTTGGAGAAGCAATTCTACCATGGCATTGAGTTGGCGATTCAAAACAAATCCATCAATCGCAGCAAGGAGCAGGTCTTCGAAGATCTCCTGCAGAAGAAAATACTGCGCTGGGAAGCGCTCAAGCAGGGCATCGACAAGACCGCGGAATATACCGCGCGCGTAGCAAAGTATGAAAATTCCGCGCTGTTCGACGTTTTCATCAAAAGGGTGATTATCCCCGAAATACAGTTGGACCCCAAGGAGCTGCAATCCTATTACGAAAAGAATGCGGAAAAGTTCAGCACGCCGCCGATGATTCGGATCAAGAGTCTGGTATTTGATAAGAGAGACAACGCCGTCGGGGCCATGGAAAAACTGAGAAAAGGAACCGATTTCGAGTGGCTGAGCGCCAATGCCACGGAGCAGGTGGACAAGCGCACCAAGGGATTGCTTAACTTCGACGGCCAACTCGTGACCGTATCCAGTTTGCCGGAGAAGGTCCAAGAGCTCGTTCAAGGCACGGCTAGCGGCGATTTGCGGCTGTATGAAAGTCCGGCCGGGCAATATTATGTGTTATCCGTTACCCAAATCGTCAAACCCCAGAAACGACCCTTTGATGAAGTCAAGATGGACATCTCAAAGGAAGTGTTTGATTCAAAGGTAAAGGCCAGCATCGAACAATGGGCTGAAAAGCTGAAAGCGTACTACCCGGTTAAAATATACAAATCAGAATTCAAACAGTAGGTATTCACGCGACATCCATGATGCATCCTCTGCGCGGTTTCTATAAAAATCCCCTTTTCATTCTATTGTGCGCCCTGGCGGCGGCGGCCGTTATCATCACCTGCGCCGGCGCGCCGGTGCGCGAATCCGGGCGCTTTGCGCAGAAACAGTGCCTGGACTGCCATACCAACTTTGCTTCCAAGTATTTTTCCAAGAAGGATGTCCACGCAGTCGTCAAGGAAAAGAAGTGCGAGGAGTGCCACTTGCGGCACGGCGTGGTGCCCAAACTCTTGTTAAAGAAAGATATCAATCAGATCTGTCTGGATTGCCACAACGCCCAAAAAATCGGTTTGGACAAACCCCAGATCCACACGGCCTTGCAAAAAGGCAAATGCGTGGATTGTCACTACCCCCATGCTTCCGACGAAGACCACTTGTTGAAGGCCGCCAATAATGAGCTGTGCTTCAAATGTCATCAGCGCGGCCTTTTTAATAAGACGGTCGTTCATACGGCCTTGAAAAAAGAGAACTGTTTAAAATGCCACTATTCCCATGGATCGAGCTATCCTGAGCTGTTGCGCAACCAGGAGACGGCGCTCTGTCTCAGCTGTCATGATCCTCAGAAATCGGCTTTCAAAACCGCCCATGGCGGGTACCCGGTCCAATCTTCTTCTTGCAATAGCTGCCACAATCCGCACGCCTCAGCCCAGCCCAAGCTTCTTAAGGCCAGTGCCCATGTGTCCCTGGCCAATGTAAGTTGTGAGAAGTGCCATGTCCCGGCCGCCTCCGCCAAACCATTTGCCACGCTTCAGGATGGCAGCGCTCTTTGCTTGCAGTGTCATAAGGCCGAAGTGTTGAAGGCCGGCGGGCCGGTGGAGCATCCACCTTTCAAGGAAGGCAAGTGTTCCCAATGCCACGACGCGCATGCCTCGGAGAACCCTCGCCTTCTGGCGCGGCCCGACAATGCCTTGTGCTACGGTTGTCATACGACCATGAGTGCCAAGTTGTCCGTGACCCACAAGGCCCTTGAAAAGGATAAAGGGTGCCTGATCTGCCATGCCCAACACAGCGGGCCAAAGAAAATGCTGCTTAGGGATGACGAACAGGCCCTCTGCATGAAATGCCATGCCAAAACACGGGAGAAGGCCGCCACGCTCATGCCCCACAAGCCCTTTGCCGAAGGCGCTTGCAGCAAATGCCATGATGCCCATGGTTCCAATTATTACGGCATGCTCAGGGCCAATACCAACACGGTATGCTATTCGTGCCATTACGACTCCGAACAACAGTTTGTCAAAACCAACACCCATAAACCGGTGCTGGAAGGTAAATGCTATAGCTGCCACCATTCCCACGGCGCGGCGAAGAAAAACCTGCTGGACCTGGACGGCAATGACCCGCGCCTGTGTGCCCAATGCCATGGCGACCTCATGAAACCCATTGAGGGCGGCACCAATCACGATTCCTTCAAGAAAGGAGAGTGCCGCAAGTGCCATGCCGTGCATGGCAGCGACTTCGAAGGCATGCTGGTGGCCAAACAGGGGTTCCTGTGTTTTTCCTGCCATGGGACTGATCCCGAAGGGAAAATCAAAAAGCCGGTCAGCAAACATAAGCCAGTGGTGGATGGCCAGTGCACCCGTTGCCACAATCCCCACAAATCCAAGTTGGGGGATTTGCTTCTGGCCGACTACCCCGATTTGTGTCTGGTCTGCCACACCGCATTGAAAGCCAGAATGTTCCCGGAGGCCGAGGCCAATCAGGGACGCAAGAAGAGCGCCCCAGGCGCCGAAATGGAGAACGAGACCGCCTCGGTGAAGTATTACGTGCATGCGCCCTCGGATCTGAAAAATTGCAAGTTGTGCCATGAGCCGCACTTCGCCCAAGAGCCCGCATTGGCTAAAAAACCGATTCAACAAATGTGCGCCGAGTGCCACGACTACAAGGCCGATAAGTTCAAGCTGGCTCACCTTAACGTTGACGCGGATCAAATGGATTGCAGCAAATGTCATGACGCTCATACTTCTACGGACCCCAAGCTGTTCAAGACAAGCATTCACAAGCCGTTTGCAGAGCGAAAATGCAAAGACTGCCATATTACGGAATGATCATGCCATTGAGCCATTACAAAAGCTGCCGGATCTACTATTACTGCTTGGTTGCCATCTTGGCGGCCATGGTCATGGCATCGCCGTCTTTTGCGGCCCACAAAGAGAAGCTCAAGCCAGGGGTAAAAAGCAAAGAGTGTCTGAAATGCCACGTCGAACTTCAAAAAACCTTTAGCAGCCGTTCGGTTCACCCCATGACCAAAGACGCGGAGTGCCTCGGGTGCCATGATCCCCATACTTCCTACCAGAAGAGTTTGCTCGTGGCGGAGCCCAAGAAGCTATGCTTGAACTGCCACGCCAAAATCATTCCGGACAAGGCCAGCAGTGTTCATCAAGTCGTAGTGGAAGGCAATTGCGGACGTTGCCATTATTCCCACGGCTCCGAAAACCGTTCTCTGCTAAAGAAATCGGGCAATGACCTGTGTCTTGAATGTCACCAGGAGATTATCAAGGCCGGCAGTGAAATGAAATTCCCCCATCAGCCCGTCAAAACCAAGGAGGGCTGCCTCAATTGCCACACGCCGCATGCTTCGGCCAAGGCCGATTACCTATTGAAGAATGATCCTTCCAAACTGTGTATCGCCTGTCACAAAACCGACAAGCCTGGATTTGCCAAGAAGCATATGAACTACAATGTGGCCGCCAGCAAGTGCGAGGCCTGCCACAGCCCCCATGGTTCCAACCGGCGTGGCATTCTTTACGATCATGTCCATCCGCCCGTGGCCGAGAATAAGTGCAGCAGCTGCCACTATGAGCCATCTTCTTCCATGGCGTTGAAAACCCGGCAGACCGGCACGGAGCTGTGTCTGCAGTGCCATAAAAAAATGGTTGCCGAAGCCATGGGTAAAAATCAAGTGCATTGGCCGATGCTGGACAAAACCGGATGCCAGCATTGCCATACGCCCCATGGCTCCAAGGCGGCCGGGCTGCTCAGCGGACCGCAACCCAAAGTTTGCGGCCAATGCCATATCGACACCGTGGAACTGCAGAAGTGGTCCATCGCCAATCCCAAAAACGAGCATCTGTGTGAACCAGTTAAAAAAGGCAAATGCAGCAGTTGCCACTTACCCCATGCGGCCAACGGGGATCTGTTGTTTGCTTCGGAAAATGTGTCCGTCGACATTTGCGGTAAATGTCATAAATGGGAATCCCATTCCACCCACCCCATTGGCGCCAAGGCCATTGACCAGCGCAATAAGAATTTGACCGTGGAGTGCCTGAGCTGCCACAAAGGGTGCGGCACGAGCAACAAACCGTATATGATGCCTTTTGATACCACCTACGATTTATGCGTTCAGTGCCACATTGATCGCAAACGGTGACATGATGGTGAGACTTTCCCTAAAACCATACATTCTGCTTGGGGCACTGCTCATGCTGTGGAGCGCGCTGCCCGATTGCCTCCAGGCTGGCGCCATCCGCTTCGAGCATCTCTTCTCGATTTATGCGGATAGTTTGGGCGCACGGTTGAAGTATCCCCAAGGGGTGGCGTGCGGCAGCGATAACCGCATTATCGTCGCGGATACCGGCAACGGCCGCCTGGTGCGTTATACCTTCACTGAAGACGCCACCAAGCCCCAAAGCGAAGTATTCAAGCTGGCCCAGCTGCCGTACCCCCAAAAGATTCGCATCCATCCCAAAGGCGACATCTATGTGCTGGACGGCAAACTGCGTCAGATCGCTCGTCTGGGAGCTCAAGGCAAGTTCATCAGCTATGTGGAGCCGGCCCAATCGCTCCAGGCATCGAGCCCGCTAGTGCGAAGCTTTGATATCGACGTCAACGGCAACCTTTATTTGCTGGATTTATCCTCAAAGAGCGTCATTGTGACCGATGCCCTTGGGCAGTATATCAGAAGTATTCGCTTTCCCAAGGAGTATGGATTTTTCTCCGATGTGGCCGTGGACCAGGCGGGCAATGTGCTGCTCGTCGACAGCATCAACGCCATGCTTTATTCCGCGGGAGGCGGCAGCGCCGAATTCGCCCCCATGAGCGCCCGGTTAAAAGAATACATGCGCTTTCCCACCGGTCTGGTGGTGGAACCCAAAGGCCGCATTTTTGTGGTGGATCGCAACGGCAGTAAAATCATTATCCTGGCAAGCAACGGGGTTTACGTTGATCGCCTATCCGCCATGGGCTGGAAAGAGGGCCTGCTTAATTATCCCTTCCAAATGTGCCTCAACGGCCAGAATCAGGTGATTGTGGCGGACACCAACAATCACCGCATCCAGTTTTTCGAAGAACTTAAATAAGGGGTCGGGGAGTTTTTCGACCAAAGGCACATCATTCTTTCGCGGTTATGACGGGACGTAAGTCGCAAAACGCCCCGCCCCCTCATATGGTCGATTCGCAATGCGTGGAAGGAATTCTATCTTTCTATATTTCGTATCGGATATGACAAGCCATCTTAAAATAAAGATTTTGGGCCAAAAAATTATTTTGAGATAGCGTGTAAATAGTTACATAAATACCCTTCCCGTCAGCAGCGCAATTGCTTTTTATCGATCTTGCCGCTGGGTGTTTTCGTAAATGCTTCTAAAAAAGTCACTGATTTGGGCACCATGAACGGTTCGAGATTCTTCGAACAGAATTTGATCACGTCATTTTCAGTAATCTTCGCGTTTTTCCGTTTGACCACATAAGCCTGTATAGCGTTGCCTAAAAATTCATCGGGCACGCCAATGACCGCCGCCTCGGCGACGCCATCCAACTCGCAGATTATGTTTTCTATCTCTCTGGGGCTGATTCTTTCCCCCCGGCATTTGATCATGTCGTCTTTGCGGGCCACGAAATAGAGAAAGCCCTCTTCGTCCCTTCGGAAAAGATCGCCGGTGTAAAGCAAAACTTCTCCGAACCGGGAGCCGGCGCGAAATACTTTTTCCGTGGCCTGGGGCGCATTCCAATAGCCGCGCATGACATTCGCGCCCCGGACCACCAGCTCGCCGATTTCTTTGGTTCCCACTTCTCTGCCCGACTCGTCGACGATGAAAACTTCTTCGTTCGGAATCGGTATACCCACTGATCCGGGCTTTGTATTGAGGTATTCAGGCGGCAGGTAGGATACGCGTTTGCACTCCGTCAAACCATACATGGAGAATATTTTGACTTGCGGAAACAAGGCTTGCATTTTTTTGATATGCGCCACCGGCAGGGCCGCGGCCGTGTTGGAGATATAGCGCAAGGAACTCAAGTCGAATATGGAGAGGTCTTCCATCTGAAGCAACATGGCGATCATCGTCGGCACAATGGGAAAACCCGTTACCCGCTCCCGCTGCAAAGTCTCCATGATCTTATATGGAAAAGAAAAGGATCGTTCCAAAACGACCGTGCCGCCGAATGCAACGGCCATCAATACCTGGTACAATCCGTAATCAAAAGACAAAGGCAGGGCGTTGAGGATCACATCTTCTTCGATGTTTTCCAGGTAGGTGGTGATGCTGCGCACGGCAGCCACCATATTGCAGTGGGCCGATACAACCCCCTTGGGCTCGCCGGTGGAGCCGGAAGTATAAATGATGGCCGCAATATCCTGGTCGATATTGCGGCTTTGGCGCTCGGCAAGCTTTGACTCGCTCTTATTCAGTAGTGCGGCCCAGGAAAGGCATAGCGCCGATTCCAAATATTTGGGGTCTGTGGGCTGAATGTCTCCGGGCACCCAGATGAGATTTCTGACCCCATCGCAGCCTATTAGGGCGGCGTCAACCACTCCGGCCTTATCACTATGGGCGATGAGGGCGCTCGCGCCGGAATCCTTGATGATATAGTTCAGCTTGCGAGCCTTCATGGCGGCATGGACGATGATGAACGCACAGCCGGCCTTTAATATGCCGAACAGGGCGATGACGGCCTCAACGGAGTTATCCATGAAGATGATCACCCGGTCATGCCGCGCGGTGCCGCGCCGAACCAGGGCGGCCGCCAGCCTGTCCGCGGCCGCATTGAGATCGCGGTAGGTCAACCGGTCTGGGCCGCAAATGAGCGCCACCTTATCCGGGCGGCGGGCGGCCGAGTTTTCCAGAAAACCGTTTACCAGCATAGATGGGAAGCCTCTGTTTCAAAAGCCGGCGCGGACTTGAGAGCCGTCAAACCATCTTCCGTGACAGATATTCCGATAGGTTGTTAATCGAATTCAGATTTTCCGGGATCAATTCCTTGTCAGCTACATGGATCGCAAACTCTTTCTCCAGAAACTGGACAATCTCCATAACCCCGGTCGAATCAATGATGCCCGTTTCGATAAATAATGTATCGTCCTTCAGGCCATTCGCCTCTCCAAATAAGAAGTGATCAATGACGAAAGCTCTGAGTTTGGGTTTCAAATCCATCATGGGCTTAGCTCCTTATTTTCAACATGCCAAAATCAACTCCGGCAGACATCGTTTTTTAAGACCGTAGAAAAAGAATAAGTGCGCCCTTTGGTCATAAATAGGCTGACCAGCGATACGTTACCGAATTTATGCCGCAGAGCACTTAGGCTAATTTAAAATTAACTGCAATGTTAATTATTAACAAGGAGCCCCATGGAGGGACAAGCGGAGAAAGTCTAAAAAGCAATGGTTAAAAACCTAATTTTAAGCTTTCAGATCGACCTGTTGAATGGTCCCGCCGGCGCCGTTTCCCTGGAGAAAGAGGCCCGTGGCGCGCAATTGCCCCAGGGACTCGTTGGCGGCGTCGTTATAGCTGAAGGGCGTGGAGACCGCATCCAGATAGATGGCGCCAATGCCGACCTCGCCCAGCGCGGCCAGGGTGGAGTTGCCGGCTCCATCCACCCGCCAGAGGCGCAGTTTGTTGAAGATGGGATCATTTTCATCGATCCAGCGGTTGCCGTCCGCGTCATGGGCCGCCAGCTCGGCAAACCCATCACCAGTGGTTGGCCCGAAGAGTTCACGGCCGTCGTTGACCACACCGTCCTCGTTGCGATCCAGAACCAGAAAAGCACTGTTGCCGGCCAGGGAAGAGATTTGATCTTCGGTGCCGTCGGCGTCAAGATCAAAGCGAACGGTTCGTGGCCCCAATTGGGCCGCATTGCCATCAAAATTGAGCACCAATGGGTCTTTGACCTGGGCTGCGGCGTCGCCGGCCCGCAGGCTGAGTTCATTTTGCCCCACAAAAGACCGGCTCAGGTTGAGCTGGACTTGAAGAGTGATATCCCGGCCATCCTGGGTGCGGACCAATGCGCCGGCCTCAAAGGAGGTCATCTCGGTCTCTTCAATTCGCTCCTGCCGGTCGTAGATTAAACCCCACCCTTGGCTTTGGGCGGGCGCGGCCCCCGAAACCGCATTTTGGGCGGCCGCGGCCGCGCTGATATCCTGTTGGGCCTGCTCCGCCTTTTCGCTGGGCGGGCCAAGGGGTCGGATCAGACGCAGGCGGATCTTTTTGCCCAGAATCATCTCGATCATCTTTTCCAGCAGGCTTATTTGTGGGTCTGCCTCGGCGCCAGCGTCCTGGGCCTGTTTGCGGGAACAGGCCGCGCAGCGCGCGTTGGCCGAAGCCATGGCTGCATTTTGACGTTTGGCCTCTTCGGAGAGGGTCAGGGCCACTGGCGGCGATCCGCCGCGATCCGTGGAAGGGCGATCTCCCACCCAGAAGAGAAAATTCTCACGGGTATCGACCTTTCTGGTCAATTCGTGCCGGGCGTCCATTTTGACGGTGGCGTCCTGAACCTTCATGATTGCCGCACCCCTCCTGCGCGAACCGTTCCTACCGGGAAATGCTCAAACCCCGGGAGTGGAGCTAAAAGGTATGACACTCCAGGCAGCCCTGGGAACTTTTGCCGTAATCCCAACGCATGGCATCCTGATAGGCGCTGCCGTGGGCCCGGTGGCAGGTGAGGCAAAAGACCTGCCCGTCACGGGCATTGCCATTGCCCTGTGGGAATTGGGCTATGGTGACGCGCTGATCCAACCGCGCCCAGTGGTTGAAATTCGCCTTTGGCGCGCTCGAGATGTAAATGTCCACCGGATGCCGTTGCCGCGCCGCCGAAGTGCCGGCATTGCCGAATCGTTGATGGCAGGCGCCACAAAAAGTGGAGATGCCGGAGATATAGAGGTTGTTTTGATAGCCCGGATCAGAATCGCACTGGACCAGGGTTTGGACGCCGTTGATCTTCTTCTTTAGATTTCGGCAGTTGCCATTGGCGTGGGGATCATGGCAGCTCAGGCAGGTAAATTCGGGCAACGGTTGCCCGCCAGGCGGCGTCAATCCCAGGGTCAGGTCCATATTGGCCAAATTGTGCCCCATGCCGTCAGCATAGAGAGTGGCCGTGAATGAACCGCCAGCCAGCTCCTTGCGACCATTGATGACATAGGGGGGATTGAGTCCCGAGGCGTCCAGCTCGGCATCGTGACATGAGAAACAGAGTGCCGAGGCGGGCTGTCGCAGATCGCGGGACGAGTGCTTTTTTGATGTTTTTCCAGTGGGTAAGTGGCAGGTGGTGCAGTTCAAGCCTTCGTGGGAAGCCAGGGTGGTTGAGGTTGGGACGATGATCAGCAGGCAAAGGAAAAGAAATAATCCAAAGTTGCGTAGATAACCAGCCAGGATCAGCACCTTCCACCTCCACCAACGTACAGGTTCAGTTCAATTGCGGCAACTTGAATTAGGATCGGTCGTTGGGTGGAAAACTTGAGGAATTATTTTGCTTTTTTACTCTTGGCGCGGATTGACCCGCAATAAGAAGTAATTCATCGACTTGCTTATATTTCGATCAAAATGAGAGGATATGGCAAGGTTTTGTGGTCAGGGGCAAGGAGCGCAAGTTGAGACTTTCGCGCGCCGAATGCTTCTATGCTTGTAAATTCATTTGAGTACGAGTACGCGTACGAGTACGAGTACGATGAGGAAGAGACCTCATGCTTCATGCGGCAGTCGTGACTCACAGCCACTCGGGGCCGCCATCTTTACTTCTTCAACGCCCGCTGGGCCTCTTTATGGGTTTCATAGATATGGGGCGAGACCTGCCGCTTCTTCAGGGCTTCGCCCAATTTCATGCGCAAGAAGGCGCTGGTGGTAAAGCGTGTGGCGCGCTCGTAGTAGTTGTCCATCAGATACTTGATCAAGGCCGTGTACTCTTCTTCCAGGTCCGGCCGGATGTAGAAGTTGTCGTAGTTGACGATGGTGTAGACTTTCTTTTTCAGCGGCGTGAGCATGGCCTCGACCAGATCCTTGATCTCGCGGATATCCTGGCGGCTCTTGATGGAAAGGGCCTCGAAGTTGACGAAGAATTGATTGGTGGCCTCATCGTAGCTCAGGCGGCTGGCCAGGGGCACCACCACCATCTCTTCGCGCAAGCCCATGGGCTCGGGTTTGAAGATGCGCGCATCCATGACGGCCAAAGTATTGGCGATCAGCGGCCGGAACTCCATTTGGGCCAGAATGTCGCGCTCCAGATCTGTACCCGGCGCGATTTCGATCAGTTCCAGACCCTGCTCCGAGAGTTGAAACACGCAGCGTTCGGTCACATAAAGGGCGGATTGCCCCTTTGAAGCGGCATAGCGACCGCTGTAGGTGCGGTGCTCCACCTGGCGCACGAACTTTTTGACCTTTCCTTCTTCTTCGATCTTAAGTTGCCCGTCGTTTACCGCCACCCGCAACCCGCCGGCCGTAAAGGTGCCCACGAAGACCACCTTCTTGGCGTTCTGGCTGATGTTGATAAACCCGCCGGCCCCGGCCAGGCGCGGTCCGAACTTGCTGACATTGAGATTGCCCTGCTGGTCGGCCTGGGCCAGTCCCAGGAAGGCCACATCCAGGCCGCCGCCGTCGTAGTAGTCGAACTGCGTGTTTTGGGGGATCAGGGAAGTAATATTGGTGCCGGCGCCGAAGTCCAGCCCGCCGGCCGGCACTCCGCCGATGATGCCCGGTTCGGCCGTCATGGTCATCAGATCCATGATGCGCTCCTCGTTGGCTACCTCGGCGACACCTTCGGGCATGCCGATGCCCAGATTGACGATGTCGTTGGCCTGCAGGGCAAAGGCCGCCCGGCGGGCGATGATTTTGCGCTCGCTCATCTCCATGGGCGGCAGGGATTGCAACGGGATGCGGATCTCGCCGCTGAAAGCCGGATTGTAGCGGGTACCGAAGGTCTGCCAGTGCCGTTCGGCGTCGGCCCTGACCACGCAATCCACCAGGATGCCGGGAATGGCCACATCCCGGGCGCGCAGGGCGCCGTGATCGGCGATGCGCTCCACCTGCACGATCACAAAACCGCCCGAGTTCTTGGCCGCCTGGGCCATGGCCAGGGCATCCAGGACCAGGGCCTCCTTTTCCATGGTGATGTTGCCGTCCAGGTCGGCCGTAGTGCCGCGCAGGACGGCCACATTGATCGGAAATGCTTTGTAGAAAAGCCACTCCTTGCCATTGAGGGTGATGCGTTCCACCAGATCCTCGGTGGTGCGGGCATTGAGTTTGCCGCCGCCATGGCGCGGGTCCACGAAGGTGTCCAGACCCACGTGGGTGATGGTGCCGGGCTTGCCCGCGGCAATATCGCGATAGAGATGGGACACCACGCCCTGGGGGAAATTGTAGCCTTCGATAATCCCCTCCACGGCCAGCTTCTGTAATTTGGGCACCAGACCCCAATGGCCGCCCACCACCCGCTTGACCATGCCGGCATGGCCCCAATGGTTCAAGCCGCGTTCCTTGCCGTCCCCCTGGCCGGCGGCATAGACCAGGGTCAATCCCTTGGGGCCGCCGCTATTGAGAAAGCGTTCTTCCAGACAGATGGCCAGGTGCTCGGGAAAGCCGATACCCACAAAGCCGCTGGTGGCAATGGTATCGCCATCCAAAATGAGGTTGACCGCATCTTCGCCCGAGGCGACCTTGCTTTTGCGGGCAGGCCGAGCGGCCATGTCTTTGATGAGCGGATGGGTCCGTTCATTCTGGTGGTTTTTTCTGTTGCTGCCCATGAGACCCCCTTGATCGATGATTTGAATGTCCCAGCCAATGGTGGCGATGAGGCCCGTGCCTCATCATGGCGCAACCCGACTCGCGGGCGATAGTTGGCGGATTTCAAAAGCTGCTGGATGAAGATCCAAAAAGCAAGACAGATGCCGCGTCGGCGAGAACCGATGTGGGCCTATCGCGGGAAGCGGGAACTGAAGGAATTCAGCCGAGCCCAGGTTGATTGAAGTGATGCCAGTGTAGTACAGCGCCGGCTCCTTTTCAAGAACCATGCGGCTGTATAAGGCTCAGGCGCGTTGCCTAAACATTACGTTTTTAACTTTAGTTGCAAATACGGGTCGTTTCGAATATAGGGAAAAACATTATACGTTGGAAGCATAATATCAGCCTGTTAAGACCGGCGCTAAAGATTGAATGGGCTCATCCTGATTGAATCTCATTGCTGCTGTTCGAGGCGGGGTGGGAATCATACACAGCGGATATGACATAAGGACAACCATGATGAGGGCTGCATTTCGTCGAAGAGTATCTCCCATCGAACGCCTTTTTACTCTTCTTCATGAAATGGATCATCCTTTCAGCAATCAGGTGGTTCTAGAAGGAACCGGCGTGCTGGATGAAGCACGCTGGCAAGAAGCCGTACATGCGGCTTGTGAAGCCAATCCCGGCAGCCGTTTGGTGCAACGGGGAGTCTCGCGCTGGGCCAGTTGGGTCGATTCGGGAAAGGCCGCGCCCATCAGATTCGTGGATGGCACCGGCTGGTCCGGCTATGGGCCGGAAGGGGCGTCTTTTCTTTGTGATCCGTTGCCTTTCAAATCCTCTCATTCCAGTGAAGTCTTGCTGGTGGAGGGCAATCCGTTACGGGTAGTATTTCGAGTGTTACATGCAGTCATGGACGGCAGAGGCACCCTGTTATGGATGGAAGACATTTTCCGGGCCTTGCGGTGCGAACCGTTGAAGGGCGCCACCTGCACGCTCAACGATGAACAGTTTCTATCCGATCTGGATATTCCCAAACGATGGGATCGCAAGAGCAGAAATTGTCTGGCGCCCACCGGCGCCGCCGATGGGGATGACTCCGGCAATGTGTGGAAAAGAGTGCGGCTGGATGGCAGATTTGTAAAACTTCTGCCGCAAGTGGTTCTCGCCATGGCCAAGGAGACGCGAAAGCAGGGGGAAACAAATGTATGTTTCAATATACCGGCCGATCTGCGGTACCGGCAGCCCGGTATCCGCTCGACGGCCAATTTAGGGCACAGGTTCGTTGTGCAAGTGCCCCCCGACGCCACGGTGGACAGCATTCAACAGCAGATATTTGAAAAGCTCCGCAATGTGGCCTGGGAATCCCACGCGCTTTTCTTTCTCTACTACATCCCCCTGGGCCTGATGAAGTATATTCTCAGGCGCATCCGCAAAAGAAATTTGCGCAGCGGTCTGCATTCCAGCACGGGAACCATCTCCTACCCTGGCAAACTGCCGATTGAAAACTTTCAGGGCGGAGGCTTCACCGCCAAAACAGGCTTCTTGATCCCGCCCAGCATGGAAGGAAAACCCTTGTTCGCGGTCCTCTCAAACTGCGACGATGCGGTGGAGATGCTGATTTCCATGCCGAAAACACTGGCTTCCAACGGCCGCCTGGAAGAATTCCTCGCCGGCGTGGTGTCGCAATTGGAGCCGATACCTCCCATCAACAGCCCACCTCTGAATTAACCTGATTTCAGCGATGGCATGCTGTCTCAGGCAATGTCCACAAATAGCCAACCAGCGAAGGTTTTGGAAGGAATTACTTCTTTCCTGACCGGGGTCTCTATTGAATTGGATGGGCGTTATCTTTCGATGGTCCCTGTTTTGATTGCTTTTCGTGAGAAATCGAGGAGGGTCGTTTCAAGGCAACCAATGCGCGGCGCATGGTAACAGAATCCCGTAATTTTTGGCTCCATGGCCGTTGGGATCTAGAGCGTTGCCAGGCAGCCTGCTTTTCCAGAATGGTCTGGATTTCATTTTTCATTGAATCGCTCCATGAATCGATCCCACGCCGAAGCCAGACCGAAACGCCTCGCCAGTTCACAGATCTGTTGATCGGTGGTGACTCCGGCTTCACGTAGCGCCAGAATCCGCGCGAAATCTTTGGCCCGGCCGACACTGAGGGCGATGACCGCAAGGTAATCTGCTCTCACCACTCGCAAGGGGACTCCATCGATGTCGCCGGTTTCGGCTTCGCGTATGGCTTCTGCCGTAAGATCGTTGAAAGCGGGAATGAATTGGACAGGCCACTCGCCGACGCCGATGGCTTCACCGTCGGGCATATAGCCGCGCTCTTGGCAAAAAGCGTAGATGGGGCCGAGCAAATCCAACCGGTCCGTTTTGGGGGTGGCCACCAGAATGTCGGCATCCATGGTGGCCACCGCTTCAGTGTAGCGCATCTGGGCCACGGCGCCAAACACGGCATAGTTTGTAATAATGCCTGCTTGGACCATGTCGTTTAGAAGTTTGGCCACTTGATCCATGAACTTTTTATAGCAATTAAGTGTAACAACTTCAACCCGCTTGAAATCTCACCAGCTTGAAATCTTAGTAAATTCGCACCAACAAGCGCTGGATTGGCGCAAGATAACGCCCATCTATCAAGCATTCGTGTTTCACTGGTAACGGTGGCTGGTCGGGCAATGCGGTGATTTATGAGTTGGGCTAAAAATCGAAGAAAGGCCGTCATAAACATAAGTAGAGGCCATCCCTTGAAAACACCGGAGAGCCATCTCCCAAGTTTAACGACTAAACAATTGGAAAATTGGGGTATTCTTCTGCCCGCTTCTGAATTATCCTGATCTCAGCGATGGCATGCCCATTCAGGCAATGGTCAACCGATTGCGACCTTCCGCCTTGGAGCGGTACAGGGCCGTGTCCGCTCGCCGGATCAGACTTTCCTTGTCGGGAATGCTCGCATCCAAAGTGGCCAATCCCAAGCTGATGGTGACTTTTAACTGCTCGCTATTGTGCGCCACGCGGTGGCTCTCCACCGCGGCGCGAATGCGTTCAGCCACCAGTTCGCCGCTATCGCGGTTGGCCATGGGCAGGATGACCGCCATCTCTTCGCCGCCGTAGCGCGCCACGGTGTCACCGCTGCGGCAGGAAGTTTTGATAATCTGGGCCACTTCCCGCAGTACTTTGTCGCCCACCTGATGACCCCAGGTGTCGTTGAATTTCTTGAAGTGATCGATGTCGATGAGCACCATGGCCAGTTCACGGCCGTGGCGCCGGGCCGAAGCGAACTCCTGGCTCAGCAGGTTCTGGAAGTAATCGTGGTTATACAGTTCAGTCAAACCGTCGATGACCGCTTTGCGCGACAGCTCCAGGCGTCCGGCCGCGGCCAGGCAGATGATCTCCAGCGTGTCAAAGCGCTCCTGGGTGAAGGTGGCGCTGGCCAGGTTGTTCTCCATGTAGAGCATGCCGATCAGCTCGCTTTGCTCCTGGCTGCCGGTGAGAATGGGCATGCAGAGCATGGAGCGCACCCCTTGGGCCAGGACATGAGAATCTTGGTCCAGACCCGGGATCTGGTTGTTGGGCTTCTGGGCATCCTGAATCACAATACTGGAGCGGGTCCGGGAAACGTAATTGATCACGGCCAGGGGCAGGCGCCCGGCGCTGACCGGTATGGATTGCAGGATGCGCGGCTCTCCGCCATCCACGCTGGCTTCGGCCTCGATGCACAGCTCGCCGGAGGGGTTGCGCAAGATGAGCAGTCCCAGTTGGGCTCCGGCAAACTCCATGGCCGTGGTGATGATGGTCTCCACCATCCGGCTGTGGATCTTTTCCGCGGCAATGGCCTTGAGCGCTTTCATCAGTGAACCGATGTCGATGCCGACCAGCGGTGTGGCGATGGACGTGGTCTTGCCGCCGCCCTTGCGGGCTATTTTTTCAATGAGCCAGGGATAGCGGCGCTCCATGTCATTGACCTTGGCCTGGGCGCCCCAGTGGCGATAGAGATCGCGGGCCTTGGCCAGATAGGGCTGGCCCAGGGTGTCGCGTTCGGCATTGAGGTGCATGAGGCCACACAGTTCATAGGCCAGGGCTTCTTCTTGAATGAATTCATTTTCCCGCGCCAGACGGATGGCTTCGTCATAGCGCCGGTGGGCCTCAAAATCGCGGCCTATGATCCGCAGCCGTTCGGCTTCGACCAGCCGTAGTTTGTTCAGGCCGTTGACGGGATTGATTTTGGCCCAGCGTTTGAGCTTGGCATGATTGGCGGCCACCTGGCGCAACAACTGCTTGCGGTCCTTTTTGGCCGCTCCGGGCACATTGGCCAGCCGCACCAGAGAATCCAGCAGGCAGTAGGGCAGCGAGAAGTACATACCCCGCAGTCCGCTGCCCGTATTGGCCAGGCTCCTCTTGCCCGCCATGGCCAGGGCCTCCACATGGCGGCCGAACAAATAGCTGAGCTGGACCTGGTTTAAGCGGTCGGTGATGGCCAGGCTTTTGTCGCCGGACTGCTCGTGCATCGGCATCATCTGATCGATATCGTAGTAGCGCCCTTTGAGCTTGGCCGGATCGGAAGCATTGCCGAGCAGACAGTCAATCTTCTGCAGGTAATTTTCCAGATATTCGACCCGGGGGCCTTGCTTGAGCGGTTTCATGATCGCCAGGTATTCGTGAATTTCACCCAGCAGATGCTTGAGATCCGTTCCAACTTCATAGGCATATCCAAGACGGACGCACACAGCGTGGGCCGCATACTCGAAATCGCCATGCTCCAGGCAAAGCCGGAAGGCCTCGTGCAGCGGCTCCAGGCAGTTGCGCAGCGGCTCCTTCCAGTGCCGCACCATGGAATTATAGACGTGATGCAGGCGGCCTTCGAAATTTTTGACCTGGTGCCGTTGGGCCAGATCCAGGGCCAGTTGGCCAAAGGTCATGCCCTGGTCGGCTTTTCCTAGGGCTTCGGCCAGAATCGCGCCATAAGCCGCGAAGGTGCCCAGCGATTCGGGCGCATAGCCGTGGATTATGGATGTTTTGAGGCCATGGAGGATCAGCAGCGGCAGCAGGGTGGGCTGGGCAAACATAGCCGCCCCGCCGATAGAGCCGCCAATTTTCATGGCCGCCAGATGTTTGGGCTCGGTCATGGCCGGCCGATTGAGCAAATAGTCCGTGTTTTTGCCGCGCAGATGCCGCTGGAGCTGGATCAGCTTCAGGATGACGTGCAACTGGGTCGGCTTTTCCGGGTAGTGATGGCCCAGTCGCGCCAGGACCTTTTTGGCGATGTTGATGGCTTCCAACAAGCGGCCCCGGGCCATGCAGGCTGAAATCATCACCTGGTAAAGTTTGACCTTATCCAGAATATCTTTGGCGTGTTCAAGTCCGGCGGTCAGCAGATTGTCCATGGTATCATAGCGGCCGGTCAGATAGGCGGCTTCGGCTGCCTCGCTGTAAAGTTCCAGGGCCAGCGGGTAGTTATCTTGCCAGATATGGCCGTCGATCAACAAAAAGGCGATTTGCAAATAGTCAAAGGCCGGCTGGTAGGCGTTGGAGTTCTTGGCGCGTTTGCCAGCCTCCAGATTGAGTCGGCACATGGCCGCGCGTTCATCCAGGTCGTCGACCAAACCCGATCCCAGGTTTAAATGATCGGTGATTTCAAACAGGCGTTCCTTTTGCTCCATGGGCGATAGATGGTTGAGCAGCAGGCGCCCGATTTTCAGATGGGCTTCACTGCGCCGCTGCCCCTCGAGCAACGAGTAAGCCGCCTGTTGGATGCGGTCGTGGGCAAAGGCGAAGTCCACCGTCACTTCCGGGGTGTCCGGCGCCTGTTCCAATTCGAGCAGCTGGTAGGCATCGCCGATGGGCGCCACCAACCCGAGGCTGATGGCTTCGTTCAGCCGATGGGCCACCACGGCCGGCTTTTCTTCCGATACAACCGCCAACACATTGAGCGGGAAACGGAACCCCACGCAAGCGCCCAGTTCGAGCAGTTGGCGGGTTTCATGTGAAAGCTGGCGCAGCTTGGCGGTCATCAGCTCCACCACATTATCCGTCATCTGCTGGGCGCGGATGCGCTCAGCGTCCCAGCTCCAGTGGCCTTTGTCGCGGGCAAAAGTGATCAGCTCCTGCTGATGCAGGGTTTTGAGAAACTCTTCGGTGAAGAAGGGATTGCCCGCGGTCTTCTGCTCCACGATTTCCGACAGCTCGGTTACACCGGAGCGCTCCGCGCCCAAGGTATCGGCCAGCAGATCGGTCAGATGCTCGCGCCCCAAGGGCCGCAGGCGGATCTCTTCCAGGGCCACTTCACGGGCGCGCAGCTCCTTGAGCCAGAGCGCCACGGGATGTGAGGCGATGACCTCATTGTCGCGGTAGGCGCCGATGAGCAGCAAATGGGTGGCGCCGGAGTCGCCGCTGGTCAGGATATCGAGCAGCCGCATGCTGGCGCTGTCCACCCATTGCAAGTCGTCCAGGAAAATGGCCAGCGGATGTTCGGGACCGCAAAAGACCTGAATAAAGCGTTGGAAAATAAGATGGAAGCGCTGCTCGGTTTCGATGGGCGAACTGGCGGCCACTGGCGGTTGCGGCCCGATGATCAGTTCCAGTTCATGGATGATATCGATCATCAACTGGCCGTTGGCGCCCACTGCTTCCATGATTTTGGTGCGCCAGCGGGCCAGCTCTTCTTCGGGTTCGGTCAGCAGTTGGCGCACCAGATCGCGCAGGGCCGCGGCCAATGCGCTGTAAGGCGTGCTGCGGTGCAGTTGATCGAATTTGCCGGCCACGAAATGGCCGTGGCGCTCGGTAATGGGTTTGTAGATCTCTTTGATCAGACAGGTTTTGCCAATGCCTGAGTAGCCGGACACCAGAATCATTTTGGTGGTGCCGCGCCCTACATCATCAAAGGCCGACAGCAATTGGGCCACTTCATTTTCGCGGCCATAAAGTCTTTGGGGAATCTGAAAACGATCCGAAATATCATGGCTGGCCAGCTTAAACGGCGCAATATCGCCGGTGCGGCGCAACTGATCCAGGCAGTATTGCAAATCCGCCCGGATGCCCTGGGCGCTTTGGTAGCGGTCTTCGGCTGTTTTGGCCAGCAGCTTCATCACAATATCGGAAATGGGCCGGGGAATGATCGGATTGATATCCACCGGCGCCACCGGTTGTTTGGCGATGTGGCAGTGGAACCACTCGATGGGCTCGCTCACGATGAACAGGGGCCGTCCGGTGAGCAATTCGTACAGCGTCACCCCCAGGGAGTAGAAGTCGGTGCGGTAGTCGATGGAGCGGTTCATGCGGCCGGTCTGTTCGGGCGAAATGTAGGGCAGACTCCCTTCAAACACCTGGGGGCTGGCCAGGGCCGCCTGCTCGCGGGTCAGATAGGTGGAGATGCCGAAATCGATGATCTTAGCCAGGCCCGTGGCCGGATTATAGACAATGTTGGAGGGGTTGATGTCCTTGTGGATGATATTGGCGGCATGGATATCGATCAACCCCTGGGTCAACTGAATGGCAATCTGCAGCAGCTCTTCCAGCGGGAAGCGCCGCTGGCGGGCCAGATTGTCTAAGGAGTCGCCGCCGAAATCCTCCAACACCATGACCGGCAGGTTGTTGTGGCGTTCCAGATCGTAGACCTGGATCACGCTGGGGGCGTTGATGCGCCGGGTGACTTCGAATTCGTGCTTGAGCCAGGCCGCCGCCTCACGGGCCGCGCGTTCATCGCGCAAGGTCTTGAGCATCACCGGCACGCCGTTGGAGCGGCGGCGCGCCCGGTAAATGCGTGTCGGATCGCCGTAAAAGATGACGGCATCCACTTCGTAGGATGGAAAACAATCGCTGGCGACGGCCAAATTTTGCGCTTGAGCTGCGGACATGCTGATCCCCCTTAGGCAAATATTCAGGGCTGTTGTTGTCCTCTATATCGGCTCTAAAAAGGAACTCTTTAGACGTTGTTGCAAAACTCTGAGCAGGAACTATTCCGGGCAATATAGGGGCCGCTTACACCGGAATCGGGGGAGCATACGTTCTATGGAATATGAATAGCATCGGTTGATCATTTTGTAAAGATATCGGTGGGATCTGGGGGGGGGAGGGACTGAGGGGCTGAGGGACAAAGGCACAAAGGCACAAAGGCACAGGGGCAAAGGGACTGAGGGACTGAGGGACTAAGGGGCAAAGGCACAAAGGTACAGAAGGACAGAGGCACAAAGGCACAAGGCGCAGAGGCACAAAGACAAACAGTATTCTCTTCTCTGAGCTCTCTTTGCCCTTGTGGTGGCATCTATAGGTTACATACGCGCAAATCTTTCGAGGCTTACAATGTGTATACCCAAAAGGGAGGGCGACATTTTTCGATGTCTCTGATGAAGAATTCTACCTTTGCTTTTGCTGGCCCTCTTCCACCCGCCGGGCCAAACGGGCGATCTGGGGCCAGTTGCGGCTGACAATATCCTGGGCATGGGCCAGATCATTGCGCAGGGTCTCGATCTCTTTGATGATTTGTTGGGCCGCGCCTTTGCTCTTGAGCCCGAAGAGGGCCAACTGTTCAGGGTCGCTCATCAGGAGGTGGCCTTTGTCCGAAAACTGCAGGCAATCGGTCAGGGTGACATTTTGGCCGCGCCGCCGCCGTTCTTCCAATAGCAGCCGCGTTTTGTCCAGCCGTCCGGCCGAAATGAGCCCGGTCCAGCTCTCGTCCGGCCAGCGCCGGGCAATATAATCGGACATATACATTTCAAAAAGGGTTACAATGCCGAACAGCCACATGCGTACATAGGGTTTTTGCATGCAGGCGCGGGTGATCACCGCGCCGATGCCGTCGATACCTCGGACAAAACAGTGCTCATACTTGGTCAGTACTTCGATGGCGCGGGAAATGGGCGCGTCGTGATCCAGCACTTGATATTTGGAAAAAGCGGAGATCGCAACACTGGCCGACCCATCGGTGCTGGTGGTTAACTGGAAAAATCCGGTGACGCGACCGGTTTGGCGCGCTCCTGCCACTTCAATATGGCTTTGCGCCATGGCCTGTGCGATCTCTTCCAAGGGGCGCTCCTGATCAAAGGAGCGCAGAGGTTCGGCGATGTGGCCGGCGCGGAAGGCTTCCAGGAAAAGCCGGGTGCTCTGAGCGCCGCCGATGGCGGTCACGGTCGAGCCGGGCTCAACAAACTCTTCGTCGCCGGAAGAGTGCTCCGCAGAGATGTCCAGTTGCCGCATGCACTGGGCGATGGTCTGCCGGGCCAATTGAAACAAGTCGGGATCACCCTGATCGAGCACCTCCATCAATAATATCGCCTCGCGCACAAAGACTTGGCCAAAGTCCGGATCGTGCTTGCAGATATCTCGGCAATTGTCGATGAGATCGGCCAGCTTGATGGTCTTGGCCTGGGGCGAAGCCTGGGCCGTGTGGGCGCGGTCGAGGGCCTTGCGCGCGGCGCGGTTGCCGTCCGAAGGCTTGCTGACATCGGTCAAGTCAGCCACCAGCCCGGCGATCTCGTCTCCAAATTCCCGCTGAATGTCGGAAAAGGTGGCGGATGTGTCTTCCACCACATCATGCAGCCAGGCCGCGGCGATCATTTTGGGATCGTCGCTGAACTGGGCCACCAATTTGGCAACGGCCTGCAGGTGAACCTGATACGGTTGGTGGGTGTATTTGCGGAAATGATCAATGCCCTGGTGGGCCTCGGTGGCGTACTGGCGCGCTTTACGGATGAGATCGTTCATTTTAAAACCAACAAATGATGCGCAGAGCGCACCCTACGGTGTGTGCCCGAATGTAGGGTGCGCTCTGCGCACCGTTGATAATAGATCAAAACAAAGATGGCGGCATCGGGTTAGAACCTGAACACGATGCCGGTGCGTCCTTCGAACTGGGTGAAGAGATCGCCGGCCACGCTGACTTGGCAGGCGCCGTTGCTGCAAAAGATCGATCCCGCGCCGCTCATCAAGGTGCCGTAGCCCCGGCCTTCCACCAGCAGCCCGATGCGTGGCGTAAAGAAGTATTTCAGTCCCAGACCCAGGGCCATGGAAAAGCGCAGTTCATTATTGTAGCCGGGATCGGTGGGCCCAAAATTGGTGGCCCCCACCGAGCAGGCCACATACGGCTTGAAGTATTTATCATCGGACCAGCTATAGGTGCCGCCGAAATGGTAGTAATCGATGTTGAGACTCAGCTTTTCACCAGGCGCGCTGGGGGTTTTGATTTGGGAGGATTGGCGGCTCCACAGCAGTTGCAGTTGGCCGGTGGCGTCATAATCCCAATCCAGGCTCAGGCCGTAGATCATGGATTCGTCCACCATCAGCGTGTCGTTGGAAATTGAGTCTTTAAAAGTGCCGCCGGCGCGGATGCCTGTAAATGGTACGATCTCAAAGTGGCGCTCCGTGCTGCCGGCGAAGGAACTCCAGCCCAACAGGAAGGTCAGCATCAATACGGTGATCCGCGATGTTCTATTCATAATTACTCCCAAATTGAGCGCTTGCGTTTTACTTCTTTTCCGCCATTAGTACCCGCCGGGCCTCGGCCAGCTCCTTTTTCTTCTCCGCACCCACCTTGGGATATTGCAGATCCAGGTTATCCATGGCATCCACGATGGCCAGGGCCACCGCCAAGCGCGTGAACCATTTGTTGTCGGCCGGAATCACGTACCAGGGGGCGTGCTTCTTGGCCGTATGGGCGATCATGGTTTCGTAGGCTTCCATGTAGGCTTTCCAGTGCCGGCGCTCGTTGGCGTCGGCGGTGGAGAACTTCCAGTTTTTGTCCGGCAGGTCCAGACGTTCGAGAAATCGCCGTTTCTGTTCTGCATGGGACACATTGAGAAAAAATTTGAGGATGATATAGCCGTTGCGGGCCAGGTAACGTTCGATGTGGTCAATGTCTTCGTAGCGGTGCTCCCAGATCTTTTTGGTCACGAGTGCTTCGGGCAGACGCTGCTTGGCCAGCAATTGCTCGTGAACCTTGACCACCAATACTTCTTCGTAATAGCTGCGATTGAAGATGCCGAT
The DNA here is from genome assembly GCA_021824175.1 of Deltaproteobacteria bacterium. GTDB lineage: Bacteria > Desulfobacterota > Desulfobacteria > Desulfobacterales > Desulfosarcinaceae > Desulfatitalea. The sequence continues at coordinate 118,975 of JAKALP010000009.1, forward strand.
GCGTCCCCGCTCGGGCAGGGCTTTCATGCAGCGCCACATGAAGTCGTGGTCGAGATCTTCGGCCGAGGGCGCCTTGAAGGAGGTCACCTGCACCCCCTGGGGATTGACCCCTGACATGACATGCTTGATGGTGCCGTCTTTGCCGGCCGCATCCATGGCCTGGAAAAGCAGCAGCACGCTCCAGCGGTCCTGGGCATAGAGTTTGCCTTGGGCCTCGGTCAGCCATTCAACCCCGCGCTCCAGCAGTTCCTTGGCTTCGCCCTTGTTTTCGGAAGTAAATTTTTGAGTATCAGTCGGGTCATGATCCTTGAGCCGGAACCCTTTGCCCTGGGTGATGCAATATGGTTCGAGGAACTCGCGGATTCTTTTTTTTTGTGATTTTTCCATGGGAAGTCCTCCTTCAGCCTTTTTCTCAAGGAATAAACCCCGCCTCTTTCTCCGGTTGCACGGCAATCTTTCCTTCCGCCAACTCTACCCATCCGCCGCCCATGGCTTTGTAGACATTGATCAGGGCGCGCAGCAGATTTTCCTGTCCGCTGGCGTAGGCGATTTCGACGCTGAAGAGGCTGCGTTCGGCGTCCAGCACTTCCAGATAGCTGGCGTAGCCGCCGTCATAGCGCATGCGCGCCAGACGCGCATAGTTGCGCAGGGCCGCCAGTTGCTTGCCCAGGGCGTCGAGCCGCTGGGCCGATTTGGCCCGGTCTAGCAGGGCGTCTTCGGTTTCGCGGAAGGCGTTTTGGATGGTCTGCTGATAGCTGTAAAGGGCCTGCTTCTGAAATGCTTCGGCTGCTTTGACTTCGCCGCCGATGCGTCCGGCGGAAAAGATTGGTAGGCTGATGGGCGCGCCAATGCTCCAGACCTGGGCCGGACCGGTGAAGAGATCCGACAGATCGCTGCTCACCGCGCCAAATCCGGCGGTCAGGGAAATGGTGGGGAAGTAAGCCGATTTGGCCACGCCGATGCGGGCATTGGCTGCGATCAAGTTCTGTTCGGCCAGACGCACATCAGGCCGCCGTTCCAGCACTTCGGAGGGCACGCCCGCGGGGATAGCCGGCGGCGCCAGGGTATCGATGGCCAATCCGCGCGTGATGGGGCCGGGGTTGCGGCCCAGCAGGATGCTCAAGGCATTTTCAGCGCGGCCGATGGCGGCCTCATAATCGGGAATGCGCGCCATGGCGTCCTGATATTGGGATTCAATCTGGCTCAAATCCAGCTCCGAGGTGATACCCTTGGCAAAGCGCATGGAGAAGAGATCCAAGGTTTGCTTGCGGCTGGCCGCGGTCTGCACCGTAACCTCCAATTGCTTATCCAGAGTGCGCAGGTCCACATAGGTGCTGGCAGTGGCTGTGACCAGGGTCAGCACCACGGTGCGCCGGGCCTCCTCGGTGGCCAGCATTTGGGCCCGGGCCGCTTCGGTGGCGCGGCGGTATTTGCCCCAGAAGTCAATCTCCCAAGCCGCGCCCAAGTTGACTTCATATTGGTTGTACGGGTTGTTCAACCCCGTGATGGGAATGTTGCTTTTTTCGGAGATCTGCTGCCGTGAGGCGCTGCCGCCGGCGCCCACAAAGGGGAACTGATCGCCCCGAGTGGAGAAGTAGCGGCCGAAGTACTCTTCGACCCGGGCCGTGGCGATGCGCAGGTCCTTGTTTTGGGCCAGGGCTTCATCAATCAATGCTTTAAGGACCGGGTCATTGAACTGCTCCCACCAGGCCGTATTGGCCAAGTCCCGGACCTCTTTTTCTTCGAAACGCCAGTTGGCCGGCGTCTGTACTTCGGGCCGCAGGTAATCCGGCCCCACCGACCAGCAGCCGGTCAGAAGCAGTAGTATAACCAGAAGTAGTGCACCTCTACGCATGCTGTTCTCCTTTCTTGGCGGGCACGCCATGATCGCCGCCGGCGCCCTCGCGGTGAGCCAGTTTTTCGACGATGTAGAAGGTCATGGGAATCAGAAAGATGGCGATGAAGCTGGCCGCCAGCATGCCGCCGATGACGCCCATGCCCATCACCTGGCGCGCGACCGCGCCCGAGCCCGTGGCCAGGGCCAGGGGGACGCACCCCAGAATAAAGGCGAAACTGGTCATCAGGATCGGCCGCAGCCGCAGGCGGGCCCCTTCCAGGGCCGCATCGATTAAGGGCTTGCCCTTTTCATATTCCACTTTGGCGAACTCAACGATCAGAATGGCGTTTTTGGCCGACAGGCCGATGAGCATAATCAAGCCGATCTGGGCATAGAGGTTGAACTCCAGCCGGCCCAGCAGGATGGCGGCAAAGGCACCGAACACGGCGATGGGCGTTCCCAAAAGAACACTGAAGGGCAGCGACCAGCTTTCGTACTGGGCCGCCAGGATCAGGAAGACAAAGAGCAGCGACAGACCGAAGATCACTGAAATCGGCACGCCCTCCTGGGCCTTTTTCTCCTGGAAGGACATGCCCAGGTAGTCATAGCCCATTTCGCGTGGCATGGTCTGGGCAAATACTTCTTCCAGGGCTTTCATGGCCTGACCGCTGCTGTAACCCGGCGCGTTGATGGCGTTGATCTGGGCCGACCGGTAGAGATTGTAGCGCATAGTGAACTCCGGCCCCGAGCGCTCTTTGATGCTGGTCAAAGCCGCCAGGGGCAGGGTTTCGCCGGCATTGTTGCGCACGTAGAATTGTCCCAGTTGCTCGGCCTGGGTGCGGTATTCGCCTTCGGCCTGCACGTAGACCTGCCACTGGCGGCCGAAGCGGTTGAAGTAATTGACGAAGATGCCGCCCATGAAGGCCTGCAGGGTGCGGTAGACCTGCCCCAGATCCACGCCCTGCTTCAGTGCCTTGTCGCGGTCCACATCCACGAAGAGCTGGGGCACGGTGGGCAGGAAGGTGGTGGAGATGCGGGCAAACTCGGGCCGCTTGCGCGCTTCGGTCAGGAATTTTTGGGTGTTATTCCACAGGAAGCCGATATCCTTGCCGGCTCGGTCCTCCAATATAAAAGTGACGCCGCCCGAGGTGCCGATGCCGGGAATGGCCGGTGGCGAGAAGGCAAAGGCCACGCCCTGGGGCAGGCGGCTCAGTTTCTGGTTGAGGCTCGCCATGATGGCGGTGTACTGCTCATCGGGCGCCTTGCGTTCCTCCCAGGGTTTCAAGGAGACAAAGAAGAAGCCGCTGTAGGTGTTGGTGACGCCCGAGAGCATGCTGTAGCCCGATACGGCCGTGACATACTCCACGCCAGGGGTTTCCAGCAAAATCTTCTCCACATCCGCGCAGGCCGCATTGGTGCGCTGCAGCGAGGCGGCGTTGGGCAGTTGCACGCCGGCATAGAGATAGCCCTGGTCCTCTTCGGGCAAAAATCCGCCGGGCACGGCCTTGCCCATCACGCCAATGGCGCCGGTCATGATGGCCAACAAGACCAGGCTGACAACGAACTTGCGAATGAAAAAACCGCACCCTTTCACATAACCGTTGGTGGCTCGGCCGAAAGCGTTGTTGAACCAGCGGTAGAAAGCCCCCAGAGGGCCGCGGGCCTGTTTCTTGGGCTTGAGGATCAGTGATGACAGGGCCGGGCTCAGCGTCAGGGCGTTGAAGGCCGAGATGATGACCGAGATGGCGATGGTCACGGCGAACTGCTGGTAGAGTTTACCGGTGATGCCGGGGATGAAGATGGTAGGCAAAAAGACCGCCGAGAGCACCAGGGCGATGGCGATGACCGGCCCGGAGACCTCCTCCATGGCCTTCAAGGTCGCCTCCTTGGGCGACAGGCCGTGCTCGATGTGGTGCTCCACGGCCTCAACCACTACGATGGCGTCATCCACCACCAACCCGATGGCCAGCACCATGCCCATCAGGGCGATAGTATTAATGGAGAACCCCAGAATGGGGAACAGGGCAAAGGTGCCCACCAGGGAGACTGGCACGGCCAGGGCCGGGATCAGCGTGGCGCGCCAGCCCTGGAGGAAGATGAAGACCACGATGATCACCAGGATCAAGGCTTCGAACAGAGTGTGGACGATCTCCTTGATGCCTTCGCGCACCGACAGGGTGGTGTCCAGCGGGATGGTGTACGTCAGATCGGGCGGAAAGGAGGTCTGCTTGACCCGTTCCATCAACTTCTTCACCCCATCCACGGCCGCGATGGCGTTGGTGTTGGGCAATTGGTAGAGGGCCAGAACGGCCGACGGTTTGCCGTTAAGCCGGCCGGTCATGGCGTAGGTCTGGGAGCCCAGTTCGATGCGGGCCACATCCTTGAGGCGCACGATCGATCCGTCCGGATTGGCGCGCACCACGATTTTTTCGAACTCGTCGGCGCTCTCCAAACGTCCCTGGGCCCGAATGGCGTAGGTGAATTCCATGCCCGGCGGCGCGGGTTCCGCGCCCACCTGGCCGGCGGGGTTGACCGTGTTTTGCTTTTTGATGGCATCCACGATTTCGGCCACCGTAAGGTTGAGCTTGGCCAGTTGATCGGGCTTGACCCACATGCGCATGGCGTACTGGCCCGCGCCGAACACCGTGACGCTGGCGATGCCCGGCACGCGGGTCAACTGGTCGTTCAAATTGATGTAGGCGTAGTTGGCCAGAAAGGTGGCGTCATATGTGCCTTTGGGCGAGTTGAGGGCGATGAGCATCAGAGGCGCGGCCGTGGATTTTTTCACCGTGATACCATAGTCGCGCACTTCCGAAGGCATCTTGGAGTCAGCCTGGGACTTGCGCATCTGGGTCAACACCTGGTCGATATTGGAGTCGGTCTTGACGTCGAAGTTGACATAGAGCTTCATCTCGCCGTTGTTGGCGTTGAGGGAGTACATGTAGTTCATGTTGTCCACGCCGCTCATCTCCTGCTCGATGGGCGTGGCCACGGACTGCTCCACGGTCTGGGCGTCAGCGCCGACGTAGGTGGTATTAACAAATATTTCGGGCGGCACGATGTTCGGGTACTGGGCGATGGGCAGCCTCAGCAGGGCCACGATGCCCAGGATGACGAATACAATGGAGATGACAATGGCCACAATGGGCCGGTTGACGAAGAATTTTGCCATGGTTGCGACCTTTCGGCATTGGTGGTTTTTTGGCGTTTGCCTGTTTGCCCGTTTGCCCGTTGGCCCGTTTGCCCGTTTGCCCGTTGGCCCGTTTGCCCGTTGGCCCGTGTGCCCGTTGGCCCGTGTGCCCGTTGGCCCGTTGGTTGGTGGGCCTGTTTCCCAAGTCCCTGCGTTCTGCGTGGGAGCAGGTCGGGGCGAAATGCTTCCCACGCAGAGCATGGGAACGAGGAGCTACTTCGCTTGCGAGGCCGGTTCCGGTGAGGCCGGCGGCTGCTGAGCCGGTTCCTGTGATACCGGTTGCGGTGGCGCTGATTCCGGCGAAGCTGCCGGTTGCTGTGCCGCCGGTGGTTGCTGCGGCGCCGGTTCCGGCGGGGCCGGGGCGGCCTTGGGCATTACCTTAACGCCGTCGCCCACCTTCTGGATGCCTTCGGCCACCACGCGGTCACCGGGGACCAGCCCCTCTTTGACCACCCACAGGTCGCCGCTGCGTTCACCCATCTTCACGTTGCGAATATGCACCGTGTTGTCCGCATCCACCACCGCCACCTGGTAGTTGCCTTGCAATTCGCCCACGGCGCGTTGGGGCACCAGCAGGGCGTCCTTTTCAATGCCGATCTGGGCGCGCACTTTGGCATATTGCCCCGGCCGCAGCACATTGCCGGGGTTGGGGAAGAGAATGGCCACTTTCAGGGTGCCGGTCTGGGGGTCCACCTGGCGGTCGGCAAAGGCAAATTCGCCGGGCTGGGGCCAGGCGCTGCCATCGGCCAGAAGCAGAGTAAAGGTGGGGCGCTCGCCCGCGCCAGTGGCTTCGCGCTGTTTGGCGCGCTCCACGGCCTGCAAATACTCTTTTTCGCTGATGGGGATATAGACCTTAATCGGATCGACGGTGGAAACCGTGGTCAAGGTCTTGGCCTGGGGCGTGCCCACCAGATCGCCGATCTGGGCCGTGGCCGCGCCGGCGATGCCATCGATGGGCGATGTAATTTGGGTGAACCCCAGGTCGAATTCGGCCTTTTTCACGGCGGCCTGGGCCTGCACTTCCTGGGCTTCGGCGGCTTGGACGCGGCCGATGGCATCATCCTTGTCCTTCTGGCTGACTGCGTTGGCTTTGGCCAGGGGCTCGATGCGGGCCAGGGTGGCTTTGGCAGTCTGCAATACGGCTTTTTGCTTGGCCAGGGCACCCTTGGCTTCATCCAGGGCAGCCTGGAAGGGGCGGGGATCGATTTCGAACAGCGGCGCGCCGGTCTTGACGAAGTCACCTTCTTTATAATTCTGCTTGATCAGGTAGCCCTGCACCTGGGCCAGGATGGTGGCGTTCACCGATCCGTCCAGGGTGGCCACCCATTCACGGTTGATGGGCACATCCTTTTGCACCACGGTGGCCACTTCCACTTCGGGCGGTGGCGGTGCTGCGGCGGTTTTCTTCTTTTTGGAACAGCCGGTAGAAAGTGCCGCGGCGATGATCAACACCGTCAATACGGATAGGGATAGCGTCTTGCGTTTCACATCTCCTCCTTTATGGTTTGGATGCTGGGAAACTTTGAATATATCCAAAGTAGCTATTAAGTGCGTGAATAAAACGCCCGTGTGAAATTCCAATGGACCTCGATTAATGAACAGAGCTATATCTTAGCAGGTCGAAAAAGTAAATCCGGTCATTGAGTTGGGTTGTGGGTTACGGCCGTTGTTTTAGGCTGGAAATCGTACTCGTACGCGTACGAGTACGACTTGCACGGCAGTCTTGAGCCCGCAACAGTTGCAATTTGTTTCCCTCACCCCCCTCTTTCAACCTCAAACACCAGGGCGCGCCAGCCCGGCTCGTCTAGGAAGAGCCCTTTGGACCGCAACTCCTCTCCCCGGCGATCATGCTGGACATTGCTGAGCAAATCCTTTAAGCGCCACACCCCATCGGGGAACTCGGGCAGTCGCACATAACACTGGCTCCGGTGGGGCGAAAAATTCACCACTACCACCAGCCGCTCTTGGGAATCGCCCTGCCAGGTAAATACAATGAAGCCGTCACAGCTCTCGTTGCATTCCCAGGCCGGGCCACAGGGGAGCAGCCGCCATTGGCCGTTGCGAAGGACATCGCGTCTCAGAATGGCCAGCAGCCGTTCATAGAAGTCATGGATCTTCAGGTCCACGGGCTCTGTGGGGCCACGGCCCAGGTGGGGTGAAATCCGAATTTTGAATCCTTCCAGTTGCCCCTGGTGAAAAAGCCGCAACCCCGGTGTGAGAAAGGCGATCACCGCGGCCGCCTGGTGAACCCCCTCGCTAAAAGAAGCCGCCGCTCTTGGTTCATCGTGGTTTTCCATGAACCGGGCCAGCTTGTCCTGATATTCCAAACCAGCCTGGAGATGCTCCCGCAGCGGCCGCGCCTGGTCCTGACGCAGACGGTCATAGAGCCGTTTGTCATAGGTGTAATCAAAGCCCTGTTGCTGCAGGGTCCACTCTTGGTCCCAGTACACTTCGGCCATGAAGACAAAGCCGGGCGTCTGTTCACGCACACGCCGCGTACTCTTGGGCCAAAAGGGTTGGGCCGCAATGCCCCAGGTATTTTCAAAAATATCGGACAATACCAGCATGGCCATGTCGCAGCGCACGCCGTCGCATTGGGTGGCGATTTTCAGCAGTTCAGCGATCATGGCCTCCTGCAAGGCCGGATGGCCATAGTTGAGCTGGAAGGTGTCGGGCCAGCCGGGGAAAAACGGGTCGCGGCCATGGGCCAGAATCCGAGCACCCGGCCCGGCGCCGGTCCGGCCCCAGTTCTGGGGCGTCCTGAGCAGATCTTGTTCGCTGCCGCTGATGTAGTATTCCGGGTGTTCCTGGACCCAGGGATGATCCAGGCCCGTGTGGTTGGGCACAAAGTCGAGCATCAGGCGCAGGCCGTGGTGGCGCAATCTTTGGCGCAGGCGAGCCAGGGCCGCGTCGCCGCCCAGGTTTTCAGCCACGGTGTAACCGGTAATGGCAAAACCGGAGCCGGCGATATCCTCATCGCGCAGGTCCGGCAGGGTTTGGGCGAACTCTTTGCGCCACTCCGTATTGCCGCGGGAGATCGCTTGCCCGGCGGCTCCGGTGCGCCATACGCTTAGCAGCCAGACCCACTCGAAGCCCAATTGGGCCAGCCGGAGGAGCGCGGCGTCGGGGATGTCGTCGAGGGTCGCGGGCCGTCCCAAATCGCGCGAGATGGCGGTCAGCCAAACGCGGGTGTTGATCTGAAACAGCAGTGGATAGCGGGATGGGGGCATAATGCTTCTCTTTTCAATGAAGTAAGCGATTGCCTATGTGTTAAAGTTTTACTTAACGCAGAGAGGCGCAAAGTCCGCGGAGGTCCGCAGAGGATTTTTAGATAGACATCCTCTGCGATCCTCTGCGTTCTCTGCGTTGAAAGCACGATTACTATTCTATCATTTTACTTCACAGTGGCAATTCCCGTAGGGTGCGCTTTGCGCACCATATGATTGGTGCATAAATGCACCCTACCATCTTTGTCTCCTTGGCTTACTTGGAGGTCTTCTTGAATGCTCCTTTTTTGCCTCCATGCAGATAGCTCTTTGCGTCCAGCAGGCCGTAGAGCTGAATCGTTTTGGCCACGAGCCCGGTCCAGCCGGTCTGGTGGTTGGCGCCCAGCCCCGCGCCATTGTCGCCGTGGAAGTACTCGTAGAAGAGAATGTGGTCGCGCCAATGGGGATCGTTCTGGAACTTCTCCGTGCCGCCGTAGACCGGACGTTGGCCCTGTTCATTGCGCAGGAAGATCCGGTTGAGCCGATCGGAGATCTCCTTGCTGACTTCAAAGAGGTTCATCATCCGGCCGGACCCGGTGGGGCACTCGATTTTAAAGCTGTCGCCATAGTAGAGGTAGAAGTTCTGCAACGCCCGCAGAATCAGGATATTCACCGGCATCCAGACCGGGCCGCGCCAGTTGGAGTTGCCGCCGAACATCCCGGTGTTGGACTCGGCCGGCAAATACCCCACGCGATACTCCTGGCCGTGCACATGGAAGATGTAAGGGTGCTGTTCGTGGAATTTGGAGAGCGAGCGGATGCCGTAGGGACCGAGGAATTCGTTCTCGTCGAGCATCTTGGAAAGAATCCGGCGCAGCCGTTGCGTATTGACCAGGGCCATGATTCCGCGTCCGGCCTCGCCAAAATACCCCTTGCCCGTCGGGTGGATGGTCTTCCTCAGTTCGGGCATCCGGCGCAGGCGTTCAGCGATCTGTTCCATTGCCAGCGGAATGCTTTCGCGCTGCCATTCTTCGATCACCGTCGTGGCGCACAGGGGCAGCAGCCCCACCATGGAGCGCACCTTGAGCCGCGTGGCGCTGCCGTCGGGCAGCCGCAAAATATCGTAGTAAAAGCCATCTTCTTCGTCCCACATGCCTTCCTGGCCGGAGCGGTTCATGGCCGCGCCGATATAGTAAAAATGCTCCGCGAATTTGACGACCATGTCTTCGTAGGTGGAATCGTGAACAGCGAGCTCCACGGCCAGCTCGGCCATATTTTGGCTGAAAAGGGCCATCCAGGCCGTGCCGTCCGCCTGCTCCAGGTGTCCGCCGGTGGGCAGCGGCGCGCTGCGGTCAAAGACGCCGATGTTGTCGAGCCCGAGAAAGCCGCCCTCAAAGACATTTTTGCCGAAGCGGTCCTTGCGGTTCACCCACCAGGTGAAATTGAGCGCCAGCTTGTTGAAGGCCGCCTTGAGGAAACCCAGGTCCGTCTCGCCGCGCAGGGCCTGCTCGGTGCGGTGCAGGAAGAGCGTTGCAAAGGCGTGCACCGGCGGGTTCACATCACTGAAGTTCCACTCATAGGCCGGCATCTGGCCGCTGGGGTGCAGGTAGAAGGCGCGCAGCATCAGCTCCATTTGCTCCTTGGCGAAGTCAGGGTCCACGATGGCCAGCGGCAGGGTGTGGAAAGCCAGATCCCAGGCCGCGTACCAGGGATACTCCCATTTGTCGGGCATGGAGATGATATCCTCGTTGAGCATGTGGTACCACTCCGAGTTGCGCGAGTTGCGATAGCCGGTATGCAGGGGGTTGGAGTTGTGCTCTTCCAGCCAGTTGTCGCCGTCAAAGAAGAAGAACTGCTTGCTCCAGAGCATGCCGGCAATGGCCTGGCGCATCACATTGGCGGCATCCGCGCTCACCGACGGCGGCGTCACGGACTTGTAAAACTCATCGGCTTCACGCAGCCGCTCCGCGAAGAGGTCATCGAAACTCTTGCCAAAGGGGGCGCCCTTTGGGGCCTGAGAAGTATTGGAGAGCCGCAGGCGAATCACTACGCTCTGGCCGGCGCCGACATTGGTCTTATAGTGAGCCGCGACCTTTGTCCCGGTCTTATCAGGGTTTACCGTCCCCTCCCGGCCTTGGACCACATAGTCATTGATGCCGTCCTTGACGTACGGGTAGTCATTGGGCTGGCCGGGAAAAAGCCGTTCGTTGTTGGTTGCGTTTTCGGTAAAGAGCAGTTGTACATCGCCTTCGCAAGAAAAGATAAATTCGCCCAGCAGCGGATGCGCGGCCGCAACCGTGGGCGCGCCGGTCGCGCCCTTGATCTGCTTGAGATTGGGTTTTTGGGGCGCCCGGTTGGATTCGGCGATCCACTCAGCCCAATCGTTGCGGAACCACAAGGTGGGCAGCAGATGCAGTTGGGCTGCCTCCGGTCCCCGGTTGAAGGCCGTGATGCGCACCAGGATATCTTCGGGCCCGCCTTTGGTGTACTCCACGAAGACGTCGAAATAGCGGTCGTCATTGAAGACGCCGGTGTCCAGCAGCTCATACTCCATCTCTTCGCGCGTCCGGCGCGTATTGGTCTTGACCAGATCTTCATAGGGAAAGGCGGCCTGGGGATACTTGTAGAGATACTTCATGTAGGAGTGGGTCGGCGTGCTGTCCAGGTAGAAGTAGTACTCCTTGACATCCTCGCCGTGATTGCCCTCACTGTTGGTCAGGCCAAAGATTCGTTCCTTGAGGATCGCATCCTTGCCGTTCCACAGCGCCAGCGCAAAGCACAGCCGCTGCTTGTCATCGGAAATGCCGGCCAGGCCGTCTTCGCCCCAGCGGTAAGCGCGCGAGCGGGCATGATCGTGGGTGAAGAAGTTCCAGGCATCGCCCTTCTCGCTGTAGTCTTCGCGCACCGTTCCCCACTGGCGCTCGCTGAGATAGGGCCCCCATTTTTTCCAGGGGACCTTATTGCCACGGGCCTCTTCTAATCGCAGTTGCTCTTGAGTCTTGCTCATGGGTCCACGCTCCTTTCTCCTTTGCCGCGTTCGGCGGCGGTTGGATGGTTGGGATTCCTATGGTCTATTATTCATGGCAATCTCTCCTTGTAGGGTGCATTCCACGCACGGGTCTCCGCCCTATTGCATGCCAAAGGCTTTGGTGCGAGTCGTACTCGTACTCGTACGAGTACGAAAGTTGGTGCATAGAATGCACCCTACAACAACGCATATCGCGCCGCTCCCAAAAGGGCGGTCTTGGGATTCAGGATCACCCGCACCGGCATGGCTTGCAGCAGCGGCTTCATGCGGCCTTTGGCGGTAAAAGCATTCATGAAGACCGGCTCCCTGAGCTTGGCGATGATCTTGGGGGCGATGCCGCCGCCCAGATAGACCCCGCCGGTGGCCATGAGTTTGAGCGCCAGATTGCCCGCCTCGGCGCCATAGAGAGAAGCAAAGAGATCCAGGGCCTGGGCGCACAGAGAACTGCGTCCTTCAAGAGCATTTTGAGAAATCACGGCTGCCGGTTCCTTCAGGTGCATCTGCTCGGCCAGCCACGGCGGCTCATCGCCCTGGCCGGTGTCTTTGAGAAACAGGTAGATATTGACCAAACCCATGCCGGACAGCACCCGTTCGGCGCTGACGCGGGTGTGCCGTTTGAGCAGATACTCCAGCAGCGCCATTTCCTGGCGATTGCGCGGCGCGAAGTCAGCGTGGCCCCCCTCCGTGGCAAAGGGCCGTAGCCTTTTGTCGAGGCGCACCAAACCCGCTTGCCCCAGTCCCGTGCCCGCGGCAATGAGGGCGCAATTGCCCTGGGGATCGGCCGCGCCGGGGTTGAGCAGTTCAAAATCCTTTTCTTCCAGCTCGGCGATGCCAAAGGCTTGGGCTGCCAGATCATTGATCAAGCCTGCCTGGGAGAGATGGAGCTGGCGCGCAATGACCTGGGCATCGATGATCCACGGCAGATTGGTGGCTTCGCAGCGGCCCTGGCGCACCGGTCCGGCCACGCCCACGCAGGCGCGGGTAATCGCCCGCGGTTGTTGGGCCGTGAACTTACGCAACACGCTTTCCAGGCTGGGCTCCTCCCGGCTGGCAAAGGTCTGCTCGGCCACGAACGCCAGGCGCCCCTTGGCCACTTCGATCAACGCCAGGCGGGCGTTGGTGCCGCCGATGTCGCCGGCCAGGATGACTTCTTTCTTTTTGGTGTTCATTTCTGCCTCGATATAGGTTGCCGCGATTCTACCTATAATACAGATGCCCTTAGCTTAGTCTTGATTTGTTAATGATGCGGTGCGCAAAGCGCACCCTACGGCTCACGCACGGATTGTAGGGTGCGCTTTGCGCACCAGAAGAATAAAAGTAATCCTTAAGTTAATGACATCTCTTACTTTACTTCTTCCGCCGGCACCGCCACCCACTCCCGCAGCATGGTAAAAGAAACGGTTAAAACCGTGGCGCCCACGAAAAGACCGATAAAGCCGCCGGTGGCCATGCCTCCCAATACGCCCAGCAAAATCACCAAGAACGGCACCTTGGCGCCCCGGCTGATCAGCATGGGCCGCAGCACCTGGTCGATGTTGCCCACCAGCCCGATGGACCAGATGAGCAGAAAAATACCCCAGCCGGTCTGGCCGTTGAAAAACAGCCAGCCGCAGGCCGGCAGAAGTATCAATTGGATCAAGCCCACGGGCACCAGGGCAAACAACCCGGCCGCAGTTCCCAGAAACAGGGGGCTGGGAACTCCCGCGATCCATAAGCCGATGATGGAGAATATGCCCTGCACCATGGCCGTGACCAGAATCCCCACCACCACCGAGCGCATGGTGGCCCCGGCCACCAGCAGCAGATGGCGGCCCTTTTCGCCGGCCAGCTTGAATGCCATGGTTTGCAGGCTGTCGCGCAGGGCTCGGCCCTCCTTGAGCAGAAAGAACAACAGCAGCAGGCTGAGAACGGCGGTCAAGGTGACCCGGGCCATGCCGGCGCCGGCGCTGACGATGGAGCCCAGCAGGGTTTTGATCAGAGGTTTGGACAGTTCAATGAGTTTGGGGGTGTAGCGGCCGATATCCTCCCAGATCACTTCGAGCCGCGCGCCGATCAGAGGCACCTTCTGAAACCAGGGGGGCGCCGGTCCCAGCCCGTGTTCGATGAGTTTCTGGGCATAATCGGTGGCTGCGGGGGCTTGGGCGATCAGTTGGGAGCCGGCATAGATCAGGGGCACGAAGAAAATCAGGGCGATCATCAAGGTCGGCACGCCGGCGGCCATTCCTGTTCTTCCACCCAGCCGCTTTTCGATCTTTAAGAAGAACGGCCAAGAGGTGACGGAGAACACCATGGCCCAGAGAATGGCTCGCAGAAAGGGAAGTAATAACATAATGCTGCCGGTGATGAGCAGTACGATGACCGCCAGGAGCATGATTTGTTCGATCTTTAAGGCGCGTTCCGGCATGGGGACCTCTTTTGGGATTAAGGTATAGCATCTATGTTGTCTTAATGCGGTGAATAATTGCCTGGACAATGTTACCCAAGTATTCAGGAGTCAGAAGTCAGGGGTCAGAAGAAAAGAGGAGTTATTCCGACTCCTGAATTCTGACTTCTGTATTCTGAATACTGCAACAGCTACAAACTACTTCCTCCTCGGCCCGACCCGCAAATCAATGATCTCCATGCGATTGTTCCTCTCCGGGTGTTTGGAAGAGGGACCTTCGGTCAGAATTACCAAGTCGCCCGTCACTGCCTGGGAGCGCAGCCAGCGTTCAACGTAGGCGTTCCAATTCTCCGGGTGCTCTGGTTCGAGCACTGGAAAGACGCCATAGGAGAACTGGAGTTTCTGGCAGGTCTCTTGCCGGGAGCTTACCGCCGCAATCCACACCGGCAGGCGGAAGCGGGCAATACGCCGGGCCGTATATCCCCCATGGGTTGGAACAAATACCGCCACGGGCGAGATGCGTTCAAAGACCGACTCAACGCTGCGGGCGATCAGTTCGGCCAGATTGGGCTCATCGGCGCCAGCCAGGTCATTCAACGCGGCGCGCATGTAACTGGCCGGCCGGTGGGGTTCGACCGCTTCCGCGATTTTGGCCAGCATGGTGACGGCATCGACGGGGAACAGGCCCATGGCCGACTCGCCGGAGAGCATGACCGCGTCGGTGCCGTCCAGAATGGCGTTGGCCACATCCGTGGACTCGGCCCGGGTGGGCCGGCGGTTGTTGGTCATGGATTCGAGCATCTGGGTGGCGGTGATCACCGGCTTGCCCAGCAGATTGGCTTTGTGCATGATACTTTTTTGAACCACCGCGATTTGCTCGATGGGGATTTCAACGCCCAGATCGCCGCGGGCAATCATGATGCCGTCGGCCGTGGCCACGATCTCATCAATGTGGTCCAGGGCGCGCGAGCGCTCGATCTTGGCAATGATCAACGGCTCATATTTCAACTCCCGGGCCACCCGGCGCACCGCCTCGATATCGGCGCTGGACTGCACGAAAGATTGGCTGACCGCATCCACGCCGTTTTGGGCGGCAAATTGCAGCACCTTGCGGTCGTGGGCGGTAAAGGCGCTGATGCCCAGATCGATGCCGGGCAGGTTGAGGCCCTTGCGGGAGCGCAGCTCGCCGCCCACCAAGACTTGGCAGTGTACTTCCGGCCCCTGGATCTTGACCACCTGGAGCTGGATGAAGCCGTCATTAAGATAGATGGTGTCGCCGGTTTTAACCGCCTTTGGCAGTGGCTCAAAAGTGGTGGAGACCTGGTTCTGGTCGCCGGGCACCAGATCGGTGGTGATCATGAATAGCTCGCCGGACTTCAGTTGGATCGGCTCTTGGGCAAATTGCCCGATGCGGATCTTCGGCCCCGGCATATCGGCCAGGATGGCAATCCGTCTTCCGGCCTTGCGGGCTGCGGCGCGCAGACGATGGATCACGGCCTGATGACTGGCGAAGTCGCCATGGGAGAAGTTGAGCCGGGCGATATTCATGCCCGCCCGGATCATCTGCTCCATGACCTCTTCGGTGTCTGAAGCCGGGCCGATGGTGCAGACGATTTTGGTTTTGTGGTTGGGTAAGGCCATCCGCATCTCTCCGTTGGTGATGGAGTATTCAGAAGTCAGAAGTCAGGAGATAGAAGAAAAGAGTCCTTGTTATTCTGACTTCTGTATTCTGACTCCTGGATACTGTAATCGTATTAAATTCGAAGTTCATTTAGACCCGACAAACAGCGTGGTGCCGGCGCCCCGCAGGTCGGAGACCGCCTGCTTGACCCGCTGGGCCAGGCCTGCTTCGGCCAGTTTCAGGTAAGTGCGTGGATCGTACTTCTCTTTGTTGCCCACTTCACCGTCGATTCGGAACACGCCGTCGTAATTTTTTAACATATGATCGGCGATGGGCCGCGTGAAAGCATACTGGGTGTCGGTATCGATGTTCATCTTGACCACCCCGTAGTCCACGGCCTCGCGGATCTCTTCTATTGTTGAGCCCGAGCCGCCGTGAAAGACCAGCGCCAGGCGCGCCGCCATGCCGAATTTCTTCTCCACCGCGGCCTGCCCATCTTTCAGAATGGATGGTTTGAGTTTGACCATCCCCGGCTTGTAAACGCCGTGCACATTGCCAAAGGTGGCGGCCAGCAGGAAGCGCGCGCCTTTGACCGCGCTTAACCGCTGGTAGACCTCCAGCATGTCGGCGGGCGTGGTGTAGAGTTTTTCGCCGCCTCCGCCGCTGATGCCGTCCTCGGTGCCGCCCACCACGCCGGCCTCCACTTCGAGGATGATTTCACTTTTGTGGCAGCGCTCCAAGAGCGGCACGGCGATGTCTAAATTCTCCTTCAGCGGCAAGGCGCTGCCGTCGAACATGTGGCTGTTGAAGAGATTGGGCAGGCCCGCGGCGCGGCGCCGTTCGGTTTCGGCGATCAGCGGTCGCACGAATTGATCCAACACCTTGGCCTGGCAGTGATCGGTGTGCAAGGCCACGTAGATGGGGTAGCGCGCCGCCACGCGATGCACGTGTTCAGCAATGGAGATAGCTCCCAGGGCCATGTCCTTTATGTCCATTCCGGAAGCGAAAGCGCCGCCGCCGGTGGAGACTTGAATGATACCGTCGCTTTTGCTTTCCGCCAGGCCCTTGAGCACGGCGTTGGCGGTGGTCATGGAGGTGACGTTGATGGCCGGGTAGGCGAATTTCTTCTCCAGGGCCCGGTCGAGCATGCGACAATAGGTCTTATAATCGGCAACCGGCATGGGGCGTTCCTCCTCTTTAGTTATTGGGAAAAAAATATCTCAGGCATCGAAGAGTTTCTTCCGTCATGCCCGCGCGGGCGGGCATCCAGCGGGATAACATCCTAAGAACCTGGATTCCCGCTTTCGCGGGAATGACAGACCGTTGAACGGAAAACTCCCCGACCCCTCAAAAATTTACCGATCCAACGCAGAGCAGCATTTGAGGCCAGAAGGTTGAAGATGGGTGGGAAATCAATTTGGGTGATGCTTCTGATATTGAATGAAAATTTCTATTGTCCGATAGCCGCTTCTATTTTTGCTTTAAGCCTGTGCCCTTGAGAGCCTCTTTGCACCGTTTGCTGACTTTGGCATCGTTTTTTTCCAGACACTGCAGCAAACGGCCTTCACCGGCCGCCACGTTCTTGCAAAGGGTGGTGATGTCCGCTTCGCACTCCTGGGCCACGAAGTTCAGGGCCGTCACGGCGCGCTCGAGCCTGGCCGCGGCATCATAAAGGGCATATTCGCATTGGCCGCTCAATTTGTCTTCATAGGCAAAGAGACACGCCAGAATCCGGCCTTCGCCGGGCGTAACCCCCTTACAATAGGTCGTAATCTCGGTTTTACAACCATTGGCCACCGTGTCGATGAGGCTCTCTTCAGCCAGCAAGTTACCGCTGAACCCAAAACAGATGGCCAAAATTCCGATGGCGAACAATACTCTCTTCATACTACTCTCCCTTCTTCTTTTTGGTTTTTGTTGTGATGCACTTTCAAGTGAATATCATTGATGCGGATGGTGCATAAAATGCACCCTACGCGTTCAACGTAAATGAATTCAAAACACCCACCTCCGTAGGGTGCGTTTTACGCACCATCGATTTATTCTCCAAAATCTTCATCCACGGTTGCCTCGCCGGTCCCACCCCAATTCTCATGGTACATACCATTTTTCATCAATCGGTGAAATGTGGAATAGGGCCAATCTTTTGCATATCGCACAAGACCATGCTTCACCGGATTGTAATGGATGTAATCCATGTGTTGTCTGAAATCCGTTTCATCTCTGATCGTGTGTTCCCAAAATCGGCGTTGCCAGATGGAGGATTCTTGCCGGCGTTTTTTAGAAGCATTCAAGAAATCGGCGCTGAAGAATCTCGAGCCACACTTTTTGGTCACGGATTTTTTTATGAATGCCCATCTTTTGCCGTAGTCGGCATCCCCTTCCGGCAATACCCAGATGCAGTGAAGATGATCCGGCAATAGCACCCAACCCTCAATTTTGAAAGGAATGATCTTTCGTGTCTCCTCAATGGCTTCGCGTAAGGCTGACCGAATAAAATCATGACATAAGAGTGGTTGTCTTTGGTGCGTTACCACCGTGAAGAAATAGGTTCCTCCTTTGATCTTTGCACGCCGGTAGTTTGACATGATTTACCTATTTATATCGCTACGGGTTTTGCACCTGAAGGTGCGTTTCACGCACCATCAATTGATCTACGGTGGTTATTGGTGCATATAATGCACCCTACTAGTACTGCGCGCCGCTCTTCTTCATCTCTTCCCGGCGTTGGCGTTGGAGCTGCTCCATTTTTTGGGACAGGAACTTATTGCGCATCAGGTGCTCTTTGTCCATGGCCGCCCCTTTGGTCTGCCCTTGGCCCAGCCAGGCCATCTCCACCAGGTAGGTGTGCTTCAACCAGTCCATGGTGCCGTCGTTTTCGGCCTGGGCGATGAAGAGGTTAAGCCAGGATAAAAAATCCGCGTCGCCCTTGCGGATGGCAAAGCCGTAGTATTCTTTGGTGGAGGGCGCCAGCAGGGCCTTGATCTTGGCTGCATATTCCGGATGACTCTTCTGCCACACCATCACATAGGGCGAGTCGTGGACCGTGGCGTCCACCTCGGCTTTCAACAGAGCCGCCACGGCCTCGTCGTGGCTGGCATAGGTTTTGATCTGCTCGGCGGCAAAGAGCTTGCGGGCAAAACGTTCCATGGTGGTTTGCTGCTTGACGCCGATGCGCACCCCGGGAATATCCACCAGGTCGAAATAAGATTGGGTCTGAGTCCTGGCGAGCTTGGCATGCACCAGGGCCGCCTGGGTCACTTCAAAATAGGGGGCGCTGAAATTGACTTTGAGACCGCGCTCGGGCGTGCGGGTCATGGCCGCGATGATGATATCCGAGTCGCAGGCCAGCAGCTTGGGGATCTGCTCTTCATAGGTGTCCGGGAATATGAATTTGACTTTGACGCCCAGGGCATCGGCCATCAGGCGCGCCAGATCCACATCCAGGCCGATCAATTCCCCCTTGGACTCCATGCAGAAGGGCGGCGTATTGCGATTCAATGAAACCACAATTTCGCCTTTGGCCAGAATGGACTCCATCTGACCGGCCCAGGCCAATGAAACTGTCAGAAGTAAAACTGCCAGGAACCACCCGATTGTCTTTTTCATCGCTTCCCCTCTTTATCTTTTCTTTCGATCTTGTTTCAGGCCGGCCGGCGTTCGCCCTCCTGCCAACACCCTTCATCGAGTTCTCCTTCGGCCTTGGCCACGGCGCAGGTGACCGCCAGGTCGCCCGTGACATTTAGGGCCGTGCGGCCCATATCCAGCAAAGCATCGATGCCGAAGATCATGGAGTAGGCCATGGCCACGGCCGTGCCCGGCTCCACGGCCATGCCCACCGAATTGAGCACCATCATCAGCATGATGGCGCCGCTGCCCGGCACACCGGCCGTGCCGATGGAGGCCAGTACAGCGGTCAGGATCACGGTCATCTGCTGGCTGAAGGTCAATGGCGCGCCCACGGCAAAGCCGATGAAGAGCACGCACACCCCCTGATAGATGGCCGTGCCGTCCATGTTGATGGTGGCCCCCAGGGGCAGCGTGAAGGAGTACACGCCCTTGGAGATGCCCAATTGCTTCTCGGCCACATCCATGCTCACCGGCAGGGTGCCGCCGCTGCTGCGGGTGACAAAGGCGGTGATGATGGCCTGCTTGGCCTGGATGAAGAATTTGAACGGAGGGACGCGGAACAAAAGCAGCAGACCGCTGTAGGAGAGCCCAAGGTGCAGCAGCAACGCCGCGTAGACACTGAGCGTGACCATGCCCAGGGGGCCGAAGGCTTCCGGGCCTTGTTCGCCGAAGACCACCGCGATCAGGGCAAACACGCCGATGGGCGCATACTCGAGAATCCAGTTGACCACCTTGTACATCACTTCGGCGCAGCCGTCGAAGAAAGCAAAGACCGTGTTGGCCGCATTGCGGATGCGTTGATCCTCGCTCTCGCGCAGATAGGCTACGCCCATGCCGAAGAGAATGGCGAAGAAGATGGTCTGGAGCATATTGCCGTCGGTGATGGACTTAAACGGATTGAGGGGCACGATCTCCAAAATGGTCTGCAGCAAGGAAGGCGTATCGGTCTTCAGACCGCCGGCGCCGCCCGCGCCCGCCAGGGTCATACCCAGGCCGGGCTTGAACACATTGCCCACCAGCAGCCCCAAGGCCACGGCAAAGGCCGTCGTAATGGTGTAGAGCAGCAGGGCTTTGACGCCCACTTTGCCCAACCGGGCTGGATGAATGCTGGCCGCGCCCACGATCAGGGTGAAAACCACCACCGGCATGACGATCAGCTTGAGCAGGCGCACGAAAATGTCACCCAGGGGCGAAACGCATTGAATGCTGGGACCAAAGATCAAGCCCGCCACGGCCCCCGCGGACAGCCCGATGAGGATGCGCAGGAGAAGGTTGGTTTTGAAGTAAAAGCGTAATAACTTCATTTTTGCTTTCCTTCTTCTTTTAATCGTACTCGTACGAAATCGAATTAGATCTTAAAGCTTCGTAGGACTCCTGACTCCTGAATTCAGGATTCTGATCCTCTACTTCGGTATCCTTCGCGGATCGGTCATATTTTCCGGCCGCAGCAGATCGTCCAGTTGGGCTTTGGTCAACCACTTCTTCTGCAACACCAGATCGTAGACATTGCCGCCGGTCTTGAGCGCCTCCTTGGCAATGGCGGCCGACTTTTCGTAGCCCAGCACCGGGTTGAGCGCCGTCACCAGGCCGATGCTGCTCTGCACATACTGCCGGCAGCGCTCGGCATTGGCCGTGATGCCCGTCACGCAGCGGCTGGTCAGGGTGATGCAGGCGTTTTTCAAAATCATCATGCCGTGCAGCAGGTCATAGGCGATGATGGGCTCGGCCATGTTGAGCTCCAGTTCGCTGGCCTCGGCGGCCATGGAAATCACAGTGTCGTAGCCAATGATCTGGAAGCAGATCTGGCTGACCAGTTCCGGCGCCACCGGGTTGACCTTGCCCGGCATGATGGACGAGCCGGGCTGCAGGGGCGGCAGGTTGATTTCGTTCAGACCGCAGCGCGGGCCGGAAGAGAGCCAGCGCAGATCGTTGCAGATTTTGGAGATCTGCACCGCGGCGCGCTTCATGGTGCCCGACATCTGGGCAAAGGCGCCCGAGTCCTGAGTGGCTTCCACCAGGTTTTCGGCCTTGCGGATGGGCAGACCGCTCACCTTGGCCAGGGTTTTGGAGACCAGCTCGGCGTAGCCCGGCGGGCTGTTGATGCCGGTGCCGATGGCCGTGGCGCCCATGTTGACCTCATGAAATTCTATCGCCGCGTGCGCCAGGGCCGCGCGGGCGCTGTCGATCATGCAGGCGTAGGCCCCGAACTCCTGGCCCAGGGTCATGGGCACGGCATCCTGGTTTTCGGTGCGGCCCATCTTCAGAATGCCAGCGAACTCTTCGCCCTTTTTAGCCAGGGCCATTTGCAGTTCTTCCATGGCGCCCAGCAGATCTTTGAGCGACAGGATCACGGCCAGCTTGATAGCCGTGGGGTAGACATCGTTGGTGGATTGGGAGCAATTGACATCGTCATTGGGATGCAGATGGGTGTACTCGCCCTTCTCATGGCCCATGAGCTCAAGGGCGCGATTGGCGATGACCTCATTGGCGTTCATGTTGGTGGAGGTTCCGGCCCCGCCCTGGAACATGTCCACCGCGAACTGGTCGTGCAGCTTTCCCGAGAGAATTTCGTCGCAGGCCGCGCAAATGCTTTTCATCTTCTCCTTGGCCAGCACCCCCAATTTGTGGTTGGTCATGGCCGTGGCTTTTTTGATCAACGCCAATGCGTCGATGAAGTGGCCGAAATTGCGCAGGGGCACGCCCGAAATCTGGAAGTTTTCCAATGCCCGGGCGGTCTGGACGCCGTAGTAGGCCGAGTTGGGGATCTCCTTTTCTCCCAGGGAGTCATGCTCCCGGCGGGCGCCGCTAATGGCCGCAACGCCATCGGCGCCGGGATGGCTGCAGGCCCGCAGCCGCTCGCCGAGCTTCTGAGCCACCCTGGCCACGATGCGGTAGTAAACGGCCGGTTTCTTTTTGCGGAAAGCAGCCAGCTCCTTGCGCCCAATCTGCCACAGCACCGCGCCCTGGCGGGTCACGGCGCTGGTGGAGTGGGGCAGGTCATCGAGCAGTGCGCTTTCGGCGATCAGGGCGCCGGGCTGCAACACCACCATACGCGTGGCGGCACCGTGCAGACCGCGCACGATCTCCACTTCACCCTCCAGGACGATGCCGGCCCACTGGCGCGGCGTGGATTCATGAAATATCCAGTCGCCGGGCTCGTACTCTTGGGTTGCGCCTTTCTGGAAAAAAGAGGATAGATCTTCAGCGCTCACACCGATCACTTCGGCGGCGTTCTTGATTGCTTTTTCTAACTTTTTTTGCATGCTTCCTCCTACAAGCTGTTTCGTACTCGTACTCGCACGCGTACTCGTACTCGAAAAAAATTAGGCCCCGTCGAGTACGAGTACGATTGAGTAGTGGTTATACTTTATTATCATGCATGACTGCTTTCCGCGGGCATTTACTTCGTTAACGTCACCTGCCTCCTATCGAGTACGAGTACGCGTACGAGTACGAGTACGAGCACTGATGAGGGCAGCAATTCCTACAGGATCATCCGCCCAATAATCAACCCCACAACAATCGCCACGCCCGTGGCCACGATCCCCGGCAGCATGAATGAGTGATTCAGCACGAAGCGCCCGATGCGCGTGGTGCCGGTGCGGTCGAAATTGATGGCGGCGATCAATGAGCCATAAGTCGGCAGGAAGAAATAACCGTTGACCGCCGGCCACATGGCCACCAGGTTGGCTGCCGGCAGGCCCAGGCTGATGCCCAGGGGCATCAAGGCCCGCGTGGTGGCCGCCTGGCTGAAGAGCAGCACCGAGGCGCAGAACAATCCCAAAGCAAAGGTGATGGGATGGTTGGAAGTAATCTCGCCGATGGTGCCGATGATCAGTTTCTCGTTGCCTTTGATGAATGTATCCCCCAGCCAGGCCAGGCCGAAGATGCCGATGACCGCGGTCAAGCCGGCCTGGGCCACTTCGGTCTTGGGGATCTTGGCGGCCGCGGTCTTGGTGGTCAGCAGCATGAGGGCCGCCAGGGCGAGCATGACGATCTGGATGGTGTCGGCCATGCCCAGGGGCACGGTGGCATTGCCCTTGGGGACCATTGGCCGAATTTGCGGAAAAAGACCGGCCGCTACGATCAGAAGCACACCGGCCAGGAAGAGCAGGGCGCTCAGGCGCGCACCCTTGGGCAGCTCTTTGCGCTCCTCCTTGGTTTTGGCTTGTCCAGGAGGAAGCAGTTCGCCGGAGGCCAGACGGCGCTGGTATTCCGGGTCGTCTTTGAGCTCTTTGCCGACGCGGGTTTGGATCAGGGCCGCCACGATCACGCCGACGATGGTGGCCGGCACGCAGATCAACATGATTTTGGGCAGCCCCACGCCCAGGGGCTCGAACATGGCGATCATGGCGGCCATGGCCGCGGAGACGGGCGAGGCCGTGATGGCCTGCTGGGAGGCGATGGTGGAGACCGCCATGGGCCGCTCGGGCCGGATGCCGTTTTCATAGGCCACCTGGAAGATGATGGGCAGCAGCGGGTAGAAGACATGGCCCGTGCCCGCGCCAAAGGGGAAGAGATAGCACACCAGGGGCGCCACCAGCGTGATTTGGCGCGGATTGCGGCGGATGATGCGCTCGGCCAGGCTCACCAGGTAGTTGATGCCGCCGGCCGCCTCCATGACCGAGGCCGCCATGATGACGGAGAGAATGATCAGCATCACGTCAATGGGCGGCGCCGTGGGCGGCAGTTGGAAGACATAACTGAGCACCAGCACGCCCGCGCCGCCCCACAGTCCCAGGCCCACGCCGCCGGAGCGGCTGCCCAGAAAAATGGCGGCCAGGACCACCGCGAATTCCAAAATCAGCTTCAACACCATCGACCCATCTCCTTTCCACGTTAAATACTAGCCCCCGAAGGGCGCGTTTACCTACTAATTTCAGTGCGCGGGTGCATAGATGCACCTGCTAAGTAAATGGCCGCATAAGTGCATGGAATGCACCCTACGAAAATGGCCGCGGCCGTAGGGCGCGTTTTACGCACCAGCGCTCATGCGCAGCGCATCGGTGCATGGAATGCACCTTACGGCTGCGGCAGGAGTTTATCTTCCATCCCCTCGAAATACTTCTGTCTGAGCTGGCGCAGCGTGCCGTCGCGTTTCATCTTATCTATCTGGAGGTTGAGCCACTTCAGAAATGTATCATCGCCTTTGCGCACAGCCATGGCATAGGGCCGGGGAATAAAAGGGTTGCCCGCGACGCGCAGGCTGGAGTCCTTGGCGGCTTCTTTCAAGAGCACGATATCGTCCTGGCACAGGGCATCCACCTGCTTGCCGCGCAATGCGTTCAGGGCTTCGGTCAGGGTATTGAAGGACACCAGCTTGGCCAGCGGCGCGATCAACGGCAGATCTTTTTCCTGCACCGCGCCGCTCACCACGGCCACCCTGCGGTCGGCCAGTTCCTGAACCCCATGAATGGGGCTCTGCTTGAGGGTCAACAGCGCAGATCCAGTCATCAAATAGGCCTCAGTAAAATCCAGCACCCGTTGACGATCCTCCGTAACGTTCATGGCGGCGATGAGAAGATCGACCGATTCGCTGTAGAGCAAGGGGATGCGGCTGCCGGAGGTGACCGGCACCAGCTCCAGCGCCTGTTCATCGTCAAATAGCACCCGCGCCAGATAGCGCGCCAGATCCACATCAAAGCCCTGGATCTGGCCGGAGGGGTCGGTAAACCCGAAGGGCGCAAAGTCGGTTTTGATGCCCACCCGCAGCATGCCACGGTGGCGCGCTTCTTCCAGCCCATCGCCCAGGGCGGCTGTGAACAGGCCCAGAATCAGACCGCAAACTAGAAGAAAAACGATTCCTTTTGTTCGGATATTCATCAGCCCTCCTTCTTCTCTTGGAGTGATCTCACCGGCGTTCCTATTTTACTTTCTTCCAGGTTTTATCGGGATCAAAAGCGGTCATGGCCTTGGCGCTCTGGGCGCTTTTGGGCCCCAGATCCTTTTGGTAGACTACACCGTCATGATTGACGATAAAGGTCATGACGCCGGAGTTGCCGTAAATGGCCGGGTAAGCCACTACGGCGAATCCCCCGATCATCTTATTATTCACCAGATAGTCATAGGCGCCGCCGGGGGCGTGGCGGCCCTGGCGCGTGAGCATCCGGAAGTAGTAGCCGTGAAAGGGGGTGGGCTCCTTTTGGGCGCCGTCGTAGGTGTAGCCCTCGGCATAGGCTTCGGCCACCAGTTCGCCCAAGGGGCTGGCAGGCTCGCCCGGCGCGGTTTTCCAGAATAGCCCGTTTTTCCGGCCGGCATCGCTGCCGAACTTGGCGGCATAGCCTCGGATGCCGTCGTTATCCGGGTCCATCATGGCATATTCGCGCTGGGCATCGACCACGGCCAGCAGGGTTTGAATGGTGCTCAATTCATTTTGGCCGATGCGGCGGTTGAGAACCTCTTCTTTCCCGGCCAGGGTATCGAAATACCACAAGCTCCCTTTCTTTACGATGGGGATTGGGAAGGGCCAACTGTTTTCACCCACATTGAGGATCATTTGCGCCCCTTCCTGGGCCACTCCATTTTTAAGATCAAAGGCGGCGATGAATTTCTCCTGATGCAATCGGTCGCTGACCGCGTCCCCCGAAGAGAAGAGCCCTTGGCCCGCCGAGCCGAAAATGGCCAGCAATTGCTGCGGGTCATTGGCGCGCAAAGCGGAGATAAAGGCGCTGACCGCGGCTTCGGGCGAGGCAAAGCCTTTTTGACTCTGCTTGGGGGTTGCACCGGTTCCCACCAGCACGATCACCAACAGAAGTATTACGGTCGCCCATGATTGAATTGCCTTCATCGGCGCGTGCTGTTTGACCACTTGGAAAATGATGGATCGAGCTTTTTTCATGGTTACCTCCTGCCCCCGCCCCGGCCGCCGCCGCCGAAGCTCCGTGAACCACCCCCGCTGAAGCTGCCGCGGCCGCTGGAAGACATGCTTTCTCGGCTGGTGCTGCCGCGGCTGCTGTAATCGCGGGTAGTACTTCCGCCACGGTCCATGCCGGACAGGGCGTCGCCTCTGTCGCGGCTGCCGGTCTCCAGAGTGCCCACCCCGGCGCCGCCCGGGCGGCTCCCCGATGGCCCCGCGCCGCCGCGATCTATATCGCGCTGGCCTGCTTCGGACCGGCCGCGGAAGTTCTCCCTAGAGCCGACGGCATCATTGGTGGAAGCCCGGTTGTACTTCTGCCCCGTGGTCTGGTCGCGGTAGGGGACCCCCTGACGGTGTTCGGGGTTGTGCTGCCAGGTCTCCCGGTTGCCGCCGCCTCGGGGACTCACATGCGCGCCGCGATCGACATTGATGTTGGTGGTGTGATGGTTGACATAGACATTGCCGCCGTTCCAATTGCAGCCGCCCCCGCCATAGTGGCTCCAGGCCGAGCCGATCATCACCCCCATGGTAAAGGAGATGAAGACCCCGCCCGGCGGATAGACATAAGCCGGCGGGTAGTAGTAATAGGGCGGATAGGCCGGATACGGCCACACCCCATAGACCACGGTGGGATTATAGACCGGCACATAGACCACCTGGGGATCGGCCGGCACGATGACGATCTTCTCCTCCTGGGTCGCTACTTTTTGTTCCTTGGTGCTTTTCAGGTTGCCCTCGGCTTCGGCTTTCTTGCGCAGCGTCTGAACGCTGTCCATGACCTCTTTTTGTTGGGCCAGGAAGGCATCGCCCAGCTTCTGGGTCCAGTCCAGTTTTTCGCTCATCATGGTCAGGACCTCGGGAAAGCTGACCAGGGATTTGACACTGGCGTCCCAGGACTGTTTCTCCAACTCCTTGGCCAGGGCGTCGCCTTTGAGATCTTTATTCTTCTTTTGCCAGCGTTCGGCCTGTACCACTTCCAACGGATAGGTCGACGCCATCAGGATCTGGGCCAGCAATGAGTCCGGATAGAGGGCAATGGGCGCCACGATCTGTTCCAGTTCCTCTGGTTTAAAGGTTTTCTTCTCCGGTGTTTCCGCGTGGCACCATGGGGCCATGACCGTGGCGAACAAGAAGAAAAAAACCATCGCCCGCACAACTCTTGCGACGGATATGATTCTTGTCATGGTCAATCCTTTCATTATTATTCGTACTCGTACTCGAAGGGATTTATTTACTTTCGAGTACGAGTACGAGTACGAAAAAGCAGTTGTGTAAAAGGTGTTTCGATATTCATCTCGATCTCACGGATACATGCATGCCCACCAGCCAGGCCACCTGTATCACCAAGTACAGTTGGCCCATCACCGCCTCCAGGTTGGCAAAGGCGCGCGCGCCGGGACTTAAGGGAGTGATATCGCCATACCCCACCGTGGTGATGGTCACCAGGCTGAAGTACCGCAGCTGCGGTCGAATATCGGTGCCGTTGCCGGCAGGAAAAGCGAATTGCCCGGGCCGGAGGAGCTCCAGCACGAAAAAGATTTGGGCCCACATCACGGCCATGAGCAGGTAGACGATGATGGCCCCGGCAATCATATCGGTGCTGACCTGTTTTTGGCGGAATATGTAGCTCAAGATGGCCACGGAAATGGTGAGAATAAAGACCATGTCGCAAAGCCCCGCCGCGATGCTCAGCCAGGCCGTTTCCGTAATCATGCACCACCAGGTCAAGACAATGGCGGGCAAGGCCAAACAGATCCCGGCGGCCAGCAGCCGTTTGTCACGGCTTAAGGAGTAAGTGGCGTAGATGAAGACCGCTGTCAGGAACAGATCATCCAGCATCCGCAAATGGAAAAAGCCGTCCAGCAGCGGGGCCAGCACCAGCATGCCAAGCAGCAGAATCAGCAGCTTGGTGAATCGGCCTTTGGGTAGGATGCTGGAAGATTCCATCTGCGGCATGCGGTTCACCATTTGTGGGGCGCCAACGGTTGTTCCAGCTGTCAGACAAGAGGCAAGACATTCAGTCTGGCTCGGAAAAGTGGATTTTGACCACACATATCATTAAACATAGGTTTCCAGCAATGGCGCGGTGAGGATAGGGCTGTAAGGAGATCTCTTCTGAGCTAACGACATGGCAGTATAAAAATCCCCAATCAACGAATCAACCAATCAACTTTAGGCCTTGGGATGGCCCCCCACCGGCGTGGTCCGTTGCTTCCAGATGGAGGTCTGTTCCAGCTGGGCCCCCAATTGCAGCAGCGTTGCCTCCCGGCCATAAGGCGCGATGAATTGCACGCCCCAGGGCAGATGGGTTTGCTCGTCGTAGTACAGCGGCAGGGAGATGGCCGGCTGGCCCGTGATATTGGCCAACATGGTGTGCGGGGTGCGCTTGAAGTTGTTGAAGATCTGCGTTTTGACCCTGGGGAAATGTTTTAAAATCCAGCCCGTATGGGTGGCGAAGGTTATTCTCAACCCCAACCGTTCGATCCACGAAAGGCCCAGTTCGCCGATGCGCGACGGTCCCGAGGCCGTGGTGGGAGTAACGTACAGATCGAATGTTTGATGGAGGCTGGCCATGGTATTGGCGATTTCCTGCCATACCAGCCGGATCTGGAAGAGTTCGGATAATTTGGTCCATCTGCCGATTTCGGCAAACACGCGCGAATCCATTTCAATGTGCCGCAGGGCCGCCCGACCCTCGCGTTTTTTAATTACTTCCAGATCACCGCTCACGGCGATGTAGCAAACGATCAAGAAGGATTCCAAAATTTTCGAGACGGGTACGGGCACGGGGATTTCTTCCACGCGGTGGCCCAGGCTTTCCAGCATTTGGGCGCACTGCCGGGCAGCCTGCACCGCTTGGGGCGCCAACTCAACCCCTGGGTTGGTGGCGGAAAAGGCGACGCGCAGCTTTGCCGGCGGCCGGCGAATGATTTCGCTAAAGGGTTGTTCGGGCTCAATACAGGCATAGGGCGCGCCGTTTTGATAGCCGCTGATCTGATCGAGCAGAGCGGCGGCGTCGCGCACCGTGCGCGTCAATACCCCATTGGTGCCGAAGCCTTCCCAATATTGACCATATTTAGGTCCGGTGCTCACCCGGCCCCGGGAGGGTTTTAACCCCACCAGGCCGCAATAGGAGGAGGGGATGCGGATGGAGCCGCCGCCGTCCGATCCGCTGGCCAAGGGCACCATGCCGCTGGCCACGGCCGCCGCGGAACCGCCGCTGGAGCCGCCGGGTGAAAATTCCGGGTTGTGAGGATTGCGGCAGGGGCCGTGCAGGTGCGGTTCGGTGATATTTTTCAAGCCCCATTCGGGCAGATTGGTCTTGCCAAGGAACACAAAGCCGGCCTGACGCAGGCGGCGGATGAAGTGGCTGTCAGCCGCGGCGCGCACATGTTTCAGGGCCGCGCAGGCCTGGGAGCCGGTGGTATTGGTCACATCGCTGTCATCCTTCAACAACATCGGCACACCGGCAAACGGCCCCTTGACGGGGGCATCGGCCTGGGCCAGTGCGCTTTCGTACATTTTGTAAATCACGGCGTTCAAGGTCGGATTCTGGCGCTCGATCTCCTCGATGGCCAGTTGGACCAATTCACGGCTTTGGATGTCGCCCTTGCGGATCAATTCAGCCAGTTCGGTGGCATCGGCGCTGTAGTAGAGCTTTTTGAGATCATCCATCGGGTTCGCTCCTGCTTCAAAATGGGGTAGGCTAATTCGAGCACGGATTACAATCATTGGATACGTAGCATTAAATTACCGAGGGCGAAAGGGTTGCCCCAGCATCTGCGATGCGCACGCCATTTTACGGTGCATAAAATGCACCCTACTGTTTGGCTCGCGGTTCCTCGTTCCCACGCTTGCGTGGGAACGAGGCAGAAAGAGGGGCACACCTCCCAGCGGTTTTGCTTGGGATTGCGTTGCGCCGTTGCGCGAGGCCCAAACTGCAGCCGCCGCGATTGCATCCACCTCGTTTTTCTCGCATGCCCCCACACCAAGGCCATGGATGAATCACAGGTTTTGAATCACGTCGTTTGTTTATGAAATTCTCGCCCAACGGCGCAACGGCGAGACGCAAGGCAATGGAGGGTGTTGGTGACGGTTTGCTTAGGCACTGAACATACAGCCCCAGCCTTGACAAAATATGCATCATTTGTCATTTTCATGCATAAATACAATGGAGGC
Organism: Deltaproteobacteria bacterium; assembly: GCA_021824175.1. Classification (GTDB taxonomy): domain Bacteria; phylum Desulfobacterota; class Desulfobacteria; order Desulfobacterales; family Desulfosarcinaceae; genus Desulfatitalea. The sequence goes on from JAKALP010000009.1 coordinate 148,905, forward strand.
TTGTTTATGCGAACCACGCTCGATTTACCCGAGGAGTTGCTCAACCGCGCCATGAAGAGCTCCGGCATCCAGACAAAGACACAGGTCATCATCACTGCTTTGGAGGAGCTGATCCGCAAGGAAGAGATTTCGGGTTTAAAGCAGTTCAAAGGCAAGATCAACTTGGAGGTTGACTTGAATACGCTCAGAGGCCGGCGATGTCGATCTTAGTGGATACCTCCATCTGGGTCGAGTATTTAAGAGCCGGTTCCTTCTCCGACAAGCTTGATTTTTTTATCGATGAGAATCTTGTTGTGACCAATGACCTGATCCTGGCCGAGCTCATCCCGTTTTTGAAGGTCCGCAACCAAAAAAAATTGATTGCTTTGCTGCGCCGTATCCGCAAAGTGGAGGTGCATATCGATTGGCAGCAAATCATTGATTTTCAATGCGACTGCCTGAAAATGGGCATTAACGGAGTCGGAATCCCCGATTTGATCATTGCCCAAAATGCGCGTCAGCATGACTGCGCAATTTTTACTCAGGATCGCCATTTTCTTTTGATGAAGGATCGCCTGAATTTTAAAATTTTACAAAACCCATAAGATTTTTGAGGATCACCCCTTGCAAAAACGACCCATCACCATCAGCTATATTATCTTCTATATCCTTTTCTGGCCCGACACCTACCGGATACTCATCGGATTCCTCGCGGCCGTCGTTCTGGCCCCTTATCTGCTTTCACCCGGCTCCAGTATCGCGGCTTCGGCCATGCTGCATCTGATGGTCGCGGCCATTGGGTACGCGGCCTCGGCTGCGCCGGCCAAACGGGTCGCGGGATTCTTTCGGAAGCAAATTTTGAAGGGTAAAAACTAGAACGAACGTTCGTTTTTATTGACAGGCGACCGGCCCCTTTGTACAATTTCCACAATGGTTGCACGAATTCGACAAAACGCTGAACCGCCGGGGATCAACCGGTGGTTGGTATCTACCCCCCCAACAGGCTCCAATCCCCGCGCCGTGGCTTGTGCCCGCGGCGCTTGGGGCCGCGCCATGAAAGGTACTCCCCCTTGAAATCCGCTGAATTGCTCGAACGTTGCCGGCAGGAGGGCCGCCACACCCTCAACGAAGCTGAGTCCAAACAACTCCTGGCTGCTTTTGGCGTTCCCGTGGTCAAAGAATGGATCACCGTCGATGTGGCCGATGCGGTCATCCAGGGCCAAAACATCGGCTTTCCCCTGGTCCTTAAGGGGCTGGGCAGCCGTCTGACTCATAAGACCGAGCTGGGGCTGGTGCGGGTCAACTTAAAAACGGAAGCAGAGGTGCGGCAGGCGTTTGAGGAGATCAAACAGGCAGCCGGGCCGGACTGGGAAGGATGTTTGCTGCAGCCCATGGTGTCCGGCCGACGGGAGCTGGTGGCTGGCTTGGTCCAGGACCCGCAGTTCGGACCGGTGGTGATGTTCGGTTTGGGCGGCGTTTTCACCGAAGCCATTGGCGATGTGGTCTTCCGCATCGCGCCTTTGAGCGAAGCCCAAGCTCTGCGGATGATGGATGATCTGGCCGGCCGCAAACTGCTGGGACCGTTCCGGGGCGACGCGGCGGTGGATAAAGAGCAGCTCTGCCGCGTGCTGACCGGCTTGTCCCAACTGGCCATGACCCATCCGGAAGTCAAGGAGATCGATATCAATCCACTGATCGTGGCCGCCGACGGCCGCATCACGGCCGTGGATGCCCTGGTGGTGCTGGAAGAAAAGATAAAGGCGGCAATTACTGCCGTTGATGAAGCTGAGGAGAAGAGCCGCGCCGCGCGCATCAACGCCGACCTGGAGCGCGCCATGTATCCGCGATCCATTGCCGTGGTGGGCGTGGCCCGCACCCAGATCGGCGCCTATCCCGGCATCTTCCGCTGCGTGCGCAACTTCGGTTTTCCCGGCAAACTCTACCCCATTCATCCCGAAGCGGAAGATATCGAAGGCATCACAGCCTACCCCAGCCTGCGGGCGTTGCCTGAACCCGCGGATCTGGTGATTTTCTCCATTCCGGCTGAGCGCGTGCCGGAAGCATTGCGCGAGTGCATCGCCACGGGCCACAAGACCATTCACATCTTTACTTCCGGGTTCAAAGAATCGGGAGAAGAAGAGGGCATCCGCCTGCAAGCGGAAATCGAGAAGATCGCCATGGAAGGCGGGCTCAACATCATCGGCCCCAATTGCATGGGGCTGCATGTGCCGGCCGCCCGGCTGCTCACCTGGACCGCGGCTTCGCCCATCAGCGGGCCGGTGGGCATGGTGAGCCAGAGCGGCGGTAATGCTCAGGATTTCGTCAACTTGGCCAACACGCGCTATGATCTTTACTTCAGCAAGGTGATCAGCTACGGCAACGCCCTGACGCTGGACAGCACCGATTATCTGAACTACCTGGCCCAGGATGAGCAGACCCGCATCATCGCCATGTATCTGGAAGGCGTCAAAGACGGCCGCAAACTGCTGCGCCAGGTCACGCAGATCAACCGCACCAAGCCGGTGGTGATCATCAAAGGCGGACTGACCGAGTCGGGCGCGCGCACCGTGGCTTCCCACACCGGTTCCATGGCCGGCGGCGAAAAGATCTGGAAGGCCTTCTTCCGGCAAACCGGCGCCGTGCCGGCGGACACCCTCGAAGAGATGGCCGATGTGGTCTCGGCCCTGCACCGCCTGCCGCCCTGCCAGGGCCGCGGCGTGGCCATTCTGGGCACCGGCGGCGGCATCGGCGTGGCCGCGGCCGACAGTTGCGCCAAGGCCGGTTTGGAGATGCCAGCCCTGACGCCCGCGGTCATGGAGAAATTGAGAGCCTACATCCCGCCGGCCGGCAACATGATCCGTAACCCGGTGGATGCCCACATCGTATTGATGCGGTTGCAGCTTTTAGGTCCCACCTTGGAATTGTTGGCCGCCGAACCCTATCTGCACATGTTTGTGATCTCACTGCATCTGGATTGGATCTATGGCTTGGAAAAAGGCGGTCACATCGACCGCATCGCGCGCTTCCTCGCCGATGAAGCCCGCCAGCACATCAACGGCAAGCCCCTGGTGGTGGTCTGGCGCCAATATCAGCCCAATGCCGACATAAAGGAAGCCCGCCTGCGCCTGGAAGAGACTTTGTTGCATGGCGGCATTCCGGTATATGAAGGCCTGGATCGCGCCGTGCGGGCACTATCCAAGACGGCTGAATATTATGCCTTTCAGCAAGGGCATCGCTGATTCCCGATGTTCATTCAATAATTTGACTTCGGCGCGGTCAGTCGTTTGCTTGGAAAAACAAAACAAGAGTTCTCCGAAATATAATTGTCGCTTAAAATATTTTTGAGATGACTTGAAGAAAGCCAAGCTGCGGTGGCCGTCATGGATTACACTTTTTTGCATAACCCGCTTAGGGATTGGATTCTTGCCGCTGGCACCATGGTAGCGGTCTATTTCCTGGCGAGCAGCGCCAAAACCATCCTGCGCAAGCAACTGAAAAAGCCGGCACCCGGCGGGCGCGCCGTACGGCACGAGATCGCCTCCAGACTTCTTGAATGCGTTCACTCCCTCTTCGTGTTGGCCGTGGCCATATATGCCGGCACTGTGTTTCTCTCCCTACCGTCCATTGTCGACCATATCATTGAAAAAATCCTTTTTCTGACCATTCTGCTACTCAATTGTACTGGACAAACTTTTTGTCATCGGCGATTTCATCATTGTCCAAGATCTCATGGGAACCGTGGAGTATGTGGGACTTAAGACGACCCGCATCCGCAGTCTTTCCGGCGAACAACTGATTTTTGCCAACCAGGATTTGCTGCGCAGCCGAATCCGCAATTACATAAGGATGTTTGAGCGCCGCGTTGTTTTTGCCGTCGGTGTGCTCTATCAGACGCTGACGGAGAAGCTGGAAGCCATTCCGGCCATGATTAAGCAAATCATCGAATCCCAAAGCCCGGTGCGCTTTGACCGGGCCCACTTCAAGGCTCCTTTTTTGAAATCGTCAGCCGAAGTATTTTTATGGGCAGTTCGCCAAGCAACGGCCGGACTCAGTCCGCAAGAGCCTTGCGCGCGTCCGCCGCAACATCTTCTTTATTCAATTCCCTGTGAATATATTCGCGGTAGTCAATCCGGACGGGTTCATAGTTTTCGTCCATCAACGGAGAAGAAATCATGAAATCAGCCGTGGCGCGGTTGCATGCCACCGGGATATTATACACCACCGCAATGCGCAGCAGGGCTTTAACATCCACATCGTGGGGGTGAGGTTGCATCGGGTCCCAGAAGAAGATCATCACATCGATCTGGCCATCGGTAATCAAAGCCCCCAGTTGCTGGTCGCCGCCCAGGGGGCCAGACTTCAGCTTTTGAATGACTGGGACAATCAATCCCGACTCTTTGCAAACCGCTTTGGTTCGTAGCGTCTCTTCAATCAAGCGTCCAGTGGTGCCGGTACAGATCAAACGATGTTGAAGTAGAATTCGACAATTCCATTCGACCCACTGGATCAGGTCTTCTTTACGATTGTCGTGCGCCACAAGGGCGATGGTTTTGGTCTTTTCCATGGTCTGTGCCTTTCTTTCATCCGCCGGGCCAATCCGGCAACTAATTCCGGCTGGGCCCGAGATCTTCCTCGCCTACAGATTGAGCAGGGAGAGTAAGGTGCCGGGCAGGGTTGTCAAGGGCAACCCCTCGCATGGGTATGTGGGTGCGGCTCCGGGATGGCCATTGGCCGGCCGTCGATAGAAAAGGGGAGGCGATGATAGGGCGAAGAAATCCGGCAGGGGCGACTACTCACCCATAACCTTGAATTTCTCCTTGGGCGCCCCGCAGACCGGACATTTGTCCGGGGCCTTGGCGTCCGCCACATAGCCGCACACCTGGCAGACGTGGTAGGTGGTGGTTTTGTCCTTGATCATGTGGTAGATGGCCCGCTCATAGAGTTTGGCATGGAAGGATTCGGCATCCCGGGCCTGGGAGAACACCAGCGCGGCCGCGGTTTCACCCTCTTCTTCAGCAATCTGGGCAAATTCAGGATATTCATTTTCACTGATGGATTTTTCCTGCTGAAAGGATTTCTCCAGATTGGTGTCGGTGTCTTTAACCACCACCTCTTTGATCAGATTGAGATGACGCGTGGCGTGCACCCGCTCGGCTTCGGCAATGGCGCGGAAGAGCAACGCGATCTGGGGGGCATCCTCTTCAACGGCTTTTTCAGCATAGGCCAGCAGACGAAAATAGGCTTTGGCCTCACCGATAAAGGCCTTGTACACGTTCTCGCGAGTTTTCTCTTTCATTGAATTCTTCCTTTGCGGTAGTCAATTCATGGTGACCATGGAAAAGTTAAGGCGGAAAGGTTTGATAGTGGCATATCAGGCCTTGGGGGGCAAGACAAACGTGCGTGAATCATTTGTGTTGCAAGGCATTGTTATCGATATCGGTTTCGGTATTGAAACACTCAACAAGCAGTCTCAGCAGATCTCCACCAAGGAGCAACACCAGTCGCTGGTGTCTATATCGCAATCATCGGCTTTGACTTCAAAATAGTCGCAGGGACTCATATAACAGCCACATGAGTTTTCATCGAAACACAGATGCGGATCATCCGGGTCCCAACGGCAATTGTAGGGGTTGATGTTCAAGTGTTCGGGGATTTGTATAGCCATGGTCTTCTCCTTTGGGGTGTAAGTCAGGAGTGTTGCATGATATGGGCTTCCGCGCAGGTCGTACTCGTACTCGTACGCGTACTCGAAAAATTATTAATATCCTTCGAGTACGAGTACGCGTACGAGTACGAGTACGATAAGGAAGAGACCTCATGCTTCATGCAACAGTCGTGACTCACACTCTCTCCTTTGTTGGAGGCTGATACGCTCCACGGTTCAAGCATAAGCCCGAATTTTCATCGAGCAACCCAGGAGTGCTTGACAGCCGGCCCCCGGGTGCCGACTATTGGACCGTAAATCGCATGAATGGAAAGGAGTCAAACCGCCGGATCTCCCCGTGTCACCACCTCGTTTCCAACCGACCCACCCGCGGTGTATGTGATTCACCTGCGCCCTAATCTGTCCGGTGTTTTTGTGTCCGCGCCACCCGCGGTTTGACGCCCAGCAGGAGTGAGCTATGACAGGCCAACCGACCGGCACGACCACGATCCTAACCGGCATCAAGCCCACCGGGCGTCCCCATCTGGGCAACTACCTGGGCAGCATCCGGCCGGCCCTGGCGCTGGCCCAAACCGGGTCGGCCTATTATTTCGTTGCGGATGGTCATGCGCTCACCTCGGTGCGCCGGGCCGGGCAGTTGCGGGGGCTCACCTTCGAAGTGGCGGCCACCTGGATCGCCTTGGGTCTGGACCCTTCCCGTGTGACATTTTACCGGCAATCGGGGGTACCGGAAATCTATGAATTGGCCTGGATTCTGGCCTGCTCGACGGCCAAGGGGTTGCTCAACCGGGCCCATGCTTACAAAGCGGCCATGGAGTTGAATCAAAGGGCTGGCCATGATGCCGATGCGGACATTAACGCGGGTTTATACAGCTACCCGATCCTGATGGCGGCCGATATCCTGGCCGTGGATGCGGATATCGTGCCCGTGGGGCGGGATCAACAGCAGCACATTGAAATGGCCCGCGACATCGCGGCCGCCTTTAACCGCACCTATGGTTCCGTCCTGAAAATGCCCGAAGCCCGGATTCAGGCGCCCGTGCAGACCATCACCGGCCTGGACGGCCGCAAGATGAGCAAATCGTATCGCAATACAATTCCCGTGTTGTGCGAATCCGAAGAGCTGCACCGGCTGGTAATGCGCATCGTCACCGACAGCCGGCGGCCGGAAGAGCCCAAAGATCCGGAGCAGTGCAATGTTTTCGCCATTTACCGCCACATGGCGCCCCAGGAGGAAATTGCACGGCTGCGGCGCCGCTACACCTTAGGCGGTGTGGCTTATCAGGAAGTCAAGGAGGCTTTATTCCAGATCCTTGATCAAAGTTTTGCCCCGGCGCGGGAGCGTTTCGCCAACCTGATGGCTGATCAGCCGGGCCTGACCCATATCCTGGAGACCGGCGCTGCCGCTGCCCGCGCAAGGGCCCGCCGGGTGTTGGCCAGGGTCCGCCGGGCGGTCGGAATCGATGCGCCTGCGATCCACAATAACCAGTCAATGAGATTAACCGCTGTCACGCCATGACCGCGTTTTCATATAGCAGGAGCTGACCATGAAGAGAAATGTAGCCCAAAAATTGATTGAAGCCCATCTGGTGGAAGGCCGAATGCATGCCGGCGAAGAGATCGGCCTGCGCATGGACCAGACCCTGACCCAGGACGCCACCGGCACCATGGTGATGCTGGAGTTCGAGGCCATGGAGATCGGCCGCGTACGTACTGAACTTTCGGCCCAGTATGTGGATCATAATTTGTTGCAAACCGACTATCGCAATGCCGACGACCATCTGTTTCTGCGCAGCGCCTGCCGCAAATTCGGCATCTGGTACAGCCGTCCGGGCAATGGCGTCAGCCATCCGGTCCACATGCAGCGCTTTGGGGCCCCCGGCAAGACTCTCATCGGCTCGGACAGCCACACCCCGGCGGCCGGCGGGCTGGGCATGCTGGCCATGGGCGCCGGCGGGCTGGAAGTGGCCATGGTCATGGCCGGCGAGCCCATGTATGTGCGCATGCCCAAGATCATGGGCGTCAGACTGACGGGCCGGCTGCCGGCCTGGGTCAGCGCCAAGGATGTCATTCTGGAGATGCTGCGCCGCCACGGTGTGGATGGCGGGCGCGGCAGAATCATCGAGTATTACGGTTCTGGTCTTGAATATCTATCGGCCATGGACCGCCATGTGATCGCCAACATGGGCACTGAATTGGGCGCCACCACCACGGTATTCCCGTCCGACGGCGCCGTGTGGCGCTTTCTCCAGGCCCAGGGCCGGGCGGAGGTCTGGCAGGAGATCCTGGCCGATCCGGGCGCGGAATATGACGAGCATGAAGAGATCGATCTCAGCCGGTTGGAGCCGCTCATCGCCCTGCCCAGCAGCCCCGGCAATGTGGTGCCCGTGCGCGAGGTGCTGGGCCGGCCCATTTATCAGGCCTATATCGGCTCGTCGGCCAATCCGGGTTTGAGGGATTTTGCGATACCAGCCCTGATGGTGGCCGGCCGCCAGATTCCCGATCATGTCTCGTTCGACATCAACCCCACTTCGCGCCAGCTCATCGAAAACATGATCGAGATGGGGCTGATGGAGCACCTGATCCAGTCCGGCGCCAGATTCCACCAGGCCGGCTGCAATGGCTGCATCGGCATGGGCCAGGCTCCGGCCACCGGCAAGATCAGCTTGCGCACCGTGCCGCGCAATTTTCCGGGGCGCTCCGGCACGGTGGAAGATCAGGTCTACTTGTGCAGTCCCGAAACCGCCACCGCTTCGGCCCTGACCGGCGTGATCACCGATCCGCGCAGCATGACCATGCCCTATCCGCATTTCAAGCCACCCGAGACCCAGAAAATCCACACGGCCCTGCTGTTGCCCCCGGCCAGTTATGACGAACCCGTGGAACTGGAGAAGGGCCCCAATATCAAACCGCTGCCCATCTTCGAGCCCCTGCCGGATCGCCTGGAAGGTCCGGTGCTGCTCAAGATGGGCGACAATATCTCCACCGATGAAATCATGCCGGCCGGCGCCGAAGTACTGCCCTATCGCAGCAATATCCCGGAGATCAGCCGGTTTGTCTTCAGCCGCATCGACCCTGGCTATTATGAGCGCGCCCTGGCGCACCAGAAAGAGGGTTCGTTCGTGGTCGGCGGGCATAACTACGGCCAGGGATCGAGCCGCGAACACGCGGCCCTGGCGCCGCGCTATCTGGGCCTGCGGGCCGTACTGGCCAAAAGCTTTGCCCGCATCCATGCCCAGAATCTGGTCAATTTCGGTATTCTGCCGCTGATTTTTGAAGATCCCGAGGTGTGGAACCAGATCGAGCCGGGAGATATTCTGGCCATGACGGAAGTAATGGCTTCCCTTGGAGCGCAACGCCCGCTCAAGGTCTATAATCGCAGCCGCAATGCCGCATACCCGGTGACCTATCAATTGAGCCCGCGGCAGATCGAAGTACTGCTGGCCGGCGGCCTGATCAACTGGATTCGCGCGCGGCATTGAACCCGACACTCTCCAGGAGGTGACCCATGCAGATCAAAACCATTCTTTGGCCCACCGATCTATCCACCAATTCGCTCAAGGCCGGCGCGCATGTTATGGCTCTGGCAGTAAAACATGAGGCGGCCGTGGTGCTGCAGTACGTGGCGGTGGATCTCTGCAGCATGTTCCCGGCCTACGGCAACTATCCCAGTGTGGAGCATCTGAATAACTTCAGGGACTGGGAGATCGAAAAGGCGCGCAAGCGCCTGGAGCAGATCTGCGAAGAGGAGCTCAAAGCCTGCCCCTATTTGCGGCTAAGATTGGTGACCGGCGATCCAGCCGAAGAGATCTTGAAAATGGCCGACAAGGAAGCGGCGGACCTGATTGTGCTCACCAGCCGCGGCCAGGGACGTCAAAGTGGTTTCGGTCACATCGCCCAGCAAGTGATTGAAAGAGCCAGGGTGCCGGTTCAGGTCATCAACCCTTGACCTTGACAATGAAGAGTTCGTTCCAATGCTGGGGAGTATACATGAGAAAAGGAGATTCACCATGAATGACATTCAAGAAAGAGAAGTTGCCGGCTGCTGCTGGGACCCCGAGCAAGAGGCGCCCCAGACAGAGCTTTGTTGCTGCTATGTGGAGATGGAAGACGGCACTTATGACAATGCCTGCGAAACACCGGTGGACGAGTGCTGTTGCTGAAAGGAGGTGAGCGTTATGGTGTCATCATCCAAGGAACGTCGGAATTGTTGCACCATGGAGAAAAAGCGACTGGTAGAAGAACTTCGGAAGTGCGATTTTTGTGCTTCCAGTTATGAAGAGTTTCACCAATGCTACCGGGATGCGGCCAAGGAGAGCGGCGAGTGGTCGCGCTCCTGTCCGATGAATTGAAAATATGCCCGCATTGGGTTTGGTATCAATCTGTTTGACATTCCACATCCAGTGCATAGCCTTCTCACATGCGGTGGCGGGTGTGAGCTACCGCAACATTACGAACAGGAGGGATCAACTCATGAAAAGAATGCCTACTAGAGATACTTCCGGCAAGTGTGTCGGTGAGTGCAAAGATATTGTCCGGCCCGCTGATAAAAGACGTCAGAAAGAAATCAACAGCCTAAAGGTCGAATCGCCTGCGGATTACCCCAGTGTTGCTGGAGCATTTGACCGCAATGAACCGCCAGGATATCTGGGCGGTCACGTTTAGGTCTGTTGGCAGCGATGTAAGAAGAACGCAAGGACGCAGGGCAGAGCAGTAATACGCGCTTTGCTCTGCGCCCCCCGCGCAGAATGACGGGCCGCGGCCCGACCGGGCAGGCGAATCCATTCATAGTAATATTTTCGTGAGTTCACCACTTGGTGGTCCCCAAGCATGGTGGGCGTATTGCTATGTCCATGCCCGGTCCGGCAGAGAAAATTTGCTTCCTTTTATCAGAGGCCATAAAGAGGTGATTGCACTCCATGACTTCCGCTCGCACCCAAAAAGCAAGAAGGCCAAGCCGGGTTCGACTGGACAGCCAAATCCAGGATCTATTCAAGGATAAAGTCTACGATCAGCCGGTACCTGATCTGGTCAAACGAACCCGTTTGCCGTATATGCTGGTCTACAACATCGTTCACCGGCGCGTGAAAACTATTTCACCACGCAACTTCGAAATTCTGTTTGGTGAAGCGCCGCCCGTGCAAACTGTTCATAAGGTGGATGGCACGTGGTTCCGCAAGATGGCCCGCTTGTGGCTTTACCTCAACGAGCACCGCACCCAAACGGATCTCAGCCGGGTCCTGGGGATCGTCCACGGAACACGCAAGGCGGACAACCGGGTATTCAATGGGCAAATCCAAAGCGTGGATGCGGCCCTGGAACAGGCTATGGCGCGGGAACTTCTGGCCTGCGGTCTGGATGCGCAAACCAGCGAGCAGTGGATCGCTGAACTGGAGAAATTACCCCCGCAAGCACGTGTCCCGTACCGCCACATCCGACCCCATCTACTTTTTCTCCAACAAACCCTCAAGATTCATCCCAACGCGATTCTGCGGCAACGCTTTGACCGATATGAAAGAGAGGAACTCAGCAGCATATCGACCGAAATTTATGAGCGGGCTTTAAGCCTCAGAAGAAGAACCGAGATGGCGTTAAGTGCCGGCAGCCGGGTGGAGCTCGAAAAGATCCGGGAAGAGATTTACGGCCCCAAGGCCGGCTACAGGCTTTATTCGGAAGTCGAACCTGAATTGAAATTCCTTCAGAAGTATGCGGCCAGAGGCCCCAAGCGCTACCTCGGCCGGGGTATCGGTATTTACCAGCGCGGCATCTGCAAACATCTGCCCGCGGCCAACGCCCGCCGGATTCAAGCCGATTGTGCCGCTTTTATCGAGCAGCATTCGGAATTGCGTCTGCTGGAGCTGCCGCCGATCCACCAGCGCCGGCGGATATCCTCCTTGATCGAGGTGCTTGCTTCCCACGCGGCCAACCTGCTGATGCACGGTAAGGGGCTGGAACTCGAAAAGCGCATCTTGGCTCCCATTCGGCCCCAGGCAGACTATAAACAACGCCATAATGGCTTCACCCGCTTTGACCAGGCGCCGCGCGCCCTGGGCATGAAGCAAAAGGCCTTTGATCTGATGGTGGCTGAAAACTGCAATATCTTCCGGGAGGTGGGGCACTATGATCGGCAGTGGTATCTGTCCGATCTTTACCTGAAGGAATTGTCCGCGAAACCTGTTTTCGCGCTGATCACCGCCAAATATGAACTGCTGTCCAAGCGCCTAAGGAAGGAGCTGGCCAATACCTGCTTGAATTAGCGGGATGCGGCGAAGACAATAATAGAACCGAGGCTATCTCTTTTGTCTTGGCGCGGCGGTGCTTGGCTGTTTAAGATCCGGCCGCCCGGCGCCACTGTTCCCCGCAAAGTTCTTTTTTGATGGCTGTCCCCAGCGTCTCAATGAAATAGGGTTTCCGGACATAAGCCCCGGCGCCGAGCCTTTGGGCTTCCTTGACCCGTTCGGTTTCAGAAAAACCGCTGACGATGATGGTTTTCTGATCGGGGCGAATGGCGATGATCCGTTGGTAGGTTTCCAGGCCATCGATTCCCGGCTGCATGATCATATCGAGCAGCATAAGATCCACCGGCCGGATTTTCAAGAATTCAATGGCTTCTTCACCGCTGTTGACCGTGGCGACGTTATAGCCCAGTCGTTTCAAGATTGCCGTGGCGACTACTCGCTGGGTTTCGGTATCATCCACCACTAGAATGGTTTCGCCCTTGCCCTTGTATTGCTCCATGGAGAGCGCGGGCGGCTCTTTGATCATGATCTGGCGGGTGGCCGGGAAGTAAAGAGTGAAAATGGTGCCTTGGCCGGGCGTGCTTTGGACGTCGATGTGACCGCCATGATCCTGAACGGTTCCCCAAACGACCGCCATGCCTAGCCCGGTGCCGCTGCGGCCCATCTCCTTTTTGGTGAAGAAGGGTTCGAAGATTTTATCCAAATCCCCTGGGGCGATGCCATCGCCGGTGTCCAAGATGGTCAGCACCACATATTCGCCCTCCTGCATTTCGCTGTAGGCCCCCAAAGTGGCCTGGATCTGCTTGTTTTGAGTGGAGATGATCACCTTGCCGTTATCTTCGATGGCCTCGGCGGCATTGGATACCAGATTCATCAACGCTTTGGAAAGTTGCGTCGGCGCGCCGATCATGTTCAGCAAACCGTTATCCAGATGGGTGCCGAATCGTACGCCAGGATGAAAGGATTGCAGTCTTTTGAATTCGTTGCTTTCCAGGCACTCCTGGATAATGGCGTTCAAATTCACGGCTTCCTTGACCGTAACCCCCCGGCGCGCCAGGGTGAGCAGATCCTGCACGATGGCCACCGCCCGTTCTCCGGAATTTTTGATGGTGAACAGGGGTTGCTTCATGGGGGCATCATCGGCCATATCCAATAGGATCAATTCCGGATAGCTGACAATTCCGGATAAGATGTTATTCAGGTCGTGAGCCACGCCGCCCGCCAGGGTGCCGATGGCTTCCATTTTTTGGGCGCGCCGCAGTCGGGCTTCCATCAGCTTGTATTCGGTGATATCCCGCACCAGGCATTGGAATCCAATGGCCAGGCCGTAATTGTCGAATTTCAGAGAGATCAAGAGGCTGACGGTTTTGACGCCGCGGTTTTTGGCGACAAATTCCAGATCGACCAAAGGGCTAGGATTTTTGGTAGTAAAAACCGCTTGGCACATCTCTTCCAGTTTCTCGGCATTGGCTTTGTCGGTAAAGCGCCGGTAGTTCATGCCGTAGAGCTCTTGGTCTGAGTATCCCAGGCTTTGACGCATGGCCCGGTTGAAGAAAGCCAGGTTGCCGTCCAGATCAATCTCAAAATAGGCATCCTCGATGGTTTCCAGAATGGTTCTGTACTTTTCTTCGCTTTTACGCAGAGCGGCGGCCACGATTTTGCGGTCTTCAATCTCCGATTCCAGCTGCTGGTTGGTTTCGGTCAGTTTTTCTCCTTCGCTGAGCAGCAATTGGGAAATGGTTTTGGTGGCCTGGTCCGATTTGGCGATGCGGATGAAGAATAAGGTAATCAACACGGTCGTACATATGTTGATGAAGAGCAGATCGATGGCGATCATGTTCCAATAGAAAAGGGCATCTTTCAAGTGCAGCAGATTTTCCCAGTAGCCGGCCTTGATCAAGATGCCGATCATCAGCCAGGTCGCCAGGTTGGTTGCGATGGAAGTGAGGGCTCCGGGCCAACCGAGCAGAACCGAGGCCATGATACTAAAGGAAAAAAGGTATTCTCTGGATACTAAAAACGGGCCAATGTCCAATACCAGGGAGATCCCCAGGAAATAGGCCAGCGTGCAGGCGATGGAAGCCCGTAAGGTGTATGGGAGGCGGCGGAAGGCCAGCAGCAAGATGCTGCCAGTGTAACCGCTGATGGAAGCGATGGTGACCAGCCAATATGTCTTTCGGATGTTATCCAGCGTGCTCAGGATCAACGCCACAAACCCAATGGTAACCCCCACCAGCAGCAGAATATAGAACATTTTCTCCTGCCAATGGTTGGCCGCGTTGGGATCCATCACGGCCGGCGGTGCGAATTTAGCGTAAATGGCGTAACAGCGGTTGAGCCATGGGGTTTTGAATCGCGGTTTTGGATCCATCCAACTCCTTTTTGCATCGCGGTGGCAACGCATCGATCGGGCCGTGCCATATCGGCCGCGTCTTAGCCCAAAGACAGGAAGAGCCTTCCCTTTTTATCATGCTAATAAAATGAAGCCTTAAATTCGTCTGGCGGCATCCTTGCACCGGTTTGTGCGATCTTCAAAAGGGTGCAATTCTTATAAAATAAACCATGGCGATGGAATCATGTCAAATATCTTATTGATTACTTCAAGGTGTTTGACGAGCACACAAGCGTGCAGCCATGCGCGATACGGGCAAACTGGCCAACGCGCCAACGGAATACTGGCCAACGGGCACACGGGTTAACGGGCACACGGACCACGGGCACACGGGCCAACCCCGCCAAAAAACGGCGGGATCAAACATCTGATTGATTAAATTAAGGTGTTTGACGGGCGAACGGGCCAACGGGCAAACGGCCTTACCGCTTCACTCCCACATGCGCCACCGCGATGCCGTTGGTAAAGGCTTCATAATTCACGGAACCAAAACCGATGCTCTCCAACATCCGCGCCAACTCATCGGGCAGGGGGAACATGCGGATGGTTTCCGGCAGGCAGGCGTACGATTCGGCCGATCCCACCAGCAATTGCCCCAGCAGCGGCATGATGTTGAAGGAATAAAAATCATAGAGGCCGCGGAAGAGGGGATTGAAGGGCCTGGAGAATTCGAGGCACAGCAATTTGCCGCCCGGCTTGAGCACCCGGTGCATTTCCGAAAAGCCGCGCTTGAGGTGCGTGAGATTGCGGATGCCGAACCCCACCATGGCCACGTCGAAGGTGTGATCCGGAAAGGCGATGGCCTCGGCGTCGCCCTGGACGTAGCCGATGTTGGCCAGCTCGGGCACCGGGTCGATCTTGGGGCGGCCGGCGGCGATCATCTCCCAGTTGATGTCGTAGATCACCACGGCGCCGCGGCGGCCGACCCGCCGGGAGGCCAGAATGGCCAAATCGCCGGTGCCGCCGCAGACATCCAGCACTTTCTGGCCCGGCCGTAAATCGAGCATGCGGATGGCGCCACGCTTCCAGACATGCTGGATGCCCAGGCTGAGCAGTGAATTCATGAAATCATATTTGGGCGCCACGCGGTTGAAGTGGCGCCGGACCGCGCCGGCCTTCTCCTGCTCGCCAAAGGCGCGGATCCCGAAACGGGCCTGACCGGTTTGGGTGATATGTTCATCTAATTGCTCCCGCCGCCGGGCGGAGTCGAACCATTTGGGGTTTTGCCAGAGGGCCATGGGGTGGTCTTTCGTTGATTCGTTGATTTGTTAAATGGTTGATTCGTTGATTCGTTGATTGGTTGATTTGTTGAGCAGTTGGGGAGTCTTAACAAAACCCGAATCAACTAATCAACCAATCAACGACTTAGCCAAGTCTAAAATGCATCAGATAATTCATACCCACATCCCGGCATAGCCAGGCGCGGCCCACAAAGGGGACATAGCGCACGCCGGAGAGGTCCATAAATCTCAAGCCAGCCTGTTCACCCCAGCGCGTCAACTCCTGGGGCTGGACAAACTTGGCAAAGGTGTGGGTGCCTCTGCGCACAATGCCGAATACATACTCGGCCAGCCAGATGACCAGCACGCGGGAAAGCAGGGTGCGGTTGACCGTAGCCAGAAACAGATGGCCGCCCGGTTTGAGCAGGCGGGCGCAATCCTGAATGAGTCCGCCGGGATCGGGAACATGCTCCACCAGTTCCATGCAGGTGACCGTATCGTAAGCGGCGCCGTGCTGGGCAGCCCAGATTTCAGCGCTGCCTTGGTGGTAGTCGACCTTTAAACCGCTCTGCGCCGCGTGGCGCCGGGCCGCCGCCAGGGCCGAAGCTTCCATGTCGATGCCCGTCACCCGGGCCCCGGCCCGGGCCATGGCTTCGGCCAGCAGACCGCCGCCGCAGCCCACATCGAGCACCTCTTTGCCCGCCAACCCGGCCCGGTCGCGCACATAGGCCAGACGCACGGGGTTGATGTCGTGTAGGGCTTTGAACTCGCCCTTGGGCTGCCACCAGAGATCGGCCATGGCCTTGAATTTGGCGAGTTCGTTGGGGTCGACGTTGTTTGAAGGGTTTTGCATGTGGGTACGCTGTCTTCCCTGTCTCGACTAGGCTTCGTAGGGTGCATTCCATGCACCAAATTCCTGGCAACGGGCTATCAGCCATTGGTGCGTAAAACGCAGCCTACGTGTTGCTAAACCTTAACCCCGCGCATTTATGCACCATCACGACCAATCGCGATGGTGCATAAGTGCCACCTGAATGGCACGCGGCTCGATGTATCACGCTTTGGCAGGTTATGGAAGCTGGATGGTCACCAAGGGTGTGAGTCACAACTTTCGCACAGCCTTATACTCGGCATCGGCATCGGTATCGGCATCGGTATCGAAGCGTGACGATTCCGATACCAATTTAAGCAACGCTCTTGACTGGCACTCGGCCCTCAAAATTTGTCTTGACAACTTTACCAATTTTTTTCATTCTGCAAGGTGAAGTCGATGTTGAAGGATTGTTTTCGAGCCATCACCCCCGCGCAGCCGGGGGGCCAGAACAACACTGGTTCCCCGCCTGCGCGGGGATGACATTAACATGCGCTGTGCTACTTATTACGGGTCCATCAAAATTAATCAGGATCGATTCCGGTGCTCAACCCCCATTCCCCCATCCCGCTCTACCGCCAACTGGCGGATTTATTGAGCGCCCAAATTCGCGGCCAGGTTCACGCGCCCGGCGAACGCATTGCCTCGGAGCATCAACTGGCCGCCGAGTACGGCCTGGGTCGCCCCACCGTGCGCCAGGCCATTGATCTGCTGGTGCGCAAAGGCCTGCTCAGCCGGCGGCGGGGTTCGGGCACCTATGTGTGCGAGCCGCGCCAGGAGGTGGATCTCTTTTCCTTAGACGGCACCAGCGCCTCTTTTCGCAAAAAGGGCGTGGCCGTGCAGACCCGGCTGCTGGAGCCGTTGACCCTGCAAACCGTGGCTCCAGAGGGCGACAACCCTTTTGGCGGCGCTCCGGCCTACCACCTCATGCGGCTGACCCTGGCCGCGGACGGGCCGGTGCTGGTGGAAGCCATTTTTCTACATCCGGGATTGTTCCCGGCTCTTGAGCGCTTTGACCTGAACAGTCAATCTTTGTCGGCCATTGCCGAGGAGCACTTCTTCCTGCGTCCCACGGGCTGCAAGCAAAGCTTCAGCATCGATTTCATCGCCGAACCCGCGGCCCGCCATCTTGAAGTGGCGCCGCGTACGCCCGTGCTGCTCGTGCGCCGCTGGCTGGACTTTGCCCAGGTCAAACAAGGAGTCTACGCCCAGCTCTGGTGCCGCACCGACCGTTTTGTCTTTACCCAAACCATTGGAGGAAATAGCGATGCATAACCGTGGCTATTACGGCGAATTCGGTGGCGCCTTTCTGCCTGAAATTCTGGCCGCCACCTTTGACGAGCTGGAAGCGGCCTTCGAGGCGGCCAAGGCTGATCCCGACTTCCGGCCGGCCTACCTGCGCTTGATGGAAAATTATTCGGGCCGTCCCACGCCTCTGACCTTTGCCGAGAATCTCACGCGCCACTTTGGCGGCGCGCGCATCTATATCAAACGCGAAGATCTGAACCACACCGGCGCTCACAAAGCCAACAATGTCATGGGCCAGGGGTTGCTGGTCAAGCGCATGGGCAAGCGCCGGGTGATCGCCGAAACCGGCGCCGGCCAGCACGGCGTGGCCACGGCCACCATGGCGGCCCGCTTCGGCTTTGAGTGCACCATCTACATGGGCGAAGTGGATGTACAGCGCCAGCGGCCCAATGTCTTCTGGATGGAGCGCCTGGGCGCAACGGTGGTGTCGGTGCGCGACGGCACCCGTATTTTGAAAGACGCCATCAACGAAGCATTTCGGGATTGGGTCAGCAACATGGACACCACTCACTATGTGCTGGGCACGGCCTGCGGCCCGCACCCCTTTCCCGAGATGGTGACCTACTTTCAATCCATCATCGGCCATGAGGCGCGCCAGCAGATTATGGCCCAGCACGGCGCTATGCCCAAGCGAGTCTACGCCTGCGTGGGCGGCGGCTCCAATGCCATGGGGCTTTTCTCCGGCTTTTTGGAAGATTCGGTGGAACTGGTGGGCGTCGAAGCCGGCGGCCATGGCTTGACCAGCGGGCGGCACGCCTCGCGTCTCAAATCGCGCGATGCCAGCGTGGGCGTGGCCCAGGGCTACAAGACCTATTTTCTGCAAAACAATGACGGCCAGATGCAAGAGACCCACAGCATCTCCGCCGGCCTGGATTATGTGGGGGTCTCGCCCATTCTATCCCACTTTCGTGACAGCGGCCGGGCGCGCTTCGAAGCCGCCACTGATGATGAAGTGGTGGCGGCCGTGGAGTTGAGCATGCGCAAGGAGGGCCTGATTCCGGCCCTGGAGTCGGCCCACGCCTTTGCCCAGGCCTTCAAGGAAGCGCCCCACATGAAGCCGGACGAGGCCATCATCATCAACCAGTCGGGCCGGGGCGACAAGGATATCTTCACCGTGGCCGATGCCTTCAATGATCCCAAGTGGCGGGAGTTTATTATTGGGAAGGCGGAGAAGTATAAGAAGAGATAGTTTTAAGTTTAAAGGTTTAAGTTTTAAGCTATCGCTCATTCCCACGCAGAGCTAGGGAATGAGGAAAATCGGCCCCATACCTTCACCTAAAACTTTCCTGCTTTACACTTTAGACTCTTCTAACCAATACAAGGAAGCAAACATGCTGGAAACTTATATTCGTAAAAAATTGGAAGAAAAGAAGATCCTGCTGATGACCCACATCGTCATCGGCTACCCCTCCATGGAGGCCTCCTACGAGATCATCAAGGCCATGGTGTCGGCTGGCGTGGATCTGATGGAGCTGCAGATTCCCTTTTCCGAACCCATTGCCGACGGCCCGGTGATTCTCAAGGCGAACCAGGAGTCGTTGGCCCACGGCACCCAGGTCCGGCAATGTCTGGATTTGGCCGCGCGCGCGGCCAAGGATTTTCACATCCCTTTCCTGATCATGACCTATTACAATATCCTGTTCAAGTTCGGCGTCACCGCCTTTGCCCAGGCCATGGCCCAACGCGAGCTGCGCGGCGCCATCGTGCCCGACCTGCCCCACGAAGAGGGCGCTGAATATCTGCAGGCCATGAAGCAAAACCAGTTGGCGCCCATCTTTATCTACGCACCCACCACCGGCGAAGCCCGCATGCGCGAGATCGCCGGCCACGCCCAGGGCTTTATCTATTGCGTGGCGCGCAAGGGCGTCACCGGCCAGCAGACCGATTTCTCCAAACCCCTGGAAGGTTATCTGGCCCGCTGCCGCCAGGCCACGAGCTTACCTTTGGCCTTGGGCTTCGGCGTCAAGGACCGCGCCGATATCGACTATCTCACCGGCAAGGTGGAGATCGCCGTCATCGGCACCCAGACCATCAAGGTGGTGGAAGAAAAGGGCGTGGCGGCGGTGGGGGAGTTTATCGAGGGACTCAGGGGATAAGGGGCAAAGGGACCGAGGGACAAAGGGACTGAGGGACTAAGGGACAAAGGGACTAAGAGGGGTTTGGCCGCGGACTTTATGGGTGGATCATTCACGCGGCCACTGCGCCTCTGTGTTAAATAAAGTCAGTAAGTCCCAGAAAAAACTAAAGCAAAAAATGACGTATGGCTACAGCGTTCAAAGCGAAGGAGTCAGATTTTTTATGGAAGAATATCAACAGAGCGCCGACGCGTTAAAAGCCGCCATGCGGGAATTGCCCTATGTCTCGGCCGATCTGCCGGGCATCGGCGGCGCCATCAAGGAAGAACCCGAGCACTTCCAGGTGGAAGAAGTACTGCCCTATGCCGCCTGCGGCCAAGGCGAGCATCTCTACGTCACGCTGCGGCGCAAACTGTGGAACACGGCCGACGTGGCCGCCGCCTTGGGCAAATGCTTCGGTCTGAAAAGTGCCGACATAGGCTGGGGCGGCCGCAAAGATAAACAGGCCGTCACCACCCAGACCTTTTCGTTGCTGTTGCCGCTGAGCATGCCCATGGAAGAGATCCGCGCTCGACTCAGCGCGCTGCCCTTTGAGATTCTGGATCTGAACCGCCATCGCAATAAAATCAAAACCGGCCATGTGGCGGCCAACCGCTTCCGCATCCTGCTCAGCCAGACCGCGCCCGGAAGTATTGTTCAAGCCCAGGCCATTGCGGCCGCAGTGCTGCAACGCGGGTTGCCCAACTTCTTCGGCGAACAACGCTTTGGCCGCGAGATGTCCAATCTGGACCGGGCCATGGGCATGGTGGCGAAGAAGCATTCGCCGCGGAGTAAACAAGACGACTTGATGGTTTCGGCCCTGCAAAGCGCGCTCTTTAACCTGTGGTTGACCCGACGCATGGCGCGCGGCCATGGCAATCAAATCATTGCCGGCGATGTGGCGCAAAAGACAGATACCGGCGGACTGTTTGTGGTGGAAGATCTGGTGGAGGCCCAACAACGCTTTTCCCAGAGCGCCATTGTCTACACCGGCCCCATTTTCGGTTTTAAAATGAAAGCGGCCGCTCTGGAGGCGGCCAGCTTCGAGCAGCAGATTTTGGACGAGTTTCAAATGGATTCCGGCACATTCAAGCAGCTTAAGGCGCCCGGCTCCCGGCGCGAGGCCCTCCTGCGTCTGCCCGATCTGGCCGTTAAGCCCGTGGAAGCCGGCCTCTGGTTCTCCTTCACCCTGCCGGCCGGCGCCTACGCCACCACGGTGTTGCGGGAGTTCATGCGGTAGAAAAGATAGCGGCAATGCAGCTCATGCAAGTTGAACAATACTTTTCTCGCAAAGACGCCAAGTTCGCAAAGAGAATCAAAAAATCTTAACTTCTTTGCGTGCTTGGCGTCTTTGCGAGATTTATTTTATGAAAAGGCCATCTTGCGCAACCAGGATAGACAGAAGGTAGTCACGTTAAAGGTCCATCAACGCGACACCATCGCTATACTGGGTCGATAAAAGGCAGATTGGCCTGCTTGGCCCGGCTTTTGGGTGCGGACATCACTCCCTTGAGAATCCAGTCGCGGGTTTGGATGGGATCGATGACCGCGTCGATTTCCAAGTAGGCGGCCATGTTGACCGCCCGGCCGCGCTCATAGAGCATGCCGAGCAATTGATTGAAAAGTGCTTCGCGCGCGGCCGGGTCCTTCTGGGCTTCCAGCTCCTTTTTGAAACCGGCCTTGACCGCGCCTTCCAAACCCATACCGCCGAATTCGCCGGTGGGCCATGCCACCGTAAACGCCGGCTCGTGGAATCCGCCCTTGGCCATGGCCATGGCCCCCAGACCATAGCCCCGGCGCACCACCACCGAGAAGTATGGCACGGAGATATGCGAGCCCTGCACGAACATGCGGCAGACATGGCGCACCTGGGCCCGGGTTTCGATATCCGGCCCCACCATGAATCCCGGCGTATCGATCAGGCTCAGGATGGGCAGGCCGTGCACATTGCAGATCTGCATCAGGCGGCTGGCGTTGTCGGCGTCCTCGGCCTCGATGGCGCCGGCCATGTGCCGGCAGTTGTTGGCGATCACGCCAAAGGGCTTTCCTTCGAGACGGATAAACCCAATGATGATGCCGGGCCCATAAGTGGGGCGCAATTGCATAAACGATCCCACATCGGCGATGCACTCGATCAACGCCTTCATATCATAGACCAGGCGGCGGTTTGGCGGAATGATGGCGCGCAGCGGCGTGGGGTCCGGTGCCTGCCACTCCTGGATCGAACCCTGGAAGTAGGAGAGATATTTTTTGGCTGCGGCCACGGCTTCGACATCATCTTCCACGGCGATATCCACCACGCCGTTGTTCGTTTGAACATCCATGGGCCCCACTTCTTCCGGGCGAAACACGCCCAGGCCGCCGCCTTCGATCATCACCGGCCCGCCCATGCCGATGTTGGAGTTGCGGGCCGCGATGATCACATCGCAGCAGCCCAGCAAGGCGGCATTGCCGGCAAAACAGGGACCGGACACAATGCCCACCAATGGCGCCTTGCCGCTGAAAGCGCCGAACTTGGCAAAGGTGGTGAGATCCAGACCGGCGATCACCACGCCGGCCGCGTCCACATCGCCGGGCCGGCCGCCGCCGCCTTCGGCAAACAGGATCAAGGGGATCTCTTGCTCATGGACCAGTTTCAGCATGCGGTCCAGTTTCTTATGGCTGAAATGCCCCTGGGTGCCGGCCAACACAGTGTAGTCATAGGCCATGATCATGCAGCGGGACTTCTCTTCGCCAAACAGATGACCGTTGATGGAGCCGATGCCGGTGATCAAACCATCGGCCGGTGTTTTGGCGATCAGATCGGGTTCACTGCGGCGGGTGCGCTGGGCCGCCACGGCCAAAGCCCCGTACTCAATGAAACTGCCGGGGTCACACAAGTCTTCCACATTGGTGCGCGCGGTGCGCTGATTTTTGTTCTGACGGCGGGCCACAGCCTCGGGTCGGGTCTCGTCATGTCCAAAAGCGGTGCGCTGGAACAGTTCAGCCAGTTCGGGTCGAATCGCATCATTGCCTTGGTCGCTACTCATCATTTCAGCCTTTCTCGGAGATGAAGTTGGAAGGAACAATTAGAGGCAATAGCGCATTTGTAGCGCTGGGATCAAGAGGTTGGATTGCCCAGGGGATACCTAAATTGTCGACCGGGCTGATATTGTTGGGTTGGTTTTCTCAATGGCGAGATAATTTATGGTGGAGATCTAATGTCTAAATGGGGTATAGGAGGGGAGAGGGGGGAGTAAAGGGAGTCATCAGGCCTTGAGTCGCGGCTTAATTTTTTGTTTTTAGTTTAAGTCACAAATCAAGGTGACCCCAATTTCTCAATTTCTCTAATACACATCGAAATTTCACAAGGGGGAGCACAGATGATGAGTAAAGCGATTAAAACAGGATTAATGGCATTGATTATGTTGGTTTTCATCTCTACTGGCCTTTTTGCCGCTCAAGATACCGGAGTGCCAATATTTTATATTGGAGTTCCAGGAACTGGAGCGGTGGCTGTTGCATTGGATGGCGCTGCCGCAAATGAGAGCGCCAGGTGCGGTCAGGGCAGTTATCTTCCAAGTTTTATGAGTTTGGATACTTCATCGGAAAACGGCAAGCAACTATTCTCCATGTTACTCTCAGCCAACCTTGCGGGAAAACAAGTCATCATAAACTATGATTTTAATGCTACAAATAATGCCTGCACTCTTATTGGCGCTATGTTGAGAAGGTAGAAGCATATCCGCGCCTGCATACCCACAAAGCGTTATGATGCGCATTGCTCAGATCGATCATAAGAAACGGGGTCACAGAAACGGCAAAAACGGGGTATCAAGCCTTGAGTTGTGACGGCGGTTTGCGAAGAATGGAATTCTTCTCTAACCGCCGTTTTCTTTTCCAAAGTAGTAAACAATTTACTACCAAGGCCATGAAGTTCAAATACGATCACCCTGACCGGCCGGTCTCCTCAAGGTTTTGGCAGGATGGTGGGGCCGACTCCCCAATGCGGAAGAAAGAGATGGTATGCTGGAGTTGATCGGCCTGGCCGGATAGCTCGCCCGATGCGGCCGACATCTCTTCGGCTGCGCCGGTGTTTTGCTGGATCACCTGGTCGAGTTGCTGGATGGCCTGGTTGATCTGGCCCGCGCCGGTGTTCTGTTCGTTGGAGGCGGCGGTGATCTCCTGGACCAGTTCGGCGGTTTTCTGAATCTCCGGCACCAGATCGGTAATAAGATTGCCGGCCTGCTCGGCGATGGCCACGCTGGATGCTGAAAGCTTGCTGATTTGCGCCGCCGCGGCCTGGCTGTGTTCGGCCAGTTTGCGCACTTCCGAGGCCACCACCGCAAATCCCTTACCATGCTCTCCGGCCCGGGCCGCCTCGATAGCCGCATTGAGGGCCAATAAGTCCGTTTTTCTGGCAATCTCTTCGATCACACCGATTTTCTCGGCGATGCCCTTCATGGCTGCCACTGTCTCCTGAACCGCGTGGCCGCTGGTTTTGGCCTTGTTCGAAGAGTTCAGGGCAATTTTCTCTGTTTGAATGGCATTGTCGGCGTTCTGCTTGATGTTGGCGGCCATCTGTTCCATGGATGAAGAGGCCTCCTGGGCCGCCGCGGCCTGGCCCTGGGCGCCTCGGCTCATCTCGGCGGAGTGGGTGCTCATCTGCCGGCTCTTGGCCGCTACTTTTTCCGACGCCGATAGAATTTCTCCCACCACCTCTTTGAGCTTGGCCACCATCCGTTTCATGGCTGTCAGCATCTGTCCGGTTTCATCCTGGCTCTCTACGTGGATTTCCGCCGTCAAATCGCCTTCAGCGAGACGGTCAGCCACCTGGACCGCTTTTTGAATGGGCCGGGTCACGGTACGGCGCACCGCCATGAAAATGCAGCCGCTGATGACGAGTAGTAAAAAGAGGCCGCCGATCACCATCATAAACTTTAAGGTGGCAGCGGCCCGGTTCAAGGGGGCAAGGTCATAGGTCATGGAAAGACTGCCGCCGATATCGCCTTCCTTCCAGTTCAAATGGCAGCGGATGCAGTCCGCGACTACGAGCTGGGGGGAGACAATCCGGATATCTTTATGATTGACCAATTCGATGGTCGTCTTTTGCTCCTGGAGCCGCTGCTGGATCTGTTCCGGTATCTGCCGGCCCTCTATGGCATCACCGGAAGAGGAGAGATTGATCACTCCGTGCCGGTCGTATAGGGAGACTTCCATGACTCCCGGAATTATCTTCTGGTGCACTAGAAGCTTTTCGAAGTTCTTCATCTGCCCTCGTTCAAGTGATCCTTTGACCCCCTCTTGAAACGAACCGAAGAGATTGTGAACCGATTCTAGGTAGACGCCGGTCATTTTATTTTTGACATAACCATGCAGCAGAAGTGTTCCACCGGCCAGGGTCACTGCCAGAACCACTAGAACCGTGACCATCAATTTGGTGGTGACCGAACTATCGAAGAGCTTTTGCCGTATCATGCCTTTTCTCCCTTTTTAACCTTTTCCGAGAGCCGATAGAACGGAATGGATTTGCTGCGGGCAAAACCGGGCGAAGCACAACCAATGCACGGCGCGTTGCTGTCGATGCACCAGGTGCGGCCGCCGTTCCACCACCGGGTGGGGCAATCGGCCGGTGTGTCGGGCCCCAGGCATCCCAATTTGAACAGACACCCTTTATCTCCCAATTTCTTCGCAAAGATCTCTTCCTGAAAATCATGATAACGGGGGCACTGCTCATGGACCTTGCGGCTGTAGAAAAGCGCGGGCGCGCCGTTGACCAGCTCCGGCAGGCCGACCTTGGTCAGATGGATCACCGTGTGCCAGACCCAGTCCGGGTGAACCGAGCAGCCCCGGATATTGACCACCAATTTTTTAATTCCCTGTTTTTCGTAAAAGTCCTTTAAACCCACCGCACCGGTGAGATTGCCCTCGGCGCCGGGGATGCCGCCGTCACAGGCACAGGCGCCCACGGCCACCGCGCCGCTCATGGTTTGGGCGGCCGTTTTCAGGTAGGCGGCAAAGGGTTTGTCGCCGATGACGCAGGCCTCGGGCATCTTCTCCGGAATGGCTCCTTCCACGGCCAGGTAATAGGGACCTGCCTGGCCGGAAATATAGGCATTGATTAGATCCAGGGCCTTTTTGCCGGAAATGGCGGACAAGTCGCTATGGTAAGCCAGCTGGGAAAAGTCGGTGATCAGGGAGAGGGGCGACGGACTGTCGGCCTGAAGCAGGGAGATGGAGCACCCGGTGCAGGAAAGTCCTTGCAAATAGATGATCCGGGGCACGGCCTTGGGATCGATGCGGTTCAGGGCCGCGGCCACCGGCGCCGGCAACCCTTCCAGGCCAAAGGCGGCGCTCAGGGCGGCCGCCATTTTGATGAATTCGCGTCGGGTGATCATAGGACTTCCCTTTCTAATGCACGGCGCAGGCAATGCACGGGTCAAAGGAGTGGACAATGCGCACGGCCTCCATCTGCGCTTCGGGATCACTGACTTTGGTGCCGATCAGGGCCGACTCCAGGGCGCCGGGGGTGCCCATGTCATCCCTGGGCGAACAGTTCCAGGTGGTGGGCACCACACATTCGTACTTCTCAACCTTATGGTTTTCGATGCGGATATAGTGCAGCAAAGCGCCCCGGGAGGCTTCAGCGGCGCCGAACCCTTCGCCCGAAGCTGGAATCTCGATGTCGGCCATGGTGGGCGCGCCGATATCGATACGTTCGCTCTCTTCGAGCAGAAAATCGGCGATCGCCAATCCCAGAATCGCTCGACTCAGATGCCGTCCCAGCACCGAGTTGAGTTTTTCCGGGGTGATGCGGGCCCAGGCGATGAAATGGTCCACGCTCTTTTTGATGGCTGCGTTATGGCCCTGAAGGTAATCCACCAATACCCGCGCCGCCGGGCCGACTTCCACCATGCGTCCGTTGTAGCGGGGCGCCTTGGTCCAGGAGTAGGCGCCATCTTTATGGGAAGAAGGTGAAGTGTCTGAATCCCGAACCTTCAGTCCGCTGGCGGAGTCATACTTGGAGTATTTAGTATCCTGCCGGATCAGGTTGAAATCCACCGGCGCGACCCTGCCGTCCAACAATATTCCCGCCGCCAGCAACCGCTTGGCGCCCGACTCCGGCGACAGGGGCAGGTGCCCGAAGGAGAGGAACCCGCCCTTGCTGGCGCCGATCTCCCAATATTTTGGGAACTTGGCCGCCACGGCGGCCACATCCGGCACATACTTGTCCCGGTAAAAGTCGCGCACCTCCCGGATGAGGGCCTGGTAAGCCATGATCAAATCAATGCGCGCCTCCTGGGAGCACCCGCCGGGAAAGATGGCCGTGGCATGGGGGAATTTGCCGCCGAAAATCGCGGCCGCCTGGTTGGCTTTCTTTTGAAGGGCCATGGCCTCCAGATAGTGTTTCAAAGCGCCGATGTTCAGCTCCACGTCATCGATGTATTGCCCAGAAAGCCGGGGCAGAAAGGGCGCCGCCGGATAGCTCATCCCCGATTGGGTCTGGAATTGCACCCACTCCTTGACCTTGAGCAGGTCCGCGTCATTTCCCCGGTACTGAACAATGGCGGTTACATCCACGAAATCCAGGGCCGATAGTTGATAGAATTGCAGCAGATAGTCATAGAGATGGTTGGCGCCCTGGATCAGGTTGTGCAATATGCGGCCGTTTTTGGGTACTTTGAGTCCATAGGCCGCCTCCTGGGCATAGCAGGAAGCGATGGCATGGGCATAGGGACACACCCCGCAGATGCGCTGGGTGATCTGCTGGGCATCCAGGGGGTCGCGGCCCCGCAGGATGATTTCAAAACCGCGGAACATTTCGCTGATGCATTGGGCATCCATGATGACGCCGTTTTCAACGAAGGTGCGCACATTGAGATGGCCTTCAATGCGGGTAATGGGTCCAAGATCGATTTGACGCATAGGTCCCTCAAAACAATCAAATTATTTAAATCACAAATCTCAATCTATGATTCGCTGACCGGCCAGGTGTGTAAGAAGATCGGCTATTTCAGCTTTTTCATTAGAAATTTCATTCTGACTATGCAGGCTTTCAAAACTATAATACATACAAGATGACCTTTTTTGAGACGGCTTGAAACCGTTGGAAAAGGTTTATAACCAAACCAAAGAGGATAGACCCATGTCGATCATGCAACGAATTGAAGCTGTTTACGCCAACAGAGGCGCCCGCGCCCGGGAGCTGCGCTTGGCAGGTCAAAAGGTGATCGGATATTTCTGCTGCTTCGTGCCGGACGAGATCATCACGGCCCTGGGCATGGTGCCCTTTCGCATTCAGGGCAGCCAGAGGGAACCAATAGATGAAGCCGACGCCCTGTTGGAACCCATGGCCTGCCCCTTTGCGCGCAGCTGCTTCAACCTAGCGCTCAAGGGGCAGTATGAGTTTTTGGACGGCTTTGTAGCGCCCCACAGTTGCGACACCATTGAGCGCATGTATCACATCTGGCGCAGCAACACCCCGTCGCCTTTCAATCACCTGATCAATGTGCCGCACATGGTGGGGCCGTCGTCGGCTGAATTCTACAAAAACGAGCTGCGCTATTTCGCGGAGTGTTTGGCGGAATTCTCCGGTAGAAAACTGGAAAAGGAAAATCTGCGGGAAGCAATTCGGCTGTACAACCGGCGTCGGGCGTTGCTGCGGGAGGCATACGAATTGCGCAAGGAGTCTCCCCCGCGGGTCAGTGGAACCGAGATCACCAAGCTGATTGTGGCTGGCATGGGCCTGCCGGCCGAAGAGCACATCGATATGGTGAGCGCATTCATCGAAGAAGTCAAACAGCGGCCCGCGCGCCAACCCGACGGCCTGCCGCGAGTTTTCCTGTGGGGCAATGAGATCGACGATATCGCCTTCATCGAGCTGGTGGAGAGCTGCGGCGCCCATGTGGTCATGGACGACCTGTGCACCGGCACCCGTTTTTTCTGGGAAGATGTTCCGGAAACCGATGATCCTTTTGACGGTCTCGTGCAAAAGTATCTGGCCACCCATTGCCCGCGCAGCCTTAAGCCCCAGGTGGGCGCTCGCGCCGACGATCTGGAAAACCGCTTCGGTTATATCCGGCGGTTCGCGGCCCAATGGAAGGCCGACGCCGCCATTTTCTACATCGTGCGCTACTGCGACACCTGCGAACTGGAAGGGCCGGACCTGCGGGAGTATTTACAAAAGCACAAACTGCCCGTGCTGATGATCGAAGATGATTACTCCACTTCCACCATGGGACAGCTCAGGACGCGGATTCAGGCGTTTCTGGAGATGATTGTTTAGGTTATTCGTTGAGTCGTTATTCGTTGATTCGTTATTCGTTTAGGTTGGGGCGTCATTGCCGTCCCGCACAAAGTTCGGGATAAACTGCGGCGGGAATCCAAAAGGGATTGAATTTACTGGGTCCCCGCCTTCGCGGGAATGACGTTGACAGGTACCGAGCAGATTATTGCGAGGTTATTTTAAAATAGGAAGAAGATAGAATTCCTTTCACGAATCAACGAATCAACGAATTAACCAATCAACGATGAGCGAATCAACGAATAACGAATCAACGACTCAACGAAACCCACACACCGCAAAACTCCCTAGAGGAACCGAATATGCAAGCTACCCAACCAAACAAAACCACCGCTGTAAAGGGCACGGAAACGGCGCGGGAAGTACGCGCCCTGGTGAAGAACATCTACAAAAGCGCCCATGAGGCCAAGGATAACGGCCGCAAGGTGGCCTACATGATGGTCGCCTCCAACTACGACGAAATCCTGCGGGCCATGGACATCGTGCCCCTGCCCACGGAGAACTACGCCGGGCTGTGCGCGGCCAAGCGCGACATGGATCGTTTTCTCCTTAAAGCGGAAGCCGACGGCTACTCCCAGGTGCTGTGCAGTTACGCGCGCATCGGCCTGGGCTTTGACAGCCTGCGCAAGGAACTGGGCCGCATCCCGGACAACAGTCCGGACGGCGGCATGCCCCTGCCCGACATGATGATCGGCAGCTCGGCGGTGTGCGACCCACGTTTTAAATGGTATCAGGCCACCAGCCGATATCTGGATGTGCCCACCTTTGCCATTGACGTGGTGGCGCCGCCACCCCAGGCGGATCTGAACCAGGTACGCGATCACTACATCTCCTATCAGCGCGCCCAGTTCCAGGGGCTGATCGAGTTTCTGGAAGCACAGACGGGAAAGAAGATGGACAAGGAGCGGCTCTGGGAGGCCATCCGCCTGGGCGACAAGGCCTGGCAGCTGTGGTACGACATCGACCGGCTGCGCGTGGCCGTGCCCAGCCCCATGCCCTCCCAGGATCATTTCAGCATCATGGTGGCTGGCCATTACTACTCCGGCACCCAGGTAGCCGTGGATTTCTACCAGAAGCTCTTTGACGAAGTAAAACACAAGGCTGAACACAAGATCGGCGTCATCGCCCAAGAGAAGTACCGCATTCTTTACGGCGGCGGCCTGCCACCCTGGCACACCCTGTGGATTTTCAACTACTTTGAAAGCTTCGGCGCGGTATTCGCCATTGAAAATGTCTACCGCGGCTTCGACCCCGTGGAAGTGCCTTCGCATGTCAAAGACCCGGTGGATTACCTGGCCTGGCGGACCTTCCTGCGCGCCACGCGTTACCACGATCAAGCCCGGCTGGGCAGCGGCAGCCCGGCCGTGGAAAAGCTGCTGGGCCTGATCGCCGACTACTCCATCGACGGCGTGGTGTTTCACGCCTGCCGCTCCTGCCGCGCCACCACCATTGGCCAGACCCACATTAAAAGCGAGCTTGGCAAGCAGTGCGACTTGCCCATGATGCAACTGGTCTCGGATATGGTGGATTTGCGGGATTACTCCGAAGCGCAGTGGAAGGCGCAGATCGGGGCGTTTATGGAAGCATTGGCCGCCCGTGGGACGCGTTGATTGGTTGATTCGTTGAGTCGTTATTCGTTGATTGGTTGATTCGTTGATTTGTAGAGCGAGGTCTTAATCTTCGTCATTTAGGATCTCACTAGAATTAAAAAGGTAGAATTGCCTTCCACGACTCAACGAATAACGAGTCAACGAATAACGAATAAGCCAATCAACGAAATAACGAAGAGAAAGAGCGAAATGCCCTTCGCCGGAATCGACATCGGCTCCACCATGACTAAGGTGGTGATCGCGGATGAAGATCAAAAAGTACTCTCCGCGCACATCGGGCCCACCGGCGTGGAGCATCGCCACCTGGCGCTCAAGGTGACGGAAGAGACGATCAAACAAGCCGGGCTTTCTTTTGAGGCACTGGAATTCATCGTGGCTACGGGCTACGGCCGCATCAATGTGCCCTTTGCCGACAAACAGCTTACCGAAATCACCTGCCATGCGCGGGGCGTGCGCGCCTTGTTTGCTTCCGCGAAAATCATCATCGATATCGGCGGCCAGGATTCCAAGGGCATCAGGCTGGACGCCGACGGCAAGGTGGCCGACTTTGTAATGAACGACAAATGCGCCGCTGGCACCGGCCGCTTCCTGGAAGTAATCGCCGAGACATTGGGGTTGCGCCTGGAAGAGCTGGGCGCTGTGGCGCTCAAGGCCGACGGGGTTGTACAAATCTCCAACATGTGTACGGTTTTTGCCGAGCATGAGGTGACCTCGCGGCTGGCCGAGGGTGCGGATGTGGCCCAAATCGCGGCCGGTCTGCACCAGGCCATCGCCTCACGGGTGGTCAACATGACGCGCCGCCTGGGCATTGAAAAAGAGGTAGTGGTTACCGGCGGCGGTGCTAAAAACACCGGTCTGGTCAAGGCTATTGAAGAACAGGTGGGATTTGGTGTGCTCACGCCGCCAGAACCCTTTATCACCGGGGCTCTGGGCGCGGCCCTGGCCGGCAAGGATCTCTTTGATCGCGGCGTTCGGCCCCTGCGGCCGCGCAAAAAAGAGGATGTCACTTTCTTCTCATGACTGGAATACATCATTACTACGCCGGCCTGGACATGGGCTCGGTCTCCGTCAAAGCCGTGATCATTTGCGACGGCCGCATGGTCTGCTTCGGCCTGATCCCTTCGGGCGGCCAATACAAAACTGCGGCCACAAAGACCATGGAAGAAGTATTGGGCAAAGCGGCCATCGCGATGGAAGATCTCTCTGGCTTGGTAATCACCGGCCTGGGCGAACAGAGTGCGCCCTTTGAGGCCCCACGGATTTCAGATATTTCCTGCCATGCCAGGGGATGCCATGCTTTATTCCCTTCGGCACGGACCATGATCGACATCGGCGGCCAGTTTACCAAGGCCGCCCGAATCACTCCCCAGGGAACCATCGCCGACTTCCTGATGAGCGAAAAATGCGCTACGGGTTCGGGAAGATTTCTACAGGTGATCTCCCGGATTCTGCGCATCCCCATCGAAGAGATCGGGCCGCTTTCGATGCAATCCCAAAACCCGGTGGAGTTCTCCACCAACTGCGCCGTGTTCGCCGAATCGGAAACCATCTCCCGCATTGCCGAAGGCGCCCAGCCGGCCGATATCCTGGCCGGCGTACACCGCGCCATGGCCGCCAAAGTCAAAATGCTGGCCAAAAGAGTAAAGCTGGAACCTGAAGTAGTTCTCACCGGCGGCGGCGGTGAAGACGCCGGGCTGGTTGAGGCGGTGGGCAATGCTCTGGGGCAGAAGATCCTGGTGCCTGAAACCCCCAGGCTGACCGCGGCTTACGGTGCCGCCTGCCTGGCGGCGGCGCATGAATATAGACCTTAAAATACACACTGGTCATCAATTAGGTCTCTGATGGGACATGTCGCTTTTTGGACTGCCTCAAACAGAGGCATGTTACAACAATAATAAGCCATGATCCAATATATTTGCCGTCATTTGGATTGGATGCAGGGCCATAAGGCGCTGGTGCGTTTATTGCCTTGATGTACTTAAGCTCTTTACATACAGTAAGTGGACAGCCTATAGTGGTTTCAAGCCCCCCCATACATCGTTCATATTCATGCGCCAATGTGCGTTCCCGCTTCATTAGACCGTTAAAGGAGCCGCCAAAAGAAAGGATATAAAACCATATTAAGGTTTTATACGATTTTTTTGGCCAAGATTTGCAGAGAGATTCTGGAAAGGAGGGCGGCACATAATTGATCGGATTTGTGGAAAGCGAAATTTTAATTATTGATTCGTATGAACTATCAGTCTGACATTGGGAGGGGAAGGTTACCATGAAAAAGACATTGGCAATTCTTTTGGTGTTATCCATCATTGTATTTTTGGGGTACGGCTGCGACACGGGGTCCAGCTCCAGCACCAGTTCAAGTTCCACCAGCAGTACGAGCTCCAGCGGCGGTTGCGATACGGGTAGCAGCAGTAGCAGCAGTACTAGCAGCACCAGTAGTACCAGCAGCACAAGCAGCACAAGCAGTACCAGTAGCACCAGCAGTACCAGCAGTAGCAGCGGCAGCGTCAGCGACGGCGACATTGTCCTTTCGCCGGGAGGCAATCTCCAGAACGCCATCAACACCATTGCGGCCGGCAAAACCATCTGGTTGAACGGCGGCACCTACAATATGTCCGCAACGATCACCATCGCCGAAAGCAATAGCGGCACCTCATCGGCCAGGAAATCGATCAAAGCCATGGGTAACGGCATGCCGGTTCTGGATTGGAACTCCACCAGCGACAACAGCTCCGGCCGCGGCATTATTCTGGACGGTTCCTACTGGCATATTTACGGCATCACCATCCGGGAAGCCGGCGACAACGGCATGCTGCTTTCGGGCGATAACAACATCATCGAACGGTGTGTGTTCACCGCCAACCGCGACACCGGTCTGCAACTCTCGCGGTATAACGGCAATTATAACAGCATCAGCCAATGGCCATCCAATAATCTGATTCTGCAGTGCGAATCCTTTGACAATATGGACTCCAACGGTGAAAATGCCGATGGTTTCGCGGCCAAACTCACCTGCGGCGAGGGCAATGTGTTCAGGGGGTGCTACTCCCATAATAACGTCGACGACGGATGGGACCTCTGGACCAATTCAGGCACACCGATCGGCAAGGTTACGATTGAATACTGTATTTCATACATGAACGGCACGCTGACCAACGGGACTGTTATGACCAACGGCGACCGCAATGGATTCAAGCTGGGCGGCGCCGACGTATCGGTCAACCATACGGTGCGCTATTGCATTGCCGCCAATAACGGCGCATGCGGATTTACCTGGAACAGCAATCCCGGGAGCATCAAAGTCACCAACAATACGGCCTACGGCAATAAGAAGAGCAATTTCTACTTTGCCGGCGGAAGCTCCACCTTCCTGAACAATATCTCCTTGAGCGGCAGTTCCGATGACAAGATCGCCGGATCAAGCCTCAATGCGAACTACAATGCCTGGTGGACCAGCGGCAAAGCAGTGAGCGGAAACGGCGTCACGGTCACCTCCGCGGATTTTCAGTCCCTTTCCAAGGGCACGCTGACCTGGGTCTCCAACACCAGCGTCAATCTTGGAACGCTTCTCATCCCGGTTTCGGGCAGCGACCTGATCGGAACTGGTTCCGGTGGGGTGAACATGGGAGCCAGATAATTTTTTACTACAAGGTATCTGAAATAGATGGCGCCCGGTTTTCCGGGCGCTATTTATTTTTGCGAAGAGCTTGGCCAAAAGATTTTGAGATGGCTTGCAGGAGATGGGGCTCAACGGTATTTCCAGACAACAGACAGGACAAAAAGGCCGCTGATGCAGCCCTACTTGATTAATGTCCATGAGGCGGTATAGGTAAGGCCATACCTGAAAGGGATAACCATGCGGATCTTCGACTCAGGACAAATTACCCCGGATTTCTATGTCACCGGCCCCGCGGGTGTACCGGTCTATCTGCTGGACGGGCCCCAGCCGGCGCTGTTCGATGCGGGTGTCAGCGCGTACGCCGACGCGTATGTTAACGATATCCGGTCGGCCCTGGGCGAGCGGCCGCCCGCCTACCTATTTTTGACCCATGCCCATTTTGATCATGTGGGCGCGGCCGGCGTTTTTAAACGCATCTGGCCGGATCTCCAAATTGTGGCTTCGGAACGTTCCGCCGAGATCCTTCAGCGCCCAGGGGCCATCGAGTTGATCGCATTGCTCAATGCCGATGCGCTCTCCTTGTCCCAGGCCCAAGGGTTTACTCCCTTGAATGAAAATCCATTCGAGCCGGCGGGCGTGGATGTGGTGGCCGCTCGGGATCAAATCTTCCATTTGGGCGCCGACCTTTCGGTCCAGGTCTGGCCCGCGCCCGGCCACACCCGCGATTTCACTTGTTACTGGATAGAATCCCGCAAGATTCTCATAGCCTCTGAGGCTGTGGGCAACGATGACGGCACAGGCGCCATTCAACCCGAATTTCTGGTGGATATCGACGCCTATCTGGACAACATCGACCGTTTGGCCCGCCTGCCCATCGAGGTTCTCTGCCCCGGCCACGCCCTGGTGCTGACCGATGATGATGCCCGGGCGCACATGCGCCGCACGCCCGAATATACCCACCGCTACCTGGAGATGGCCGAAGCCTATTTGCGGGAGACCCAAGGCGATCTGGATGCGGCCGCGCAAAGAATCAAGGCCGCGGAATGGGACCCGCGCCCCTGGCCCAAGCAGACCGAGCAGGCTTACATGCTCAACACCCGCCAGCGCATGCTCAAAGTGTGGGAGCGGATGCAGGCAGCGTCCAGGGCCAAAGGAAAAAAGTGAAGACCGAACGGTTGGGATGTGTATTATAGTTGGGCCGAGGATGGGGACCTACGGGCCATCTCAAAACAATCTTTTGGCCCAAACTCTTTGTTGGAGGCCAATGTTAAATCCTCGAAATATTATTATATGTCTCCGGTTTAACATTTGCCTCCGCCGCGATTTTGAACCAAAATCTTTATTTTGAGATGGCTTGTGATTTGATTATGGAAGGGAGAAGTTCTCTATGGCGGACATGACCTTATGTAAAGAGCTGGCCAAAGCCATTGGGGCCGGCGAATCACCTCTGATCGGCAAAATTTTTCAGGCCCTGGTCAAGGATGACGAGGCCAAAGTGATGCTGCTGGCAGCGCCGCCGGCCACGGCCGAAGAACTGGCCCAGAAATCCGGTCTGGCTGAAGAGGCCGTTCTATCCATGATGAATTCTCTGTTTCAGCGGGGGCTGATTTTCAAGGCCACTCGCGGCGGCGAGAAGAAATGGTACCGGGTCAAGACCGTGCCCCAGATGCATGATTCCACCAGCCTGACGCCCGGCATCTCCCGCCAGGTGCTCGATCTGTGGAAGGCCTACATGGACCAGGAGTGGCCGGCCTATGGCGGCAAGATCATGGAGGTGATGCCCGGCGCCATCATGCGGGTGGTGCCGGTCAATGAGAGCATCGAACCCCAATCCAAAGTGCTGGCCTATGACGACGTGATCAAGATTGTGGAGAATGCCAAGACATTGTCGGTGACCAAATGCTCCTGCCGCGTGATTTCCGGCGATTGTGACAAGCCGCTGGAGGTCTGCATGCAGGTCGACCGCGCGGCCGAATACAATATCGAGCGCGGCACGGGCCGGGCATTGACCAAACCCGAGGCCATCGAGATGTTGAAACGGTGCCGGGAAGAGGGCCTGGTGCACACGGTGGACAACCGCCAGACCGTGGGCCACGTGATCTGCAACTGCTGCAAGGATTGCTGTTTGAATTGGCCCATCATGAAAGGCGTGAAGAAATGGGTTGCGCCCAGCCGTTTTGCCGCCGTGGTGGATAGTGATCTGTGCAGCGGTTGTGAAGCATGTATCGACCGCTGCTTCTTCGATGCCCTTTCCATGGCCGAGGAGCGCGCCGCTGTGGATGCCGAAAAATGCCTGGGTTGCGGGGTCTGCACGGTGGTCTGCCCGACCGAAGCGCTGAAGCTGAAGGAAGTACGGCCCTCGGATTTTGTGCCTGTTTGAACGTTGGCCCGTTGGCCCGTTGGCCCGTTAGCCCGTTAGCCCGTGAGCCTGTTGGGCTGTAACACATGAGTTTATTGAAGCATAGGTAGTAATTTCTTAAAAGACGGTGTGATTCAATGAATCAAAATCTGATTGGCTAAATTAAAGGGTTTGACGGGCAACGGACACACGGGCCAACGGGCGAACGGAAATGCACGAACTGCCGATTACCGAAACCATCCTGAAGATTGTGCTGGCCCATGCGGAGAAGAACGATGTGCGCCGGATTATGCGGATTCATCTTCAGGTGGGTCAACTGAGCGATCTGCAAGACGATTGGATGCAGCGCTACTTCGATCACCTGAGCCGGGGAACCGTGGCTGAGGACGCCAAGCTTCAGATCGAGCGCACGCCCATCCGGCTGATGTGCGAAGCCTGCGGTACTGAATACACCGCGGCGTCCGCTGACCAGGTGGACCAACCATGTCCCCAATGCGGTCAGAAAGACAGCCGGCTGATCGGCGGGCGGGAGTACACGATTACCAATATGGAAGTGCTTTAACGATAACAATAACAGAACAAAGGAGAAATTTATGCGTGAAGTACTACCTTTAGAAAAATTCAAACAACTCGTCGGCCAGGAAAACGGCGCCTCCGACTGGATCTTGATCGATCAGGAGAGAATCAACCGCTTTGCCGATGTGACTGAAGATCATCAGTGGATTCATGTAGACATCGAAAAAGCCAAAAAAGGGCCGTTTGGCGCGCCCATCGCCCACGGATTTCTGATCCTGTCGCTGGTGCCGGTGTTCAGCTACTCCGGCAAATACGCCATCGAGGGCGCCAAAATGGTGGTCAATTACGGCCTGAACAGGGTGCGATTCATCAATCCGGTGCCGGTAGGTTCGCGGTTGCGCTCCAAAATGGTGATTTCAGCCATCGAGGAGAAAAAGCCCGGCCAGATCCTGGTCACCAATACCCATACGATCGAAATCGAAGGAAAGGAAAAGCCGGCCTGCATCGCCGAGGCGCTGGGGATGTTCTTCCTGTAATGGAGTTGTTATAAACCGTATTTTTTAATTTTTCGAAAAAGAGTCGTCCTGGAGATATTGAGCCTTTCGGCGATTTGCTTTTGCTGAAATTTCAGATCCAGCATTTTGCGGATCAGTTGTTTCTCTTTTTCCACTGGAGGTTCCAGCTCTTCGGATTGCTGCGGCACCGGTTTGGTTTTCAAAATCTCATTGGGGATCAAGTCGCTGGTCAGTGTGTTGGCGCCGGCAAAGTTCATCATGCGCTCAACGACATTTTGCAGCTCCCGGACATTGCCCGGCCAGGGGTAGTGTAAAAAGGCCTCCAAGATCCGCTGGTCGACATGCTGGATCTGTTTTCCCAGTTTCTCTTCAAACCTTTTAATGAACCAATGGGTCAGTAACGGGACATCGTCCGGGCGCTCACATAAGGGAATCATCTCGATGTTGAACACATTGATGCGATAGAAAAGATCTTCACGGAAATTGCCCCTGGTGATCTCTTCTCTCAGATTCTTATTGGTGGCGGTGATGACGCGCACATCGATTTTACGGGTCTGTTTGCCGCCAATACGCGTCACCAGCTTGTCTTCGATCACCCGCAGCAGCACGCTCTGCAACTCCAGAGGCAGCTCGGCGATCTCATCCAGAAAAATGGTGCCGCCGTCGGCCAGTTCAAACTTGCCCTGGTGGCCGCCGCGCCGTGCGCCGGTAAAGGCCCCTTCTTCATGGCCGAAGAGTTCGCTGGCCAGCAGGTCCCTGGGAATGGCGCCGCAGTTGATGGCCACGAAGGGGCCGTTTCTGCGCCGGCTGGCATTGTGAATCGATTGGGCGAAGATATCTTTTCCGGTGCCGCTTTTTCCCAGCAGCAGCACATTGGAATCATTTTGGGCCATAATCTTGGCCTGTTCCATGGTAATCAGAAAACGGGGATTGCGGCCGCAAATGTCTTCGAAGTGATAAATTGCCCGGGCGCCCAGCATGGTGGTGAGCATGGTCTTGGCCCGCTGGATTTCATTGAGAACGATGATCTTGCCGATACTTTTGTTTTCAGCGGAGAGGATGGGGGTGATGGTCACGGTATAGTCGTTCCAGGCGCCCTTGGAAAAGATACGCACCTCTTGATCGGTGACGCGTTCGTTGTCTTCGATCAAACGCAGCAGGCCGACGTTATTCTTTGCCAACACAGCGTTTAGAGTGGCGCCTTCCACCTGGCCGGCGGATAATTCAAGAAGCTTTTTGGCTGGATCATTGATCAGCGAAATAATGCCGTCATTGTCTACGGCCATCATGGCCTCCATGATGGAGGCGATCACGCTTTGCTGGAAGCGGTAAGCGCGCTGGCGCTCGGCAAAGGCCTGGCGGGTGCGCAGTTCATTTTCAACGGCATAGGCGGCGGCCACGACCATGCCCAGGGTGTGGGGGTTGGCCCGAGAGTTGCGCGAAGACAAAGTGATGCCACCCAGCAGTTGGCCTTCAGGTGAAAAGATGGGGGCTCCTGAAGCGGTTTCGCCGTGATAATTTTTGATGAAGTGTTGGCTGCCGAAGAATTGAAGGGGCTTTTTTTCGATCAGGGTGGAGCCGACCACCGTATTTCCAGTGGATTGCTCATTCCACAACGCCCCCACTATGCCGCCGGCATTGCTGACCGCATCGGCGATATCGTGATCGCCCAGCATTTCCAGCAAATACCCTTCGCCGTCGAACAGGGTCGCGTAAAAGCCGGTGCCCTTGAGGAACTGATAAAGGTTTTTTAAAAACGGGCGGCTCACTTGAATGAAATTTCGATTTTGGTCGAGAAGGATTTTAAGCTCCTTGCCTTTTAAAATCTTGATTTTAGGCATCTTCAGCGGGTCGAGGCCCAGCCGACGGCAGCGGTGCCAGGCGGTCAGCACTTCGGCCGGTACTATGGTCTCATCGATATCATCGCGCCCTTCAACGAATTTTTTCCACTCCCTAAGGGTCCGGCGATACTTGTCCTTGTAAAGTTCAAGCTCCTGGCGCTTGGTGCGGTTGAACCGTTCCAGCTCGCTGGAATTTTTAGCGTTCATGGTTTCATTTCCGTTTCATTTGGATTCCATCAATGTTTCAACTATGTTCCACTGGAACACGGATGGTACATCATTGGGGTTTCAATACAAGGGAAAAAGTGCATAATAGACGGAAAATCACTGCCATAGGCTTGGCCTCTTCCTCCGCGCCATTGGTACTGTAATTGCTTTGATTGCGTGGTGATCAGCCCCCGGGGGTCGGAGAACCCGATATCTGCCCCTGGGACCTATCGCCGAAAAAGTTGAGATGTGGTGTTATCCCTGCGCGGATATTGGGCCAAGAAAAAATTGAATCAATTGCTATGAAGGAGAAGATATGGCGCAACAATTAGCAGACCGACGGGACCAGGACTTTGTGATCTGGGAGCAATTCGACAACGCAAAACTGCTTGAGAACGAACATTACCAAGGCTTTGATAAAAAGACCTGCGAGATGATCATCACCGAAGGCCGCAAAATCGCCCTCAAAGAGGTGCTGCCGACCATCCGGGAGGGCGACCTTGAAGGGGTGCAACTGGACAGCGGCGTGGTGACCACACCCCAGTCATTCAAAAGGGCGTTTGAACTGCTGCGGGATAATGACTGGGGCAACCTCAGCGTGCCCAAGGAAATGGGCGGCCAGGGCGCTCCTCATTTCGTGGGCACCACGGTGGATGAATATCTGCTTTCCAATTGGCCCTTGATCGCCTATTTGACCACCGGCATCGGAACGGCCGGGATGATTCACAAATATGGTACCGAAGAACAAAGAAAAAAATATGTCCCTAAACTGGTGACTTCGCAATGGGCCGGAACCATGCTCCTGACGGAGCCCCAGGCCGGCTCCGATCTGGGGGCCATCGAATCATCGGCCAAAAGAAATGCGGACGGCACCTTCTCTTTAACCGGCAACAAGATCTTCATCACCGCCGGCGAACACGATCTGGCCGAAAACATCATCCATCCCGTGCTGGCCCGCATCGAAGGCGCGCCGGCCGGCACCAAGGGCATCTCCATTTTTATTGTGCCGAAGTATTTGGTCAAGGATGACGGAACCATTGGCGCCCGAAACGACATCTGGTGCACGGGCGTGGAGCATAAGCACGGCATCCGGGCCAGCGCCACCTGCAGCATGACCATGGGGGCCAAAGGGGAGTGTCGGGGATACTTGCTGGGCAAGGAGAACCAGGGGCTTCCCATCATGTTCAACATGATGAACGGCGCCAGAATGCATACGGCCCTGCAAGCCCTGGCCTACGGCTCGGCCTCATATCTGCTGGCGGTCAATTATGCCCGCGAGCGCATTCAGTCCCGGGAACTGGGCCAACCGGCCACCGCGCCGCCCGTGGCCATTATCCATCATCCCGATGTCCGGCGTAACCTGCTGTGGATGAAATCCTATGTGTGCGGTCTGAGAAGTTTCTTTCAATTCACCAACCTGTGCTCGGAAAAAGCCAAGCTGGCCGCAACCGAAGAGGAGCGGCAGCTCAATTCGGATCTGTTTGAACTGCTGACGCCCATTGTAAAAAGCTACACCGCCAACAGAAGCTATGAGGTGTGTGTGCAAGCGATGCAGGTCTATGGCGGCGCCGGCTATACCCAGGACTATCTGGTGGAGCAATTTGTGCGGGATTGTAAAATCGTCTCCATTTACGAAGGCACCTGCGGCATCCAGGCAGCGGATCTGCTGGGAAGAAAACTGCCCATGAACAAAGGCCGGGCCTTCATGGCGCTTCTTAATGAAATGACCAAAACAGTGAATCAAGCCAAAGAGATGGATGCGCTGAAAGAGCTGGCCGCCAAAGCCGAAAAGCAAGTGGCCAAGCTGGGCGAAACAGCCATGACCGTGGGGATGAATGCCATGGACCCGAAGAAGTTTAAAACCGCTTTTGCGCACTCACTGCCCTTGTTGGATGTGATCGGCGATACTCTCATGACCTGGATGCTGCTGTGGCGCGCGGTGACAGCCGCAAAAAAATTAGGGCT
This sequence comes from Deltaproteobacteria bacterium, assembly GCA_021824175.1. Taxonomy (GTDB): domain Bacteria; phylum Desulfobacterota; class Desulfobacteria; order Desulfobacterales; family Desulfosarcinaceae; genus Desulfatitalea. The sequence continues at coordinate 190,611 of JAKALP010000009.1, forward strand.
CAATGCCAATAAAAAAGATGTGGCCTTCTATAACGGACAAATCACCACGGCTCGCTTCTTTATAAAAACCGTGGTGCCGGCAAGCATCGGGAAAATGATGGGCATCCAAAGCATGAGCACGGCCGCCATGGACATGGAGTCCGATGCCTTCGCGAGCCTGTAGAAATTTACAAAGGAAGGTAACCATGAATTACTTACTGCAACCCAAGAAGTATCAACATCTCATGGCCGACGAGGGGTCGCGGGCCATTATGGACAAGACCATCGCCTTTTTTGAAGCCATCGGCAAGACCGCGCTGACCGAGCATTTTCACAAGAAGGTGTGGTACAAAAACTTCGTGGATTTCGTCGGCCAAGAGCAGATCTTCGCCAAATTGCTCACGCCCAAGCAGTATGCTGACGGCGATCCGGATTGTCGCTGGGACACGGCCCGCAATAATGAATACAGCGAACTTTTAGCTTTCTACGGCTCGGGCTACTGGTATTGCTTCCAGGTGAGCATCCTGGGCCTGGGGCCCATCTGGATGAGCGCCAATGAAGCGGCCAAGAAAAAGGCCGCCCGACTGCTCAAACAGGGCGCCATCTTTGCTTTCGGCTTGTCCGAGCGCGCCAAGGGCGCCGACATTTACTCAACCGAAACCGCGCTCACCCCCAAAGGGGCGGGCGCTTGGGTCGCCAACGGCGAGAAGTACTACATCGGCAACGGCAACGAGGCCGAGATGGTCTCCACCTTCGGCAAGGTCAAGGACGGCACGGACGACTATGTTTTCTTCGTGACCAACTACAAGCACAAAGCCTACGAGCTGAAGAAAAACGTCATCTCCCACCAACAGTACGTCTCCAACTTCGCCCTGCATGATTATCCCATCACTGAGGAAGATATCCTTTCCCGAGGCCCGCATGCCTGGGATTGCGCCTTGAACACCGTCAACATCGGCAAGTTCAATATCGGCCCGTGCTCCATCGGCATGGCCGAGCACAGCTTTTATGAAGCCATCACCCATGCCAGCAACCGCATCCTTTACGGCAAGCGGGTGACCGACATGCCCCATGTGCGCCGCAACTTCATGGAAGCCTGGCTGCGCTTGATGGGCATGAAGCTCTACCAGCGCCGGGCCACGGACTACTTCCGCAATGCCTCGGAAAGCGACCGGCGCTATATGCTCTACAATCCCACCAGTAAAATGAAAGTGACCCTGCAATCCGAAGAAGTAATTAATCTGCTGTGGGATGTCATCGCCGCCAAGGGTTTTGAAAAAGACACTTACTTTTTCACGGCCACCAGCGAGGTACGCGGCCCCTCCAAGCTCGAAGGCACCGTGCACGTCAACGTGCAGTTGATCCGCAAGTTTATGCAAAACTACTTCTTCAAACCCCAAGCCTACGCCGAGATCCAGCCCGATTTCGCCCAGAAAGACGACCTGTTCATCTTCAACCAGGGCCCCACCGGCGGCCTGGGCAAGGTGGCCTTCCACGATTACCGGCCCATTTTCGAAGCCTTTGCCCATCTGCCCAATGTCAAACGGTTCATGGCGCAGATCGAACGCTTCAAGGAGCTGCTGGAAAAGGCCGGGCCCGACAAAGAACAGGACCGGGATTCTTCCTTCTCACTTCCCTTGGGCGAGATGTTCTCCGTGGTGGTTTATGGCCAGCTGATCCTGGAGCAGTGCCAAATCAGCGGCATTGACAGCGATATTGTCAACCAGATGTTCGAATTCATGGTGCGCGATTTTGCCCGCTTTGCCCTGCAGATCTACGGCATGCACAACACCAGAGACGAGCAGCGCGTCTTCTGCAAGGAGATCATGCTGATCAAATCCGAAGGAGACAATGCCCAGTATGACCGGGTATGGGAGAAGTATGTGGCTTCGCTGAGCGGAGAGTATGAGATGAACCCTTAGAAAGAGACGTTGGCCCGTGTGCCCGTTTGCCCGTTAGCCCGTTGTCTTACTGGAGGTGTCTCGCGTTTGTTTATCCTAAGTGCTTCTTGGATAAGACTGCTCGCGACCTCTTATAGTCAGGAGATCGTGATTCGTTTCACGGGCCAACGGGCAAACGGGCTAACGGGCAAACGGGCACAAGGGCAAACGATTTTTAACGCTTTAGGAGCATGAAGATGTCGCAAGATATATATTATCAGTTGCGCAAACGCATCGACGAATACGCGCTCGGTTTTCCCGCCACCCAATCCGGTGTGGAAATCAAAATACTGCAACACCTTTTCTCCGAAGCAGAGGCCGACCTCTACCTGCACCTCAGTAGAAGCCTGGAGCCCATGACCGTTATTGCCAAGCGTGCCGGACGGAGCGAAGCTGAAACCGCGGCCATGCTGGAGGCGATGACGGCCAAAGGGGTGACCTTCCCCAAGATTTTGGGAGAGAAGAAGTTTTACGCTGCCGCGCCCTTCATGCACGGTTTTTTCGAAAACAATGCCTGGATGCAAGAGGACCGCGTATTGGCCGAACTGATGGAAGCGTATCTCACCAAAGGTTTCGTGCCCAAGGGCAAGGCCCTCAGGACCATTCCGGTCCAGGCCAGCGTCAAAGAGGCCAAATCGGTGATGCCTTTTGATGATGTGGTGAAGATCCTGCAATCCAAGGAGCGCATCGGCGTGATGCCCTGCCCCTGCAACAAGCACATGCAAGCGCTGGATCGGGCGTGCGGCAGACCTACCGAGGTGTGTATCGGATTCGACTTCTATGCGGAGTACTGCATCGAAGGGCTCGGCGTTGGGCGCTGGATCGACCGCCAGGAGGCCATGGCTATCCTGAAGCGGGCCGACGCGGCTGGCCTCGTGCACCAGATCGGCGGCAACAGCGAAAACACCGAGTGCCTCTGCAACTGCTGCCCGGACTGCTGCGGCTCCCTGCGTTTGATCAAACAGATGCCGGCGCCATCCAAAGTTGCGGGCTCCAACTTTTTTGCTCAATTGTCTAGAGAAGATTGTACTAGCTGCGAAACCTGCATCGAGCGTTGCCCTATGGGCGCATTAGCCATGACGGACGAGGGATTGTCCCTGAACAGCCTCCGCTGTATTGGCTGCGGCCTGTGCGGCACGGGCTGCCCGGCCGGAGCTATTGCATTGGTACAGAAGGATGCGGCCAAGCCCAATACCTTGCCACCGCCCGAAAAAGCCATCTTCATGAAGCCAAGCCTTGATTTTGAAGCCGATATCAGACAATGGATAGATCATAGCTGTTTACTGCAAGCTATCTCAAAATAATCTTTTGGCCCAAACTCTTTGCGGAGGCAAATTTTAAATCCTCTAAATACTTCAGTATGTCTGCGGTTTAAAATTTGCCTCCGCCGCGATTTTAGCCCAAAATCTCTATTTTGAGATAGCTTGTATTTTCGCTACACAATTAAGGAGGGGTTTAAATGGCATTCAATTACGAAAAACTGACAGTGGAACAAGACGGCATGGTGGTGGTGGCCGCCATCAACCACCCGCCGGCCAATTCCATGGGCCAGGGCGTTTTGAGGGATTTAAACGATCTGCTGGACAAATGCGAGCACGATGACACTGTGCGCGTCATCATCATCACCGGCACCGGCTCCAAACTCTTTTCCGCTGGCGCGGATATTACCGAATTCGCGGGCTATCAGGCCGGCAAGGTGCCCGAATATGACGGTAATCAGATTTACTTCAAAATCGAAAATTATCCCAAAGTAATTATCGCCGCCTTGCAGGGCAGCGCCTTTGGCGGCGGCCTGGAACTGGCCTGTGTCTGCCATCTGCGCATCATGGCCGAAGAAGCCAGTCTGGGTCTGCCCGAGGTCAAGCTGGGATTGAATCCGGGTTGGGGCGGCACCCAGCGTCTGCCGCGCTTCATCGGCAAGACCAAGGCTTTGGAGCTGATGCTCACCGGCGATTTCATGCCGGCCAAGGAGGCGCTGGCGCTGGGCCTTCTAAACAAAGTCGTTCCCGGCGCCGAAGTCTTAAATACGGCCAAGAAACTGGCCAAGAAACTGGCTGCCGGCGCGCCGGTGGCCCAGCGCGAAATCATGAAAGCGGTCCGCCTGGGTCTGGAAACCAATCTCCATGAAGGGGTCACCAAGATCGAGCAGGCCGCCAGCAAAGCGCTGCTCTTCACCGAAGATTTCAAGGAGGGCGCCAAAGCTTTTCTCGAAAAGCGCGCCCCCAATTTCAAGGGCCGGTAACGGCCGCCTGAAGTTTTGGATCATTTGGAACAACACTCCCAATTAGGGCACAGCCCCCTTGCTTTTGGCCAAAACCTGTAAGGGGGCTCTTTTCTCAGGCCGCCATAGATTTACTTCTTTGTCACTTGCCCCAAATAAGAGTGAGCCCCCAACGACTCGATTGGGGGCTGCTCCAAGGTATCTCAAAAGAAGTCATTCCAAATTTAATCTGGATCTTGCGCACCCCCGAGGTTACCGGCCGCCGGGACATGTCACTCAATGAGGCGCTCGAATTGGGACATGTCGCGGTCGCGCATGATCTTCATCGAATGCTTTACACATAATTTCAGATGAATAATTTCCGGTCATTTTTGGCACCTCCGTTGCATTTGATATACTTTTTGGGTTTGGTTCAAAAGAGTGCCTTCCACCCAAGCGCCATCAACTTAATCAGTTTAACGTAAACATACGGCCGGGATAAATGTGGGGTCGGGCAGTATTTCGGACGAAGGCCTGTCATGTCCGCGCTGACAGAAATCCGGGCCCTGTTGATGCCATCGTGCAGGGTACCTGCCGCAGTTTGTCCCTTATTTAGGCCAGACGGACATGATGAAACAATGCCCCGATACGTGAGATGGCTTGTAACAAGAAAGGAGAAAAGGATGAAGAAAGTCGATAGAAGAAGAAAGCAATCGTCTTTGGCGGAATTTTATCAATCGGCCATGCTGATCTTCATGATGCTGCTAATGACCGCCGCCTTTTCCGGTTGCAGCGGCAAGTTTAACGGCGGCACGCCGGTGGCCGGTCTTTCTTACAAGACCCAAACTTGCGCGGGCACCACGGAGGCGGACGGCGCCTTTCATTTTCTTCCCGATGAGACGATTACCTTCGCCATCGGCGATCTGGTCCTGGGATCGGCCGTGGTCGGGGAGAGTATGTCTCCCATCAACTTGGTCACCGGCGCGGTCGACGCGAACAATCCAAGCGTTAACAACATCAGTGCTTTGCTTCAGACCCTGGACGAGGATGGCCACCTGAACAACGGCATCCGGATCACCAAAGAGATTGCCAAGATCGTGGGCAAGTATGCCCTCAATTTCAATCAGACCACGGCTGGTTTTGCCGCTGACCCCAATGTGGCGGCCCTTTTGGCGGAGCTTAATGCCGCCGGGGTTTTCACGGACACCGATCCGCGCCCTCGAACGCTGCTCAGCGCGGCCGCGGCTCGGGAACTGTTGACCCGGGGGCTGGGCGAGCGCAATACGGTGGAAACCACCCAGGGGGTTTTGAAGGGGTATGCCGCGGATAAAAACACCTGGCAGTATTTGGGCATTCCCTATGCCAAGCCGCCCATCGGAGATCTGCGCTGGCGTCCGCCGCAGCCGCCGAAATGCTGGAAGGGCGTGCGGGAAGCCGTAGCCTGGGGCGATCAGGCCGCCCAGAGTCCAACCTTTCAAGCTTACGGCGAGGGCGGCATGAGCGAAGACTGCCTCTACCTCAACGTGAGCGCGCCCAAGGATGTCAAAGATCTTCCAGTCATGGTGTGGTTCCACGGCGGCGCCTTTACTATTCTCACCGGCAATACCAAGGGCTATAACAACGTTACCGGTCTTCCCACCAAGGGCGTGGTGTTGGTGACGGTATGCCATCGTCTGGGGCCCTTTGGTTATCTGTCCCATCCATGGCTTGTGGAAGAATCCGAGTATGGGGGATCAGGCAATTATGGCCAGATGGATCTGGTAATGGCCCTGGAGTGGGTACAGGATAACATTGCCGCCTTTGGCGGGGACCCGAATAACGTGACCATCTTCGGCCAATCGGGCGGCGGCGGCAAGGTGGCCTCTTTGATGACATCGCCCATGGCCGCGGGACTATTTCATAAGGCCGTCGTCATGGCCGGCGTTACTGAACTGCTGCCCTCCATTCCCGAAGAATCCATTGCCGCCAACGAAGCGGTGGGAATTGACTTGTTCAACCGCCTGGGCGTCATAAATCTTGCGGAGGCCCGCGCCCTGCCGTGGACTGCCATCGTGCAATCGGATACTGATGCCGGCATCCCACGGGAAATCTACCGGCCCACGATTGATTATTACTACCTTTCCGAAACCTATTATGACACGGTGGTCAACGGCCAGCCCGGCGACGTTCCACTGCTGATCGGCTGCACGGCCGCGGACTACCCGACCATCATCGCCGGCATGAAGCAACAGATGCCCCTGCGGGGCACCTACAGCAAGTCCGATCTCTTTGTTTACAAATTCAATCGCGTGCCCGTGGGTTGGAGAGAGATGGGGCTGATTGCCAATCACGGCGGAGAGATCCCCTATCTCTTCAACTACCCGGCCACCTTCGTCAACAATTACTACTTCAACCTCGTGCTTGACCCGGCCACTGGCAAGCGCCCCGTGATCGGCGACCTGAACGGCAACGGGGTAACCGGCACGGCCGGAGACACCGCGGATGTCGCCATTTCCATGAAGTGGGGGGCCGAAGATGCGGCCATGGCGCAGACCACCATGCAGATCTGGACCAACTTCGCCAAAACCGGCAATCCCAGCATTTCCGGGGTCGAGTGGCCGGCCTATACGACTGAAAACGATGCCTATGTGGAGATCGGTCCGGATGCTGTGACGGTGAAGAGCGGTCTGGATACCGCATTTCCGTGATGAAGCAAAACAAAAACCTCCAACCCATAGGAGCACAAAACCCATGTTGAATGGAACTATTGCTGAGCAAAGTAGAAAAACCAGTGCCAAGGCCTCAGGCGTCGTGTTGCTGATGCTTCTGATCCCGTTGCTCCTGGGCGCTGCCAAGGGCCACCGCCAGGGCCATCATAAGGGCGAGTTCATGGGCGGTGCGCCGGTATCGGGGCTGACCTACCTGAGCGGCCAATGCAGTGCCACCACCGATGCCCAAGGCGGCTTTGTCTATCGGCCTGGCGAGACCATCACCTTTGCCATCGGCGATCTGGTGCTGGGCACCGCCGTCGGTAACGAGCGCCTCTCTCCCATTGATCTTGTGCCCGGAGCAACCGATGGCGCCAATCCCACGGTCAACAACATCAGCGTGCTGCTGCAAAGCCTTGACCGGGACGGCGCTCTGAACAACGGCATTCAAATCACGGAAGAGATCGCTGATATCGTGGGCGGCTATGCCATCAACTTTAACCAAACCACGGCAGCCTTTGCGGCCGATGCCAACGTGTTGGCCCTGCTGGCCGAATTGAATGCCGCCGGCCTCTTCACCGACACCGACCCCCGCGACCGTACTCTGCAAAAGGCTGCGGCCGCCCAGGCGCAGCTGGCCCGCTGCCTGAGCGAAAGACACATCGTGCAAACCAGGAAAGGCGCCGTTAAAGGGTACGCGGCCGATGAAAACACCTGGCAGTATTTGGGCATTCCTTATGCCCAGCCGCCTCTGGGGAAACTGCGCTGGCGACCGCCGCAACCCATCAAACACTGGCAGGGGGTTCGTGAAGCCACGGCCTGGAGCGATCAGGCGGCCCAGAATCCGGCCCTGCAACGTTTTGGCGAGGGCGGCATGAGTGAAGACTGTCTCTATCTGAACGTCACCGCGCCCAAGAACGCGCACAAGTGGCCGGTCATGGTGTGGTTCCATGGCGGCGGCTTTACGGCCCTGAGCAGCAATAGTTGGGGATACAACAACCCCGGCGGCCTTCCCACCCAAGGGGTGGTGCAGGTGTCGGTCAATCAGCGTCTGGGCATTTTCGGCTATCTGGCCCATCCCTGGCTGAGCGCTGAATCGGGCTACGGTGGATCGGGCAATTACGGGCAGATGGATTTGATCGCGGCCCTGAAATGGGTTCAGGAGAATATCGCGGCCTTCGGCGGCGATCCGCGCAACGTGACGATCTTCGGTGAATCCGGCGGCGGCCGCAAAGTGCTCTCCCTGACCGCCTCGCCCCAAGCCGCGGGTCTTTTTCATAAAGCCATCAGCGAGAGCGGCACTTTGTTCCCGGACACCCGCAGCCTCGCGGCGGCCGAGGCCCATGGCACGGCCTTGTCCAATGCCGTGGGCGCGAGCTCAATAGAGGAACTGCGCGCCATCAAGTGGAACGACCTGGTCCTGGCCACGCCTGCTACCGTGGTCCCTTATACCAATGTCGATGGCTTCTATCTTCCCGTCACCGAGCGAGAACTCATCGAATCGGGAAAGCATAACGATGTGCCGTTCCTGCTTGTGGTCAACAACTACGATAATTCTGATCCCATCGGCACCTGGAAAAACGTCTATCCCTGGATGACCGATTACAGCAAAGCCGACCACTATGCCGCGCTGTTCACCAAGGTCCCGGCCGGCTGGGTGGCCCAGGGAATTCTGGCCTACCATGCTTGCGAGCTGAGCTACGTCCATAACTATCCGGAAAGTCTGATCGCCCACTATTTGCTGGGGCTGGTGATCGATCCAGCCACCGGCAAATCCCTGGTCATCGGTGATCTGAACGGCAACGGCATCAGCGGGTCGCGCGGCGACACGGCTGATATCTTCGCCTCAGCCGGATGGAGTGAGGCGGATTCCGCCGTGGCTGAAACCACCATGGCGCTCTGGAGCAATTTCGCCAAAACCGGTAATCCCAGCATTCCGGGCGTGCTGGACTGGACGCCTTATACCACGGCCAATGACACCTACCTTGAGCTCAATACCACCTTGGCGCTGAAAACCGGGTACGCCACCCTTTTTCCCTGATCCATGATCCGCTAAGCCTCTTTGCAAGGTGCAAACAGAGGGCGGGCGCAAGCCCGCCCTCTGTTTGCCGGCTATGCCCCCCCCTTTTTTCATTCATGCCCCAGATACGAAATCCATACGCAACTGGACTTGACCTTCCAATCAAGAGTAAGCAAGATAGCTTGCGGCCTAAATCACAATGGAAGGTAGACTTTAGAAAAGGGAAATGACCTATGTTCATGGGCATGGCCAAAGAGAACATGCCCGGTTGCAGGATCAAGCCTCAAGCCCCAACTGGTTGAAGGATTCACAAAAAAGACATTTACGGCCATGATTGCCGGTGTTCGTCAGCCGGCGATCGCATCAGGCTTAATCGAAGAGAAGACTTTTGATGATGGGATACGGGCATTATATCGGACCACAGATGCCGATGGGGTGTTTTGCTACACTTTTTTCAAGGCAGTGGTGACCGCTCCGTAATGGGAAGCGCCGATCCATTGGATACCCTATTATTTGCGATTTGTCTGCCTGCAACCCGTTGAATACTATAAAACAAATGGGATTGTGGCCAGCGGGGGATCTTTCTTTTATCCCTGAAATGAGGTAAGAGAGGCTCCGCACACAACACTGCGGAAGGATGTGTATGGGGACTTTGGGTCGCTGGTTCGTCTTTTTAACGCTATTTCTCTGCATCTATGGAAGCGCCCATTTCTACGTGCTGATCAAGGTGCGACGGGCGCTTTACCTGGAAGGCGTCGGCTACGTTTTTCTCCTGGTGGTTCTGGCGTTTCTGATGTTCGCCCCGATCCAGGCCCGGATTTTATCCGCCCAAGGCTATCCATATTTTGCCCTTCTCATGAGTTGGATTGGCTATGTATGGATGGGCTTCATTTTTTTGCTCATCTGCCTTTTCATTCCCATCGATCTCTATCACTTGGCGATTAATGGCCTGCGCTGGCTGTTCGACACTGATTGGACCGATTGGTTGTTGTCCCGCCGTCAGGGGTTGGCCATCGCAGGTTTCGGGGCCTTGGCGTTGATGATTTACGGCGCGGTGGCCGCCTACTACGTGCGCGTCGAGCACCTGACGCTGTCCAGCGACAAGATCCCTGCATCCATTGAGCGCATCCGCATCGCCCAGATCAGCGATTTACATCTGGGCCCCATGCTTTACCCTGGCCGTCTGGACCCGCTTTTGGCTGCTCTCAGAAAGGCCCAGCCCGATATTCTGGTTTCCACCGGGGACTTGATCGATGGCCCCATTGGTGATGAAGAGGAAATTGCCTCTACCCTTAAATCATTGCCGGCGCCCATGGGGAAGTTCGCCGTGACCGGCAATCACGAATATTACGTGGGGCTGGAGCACGCCACCCGGTTTACTCAGGCCGCGGGCTTTCAAATGCTCAACGCCCAAAGCGTGCTGGTCAATAATTTGGTGACCATTGCGGGTATAGAGGATGCCGCCGGACAGACCCATGGCCAAAACGGTGAGGCGGCTTTGATCGGCAGCCTGTCTGCGGATAAATTCACCGTGCTGCTGAAGCATCGACCAGTCGTCAGCGACAGCGCCAAGGGGCGCATTGACTTGCAGCTGTCCGGCCATACCCACCAGGGACAAATTTTCCCCTTCGTCTTTCTGATCAAGATCTTTTATCCTGTGGCCGAAGGATTGACCCCGCTGGGTAAAGATGGTCATTTATACTTAAGCCGGGGCACAGGCACCTGGGGGCCGCCGGTGCGCGTTTGGGCGCCGCCAGAAGTCACCATCATCGATCTGGTGCCGGCCAAGGGGAAGTGATCTTATAATAACACCACCAGGAGAACATTACTTCCTCATTTCAAGGCAATGTCCCTAACTTAGCACTTTAGCTATCCTTCAAATGGTTGCGCTTGGCGCACCGCCTGAGTTAACGACATTGAGTTATAAGGGAATAGCATGCTTCAAAACCACGCCATTAAGTTTCTGGAGTGCGCCTTTCGTACGGATCGACAGGAGATATTGCACCAGCCGGATGGCTATGGAAAGATGTCCATTGAATGCGGCGATACACTGGAACTGTTTTTAGTGATCAAGGATAAACGCATCGCGCACATTGCCTATGCCACCAACGGCTGCATGAACACCACGGCCTGCGTCAATGCCGCCATCGATCTGGCCCAAGGCCAGAGCTTGAGCCGGGCTTCGGCCATTACTCCGCAGGAAGTGGCCGAATACCTGCAAACCCTGCCCCAGGAGCATTTCCATTGCGCCGAGCTGGCCGTGGAAGCGCTCAAAGCCGCGCTCGCCGATGCACGGCGCACCCTCCAAGCACCGTGGAAGAAATCCTATCGATAATGTCTTTTTATCTGAAATGCTTATTTCCCTTTACGGTTACCCTCACGTCCACCATCTATCTGTTGACAAATCCCCACCCATTGACTACAAAAATATTTAATAAACATCATTCATTTTTCGCGGTTACAGAGACTGTTTGGAACTTGTGCAAGCCAGTACGCCGGTGGGGGAAGCGAGCGACAAAGGATGTGCACCATTGCCTGATCAGTCCAAAAAGGCGAGACACTGTACTATAATACCGAACAACGGGGGGCTGTGGCCAAGACAGTCCGGTCAGATCTCATTCGATCATCATTCCCCGCTCCACTATTCGCTTCCGTCGCGCTTTGTTCGTGGGTCAAATAATCTAGAGTCAAGAATAAATTGTTTAACATGCTCGTGACGGGATTGATCCGTCAAGCCAGCTATAAGCGCGCCTTATAAATCAGGGAAAGGAGATGTTATGAAAATGATCAGACGCATAATGGTGATTTTGCTGATGTGCGCGGTTGCTTTAATCGTGGGAGGCTCGGCATGGGCGGGCGATACGATCAAAATCGGCATCATCGGCCCCATGCAGTTCGTTCAGGGCAAAGGCCATTGGAATGGCGCCACTTTAGCGGCCGAAGAGATCAATGCCAAAGGCGGCATCAATGTGGGCGGGAAAAAGATGAAGGTCGAATTGATCCAGTCCGATTCCAATGAATTTTTAAATGTCACCGACGCCACCAATGCCATGGAATTGCTCATGACCAAAGAAAAGGTGGATTTCGTGCTGGGTGGTTTCCGCACTGAAGCGGTGTTGGCCATGCAAGACATCGCCATGGAGCATAAGAAGATTTTCATCGGCTGCGGCGCGGCCCATCCCGAGTTGTGCACCCGCGTGGCCGAAAACTACAACACCTACAAATACTTTTTCCGTGGCACTCCTTTTAATTCCAAACTGCTGGTTAAAACCAGTTTTTTGCACCTGAAATTCGTGGGCGACATTCTCAAGTCCCAGCTGGATATTCCGGCCTTGAAGGTGGCCATCGTGGCTGAAAAAGCCATGTGGGCAGATCCCATGGTTACGGCCACGGAAGGGTTCCTGCCCAAAATCGGCATGGAAGTGGCCGGTATCTGGCGGCCGTCAGCCGTGGCCACCGATTTGACCGCAGAGCTCAAGGCCATTCAGAGCTCGGGCGCCCAGATGATTTACACCATTTTCTCCTCTTCGGTGGGCATTCCCTTTGCCCGGCAGTGCGGAGAGCTTAAGATCCCGGCCGTGCAGGTGGGCATCAATGTGGAGGCCCAGAAGGACGGCTTCTATGAAGCCACCCAAGGCATGGGCAACTATGTCTTTACCATGAACACCTACTGCCGGGGGGTGGAGTACAACGACCTGACAGCGCCCTTTGTGGAATCCTATGTCAAACGCTTCGGCGAAACACCGCCATATACCGCTGACACCTATGCCGCCCTCGTTTATGGTCTGGCGCCGGCCATTGAGCAGGCGGGGACTCTGGATGCGGACAAGCTGGTCAAAGTCATGGAGGTCGGCGAGCACAAAGTGCCTTCCGGCGTGGTTAAATACATGGTCGATGAACAAGGCCGGCAGCTGCACGATCTGACCTGGGGACCGGGTTATCTGACCAGTCTCGGGGTCCAGTGGCAAAACGGCAAACCAGTAGGTGTGTGGCCTAATAAATGGAAAGCCACCCCGGAATCACAGGAAGTCACTTATAAGGGGATTGCCGATTACAAAATTCCACCCTGGGTCATCGAAGCCTACAAGAAGAAGTAGTTCCACCCCCATTTTACTTCAACTGACCGCCCCCGCCGCTCCTGTTGCGGGGGCGGCTGTTCATCCATCCCGCTGAGGAATTATGGCCTTTGATATCCTGATTACTTCATTGATCAACGGCAGCACCTACGCCATGCTGGCCATCGGTTTTTCATTGATTTTCGGTGTGGCTCGGATCGTCAATATCGCCCATACCGCTTTTTACATGGTTGCGGCCTACTGCATCTACTTCACCACTTACCGCCTGGGGTTTAATCCCATCAGCGCCATGCTGGCGGCCATCGTCTTCGTGGCTTTCTTGGGATGGATTGTCTATTTGATTTTTATCCGTCCCATTCGGGAGCATGAGCAGGCGGTGCTCATTGGAACCATCGCTTTGGCCATCGCCTTGCAGGAGTTGATGCTGATCGCTTTTACCGGCGACTATCGCACGGTGCCGGCCCTGATCAAAGGCTTTGCCCAGATCGGCCACGCCAAGGTGTTCTACCAACAGATCCTTACCTTTGGGTCGGTGTTCGTGGTGCTGGGGTTGATGCGTCTGTTTTTAATGAAGACCAAACTGGGATTGGCCATTCGGGCCACGGCCCAGGATCGTGAGACCGCCAACCTCATGGGCATGGATGAAAGCCGGGTGGCCATGATGGCGGTGATCATCTCCGTGGGCTTGGCCGGCGTCACCGGAGCCATCATCGTGCCCCTGACCACCATCGAACCCTTCATGTGGAATCATCCCTTGATCATGATGATGGCCGTGGTGGTGTTGGGCGGCATGGGCAGCATTAAAGGCAGCTTCTATGCTTCCTTTATCTTGGGGTTTGCCGAAGCCCTGGTGGTCTTCCTGGTGCCGGCGGGCGCATTCTTGAAAGGCGCCGTGGCCCTGTCTATCATGATCATCGTTTTGTTGATTCGGCCGGCCGGCTTATTCGGCGTTCAATTCGAAGAAGAGAGATAACTATGAGCTTGTTGCGCTACCATCTGCGAAAACTTTTCATGATATTTAAAAATGAAGTATTGGTGTTGCCCAGCCGCATCGTGGTTTGTATTTTTTTCATTCTGTTGCTGATTTGGCCGCTAATATTCGAAGATCCTTATGCCATGCGCATTGTGATCCTGGCCAGCATCTTCGCCATCTTTGCGGCCAGCTGGGATCTGCTGTCAGGGTTTACCGGGCAGATCAATTTCGGTCATGCCCTGTTCTTTGGCGTCGGCGCCTATGGCGCGGCCATCCTCAACCGCCAGACCGGTATGCCGCCCTGGGGCAGCATCCCTCTTGGGGCCTTGATCGCCGTGCTGGCCGGGCTGATTGTGGGCATCCCCTGCCTGCGGTTGCGGGGTACCTACCTGGCCCTCACTACTCTGGCGTTCCCCATTATTCTGGCCAGTTTGATCATGACTGCGCCCGAATACACGGGCGGCGAAATGGGGATGTCCGGCCTGGCCCGTCTGGCCATGTCCAGGACAGCCAATTACTACATCGTAGTTGTGACCATGCTGGTATTGGTCACCGTCATGTGGAAGATCACCGACTCGCGCATGGGCATCATTTTTCACGCCATCCGTGAAGATGAGCTGGCCGTTAAAGCCGCTGGCATCAACACCACCATGTACAAATTGATCGCTTTCTCCCTGAGCGGATTCTTTGCCGGCATCTCCGGCGGTCTCTATGCCCACTTCATGCGCATAGCGGGGCCCTCCACGCTGGAAGTATCCATGTCTTTCCAGGTGGTAATCTGGTGCGTCTTCGGCGGCATGGTCACCATCTGGGGGCCGGTGGGCGCTGTCTTCATTCTCTTCCCGCTATTGGAATTTCTGCGCATGTGGCCGGAATGGCGCGAACTGATGTTCGCTCTCATTGTGTTGATCATTCTGCTTTACATGCCGGGCGGCCTGCTGCCCTGGGTCCGCAATAAAATCGAAACTGAATGCCCGCGCTGCAAAATCCGCAACGTCGCTTTCCGCAGCAGTTGTCGCGTCTGCGCCGCGGAGATGAAATAAAGGAACCTTGAACAATGGATACCAACACCATCTACACCAGTAAACCTTGGTTGAAATTCTACCCCCCGGATGTTCCCGCCACCGTTGACGTGCCCCTGATCAGCGTGCCGGAGATGCTGGACCAAACCGCCGCCAAATTTAAAAACAATACGGCCCTGATCTTCTACGGCAAGAAGATCACGTACGGCGAATTATTAACGCTGATCAACCGCTGCGCCACGGGCCTGGCTGCCATGGGCGTGAAAAAGGGCGATACCGTGGCCCTGTATCTGCTTAACTCGCCCCAATTCATCATCAGCTATTTCGGCGCTTTGAAAGCCGGGGCCAAGGTCACCCCCGTTAGCCCGGTCTACACCAGCCAGGAGGTGCGCCATCAGCTCCAGGACAGCGAAGCCAAAACCATCATCTGTGAAAATATGCTGTTTACCAACGTCGAGCGCACCGGCGCCAAGCTGGACAATATCATTCTCTCAGACCTTGGCGATTTTCTCCCCTGGCTCAAACGCGCCTTTGCCAAAAAGATGATCAGCAAAGCTTACCAGGGCTTGAAACCGCCCACGGCCCAAGAGATCAAAAGCATGGGGCTGCATGTCTTCAAAGAGTTTATTCAAGCCCATCCACCCAATCCTCCCGCCATTACCTTTGATCCCAAAAACGATATCGCGGCCCTGCCTTACACGGGCGGCACCACTGGCTTGCCCAAAGCCGCCATGCTAACCCACTACAACATGTCGGCGATCTGCGCCCAGGCCCGGGCCTGGTGGCCCTTTGTCCAGGACGGCAAGGAAACCATCATCGCTTTTCTTCCCCTGTTCCATATTTACGGCCAAGCAGTACTGATGTTAGCCGGTTTGACCAGGGGCCAGCGCCTGGTGCTCTTTACTACTCCCGATCTGGAAGAGATCATCAACGCCGTCGAGCGTTACGAGGCCTCAGCCTTTTTCGGCGTGCCGACCCTTTACGAATTTCTCAAGGAGTATGACAAGACCGACCGCGTCAACTGGAAGCGTTTGCAGCTCATCGTCTGCGGCGCCGACACATTGCACGACACCACCTGTGAAGGGTGGCAGCGGCGCACCGGCACTCAGATCGTGGAGGGTTTCGGCATGACCGAGTGCACGGCGGTCAGCCACGGTAATCCCATCGAGCGTCCCAAAAAAGGATCGTTCGGCATTCCCCTGCCCAACATCGATGCGGCCGTGGCGGACATGGATACGCTCACCTTCAAGCCCATTGGCGAAGAAGGGGAATTACTGCTCAGCGGTCCCAATGTGATGCAAGGCTACTGGAAGAGGCCCGACGCCAACCAGGAAACTTTCGTGGAGATCGCCGGCAAGCGCTGGATGCGCACCGGCGATCTGGTGCGCATGGATGAAGAAGGCTACTTTTACTTCTTTGACCGCAAGCGCGACCTGATTAAGCACAAAGGCTATTCAGTCTTTGCCCGCCACGTGGAAGAAGTATTGTACCTGCATCCCCAGGTCAAAGCCGCGGGGGTGGTGGGCGTGCCTGATCCCAAGGTCGGCCAGATCATCAAAGCCTACGTGGTGCTGCAAAGCGAAGCCCGGGGCAAAGTCTCCGAAGAAGAGATCATCGAATTCTGCCGGCAAAATTTAGCCCACTACAAAGTGCCGGGGATAATTGAATTCCGAGGAGAACTTCCCAAAACCGATGTGGGTAAAGTTTCCCGCCGTGAACTGCGCGATGAGGCCGAGGAGATTTGATATGGCGTTGCCGTTTCTGGAAGTATCGAACCTGAAAAAGGGCTTCGGCGGTCTGATGGCCACCAACAATGTCAGCTTCAATGTGGCCCGGGATGAAATCATCGGCCTGATCGGCCCCAATGGCGCTGGGAAGACGACTTTGCTGCGTTTAATCACCGGCATTCTGAAACCCGATAGCGGCAACATCAAGTTCAGAGGCAAAGACATTACCCGCATGAAAGTGTGGGATATCGTCAATCTGGGCATTGCCGGCACCTTTCAAAACATGCGGCCCTTCCGGCGGCTGCCCATCATCGCCAACGTGATGGTCTCGTGCCTGAGCCCCAGGGCGCTGAAGACCGGCGAGTGGGTCAAGCGCATCGAGGCCAAAGCCCTGGATGCCCTGGAGTTCGCTGGCATCTCCGACATGGCGCTGGAAAAGGCATCCACCCTTTCCCAGGGTGATCTCAAGCGCCTGGAGGTAGCCCGCGCCATTGCCACGGACCCCGAATTGCTGCTGCTGGACGAGCCTTTCGGCGGCTTGAGCCCGGCCGAAACCGATCTGATGGCCAAATCCATCAAGCGGCTGCACAAAGGCGGACGCTTTGGCCGCCTGCACAGCGAAGGGCCGGCCATGATCATCATCGAACACAAACTGCAAGCCCTGATGAAGATCGTGGACCGCGTCATCGTGCTCAACTACGGCGAAGTGGTGGCGCAATGCTCTCCGGAAGAAGTCGTCAAACATCCAGCCGTAATCGAATGCTATCTGGGCAAAGGAGAAATCTAACGGTGCTGGAAATATCCAATCTCACGGTCTGTTATGACAAGGCGATGATCATCAACGATATCAGCCTGCGTGTGAATGAAGGCGAACTGGTCAGCCTGGTGGGACCCAATGGCGCCGGCAAATCCACCACCTTGCGCGCCATCACCGGACTGGTGACCTGGCAGAAGAGCATTCATCGCGGCAGCTCCGACGATATCAAACTCCAGGGCACGGTGGAGTTCATGGGCAAGCGCATCGAGCGCACTCCGGCCCATCAAATCGCCGCCATGGGACTGATCCACTGCCCTGAACGCCGCCGGCCCTTTCGGGAGATGAGCGTGCTGGAAAATCTCAAGGCCGGCGCTTATTTGTTAAAAAGCAAGAAGGAGATCGAAGACAACCTGCGGCAGGTGTACGAACTCTTTCCCCGCCTGAAAGAGCGCTCTCATCAGGTTTCGGGAACACTCTCCGGCGGCGAGCAGCAAATGCTGGCCATTGGGAGGGCCCTGATGTCCAATCCCAAACTGCTGTGCATCGACGAGCCCTCCACCGGCCTGGCGCCCATCATGCGGTCCGAAGTATTTCGCAAAATCAAGCGGATTAAAGAGATGGGCATCACCGTGCTGCTAGTGGAACAGGAGGTCAGCACGGTCTTCACCATGACCGACCGCAACTATGTGCTCTCTTCCGGCAAGATCATTGCCGAAGGCAAAGGGGAAGAGTTGCTGAAGGATGAAGTATTGCGCAAAACTTATCTGGGGTTGTGAGAAGAATATCTATTCGTATGCCCGTTAGCGGGCTCACGGGCAAACCCCGCCAAAAAACGGCGGGATCAAACATCTGATTGATTAAATTAAGGTGTTTGACGAGCCAACGGGCAAACGGGTTCACGGGCAAACGGGCTCACGCGCTAACCCATCCGCCCCTCCAACTCATCCGGAGCAAAAGAGAGATAGGAAAAAAGCCGCGTTTCCAAATTGGTGGTATGCTCCCAGACCGCCATGAGCCACTGGCGGTGAACCTCGTTCTTGGCGTAGCGATGCATGATGTACTCCATGCGGTCGTCCAAGGAAACCACCTTGTCGTGCAATACCCGTTTATCGGCATAGTTGACGATTTCAGCTTCGGCGGGAGGTTCGCCCTCGGCGTAACGATCCAGAATCACATGCTGGCGCACGATGTGGCCCACTTCAGGAAATCCCAGGCTGGTCAGATATTCGCCGCCGGTCTTGGAATGATTTTCGCCCGTATTGAAACTGCGCGGTTTGGTGATGTCGTGCAACAGGGCCGAGGCAAACACCAGCGGCCGGTTGAGGGACACGCCGGCGGCCATCAATTGATCGGTGAGCAGCAGCGCCACCCGGCACACCAGCTCGGAATGGGCCTGGATGTGGCCCGGCATCTGCATCACCGCCAGTATCTCCAAGCACTCTTTTTTTTCAGGAATGCGCACCATTTTCTCCCGGCATTTGACGTTGGATCAAACGGTAACATCGAAATTAAGATACCAAAGAAATAAGCAAAGTTAAATCCAAGAATACGATCAAATGGGTTGTGACAGGTGGCTTAATAGTAACTTTTATCATTGACAATGAAGATTGCTGCTGGCAATCTCTACTATAAGAGTAAGAATGCCTTCTTCGCCTATCAATCGGTCACCAGATTGCGGGCGTCGATTCGCCTCCCCCTCCTCCGTATCACAAGTCTTTTAATAATTTATGTTGGTTTGGCATTTACATGCCAACAACAGCCGGTGCTGTGGGCTGCAAGCCCTACAGACCGGCCAACGCTAAGGAGGACCTGCATGGGAATAAGTCGGCGAGCGTTTTTGAAGTATTGCATTGGCTCATCCGCGCTATTGGGCCTGGACGCCCTGGCCGTGGGCAAGCTTTCCAGAGTGCTGGCGGGCACTGAACAAATGGCCACCGTGATCTGGCTGGAGGGGGCGGGCTGTTCGGGTTGCACCATTTCTTTGACCAACCTGATCAGCGCCACCTCCGATGGCGGCCCCCAGGATGTGGAGGATTTGCTGGTCAACTACATCAATCTGTCCTTTGCCAAGACGTTGATGTCGGCGGCCGGCGACCAGGCCGTGGCCAATCTGCGCGCGGCCCAGGCTTCGGGCAATTATATCCTGGTGGTCGAAGGTGGCATCCCCCTGGCCTTTAATGGCATGGCCTGCACGGTAGGCACCGAAAACGGCAGCGACATTACCATGGAAGAGATGGTGCAGGATCTGGCCGGCACAGCCAAAGCCGTGGTGTGCGTGGGCGCGTGCGCCAGTTTCGGCGGTATCCCACGCTCCGGCCCCAACCCCGGCAATGTCCAAACGGTCAGGGAGGTCACGGGCATCAGCACCGTGAACATTCCGGGTTGTCCGCCCCATCCGGACTGGATCGCCGGCACCTTGGCGTCAGTGTTATGCGGTTCCATGCCGGCCGTGGATGCCAATGGACGGCCCACGGCTTTCTTCGGCACATCGGTACACAACAACTGCCCCAAGCGGCCGCTCTATAATCTGAGCCATTTCGCCACCACCTTTGGCCAGGAGGGCCGCTGCCTGCGCAACCTGGGCTGCCGCGGGCCTGAAACCGGCGCCGATTGCGCCCTGCGGGGCTGGAACAACGGCTTTAACTACTGCATGCAATCCAACGGCAATTGCATCGGCTGCACGGAGAGTGATTATCCGAGAAGCAAACTGGTCACGCGGCCATAAGGAGTAATTTGTGGCGTGTACTTGGCCGGAGTTTTTAACGCAAGGCCCCAGGTGGAATTAATAAAGCAAATTATCTCGCATAAAGGCACCAAGGCAAAAAGAAGAATAAGCCATCTTCGCGACTTTGCGGCTTAGCGCGAGAATATAATCCAAAAAGGAAATCCAATATGGCAACCATCACTGTAGTTGATCCCGTGTCGCGCATTGAAGGACACATGAAGATCACCATTGAAATAGACCAAGGAAAGATCACCGATGCCAAGGTCAGCGGCACCTTGTTCCGCGGATTTGAAAATATTCTGACCGGCCGCGTGCCTGACGATGCTCCGCTGCTCACCCAGCGCATCTGCGGCGTGTGCCCTGTCTCCCATGGCATCGCCTCCACCGCGGCCATCGAAAAAGTGGCCGGATTTACCCAATCCACCAATGCCCGGGTGCTACGCAATCTGATTCTGGGCGCCAATTTCATTCAATCCCATATTTTGCATTTTTACCTGCTGTGCGCCGTGGATTTCGCGGCCGGCCCGGCCTCCACGCCCTGGACGTCGGCCTGGAACGTGGATATCCGCTCCGGCGCCAGTTCGATCATGTCCCACTTCGGCGCGGCTATCGACGCCCGGCGCAAGGCCCATGAGATGGGCGCCATCTTCGCCGGCAAGCTGCCCCACGTGAGTTCCTTTGTGCCCGGCGGCGTAACCGCCGATATCACCTCGGCCAAGATCAGCAGCTACCAGAGTCTACTGAATGAACTCAAAACATTCATCAACAATACTTACATTCCCGATGTCCAGACTCTGGCCAACGCCTATAACGATTACTACAGCGTCGGTGTGGGTCCAAAGAACCTGATGTGCTTCGGCGTGTTCGACCAAAGCAACGGCAGCAAACTGTTCGGTTCCGGCTATATGGCCGGCGGCACCGGCAGCGCCGCCACGTTGAATACGGCCAACATCACCGAGCATGTGACCTACTCCTGGTACCAGAGCGCCAGCCCCGCCAATCCAGCCTCGGGCACCACCACCGCGCAGTATCCCAAGACCAACGCCTACTCCTGGCTCAAGGCCCCGCGCTACAGCGGCAGCCCGGTGGAGTGCGGCCCGCTGGCCCGCATGAAGATCAGCGGCCGCTACACCGGCGGCGTCTCGGCCATGGACCGCCACATGGCCCGGGCCCAGGAAGCCAAAGTGGTGGCCGACGCCTTGACCACATGGCTGGGAGAGATCAGCAGCGGCACGGGCTACAGCAGTTCATATGCCCAACGCACTGGCTCGGGCGAAGGTTTGGTCGAAGCACCCCGAGGCGCCCTGGGCCACTGGATCAACATTGCTTCCAACGGCACCATCGGCCGTTACCAGGTGATCACGCCCACCTGTTGGAATGCTTCTCCCAAGGATGACAGCGGGGTGCGCGGGCCCATCGAGCAAGCCCTGATCGGCACGCCCATCACCGATGCCAAACGCCCCATCGAGGCCCTGCGGGTGATTCACTCCTTTGATCCCTGTCTGGCCTGCGCGGTGCACGTGATGCGGCCCAGCGGCGAAACTCTGACCGTTATCCAGCAAGGGGGGCTGTGCGGTTGAAACGGACACTGATCATGGGGATCGGCAATTTACTGCTCTCGGATGACGGCCTGGGCGTGCATGCGGCCAAAGCATTGTCCGCCAAGCCATTGCCGGCGTATGTGCAGGTGCTGGATGTGGGCACAGCCTTTCTGGATGCCTTGCCTTTTCTGGAAGATGCGGAACGGATCATCATCATCGACGCTTTCCAGGCCAAGGGCCGGCCGGGCACGTTGTACTCCTTGCGTCTGGAACAGTGCGCCCCCAAACCCATGCACGGGCTGCATGATTTCGACATCTTCGGCATGCTGGCCATGGCCAAAAATCCCAATCCCGTGCAGGTGTGGGTTCTGGGCATTGAGCCGGCGCGCATCGGTTGGGGCCTTGAACTTTCCCCCCAAGTGTCCAAAGCACTGCCGGCCTTGCTGCAGGCCGTTTATGAAAAAATTGAGACCATGACGTAGTCATAAAATAGAATAGCGCTCTTAAGATGGAGGAGTCTTGATATGAAACAAACATTGTTAATACTTCTGTTCGTGATGGCGGCCTTGCTGGGGATATCCGCCTTGGCGGCCCACCCCGCATTGGCCGCCTGCCAGCAATACACGGCCACCAACGGCGCCCATGTGACCGCCGGCCGGGCCTACACCCAGAGTTCCGGCAGCGGCTGTAATGCGGTGACCACCTACTACGCCAAAGGCTCCAATGAAAATCTGGGGACTTCGGGCACCACCTCCACCACCCTCTTTACCAATGACAACGGGACCACCTACCGTGTCGGCTCGTGTCCCACCACCATGGACGCCGACGGTGACGGCTATCCCAGCACCACGGACTGCAACGACAACAACGCCTCGATCCACCCTGGCGCCACCGAAATCTGCGGTGACGGCATTGACCAGGATTGCAGCGGCGCGGATCTGCCCTGCAGCGGCGGCACCTGCCAGCAGTCCAGCGCCACCAACGACGCCCATGTGAGCGCCGGCCGGGCCTACACCCAAAGCTCGGGAAGCGGCTGCAACGCAACCACCACTTATTATGCCAAGGGCTCGGCGGAGAACATGGGCACTTCAGGCACCACTTCCACCACCCTTTACACCACCGACGGCGGTACCACCTACCACATCGGTTCCTGCCCAACGACCACCGATGCCGACGGGGACGGCTATCCCAGCACCATTGACTGCAATGACCACAACGCCTCGATTCATCCCGGCGCCACCGAAATCTGCGGTGACGGTATAGACCAGGATTGCAATGGCTCGGATCTGGCCTGCGGCGGCGGCACGGACAACGACGGCGACGGTTATCCCAGCAGCACCGACTGCAATGACAACAACCCCAATATCCACCCCAACGCCGTTGATTTCTGCGGGGACGGCATTGATCAAAATTGCGATGGCAAAGACAGCGCCTGCCTGCCGGTGCCCTCGTGCATCTCCAACCTGAGCAATTGGAAGCTCAAATATGCCCCGGCCAACGCCAATTGCACCTCCTGTCATACGCGCTGCACGCCCGGCGGCTCTTCGGGACGGCACAGCTGTACCGAGGGCAGCACCTGGATGTCTACGAGCTGCTCTTCGTGCCACCGGACAGTGCATTAGGGGGAGAATCTATCAGGTTGAAGGTATAAGGTAGAAGGGTAGGGCAGAAGGCAGATGCCTTCAGCCACCTGAATGCAACTCAAGGAAGAGGAAAGGGTCGATATCGTGGACGATATCGGCCCTCTTTTTTCAACGGCGCAATCTTACGCCATCAATCTTGCGCCTTTCTTAGCATTTGACACCCCACCGCCTTTTCCTTATCATCTCTCATAGTTGTTCTCAGAGGCGAGGCAAAGAAGACCATCTATTCTTTGTGCCTTAGTGCCTTTGCCCCTAATCCCACCAACCCCTATGAAGAACGGTGCCATGCAAATCCCAGAAACACTCAATCTCGACTATATCGACCAGCAGTATCAACGCTACAAAGAAGACCCCCAATCCGTGGGTCGCGAATGGCAATTTTTCTTCCATGGTTTTGACATGGGCCGGGAGATGCAAGGCCCCGTTACCGCCGTCGCGCCGCCTCAACCCGCTGACGCGGCCGCCTGCCAGGTGGGCGAACTGATTCAGCGCTTCCGCCATCTGGGCCACCTGCTGGCGTGCATGGACCCCCTGAGCGCCTGCCCCACCTCCCACCCGCTGCTCGATTTGAACGCCTTCGGCTTGACCGCCGCCCATTTGGAGCAGGTGTACCCTACGCCCCAGTTCTCCTTTGCCCAGCGGCTCTCTTTAAAGGAGATCCTGCAAGTGCTTAAGGAGACCTACTGCCGCTCGGTGGGGGTGGAGTATATGCACCTGCAAGACCCGCATGAGCGCCAGTGGCTGCAGCAGCGCATGGAGCCGGTGCGCAACCAGCCGCCCATCGACGAAGCTGAGCAACGTCATATCCTAGATAAGTTGACCCAGTCGGCCATGTTCGAACAGTTCCTCAACAAACGCTATGTGGCCGTGACCCGCTTTTCCCTGGAAGGCGGCGACGGGTTGATCCCCATGCTCGATCTTCTGCTGCGCCATCTGGCCCGCCATGGCGCCCAGGAGGTGGTTCTGGGCATGGCCCATCGCGGCCGGCTCAATGTCCAGGCCAACATTTTGGACCGGCCGGCGGAAGAGATCCTGGCCGAGTTCGAACACTGCTATGACAATAGCCAGCTCGTGGGCGCCGGCGACGTGAAATACCATAATGGCTATCTGGGCGAGATCGACCTGGGCCAAGACGGCCGGCTGCTGGCCTTTCTGGCCAACAATCCCAGCCACCTGGAGATCGTCGATCCCGTGGTGCAGGGCATTGCCCGGGCGCGTCAGGAACTGCTCGGCGAGCAAGGCCGGCAGCAAGTGATTCCCATTGTCATGCACGGCGACGCGGCCTTTGCCGGCCAGGGCGTAGTGGCCGAGACCCTCAATATGAGCCAGCTCAAGGGGTATACCACGGGCGGCACCCTCCACGTGGTGATCAACAATCAGATTGGTTATACTACTTTGCCCGATGATGCCCGTTCCACCCGCTATACTACCGATCTGGCCAAAATGCTGATGGTGCCCATCTTCCATGTGCATGGCGAAAATCCTGAAGCCCTGGTGCATGTAATCCGCCTGGCAGCCGACTATCGCGCTGCCTTTGGCAAGGATGTGGTGGTGGATCTGGTGTGCTTCCGCCGCTTCGGTCATAATGAAGGGGATGAGCCCTACTTCACCCAGCCGTTGATGTATGACCGCATCAAAGAACGCCCCTCGCTGCACCGCCTCTACGCCGATCGTCTGATCGCGGCCCAGGTGATCACCGAAAAAGAGTTGACCCAACTGGAGAAGCAGCTGACCGTAAAATTAGATGCCGCCTATGACGAAGTACGCAACAGCGCCTGCCCCTTTCCGGATGTGCGCTTTTACCCCGGCTGGGACAAGCACAACGGCCGCTACAGCCATGCACCGGTGCAGACCGCTATATCCGCCGAGCGTTTGATTGATCTGGCCCGCCGGCTCAACACCGTGCCGGAAGGGTTTACTTCCCACTCCAAGGTTCAATTGCTGCTGCGTCGCCGCCTGGAGGCTGTGGAAAAAGGGGTGGGCATCGATTGGGGCAATGCCGAAGCTCTGGCTTTTGGGACATTACTGCTCGAAGATACCCCCATCCGCCTCAGCGGCCAGGATTCCGGCCGGGGCACATTCAGTCAACGCCATTGCGTGCTGCACGACCGCAAAACCGGAGAAGAATATCTACCGTTGCGCCATCTGGGCGAGCCGGCGGCCCGTTTCGATGTCTTTGACAGCCCCCTGTCCGAGGTCAGCGTGATGGGCTTTGATTATGGCTATGCTTCGGCCCAGCCCGACACCCTGGTGCTCTGGGAGGCCCAGTTCGGCGACTTTACCAATAATGCCCAAGGCATTGTAGATCTTTTCATTGCCAGCGGCGAAGCCAAGTGGCAGCGGTTGTGCGGCCTGACCTTGTTGCTGCCCCACGGGTGGGAAGGTCTGGGACCCGAACACTCCAGCGCCCGACTGGAGCGATTTTTACAGCTGTGCGCCGACGAAAACATGCAGGTGTGCGACGTCACCACGCCGGCCCAATACTTCCACTTATTGCGCCGCCAGGTCAGAGCGCGCTACCGCAAACCACTGATTCTCATGACCCCCAAGAGCCTGCTGCGGCATCCCAGAGCCATCTCCAGCCTCTCGGATTTCACCGAAGGCAGTTTCCAGGCCGTGCTGGACGACCCGGCCCGGCCGGAGAAAGCCAAGAAGCTGATCTTCTGCAGTGGTAAGATTTACTACCAACTGCTGCAACGCAAAGAGGATCTGGCCGCCGGCAATATCGCCATTATTCGATTGGAGCAGTACTACCCGTTCCCCTATGACCAGCTCAAGACCGTGCTGGCCAACTACCGCCTGGCTGAATCATGGACCTGGGTGCAGGAAGCTCCTGAGAACATGGGGGGTTGGACCTTCGTGCGGCCCCATCTGGAGGCGCTGATCGGACACCCGCTGACCTATGTGGGCCGCAAACCTTCTTCCACCCCGGCCACCGGTTTTCCCAATATCTACAAACTGGAACAGGCCGAGATCAGCGACAAGGCCGTGGGGCCGTATGATATGGGGAGGGGGACGATCAGTTAGGGGCGTTGGCCCGTTGGCACGATGACGTACTTATTCGTTGGTTGCCTTTTTTAAGGATTTTGATGTAAATGAAATAATTTTTGGAGAAAATTTAATATAAGGTCATGGCGGCGCATAATGTTGGGTTTCATTTCTCTTCGTTTAACTTTTTAAAGTTAGATTGAAGATTAATACAGTAAAGAAAAAGTTTTGTATAAAGGAGAGAGTGTGAAAGAATCATGCGAACTAGAAAATCTTCATCCAAGCGATACAAGAAATAACAAGCTTCATTTAAATGACAGATCCTTTCATGATTGGTACAGATTTGTTTTATCTTTTCCTCCCCATCTAGTCCGCTACTATCTGGCCAGGTTTAATGTCGATTCCGCAATGACAGTATTGGACCCGTTTTGTGGGACCGGCACAACCATCGTAGAAGCGAGAAAAAACCTGATTAGTACTTATGGAATTGAGGCGAACGCCATGGCTGCGTTTGCATCAAATGTGAAATCTAATTGGATAAGCCAATATCGGAAAGTAAAGAAGACGGCTATAGAGATCAATACAAAAGCTAACGATTTATATTGGGCTCTGAAAGGTAATTATCTTACATTTTCGGATGACCAGAATGCTGTTTTGTTGGGCAATTCCATAAACGCCATACCGCTTCACAAATGCCTTATTTTATTAAAATGCATCGATTCGATTTTAGATCGAGCGATTAAGGACTTATTTCTTTTGGCGTTGGCTGATGTCGCCGTACATACTGCGAGTAATTTAAAATTCGGACCTGAAGTAGGTGTTTCGAGAAATAAGAAGTTAGATGCTGAAGTATTTGAAGCATTTTTTAAAAAGACATTGTTAATGTCCGACGATTTAGAATCGGTGTCAGAAATAAATACTCCGATCTCGTCAATAATAATAAAAAAAGACGCCAGAATTTCAATTAATCCTATACCATACAAATCAATAGATGCGGTTATTACGTCCCCTCCTTACCCGAATGAAAAGGATTATACCAGGACGACGAGGCTTGAATCCGTGCTGTTAGGCTTTATTAACAATAGGAACGAATTGAAACAATTAAAACAGGATCTTATCCGTTCAAATACACGTAACGTCTACGTTACAGACGCTGACGACCAATACATTGCCAAAGGGTCATCGGTTGACAAGATAGCAAACGAAATAGAAAGAAGGCGTTTGGCGTTAAATAAAACGTCAGGGTTCGAAAGGCTTTATCATCGTGTGACACGGCTTTATTTTGGGGGGATGAAACGCCATTTAATTGAACTTAAACCATTTTTGAAAGATGGGGCTAAACTGGCGTATGTGGTTGGCGACCAAGCCTCATACTTGCAGGTCCTCATAAGAACAGGCGAATTGCTCGCTGAGATAGCGCAGGAAATAGGGTATCGTGTGGTTAATCTGGATCTTTTCCGAACCCGCCTTTCCACTGCAACCGGTGCCCAACTTAGAGAAGAAGTACTTATACTGGAATGGAATCCAAAGGGGAGGAAGATTGTGGGAAAAAAAGATAATCGGTACGATCAAATTATCGAAAGAGTGTTCTTTGCGCATTATAGGAAAGGGATCACGGAATTTGAATTTAATAGAGAAGAGTTTGAACTGTTTTCCAAGGAACTCAATATCAAACTTCCTAAGAATTTAGGTGATATCGTATATTCCTATCGTTATAGAAACTCTCTGCCTGAGAAAATTAATGCATTGCTGGAAAAGGGTGAAGAATGGATAATCAGGTCCGCAGGCAGAGGAAAATATCGATTTTCAAAAAGCACATTGGGTCGAATTGTTCCAAATCTAAGACTTTCGAAGATAAAAGTGTTAGATGCTACCCCGGAAATAATCCGCAGATATGCCTTAAACGACGAACAGGCGCTTCTGGCGATTCTCCGATACAATCGACTTATAGATATATTTCTTGAAATTACTTGCTATCCACTCCAAAGTCATTTGCGAACCACTGTACCCGGTATGGGCCAAGTTGAAACCGACGAGCTATATATTGGGTTAAACAAAAAGGGTGCACAATATGTGGTTCCCGTGCAGGCCAAGGGAAAAGCCGACCTGCTTGGAGTTGTTCAGATTGAACAGGACTTTGCAATTTGTGAGTCAAAATTTCCTGGCTTGGTTTGCCGGCCTATTGCTGCTCAATTCATCGAAGACGATTTAATCGCTCTTTTTGAGTTCGAAAAAAATGATGGAGAAATCGCCATTAAAGAAGAAAAACATTATCGTATTGTCGCAAACTCCGATTTGTCAGACGATGAAATCAAGAATTACAACCAGTAGTAATAATAAAGTAAATGATTTGTAGAAGCCGAAAAAACTAAATAAACAACGAGGGGCTTATATGGCAATCGAAGTAAAAATACCCAGCGTGGGCGAATCGGTCCAGGAGGCGGTGCTGGCCGAGTGGTTCAAGCAGGACGGCGATGTGGTGGCCAAGGATGAACCGCTCTTTGTGATCGAAACCGACAAAGTCACCCTGGAGGTGACGGCCGAAGCCGCGGGTACGCTGCGAATCACCGTGGCGGCCGGCACAACGGTGGCCATTGGTGCTGTGGTGGGCTTCATTGAAGTGGGCGCCCAGGCGGCAGCGGCCGAGCCGGCGCCGCCAAAACCAGCGGCCCAAAAGCCCCCGGCCGTCCAAGCGGCCCCATCTACGCCCCAAACTCCCACGCCCGTTCCTCCGATCCCGGTGGCGCAAAAGGCTGAGGCCCCCATTGCAGCCGTGGGTCCACTTTCGCCGGCCGTACGGCGCCTGGTCGCTGAGAAGGGCATTGACCTCAACGCAGTCAAGGGCAGCGGACCGGCCGGCCGCATCACCAAAGGCGATGTGCTGCTGGCCCTGGAACAAGCCCCGGCGGGTGTGCCCGAAGCATGCGAGCCGCCGCCCGAGCTGGGCGAGACCACCGCGCCGGCCGAGGTGCGCAAGGCCATGTCGCCCATCCGCAAACGCATTGCCGAACGGCTGTTGCAGGCCAAGCAGAGCACGGCCATGCTCACCACCTTCAACGACATCGACATGAGCCGGGCCATGGATATCCGCACCCAGTACAAGGATGCCTTCAAGGAGAAGCACAACATCTCCCTGGGTTTCATGTCCTTCTTCGTCAAAGCCTGCGTGGCGGCGCTGCAGGAGATCCCTGAAGTCAATGGGTTCGTGGACGGTAATGATATTGTCTACCACAACTATCAGCACATCGGCGTGGCCGTGGGTTCGCCCCGGGGGCTGGTGGTGCCGGTGATCCGTCATGCCGAGCGCCTGAGCTTCGCCCAGATCGAAAAGGCCATCGTGGATTACGTGGCCAAGATCAAGGAGAACCGCCTGGAGCTGGCCGACCTGGAAGGGGGCACCTTCTCCATCACCAACGGCGGGGTTTTCGGCTCCTTGCTGAGCACGCCCATTCTCAACACGCCCCAAAGCGGCATATTGGGCATGCACCGCATCGAAAAGCGCCCGGTGGTGGTGGACGATCAGATCGTTGTCCGCCCCATGATGTACGTGGCCCTGAGTTATGACCACCGCATCGTGGACGGCCGCGGCGCGGTCACTTTCCTGAAACGCGTCAAGGAGCTGGTGGAGAACCCCGAACGGCTTTTGTTGGAGGTATAGCTATGACCGAGACACACGATTTTGATTTGATTATCATTGGCTCCGGACCAGGCGGCTATGTGGCGGCCGTGCGCGCCGCTCAACTCGGGCTCAAAACCGTTTGCATCGAAAAGGAGGCGCGCCTGGGCGGCGTCTGTTTGAACAAAGGCTGTATCCCCAGCAAGGCCCTGCTCGACTCCAGCGAATACTATCATCTGGCCCGCAACGAGTTGGCGGCCCACGGTGTTAAGACCGGCAAGGTGAGCCTGGATCTGGCCACCATGATGGCCCGCAAGGATCAGGTGGTGCAGGACTTGACCACCAACGTGCGCAAGCTGCTGGAAGGCCACAAGGTTGAGATCATCCAGGGCACGGCGCGTTTGACTGCTCCCGGCGAGGTTGCGGTTCAAGACCAGGAGAAAAAGGAACGCAAGATAACGGCCCGCAAAATTCTACTGGCCACGGGAAGTACTCCGGTTTCTCTTCCGGGACTCGCCTTTGACCCCCGGCAGATCGTCAGCAGCACCGAAGCGTTGAGTTTGGATGAAGTGCCCAAACATCTGGGCATCGTGGGCGGCGGTTACATCGGCTTGGAGTTGGGATCGGTGTGGCTGCGGCTGGGCGCCAAGGTGACGGTGATCGAAATGCTGCCTAAGATCGGGACGGGTCTGGACTCCCAGGTGGCCCGCACCCTGGATCGCATTTTGCGCAAGCAGGGGCTGGAACTGCATCTGAATACCAGGGTAGTAGATGCGGCCGTGAGCGGCCGCAATGTCAAAGTCACCGTGGAAAAGGAAGAAAAGCGCGAGACCTTCAGCTTTGATCGTTTGTTGGTTTCCGTGGGCCGCCGGCCCCTGACCGCCGGTTTGGGGTTGGAAGAATTGGGCATCCAGACCGATCCCAAAAGCGGTCAAGTCATGGTCGATGAGAATTATCAAACCAACGTGCCCGGCATTTTCGCCATCGGCGACCTGATCCCCGGCCCCATGCTGGCCCACAAGGCGTCGGCTGAAGGCATCGCGGCCGTGGAGAAGATGGCCGGCCGTCACGGCGAGGTCAACTACGACGCCATCCCGGCCGTGATCTACACCCATC
The DNA here is from genome assembly GCA_021824175.1 of Deltaproteobacteria bacterium. Classification (GTDB taxonomy): domain Bacteria; phylum Desulfobacterota; class Desulfobacteria; order Desulfobacterales; family Desulfosarcinaceae; genus Desulfatitalea. The sequence goes on from JAKALP010000009.1 coordinate 221,621, forward strand.
CCGAAGTGGCCTGCGTCGGCATTACCGAAAATCAGGCCCGCGAGCGCGACATTCCCCACTGCGTAGGCTCCTATCCCTTTACCGGCGCGGGCCGGGCGCGTTGCATGGGTGAAACCGACGGTTTTGTCAAACTCATCGCCCACGCCAAAACCGATCGTATACTGGGAGTACATATTATCGGCGCCCGGGCCGCCGACATGATCGCCGAGTGTGTGCTGGCCATGGAGTTCGGCGCCAGCTCGGAAGATATCGCCCGCACGGTGCACGGCCATCCTACCTTTGCCGAAGCATTGATGGAAGCGGCCATGGCGGTGCGCAAGTGCGCGATCTATGGCTCGTAGTTATTGGTGTAATCCGTGTAATCAGTGCTATCCGTGGTAAAAGATTGACCACGGATTACACGGATGGCACGGATGGGCTAAGCGATTCCCCTCACCCCGGTCTGTACACCCCGCGGGGAGAGGGAGCTCCTATCCGGCATTCAGCAGTAAATTAAGAAATTGTGCTTCCCATACATCAAGGCTGGCCGGGCTTTAAGCTCACGAGACCATCCCGCCAAAGCCCCGTGCCGTGGGATTGAACATCGGATAGATTACATGGTTTTCGACGGGCCAACGGGCCAACGCCCCTCTATTTCTTCTCAAACATGCGCGGATCAGTGGGTTTGTAGGCGTCGCACGTGGCCAGGTATTGCAGGGCCAGGTAATTATACCCGGCGTCCGGGTATTGGGTGATGACGGCCAGAAAACGTTCCCGGGCGGCATAATATTGTTTTTGCTTGAAGTAGAAGCGCCCGATGTAAAACTCATGGCCTGCCAGGCTTTTCAAACAGGCGGTGATTTGGGCGGTGGCTTTTTGGGAGTAGGGATCGTCCGGATACTGGCGCTGAAGTCGGCGGAAGGTGTCCAGGGCTTTTTGGGCCGCGGTCTGGTCGCGATCAATGGTGTCCATCTGCTCGAAATAGCACTGGCCGATCTGGTACACCACATAAGGCGTGGCCTCGTTGCGCGGATGCAGCCGCTCAAACTCTTCATAAGCGGCCACGGCTTCGGGGTATTCCTGCAAATGGTAATGGGCTTCGCCGATCTTCAGCTCGGCTAAAATCGCGTATTTGCTGAACGGATACCAATCCTTGAGCTTTTTGAAGGCATCCAGGGCATCTTTGTAATCGCCTTTGTTATAGGCCTGAACACCTTCCTGTATCAATTCATGGGCCGGTTTTTCCGGGCCCTCTTTTTTAAACCAACTGCACCCCGCCAGGCCGAATGCCAGCAGGATCAATAACAGTAAACGGAAATGTTTTATCATGGTGGTTGGATTGAACCGGTGACCCTCGAAAGGGCTTGGGCGCGGATCAAACGTCTCCTTAATTGCGGTATGTTGGCAGGCTATTTATTAAGAAAAGCCCCCGCGGGGAGAGCCGGGGTGTTGCCCCGGATCATCCGCGCGTCATGGAGCCTGGAGGGCGATGGGTTACAGAACCCCTTTAAGGCTGTCTTCGAGTTTGGATTTGGCGACCATGCCGGTGATCTGATCCACTACTTTTCCTTTTTTAAAGAAAATCAGCGTCGGGATGGCCTTGATGCCGAATTTACCCGGCGTTACCGGGTTGTCGTCCACGTTGCATTTGGCGAATTTGATTTGACCCGCATAGGTGCCGGCCAGCTCTTCGATCACCGGTCCGATGGCTTTACACGGTCCGCACCACGGCGCCCAAAAATCGACGACCGCGGGTTTGTCGGCCTGTAAGATTTCATTGTCAAAACTGCTGTCACTCACGTCTACGATCCCTTTTGCCATGATGAATCATCCTTTCTGCGGAGGCTTTACACGTTGGATTGAAAGGCAAAAATAATATGAACCCCTGGGGTTGTCAACCAGCGGAATCAAAGGCCAACGCCAGCGGGAATAAAGGCCTTTTGGCATGGAGAGAGAATCGGTAAAAAATAATTTCTTTTAGGGTTCTTCCCGCCCCCCTCGAAGCGAACGGGTGTTCAGACGCGGAGCTCGGGGACGAAGTCAGGGGGGGGAATCCAGCTTGCCCTCATCCAACACCTTACGCACCAAGAGGGAGAGATCTTTTTTCAGAATCGGTTTGGTGATCAAGGCTTTGACACCAATCTCTTCCATGGTGAGGTCGGACAATTCGCCACTATAGCCGGTGCACAGAATAATGGGAATTTCGGGCCGGATTTTTAATAGTTCCGTGGCGAGCTTGTTGCCCGGCAGGTGCGGCATGGTTAAATCGGTGAGCACCAGATCAAATTGGGACGCATTCTCCTGGAACAGGGCCAGAGCCTCGCTGGGGTTGGCGCGGCTGGTGACCCGATAGCCCAGACGCTCGAGCATCTGGGAGGCCATGGTGACCAGAGCGGGTTCATCATCGACCAGCAAAATGTGTTCGCTGCCGGTGGGCAGGATTTCTTTTTCACTGATGGTTCGGGTGCGGCTGAGCTGCATTAATGGCAAAAAGACATGGAAAGTGGTGCCTTGACCCAGCACGCTTTGAACCGTGATGGTGCCACCATGGTCGCGCACGATGCCATGCACCATGGACAGCCCCAGGCCCGTGCCCTCACCTTTCTTTTTGGTGGTGAAAAAGGGTTCGAAGATGCGTTCAATGATTTCCGGCGCAATACCGTGGCCGCTGTCCGCCACCGACAGTTGGACATAGCGCCCAGGATCGATCTCCGGATGAGCGGCGCAGAACGCCGGGTCCAATTCCAGTTCTTTCAGCTCAACGTTCAGCGTGCCGCCGTCGGTCTGCATGGCATGGCGGGCGTTGGTGGCCAGGTTCATCAGAATCTGGTGCAGTTGACTGGGATCGGCCATCACCAAGCCGTTGCTTTGGATATTGGTGCGAATGGCAATGGTGGCGGGCATGGAGGCGCGCAGCAGTTTGAGCACCTCCTTCACAATGAGTTTAAGCTGAATAGGCTGTTTCTCATGTTCGGCCTGGCGGCTGAAAGTGAGAATCTGATTGACCAGCTCTTTGGCGCGCAACCCGGCCGTGTAGATTTCGCGGATATGGTCATATTGGGGATTTTCCTGGGCCAATCCTTCGATGGCCAATTCGGAAAATCCCAGGATGGATGACAAAATATTGTTGAAATCGTGGGCGATGCCGCCGGCCAGAATGCCCAGCGCCTCCATGCGCTGGGCCGCGTTTAAGCGGGATTCATAGTCGCGGTTTTGGCGTTCGATCTGGCGCTGTTCGGTCAGGTCCCTGGCAAAGGCGCAATTGTATTGGCGGCCACCGATCTCGACATGGTGCGAGGAGATATCCACGGGAATGATCCGTCCGCTCTTGGTGCGGTGAACCGAAGCCAGGCGCAGGCAGTGGTTGTTTTTGATCACCTGCCAATGATCGGCCCAGGTGTCTTCGCGAAAATTGGGGTCCACATCGTAAATGGTCAACTGGGCCAGTTCATCGCGGCTGTACTCCAGAACCCGGCAGGCCTGTTCGTTGACGTAGAGAATTTTGCCTTCGGGGGTCAACCAATAGGCGGCATCCGAACAGTTATCCATGATAAACTGCGACATCCAGAAAGCCTCTTCGGCGCTCGGTCCGTTCTGTCGTCCGGCTGGTCCGCTGGCGGCAGAATATAACTGCATGAAATTGTGGGCGATAGGGGATGGGACGAAATCAGTGCGCATAGGTCATCTCCAGAGCAAGGCGTGGTCCATGATCTGAAAGCCGCCCGTCCGTGGTTGGCGGTAGAGTCGATTGAAATAAAAAATAGCTTGCCTTAGGCGGTCTTTAATTATTTCCACCGTCATTTCCTGTTTCATGCTACTTTTTTATGGGTATCGGTCTTTGACACCAAATCTTGAGCCTTTTATTGCAAAGTTCAAAAATCCAGGCGCAAATGTTCAAGTATCCCATTCAATTGCCGATAACGCCGTAAGGGATAAACGCCGGCACCCTCAGCGCTGATCTGTTTCATTTGGCCCCCACCGGATTTGTTTAGATGTCGGATCCAGCTTAAAAAGCAGCCTGCTCCATTTGACCGCTCTTAAAGCCGGCCCCCTGTCGAGGCCTTGGAGCAGGTCAATGGGGGAGAAAACGCGGAGAAGAAAAAGGGATCATGAATAGTCCACCCAATCGTATGCTATTGAAAATCCTCCTGATGACGGGGGATTCGGGCCTCGAGACCCAAATCACGGATACCCTGCGTGGAGTTCAGGAATTGCGCTGTCGGACCCTGACCGTCCAAAGCCTTTCCGAGGGGATCGAGGCCTTCATTGGATGGCCCTTTGACGCCATCTTGCTGGATCTGCACCTTCCTGATTGCACCGGCCTGGATACGTTTACCCGCATGCAAGCCGCGGCCCCAGGGCTGCCCATCATTGTTTTTGATTGCGGGCAAGATCCTGACTTGGTGCCCCAGACCGCCCGCCAGGGGGCCATGGGGGTCGTGAGCAAGGGGCATGTGGATGGGGCCCGGCTTGCCCGGACCCTCCAGTTTGCGGTGGAACGCAACCGGCGTCAAAAAGCCATTGCCCATAGAGAGCAAAAATTCCGTGTGTTGATCGAAAATCTAAAAGACGCCTATTACGAAATCGATTTCAGGGGCAATTTTACTTACGTCAACAATACCGTGCTTCAACATCTCGGCCGCACGCGCGAGCAGCTTATCGGCATGAACAACCGCGAATACAATCCGCCGGACGTTGCCAAGCGGATGTATGAAGTATTTTCAGAGGTGTACCGCACCGGTGTTGGCGGCAAGGTGGTGGACAACACCCTTATCCGTCCGGATGGTACCATTGTTGAAGTGGAGGTAAGGATCACTTTGCATCGCGATGACCATGGCAATCCGGTCTGTTTCGGCGGCATCTCCAGGGAAGTGACTGATAAGATCGAGGCCCAAAGGGCTTTGGCCCGCAGCGAGGAGAAGTATCGTACGATCCTCGAAAACATGGAGGACTCCTATTTCGAGACCGATCTCAAAGGCCGCATGACCTTTTTCAACGCGGCCACCGGCAGCGTGTTCGGCTACACCATGGAAGAACTGGCCAGCAGTGACAATCGCACGTACATGGACCCGGAGAGCGCCAAGATCGTGTTGCAAGCCTATCGCCGCATTTATGAAACCGGCCAGCCCAACCGCGCCCTGCAATATCAGATCGTCAGCAAAGACGGCCAGCATCGGTATATCGAAAGCTCTGTCTCCCTGATCCGCGACAGCCAGGGCCGCGCGGCGGGATTCCGGGGCATCACGCGCGATATCACCGAACGCAAGGCCGTCGAACTGGAACTGGCCAAAGCCAAAGAAAAAGCCGAAGCCGCCACCAAGGCCAAAAGCGAATTTCTGGCCAACATGAGCCACGAGATCCGCACGCCCATGAATGGCATCATTGGCATGTACAACCTGCTGCATGGCACAGCGCTATCCGTCGAACAGGCTGATTTCGTGAAGACCGGCAAGGAGAGCGCCGACCGGTTGCTTTCGGTGATCAACGACATTTTGGATTTTTCCAAAATGGAAGCCGGCAAGCTGGACATCGAAAATATTGATTTTGACCTGCGCAAGACCATTGACGATCTGGTAATGGCGCCAGCCCGCCAGGCCCATGACAAGGGGCTGGAGCTGGTCTTCAAGATCGATCACGAAGTGCCCTCCCTGCTCATGGGCGACCCTGGCCGATTGCGCCAGGCCGTGATGAATCTGCTTTCCAATGCCATCAAGTTCACCCAAAAGGGCGAGGTGGCTCTGTTTGTCTCCCTGGAAAAAGAGGGCGAGCAGCAGGTGGCCCTGCGCTTTGCGGTCCAGGATACCGGTATTGGCATCTCCAAGAGCGACCAGAAGCGACTGTTTCGTTCATTTCAACAGGTAGACAACTCCACCACCCGCCGCTACGGCGGCACCGGGCTGGGGCTGGCCATCACCAAGCGGCTGGCGGACTTGATGCAGGGCCGAATGGGGATGCACAGCGATGTTGATAAAGGATCGCTTTTTTGGTTTACGGCCGTGTTTGAAAAAGCGGCCGTGGCGGCCCAGACGCCGGTGGTGGTGCCCGAGGCCGTGCGCGCCAAGCGCATCTTGATTGTGGATGACAGCAAGACCAATCTGGACATTCTGGAAGGTTATCTCAAGCAGTGGGGCTGCGGCTGCGACCGGGCCACCAGCGGCGTCATGGCCCTGACCTTGATGCAGGCAGTCTCCAAGTCCGGCGCGCCTTATGACCTGGTGATCAGCGACATGCTGATGCCCAAGATGGACGGCGCCGAGCTCGGGCGCCGCATCAAGGCGGATGCGGCCCTCAAGGGCGCGATTCTCGTGATGCTCACCTCCCAGGGCTTGCGCGGCGATGCGGCCGAAATGAAGCGTATCGGGTTCGCGGCCTATCTGACCAAGCCGGTACGGCCCTCCCAGCTCTACGAGTGTCTGGTAACGGTATTAAGCCGCGCAACCCAAGGTTACGAACAGCAAAAGCCCCAGATCATCACCAGTTATAGCCTGAGTGAAGCCAAACGCCGCAACGTCAGAATACTGCTGGCCGAAGACAACACCATCAACCAGAAGTTGGCGCTGCACTTGTTGGGGCGTTTCGGTTTTGTCACGGAAGCGGTGCCCAACGGCCTGGAAGCACTGAATGCCCTCAGCCAGAAGGACTATGATCTGGTGCTCATGGACATCCAGATGCCGGAGATGGATGGCCTGGAGGCCACGCGCCTGATCCGGGAGCAAAGTTCTTCGGTGCGTAATCACCATGTGCCGGTGGTGGCCATGACGGCCCAGGCCTCCCGTGAGGACCGGGATCATTGTTTGAAAATTGGGATGAATGACTATATCGCCAAACCCATTCACCCCGAAGAGTTGCTGCGCGTGGTGGAGAAGATGATCGGGGAAAAAAAGGGAGCATAGAGCCAATGAGCGACAAAGAAAAAAGCAATCTTCTTAAAATTCTTCTGGTGGAAAAGGACACCGATGTGGCCAAGCGTATCAATGACATGGTTGCGGGCTGGGGCGAACCGGCCTGCCAGATTCATACGGCCACTGCCCTGGCGGACGGCTTGCAGGCCACTTCGGCCTGGAAATTTGATCTGGTGTTCTTGAATCTCTTCCTGCCGGACAGCGCTGGGCTGGAAACGCTCCAAAAAATCCAGGAGGTGATCCCCCAGGTGCCGGTCATCGTGCTGGACGAAAGCGACGACTTCGAGCGCGCCGCGGGTGCCGCCGGTATGGGGGCCCACGATTACTTCCCCACGGATCGGATTGAAGCCGCCGATTTTAAAGCGGCCGTCTTGGTGGCATTGGCGAACCATAAAAAAGAGCTTGCGCTGATCCGCAGCGAGAAGAAGTTCCGAACCATTGTCGAAACCTTAGAAGACGCTTATTATGAAACCGATCTGGACCACCGGATCATTTACGCCAACAACACCTTCTGCAAGCATTTGCAACGCCCCATGGAAGAAGTCATCGGCCTGCAGCGCATGGAGTGTTCCACGCCCGAGGCGGCCCGGCAATTGACCCAGGTCCTCAAGGATGTCTTCCTCACGGGTGCCTCCCAAGGCATTGTCGACGACGAATTAATTTGCAAGGATGGCTCCCGCGTGGAGGCTGAACTCTCCATTATGCTGATGCGTGATCCGGCGGGCCATCCCATCGGCTACAGCTATATTTCGCGGGACGTGACCGAAAAGAAAAACGCCGAACGGGCACTCAAGGTCAGCGAAGAGAAGTACCGCAACATTCTGGCCAGCATCGAAGACGGTTACTTTGAAACCGATTTGAGGGGCAAGATCACATTCTGCAATGACGCCCAAGCCAAAATCCTGGGGTACGCCAAGGAGGAGTTGGTCGGCATGTCCAACCGCGATGTGATGGATGCTAAAAACGCCAACAAAGTCTATCGTGCCTATAACAAGATTTTCAAGACTGGAAAGTCCAACCGCTCTCTGCAATGTGAAATCATCCGCAAAGACGGGGTCAAACGCGTGACGGAAAGCTCGGTGTCCCTGATCAAGGATGATAAGGATCAGCCGGTGGGCTTCCGCGGCCTGGCCCGGGACATTACCGAACGCAAACAGGCCGAGCGCGAGCTGATGCGGGCCAAGGCCCAGGCCGAGGAAGCGACTTTGGCCAAAAGCGATTTTCTGGCCAACATGAGCCATGAGATCCGCACCCCCCTCAACGGTATCATCGGCATGTACAATCTGCTCCTCACCACCACCCTGGCCTCCGAGCAGGCCGACTTTGTGGAGACCGGCAAACGCAGCGCCGAGAGTCTGCTGGCGGTCATCAACGATATACTGGATTTCTCCAAGATCGAGGCCGGCCAGCTGGATATTGAAATCATCGACTTCGATCTGCGCAAAGCCGTCCAGGAGATCATGGCTTTGCCGGCCATGCAGGCCCATGCCAAAGGGTTGGAGCTTATCTATCGCATCGAGCCCGATGTGCCGTCCTTCCTGATGGGCGATCCGGGCCGGTTGCGCCAGATCATTATGAATTTGTGCACCAATGCCATCAAATTCACTAAGAAGGGCGAAGTGGTTATCTCCGTGACCAAACTGGAAGAAGATGACGGCCAGGTGAAGCTGCGCTTTGCGGTGCGGGATTCCGGCATTGGCATTTCCAAGCCGGATCAGGCGCGCCTGTTCCAATCCTTTCAGCAGGTGGACGCCTCCACCACGCGCAAATACGGCGGCACCGGACTCGGCTTGGCCATTTCCAAGAAGCTTACCGAAATGATGGGCGGTGAAATGGGCGTGGACAGCGAGCTGCACCAGGGCGCCACCTTCTGGTTCACGGCGCTCTTCAAAAAGCAGTCCGATGCCCAGGAGCGTGCCTTCTTGGTGCCTCAATCCCTCCAATCCAAGCGAATTCTTATCGTGGATGACAATTTGACCAACCTGGATATCCTGGCCGGTTATTTAAAATTTTGGAACTGTGATTGCGACCGCGCCACCGGAGGCGCCATGGCCCTGACCCTGCTCAAAGCCGTGGCCAAAACCGGCGCGCCGTATGATCTGGTGATCAGCGACATGGTCATGCCGGAAATGGACGGAGCCGAACTGGGGCGCAGAATCAAAGCCGATGCCGAACTTAAGGGCACTATCCTGATCATGCTCACCTCTCAGGGCCTGCGCGGCGATGCGGCCGAGATGAAACGCATTGGCTTTGCCGCTTATCTGACCAAGCCGGTGCGGCGCTCCCAACTCTTTGATTGCCTGATCTCCGTGATCAACCCCGGCCAGCGCGGCTTGCCGGCCGGCAAACTTGTTCAGGCCGAAGAAAGCTGCACTCCGCGGCCCGAGACCCCGGTTTCTCGCGTTATCCACATCCTGCTGGCCGAAGACAACCTGATCAATCAGAAGCTGGCCTTGCATCTTTTGGATAAATTTGGCTTCAAGGCCGAGGCCGTGATCAACGGTCGTCAGGCGGTGGAAGCGCTGGAGAAGAAAAGCTATGATCTGGTGCTCATGGATATTCAGATGCCCGAGATGGATGGGTTTGAAGCCACCGCGGCCATCCGTGATCCTAATTCGGCGGTATTGAACCATGCCATTCCCGTTATTGCCTTGACCGCCCACGCCATGAAGGGCGACCGCGAAAAGTGCCTGGGTGCCGGCATGAACGACTATGTGGCCAAGCCGATTCAGCCGGAAGTGCTGCGCAAAGCCATCGAACAGGCCCTGGGCCGCCAGGACCAGGAATCCGGCGGCAAGGATCTGTCCGCGGGTTTGCTCAATTGACGCCAGCGGGTCGTTCGCCCGATACTTACGGTGGCCTGTCCCAGGCCCCTCGGCTATCCAAGCCCTCGCAGGGGCGCTCAGGGTAACCGCGTTTGAACTTTTCTATTCGGGTAGTCAACTCTATCGGTATCGGTATCGAATCGATCCCGAATCTGATAACGATCCCAATTAAAAAAATCAATCTTGATAAGGGCTGCATATTTCCAGGAATGCCTGCCCTGGGGATTGGGATTGAAGAGATTGACAAATTTGTAGGGATTGAATCTATAGATCTACAAAATTGTAAGGTTGCTACTGTTTTGCGTCGCCCTCCTCAATATCTATTCTATTATAATTCAAATTGTTAAACATGGCTTCGCCTCCGGCACGGCCAGTGCAAAGGCTCTGGCGGTTTTCGAAGACAATTTCATTTTGCGAGGAGGCGATACCATCATGTTTGGCAAACTTGCGCGGAGCACAGCAATTGGAATGGGGGCTCTTTTGAGCCTTATGGCCGGCGCGGCCGGGGCCGAGGGCCCGCTGCCGGTGGATAGCGGTACTACCGCCTGGATGCTTACGTCCACGGCCCTGGTGCTGCTCATGGTGCCGGGCCTGGCCATGTTTTATGGCGGCCTGGTGCGCACCAAAAATGTATTGGGCACCATGATGCACAGCTTTGTGGCGATCTCCATTATAGGCGTGCTGTGGGCGGTCTGCGGCTACTCCCTGGCCTTTGGTCGAAGCATCCTGGGCGGATGGGTGGGTTGGAACAATGATTACTTCCTGCTCAAAGGGATCGACGACACCATTGTCCACGGCGTACCGGAGTATGTGCTGGCCATGTTCCAGGGCAAGTTCGCCATTATCACCCCGGCCCTGATCAGCGGCGCCCTGGCCGAGCGTGTTTACTTCAAAGGGTATACCCTCTTCATCGTGTTGTGGTTTTTATTGATTTACTGCCCGCTGTGCCATTGGGTGTGGGCTTCGGACGGCTGGCTGTTCAACAGCGGCGCGGCCGGGGTCATCGATCTGGCCGGCGGCCTGGTCATTCATGTTTCAGCCGGCATCAGCGCCCTGATCGTGGCGCTCTATCTGAAACCGCGCCAGGGCTATCCCAAAAGCACCATGAATCCCAACAATCTGGTGATGACGTTGACCGGCGCGGGCATTTTGTGGGTCGGCTGGTTCGGCTTCAATGCCGGGTCCACCGTGCAGAGTGGTCTGGACACGGCCCGGGCCCTGACCATGACCCAGATTTCAGCGGCCAGCGGCGCCATGACCTGGATGATCATCGAAGCCCTGGTGTTCCGCAAAGTGACCTCCCTGGGCTTTGTCTCCGGCATCCTGGCCGGCCTGGTGGCCATCACGCCGGCCGCTGGCGTAGTAAAACCCGTGGGGGCCCTGGCCCTGGGCGCCATGTCCTCCCTTATTTGCTACTACGCCCTGCAAGCCAAGATGAAACTTGGCTACGACGACAGCCTGGACTGTTTCGGCATCCATGGGGTGGGCAGCGGCATGGGTGTTTTGCTGCTCAGCTTTTTCGTGCGCGACAGCTGGATGCAGGCCGCCGCGGCCAAAGCTGGCGGCTGGAGCGTCTGGCAACAATTGCTGGTACAGCTCAAAGGGATCAGCGTCACCATCGCTCTGGCCGCCGCCGGCACATGGGTGATCTGTCTGATCGTCGATAAAATGGCTGGATTTCGTATCGATGCCGATGCCGAAGTGCAGGGCATGGACCAGTCCCTTCACGGGGAGAGCGGTTATGGTTTGATTTTTCCGGAATCGCGGTTGTGATTGGGGAGGTGAACGGTATTTTGGCATATTCCACTTCTATTCGAGGAGCGCAATTTCTTAATGAATCACTAAACATCAAGATTGGGGCTCCCTCTCCACCATGGGGAGAGGGTTGGGGTGAGGGGCAAAGATGCCCACCCAATCCGGGTGTTAGTCACGGCTGTTGCTTGCAATATAGAAACAAGGCCTGCATTTTCGTACGCGTACTCAGCGAAGCGGTACTCGTACGCGTACGAGTACGAGTACGATCTGGAAAAACACGGATGTGCTACACCCTTGACTTACACCCACCCCATCCCACCCTATTGACACCCAACTCCTGATACGGTTAATCATAAATCATCCTCATTTCTCTTGGATCAAATTTGTATTTCCGACTCCTGGATGAATTGCAGTACAGCACAAATTGCACTGCGATGTGTTGATCAAAGGGTAAAACCCTTGCTGCCTTGACCACCAGCGACCACACTGCTCATCTCCATTCAATCGCTCCCCGTTGTATCCGCTCTGGATGCGCGACCTGTCTGTTTTCCGGCCACTGAACCGGCACGCCTCAATGGCTGAGGAGCGTGCCTTCGGGTAACTTCAAACATAGACGGGTAAAGGAGAAAATCGCATGACCGAAACATTGGCGGTTCAAGTCAACATGGACGAAGTGCAGTCCCCCCAATGGCACAATGGTGTTGAACAGATTCGAAGGGCGATCGGCAACGATCATGTCTTTGTTGACCCGGCGAGCATCGAAACACGTTCAAAAGTGATCATCCCCTTTGCCCGCCGCCCATCGGCCTTTATCTATCCGGGCACGGTGGCGGAGATTGAACAGATCGTGCGTATTGCCAATGAATACCAAATAGCGCTTTGGCCGGTGAGCAAAGGCAAGAACTGGGGCTATGGCTCAGCCACGCCCTGCCGGGCCGGCGCCGTGGTGGTGGGGCTGGAGCGGCTGGACCGGATTTTGGAAGTCAATACCGAGATGGCCTACGCGGTGATTGAGCCGGGTGTCACCTACCGCCAGTTGCACCAGTATCTCATTGAGCGCGATCTGCCCCTTTGGCTGGATTGCACCGATGGGCCGGCCGATGCCAGCGTCATGGGCAACGCCCTGGAAAGAGGCGTTGGCGAAACACCCTATGGCGACCACTTTGAAAACATCTGCGGTATGGAAGTAATATTGCCCACGGGCAAGCGTGTGCAGACGGGCGGCGGGCCGCTGGACAGCTACCGGTCTTGGCATACCCACAAGTGGGGGGTGGGGCCTTACCTGGAGGGGCTGTTCAGCCAATCCAACTATGGCATTGTCACCAAGATGGGAATCTGGCTGATGCCCCGTCCGGAAAAATTTGTCTCCTGTCTTTTTGAGTTGCGGCGCGAAGAAGATTTCCCTGAAATGATCGAAGCGTTGCGGCGGTTGCAGTTTGGCGGCGCCATCCGCAGCAAGGTGCATATCGTCAATGACTTCATCAATTTCGCGGTGGTGGACAAATATCCCCACCATTTACTTCAAGGCGGCAAATGTCTTTCGGCCGAAACCCAGCACCAACTGCGCCAAGCCTACAATATCGCGCCCTGGACCTTCGCGGCCGGATTATATGGTTCGGCGGCCCAGGTGCGGGTGGACATGCGCATGGTCAAAAAGGAGCTGGGCCACCTGGGCAGCCTGCAGTTCATCAGTGATCGCAAAATACAATCCGTCCAAAAACTCACGCGTTATTTGCAGCGCTTGAAGAATACCCAATTCGGTTCAGCAGCCGCCGAGCGTCTGTCCATGGGGGTTTTTAAAAAGCCCTTGTCCGTGATCGAATTTCTACCCCATCTGCATGCCATTGAGAAGGGAGTGCCCAGCGACTACTTCGTCAAGCACGCCTACTACAAATCCCGCCGTCCCAAGCCGGCGGACAACGATATCAATCCTCCCAGGGACAATATCGGGTTGATCTGGCTGGGGCCCATGATTCCGCTCAACGGCCGCCAGGTCAGCGAAGTCTTGGACCTGTGCCGTCCTCTTTACGCCAAGCATCAATTTGAATTCTCCACGGCCCTGATGATCGCCAACCCCCGCAGCGTCATTGCCCTGATGTCCATCTTCTTCGACAAGGAAGATATCGAGGAGACCTTGCGGGCCGAAGCCCTCTACTTTGAAATGGGCAAGGTGACCCAGGCGGCCGGCTATCAGCAATATCGCACCAGCACCGCCTACATGGACCGCATCCTCGACCCGGCGCCCGAATTCAAAGAGCTCACTACCCAAATCAAGCAGGCCCTGGACCCCAACAATGTCATGGCGCCGGGAAAGTATGGGGTGGGGGTGTGAGGAATAAGGCTGAAGGCTGAGGGCTGAAGGAAGAAGTTTAAAGAATAAAGTTTGAAGTTTAAAGTTAAGGAATTCTATCGTTTGGAAAGTAATCGTCGAGCCGCTCGACTCCCTCTCCCCACTCAGGGGGAGAGGGCCGGGGTGAGGGGCCATTTCAAGTTAACGAATCAACGAATCAACCAATCAACCAAATTACTTCCTCTTCGTCGCCGCCCGCCAGCCGCCCAAAGGAGTATAGATCGGCCGCAGCACTTTGCTGATATCGCGGGCCTGCTCGATGACATAGAAAGCATCGGGGTCGATTTCGCGCACGTCGGACAGAAGCCATTTCAAGTCCCGGCGGCGGCAGGCGATATAGAGCTCGTCCACGGGACCCTGCATGCCCTCGCCCCGGAAGATGGTCACGGGCTGACCTTTGGCCCTGAGGCAGTCGGCCAATCGCTTGCCCGCTTCACGGGTGATCACCTTCAGGATGATGAGCCCGAAGGCCAATTTGCGTTCCACATTGATGCCCACCACATTGCCCGTAGCATAACCGACGGCGTAAAAGAGCGCCAGAATCGGCTGGGCCTTGACCTGCTGAATCACCGTGGAGACCACCCATATCCAGATAAGAATCTCGAAGATCGCCAGAAAAAAGGCCACCACCGATCGGCCCTGCACCGTGATGATGGTGCGCACCGTGCCGATGGAGACGTCACAGATTCTGGCCACGAAGATGATCAGGCCAGTGATGAGGATGTGCGTATCGAACATGGGGATGGGGGTACTCCGATAAAATCAGTTTTAAGTATTAGTTTGACTTCGTTACCTTAAATTTTTATTCAGGCGGCAGCTGGTTTTGTGCGTTAGTCTTTTTTGAGTGCGACATTATGGCCGCTTGCCGTTTTTTATGACGGTATTGCAATTGCCGAATCACTTCAT
>JAKALP010000010.1 GCA_021824175.1 Deltaproteobacteria bacterium
TGCCGATGCCTTTAAAACCCATACAATAAAATGAAGCGCGGCGACTGCTTCCAATTGCTTTGAAAATATTGCGCGCTCTTCAATCTAAACTGAAAATTTGGTTCCATTTATTTTGGAAATCAACACCAGGTCGCCCTCCACGAATCGGGGCAGGGTCACGGCGCGCAGCATATTCAAAGCGGTTTGACAGGCCATGGCGGTCAGACTCTTGCCGATTTTTACGCTGGGAACGCCTATAGCAGACGCCACGAAAATGGATCGGGCAGGAGCGCCATGTTTCTTGGAGGGGGATTTGCCAGCAGGAAACGATGACCCGATAGATGAGAGGGCGGGGCCATTTTTCCTTCAACGCCCGGACAGGACCGCCCTGGATGAATACGGGATGAACCGCCCAAGGTCCGTCGCGGCTATCCCGTATCATCCTTGGAAAAACCAGTTCGGTGCCTGAAATGCTTCTTCTACTCCAGTGCTGAATCTATTCGACCGCTCCGGTCAGCCATGGCGGCAAGACCGCGGAGAGTTCGAGCAGCGGCGCCCAGAAAAGGCACTTATGGTCGGAGACAAAGCCGCTGGCCATGGCCGGCACCGGCGGCACCAGCGACATGACGCTGTCATTGCCGGCAATGTAAGACGACCAGACCGGCATTCCAGCTCGATTCGGATTGCCGCTGCGGGCAAATTGCGCCCAATAGCTTTTCATCATGTCCGCCAGCTGTTGCTGGCCGGCGTCCAACACGGCTGTGCCCAGATCGTATTCGTAACCCTGCACCTGGGGAAAAATGTACGGCAATTCACTGCCGTGGGTGGCGCCATAGGAGAAACTGCTAATGGGCGGCAGATACACCTGGGGCGCGTTCTCGTCACGGAATTCATACACGTAGGTGTCGACCTGCTTGGAGAGCGCGAACTCTATGATATAGCCCATACAGCTCAATCCGGAGTCGCCGAACAGAGTGGCGAAGGCCAGATCGGGATTGGCATAGGCGCTGGCCGGATAGACGCCGAGCACCATGGGTTTGGCAATGGGGCCATACACATTCTTGATGACTTCGGGATAAGCATCCGCTGTAATCGGGCCGCCGGCCAGATCATAGCTGTAGGCGATAAACATGCGCCCCTCGTCATGATTGGTGCCGATCATGACCGGCACCCGGTTGAACGAACCGTCGCGGATCGCCAGTAAGGGCTGTTTGGGCAGAATATCGCCGCCAAGGTGCGGTCCCCACATGAGCAGCGACTGGATGGAGGTTCCAGTGGCGGTATCTTGAGCCGCCAGCAGTTGCGCCACCGTCAGCTTTCGCAGGCAGCCGGCCGCCGCCAGCGTGCACCCCATGCTCTTGGCCAATTTGGCGCCGGCGAGATCGGCATCGTTCTGGCTGGGCCAGGCCAGGCGGAAGCTCCCGCTCTCGACAATGGCGCGCTGGAACAGGCCGGCTGCCGTGGGCGAGGCCAGATGGGTGAGAATACTCAAGCCGCCGGCCGATTCGCCGGCCACGGTCACATTGCGCGGGTCACCGCCAAAGGCCTGGATATTATCCTGGACCCAGCGCAGCGCCAATTGCTGGTCCATCAGACCATAATTGCCGGAGCTGTTATCCGTGGCCTCCCGATCCAGGGCCGGGTGCGCAAAGAAGCCGAAGATACCGAGGCGGTAGTTAATGGTGACGACAATCAGGTTGCCGGCCAGGGCCAGGTCCACGCCATCGTAGTCCGCGCCCTGTCCGGTGATGAAATCGCCGCCGTGAATCCACACAAATACCGGCAGCAACTGCTTGCTGGTCTGCGGCGCGTAGATATTCAGGGATAGACAATCTTCGTTGCAGCTGGCCGGTCCAAAAAAATTGGGCGACTGCGGACAAGCCGGGCCAGGCCGCGACGCATCGCGCACAACACTCCACGGTTGCGGCGCCTGGGGCGGCCGCCAACGCAGGGGGCCGGACGGCGCCGCGGCGTATGGAATTCCCAAGAACTCTCGAACCGTGCCATTGATCACGCCTTGCACCGGGCCCGAGCGGGTCCAGACCACGGGTCCGCTGGAAGCACCCGCCCAGAGCGCTGGTGGCGATATCCAGCCCGACACCATCAATCCAAGACCCACCGCTGCGACCACCCCGAAGGCGGCCAGGCGGCGCCCCACCGGGCGACCTGATCCATTAAAAATCGAATTGAACCGCATAACATCCCCCTCTCGTTGTATTCCGCCTAACGTCTGCCGATGCGCGCTTTGCAACAGAGATTGCCCATCGGCTATCACCGCTGCGATCAAAGCGCATCGCCCATTGGGCCTGATGGCCAAAACAGGGCCAAGTCTATCGAGGCAGGAGGCTATAGTCTTCCGGAAAAAATGTTTCCGGAATGAAAAAAGGTCCGAAATCGCGATCCGGACTCACTTTCCGATGCGCGGCATGAATCGGCGGGGGAGTTTAGGCGGCCAGATCTTTTCTAAATCTGGCGGGCGAGGTGCCGGTAAATTTTTTGAAAGCATCATGAAATGTAGATGAGGACTGAAACCCGACCTCATAACAAATGTGCTTGATGCTCAAGTCCGGTTGGGTTTCTAAAAGCCGTTTGGCTTCTTCGATACGAAATTTGTTGATAAAGTTTCGGAAGTCGCTTTCCATGACGGCATTCATGAACTGCGAAAATTTTGAGGTCGACAAAGATAAATATTTGGCCATTACCTCCAAAGAGATGTTTTCATCGCGAAACACTTTTTCTTCGTGCATCAAATTCAACAAGCGTTCCTTTAGAGAAGCAATATCCACCTCTTTTAACCAATCGCCGGACTGGCCTTTCTGGCCGCGCTGGGATCGCTCTTTCCAGTGCAATGCAATTTGATTGATGGTGGAATAGCACATGGCCAGCATGAGGAAAAAAAAACCGAATTCGCCAAGAAAAATAAAGGTCATCGGCTTAAAGGCCATGACCACGTCAAAGGTCAGCGCGGCAAAAAGCACCACCATGCCGCTCATCATGGCAATGATCTCTTTTTTCTCGCCCTTAACGCCCCAAACGGCGATATGCAAAAAATAATAGAAAATGGACAGAAACAGGAAAGCATATAAAGCAATCACCACCGCGCCGGCATCGCCCCGCAGACGCGGAATGGAAGCATTGAAAATTCCAATGGAACCGGCGATAGAGTCATAGACGACGAACACATGCTTGCCGCCAAAAAGGACCGCCAGGGCGAACATTCCAAAAATGGCGTAAAAATATTTCATGATCCATTGCTGCTCATTCTTCACGTAATGGCTCAAGAATCCGGCAATGGAAATGGCGATGAGGGCAATCAAGGCATGGGCCATGCGCAGCCAGAAATAGAGGCCGGCAGCGGTTGGGGCGGTGTACATGCCTAACCGTGTTAAATTATAAACTGCATATAAAAAGCAACTCACGATAAACCACATGACATGGCGGGATCGCAGGTGGGGAATCCAGCAGTAGGATAGCAGGAAATAGGCGCCTATCGCGATATAGATGCCGCTAAAAATGAGTACCGGCGCGACAATTACCAGCATGGTCCAATCTCTCTTCCAGACAGATGCCCGTTGCGGATCAGGAAGCCTGAATGTTGATATTATTGTCCCATGCAACATACATATCAAGGTCAATCTTCCGAAATAAAAAGGAGAGTGATTCCGATTTTCCGGCCGAACGGCCGGGCTTTGGATTTGTGACTTGTTCCGATGGGAAATTACACTCGGTTCTAAACAAAGAGAAGTTGGAAATGGACCGCTTTTACTCCGTGCCGGCCTCATCCTTTTGCCGGACCGCTTCCAGGATCAGCCCGGTCAATTCGCGCTGGATGCCTTTGGCAATGGGCCGATCCGGCGGGCGCCGGAAGTTGATGGTGGGGTTTTCCAGATTGATCAATTTGATGGCCGCGGGTTCCCCTTTGAGCTCGCCGAATACAGCGTGGTGCAACACGCCGCCCTTGAAGTAGAAAAAGCCTTTGGGGTTGCCGGGCGATTGCACCTCGCAAATGCAGGTTTTTTGTTCCATCTCCACCATCTGTAAAAAGCTGACCACGGAGATGCCCGACAGGCTGCCGCCCGGATCATTTTCATCCTTTTTCAAGGCATCGAGGACGATATCGGCCAGTTGATTGGCTTTAAAGGGTTTTTTGATGAATTGCAGAATGCTGGATTGGATTTTTTCGAGAATCTTGGGCGTGCCGTGGGCCGACATCACGATGCAGGGGATGCCGGGGTAGTATTTGTGGGTATAGGCCAGCAGGCCCAGCCCGTCCACGCGGGGCATCTGAAGATCGGTGACCAGCAGATCCACCGTCTGATTTTTCAAGACCTCAATGGCTTCCAGGCCGTCCTTGGCCGTGAGCGTGCGGAACTTGTCCTGGTAGGATTGGAAAAACTCCTCAATATAGTTGATCAGCATCACGCTATCATCGACAACCAATATGGTATCCATGGTCTCTACCCTAAAAGCGCCGCTAATGAGCTGGCACCAATTCCGACAGCTTGCGGCGGATCAGCCTGGGGATATTCTGGTTGGGCAGGCTGGCATATTTGATCACCGGCTCTTTCAGGCCCAACAACTTGCGCGCGGCCGCTTCGCCCGTAATATCGCCCTGTTTGGCGTTGTAAAGGACGCCGTTCCTGAAAATAAGATAGCCCTTACCCATCTTGGGTGAAGAGACCTCACAAACGCATGATAGACGCTCGCTCTCCACCAGGTTCAAAAAGCCCGCCACGGAGACGCCCTTGAGCTTGCCGCCGAAGGTCTCCTTGCGGTCGAGCACCGAAAGAATAATTTCGGCCAGCTGCTGGATCTTAAACGGTTTTTCAATATACTGGATGGACTCGCCGGCCAAACGGTGTTTCAGCGCCTCCGAGCACACATCGGTCATGACAACGCAGGCCGTGTCTTGATAGTTCTTGGCAAGATACCCCATCAGGACCAGACCATTGACCTTGGGCATTCGAATCTCCGTAATCACCGCGGCATAGGTCTCCTTTTGCAGCGCCAGGATCGCCTCCAGCCCGTTGGTGACCGTGATCACTTCAAAATCGCTGCGATACTTATCCAGACTATCGGCCAGAATCATCAGAAGTTGAGCATCTTCATCCGCGATGAGCACCTTGTCCATGATCCGCTCACTCCTTAAACGATTCGATCCCACATCTTTTCAAATGGCCTAAACCCGCGTCGCGTGTTCATTTAGGCGGCCTTCAGGTTCAGCGCAATGCCGTCCAGCAACAGGCCCAAAAACTGGGTGATGATGCCGATGGCATCGCTGAACTCCGCTTCACCGATTTCAACCAGCATGACGCCGTGGATCTCCTGCCGGCCCTTGATGGCCAGGGCGACCCACGGGTTCAAAGCGTTGGCGCCGATCCGCAGTGTTTCGCCGTAATTGATGTGCGCCATCATGCGGCCTGACCTCTGGACTTGTTCCAGGGCCCTGATCTCCGTCAGGCCAAAGCGCTGGTCCGCAAGATCCGTGAAACCGCTGCTTTGGGCCGCGCACAGAAACTCCTGCCGGGCGGGCTGGTATAAAAAGGCCGCGGCCCGCACCGTATCCAGCTCGGACGCCAGGACATCGACCACTATCTGGCACAGCCTCAGCGGGTCCTTTTCCTGCATCAAGTTCATTTCAACGTGGTGCAGAGTGGAGAGATGGCTATTCTGCTTCAATAAAATGGCAGCCATGTCATCCAGGGCCTTGTGCTGTTCCGTCACTTTCTGATGAAGGCCGGCCGCATGCAGCATCATGGCGGCAAATTGGGTGATGAACTGATACAGCTCGATTTCACTCTTTTCCTTGAGATCCAGAATCAGCAACCCCAGCACCGTAGTCTTCAACTTAATGGGAAAAATGACCGGCGACGCATATTCGGGCAAGGTGGTCTGAAGGGTGGTCGATCCGGGGGGCCAATAGATCAGTTGTTCGTGTAAAATCCGCTGCAGAAACTCCGAATCCGAAGGTTTGAAAGCGCGGCGCGCCTCCATTTCCACCCGCTTGCCGTCCCGAGCGGTTTCGATGATCTGCTCGTTTGGATCGATCAGCCATAGGCTGTGGCGCGGCGGACCGATGTGCTCCTGGATCTGCCGGGACAAGACCTCGGCCAAGGTTTCCGGGTCGGTAAGATGGATCGAAGAGAAGATGAGGTGCTTTAGGGCCGATAGCTGTTGGTAGCCCTCGCGATAGATCTTCAACAGCTCATCCACCTCGGAGGAGGGCGCCGCCGTGGGCTCGGCGGGTTGGCCTTCTGCTTCAAGGCCGGCGCCGGACTTGAATCTTTCCACTTTTGCCATCAGTTGGCGATCATCGATGGCCGTAAAATCGTTGTTTTCGGCCTTATCAATAATCACCGCGATGGCATCCAAGCCCTCGTACATCAGAGTCACGGCGGCGGGGCTGAGGTTAATGGCGCCTTTTTTGACTTCGCGCATGCTCATTTCAAAGGCCTTGGCAATGGTTCCCAGTTGATTCAAACCCACAAAACCGGAAGAGCCCTTGATGGTGTGGAATCCCCGCGTGATGGTATCGATCATGGCCTCGTCCTTGAAATCCTGATCGAGCTGGATGAGGCACAAATTCAAATGATCGATAATCTCGCGCGCTTCCTGAATGACCTTGCCCATGAGCTGGGCGCGCAGGTCCTCATCGACCTTAGGCGGAATCTGTGTTGCGGGCATGGGTTGCTTTCCTCCGGATATTTGGGCCAGATGCGGGCCGGTCGTTTAGCGCCTGGGGATTGGCCCCGATCAACTCCCCTGTAAAACAGCCTCCAGTGCGCTGACCAATTGGGCGGGGGCGAACGGTTTGACGATATATTTGGCCGCGCCCAGGGCAAAGGCGCGCTCCTTATCTTCATTCTGACCCTCCGCGCTCAGAATCACCACCGGAATCGTGGCATAAGCCGTTTCGGCCTTTATTTTTTGCAAGAATTCCAGACCATTCATTCGGGGCATATTGATGTCCAGGATAATGGCCGCCACCGGCTCTTGCTTCAGCAGTTCCAGGGCGGCCAGGCCGTCCTCGGCTTGAATGGACTCAAATCCTTTGGCTTTGAGCGCAAATTGAACCCATTTACGGGTGTTGTCCGAATCGTCAACAGACAAGATTTTCTTGCTCATGCGGCCTCCTTTGACCCATGAATGGTCAAATCCATTATTGGCCGGCGCCGACTAAAACTTGACCGGAATTGATGCAGAGGCGGGAGATCGCGGACCTTTTCAGCCGGGTCAGCCCGTCAGGCTAAGAGGCTGCGGCTTAAGGCTTAAAGGCCGTTCGCAAATCCCGGAATTCAAAAATTTCAAAAGCTTTCTGATCCCGGACCGTTGCGCACTTTAATCAGAAGGCCAGGCTTAAAACCTTACATTTTGGCTAAATATTTCGCCAGTTCTGCCGATAACGGTTTTATAACCTTCTAACCCGAGAAAGCAGGTGAAATATGGACGACAAAAAGGTCAAAGGCTCCATGCTGATTGATTTCGTGCGGATGATCCGGAGTTTTAAGAACCTTGATTGGAACAAATATTTGAAACCTGAAGATTGGGAGATCATCAACTCGATTGTACTGGCGGCCAAGTGGTACCCTCTAGACACTTATGCCCGATGTTCCAATGCGGCCTTTCAGCTGCTGGCCAAGGGCAGCCTTGATGGGGCCCGCGCCAACGGCCAGCGGATGGCCAAACAACTCTTTGAAACCACATATAAATCCATGGTGCAGGGCAAGGACCCGGCCCAGGACCTGCGGCAATTCGTCAGCACCTATGGGACCTTTTTCAATTTCAGCCTGCTCAAATTTGAGAGCGTCGGTCCCAAGCATGTCAAAATCCATCATGACTATGATACCCAAGACAAAGGCAACGTCCCATATTGCCATCAGATGATGGGCTTGTTCGAAACCCTGGTTCAAATGACCGGCGGTAAAAACGGCAAGGTGGAGTTAAGCGCCAAACAATGGGAAAGGGCGCCGATGACCACCTTCAACATTACTTGGGAATAGCGCCATCGGCGGCCCAGATTTTTGAATTCGATTTTGCCTTCCACGTTCCCGGAGAAGACAAGGTGGCTCGCGCTGGATCGTCTATGGCTTGAAGGTGATTTGCGCGGGGAGGCTAAATAACGAGGCCGGTCCTTTGATTCAGGCGGTCATCTTGCTCTGTTGCTCTTTGACCACCTCCATGAAGGCCCGGAAAAGAACGACCGTGACGAACTGGGCCAGGAAAGACCAAAGGGTGATGATCAGCATGCGCAGGACGAGGTTGTCGGCAATGGATTGGGTCAGGACGTCCAAAACCACGAGAATCAGAAACAAGGGGACATAAGTCAACAGCATCAAAAGAATGATCGGGCCGAAATGGCCTCGGGTGGCCGACATGCTTCTCTCAACAGCCTTCAACGGGTGCAGCCGGAAGAGCACCAAATAAAATTCGGCAAACACCAAGCGCACCCAAAGCCAGATCCCTGGCGCCACCATCAGCGTGAAACCAAAAAAAATCAGCAGGGAAGTGAATAGTTTCAAGGTCAGCAGCGGTCCCCATTGGGGCAGCCCGGCAGTGATCAATTGGCTGTTGGTCGGCTGCTCGTTGCTGGCGCGCCGGGCCATGAGCTGAATCAACGCAATGGTGTAGATGGGATAGACCGCCAGATTACCGGCCAGCGCGATTAAAGTGGAAACCGGCTCCGAAGGATAGATCGCTTCCACCACCATTTGAAAAACCCCGGTCACGAAAAGAAAAGGCAGGCAGAGGATCGCGATCTGCCGGAAGTGCCGGGTGAAAAACTCATACGAGTCGGTCAGGATCAATTGAATTTTAGGGGCAAGGGAACTTGGCATAACTAATTTCCAGGTCGAAGTTGATGAGGCTGTGTATCACGCTTTGGCGGGTTAGAAAAGCAGGGGCGGCAAATCATCCAATCAAATATCTTGCGTTGCGCCGTAGCGCCGTTGCGCGACACCAATTAGGCTGCTGCCTTTACTATGAGTCACTCAACCGACCACTAATAAAGGTTAGAAGCGGGAAATTTATTTAATTCCACGCAACGACGCAACGGCGCAACGCAAACTAAGTCTTCTATTTGGTTATACGGATCGCTTCAGCTATCCTGATTTGAATAAAGCAATCTCTCGCAAAGACGCAGAGAACGCAAAGAAACAATCAACATCTTGGCGCCTTTGCGAGACAAATAGTACGCTACTTTCTCGTTCCCACGCTCCGCGTGGGAATGCATATCCGGTGTCCATGAGGCTCCCATGCAGAGCGCGGCTGGTTGAATCAGCTGCGACCGCCCCGCCGGACCAGCCGCAGGGTGTTGCCGATTACGGTCAGGCTGCTCAGCAGCATGGCCGTGACCGCCACCAGGGGGCTGAGCAGGCCGGCCATGGCAATGGGGATGCTCACCAGATTGTAGACTACGGCCCCCCGGAGGTTCTGGCGCACGGTGCGATCCACCTGCCGGGCCCACTGGAAGAAATCGAGCAATTGGGCCGGGTGGGCGCGCATCAGGGTCACGGCGGCCGCGTGCTGGGCCAGGGGCGAGCCGCTGTGCACGGCCGCGGCCAAATCGGCCCGGCTCAAGGCCGGAGCGTCATTGATGCCGTCGCCCACCATGACCACGCGCCGGCCGCCCGCTTGCAAACGGCGGATATACTCGGCTTTGTCATTGGGCAGCAGCCGGCCGGAAGCATGGCCAATGCCGATCCGGCGGGCCACGCAGAGCGTTGTCTTCTCATCATCGCCGGAAATCAGATGAGGGGTCAGGCCGCATTGTTCAAAACGCGCCACGGTCTCGGCCATGGCCGCGCGCAGCTCATCGCCAAAATAAAAGATCGCCCAGATTTGACCATCCACGCTCAATACGACTTCGGATAAAGATGCATCCGGCGCAGCCGCATCGGGTGCGGCGGTCTCCGGAGCCGCAAAACGACGGCTGCCGATCCGGAGCTCCTTTTCTTCCCATTGGCCGCGGATTCCCTCGGCCTGCGCTTGCACCGACGCGACGTTTTTGGGCTCCATGCCTTGTCGCCGACCATAAGCGATAATGGCCCGGGCAATGGTATGGTCCACGCCGGCCTCCAATCCCATGGCCAACGCGACCGCTTCCTCTTCGGACCGGCCGGCTTGGGGCACGACCCGTTCGACGGACCAGCGGCCCAGGGTCACGGTGCCGGTCTTGTCCAACACGATGTGGTCCGGGTGCGCGGCCTGCTCAAAGGCGTTGAAATCCTTGACCAGGATGCCGCGCCGGGCCGCGCCCGAAATTCCGGCGATGCGGGCCAGGGGAATGGCGATGCCCAGGGCGCAGGGACAAGCGATCACCAGCACCGTGACGGCCCGCACCAGGCTCTGGTCCAGGGTGAGCCCCAGCGCAAAGCCCACAAGACCGGTGAGGGCCGCCAGGCCGGCCATCAACGGCACAAACCAGGCCAGCAGGCGATCGCCGCGGGTTTCAAGCATCGTCTTCCGGGAGAGGCTCTCCTGGACCACGGCGATCATTTGCCCCAGCAAAGACTCGGCCCCCACTTGTTGGGCCTGCACGTAAAGCGCGCCGCTGACCAGACGGCCGCCGCTGAGGACGGCATCACCGGTTTGGACCCCCACCGGCCGCGGCTCGCCGGTGATGGCCGACAGATCCAGCAAACCCTCTCCGTGCATGATGCGGCCGTCGGCCGGCACGACTTCTTCGGCCGCCACCTGGAATTCTTCGCCAGGTTTAAGCTGGGCCAGGGCCACATAGTGGCCCTGGGGCCATTCGGCGCTGCAGCGGCGCACCTTGGCGGGCTGCAAGGAGAGAAATCCCTCCAGCTCCCGGCCCACCCGCTGCTTGGCCTGACTCTCCAGGCGTTTGCCCAGCAGCAGTAAAGTAATCAGCATGGCGCAAGTATCGAAGTAAAGATGAAGGCTGCCCGCCCACCAGTTGGCCAAACTGTAGACATAGGCGCTGCCCGCGCCCAGCACAATCAAGGCCTCCATGCCCGGTGCGCCGTGCCGCACGCCGGACCAGGCCTTGCGCGCAATGGGACCGCCGCCGTAGAGCATTACGGCCGTGGCCATCAGCATGATGGGCCAGGAGATGTCGCCGATGCCTTCGGTGCCGATGGTCGTAAAAAAGCCGGCGTAAAGGGCCCAGGAGAGCATCATGATGTTGGCCGAAAGCAGCGCGCACAGGGCCAGACGGACAAACTCGCGCCGCGAGCCGCGTTCGCCGGCCGTTTCCCAGCGCTCCGCGGCCACCGTATATCCCAGGCGCGCCACGGTCTGCCGGATCTCGTCGGGCCGCACCTTGGCCGGATCAAAGCGGCAACGCAATCGGTCGGTGGCGAAATCGCAGCGCGCCGCATGCACGCCGGCCACC
Organism: Deltaproteobacteria bacterium; assembly: GCA_021824175.1. Lineage (GTDB taxonomy): Bacteria > Desulfobacterota > Desulfobacteria > Desulfobacterales > Desulfosarcinaceae > Desulfatitalea. Next base: position 11,333 of record JAKALP010000010.1, read on the forward strand.
CGGTCCAGGGCCGCGCTGATCACCCAGGCGCAGGCCGGGCACCACATGCCCTCGATGCGTTCATCGAACAGCAGTAAGGGATCCTTGGATGGCAGTACTTCATTCAGCGTCGCGGTACTGCGCGTGGGGGCAGTAGCCACGACATCAGCCGCCGAAGCCGGCACCACGCCGGCGGCCAAACAGCGGCGATAGAGATCGGTCTCTTTAAAGCGCGAGGGGTCGGGCGCATCGGCCGCGGCCATGAGCATGGCAAAGACCATGCGGCAGCCGGCGCAGCAGAAGTGATAGGTCCGGCCGCCGTAGTCGTCGGTAAAGCGCTGGGAGCGCACCGGCAGGCCGCACAGGTCACAACAGATGACGGAAGACGCTTCGATTCTGTAATTCCTTTTTAAATCATCTCAACCACAGAGGGCACAGAGAACACAGAGTATAAATGTGTTTGTCTCGGTGCCCTCTATGGTAGTAATCCAACATAGACCCGCAAGCATTTGAGAGCCATGCGCCTATCATCCGTGCCATCCGTGTGATCCGTGGTCAAATTTTACCACGGATGACACGAATTACACGGATGAATAAAATCGTGGATAGACGACCGCTCAATGCTGCCTTATGGTTTTTACTTCCTTGGTACTCTCGGCATTACCGACGAAATCGATCCGATCAGTCGCTATTCCGGCTTGGGAAAACTCTCCAGGTGCGGCTGAATGGCCTTGCCCAGCCAGGCAATGGTCTGGCCCAGCATCTTCATGTTGGTCAGCCCTTCGCCGTCCTGGTTGACTTCGCCCTTTTCGCGGCCGATGCCCAGATTCCAGTAGGTGGCGCCGGGCACGATCATCTGGGACATCAGAAACATGTGATTGATCGTGTCAAAGACATGGGTGGCGCCGGCCCGCCGCACGGCCACCACGGCCGCGCCGATCTTGCCGCGCAGGGCCCGGCCGTTGGCCAGCCCCACCATGCCCGAGCGGTCAATAACCGCCTTGAGGTCGGCCGAAACATCGGTGAAATAGGTGGGCGAACCGTAGATCAAGGCATCGGCCCGCACGACCTTCTCCATGACCTCGTTGAAACCGTCGTCTTTCACCGCACAGCGCAGATCCTTGTTCTCCCAGCACTTGTAGCAGGCGATGCAGCCGCGGATTCGCTTGCCACCCACCTGCACCAGCTCGGTTTGCCAGCCCGCCGCGCTGAGCGGTTCCAGCACCAGTTTAAGAAGAGTTTCGGTATTGCCGCCCTTGCGAGGGCTGCCGTTGACTGCCAATGCGAACATGGTGCCTCCTCTCTTACGATATCCGTTTTACTTTCTTTTTCGCGGTTATGCAGCTAACACAAGTTAAACAATAAGTTTCTCGCAAAGATAATAAAAAATCTTCACCTCTTGGCGTGCTTGGCGTCCTTTGCGAGATTGATTTCATGCAACTCAGGTTATCTTACGCTACCGGCATAGAGCGTATTGCAGAATACCTCTTACTTGGTTTTTAAGTGCATAACCGTATTCTTTTTTGTCTCGCACAAAGCCACGAAGATATCTTCATAGTCTTCGTCGCTTCGTGGCTTTGTGCGGGATCCATTTGTGGTGCTCATTATCTTATTCTCCCGCCTTGCCAAAGGAGCAGGCCGGGTAGCGGCATTCCGCGCAGTCGCGGCACAGGCCGCCGTGGGCCAGCAGGGCCAGGTCGCGCTTGGCCGGAGCTTCGCCGGCCAGCAGGCGCGGAAGTATAAGATCAAAGACCGTCGTCTCGTGGTAGAGGGCGCAGGCCGGAATGCCGGCAATGGGAAGATCGCCTTTATAAGCGAGCTGGAACATGGCGCCGGGCAAGACCGCCGAGCTGTAGTAGGCGCGCTCCACGCCCGCGTCCCGGACCGCCAGGCGGGTGACGTCATCGGGGTCCACGGACATGCCGCCGGTGGTAATGATGAGGTCCGTGGGCTTGGCGAAGAATTCCTTCAATTTTGCGGCAATGGCTTCACGGTCGTCGGGCAGGATCGCCGTCTCCACCAGCTCGGAGCCGTACTGCGCCATTTTCTTGCGCACAATGGCCTCGAATTTGTCTTCGATCAGGCCGTTGAAGATTTCACTGCCCGTGACAATGAGCCGGGCTTTACTTCTTTTATACGGCTTGATGGTAAAAATGGGTCCGCTGCCGATGAGCAGCTGCTTGGCCTCGTCCAGGGCTTGGCGGCTGATGAGCAGGGGAATGGCGCGCGTGCCGGCGATCTTCTGCCCTTGGCTCACCGGGGTATTGGTGTGCAGAGAGGCGCACATCACATCGTCGTGCAAATTGAACTGGACCAAACTCTCCACGTTGACTTTGAGCAGGCCCTCATGGGCCGCGGTCAGCGCCAGTTTGCCTTCCCTGGGGGTCTCTTCATGCGCGATGCCCGCTCCGGCCAGCAACGGCGCCAGTTCGCGCACGGCATCATCTTCGTGCACCCAGCGGTCATCATGCTCCAGCACATATAAGTGGCGCTTGCCCAGTTTCATCAAATGACAGATATCCTTTTCTTCGATGATCTGGCCGCGCCGGAAAGCCACGCCCTTGAACTCTCCAGGACGGATCTCGGTGATGTCGTGGGCCAGAGTGAACCCGGCGGCTTCTTCAACTTTGATCTTTTTAAGGGGCGGGGATGGATTCATACTACTCATCCTGTTCTACGGATATTCGCACCGGCGCCCGGTAGTACGCCTGGCCGGCGCAGTAATGACAAAGCGCCTCGCCCTGGGCGTGGATCTCGCGGCCATCCCGGATCATGGCCCCGCAGCGGGCGCACGGGGTTTTAAAGGCGGAGGGGCCGGGGCGATCCTGGGCGGCCAGCTCCACCGCTACTTCATAGACATCGAAAAGCACCTTCAAGGGCATGCGTTTATACGCTTCCAGTTGCTGCGCCTCTTTGGTCGCCAGGTGCGGCGCATATTCATGGGCCGCTTCCCGGGCCGCTTCGGTGGAAACAATGCGAACGGCGCGGCCGGTTTCCAGATTGACGAAGGTGGCGGCCATGATGCCGTAATCCTTGAATTTGAGCGAACGCCGGCCGAGTTTGGCGCCGGTCACATACGCAATGGCGTCGGTGGCGCAGCGGTCGATCTCCACATAAACGATCAGCTTTTTGATGTCCCGGCCGGCGCGCGGGTTCTCCAGCCCGATCAGCTTCAATCCCAGCATGGCCATGCGCACGCCGATCACCTGGCCGGCGCACAGATGGCCGTGCTCTTGGGCCGAACCTTGCAGCAGGGTTTCAAAATCGGGCAACGCCATCGTAGTTCACCCACCAATAACAACCAATACATGTGAACAATAATATACAAACGTCATTCGCATAGGATGGATTATAGCAGGAATCCAAAGCGGGTTGCCACCACGAAATAATCTCTCGCACAACGGGGCTTTAAGGCGTTTGGCCGGGGTCAATGCACGGGGCTCTTTTCCTCAATCACCAGGGCCGGCCGCACCAGGACGGTCACCACGAAAATCCCGATGGCAAAAACCCCGGCGGTCACACCCAGCTCCACCAGGCTGGGGGAGTAGGAGACCACTTCACCCAGGGGCGAGGGCACCAGACCGGGCACGATCAGTCCCATGCCTTTTTCGATCCAGATGCCGATAAACAGCATGATGCAGGCCGGCAGCAGCACCTGGGGTTTGTTGCCGCCCGGATTGAAGGCCAGGATCAGGGTGCCGCTCACGTTCAAGGCAATGGCGCTCCAGATCCAGGGCACCAGGGCGTCGTGACCCTTGAGGCCGAAGAAGAGATAGGTGGCCGACAGGCTGTGGTGGGTGGGGAAGTAAAACTCCTTGAAGATTTCCGAAAAGAGCATGATCAGGTTGACAATGGCCGAAATCACGATGATCAGCCGCAATTTGTTGAAGGTATTGACCGGAATTCTAAAAGAAGTATTGGCATGCACGGCCACCAGCACGGTGGTGATCAGGGCCGGGCCGGCCGCAAAGGCCGAGGCCAAAAAGCGCGGGCCCATCATGGGGTTGTTCCAGAAGGCGCGCGCCGGCAGCCCTTCGTACAGGAAGGCCGTGACCATATGGATGGCAAAGGCCCAGAAGATCGAGAGAAACACGAAGGGTCGGTACTTTCGGGGGTCGGGCTGGCGGCCGTGAAACTGGCAGAAGAGAATATAGGCCGGCACCAGCAAATTGAGGGCCAGATAGCCGTTGAGCACGATAATGTCCCAGGAGAGCAGCGACGAGGGCCAGTTCAGAATGCCGATGCCCGGCGCCAAATGCCAGGCTTTGTAAGGCCGGCCGAGATCCACAAAAACAAACAGCATGCACATCACCAGCGCGCCCACGGCCACGCCTTCGCCGATGATCACCACCCGGTGCAGATCCTTGTCCTTGAAGATATAGGCCGGCAGGATCAGCATCACGGCCGCGGCCGCCACGCCCACCAGAAAAGTAAAGTTGGAGATGTAAAAGCCCCAGCTCACGATGTTGGACATGTTGGTGGCGGCCAATCCCAGGCCGAGCTGTTTGAAATAGGCGTAAATGCCGATCATCCCGGTGGCCAGCAGACAACAAAAGAAGATCTGGTAGCCCACGCCGCCGGAGAGGTTGATGGTGATGCCGTTTTTTATGAAGTCGATTACTTCTCTGGTGAGTGATTTCTTCATATTATCCGTTGCCCGTTTGCCCGTTAGCCCGTTTGCCCGTTGGTCCGTGTGCCCGTCAAACACCTTAATTTTTTCCATCAGGTGTTTGATCCCGCCGGGCTTTGGCGGGGTTGGCCCGTGGTCGCTAACTCCAATTATTGCGGCTTAAAGAAACTGGATTCCCGCCTTCGCGGGAATGACGTCAAGAAGCACCGGGCCAAATCCTGCAGGCATTTCAAGCTTAATCATTTCTCCCTCATTCCCGCAGTCCCTTTGCCCCTCTGTGCCTATGTGCCTTTGCACCTTTGTGGCTCAACCACTCAGTCCCTCAGCCCCTTTGCGCCTTTGTCCCTTTGTGCCTTTGTGCCTCAGCCACTTTGTCCCTCAGTCCCTTAGTCCCTTTGCCCCTTTGCCCTTCCCCCCATCAATCCACAAAAAACCAAAACTTAGGCTCCGTCCCCAAATCCTCCTTCAATCGGAAGACTTTCTTATGCTTGAGCACAAAGCGGATTTCGCTGTCCGGGTCCAGCAGGTTGCCGAAGACCCGCGCGCCCGTGGGGCAGGCCGCGGCGCAGGCCGGCAGCTGGCCGTCGCGGCTGCGCTGGATGCAGAAGGTGCACTTCTCCATCATGCCCCGGCTGCGCAGGCGGTTGCCCAGGTAGTGCTGCTTGAGGGTAATCTCTTCCTTGGGCACATAGGGCTCGTTCCAATTGAAGCGCCGGCCCCAGTAAGGGCAGGCCGCCATGCAGTAGCGGCAACCAATGCACCAGTCGTAATCCACCACCACGATGCCGTCGGGCTCCATCCAGGTGGCTTTGGTGGGACAGGCCTTGACGCAGGGCGCATTCTGGCAGTGGAAGCATTGGATGCCCATGTAGAAATGGCCGTTGACCGGCACTTCGTGGAAGTATTGGCCATTGCCCGACTCGGGGCTCATCTGGCCCGGTTCCAATTCAAAGATGCGGATGTATTGGGTTTTGGATTTGCGGTCCAGGTTGTTCTCCCGCACGCAGGCCTGCACGCACTCCATGAATCCTTCGCAGCGCGTCAGGTTGAAGGCATAGCCGAAGAGCACCTCTTTGACTGGTTCGGCGGCGCTGATGTGGATATCGATGCCCCGGCGCAGCTTGGCCAATTGCTCCAGGCGTTGGACCGTGGCCTCTTTTTCCAGGGGCGTCATGAGGCGGTAGTTCTTCTTGAAGAACTCCTGCCACTGCAGGCCGAAGCGCCCCCCTGGCTCACAGCCCGTGAGGGCCGCGGTGCCGCACAGGGCCGCAAGCTGGAGCGCGCCTTTGAGAAAGTCGCGCCGGCCGCGGGTCTTATCGGCGTCTGGTGATTCCGAAAGAGTCGTTGAACAAGATGGTTGCAAGGGTTTCATGGCGCGTCCTGTTAGGGTTCATCCAAAGGCAAAGAGTAAGTGGCGGGCCAGCGTTTCTTGAACACGGGTGAATGGGGGTTGTGGCAAGAAGTACAGTTGGCCACCACCCGCTGGCCGGCCCAATGGTCGAGGCGCTTGCCGTGGGCCCCGCCGATCCAATCGCTTTTCTGCCGGAAATGGCATTGGCCGCACAGCTCGTAGACATGATCCATATCAATGGTGACGCCCTTTTCGGTCTCGAACTGGTCGCGCGGATTGTCCTTGTGGCACGTAAAGCACGACAGCGGCTTGGCGCCGCCATGGTCCAGCACAATGTCACCGTGGGCCACGGCCGCCGCGTTTTCCGCCGTGACCGTGCGGCCGTCGTGGCACTGGCTGCACTTGAAGCGGGTCACTTTGTCTTTGCGCGTCTGGGTCCAAAAGGGCCGGCCATTATAGGTTTCGTGGACCTGGGTAATGTCGGCGGGCAAAGCGCCGGCAATGGTGGCGGCCAGAGGATCATGCCACGGCCCCATGGCCTGCTGGAATAGGGCTTTGACCCCCTCCTCATGGCCGCAAAAACCATCGATGGCCAATCCGATCAAGGCCATCCACGCTACGGCCACAATGAAGCCCAGGCGAAGGTAAGAAGAATTGTTTTTCATGCAGCCTCGATGTTCTATCCTGGGAAAACGAATATCGAATTCGGCATTTTGCTGTTCCTTGTTCGATATTCGATATTCAATTAAGTTAGCGCTTATAAGGTTTATCCCCGGCCAGCGGCTTCCATTGCTACTTCGTCGGCCTTTCAAATACTCCCGGAAACTGATCCGGCACGTGGCACTGCCGGCAGTTGCCCCGGGAGGCGTGCGTGGTCCGGATGCCTTCCACGGCCGCGGGCCCCACATGGCAGGCAATGCAATTCTCCCGCATTTGCAATCCATGGGCCATGGGCGGCGGCGCGCCGGGCAGATAGGCCCGTCCCAGTTTGGGCGGCGGCACGCTCAGCCACAGGTTTTCCACGAACAGGGGAACATCGGCCTGGGGCACATGGCACTGGCGGCACTCGCTCTTCTCCGGATGGGGCGTCAGCGGCGTGTGGCGCTGGAATTCGGGCGCAAAGCCCCCCTTTTCATGGCAGGCCAGGCAGGTCAGGGCCGCGCCGTTTTCATCCACCATCTTGTGAGGAATTATCGGCGGCGCGCCCAGGTATTGACGCCGGGAGTAGTATTCGGCCAACGTCCGCTGGGGCGAGGCCGCATTCAGGTAAGCCTGGCTGATGCGGTTGTAGCTGTCGAACAGGGCCGCGCCATTGTAATCAAAGGTCATTTTGGACGCGGCGATGGTGCTCGGCTGCTTTTCGGGGGGCGCCGAGAGCGCCGAGTAGACCAGCAACGGCAGCAGAAGAAGACAGATGCCCACGCCCACGGGGAAGATCTTTCCCAATTGCTTCTTTGGATGGTCCATCAGGCTCTCTCCACTTTGACGGCGCATTTCTTGTAATCGGGTTGTTTGGAAATGGGGCAGAAGGCATCCAGGGTCACTTCGTTAATCAAATACTTCTCATCGAAGAAGGGCACGAAAACCATGCCCCTGGGCGGATTGCCGCGGCCCTCGATGCTGGCCTTCATGATGATGGAACCCCGGCGTGAAGTAATCTTGACCTTGCCGCCGTTGACGATGCCCAGATCGGCGGCATCGTCGGGGTGGATCTCCACATAGGATTCGGGCATGGCCTTGTGCAGGATGGGCACCCGGCGAGTCATGGAGCCGGTGTGCCAATGCTCCAGCACGCGGCCGGTGTTGAGCCAGAAGGGGTATTCGCTGTCGGGCGATTCGGCGGCCGGCTCATAGGGCCTGATCCAGATCCAGGCCTTTTTGTCCGGTTTGCCGTAGAAGTCAAAATCATCGCCCTTGGCGGCTGGGTCGTACTTGGGGTTGTAGCGCCATTTGGTCTCCTGGCCGTTTACAAAGGGCCACTGCACGCCAGGGCGCTCCTTGAGCACCGTGTAGGGCGCCATGCGGTGCTTGGGGTTGTCGTGAAAGCGGGTGTACTCGTTCCAGATCTCTTCGATGTACTTCTCGCGGGGCCAGGGGAATTGCTTCTCGAAGCCCAGGCGCCGGGCCACTTCGATCAGCTGCCAGGTGTTGCACATGGCCTCGCCGGGCGGAGGCACGATGCGCTCATTGTGCTGGGTTCTTCTCTCCGAATTACCGAAAAATCCTTCGCGCTCGATCCACAGGGCCGAGGGCAGGATCACATCGGCCACATCGGCCGTGGGCGTGGGATAGATTTCGGAGACCACCACGAAACGATCTTCCTTGAGCGCGCCGTTGCGGTAGCGGGTCAGGTTGGGCATGGTGACCATGGGGTTGGTGACCTGAATCCACATGAAGCGGATGTCGCCCCGGTCCAGGGCCCGGAACATCTCCACGGTGTGGTAGGTGGGCTTGGGATCGATGTTGGTGACCGGCACGTTCCAGATTTCGGCCGCCATCTTGCGGTCTTCTTCGTTCATCACCACGCCGTGGGGCAGGGCGTGGGTCAGGGTGCCCACCTCGCGTACGGTGCCGCAGGCGCTGGGCTGGCCGGTCAGCGAAAAGGGACTGTTGCCGGGCGTAGCAATCTTGCCGGTCAGCAGATGGATGTTGTAGACCAGATTGTTGATCCAGGTGCCGCGGGTGTGCTGGTTCATGCCCATGCACCAGAAAGAAGTAATCTTCTTGCCCGGATCGCCATACAGGGCCGCCAGGTAGCGGATATCCTTGGCCGGCACGCCGGAAATCTTCTCCACGTTTTCGGGCGTGTACTCCTTCAGGAAGTTCTTATACTCTTCAAGGCTGGAATTCTCCTCCTTGTCGTTGAAAGTAAAATGATCTTCGGTGCCGTAGCCGATGTGGGTCAGCCCCTTGTGGAAGGAGACATGCTTTTTCACGAAATCCCAGTTGACCCAATCGTTGTGGAAAAGCTCGTAGCAGATGGCGTTGGCCACGGCCAGATCGGTCTGGGGTTTGAAGAGAATGGATTTGTCGGCAGCTTGACTGGAGCGGGTGGTGCGGGTGGCGAAATCGATGATCTTGACGTGGGTGCGGCTCTTGCGGTTGGCGATCATGCGGGAGAAGAGCACCGGGTGCATTTCGGCCATGTTGTTGCCCCAGGTGACATAGACATCGGCGTGATCGATGTCGTCATAGCAGCCCATGGGCTCGTCCAGTCCGAAGCTGGTCATAAAGCCGGTCACCGCGCTGGCCATGCACAGCCGGGCATTGGCCTCCACATTATTGGTGCCGATGCAGCCCTTGAAGAATTTGGAGGCCGCATAGCCGTCGGCAATGGACCACTGGCCCGAGCCGTAAATGGCCACGCTGTCCTTGCCCTTGGCGGCGATGGTCTCCTTGAGCTTGGCGGCCACCAGATCCAGGGCTTCCTGGATGGGCACGGGCTCGAGCTTGCCGTTTTTGCGCACCAAGGCCTGCTTGAAGCGGTCCTTGCCGTAGAGGATCTGCACCGAGTGATACCCCTTGACGCAGCAAAGCCCCTTGTTCACCGTGCAGTTGGGGTCGCCCTTGACGGCCACGGCCCGTTCGCCGGACACTCCGACCAACAGCCCGCAGCCGGTGCCGCAGAAACGGCAGGGGGTTTTCTTCCATTCAATACTGCCGGCCATGGAGTCATCGCTTTGCCAGGCGCCGAAGGTGATTCCTGGAAAGAGCGAGGCGGCCGCCAGCGCGGCGCTGTTTAAGGCCATGGCTTTGATGAAGTCGCGTCGGTTGATTGTCATGCGGGGCTCCTTTTTGGAAAGGGACTAAGGGACAAAGGGGCAAAGGCACAAAGGCACAAAGGAACTGAGGCACAGAGCCTTTTGCCGCCATTAGCATTTATCGATTTTGCTGATCATGCTGCTCAACATTCTTTCAATTTCCCTGCTTTTGTCATAGAACTCGGCAAAACTTTTCTCAGGCAAAAATTGTAGGTTCTTAGATATTTCCAATTGTGTTTGAATTTCGAATATCGACCCCATGGCAATTTGTAAAAACCTTAGATAGTCCTTGGTCGATTTTCTCCCATACCCCTCGGCGATATTGCTTGGGATGGAAATTGCCGATCGTTTTATCTGCGCCGTTAATCCGAACAGCTCTTCTTTTGGAAACGATTTGAGAACACTATAAATCTCTGTGACAAATTGTACTGCTTTCTGCCAAACGATGAGATCCCTATATGTTTTAGGCATGATACCTTACCCTTACTCTTCTCAGCCATTTCACCGCTCTTCCTCTGTGCCTCTGTCCCTTTGCGCCTTTGTGCCTTTGCCCCTCAACCATCCCGATGCCCAAACGTCATACTAAGCGACTGCAACGCGGGCAGGGCCTTGAGCCGATCTTGCAGGAGCCGCTCGGTCTCTTCATCGGGGGTGTCGGTGACCAGCAGCAGTACCTCCTGCTGGTCGGCGGGAATTACTTCGCACTGCTCCAGGGCGCTGAGGGCTTTAAAAAGCATCTGCTTGCCCCCTGTTACCGGGTACGCCAAATAGCTGAAGACGGGCATGGGCGCTCCTTGCGGATTTCAATTCAAACGCTGAGATGGGATTACGGTGTTGCTTAACAAATCAGACAGGCGGTTCTGAGAACTTCCGGCTCGATGAGGATTGAGCTCTATTTAAGACAACCTTTGAAGCCGCCGTCAAGGGATTTGTGCTTAATGAGTATAAGTCACGTGTTGCCTATCGGCGCTTTCTCAATCGTACTCGTACGCGTACTCGTACTCGAAATGGCCGGAAGAACTCCTTCGAGCGCGCGTACGAGTGCCGCTTCGCTGAGTACGAGTACGGAAATGTCGGCCTCGTATCTATGCTGCGAGCAGCGGTTGTGACTCACACCTGTGCTTAAACGTCATGCATCATGCCGCCAGGCAGCCCAAAAGCAATTGACTTAAGTCAAGAGGTCCGGTGGGCGATGACGCATAAGCGCTAACCTAATTGAATATCGAACATCGAACAAGGAACAGCAAAATGCCGAAGGAACTTAGACAGTATGATCTTGAGGAACGGCTGATGGATGTTGCCGTACGTATTATCCAAACCTCTATATGGCATTACCAAAACAAAAAACTTTGTTATTCGATATTTATTGTTCAATATTCGATATTCTTTTTTCAACAGAACCTATTTGTCTATTAAGGCTATCGCTTACTGGCGCGATGGAGCCCCCTTGGCGCGTCCGGCCATTGGGGGCATCATCAATTTTATTCCAAGGTGTAATGGCAAACCACCAGGACGTCATCCAGCGGTGCGACATCGGTTTTACTACCGGAAAGGTTCAGGTCGAGATGCTCCGCATCCGTTTCCAGGGTGACTCCGCTCCAGGCAGGATCGGTGCGATGTTTTTTCAGCCGGCCGATGGGATCGCCCACCACCAGCGGGATGCCGCTCAACGCGGGCCAGGCGGTCAAGACCTGATCTTCTTTGGGCGACCAGAGGAAATCCAGGCGGTTGATGGTAATGGCATGACCGTGGAACACAAAGGGCCAGCGGTCGCGGCCGAGCGTGAAGGTTTGAGAAGTATTATTATCTTCCGGCCCGCCATTTAAAAAGCGGTGCCACTCGCCGGAAAATTCGTGCTTCAGGCTGAAAAACCGCAGCAGGCCGGTGGTCTGGCTGGCGGAAACAATGGCGTTGACGGCCGCTTTCAAACTCTCCATGGCATCCAGCTTAAACTGGCCGCTGTCTTCCCTGGCGGTGTACTTCAGGTGCAGGACCACATCCGAAATGGTGTTGTAATCAAAGGACCTGAAATCGTTGGGCAGCTCGATGTGCCAGGTGCTGATGGCGCCGGCGCCTTCAAAGGGCAGAAAGCGTTCGTCCCTGAAATTGAGTTCGAACATGCCGCTGTCGTTCTGACCGTGGCTGACGGCAATGGATTGGATCGTGCCCTGGCTGTCGACAAAACGATCATCGTCTATGGACAGCCCCTGTGAATCGACGGCGCGCGCGTAGCCGCCGGCGCCGACCCGCGCCGTGCGCCGGTAACTGTGGCTCTTCAGCCGCAGGGTGCAATTGAGACTGGTGTACGGCCCGACCACGCACGGGATGGTGAGGCTGACCGATTTGAGGCGCCGGAAGTAATGGCCGGGAAAATCCATGTCAAAGAGGGGTTCGGGAATCGACACATCACAGGCACCGGTCTCCTTCAATTGGATCAAAGCCAGGGGGTCCAGCAGCCACAGCGACACCTGCTTGGTGATTTCCAGCTCGCGGCGGTTGCCCTCCAGGTAAGCCATCTCCAGGCGCTTGAGATCGAAGTGCAAGCGCTCGCCGGCCAGCAATCCTTTTTTGAGGCTGTCCCAATAGCCGAACTGGATAACGCTGGAGTCTGCCAATCCCAGTTCATGGCGATAGGCGCGCTCGGCGCGCTTGGCCAGCTCCTGCACCAGTTGGTAGGTGCGGAAATACAGCAGGCTCAGTTGCGCGCCCATCCAGCGGTAGAGTTCCTGATTGGTGAATTTGGCGTGCATGAAGTCGTCGATCTGCTGGGCGTTGTCGATTTGCTTCTTGAGATGGTCAAGTTCCTGGGCCGCAATGGCCTGGCGGATCTCGGCCGCGGCGATCTGCTTGTCGATTTGCTGCAGGTCGCGCAGGGCCAGGTTGGCCTGGAAGATCCAATCATCGCGGCGGCGCTGGTAGCCGGCAATGATGGCATTTTTAGTGGCATTGGCGTTGATGTAGGCCGAGACCGCATTCAAAGTTCCGGCAATGGCGTTGAGGCCATGGCCGACGCTCTGGGCGACCTTGAACACCGTGCCGGTGGGGTCAAAGTAAGCGCCCACCGCAAAGGCCACCCCCGCGCCGGCGCTGACAATCCCCGAAGCCAGGGCCATATCCCGGGCCGTGCCCAGATTGTCGAGTTGGCCCTTTTCGGTCTGACTGATGCCCAGGCCGCTGGCCTCGGCGTCCAGTCCGGACTTGGCCAAGCTAAGGGGAATGGGCTCCAGGCTGACGGCCACGCCGGGCTGGGGCACGCTGATGTCGCTGCGGCCCAGCAGCAATTGATAATGGCGATAGCGCTCCTCGGCCGTGCGCCGCGATTCCGCCAGGCCTTCGGTGTTGAGCCGGGCCTCTTCGATCTGGTTTTGCTTGATCTGCTCGGTCAGGCGCAGCAGTCCAATCTCATGTACAGAGCGCAGCAGGGCCAATGCTTCGGCATCCTGCTTCTCCAGGGCGGCCAGCAGCGCGGCCCCCAGGTTTTTGAGTTCGGCGCAGGCCTCCACGGCTTTGGGCAGGATCACGTTAAAGCGGTACGCCGGCAAAGGCGCGGCCAGATCGGCCAGAACCGTGTCCAGATCCAGCCCGGCGGCCGCGGCCTTGACCAGCAGGGCCGGGTCAATGGGCGGCTCGAACAGCGGCAGGCGGCGCTCGATGCCCTCGATGTTCATGCAGTGGCGGATCTTGAAGAGCCGGTCATCCACGGTATCCCAGAGAGCTTCGATGCCGCCGTTGGGAGGCACACAGAAGTAAAGTCCCTGCAGGGGATTGGCGATGGGCGAGTCGGAAGTATTGCCATTGGCATTCCAGGAGGGGTCCCATTGGTTCGGAAAGAGCGGGGTGGCGGCCGCCAAATCTTCCAGGGCCACCCAGGCATTGGAGAGTTCGTCGAGTTTTGAAACGGTATGGGCCAGCTCCAGATAGCTGTGGGGCGAGCGCCCGCAACTTGGAACCGAGGCGGGTCGCGGCCCCAGGATGCGCGCGGCCAGCACGTAAAGCTGCATGGCCTCGTTGATGGTTTCCAGGGTGTCGCGCCGGAAGAGTTGGTCGCCCCAGGCCATCAGATTTTGGATGTATTTGATCACCACGGCCCATTGGTAAGCGCGGATGCGGAAACGCGCAATCAGATGGGGTTTAAAAGGATCGTCCTTCCAGGCCGCGATCTCATCGCGCAGAGCCTGCAGCCCGGTCTGGGTGTCGTCGCCGGCGTCGCGGGCCAATTCTTCCAGCAGGGATTCAATGTCCTGGCCCTGGCCGGCCTGGCGGAAGGGCGGAAAGCGCCAGTAGCGTATGGCCTCATTTTTCTCCGGGTCGTTGGTGGTGGGATCAAAGATGGTGTGGAACCAGCGCTGGGCCTCCTCGAAGCGCTGGGCCGCGCTCAACTGGGTGGCGATCAGGAGCGGTGCGTGGAAGAATACTTCCCATTCATAACTTCCGGCCGGACGACCGTACTCAAAAGAGATCGACAGGTCCTTGGCCGTCAGGTTCATATCCAGACAGCTCAGGTGGGAAGTATCCAGGGGAATGGCGGGAGTAGATGTGGGCGTCCTCGGTACCGGCAGGTGGTCGAGCTCGATGCCGGAAGGATCGGCGCGATCGAAATTTCTGATTCCAGAAAAAATCCAGTCCTGGCCCGCGGGCACCACGCGGGCTTTGAGCTGGTGCCACAGGAAGAAAAACCGGAAGCGGTCATCGGCATAAGCCTGGTTGACGAAGTCATCGCCGGAAACCGGCTGGGTGGCCGGCATGAAATAACGTCCCGCCGCGGCGCTGAGATAGCCCCTGACCGGTCCCGAGCTGTAGGCCATTAACTGCCGGTGGCCTGAACGAAAGTACTCCCAGTCCATATAGGGCTTTTCCAGATCGCCGGCAGACAAACTGGTGCCCACCACCGAAAAATCGTCATAGATGATGAATCCCGGCAGGGGGTGTAGTACAATCAATCGGTTTTCGGCAGGCGCGGGATAATTGCTCTCCGGCTTGACCGTAAAGACCAGATCGTTTTCATAAGTGCCGCTGAGCATGGCGCTGATATCAATGGTCAGGGATTGGGAGGGCTCGCTGTGATAGCGGGGATCGCCCTGCACCGTGATGAGGAGCTGGGTGAAGTGCGGCCAGGGAATGGCTTTGGTGTCGAGACCGAAGACCCAGGGCAGTTGCTCATAGGGCGAGACTTCAAATTCATTCAGCCGGGTCAGCGAAGTAAGTCCGGGGTATATGTATGGACCGACTTTAAACTCAAAGGCGGCCAACACTACGACCTGGGGAATCCAGGCCCCGCCGGCGCGGCCCCTGGGCTCGGCGTAAAACGTGTGACCGGCTTGATCCACGAATTTCTCCAGCACGCGCACGCGCGCCTGCAACGTCTGCCAGCGGGGCGGGTCGCTGGCGTTGTACTTCTGGGTGATGGTCAAGCCGCCGCTGGCCGGCGCCAGGGTCAGTGTGACGCCAAGGTCCGCGGCATAACAGGAAACATGCATGCCGTCGCGGCCCTGATCCGTGAAGGGGTTCAGGTTGAATACGCAGGTGGTGGCTTCATCCTTGTTGGGCACGATGGGCGTGGTCACGGCTTGCTTGGAGCGATTGACATTGGACCATCCTTGCTTGGTTTTGCGGCGCACCGCCATCTGGACTTTCCAGTTGGTTTTGTTCTCATCCGGCGCGATCTCCGCGTAGGCCAGATGAACAAATCCAGCCAGCTTGAAGACAAAGACGTGTTCGCTGTCGACCGTGCCGTCAATGCTTTCCCAGGGAGTCCAGGAAAAGGCGCCGTTGCGCATCGTCAGTTGGCGATGGTAATGGTGGGCAGGCGAACCGTCGTCCCGGGCCACGATTTGAATGACCCGATCCCAATAGCCCGGCTGCATGGGATAGGAAGCATTCGTCAATTTTTCTTCCCACAGGGCTACCACGGTCAGGCGCGCGATTTCAGCGGCTTTTTCCAGATAGCCCCGGAAGGCGTCGCGGCAGGCCTCGTGGTCCAGGTTCTCCTGCATCAGATCCGATTCAAAGGCGCGGAAGATTTCGCTTTTGTCATCGCGCAAATCCGGTTCGATCCAGTTTTCGGGAAAAAGAAATACTTTGCGGTTGGCTTCCCACACCCGGTAGTTCTTCATCCAACGCCAGTGCGTGGTGTTGATATCGCCGGGCGCCACGGCAATGGGGGCCTGGCTTTCGAGGTTGAGCAAACAGCGCTGGATAAAGAGCTGGACCGCGCTGATGGCCTGCTTGACGCGCGAGGTGCGCATGCACGGTTCCATTTTGACATCCATGAGAAAGTAGTCGAGCAGGGCGTTTTCATCGCTCAGCCCGTCGCGCCATTGCAGATAGCTGACCAGGGCGTCGCGCTGGCGCACCCGCAGTTGATCGGAGATCGGCTGCAAGCGCTTGGGCAGGGTTTCGGCGTCAAATTGGGCCATGAAGAGTTTGCGCGCCGCCATGGCGTCGGCCGCGCTGGGGGCTTGGGCCAGCAACCCCTGGATGACGGCGACATTGGTGCCGAGCAGGCGCAGCAGATTCAAAAACTCCACCAGACCGCGCAGATCGCACGGGGCGCAGGCCGGAGCAGTAAACCGCAGATGGAGAAAATCGCAGGCAGCTTGAACCTCGGAAGTCTTCAGTTGGTAGGCTTGAGCCAGCACCAGGGCGATATCATTAAGAGTAGTAGCAGAGTGGCGCTGGAAGATATCCGTGATCGCCTGCAGTGTGCCGGCGCCACCGGCCACCCTATCCTTGAGCTGGATCAACTCCACCAGAGCCAGCCAGGCGCCGATGGGCACGGGTGGCTCTTGTGCGGCCGCGGGCAGCTGGTTGAAATTGAGCACCTCCCAGGCCCCGCCATCGATCCAGGCCAGTTGGGTGGAGATCAAACCTGAACCGCGCAGCAGCCGGGCAACTTTATCCAAACGGAGAAGAGTGCGGATCTGGTCGCTGAATTGGGCGGGGTCCAGGGCTTGGGCGGCATCCGAGGCCAACAGGGCCGGGTCTAGAAGAACTTCCAGGGCCGCGCGTTGGGTGCCAGGCTGGGAAGACATTCGAATATGATCGAGCAAGTACCGCATGACCGGCGCTTCCAGACCCAGCAGGGAGCTCAGGTGCGAGACCAATAGCTCGGCAAGCGGGTCTGGCCCAGGGGCCGTGCCCTGGGATGGATCGTCCGTGGGTGGGGCGCTGCGTTGCAGCAGATCCCGGAGTTCAACCAGGGATGCGAGCGTGCGCGCCTCCGCATCTTCGAATTCTCCCCGCAATTCATGGCGCAACAGGTAGTAAAGTTCATCTAGGCCTATGCCGGATTGCCGGGCGCCATCCAGTTGCTCGGCAAAGGTCAACAGGGCTTGGGCCCGGGCCGTGAAATCGGCCTGGGCCAAGGGATTGCCAAGCAAGCCGATCCAGCCCAACAGGTCGGCCGGGCTGAGGCGCAGGCCGCGGCCCAGGGTGACGAGGCCGAAGAGCCGCGTTACATTGGCCAGCGTCAACTCATCGGCCATGGCCAGCGGGCTTTGGGGGGCCACTATTTGTTCCACATCCGCGGGTGA
Source organism: Deltaproteobacteria bacterium (assembly GCA_021824175.1). Classification (GTDB taxonomy): domain Bacteria; phylum Desulfobacterota; class Desulfobacteria; order Desulfobacterales; family Desulfosarcinaceae; genus Desulfatitalea. Next base: position 28,586 of record JAKALP010000010.1, read on the forward strand.
TATGCCCAGGGCCGCTGATAGAAAATGAGTATGGTCCGACAGTTTCTGAATCGGCTGGGTGGCGAGATAGTTCAGTTCCGTGCCCGCGGTATTGAGACCAAACAGGCTAAAATCGGCGCTGGGCCGCAGGGCATTGCGCTGGAACCGGCCCTGGTAAAGGGACGGCAGAGACGGTTCACCCTCTTGGGTATGATCGATCCAGGGATTAACTTCCATGTGTCCGAGCAAGGCGGCGATGTGGAGCATCGGCTGATTGAGCCGGGCGCGCAGGCGGGCCGCCAGAGAGAACGGCTGGCGCTGCCAAAGGCCGGCCGCGCTGGTGATGCCCAGGGCCGCGAGCACGCTGTTGAGCTCGCGCATGGACCAGCCCGTGCCGCGCCACAGGCGCGTGAAGGCGTGAATCCAAGCCAATTGATGGGCGTCGCTGGTCTCAAACCACATCTTGGCCGGGTGGCACTCGCCTTCGGGCAAAATGGCGGTCCAGGCCGCGGGGCCGGTCTGACGAATATCCAGCAATTGGCGATAGCTCAGACCGGAGTGCCGCAGCACCAGGCCCACCCACTGCAATACAGTCAGCCAATCGCCGCTGTGCACTTGGCCCAGACTATCCGTGACGCGGTTGTTGTTCTGGCGCAGGCCCCACGCCTGCCAGGGCTGGACATTGGCCAGGGCCAGATCGGCCGGGCTGAAACCGAGTACTTCGCAGCAATAAAGATTCGAAGTGCGATCCACGCCGGCCATCTCCATCAGCTTCTGGCGCGGCACCCCCAGTTCGCGCAAGCAGGCGCGGATCTCTTCGGTCCACAGATCCAGCGGCAGGGTCCAGGGGAAGATCGCCTGGCGCAGTATTTCGTAAGCCGCCGGGTTGCGGTTTTCGGGCACAGCGACCAGATCGGTCTGGATGGAAGAGCTGCGGTAGATCAACGACAATACTGCCAGCATGGCCTCGGAAATAGCCAGGGTCATGAGTTCATACTCGATGCGCAACGTCCACATGTCCGTGGCGGCATCGTGGGTTTTGTCATAGGGCAACGCCGGCAGCCCCAAGAGGGCCAGCACCGCTTTTACTTCCTGGGGCCGCAGCCGCCGGTCGTTGCTGAGCCAGGAAGCAATCAACGGCAAGGCTTTGGCCGGCACCGGATCTTCATGCAGTACTTCACCTTCCAGGGTGCTCCAGCGCAACACTGCTTTGGGGCGACCTTCGATGATCTGGAGGCGAATGGCGGCCGTAAAGTCAATTCGGCGAGCCACGCTGAACTCAATCAGGTCGGAGGAGAGCGGAGCCGCGGCCTTTTTCACCGCCAGCGCCAGCGTGAAGCCAAGTTTTTGTAACTGCTGCCACAGTTTGCTGGCCACGTGGGCTTCCCCCAGCGGGGGCGGCAATTCGCCTTTTTTCAACCATTCTTCGATGGTGTCGGCATCGACCTTGAGGTCGCCGATGGGAATCATTTGCCAGGAAGATTTGGGTACGGCGGCCCACACCAGTTTGGGAAGATAAGCGGCCACCCATTGCCGGGCCCCGTCGTCCAGCTTGAAGATCGGGGGCAGTTGTCCCAGGGTTTGAATGATGGTGGCGGGGTCAAGATGCGCTCCCAATGAAATCGCCAGCAGAGGCCAGTAATCGGTCAGCGGCGCGGCCGTCAGGTTTTCTCCGATGGTGATGGCCGTGGCTTGCAGGGCCGCGCGAATGGCCGCGGGAACCTGATGCTGGGCAAGCTCGGCCAGGATCTGAGCCGATTCGGCCGTGGAGACTTTGCGGACCGTGGGCAGGGCCACCGTGTTCTCCAATATCTCCAGCACCAGATCGATGTAAGGAATTTCAATATTGGTGTTCTCGCAGGTCAGCAGTAAATTGGCCAAGTCCGGCCGCCGCCGGAACAGAGCCAGAAAGGGCCGGGTGGTAGGGCTGGATTGGCTTGAAATCGGCACCGCCTTGCCGGACTGTTCCAGAAAGTGCAGCAGGTCAGCCAGATAAGCGGCCGGGCCCAGCACCGATTGACAATGGCGGCAGGCGCAGTAATCCAAATCGCCGAAGAGCGCGCGCAGGTTGGGATAGCGATTGAGAAAATCCGCGCCGGCCAAAGGGCGCGGCAGAGCCGGAATCTGATGGCCATTGAACTGAGGCGAGAAGCGCGCGCTCAACGCCAAAGCGGTGGTCGCCGTCTCCTGGGCCGTGGCGTGAATCGCCAGAATGGCTTCTTCTTCCAGTTGGCCGGACAGACTCCCGGTGAGAAGCGCGCTGCCAGCGCGCACAATGGCGTGGGCCGAATCAAAGCCCGCGTTAAGCAAGGCCGCGGCCGCCTCCAGGGTGCCGGCCAGGGGCAGCATGCGTTGCAACTTTTTCAGCGCGGCGCTCAATTCAGGCGACTTTACGCCGACCCGCGCCAGAAACGCTTCGGCTCGTTCGGCGCGGATATCAAAGTCGGGATGGTCGCTGAGCATTTGGATGAATTGCTCGCGGGGAAGATCCTGGATTTCAATTGCACCGGTTGATAGGCGCGTCCCCAGCATTGCCATGGGAAAGCGCCGCTCTACTTGGTTTTCCAACTCAAAGGCGTAGGCCACTTCCGAAAGTCCGCTGCCCGGAGGTGCGCCATGGGTCAAGGCCAGATCCAGCCACTGCCGGCGCGCAAGCTTGGCCAGGTAAGCCGCGGAGGCTGGCGCGGAAGTATTGCGCAGGCCTTGCAGCGCGGCCATTAACGCGCCATGGCCCTGGGTGATCTCGCTTAAGGCCAGCGTGCGCTGCAGGGCCGGCATGCGGCCCGCATAGCCGCCGGCGCTGGCCTGCTGCCACAGCATCGCGCTATGGCCGTGTTGACTAAAATCAAGGGCAAAGGCGGTTCGTTCTTCCTGATCGAGGGATTCCTCGGCCGGCAGGGTAGCCAGCACATCTCCCAGGGAAGATGGCTGTCCGGCTTGGGCTGGTTCTAAAAGCGCTTCAGCCCTAAGCCGCGGCAGAGTCTGCACCAAAATGTGATCGATTTCTTCGAGGGGGAGCGGTTGAATCAGGTTGAGCGCTTCGGCGCGCTTGACCGCCCCGATAATCTTGGTGCGATCCAGGCCGAGCAGCACGGCCGGATCAATGGATATCTCCTGGCAGAGCAGGCCGTAATAAAAGGTGGCCAGCGCCGAATTCCCGGCGGCCTGTTTCTGACTTTGGGCCAGCCACTCGATGCGGCGGGCATCGATGCCGGTCTTTTTAGCGAGAAAGCCGGCCTGGACCGGTGTCAGGCCCGGCAGGCCCAGCTTGTCCCGCAGCAAAGGCTGCAAGGTCTTCGCAAACCGTTGCAACTCCGGCTGCGCAGCCACGGTGAGCACAAAATCCTTGATCACTTCCTGACCGGCGTTGAATATCACATCCGAGAACTGCAACGCCTTTTCTTCCTGGAAAAGACCGACCACCAGGTCGGCGGCGGTTTTGGCGCCCAGTTGTTCTTTGGTATAGGTGATGGAGTAATTGCCCTGGGCATCGCTGACCGCCTGGCCCAGCAGCATATCTTCCGCGCCCAGATTGCGGTCAAAGGCCCGCGCAGTTATGCCACCGGCCAGCGCGCCGTCTTGTTTGCGGACCGCGCCGTGCACCACGAATTGGGGTCGATCGGTCCCCTGGGAAAGCAGTGCGGCCGTGACCTCATCCACTTCTCCGGTCGGTTTCAGACCGTGCTTTTGCTGAAAATCGATCACCGCCCGGCGGGTCGTCTTGCCGAAGTGCTTGGCCGATATCTCCGTTTCCAGGATCAAATAACCAAGGGATACAAGCACCTCGTGCAAAACACTGACGGTGGCGCGTTTCATGTGAAGCCTTAAAGGAAAAGCGATGGTCGGCATAGCGGTCTCCTAATTGTGCGAGGGGTGGTTATGGCAAGCTTACTCAAAATACTCTTTTGGCCCAAACTCCTTGTCGGGATGACTTTTATTCTTCTTTTGTTCTACCGGGCACTCCAGGTGCAAGCGCGCCTCTATTCGGCCCATAGCGCGAAAATCTTTCCCGCCTCCCAGAATTCTTTGCTGCCGCGCGGCTCGCTGGTACCCGGATAGGGGTCATCGATCGAGCCCGGACCGGTCGCCAGGACATGATGGCCCCAGGCGGACGATCCCATGTGAACCGTTTCGCCCGCTTTCAGGTGCTGGAGCACCTTGGCCACATCCACTATATCCGGATGAGTTTCAATCGTTTTGCCTTTGACGGTCTTGAGGATGAGCGTGGGGTGCCTCAAATCTTCGGCTTTGAAATGCTTTTCGGACATGCCCGTGAAGCGGGCCCATTCACTTTGGCTCGCAATAGCGCCGGCCCGAGCCGCAAACATGTCTACGATGGTGGCGCGGTCCGGCGATCTCTCCGCGCCTGGAAATCCATATTCTCCTTTGGCAAAGACCGGCGCGACTTTAGGTTCGCCGCGCACGTTGGAGTAGGCTTTTTCGAACTCTCTGGCGCTCATATCCGGAGGAATCACTCCCAGCGATTTCAACATAAAAAAGTAGGAAGTATAAAAACACTGCATAAAGGTATCCCCGTGGGCGAGAAGTTGTTTGGAGGTAGCATAGCGAAATTTCCCACCCCCAACCTCATTGGTGGCCTTGGGGTTGCCGCCCGAAAATCGCTTGTAGTACTCCTTGACCAGCCAATCTCGGAATTCAGTGCTGCTTTTCAGCTCTTTCAGGGATTTACTGACATCGCCGTGGGTCTTTTTCAATATCTTATCAAACGTCTGCCGCGACAACGAAAGAAATTCATGCGATTCCTTATCTTTGAAACTCACCAATTTTTCCGTTACCGTAACACTGCTCATATCCTCGTAGAAAGAAATCTTAACTTTAACTTGATCTGTTTTGGGCTTGTCTTTGGGCGGATCGGTCTTCTTTTTGGCCTGGGTTCCTTTCTGATCATTATGACCGGTCGGGCAGTTTCGCCCATATTGGTACAGGTTGGGGCCGTCGATTAACAGCGCCGGGTCTGGGCTGACCCATCTGGCCAGCCAGGCGGCATAGGACCTTGCCCCGCAGTAATATAAGCCGCTCTCCTCGTCCCGCTCCTTGCCGGCGTACCGGTAGCGCTTGGCCGTGGTTTTGATTTGATGGTTCACGGCCCGGTAAGCAGTTGTGCCGTAGGGATGATACTCTTCGTACGAAATGATGGCGGCCGAGTCATCCAGCGATAGGACCGCCGAGTCGAGATGGTTGGAATACTGATACTGGTAGCGGGGCCCGGCAGCCAGACCGCTGTCCGAAACAAGAACATCTTCCACCAGGAGCAGCGAACGCCCGCCATCCATGAGGTGCAGCGTTTCAATTTCTTCCACGGTCTGGGTCCCATTGAATTTGCGATAAATCTCCAATCCGCCAAGATAGATGCGTTCCCACTGTTTTAGGCCCGATTGCGATTCATTGACCTTGCGCGAGCGCTCTTTGGTGGAATCATAATTGTAAAAGACTCGGCCGCCGCCCTGGAGATTGAGGCTTTGGATCATGTCGCGCCAATCCCATTGAACGAAATAGGCCGGCGCCACATTGGCAAGGTTGCGCAGATTGCCGCGCTGGTCATGCCGGTAAGTGGTCTTGTGGGTCGCGTTGCCGCCGGTCCAGTCCGGATCTCCCTCCCAGGTGCGCCCCAACCGATTGCTGTGCGCGTCATATTCGTAGCGGCGTGTCCAGCCGCCGCCGTTGGCGGCGTGGCGCATGGCGCTGATGTTGCCGGCGCAATCATAGGTGTAGTATTGCGTGTAATTGCGCAGGGCCTGGGGATCGACGGGAAGGGCCGCGGCCATGGGGTCGCTCTCGTACTGGCCCGGCGCGTCATTGCCCGCCATCATATTCTCCCGGCCGGTGGCCGAGATCAACCGATAGAGCGCATCGTAGACATATTGACTGCGCGGCTCGACCCGCTGGTTCCTGAAAAAAGCGGTCTCGTACGCTTGGTCTGAAATTTCAACGATGTTACCCGCAGCATCATAGGTGTAGTAGAGATCCTGCAACACTTTGTCATCTTTGAGGGGGTTAGCGTTGCCGGGAAATGGGGGATCATAGCCGGGGCGGGTGGTGCGCAGCTGACGGAGACGAAAGGTTTGGGTATCATAGGTATAGCGCGTGATGGTGCCGTTGCCGTACCGGACTTTTTCCCGCTGGCCTTTGGCATTGTAGGTTACTTCTTCTATCGGCGTTCGGCGCTGGCTTTCGGCGACCTCTTCATACCCTTCGGCGTTGTTGGTCTTCTCTTTCTTTACTGCTCTTACGACCAGTTGATCACTCTCCAGCAGGCCCCGGCGGTTGTAGATCGGCTCATACACCGCCACCCGGCTCTCCGGCCCCTGGTGCCAGTTGAATCGCCGGCTCACGCGGTTCAAGGCGTCATATTCAAGGGTTTGGATGAAATTCTCCGACTCCAACCCGGCGCTGGCGGATCCTTCTTGCCAGCCGATCACCGGTGATTTGTAGTTGCTGGCCAGCCGGCGTTGAACTTCCCGGGGGTTCCCCTTGAAATCATAGGCCGCAAACATGATCATGCCGCTCTGGTCAAAGTGCTGATAGAGCTGCCCGCGCAAGTTCAGGGTTTGGGGATCAATGCCGCCGCTCATTTGCTCCCCATAAAAGAATTGTTCGATCAACTGGGGTTCATCGGCATTGATCGTCAACCATTGCGCCACCGGACGATGAAGAACGTCGTATTGGGTCAAAAAGCGGCGCGCTTCATGGGTCTCGGCGCCGGTTTCGTCGCTACGCGTATTTTCTTCCCAGCCATCCATTGGCCTGCCGGCCGCGTCGCTCAATGTCCAACGGTCGCCCGCGTCCATGCTGTGCTGGTAGAGGAGGCGGCCCGCCAGGTCATAGCAGGCCATGGCGCCGGCTGGAATTTCTTCGCCGGAACCATCCGCCAGCAGCGGGAGAATATACTGCATGACCCGATTGCCCCTGGCATCACGTATCCAGAGCGGCTGGCTGGCCGCATCGAGACGGGTGAAAGTCAAATACTGTTCGTCGCGAAAGTTTTCGCCATTAAAAGTATGGACCCCGCTGGGGTCTGGCACCCGATTATGAGAGATGTGGATGACTTCGCGGCCGAGGGTATCGAAGACTATCTGCTCCGTCGTGCCGGCGTGCCGCGCCGTTAACCAAGCCGAACGGGTTTCGGCGGAAGCATCGGACGGCAAGGCCATTGCCGGGTCGGGCGCGCCGCGCTCTTGATACCACGCGCTTTGCAACACCGTGTCATTGGCATCCCAGCTTGTGGCTTGCCAGGGCGAGAAATCCACCCGGCTAAAGGTTCCATCGGGCGCTTCCGCGCGGATCAGCCGCCCGAGGGCATCGTAGTACATGTGCGGCGTGACTCCTGCTTCCACTGGCTCCTCGAAGCAATGGGTGGCGGAGAAGTAAGGCTCATATTGTTTGACCGGCTTGCCCTTGTTGTTGAAGATGGTCTTGCCGCTGGTCGCCCATCGCCAGGCCGTGCCGCCTTGGGCGGGTTCGGCCTGGGCTTTTTTGGCGATTAGCGCGGCCAGGCCGTCCGAATATTCAAAGCTGGTTTGCAGTGGGCTCTTTTGGCCGTCCGGCAACTGTGATTGATGTTTTTCCCGCAAAATACTACAGGCGGAAGAAGGATGGCTGTTCCAATGGATTACATCGTCCGCCGCGCGCGTTTCACCAAAGTAGTAAAGATAGCGCGCCGTGGCCGGGCCGAGAAATCTTCGGGCCTCTTCTTCCTGGTACTCTTGGGTGAAAAGCTGGATAAGGGCGTCCGGGCCGGGATTGGCCATGCTCTCATCAAAGCCCTCCAGGCGGTCGCCTTCGTCTGCCTTGCCTTTTACCGCCATGGCCGCGGGCATGCCGAGAACATCAAAACAGACTTCGGAAAGATTGGCATTCATGTCTTTGATGCGGCGCGGCCCCATGGTCCGGAAATCAAACTGTTCAATGCGTACGGTGTTGCCCGCGGGATCGGTGATGGATTGGGCAAAGAGCTCGTAGAAATCAAATTGAACCACGGTGTCATGGCCAAAGGGATCGGAATAATGCGCGGGAAGATAAAAATGCCGCTGGGCATCCGGCCCGAACCCGGCAATGCCGGAGCGCAGCCAGTACTGGCCGGCTGTCTCCGGGCCAAGGGCAGCCAGCAGGGCCGCGCCGCTGAGATAGCCGCTGAGGGCCGGATCAGACAGGCGGCTTGAGACTTCCAGGCTGAGCTTGTTTTGAAAAATATCGGCCAGCAACCCATCGGTCAGCGCCAGTTGATAAGTTTCGTAGACCAACCCGAGACGATTGAGCCGCCCAAAAGATAGCGGAGCATTCAAATTTTCATGGAAGTAAAGAGTCCTGGTCTCTTCCATCAGACGTTTACGGGCCGTCGCCACCGTATCATCGGGGATGTGATGGGACGAAATCTGCGTCACCGCTGTGACTAGCTGGGGGTCCGCGCCTACATAAAAATCGCTGAGCGCATAACCGCGCAGCTGTGCAAGGGAATAGTAGCAATCGTCCGGCTGAATCCCGCTGAGTTCATAACTCCTGGTCTGGCAGGGCATGGGCAGGCGATGGTGGTCCTCACTGTCCACCTCATCGTCGGTAAAGCGATATTCCGCATAGGTCAGGTGGCCTTTGCCCTGGACATCATTGATCAGCGCCACCTCTTCCGGTTTCAACGCAGCGTCGCTATATGAATTGGTCCGCGCATAGACCGCGGCCACGGACTGTAGAACATGACCGTAATCATCGATACGCAGGTTCAGCGTATGGGCGATGCGGGGATCGGGATTTACTTCGGCTGAGCGCAAATCCAATTCGTAATGATAAGTGATGGCTTCGCTTTCGGTGACCTGAAAGATGGCGTGGCGGTTGGATGCCAAGGGCTGTAACCTTCGGATATCGCAGTTATGGAAGGCGGTGGAAAATAGTTTGGCCGGAACTTCTCTTCCCGCGGTCAGGGCATCGATATCCAGCTCAAATACTTCCTGCCGCAGCATCATGCCCTTGCAGGCGCGCAGAGCTTCGCGCTGTTCTTGCGCCGTGAGCTCGGCGCCCTCCAGGTCCGGCTCGGGCAACCGGTGCTCGGTGAAGCCGGGCGGAGAGAAGTATTCGTGCTGGAATTGCGACAGGATGCGTTCCTGGTCGGCAAACGCGCCGGTGTGAAACCAGGTGACGGTCTTGACCGGCGGCTGAAAGAGTTTATGGTCGTCGGTGATATAAGGGCTGGCGCTATTGCCCTGGGCAAAGGCGCCGTAATCCTCCACATCGATCTGCTCCACCCGGCCAAAGCCGCGAAACTCGCGCTCAATGCCGTCAAAATAGCCGTGATGGTAACTAAAAGAAGAAGAAAAACTCGTGGCGCGCCATTTATCGCGGATCGTGATCTTTTCGACCACATGCACCGGAAAGGGCAGGCGCGTGACCCAGGGCCGGCCGCTCTGTTTGTCGCGCAAGTAGTACTTGGTGGAAGGCGCATATTGAACGCGTGTTTCCGCGCCCAGGTTGTTCTTGACTTTGGTCAGCAGGTGCGGCTTGTCTTCCATCAACGCAAGGTAGCGCATGGGGCTGCGTCCGGAGGCTGGCAACGGCGACGACCAGGCCAGGCAGGCCGTCCCATTGCCCAAAAGGTCAACGACCTGGATGGAAGACAAATCGTCCACGGCCGGAAAGGCCGCCAAGGAAAGCGGCGCGCTCCAACCATTGCCGGATTGATTGAAGTAAAGGCGCGGGCCCTCGGCGTGAAGATAAATGATGTCCATGGTGCCCGAGCCGTCAATGTCGGCCAGCCGGATGCGCCGCTGGTCGAAAAGGTCGGGCGCCTCGAACCATGGTGAGTGGTCCATGGTCACCTTGGCGCCAAAGCGGCCATAGCCCAGGTTGGGCCAATAGCATACCTCGCCGTTGCGGATGCGCACCAGATCGGTCAATCCGTCGCCGGAAAGGTCGGCCAGATAGATGGATTGGGTGCCGTCGGCCAGGAGCAGCCGGGGGCCTTTTTCTTCATCCAGGGCCTGGACCACGCGGTTGGCCGGGCCAAAGCCCTCCTCGGCCAGGGAAGCATGCCAGACCAAGGCATCCTCTTCGGTGATGAGCACATCGGCATGGCCGTCGCCATCCAGATCCACTAGGCGCAGATTGGGATCGCTCAGATCGCGGTTAAGGCGGGAAGTAAAGGCGCGAAACGGTTGCCAGCCCTCTTCTTCATCGTGCTCGTACAGGCCCGCCATGGGGCCGTTCAACACCACCAGATCAGGCTGGCCGTCGCCGGCCAGATCCATGAATTGGGCCGCGGTTGCGGCCAGGGATAGATTAGGTTTTGCGGCCACCCGCTCCAGGGGAGAAAATCTTGCGCCTTGACTTCCCAGGGGGCTGAGATTGCGCTTGTAATACCAGGCTCCGGCCTGTTCCGTAAAAATACCGGCAAGGCCCTCGCCATGCAGATCGAGCCATTGATAAGTGGCGCCATCCAGGCCGGCCGGTAGATTTTCCAGGCTGGCGGCTTCTACTTCCATCATGGTCTGTTGTACTTGCGGCTGGCTGTATTCGAATTCCAGCGGCGGCAGGGATCTGCTGAGGTATGTCCCGGTGCTGGTTTGTTGATAGCCTTTCTGAACCGCTTGGAGAAGAAAAGAGTAAATCGGATTGCGGGCGGCGTGGGGCTCATGTTCATACAAGTAAGTGAAATCCGTTGAGCGCACCAGCCCGTCATAGCCGCTCTGGCCAGTGGGCAGGTCGGGAATATGGTGGAACATCAGGACCCGCTGGCACAAGCGGCAGGTGCGCACCTCAAAGCCCGCGCGACAGGCGGAGAAGGGATCGGGCCGGACCGTCCAACCCAGGGCCGGGTCCTCCTGGGATTGCGGCGTCTCCAGGTCATGTTCGCCATAATCAAAGACTACTTCGAACATCCAGCCGGCCCCGGCGCGCACCTCCGGGCTGAGGAACGGCGGACGCTGAGCATCATTTCCCAGCAAGGAAAGACGATTGCCGTATTGAATTTGCTTTAGATAGCGATTGGCGCGGCGGCCGGGCGCATCTGCCGGGCCGCGATTGCGTTCATGGGCCTGGGAGAGATCGAGGCCGGCGCCGTCTTCGGGCTTATAGGTGTAAATGACGCCATTGCCTTTGTCGTCGCGGGTTTCGCAAATCAACCAGCTGAAGATCTTCCGGGAATCGCCGGGATCAGTGATGCGGGAATTTTCGTCCAGGCCGTAGATGGTGAGGACATTGTCGCGGGAGATGGAGCGCCAGTGAACCTCGCGCGGGTCATCGGCCCTGGTCCAGCGTTCGATGCGGGCAAAAAGCCCTTCGATGCGCGGGCGATAGTTCCGGATGCGGTATTCATGGCCGTTGACGCTGCGCGACCCGTCGTATACGCGCGGTTGCCCGCCTTGCAACACCCAATGGCCGGCCGCGTCCTTTTCAAACTCCGGCACCAGGTCTTCGGCGCCGGAAAGAAGAAAAACGTCGCTGTCGGGCATCCGGCCCTGACCATCCAGATAGCGCGGCAGACCCTTGTCGGTCTTACGGGTGACGCGGGGCAGCGCCAAGTCCCAGCCGAAACCAAACGGGCCGTTGCCGGCGCCGGAATCATAAGACAGGGAAAGCTGGGGACCGAACCCGGAGCGGCCGGGGCTGGTGGCAATGGGGAGCGTCAGGGCGCCGGTGCCGGTGACCGGGTTGGCGGCGAACTTCTCGCCCATGCCGCGGATGGCCCCGCCACCTTTGGGAAGCGCAATGGGCGGCGTGGTGACGGTTTGCGGGCCCCCCTTGTTTACTTCCGGAGTACTATTTTTCATCTACTTCTTCTGGGGCTTGATGATCACATCGATGCGCCGGTTCTGGGCGCGGCCTTCGGGCGTTTCGTTGGCTGCGATGGGGCGGGAAAAGCCATACCCCTCGGCCTTGATCTTGTTGGCTGACAGGGTGCCGTTGGTCACCAAATACTGCTTCACGGCTTCGGCCCGCTCTTGGGACAGGGCCTGGTTCTTCTCGGCCGTGCCCTGGTTATCGGTGTGGCCTTCAATGGTCACTTCGGGTTGGCCAAAGGTGCGGATGGCTTTTTGGACTTTGGTCAGCAGGGGATAACTCTCCGGCGGCACCTCGGACTTACCCACGGGAAATTGGATGCCTTTGAGGCGGATCACCAGGGTATCGAGCTGTTTGTAGACCTCGGCCTCGTCCGGTTTAAAATCTTTTTGAACGGCCACGAAGAGTTGATTGAATTTCTTCTCGGCGGCCAAACGATCTTTATCATACTTGGCCTGCTGGGAAGTACCCTCCAATTCGGAGATGCGGGCGTTGAGGGACTGGATCAATTTATCCTTCTCTGCCACCTGCTTGGCCGTGGCTTGCAGTTCGGTCACGCCGGCCGTAATGGCGCTGGTTTGCTCCTTGAAGGAGAGATTGCGCTGATCCGGGGCTTCCAGGCGGGTGTTGATCTCGGACAGAAATGACTCGATCAATAAGCTGACCGCTTCGGGCGTCATCGCTTTGATCTGCTCGCTGGCCTGACCAATGGCCAGGGCCCGTTGGGTCATGAATTTGGCTTGGTCGGCCTGCTTCTGAATGGCCTCTTTTTCATAACGATGACCGGCGATGAAGGACTCGGCCTGGGAAATGGCGCCCTGGGCATCGGCAAAGGCTTGGGGGGCGATCTTGGGCACCTTCATCTCTTCGGCCCTTTGCATGAGCTGGCGGGCCTCGCCCAACGCCTCCTGGGTAATGGCCCGCAGTTCCAGGGCGCGAAAGCGGTCGCTCACGGCCTTGCGGTTGGCGCGGGCCGATTCAAAGTTGCTGTCTTCCATGGCCCGGGTCAATTTCAGAAAAGCCTCTTCGGCATCGGCATAATCCGAGGTAAATTGCTGGGCGTTGACCGCCCGGGCCGCGTTGCGGCTCACAATGGCTTCATCGAGCTGATCCTTGCAGCGGATGGCGACTACGCCGGCCTGGGCCAGCTCGGCCCGGCCTCGGCCGATATTATCCAGGATTTCGGATAACGCCGCCCCTTGCTCCAGGCCCTTTTTGGCCTTGGCCTGGGAAGTTTCAGCGCGCTTGAACCAGGTGGGCGACAACACATCCAACTGATCCTCGCGGGCATCGTCGATACTCTGGCCCAGCTGAGCGATCATCTCAGAGGGATTGCCGGACTTGTCCACCGGCTCCACCGGCAGGCGGGCGCCGCAGCCGCACAGAAGCAATGCGCCGGCCGCAAGCAAAGTAAAAGCAATCCACTTCCCTGGGTTATGTCTCTTGGGCATGGAGAGCACCTCCCTGGTTTGGTATGACTGAAACGGCTTATGCGTTTATGGGTTATTTGGATGCATGAACTGTGGCTCAAAACAAAGGCAAAAGTCAATATCTTCCATTCAAAACAATTCTCGCACAAAGCTGCAATCCCCAGCGCCAGCGCTGTGCGAGCCACAAAGATGATTTTGAGATCGCTGGTACTCCTTTGTGGCTTTATGGCTTTGTGCGAGAATCAAAAAATAACCGCGGCGGCAGTTAAGGCAGCTCGGTTATCCAATTCGGATTTTCGATCCATTTGAGTTTCATTGCTTCCAGACCGCCCGATTCGCTCATAATACCAATGAAGTTATCCATCCAGTTGAGCAGGTGGGAATCGCCAGCCGGCAGGGCAATGCCCAGGGGTTCATAGGTGAAACGGGAGATCACGGTGATCAAACCGGCTTTGGGATTTCGTACGGCGGCCACGATGCAGGCGTGATAATCGCTGACCATGGCATCGACTTTATCGGCCAGCACCAGAGCCACGCCATCATCGTATTTATCCACGGGCGTATATTTGGCCAGGGGCATGAGTTCTTTCACCAGCTGCTCGCTGGTGGAGCCGGCCAGGGCCGTGAAGTGGAATTTGGCTGAGTTCAGCTCCTTGGGGTTGGTGATCTTGGCAATGGCGGCGGCCTTGGTGAGATAGGATTTGCCGGTAATATGATAAGGGCCGGCAAAGGCCACCTTGAGGTTGCGATCCGGAGTGATGGTCATGCCCGAGATGACCATGTCCACTTCTCCTTTTTCCAGGGCCGGCAGCAGGTCCGCGAAATTCTTGGTGACCAGCTTGAGTTCCACGCCCATGGCGCCGGCAATGGCCTGGGCCAGGTCAACATCCAGCCCGGCGGGCACGCCTTTTTTGGTCATCATGTTCAGGGGCGGCATATTGGCGGCCGTGCCCACGATAACCGCCTTGCGCTCCTGAATTTTCGTCAGGGTTGGAGAAGGCTTGCCGACCGTGACCAAATTGGCGCAGCTGACGGCAAAGATCATGACACAAGAGACAAGAATAAGAAGCGGGGTTTTTTTCATGGGTGCTCTCCGTTGGGTTGGAATTAGGGTGGTTGTCGAAATTGGCTGATACGTCAGCCGGTCTTGCGCCGGCCCGTCAAATGTGGCTCAAAACCAGGTTGGAAGTCAATATCTGATCGTCGTTATTACCTTATGTCGTGCTCTTGCATACTGCGCGGAAACCATTAAGGATAAGACTATGCATTCAGATTTAGTATTAATTTCAACCCGGCCTCAACTTCTTCCATCTTGGTTTTTGAAAGGCTGCCGACTTTTTCCCGAAGACTGCTTTTATCGACCGATTTTACTTGGGTGACGTTGACCACACACTGTTTCGGTAAGTTGGCTTCGCCTTTTTGCAGGGTCACATTTCCGGGCAATTCACCGAATTTTAGAGTCGATGTGATCGCCAGCATAACGACCGTGCTGATGTTACTGTCGTTCAAGGCATCGTTTTGAATGACCAGACCGGGCCTGATGCCAAAAGGTTCCGATCCTTTGCCCGGTGAGAAGTTGACCCAATAAATGCTGCCGCGCCGAATCACCATTCTTGGCCGCCTGGGTTGCCGGTGCCCTCGAACCATTTGGCGGTATCCAGCTGCTCTTTCTGCAGGGACTCGTCTGAAAAGACCCTGTCATATGCATTTTTCAAGAACTGATTCTTTTCCGCCATGATCTTTTCCTTTAATGCGGAGGTGATATAGCCGCTTCTTGTCAAGCCTTTTTCCTTGCTGATCTTATCGATGTAGACAATCAAATTTTTGGGTATGGTGATGGCCACCTTTTGAGTGTTCATGGCTTTAACCTCCTGTGGTATGACATATTAGTCATACCCAATTGTATACCATGCCTGGCTCCTGATTGGCAACACCTTGTGAGAAGAACTGTAACAACGCTGCAAAGCTTCGCTCGTTAAACACGTTGCGTGAGAACGCACATCCTCTGCGCGCCTCCGCGCGCTCCGCGGCCTTTGCGTTAAAACAGAAACAAAAGCAACATCGCCATTGATCGAAGGTTTGAGAAGGTTACTTAAGGGCTTCATGCATTAGCCCACAAACTGCCGCCGCAGCACGGTGTCCTTCAACCAGCGGCGGTCGTCGCGTTTGGGGTATTGCAGATTGTAGTGCAGGCCGCGGCTCTCTTTGCGGTGGCGGGCGCATTTGATGATCAGTTCGGCCACGGTGGCGATGTTGCGCAGTTCGATGAGATCGGGCACCACCTTGAAGTGCCAGTAGTAATCGTGGATCTCGCTCTGAATGGTTTCAATGCGGCGCTGGGCGCGCTCCAGGCGCTTGTCCGAGCGCACGATGCCCACGTAATTCCACATCAGGCGCCGGATTTCGTCCCAGTTGTGGGTCACCACGATCATTTCGTCGCTGTCAATGGTGCCCACGTCATCCCAGGCCGGCGGCTGGGGCAGGGGATTGAACAGGTTGGCCTTGAGCTGGGTGATCACGGCCTGGGCCGCGCTGTCGGCATACACCAGGGCTTCGAGCAGTGAGTTGCTGGCCAGGCGGTTGGCCCCGTGCAGGCCCGTGCAGGCGGTTTCGCCCACGGCGTAGAGATTCTGGATGTCGGTGAGGCCGTACATGTCGGTCACCACGCCGCCGCACATGTAGTGGGCCGCCGGCACCACGGGGATGGGCTGGCGGGTCATGTCGATGCCCAGGCTCAGGCATTTGGCATGGATGTTGGGAAAGCGCTCCCGGATCATATCGGCCGGCTGATGGGTGATATCCAGGAAAACCGATTCATCGCCGCTTTTCTTCAGCTCGGTATCAATGGCCCGGGCCACCACGTCGCGGCAGGCCAGATCTTTTTGGGGATCATAATCGGCCATGAAGGCGCGCCCCTGGCGGTCAATGAGGATTCCGCCCTCGCCGCGCACGGCCTCGGAGATCAGAAAGTTCTTGGCCAGGGGATGATAGAGGCAAGTGGGGTGAAACTGCACAAACTCCAGATTGGCCACGGTGGCGCCGGCCCGGTAGGCCATGGCAATGCCGTCGCCCGAAGCGATATCGGGATTGCTGGTGTAGAGATAGACCTTGCCCGCGCCGCCCGTGGCCAACAGCGTAATATGGGCCGCGAAGGTCTTGACCCGGTTGCTGCCGCGCTCCAGCACATAGGCCCCGCAGCAGAAATCTTCATGAGTCGTGGTGACCAGACCCCGCTTGATGCGGGTGGACTGGGTGATCAGATCAATGGCAATGTGGTTTTCAAACAACTGGATATTGGGATGGCTGCGCACCAGGTCCAGCAGCACTTGTTCCACTTCCCGGCCGGTCAGATCGTGGGCGTGAACAATGCGGTTGTGGGAGTGGCCGCCCTCGCGGCCTAAGTCCAATGGGGGCGGAGCGCCGTTCTTGCTGCGCTGCTCCTGGCGCAAGTTAAAGCGCACCCCCAGCTGGATCAGTTCATTGATGCGCGCCGGTCCGGCTTTGACCACCATTTCCACCACATCGGCGTTGCATAAGCCATCGCCGGAAGACAGCGTATCCTGGATGTGCAGATCAAAAGTGTCCGTGGCGCCGAACACCGAGGCAATGCCGCCCTGGGCCAGGTTGGTGTTGCTCTCCATGGCCTCTTTCTTGGTGACCAGAGCCACGCTGCCGTGTTCGGCCACTTTCAAAGCGAACATCAGGCCAGCCACGCCGGAGCCGATAACGAGAATGTCGGTTTGGATATCGGGCATTTTCTATTTCTTCGGTTTTAAGCCTTAATTTTAAAGCATAAAGTTAAGGAATTCTACCTATAGCTTTAAACTTTGCTACTTTAAACTTTAAACTCTACTACAACAACCCTGTCCGTCTTTTGGGCTTCTTCATCACCCAGCCGGTAATGAATCCGATGATCACCAGTCCACCGCCGTAGAGAAAGCCTTCAATGAGCTGGCTGCTCGCCAACTTATTGAGCTGGTTTTCAAACTGCTCGGATTTTTCCCTGGTTTCCTGGAGCTCCTTTTGATTCTTCTGATACTCCGCTTTGAATTTGAGAAATTCGGCGGACTCCTTTTTCAGGTTTTCATAGGCCGCTTCCGCCTTTTGCAACGCATCATGGGTCTGATTCCGGTCGCCGCTCACGCTTTTATTCTCCGCGCCCAGCTCGGCGAGCTTTTGCTGCAACTCCTTGTTCTGGCTGATGAGATCGGTATGCTTTTTCTCCAGCCGCTCCAATTTCATGGATGAAGGGGTCTCGGTGGTCAATTCCCTGTTCAGGGCAAAACCCTCCTTGCCATTGGAAAGGCGCACCTCGGACCACTCATCGCCCTGGTTGATCAGCTCCAGCTCGCGGCCGGCCGGCACCAGGGCAATAATCTTACGATCCGTGCCAGGACCGGTGCGCACCGCGATTTCGCAAACATCGGAGGCATATCTGATCTCAGCTTCGCCCATGGCAAAACAGATCAAAAGCCACAGCACCACCCAAATTGCAATTTTGGTTGCTTTTTTCATGGCAGATACTCCTATGGTTCGGGGCTCACAACAGGAGGTCCCGTTTTGGGCCATGGCCCAAAGGGTTAAAGGTCAAGGGCGCATCGACACGCAGGGGCTGATGGCGACGAACAAAACGCGATATTGAAAAGCAAGATCGAGGGACGATCGGCGCGTTATGCCCGAACAGTGTTCCGCCATAGAGCGATGGCAGCGGAACGGGGCGTATTCTTTGATAAAAAACAGTGTCTGTCAATAATTTCTTTAAAATCAAAGCCGCCTATGATATTTTGTCTTTAATTCCAATATCAAAGGATCGATTAGGTAATGGTCATTTACGATTTGCAATGCCCCCAGGGCCACCAGTTTGAAGGCTGGTTCGATGACGCCCAGGCCTATGAAAAACAACGCGCCCAAGGCCTGCTGAGCTGCCCGGTGTGCAATGCCTGCGACGTGGTGCGCGTGCCCTCCACCTTTGCCATCACCGGCGTCAAAAGCGGCGCGGTGCAGCCGCCCAAGCTGCGCTCGCCGGCCGAGGCCCAAATCATGACCCGGGCCGTCATGGAGTATGTGGAAAACCACTTCGACAACGTGGGCACCGAGTTTGCCAAGGAAGCCCTCAAAATCCACTACGGCGCCGCCGAGCCGCGCAACATCCGCGGCGTCAGCACAACCCAGGAAGAGCAGACTCTGCGCCAGGAGGGAGTGGATTTTTTCAAATTCCCCATACCCGCCGATAGCGGCGACAAGCCCACGCCATCTTCTTCTGGCTCAGAATCCGAATGATGCGGCCGTAAAAAGCCCACCGCGAACTATTCTTTAAAGCCGTCAAAGGGAGTCTCCGGCTCACTCACGCTCCAGCGGATCTTTTGCGCGATTCCCGGACCAATGCCTGCCACGGCTTGCAGTTCTTCGAAAGA
Organism: Deltaproteobacteria bacterium; assembly: GCA_021824175.1. Classification (GTDB taxonomy): domain Bacteria; phylum Desulfobacterota; class Desulfobacteria; order Desulfobacterales; family Desulfosarcinaceae; genus Desulfatitalea. Next base: position 47,193 of record JAKALP010000010.1, read on the forward strand.
AGCGGTAACCACGGCCTCAACGCTGCCGAACTTCTCCAGCAATCGCCGGGCCTTGGTGCGACCGATGCCGGGGATTCCTTGGAGGATATAGAGCTGGCGCCCCCGTTTGCTTCTGGGACGATGCCCAGGACGGGCCAGCCCCTCGGTGTCGATACGGGCGATCTGGCGCGCCGCGTAGACCATCAATTGCGCACTCTCCAGCGGGTCCATAGATCTCAGCACCGGCAATCCCAATACCAACGAAGCGAAGATCAGGGCTCCCTGCATCGCCTCGCGGCGCATCTGAACGCCCGCCAGGTCCCTGGAGGTGCCCTCCAGAATCAGCACCCCCTTCAACTCCGATCCCGCCAGCCGAATGGCCTGGTTGAAAAAGCGGCCGTCGATAATGGAAAGCTGCAAGTCTCTAAGGCTCTTGCGCTCAAATATGAGGCGTTGGTCCACCTGATAATCGCCCAGGGGCAACGTCCGGATTTCAACAGCCACATCGGCCAAGCTTTTCAAATGGGCGATAACGCCGCTTTGCTGCTCGCGGTGATCGGCGATGATGTGGATGGGGTGGAGCATAAAATCGGTTAAGATGCCCTATTAAATGTTTTGTTTTTTTAAATGGAAAAGAACTCTTGCACTTAAATGTTGAGTATCATCAGCCCCTATCGCTGTGAGTCTTCATGGGCAAACCATTGGCGCAGTATTGAACGCAGTTTTTGAAAGGAGGCATCCTGGCAGCGGCTTAGGCTGACTTTTTCAGCCAGTTCTTTAAACAGTGTAGCGACTCGCGGCTTTCTCACTTGGCGCAGTGCGAGTTCAAAAGCTCTTTTGGGATCAGGTGGTTTTGAAATTAAGGCTGGCCAAGCATAAGCTTCCTCCAGATATGCTCTAAGGCTCCTCATGTTTCCGGACCAACCCAACACGGAGGCGACCTGCCGAGAATCGGCCCACACCCATGCCTCAAGCTCAGGATCAATAATGATAACCGCAGCGTCCGCTTTTGGCCAACCATTGGCATAAAGCCTTGATTCGATTTCTGCTTCAAGTTCAATCCGAGGTCTTTGGTCTAAGCCGGAACCGTGGTGATCAAAACAGAGCAAGGCGTGTCGATGAGAAGATTGGGGCGCACGTAATAAATTTACGGCATCTTTACAACAACCGGCATCTCTTCCGGAATAGCGTAGCAGATCTTTAGCCGGATCGAAATTGACACGAATGCCCAAAGCTTGTTGGCGTTTGGCGAAAAGCGTTTTAAATGTATTTTCAGCATCCAGATCCGCAACCACCACAAAAAGGTCACGTTTGTTCATCCGAGCACCCCCGAAGCATAAAGCTCGCTCAGATTTAGACTGCCTTTCCATTTCCGAAGCTCGGGGTGATCAGGGCCGGAAACGACATCGGTGGCCCCATTATCTGCCTTTTTAAAACATAGAACATCTTCGACTTGGGAACACCCGAGAATAACAGGCGAATGAGTCGCAAGTAGAATTTGGGCGCCATATACCGAACGCAGCGCTTGGAAGACTGTTTCCATGGCCATAGGATGAATGCCGTTTTCAGGCTCTTCGATCAAATAGATCCCTTCAAAATCTTTTAAGAAGGCCGGCAACGTCAGTGCCAGCATGCGTAGCGTGCCGTCCGAGGCGGTCCATGAGGGCACCTTAAGACCATCGCGATAAACGATTTGTAGAAAACGGTGCCTTGTGTCCGGAAGTTCAACCGTGGTCACGTTTTGAATATCGGGCAGGGCTGTCTGTAACAAGGCGACCCATTGTTTATAGCGCTCATCATCGTTTTCCCTTAATTCGTGAATCACCCAGGGCAAATTACTTCCATCGGGCTTGAATAATCGGCCTTGTCCGGGCCTGCTGGCTTGGCGTAAAACCATACTATTTAACATTAATTTTTGGGTTCCATTAATCAGAATTTCCCGTAACCAGGTGGATACCGGAAACTTGCGCTCATCATCGGGCATATTGGCCAAAGCGGATTTTCGTGGCCCTAACGGATAAGAGGGTGCCCATCCTCCTTTACCTTTCTTAGTTTGTGTCTCGGCATAATAGTTGTCGTTACCATTATATACTTTGCGCAATACCCGTTTCTTCCCGGCGCCGACTTTAATGCCATGCATAATCGTACGGGGCGGGTCCACCGTCATCGGAAAAATCGCATGCTGTATCGGCTCCTGCGTGCGCAACTGTTTCTGCTCAAGAATCACTTGCTCATCAAAAATACTGATGGCATCGGTCTGTGAATCCAAACCGATGGAGATTTCATATCGAACATATTGGGGCGGCTGATCCTGATTCAACATGTCAGCGCGCGCCTTGGGAATTTCCAAGGCTACAGCCAGTTCGAATCTCCCGCCCTTTCCGAAAAAGAAAAGGTCATTGATGTCAGAGGCCCGAGATGTGACAGCATCGTCCAGCCCCTGGGATAGCAAATCGCTCAAAAAAGCAGGCACATCCAGAAATGTGGTCTTGCCGCTGGCGTTCGGGCCGATCAATACCTGGAAGGTTTCCAAGGGCTGCCGGATATAACTCAAACAGCGATAATTCAGCGCTTCGATAAGCCGGATCATAATTTCTCCTGGGTGATATTTGAAAACCCTTGTTCTTTTATTATCTTTGCGCTGAACATTGGTCAACTTAACGATTCAATAAATCCATCCATCAACCCTCTGCCTTCATCCGCCACGCCAGCAATGTTTGCCGTTGCCGGGGCTGGTCGGCCTCCACGGCCACGCGCACGGCTTTGGCCGAGCCCACCAGGATCACCATGTGGCGGGCGCGGGTCAGGGCCGTGTAGAGCAGGTTGCGCTGCAGCATGACGTAGTGCTGGGTCACCATGGGCAGAATGATCACCGGGTACTCCGAACCTTGGGATTTGTGCACCGAGATGGCGTAGGCCGGAGAAAGCTCGTCCAATTCCGCTTCATCGTAGATCACCCGGCGGCCGTCAAAATCCACGCTCAATTGCTTCTCTTCCAGATCCACGTCGCAGACAAAGCCGATTTCGCCGTTAAATACTTCTTTCTGGTAGTTGTTGCGCAGGTGCATCACCTTGTCGGTGAGATAAAAGCGTCCGCCCAGGGCCGTGCTGGTCTGCACGTTGGGATTGAGGGCCGTCTGGAGCATTTGATTGAGGTTCAGGGTACCGGCCACGCCTTTGTGCATGGGGGTCAACACCTGGGTCTGGCGGGCGATCTCCAGGCCCAATTGATGCGGCAAGCGCCGCGTGCACAAATCCACAATGGTGGCGGCCACGGCCTCAAGAGTATCCTGGGCGATGAAGCTGAACTCCTGCAAGGGCTCGTCCGGGCCGATGGGCGCCAATTCAGGCAGCTCGCCGCGCCGCACCTGGTGGGCCTTGGCCACGATGGGGCTTTGGGCTGCCTGACGAAATACTTCTTTCAGTTCAAAGGCCGGCAGGGCCTGGGATTCAATCAGATCGGACAGCACGCTGCCCGGCCCCACCGAGGGCAGTTGGAAGACATCGCCCACCAGGATCAGACCGGCCTGCAGGGGCAGGGCCTTGATCAAAGAGCCCATGAGCAGGGCATCCACCATGGAGGCCTCATCCACGATCAGGACTTCGGTTTCCAGGGGGTTGTCCTGATCACGCTCGAAATGGCCTTCGCTGAGATTGTAGCCCAGCAGTTTGTGCAGGGTGGCGGCCGGACGGCCGGTGACCTCGGCCATGCGCCGGGCGGCGCGGCCCGTGGGCGCGGAGAGTAAATACTTCCGGCCGACCGCTTCAAAGACCGCGGCCATGGCCCGGATCAGGGTGGTTTTGCCGGTGCCGGGGCCGCCGGTGATGATCACCACGCGGTGGTGAAAGAGGCTTTCCAAAGCCGCCAACTGCTCGGGCGAAAGATGGATGGCCAGCCGCCGCACCACGGTGGCCAGAATGTCGGCCGCATCCACGGGCGCCGGTGGCATGGGGATTTGCTGCATGACCTGCAGACGTTGGGCAATGCTGGTCTCCGCCACATACAGCGCTTTGAGATAAACCGGGCTTGCGGGCGCTTCCGGACAAATTGTAATCGTACCTTCGGCGGCCAGGTGATCCAGGGCCTTGGCCACGGCTTCAAAATCCAGATTGAAGGCCGTGCTGCAGCGGTCCACCAGGGCTTGGCGGGGCACAAAGACATGCCCCTCTTCGCCGGCCTCTTCCAAAAGAAATTTGAGACAGGCCTGGGCCCGCTCGCAGTCGTCGATGGGCAGGTCCGAGTGGCGCACCACGGCATCGGCGATGTAGAAGCCGATGCGCGCAATATCGGCGGCCACGCGGTAGGGATCATGCCGCAGGATCTCCAGAGCCTCGGCGCCATAGGTTTTATAGATGCGCGCGGCATAGGACGGTTTTACTTCGGCGGCCTGGAGAAAATCCATCAAGGCCCGCACCTGGTGATGGGCCTGCCAGGCCTCGGCGATACGCCGGGCTTTCTCCGCGCCGATGCCGTGGACTTCGGTCAAGCGCAGGGGTTCTTTTTCGATGACTGTCAGGGTTTCGGCCTGAAAGTGGGCCAGCAGCCGCTCGGCGGTCTTGGGGCCGATGCCTTTGATCAGACCAGAGAGGAGATAGCGCCGGATCTCTTCCACGCCCGCGGGCAGAAGAACTTCAAAACGAAGTACTTCCAGTTGCTGGCCAAAGCGCGGATGCTGCTTCCACTGCCCTTGCAAGCGCAAGGTCTCGCCGGGCCGGGTTTCGGGCAGGTGGCCGAGCACCGTGATCAGACTGGCCTGCTCCTTGGGCCGGAACTTGGCGATGACAAAGTGGGTCTCGGCATTGCGAAAGGTGATGCGCTCAATCTGGCCTTCAAGGGTGGTTTGGGGTGCTTTGGTCATGAAGATACTTTTTGGCTAGGGGGCAAGCCAGGCCTGCAAACAGGGTGTGCTGACAAAAATAATTCGTGAAGATCGTTTTCAGGCGAAGCCGCGAAGGCGCGAAGATGGAAGTCAATCCCGGCAGATATTTGAAGTCTTTCTTTTTCGCGGCTTCGCGGCTTCGCGTGAGCCATGGTATCTCTCTTCGACGTTTATGCTTTCAGGATAATCCGGGCGGCGGCCAGAAGGTCCGAAACTACATAATCGGGTTGCACCTTAAGTTCCGCCAGCTTCTGCTCCGCGGCCGCGATGTCGCCGGTGCGCACCAGAATCGTTTGGCCGCAGCCGGCATTGCGGCCGCAAAGGATATCCTTGGCGTTATCTCCAATCATCACCGTAGTGGAGAGATCGATTTCGTACTTCTTCTGGGCTTGAATAATCAGGCCGGGCTTGGGTTTGCGGCAATCGCAGCCGTCATCGGGGTGATGGGGGCAGAAGAAGATGTCGTGGATGCGACCGCCGGCCGCGGCCACGGCGGCGCGCAATTGGGCGTGGGTGTGGTCCAGCACCGTTTGGTCCACCCAGCCCCGGCCAATGATCGACTGATTGGTGATCACAATGAGATGATACCCGGCCTGGGTGAGCATCCGCAGCGCTTCCAGACTGTTGGGCAGAAATTCAAACTCATCCCAACTCTTGATGTAGTCGGGCGAATCGCGGTTGATCACGCCGTCGCGGTCGAGAAATACTACTTTGTCCAGCTTCACGGGAATGCTTTAACCTCTGAAGTATTAATTCAACAAGGGCGCGAAGGATCGCGGAGGAGCAATAAAATGATTTTTTTATCTAAACCTCTGCGTCTCTCCGCGGCCTCCGCGCCTGCGTTGAATGCTATCTTTGATTATCTTCTGCGCGAGCCGCCGAAGATGGCCCCCATCACCCCCCGGATGATCTGGCGGCCCAACTGGCTGCCGATGGCCCGGGCCGCGCTCTTGGCCATGGCCTCGCCCATGGATTGGCGCTGGGGCGCGCGGCCGCGCGCCATGCGTTCTTCTTTTTGACGCTGCATGGCGGCCTCGCGCTCGGCCTTGGCTTGGGCCTGCTGGGCTTGATCTTGGGCCGCGCGCGCTTTCAAAAGTTCAAAGGCCGATTCGCGGTCCACGGCCTGATCATACTTGCCTTTAATCGGCGAGCGCTGGATGAGGGTGGCGCGCTGCTCCGGGCTGATGGGCCCGATCTGTCCTTCGGGAGGCGCAATCAAGGTGCGCTGGACCGCCGTGGGCCGACCATCTTCGGCCAGCACCGACACCAGGGCTTCGCCCGTGCCGAGATTGAGCAGGGTTTCGGCGGTGTCAAAGGCCGGGTTGGCCACAAAACCGGCGGCCACGGCCTTGATGGTCCTCTGATCTTTGGGCGTAAAGGCCCGCAGGGCGTGCTGCACTTTCAAGCCCAGCTGGCCCAGGACATTATCCGGAATATCCAAGGGGCTCTGGGTGATGAAGTAAATGCCCACGCCCTTGGAACGGATCAGGCGCACCACCTGCTCGATCTTTTCCAGCAACGGCTTGGGCGCGCCGTTGAAGAGCAGATGGGCCTCATCAAAGAAGAGCACCAGCTTGGGCACCGGCTGGTCGCCCACCTCGGGCATTTGCTCGAAGAGTTCGGCCATCAGCCAAAGCAGAAAGGCGGCGTACACGCGCGGGGCTTGCTGGATGAGCCGGCCGGCCTCGAACAGGCTGACCACGCCCCGGCCGGAGAAATCGGTGTGCATCAAATCCGCCAGTTGCAGGGCCCGCTCACCCAAAAAGCGCTCGGCCCCTTGTTCTTCCAGTATCAGCAGGCGGCGCTGGATGGCGCCCACGCTGGCGGCCGTGATGTTGCCGTAGTCCGTGCCCAGCTCGGCGCCATGCTCGGCCATCCAGTTGAGCAGCGCGCGCAAATCCTTTAAATCCAGCAGCAGCAGGCCCTGGTCGTCGGCATAATCAAAGGCCGCGTAGATCACGCCGGTCTGGGTTTCGTTGAGCTCCAGCAGATGGCTGAGCAGCAGAGGCCCCATCTCCGACATGGTGGTGCGCACGGCATGGCCGTTTTGGCCATCCATATCCCAGAACAGGGCCGGGCAGGGCTGCTGGCGATAGTCGGGCAGGGCCATGGCGGCCAGGCGCTCATCGATTTTGGGATGGGGCTTGCCCGCGGCGGCCAGTCCGGAAAGATCGCCCTTGATGTCCGCGGCCCAGACCGGCACGCCCAGGCGCGAAAATCCTTCGGCCAACACTTGCAGGGTTACGGTTTTGCCCGTACCCGTGGCGCCGGCGATCAACCCGTGGCGGTTGCCCATGCGGCCGAGCTGGCTCACCAACTTGTCCTGGGCGCTGCCGATAATGATGGAGGTGGAAGTCATACTCTTCTCCTGGGAGAAAATCGTTGATTGATCCCACGGCGCCCCTTGCGCACCGTCACCGGTTCATACTATGAATTCATACTGGAAAAAATGGCAAATGAAATTTGACAGAGATTGAAGTATCACTGGATCGGAGATGGCCGATGAGCAAAAAACCGAAAAAAAATGCCCTGCCCCGAACCCTCAAAAAGAGATTACAAGAAAAACAGCGCGCTCAAAAGATCATCGATCGCAGCACCTCCGATTTGGTTGACAGAGTCTGTTCTTCCTCGCGACTCCCTGAATCGAAAATTCTAAAAGGATTCCCAGGCCTGCGCAAAATGAGCGAAATCATTATTGAATACGCGGAGCCGATGTTACGTGCCGCAAGATCCTACATAGATCAGAAAAAGGCCATTGGCATAGCCATTGCCGTGTGGAATCTATCCCTGCTGCCGGAAGCCAAGCGCCGTAAAGAGCTCAGAAACCTTAAGACCGCCCTCATGGGATCGGATTGCCCTGCCGAAACTGCGCAGGGATTTGACAGCATCTGCAATTTTTTCCTGAATCGAAAGGCTGATCTGTTTCCTGAGGAAGATCGAGATGTGGTTGACTTTGAATGTGTCGAAACACCACGGGGTATACATCTCAATGTCGTTTCCGGGATACCGATGCGCGGTCTTTCAAAGAATTCTATCCTTTCTGAACCATGATTAAAGGAGCCCCCAATGCATACCTGGATTGCCATTATCATCCTTGGCATTATCGAAGGCATCACCGAATTTCTACCTATCTCTTCCACGGCCCATTTGCTCATTGCCGAGCACTGGCTGCCGCACCAGAGCGATCTGTTCAACATTGTGATTCAAAGCGGAGCGGTGCTGGCCGTGTTGCCGCTTTTTCCCCAACGGCTGCATCAATTCATCTTCCAATGGCGCGAACGTGAGACGCAGACCTATGCCGCCAAGCTCATGCTGGCTTTCGTCATCACGGGCGTGGGCGGATTGATACTGGACAAGATGGGGTTCAAGCTGCCCGAAGAATTGGGGCCCGTGGCCTGGGCCATTTTCTTGGGTGGCGTGGCTTTCCTGGGAGTCGAAGGGTGGCTGCGAGGCCGAACCTTTCATGAATCGGTGACTTGGCAGATTGCGGTGGTCGTGGGGATCGGGCAGCTTATCGCGGCCGTGTTTCCAGGCGCCTCCCGTTCCGGCGCAACTATTTTGCTGATGCTGATCTTTGGATTGAGCCGCCCGGCAGCCACCGAGTTCTCCTTCCTGGTGGGCATCCCCACCATGCTGGCGGCCGGCGGCCTGAAAATTTTCAAGGCCCTGATCCATCCGACGGCCGGCGCCGCTTCGGAGGACTGGGCCCTGGTGGGGCTGGGGTTCATCGTATCGGCGGTGGTCTCCTTCATCGTGGTCAAATGGCTGCTCTCCTATGTGCGCTCCCACACCTTCATGCTTTTTGGATGGTACCGCATCGCGCTGGGCGGGGTGCTGTTTCTCATGCTTTTCCTGCACTGAAGGCATTGCTCCAGGCGCTTTCCCCTAATGGGAATGACGTTTTGTGCCGATGACACTTAAGCGTCATCGCGGCGACATTTCCTTTTCAGGGGGACACCATGGATCAAATCAAACCTCACATCCTGATCGTGGATGATGTCTATATCAACCTGCATCTGCTCGACCATCTGCTGCGCCACCAGGGCTACGACTTCTCCTTTGCCCAAAGCGGCGAGCAGGTGTTTGAAATCATGCGCCAGGAAAATATCGATCTGATTTTGCTGGATGTCATGCTGCCCGGCATAAACGGCTATGAGGTGTGCCGCAAACTCAAAGCCGAACCCCGCACCCAGGACATCCCGGTGATCTTTTTGACGGTCAAGACCGAAAAAGATGAAATCGTTCGCGGCTTTGAGAGCGGGGGCGTGGATTACGTCTCCAAGCCCTTCAACTCGGCCGAGCTGATCGCACGCATCCGCACCCACCTGGATTTGCGCGGGGCCCGGCAAATGGCCCTGGAATTCGCGGACCGGCTGGCGGAGACCAATGAACGCCTCCTGCTGCAAAACGAACAGCTGCAAAAAGCTTCCCATGAGATCGAGTCATTAAAACATCTTCTGGCCCAATGCCCGGAGTGCAACGTCAAACTCACAGACGCCCAGTTGTAATTCGCGACATGCTTTTATGGGAGGTGGCTAAATATTTTGATACCAAGATAATACCGCCCCTTTAGACATGGCGGCCCCATCGAGCACATAAATCCAAACCAATCAATTCGCGTGAGCCTTTAAGCTGATTGTTTTCCAAAGGCTTGAAGAATATTGAGAACCCCTGTTTGAAAGGTGGAGGGTTCGGGCAGCAGGCTGAGCACCAAAAATCCGTCGCGATGAAAATCATAAAAAAAACCGGGATGGACCAGAGTGTTGGCTTGGGCCAGCAGCTGGATCACCCGCTCTTCATCGCCCAGATGGTCGGCCACCTCGATAATCGCGTACCAGCCGCCTTCGCGCCGCAGCAGGCGGCTGTTGGACAAGCCGGCCACCTGGGCTCTCAGGATTTGTTCATTGTCTTGCAAGCGCTGGATGATCTGACTTTGAATGGCCGGCCGCAGGCCCAGCAGCGGCGCCACGGCGTACTGCACCGGCGCGGAAACCGGAAGATAAAAGTCCAGCAGGGATTCCAAGCGATGGCCGGCCTCCAGGGTGAGCCGCGCTTGTCCGGCCATGGCGATCCAGCCCAGTTTGATCTGGGGCAAGGCCAAAACTTTGGAAAAACCGTTGAGCACAAAGGTCAGGCACTGGGTGCGCCCCAGCACGCTCCCTAGCCTGTTGGAAGCCGAAGGATCGGCCGCAAAATCGGCAAATACTTCATCCACCACCAGGGCCAGATCGTGGCGGCGGCAAAGCTCATCCAGGATCGACAATTCTTTTGGTTTGACATAGGAGCCGGTGGGATTGTTGGGGCTGACCACAAGGATGGCCCTGGTTTTGGGCGCGATGAGCGCCTCCAGCAGATCCAGATCTATCTGCCAGCCCTGCTCCGGATCGTAGCGCAAGGGATAGGCCACGGCCTGCAATCCTTCAAAGCGGGCCAGATAGGCCAGCAGGGGATAGCCGGGCGAAGGAATCAACACTTCGTCGCCCCCATCGGCCAGCAGTTTGAAGAGCAAGCCATAGGCTTCGCTGGTACTGGCAGTCAAAAAGAGCTTCTCGGGGTCGATGGCGCACCCCTTCTCCTGGTAGTACTCGGCGATGGCCCGGCGCGCGCCGGGCCATCCCCTGGCATCGGGCTCATAGACCAGCGCGGCCGCCTGAGATAGAGCAGCCAATATGGCTTCATGGTCATACGCCAAGCCCACGCGGGTGGGATTGGACTGGGTCAGGTCAATAACGCTTTGACCGGCGGCCTTTTTTTGGGCCAGCAGGGTCGAAAGGGCATTGGGTTGGGCCTGCCAATCAAAGCGGTTTGAAAACATGGCGGTAATTTCAAACAGAAGGTTGTAACCAAAGCACTCGTCCCACTGGCTATAGATCGTTATCCTTCCATAAGACAACCATTTTGTGGCCGTCAAGCCCGGCAGCCGGCCGGGAGCTTGTTTAGTATTGAGACCCTCCGGGCAGCCTGATATAAGACCCAGTTTTTGGGAAATGAGGGTCCCAAATATTTTGGCGTACACGGTCAAAAAGAGAAGCATTCAGGAGGATGAGATGAAAAAAGCGGCAATTTTGGCAATGGTGGTTTTACTGCTCACGGGGTACGGCGCCTCTGTTTGGGCGGCCGATTTTACCGGCAACGTAAATGTATTTGTGGGCAAAAAGTATCTGGATGATGACGATTGGGGCGACCTGGACCATCAAACCGAACTGGGCCTGAAGGTCGATTTTGCCCAGCGCCGGTGGCCCATCAATATCGCCATCGACCTGCTGGGCTCCAGTGATTCCGAAACCATCGACGGCGTTAACTACGAAGGTAAAACCACCGAGTTTTGCGTGGGGGTTCGTAAAATCTTTCAAGTCGACAAGACAGGCCTCTTCAATCCGTATATCGGCGGTGGTCTGGCTTTCGTGCGCGCCGAATTGGAACAATCTTATCGTTCATATTATCAATCCGACGACGACACCAACCTGGGAATCTGGCTCAATGGGGGCATCTACTTTACCCTGAGCCAGCACTTCAACATCGGTCTGGATTTGCGCTATTCCAAGGCGGAGGTCACTCTTTTCGACACGCACGGCGAAGCCGGCGGCACCCACATCGGCCTTATCCTGGGCTATCACTGGTAGACTGCGGTACGCAAAATTGAGCAAAACAAAAGGCGGACGGGATAAAGCATTCATCCCATCCGCCTTTGCGTTTATATTCCGTGCGGATTCGCTAGGGCTGCCGGCGCTGACCCTGCCGGTCCCGACACACATCCTTTTTGATGACTTCATTGCCAGGCTGCAAATCGCTTTGACGGCGGGCCACAAGGTTAAACAAGTCTGGTCGGTGGGCGCTTTCAATGATGCCTCAGCCACCTTGGCCGCTGTCCTGATCGACATTCAACTCAGGTAAACGCCTCCCTGACTCACCCCAATCCAATCGCCCGACCGTCGATGCGACCGTCGGGCGATTCATTATTTTGACAATGGCCAGAATTAGCAATTCCGAAACCCCGCAAACCGGAATTTTCATTTCTCATCAAAATTTTATAATATATCAAATGGTTATCCAAACACAGATTGAAGTAACGACTTATTATTGATTGAAGAAGGAAGCTCCAATACGTGGACAACTTATTAACAGTCTGATATTATGATATTTTTAGTGCGGCGGACGTGGCACATCTATTGCTTGAGCGGAAAGCAAGTGTTTTTACCGATGGGCCATCGTACGCTCGACGAGGAGGAGCATCATGCAACGGGTTCACACGATCATGCGAATGGTAATGCTTTTGGCCGCGCTCTTTGTATTGATCGGCGCCCACACGGTTCTGGCCGCTGAAAAAACCCTGATCGGCAAGGTCAACGATAACTTTCAGCTGGTCACCAGTGATCAGGTTTACGAAATCGCTGACACGGCCGAGGGCAATGACTTGGCGGAAAATCACGTCAGCGCCAAAGTTAAGGTTACCGGCACATTGGAAGAGCGCGACGGCATGAAGATCATCACCGTGATCTCATTCAAAGTGATCTCCGAATAAGCTGGTTTTTGTTGTCGCTCCGCGCTTGGCTATGCCGGAACCATCATTCTGCCTGTTGGGCAACTGTAACCCGCTAACAAACCAAAGCTACGGGCCACATCCCAAAGCACCCCCAGGCATTGGGCTTAAAGGAGCAGGCGTATGCCCAGAAAAAAGTCTGACAGCGAGAACGAGACCCTCGTCGGCATCGTGACGCCGGTGCAGTGGGATGAAGAACATCAGGTCACCGCCGTGGCGCTGAGCGCTACGGATGACCAAGAGTATTTTATCGAAAATGGCGATCAATTCATCGACTTGATTCAAAAATGCATTGAGGCCAACGGCAAGATCCGTAGAGACAAGAAGCCGAGCCGCTCGATCACTATCCGGCGGTTCAGTGTCATTGAAAACTTCTAGCACCGGCAGGTAGCGCAGCCATGACCGAAATCAATTCCAACGATGTGGATTTTTTCAAGGAATTACTCACGCAACAACTCAATGAATTGCTCTCCAATGCTGAAAAGACGGTTGGAACGATGGTGCACGACGGCGAGTGGGCGGCCGACCCCGTGGATCAGGCCTCCATGGAAACAGACCGCGCCTACACCCTGCGCATCCGGGACCGGGAAAGCCATTTGATCAAGAAAATCAACGCGGCTTTGACTAAAATCGAGGAAGGCTCCTTCGGTATCTGCGAAAACTGCGGTGAAGAGATCTCCCTGGCCCGCCTCAAGGTGCGGCCCGTCGCCTCCCATTGCATCCAGTGCAAAACCAAGATGGAAGCCTTTGAAAAGGTTTCAGGTCCTGAAGCCTAACGAGGCACGCACGCCGCGACGCAATCCTCACAAAATGGACATGACGAGGTCCCGCACGGCACGCAGGCGTGACCTTGCGGGCAGTCCCCATCCACCTTGCAGTTGGCTTGACCCCAAGGCAGACAAGTGGCCGGGTTGACGCAGCGATAACAGTTATTCTGGTAGGCTAAAATCTCATAATCCGAGCAGGCCGGTATCACCCTGTCGCAAAGCGGCGCCGTGCCGTCATCACAACTTTCATCCCTGGGACCGGCCTCGCAATCGCCCTTGTGCGCCACGTTGACGCCATATCCGGCGGCCATGCAGGCATTGCCGTAGGTGCGGCCGTCGCACCCGCAGATCGGGTCCACCACCTGGGGGCAGACATCCGGTTTGGCTTCGCACTGGCCGATGGCTTCGCACTGCCCATCTTTCTTCTTACAATAGGTTTTGCCACCCGTTGTGCTTAATGCGCAATCGGTGTTGTCAATACAATCACGGCCTGCCTTGCTGACGGAGACCGTAACCACGTAGTCGCGCGCATTGACTGGTTTGTTCAACGACCGCGGCGGCGTTAATTCCATCAAACGGATGGTGTAACCCAGCACCACGTTGGCCCGCGGTTCCTCACCAGTGTTGAGCACAAAACTCTCTTTCTGGCTGCCTTTCCAGAAGGTCAACTCCACCTCGGCGTTACCAGGCAGCAGGCAGAAATGCTCGATCGGGCAGCGCTCATCGCTGATCACCTTGTCGAAACGGATGCGGATGTTTTCAGTGCTGTTGGCCAGTGTTTCACGATAATTAAGTTGAAAGGGGGTTCCCAGCTGAAACTCCTGGGCCGGGTAGCAGGCAAACACCAGCAGCCCCACCACCACAGATATGATGATTCTTCGAACCATTTCGCTGTCCTCCTTCTCCTGGCGGAACAAGGATCTGGTCGTTATCTTGAAATTTTCTTGAGCCTAACCGGGGGAGTCTTCGTACAAGGTTCACTATTACAAGATGGCATCGTAGTGTCAAGCACCATGATCGCTTCGGAAAGTGGTTAACGATCCCGCCACTCGGTTGACCATCCCACAACCAGGGTTATCTTGGTCCCGATTAAGGATTTAAAATCACATCTGAAGATGAGAGGAACGATCCGCTCGCTCGGCTGAAAGGAAATAGTCTCATGAGCCGCCGAAATTTTATCCGGAAAATCCTGGCCGGACTCAAAACCTTGGCTGTCTTGCAGTTGATGCCTGCATCGCCGGCAATGGCCGCCATCCAGCGCCCCGCCAATAACCCCCATTACACCCCACTAAATGGAAGCACTTTGCAGGCCCTGGCGGCCGCCAAAACGCATCATGGCCCGAATGGCCGGTTTATCAATCCCCTGGGCCGGCTTCAGCGCCGCTCTTTATGGGAAGTACTGCACTGGAAACTCTTCAGCGAGAACCAATTCAAGGACCACCTCGACCAACAGCCCATCACCCAGGTGCAAGTGGATTGGCCCCAGGTCAAGCGCAACAACGGGGTGTCGGTGACCTTCATCAAGCATGCCTCGGTACTGATCAAAGACGGCGACCACACCATCATTGTCGATCCGGTGTTCAATGACATGCTCTGGTTCATTAAAGATTTTTCACCCCTGGCCTTTGACGTGCGCGAGCTGCCCCATCTGGATCACATTCTCATCACCCACGGCCATTATGACCATTTGAATAAAACCGCCCTGGCCGCCTTGGACCCCCGCACCCATGTGATCACGCCCTTGGGCTACGACGATATCTTCGCTGAATTGAAGATGAACCACCGCACCCAGCTCGACTGGTATGACCAATACACCGACGGCCATTGGGAGATCACCCTGCTGCCCTGCAACCACTGGACCATGCGCAACCCCATCACCGGCCCCAATCACTCTCTGTGGGGCTCGTATATGGTCAAAACCCCATCGGGCAAAACCATTTACCTCTCGGGTGACACGGCCTACTTCGACGGCTTCAACGAGATCGGTTCCCAGTTCGACATCGACCTGGCCATCCTCAATCTGGGCGCCTACGAGCCGCGCTGGTTCATGGCCCCCAGCCACATGAACCCCGCCGAAACAGTCGAAGCCTTCAAACAGCTCAATGCCAAACAGTTAATGGTAGTCCACTGGGGCAGCTTCCGCCTCGGCGATGAACCGGTCCATTTTCCGCCCCAAGATTTACGGGTAGTACTTGAAGAAGAAAAATTGTTGGAGCGGTGGGTGGATATCCGGCATGGGCAGACGCACTACTTATAGCAGGCTTATTGCTGCGGCGACCTCAAGGTACTCATCATAGGACTCCCTATAATAGTGCCGGGCATCTATGATTGAGAAATAGATTCCAATCGTATTGAATTCATCTCCATTGGGATCATATCAACGAAGTAAAGCTTAAGGCCCTCTCCCCCAACTCATTCGGGGGAGAGGGCGGGGCAGGGGGGCTTTCCCTGGGTGATTCAGACATTGTGCAGATCGTATCCGATGGTCAGGCGGATTTGCTGCCACTCTTTATCCATGAGAAGAAAATAGCCGAAGAGTTCGTATTTGTAGTCGGCCGGATCATTGGCCGGGTCATAGGGTAGGGTGAAGTGGGTGGCGTACATCAATCTTCCGAGAAACAGCCCTTGAGCAATTTGAACAATCTCATCAATGCAGTAGCGATCGGGAATGACGGTCTTCAGCTTGGGCCAGCGGTAGTTAAATTGATAGACCTGCTTACCGGCGCTTTGCTTGCAGATGGAAACGCCAGGCCGGGCGATGAAGAAGAAATTCTTCACATCATAGCCCAATTGCTGCTTTTCTTCGATGGTGGCTTCTTCGCTCCAGATATCGGCGACGTTCATCAGGCGGCCCACGAAACGCTCCTTAAGGGTGCGCAGCGATTGGGTGTTGGCGCCCCACATGGTGGGGGCCAGTCCGGTCTCATGGCCGTCGGTGATCTCCAGCAGTCTTTCTTTGCTGATGGGATCAAAACGCTTGCCGGTCCAGGTGGAAAAGGGCGCGCCCAGCCGGGTGTAGACCAAATTGAGGGTGTTGAGACCGAAGAGATCGAAGAATCCGGCCGAACGCCAACTGATCAAAGCACCATTGTAAAAACCCTCCATGGTCTGGGGCGCCGTCCCACGGTTGAAGAGTTCGGCCAACTGATCAAAATAGGGCGACTCATTGCGCAGATTGTCCTGCAGGGTATGGGCGCACGCCTTGAAGTAATGCAGCAGGGTGGGATGCTGTCCAATGGCGCGCCGTACCTGAATAAATGCTTTTTCATCGCAAATGGGCGACGCCGGTGTTTGCAGGGTCAAGGTGGAGAATTTGGGCTGGCTGACGATCGGCGATACCTGTGGTGCCTGCAGGCCGGGCGCATTGGGCGGGATCTCCAGGAAAGCAAAGAGCCGCCGCGCCTCGGCATGCCAGGCCGCATCCAGCAAAAGAAAATAACCGAAGTTACGGTAGTCATATTCCGCGGGCGGCCGCCGCGGGTCAAAATCGCCGATCAGCTTGCGAGTGGCGTAGCAAAGCTGACCCAGCAGCAATCCGGGCGATATCTCCACCAGTTCATCGATAAGCCAGCAGTTAGGCACACGATTGCCCAGGGCCTTGTGGCGGTAATTGAGCTGGAATACGGGCCGGGGCGTCTCGGCGCAAACCGACGCCGCGGCCGAGGCAATAAAATTAGCGCCGTTGCGCTCCCAACTATAGGTCCGTTGTTCTTCTTCGGGCGCCGGCTGCAACTCCATCCAGAAGTTGAGCACCTGGAAGGCCAAGGGGTTGAGCAGGCGGGTGTGAATGCGGTTGAAATGATTGATGCCCAGAAATGCTTCTTTACTATCGCTGGCCGGTTGGCCCGAGAGCTCCGTGAGTTTGGCGGGTGCCAGGGGCGAGAAGCTTTTGCCCACCCAGGGGCATTCATCCGCCAGGGTGGCGCCCCAGATCATGCCCAAGACATTGCCGTATTCGGCCATGGCGGGCGGCAGGGTGCCGGTGCGCAGGCAGAGCGTCACGCCATAAAAATGGCCTTGAACCGTTTCCAATGTCTTTCCGGCGTTGAACAAGGCGCACAACTTGGCATTGATTGGATCGTTGTTGTCGGCGCTGCGATCCAGGCGCTCTTTGTATAGCTGAAGCAACTCCAGAATTGAGTCGCAGTTCTCCAAATCATCAAATACTGCTTTGAGCTGGGGATGGTTCAAATCCACATCAGCGCGCAATGTCCAGGTCTTCAGAAAGAGATCGGCATCATAGGCTTCCACGGTCAATCCGCTAAGCCCCTGATGACCCGCCTTTGTTCGAATGGTGCCGCGCAGGGTAATGGTCATGGATTACCTCCTTTGGCGTTGGCGCTTGACCAAGCCGTCAAACGTTTGGGCCAGATAATGGTATTGATCTGGCGCCATGGCGTGCAGGGGCACACCTGGCGTGAAGCTTTTGCCCAAAGCAGTGGCTTTGAAATGGCCGCCGGGGTGATAGGGGCGCAGCTGGTAAGCATTTACCGGCCCGGCGCCGAGATATCGGGCAATGGCGCTCAAATTCTCCTCGATCGCCGTCAATTGGTTTATCAAAGGGATGGAGCAGATGACTTTTCCGGGTGAGACCGAGTTGAGTTTGGCGAAGTTGGCCAGGATGCGCTGATTGGTCCGGCCGGTCCATTGGCGGTGCCATTCAGCATCCATGCTTTTAAGATCAAAATAGATCAAATCGACGAATGGCAGCAGCTCGCTTTCAAAACTCTGCCAGTCAAACTCGCCGCAGGTTTGCAGGGCCACGTGCACACCGCGCCCTTTCAGCTCCACCAGGATGGAATTGAGATAGTCGGGATAAAGGGTTGGCTCGCCGCCGGAAAAAGTGATCCCGCCGCCGGAGTGGAGAAAGAAGCGTTGGTCTTTGAGCAGTACTTCCAGCAGCTCGGCATGGGAGTAGTACCGGCCTTTGATGGTCAGCGCGGTGGCCGAACATTGGTCCGCGCATTGCCCGCAGGCATCACACCGCTGCCGGTCGATCACCGGGCCGGCCACCATGGCAATGGCCTGGCGCGGGCAGATGGTGGCGCATTGCCCACATCCCAGACAGCGTTGCGCCAGGTAGTAAAGCTGGGGACCGGGATGGATACCCTCGGGATTGTGGCACCAGCGGCAGGCCAGCGGGCAGCCCTTGAAAAACACCGTGGTGCGAATGCCGGGCCCGTCATCCAAGGCATAGCGATGGATATCGAAAATCAGTGGCCGGCGGGATTCGGGTGCCATAAATGCCTCTGTGCTGTTACGGCGAAATTGCTTATCGGCTTGAAGTTGTTTCTCTCGATCACGTTCATCCGTGTAATTCGTGTCATCCGTGGTAAAATTTTGACCACGGATAGCACTATCTTTTCAACTCCGTGGCATGAATTTGAGCTGCAAATGCTTGGCCATGTAAGCAAACTTGTAGAGGTAATTCAAGTTGCCGTCGATGGAGAGGTCCTGACGCAGCAAAGAGCCGAGAATATCCGGTTTGGGACTGAGCAGAAAATTCATCAGGGCCTTGCCATTACGGAAGATCACCGTGACGTTGGTGTCCTTGATTTCCTCCTGGCTGACCTTAAGGCGGCTGTCCTGAAACACCGCGGCCACCGTGATGCCGCGGTCCTGGCTGCGGAAGAGATAGCGCCCCTGAAAATTTTCGATATTGCGCCGGAAGCCTGGATCGATATAGAAAACCAGGCTCATCAGTTTGAGCAGTAATTCTAGAAACCCCTCGGCCGCCTCAGACTTGAGGGACTCCAAAAACTGCTTGGCCGCGCTCTCGGCGCGCTGACCGCGCAGTAAAATTTTATTGAGCAGTGTTTGCCACATATGCCACTCCTTCCTTTTTTACTTCGTCCCCAACATCCCTGAGTTCTTCTCCGGAAACGCCACGGCCTGCCCCGATCCCAAATCATAGGCCGTGCGGGTGATAATCTCTTCTTTCATGGCATCATTGAGATCCTTGAAATAGGCGGAGTAGCCCGAAACCCGCACCAGCAGCTCGGGATACTTTTCGGGATTTTCTTTGGCCTCCAGCAACATGTCGTAAGACATGATATTGCATTGAATATGCAAGCCGCCGCATTCAAAATAGGTTTCAATGCCCGCGCCGAACCTCTCAATATCTTCGGCACCACTGAGGGCCGGATACTTCAGGTTAAATGCTTCGCCACCGGGAATGCACAAGGGGTCGAGCCCTCCCACGGCTTGCAGGCAACCGGCCAGACTGACGGCCGCCTGGGAGACCGGCGTGATGCCGCTGGCAAATACTTTGTTGGCCTTGCGTCCGTTGGGCAGGGCGCCGCAAAGTTTGCCCTGGCCAGCATGGTTGGTCATGGTCCAAAAGCCGGGCCGGTATTTGCCGCCGCGATAATTGGTGTGGGCCTGGTAGAAATCGAAGAGCAACCGGACCACCCGCTGGGCATTGCGCTGGGCCGCCGGATCATCGCCGCCGTATTTGGGCGTCCGGTTCACCAGATAGGCGTGCAGGGTCTCATAGCCTTCGAAGTTCTTCCGCAACGCATCCAGCAGCTCCTCAAAGGTGCATTTCCTGTCCAGAAAGACCGCTCTTTCTATGGCGCTGAGGGAGTCCACGGTATCGGCAAAACCGATATGGGTGGCGCCCGAGGAGTTATACAGGGCGCCGCCGAAGATCAGATCCTGACCCTTGTCCAGCGGCCCCTGGAAAAAGGCTGACAGCAGCGGCGATGGCAAGATCTCCTGGTACATGCGGCCGAACAGCTCGTTGAGTTCAATGGCCTGGCTGGCCAGCCACTGGAACTGCTTGGCAAAGGCGTTCCAGAACTCTTCAAAGCCTGTGAAGGCGGCCGCCTCGCCCGTAGCCGGGCCGATCTGATCATCGCCGGTCACCGGGCGCTTGCCGTTATAAAGGGCCAACTCCAGCACCGAGGCCAGGTTCAACATGATGGAGCTGGAGGCATCATAGCTGCGGCCGGCCGAAGCCAGCTCCACGCAACCGATCACGGCATAGTCCCTGGCATGCTCGGTGGCCAGGCCCTGGCGCTCCAGGGTCTTGATATCCACCCGGTCGTTGTGAATGGCCGGCACGGATTGAGTGGTAGAAATTACTTCCGCCACCCGGTTGCGGTAGGCTTTGGTGTTGATCTCCTGGTGATAACGGGCGTTGAGGCTGGGGTCCCGGGTCTTGAGCAGCTCGGTGACGCGCAGCATGAGATAGGTCAGATCATTGACCGCGTCTTCGCCCTTAGCCGTCACGCCGCCCAGGGTCACGGCCGGCACGGTGCCCGCGCCGCCAAAGAGTTCTTCGGCGGTCTCCGGCACCAGGTTGGTGTTGTCATTGAGTTTGAGCCACAGGCAGCCGATCAACTCCAGGGCCTGGGGAATGGTCAGGCCACCGCTGGCCATGTCAGCGCGGTAGTAGGGATAAAGAATTTGATCCAGACGGCCGGGGCTCATGGCCATGTTGATATTCTCGGCATGGATGGCCACCTGAATAATCCACAGGGCATTGATGGCTTCGCGGAAGGTGCGCGCCGGCTGGGCCGGCACGCGGGCGCACACGGCGGCCATTTGCTCGAAATTGGCTTTGCGCAGGGGGTGGCGCTCCTGTTGGGCCAGCTCGGCGGCCCGCTCGCTCAATCGGCGGGCATAGGCCAGCACGCCTTCCAGAGCGGTTTGCACGGCCTGGTAGAATTGCAGGCTGCGGGACTGCTCATCATTTAATGGACCTTGGGCTTTGAGGGATGCTTCTTTTAAAGCGGCCTGGGCGATAATGTAGGCCACGCCCTTTTCCAGGGCCAGCTCGTAGTAGGGCACGGTGTGGGAAATGGTACCGGCCTTGGAACCAATGAAGAAGACAATGCGCTCGAACAGCCGCATGCAGGGCGGGTTGTGGTGGCGCTTGCGGGTCACCTCCAGCACATTGCGATCCATCCAATATGGGTAGATCTCGAAGTTAAGCTCATCGGCTTCGGCGGCCGTCAGCTGCTGGGGGTTTTTCTCCCGGGTGTTGATCACTTCCAGCTCGGGCCAAATGGTCATGCCGGTCCATTCGGGATAGACCGGCGCGCCAAAGGGTTTGGCGCAAGTGGTTCCGGCCAGCAGATTGTCATCGAAGAAGAAGGCCTGCTTTTCCTTGAGAAAGTGAGCCACGGCCCCGGCATAGCGGGTCATCATGGGCTCATCTTCTCTGGACATGTCGCGCAAATACTTCGTAACATGGCGGGCGCGCTCAATGCACACCGCCGGCCGGGTATGCAGCAGCCCTTTGCGCAGCCGGGCCAGCAGCGGCAAGTTGTCCAGGGTATACTCCTGAAGCCGGATATCTTTCAATGGGTCGGCGCTCATAAATTCTCTCCTACTGTGAGGCCGCGCAGATGCCGAAGCGCGGCAGGATTTTATGAATCACGATGAAGCGATGGGCAATCAAGGCATCGTGAAACAGCTTCCAGTCACTGGTCAGAAAAGCAGGAGTGTAAGTGAAAACCTCATCCTTGAGATCGACATCACGCTCGGTGCCCAAGGCACGATATTTCCAGGAGCCGGGGCCCTTGTCACGATATTGAAGCTTGACGGCCGGAAAACCGAACTCCCCCCGGCCGATCAGATCCAACCATTTTTGATGGCGATCCGGTCCTTCACAATCCTGGACGTCGGCCATCCAGCGCCCGATTTTATCCCGGTCGGCCGCCCGCAGCCCCGGCACATCGGCGCTGGCCGACCCGGCCCTGAAGCGCTGCATGGCCTTGCACAACTCATGGGCCGCTGCGGCGAAGATATCGGTGTTGCTGCGGCGAATCGTGTTGCCGTCGTTATCTTTATACTGCCAAGCGAGAAAAGGCTTGTCCGGGTGGCTCAGGGCCGCGCCGTGGCCCAGGGGGAAGACATCACTGATGAAGTGGTTGGCGGTCCTGTCAAAAGCATCGCCGAAGTATTTCTTTATCCGATCGAGGAAGGAAGCGTTCGGTTTATTGTTTTCATCGAGCATGGTAATGCTGTTGGCCTTGTGACAAACCCCGGCAAAGCGCTGGTGGGACCAGGTGTCGGCAAACACATGCATGGTCACCCCCAGCCGGTGCAGGCCGTAACGTTCATTGCGGTCGGCGATACACGCTTCGAGCATTTGCCGGGCCACCGGGCTGGCCGGCCGGCAAATGATTTTTTGGATGAACGAGCCATCTGGATTCTGCTCTTCGGGCTGGCCGCCATTACCGGGCAGGAAGTGAAAGGGCAGCCAGACGTGCTGATTTTCCAGTTCTGAAAAATTTCGGTAATCCAGGGCTTTGTGGGCCGAGCTGATGCGAGAGTACATGGCGCCGTTATCGAATTTGATGGTGCCGGAGTTGACGGCGTCATCCACGTACTGGGAACAGTAGGCGATCACCTCGGCCTGGGCATGGCTGAAATCCGCCAGCCGCGCGATCACATACACCACGCCATGATGAAAATCGATTTGCATATATCCTCCTTTTTATTTGGAACGAAGCATTGCCGCAAAATGCGCCGGCATGGTTTCCTATAACCTCGTTATTGTGATCTGTCTGTGATGGACATCACACCACTTCACCGACCTATTGTTTTCCTTGATTCGGAACAGCCGTGCTGCTCCCGGCCAGGCCGCGAATGCCCATGGTATTGATCAACTGGTTGATGTCCGTGGTTTTCAGGTTCATGCCCCCTTCGGAGATCGGCAGCAGCATGATGCGCTTATCCTGCAGCGCCTCGGCAATGCGCAGCTTGACAAAAGCTTCGCCGCCCGAGCCGGCCAGGGCGTTGTTCATCTCCTGAATGCCTTTGGCTTCGGCCACGCCTTCGGCCTTGATGGCTTCGGCCAGCAGCTTTTGCTTCTCATAGTAGGCATCGGCATCGATTTTGGCCTTGAGGTAGACACCGTCGGCATCAGCCACCATTTTATTCACTTCGCCTTTGGCTTCCTCCAGCTTGCGCTTGTATTCTTCCAGAGCCGCATGCTGTGCCGAACGGTTCTTCTGCACTTGTTGATCCGCCACCTTCTTATCTTCGATGGCCTTTTGATACTCCGCGTTAAAGCGATAGTCTTTGGTCAATACCTTTTCCACCACAATGCCCATGGGCCCCAGCATCTCCTGGAGGATTTCCTTGGCGCGCTGGGCCTGGATTTCACGCTTTTCAGCAACGTAAAACTCTTCGGTGGTCAGCTCGCCAAATATGTCGCGCGGCTTGCTGCGGGCCACCGTGCGCACAACCTTGTCACGCAAGGTGCGATCATCCGGGGCCACGTCCTGCAGAATGTGGGGCGCTTGTTGAATGTCAATGCGGTAGGCAATGATCACATCCAGGCTGATATCGTTGCCGTCAATGGTTTTAAAGAGCAGATCGTCGCGGGTACGGCGGTCTCCCCGTCCGGCTTCATGAACCATCTCCAGGTTCTGCAGCTTGGTATCAAAGGTGTTCCAGTCGTTAATGAACGGCAAAAAGATATAAGTGGAGCCGGGCGGGTAGACCTTATCTTCTACGCCCGTTGGCCCCCAGAGCGTAAATTTTCGGGTGCGCACGCCCACCTCGGTTTCCCCGGTGGAGTAAAAAAAGCAGCCGGAAAGGACCGACAGCCACGCCAAAATCGTGAACATATAGATCATCCGTTTCATTGGGCACCTCCCCGGCGCACGTCGAAAAGCTTCAAGGTGTTATTCAGATCCAGGGGATTGACGCCGCCGCGGCCGTCGCTGGGCAGCACGATCAGATCCAGGCCTTTATAAACATCCGCCATTTTCAAGCCCACCATGCGCTCGGAACCCACGCCTTTAAGGGCATCGTTTTTCAAGCGGACTTTTTCAGCATCGGCCAGCTTGACCAGCAGGTCAGCCTCGGCGTTCTTGGCGCGCACGTAAAGATCCTTTTCCGCGGTCTTGCGAGTCACATAGGCACGGCCCTGTTCCAGCTCCACTTCCACCGTAACCTGACCTTCCTGCACAATCTTCTTCAGCTCGGCCTCCTCCTTGGCGGCGCGGGCCGCGGCCTGATTGGTGAACACCAATTGATCCTTGAGCTTTTTCTCCTCGATGTTCTTCTGGATCTCCTGGCTGTATTTGAAATAGCGCACCAGCACCAGCTCGACTTTGATGCCCTTGGGATTGAGCTCCTTGTTGAGCAGATCCCCGGCTTCGGCTGCTTTCTTAACGCGCAGCGGGCTATTGTAGAAATCCTCGGTGGTCAGCTTGCCCAAGGTTTCCTTGAGCGCTGGCTCGGCTTTGGGAATAATACCGTTTTCTTCGAAAAGCTTGCCGGGACCAATTTGGGTAAAAACCAGATAGGGATCATTGATGCGATAGATAATGGAGGCATCCACATCCACAAAAAAGCCGTCGGAGGTTTGGATGTGGGCGGCGCGATCCTTGCGGGCCAAATCGGCCGCGGTCTGGGGATTTCCGGTCAACTCCAGCACCTGCACATCCCTTGGCAGGCGATGCATCTCCCAGAAAAAGGGCATTACAAAATGCAGCCCCGCGGCGTAGATATCTTTTTGAACCCCGCGGTCCATGCCCAGGCGCTTGACCATGATGCCGAATTCATTGGGATGCACATAGGTCAACAGCGTGTTGTAGATCACCACAATCAAGATGAAGCCGACCACGATGATCTGAAGGCCGCGTGAGAATTTCAAGTTGAGCTTGGGCACATTCATCTGCGGTTTTGCTTTTTTTAACATTGCCCCAAAATCAATGGGCTCTTGGGCCATGGGACACCTCACGTTAAGGGTTTATCTTCCAGTCTCGGCCAATACTTCTAGAAAACGCTCCCGCTGCTGCATCAGATCCATGGCATCCTTATGGAAAGTCTGCTTGAAGCTGGCAATGGCGGCCACCAGCGCGGCGGCCGCCTCTGAGCGTTCCATGATGGCCGGAAACTCTTTTTCCAACAGAGCGGCCATGGCCAGGGCGTCGGTGGTAAAAAGCTGGCTGATGGAGGCCGCATCTTTAAGCCAGGCCGGGTGCACATGAAAGATAGCGCCCAGGGCCACCCAAATCGGTTCTAGACCTTGGCCGGGGATCGGCTCGGCTTGTTGCTCCTGATCTTGGCCCTTGAGGCGATTCTTGAATTTCTGCCAAACCGGGTGCGGCGGAGCCATGGGTTGCAGGCGCATGGCCACATAACGCAGGCGGTTTAAGAAGCGTTTGATGGTGCGCGGTGTGCGGCTGATGAAGATGATCCAGGGGTGCCAGATGACCAGGGCATCGCGGAAGGTTTGGGAGTCGGAAGTAAACCGCTGGGGGCGTTGCAGCAAATAAAATACACCGATGACCGCCAAGCACAGGCCGGCAAGCAAAGACCACCCCAGGCCGGCCCAACCGGATTGTCCGGGACTGGCCTGGAAAAACGCCGTTTCGGCGCTTTTCTTCTCTTCGGCCGGCGTCGGCTCCGGCTTCTGATCACTCTCCGCGGTTTGGGAAGCGGATGGCGCTGTGCTCTGCGGACGGTACCGCAACACCAGTTCGGCGCCTTGCTCACCGCTGCCCAAAGTGCCGATGGCGATACCCTTTTCAAGACTCTGGGCCGGGCTCTTTAGAATGACTTCCAGCGCTCGCCCGGCCTTGGGATCTATGTCGGTATTGAGCGGCAGCCGGATTTTGCCGTCTTGCAAAAGCAATTCGCCTTGGTTCGAGGGGCCGGGCAGCACACGCACCTCCTGGGGCGCGGGCTGAGGGGCCGCTGGCGTGGGCATGAACCAATCCTTTAAACCCCAGGCGGCCAGTGCCAAAAGCGCCACGCACAGAAAGGGTAGATATTTGATGATCTCTTTGCTCAGCGTTGATTTTATCCACTGCAACCGAGTGGCAGGCGGCGGCAGATTCGGCGCCAGCAAAGCCAGAGTTTTATCTGACGCCGGTACGGGGATCGGCACTTCAATATTGATCAATTTTTCCAAATATTGCTGGGCGAATCGGCGGCGGTGGACGTGCCCGTTTTTGTCATCATCATCCGTGTCGCTCTCCTCGGCCAGCTCTTTGAACTGCAACGCCACGCAGGTCTCCACCCACTGCCGGGCCATGCCCAGAATAATGAAACAGCGCCCGGAAACCGTCAGGAAGTTGATGGTCTCCAGGATCTCCACCACATTTTCTTTGCTGCAGCGATCCAGGTCGTCGATGAAAAGCACCATAGCGCCCAAATCCAGGCTGGCGGCCACATCGTTGAACTCCTGGGCAAAGCGCGCCCGGGCGCCAGGGTCCATGTCGCTCTTCTTGGGGCTGTCCGCGGCGCCAAAGGCGATCAGGCTCTGGGGCGACAGACCAAAGGAACGAATGGCCCGCAACACCGCGGCCACGGCCGGCGAAGCCAAGATGGCCGCCATCAGCTTGTCCAAATGGTTGGGAATGGCCTTGAACAAGGCCGATAGATCCAGGGCATTGCGCACATTCTGTTTGCTGCCCGACAGAAACGCTTTGGCCAGATCCGCCACAGCGCCGGCCAACGCAAAGAGAGTACCTTCGAGATAGGGATAGACCGCCAATCCCAGCGCGACCACGGCCAGGAACGCCAGCCAGTTGCGGCGGCTGCGGCGCAGCAGCAGTCGCAGGCGGAAAAGAATGCCGGCCGGATGGAATAGGGGCGGCACAGCCTGGCGCTGGATGTGCGCGTAGAGCGAGGCCAGCAGTTGTTCTCCCTTCTGGTGGTGCCAGGCATTGAACCACACCGGTTGAAAACGGCGTTTTTTCAGATCGTGGTAAAGCAGGTTCATCAGGGAAGATTTGCCCGTGCCCCATTCGCCGGTCACGGCGATGGTCAGGGGTGGATCGGTGTTGCGGTTGGCGATAAAGCGCGCCAAGCCCGCGCTGATGCTGTGCAAATCCAGAGGATCGGGATCATTGGCGGTCAGGGGACGGTCCGAGGCCAGCATATCGGCCACGGTTTCGGTGAACATCTCCGGCCGGCCCCGGCGCTGCATTACGAAGAAAGAAAGCCCGGCCAGCAGCAGGCACACCAGCCAGTACCAGAGCGCCGGTCGGCGGGAATAGGCCGGAGTATTCCAGGACTGGCCGCCGTCGGTAGTAAATAGCAGCGTGCCGCCATCGCCGCTCGCCCAGCCGTGCTGGGGATCTGAGAAGAAAACCGAACTCAGTGAGGCTTTTGTTCCGCTTGGCTGCTGGGTCCAAGTGGCACCGCTATTTGCAGTAGAAAGAATTATCCCGGATTCTCCGGTAACCCAACCGAGATTTTGATTTAAGAAATAAATGGAACGAAGTCCAGCATCTGTCTCGCTTGCCTGCTTGTTCCATGTCTTGCTACCATCGGTAGTAAAAAGGATGGTGCCCGACGCGCCTACGACCCAGCCAACGTCGCGATCAATAAAGAATATAGATTCAAGCCTTTTACTACCGGTATTGTTTGGTGTCCAAGTACCACCCCCATCCTTTGTGCCAAAAATACGACCGCCATACTCTACGCCCCCAGTCACTGCCCACCCAAAATTGCGGTCCACGAAAAAGATCGAAGAGAACAACGACTGTGCTCCAGTCCATTGTGGTTTCCAGGTTTCTCCGCCATCAATGGTGGTATAAATCCTTGTGCCGCGGCCTGCCCAACCATAATCCAAATCAATAAAATAGGCCGCGCTGAAACTTAATTTTTCGCCGCTCTGGTGCTGATTCCAGATTTTGCCGCCATTGATTGTCTTCAAAATTGTACCATTTTCTCCAACGGCCAAACCTCTCATATGATCGACAAACTTGACAGTTCTCAGAACTTCTTTTGTTCCGCTTTCAATGGGCAGCCAGCTCCGGCCGCCGTCAGTGCTCTTCATGATCCGGCCGTTTTGGCCCGCGGCCCAGCCAAAGGAGTCATCCGTAAAAAAGACCGAGGAGAGATAATCTCCCCGGCTTTGACGCCGCCAGGTTGCGCCACCGTCAGCGGTACGCAACAGGGCGCCGTTGGCTCCCACGATCCAGCCGTGGGCGCGATCAGAAAAATAGACCGAATGAAGCGTTTCCTGGGTCCCGCTGTAGAGGGGAGTCCAGGTTTTGGCGCCATCCTGGGTAGCGAAAATCATGCCGTCCAGCCCAACGGCCCAGCCCATCTCATCGGTAGTAAAATGGATCGCATTGAGGGGTGCCTTGGGCTGGCTGCCCCGTCGGTTCCAGTGCTCGCCGCCGTCATTGCTGTAGAAAAGGGAGCGGTCCTTGGCCAGGGCCCAGCCGCGCCGGGCTTCGAAGAAATGAACGAAGTACAACTCAGGCACCGGCTGGTCGTAACGCACACGCCGGCTCCAGGTGGCGCCGCCATCCGCGGTTACCAGCACGGTAGTGTTGGCGCCCCAGATCTGGCCATGTCCTGGGTCTGTAAACGCGATGCAGTAAAGATCGGCCTGGCTGCCGCTGGCAATCAATGCCCACGTGGCGCCGCCGTCCGTGGTTTTGTACAGCGCACCCGCCTGGCCTACGATCCAACCATTTCGGGAATCATTAAAATAGATCGATTGCAAATGGGGTTGAATCTCTTTTTCTGCTGGAGTAGGCGAGGGCTTTTGTATTTCTACAGGCTCTTGGCGTTGGCTCGGCGCGTGGATGGCCGGAAGATTTTTCACATCCTTTTCTACTGCGCTGGGCGCATTGGGCAATTGCTGTCGCACATTGGGTGGCGCATTGCCGGCATCGTAGCTTTGTCCGGCAGGCCGCGCGGCTAGGGCATCGGGAACCAGCCAGGTCAGGGGGCTCAAACCCGACTTCAGTTTGAAAATCGACGGCGCGCTTGGAGGCGTGAGTTGGGGTTGAGGCGGCTTTACTTTGGCCACGGTGCGTTGTTGCCATGTGGCGCCTTTATCCTCGCTCACGAGCAGCAACCCGCTATTGCCCGCCACCCAAATATGGCCGCTGCCCGGCACCACGAAAACACTGTTCAGCTGGCCGCTGACCACCGGCAGACGCAGAAAGGCGTTGCGCTCCTGAGGGCTGAAAATCTTCTCGCCAAGGGTCAGTGGAGAAAAAGGATCAGACCGCGGCGCTTGCCGCAATGCCAAAACGGTCGCCAGGGCAAATGCCACCAGGCACAACACGATGATACCGCCACCGAGAGCAATTTTGCGGCGGGGCGATTCCGAGGAACGCTCGGAGGATGAAGCCTCGGATTGCATCATAGGCCACCTGCGGGGTTGATGGTTGGAGGGATGCAAACGGCTTTGCGCAGAATGAAAAAGTATTGTTTTTATTAGCTTAAAAAAGGGTGTCTGTCAATATGATCGATGGCCGGCGCGGTGTGCATAAGTAGGCTATTCATTCCGCTCTGTGGTTGTAGTCCATTCAGGCGGGCTACTTGACCATTGACCTTAACTACTGAATAAGGTTATCAATTAAGTATCCCCCCGTTCCGCGGTTAGGCTTCGGTTCCCCCCAGAACCACCGAGCACCAGCGCATTGAAATTGAATGGAGGCTCACATGGGCTACGACACACTGTTCGGCGAAAGGCGGCTGCACGAGAGAAAAAGCTGTGCCCTTTCCATCACCATTGATGATTATGATCGGCACTATAGCGGCTACCTGCTCAATCTAAGCCGGGGGGGTGCCTTGATCGAACCCTCCTCTTATTTTAAGGCCACGATCGGCCAGGAGCTGACCCTGACCATTCCCTTTGCCACTAAAAAAGGGGTCACCATGATCAAGGGCAAAGTCACCCGCAAACGCGGTGATGGCGTGGTAATCGCCTTTTTGAAATAACGTTCCGGCTTTACCCAATCTTTACCTAATCCATATCGCACCTTTTAATTTCGGCCTTATTATCCAGGCACGTCACGAACACAGCCCAACAGCTCTGATGGAAACGCAATGCACGAGAGCCGTTGGCGAAGAGGAGGTGCTATATGAGAATTGCAATTATCGGGCTATTTGTATTCACAATAGCTTTATTTGGATACCGTACGGCCAAAAGCATGGATGACAAGAGTGCCCAGCCAGACCCCAATGAGACTGGCCAGACCCGCATGGCCGTCTTTGCCGGCGGCTGTTTTTGGTGCACGGAGTCAGATTTTGAAAAGGTCCCTGGGGTGATCGACGCGATATCCGGCTATACTGGCGGCAAGGTGGCCAATCCTACCTATGAACAAGTATCGGCCGGCGGCACGGGTCATCTCGAATCGGTCAAAGTCATTTACGATCCGACCAGGGTCACCTATGAGCAGCTGCTAGATTATTTCTGGCGCCATATCGAGCCCACCGACCCAGGCGGACAATTCGTGGACCGGGGCTCCCAATACCGCAGCGCCATCTTTTATGCCAATGAGCAACAGCGAGCGGCGGCCGAAGCGTCAAAGCAGCGATTGGCCCAGTCCGGGCAGTTCAGCAAACCCATTGTAACCGAGATCCTGCCGTTGGGACCCTTTTACGAGGCTGAAAACTACCACCAGGACTATTACAAGAAGAATCCCATCCGCTATAAATATTATCGGTATGGGTCGGGCCGCGATCGCTTTATCGAACAAGCCTGGAAGGAAGATAAGTTCACGGCGTCCGCGCCAGCGGCCGCTGTGGCTTCCCAGGCTCTTGCCCAGAACGGCGGGATTCCCTCCGATGAGCAGTTGAAAAAAGAGCTGACGCCCCTGCAGTACAGCGTCACGCGCAATAACGACACCGAGCCCCCCTTTAAAAACGAGTACTGGGACAACCATGCCGAGGGCATCTATGTGGACATTATTTCAGGGGACCCGCTGTTCAGCTCCACGGACAAGTTCGATTCGGGCACAGGCTGGCCTAGCTTCACACGCCCCATCGATCCGGACAATATCGTCGAAAAAACCGATCGCAGCTTTTTCATGACCCGGACGGAAGTGCGCGGCAAACGGGCCGATTCCCACCTGGGTCATGTCTTTACCGACGGCCCAAAGCCTACGGGCCTGAGGTACTGCATCAATTCAGCGGCCCTCAGGTTCATCCCCAAAGCGGATCTGCAAAAAGATGGGTATGGCCGCTATATTTCCCTGTTCGAAAAACCCAAGGAAGGTCAGGGATCTTGAGGCCATGGCAACGGCAGCGCGCCAAGGCTCAGGATCTGATCCAGAAGTCAATGATTTCCCCGGTTGGACCGAAACACGCCTTGTGAAATCCCAAAGGCTATCGGCATCAAGAATTCACGATGCCGATAGCCCAACCAGAGCGCATAGTCGTAGCTAAACCACCGAAGCGACTTGAATTCCTGACGACTTTATTCTTGACGCAATGACAACAGATTGATATGGTTCGGAATTCACATAAGGCTGGAACCGCCGGAGCTTGGCGCGCGACGCAAACCCTCATAAAGAGTGCGCCCAATGTTGAGCGAACAGGAAAAGCTGGACAGCTTGACGCGTTTGGGGATCGAGCTGAGTCAAATCAACGACCTCGACATTCTGATGGAGCGGGTCTTGACCAGGGCGCGCCAATTCGTCAATGCCGACGCTGGCTCCATTTATATTCGCCAAAACGACTGGCTTCACTTCTCCTACACCCAGAACGACACCCTGGAACGGCAACTGCCCAAGGGTGAAAAGCTCATCTACTCAACCTTTAAGATCCCCATCGACACCAAAAGTATTGCCGGGTACGTAGCGGCCACCGGCCGGTCACTGAACATTGAGGATGTCTACTCGCTGGAGGCCACGCTGCCTTACAGTTTCACTAAAAAATTCGATGAAACCACGGGATATAAAACCTGTTCGGTGCTGACCATTCCACTGGAAAACAGCAGCCGCGCCATTTTGGGGATTTTGCAAATCATCAATGCCCGGGACGAAGGGGGCCAGATCTCGGTATTTTCGCGCCAGGATGAACGCATCATGTATCATTTTGCCGCGGTGGCTGCCGTGGCCCTGGAGCGCGCCCAAATGACCCGCGCCCTGATCCTGCGCATGATCCGCATGGCTGAAATGCGCGACCCGCGCGAAACCGGCGCCCATGTCAACCGGGTCGCTGGTTTTGCCGTGGAAATTTATGAACATTGGGCCGTGCGGCACCATATCGACAGCAAGGTGATCGATAAAACCCGCGACGTGTTGCGCATGGCCGCCATGCTGCATGATGTGGGCAAAGTGGCCACATCGGATCTGATTCTTAAAAAGCCGGACCGGCTCAATGAGGATGAATATGAGATCATGAAGCAGCACACCATCCAGGGTGCGCGCCTGTTCATGCACCAGCAGTCGGATTTTGACGAAGCCGCCGGCCTGGTGGCCCTCAACCATCATGAGCGCTGGGATGGGATGGGCTATCCTGGGCATATCGATTTTCGCACTGGTCAGCCCATCAAGGAGTATTTAACCGCCGAGGGCCGGGTCCGCGGTAAAAAAGGCAGTGAAATTCCATTGTTTGGCCGCATTGTGGCCCTGGCTGATGTCTATGATGCCCTCAGCTCCAAACGCGCCTACAAAGAGGCCTGGGATGAACGGCACATTCTTGACCAGATTGAAAAAAACGCCGGTTCCCACTTCGATCCCGAGCTGGTGGAGATTTTTTTCAGCCGCTACGAAATATTGCGCTCCATTCAAATGCGGTATGTGGATGAAAAATAACGACAGGGAGATCCATGACGATCGAATGCCACAAGGACAACAACATCAAACGCTGTAACTGCAGCTACCCCTCCTGCGCGCGCAAGGGGGCATGCTGCGAGTGTCTGCATTACCACTTGCAATCGCGCCAATTGCCGGCCTGCTGCTTTCCCGATGAGGCCGAACGCACTTACGATCGCTCATTTGCGCACTTTGCACGGCTGGTCACCCAAGGTAAAATTTAGCTCCATCAATAACAAAAAAGGAGGTCTTGCCAACGGCTCGCTCTCGTTCCAATCCTGATCGGTACGTAACTGGTTTCCACCCAGATCCGGCACCCCCCGTTGAAACAAAAGAACAAACCGTAAACCCGGAGCTTGTAAAACGATCAATATGTCTTACATTACTGCGCTTTGGTGACGGCGCAAGGTTCGGGGAGAAAGATTTCGAACCAATTACTGGGCGGAGAAATTAGGGGCTTTAACAGAGGAATCGCGACTCATCTGTGGCCCCATAGCAACCAAGGCTAACACGATCTAACGTACTTGCGAGGATAAGCGATGAGCAGAGACATAAAAGATATTAAAAAGGACATCCTGGACCAGTTCCGGGCCATGGAGGGCGAAGAAAACGATGTGCTGCCCGAAAATTGGCTGGTGGAAGAGTATCTGCCTTTCCTGAATGCTTATGAAAAGCGCGATTTTGAAAAAGCGATCAAACAGTTAGCCGCCAAGGGTTTTGTCAAATATGAGATGAAGGGGGAGATCCCCAAATTAAAGTTGACCGAGAAAGGGGCCAACTTGATTCATTGATTTCATATTCCCGTCATACGGGAATCAGGATGTTGGAATGAAACCTAAGGCGCGCATCATGATGATCGCGGGACTGGGAAAAATTATTGATGGATGTTTTGGCCTATTTTGCGCCAACTTCTATCATAGACGACTATCGCCGCCCAACAGAGGTGTTTAAGCCCGTCAAACCTGCCTGAATTTAATTATCAAAATATAATAATAATTGACTATTGTTTAAGTTCCGATGTCCCTTCTGTATGGGAAAAGAAGATCGGCCATGCTTACCTATGAGCCTGATTTAGCTCATCCGATCCACCTCGATGACACTCTTGATTTTCTTCAACAAAGCCATCACTTGATTCAACTGTTCCGTATCCCCTACCTCCAGGGTAAAAAAGCTCGACACCATCTTATCCTCATGGGTCTGGGTGTTGGCGCTAAGGATATTGGCGCCGCTCTTGCTGATGGCGGCCGCCATTTCCGCCAGCAGCCCCATGCGATCCAGGGCCCGGATTTTGATTTTCACTGGAAAGGTTTCACGTCGGGTGGCGTCCCACTCCACCTCGATGAGCCGCTCTGGATTGGTCTTTAGAATGTTGATGCATCCCACGCGGTGCACGGTGACGCCAAAGCCGCGGGTGATATAACCTGTAATGGCGTCGCCGGGTACAGGCTGACAGCACTTGCCGAATCGGACCAGGATGTCATCCACCCCTTTGACCGTCACGCCGCTGCCGGTTTTTTTCTTGCGCACCCGGCCGATGAGCCGGTTGATCAGGGTCTGTTGCTCCTCTTCCGTGGTTTCCTCGGCTTTGGGCATCAGCTTGCGCACCAGGTGCAAGGGGGTGATCTTGCCATAGCCGACCGCGATGATCAGATCTTCCAACGATTTGAAGCCAAAGCTCTCCACGGCCTTTTCCATATCCGGGGACTTGCTCAACTCGTTGAAATTCATACGCACTTTGCGAAAGGCCTTTTCGCACATCTCGCGGCCCAGGGCGATACTGCGCTCCTTTTCCTGGGTCTTGATCCAAGCGCGGATTTTGGAGCGGGCCTTCACCGTTTTAACGAAGTTGAGCCAATCTTTGCTGGGCTGATGACCTTTTTGGGTGATCACCGCCACGCTTTCACCCGATTGAAGCTGATATTTTAGCGGCACCATGCGGCCATTGACCCTGGCGCCCACGCACTGGTCCCCCACCTCCGAGTGGATGGCATAGGCGAAATCCACGGGCGTGGCGCCCCTGGGCAGGGTTTTGATCTCCCCTTTAGGAGTAAAGACATAGACATCTTCGGGGAAGAGATCGATGCGCACATTTTCCAGAAACTCGTCCGGGTCTTTGATATTGGCCTGGTTCTCGATGATGTTTTGGACCCAGGCAAAGGTGGCCGCGGTTTTGGCATCCGTGGATTTGCCCTCTTTGTAACTCCAGTGGGCCGCGATGCCCGATTTGGCCACCTGATCCATCTGGCGCGTGCGGATCTGAATCTCGACCCGCTCTCCCGAAGGCCCGATCACCGTGGTATGCAGCGACTGGTACATATTGGATTTGGGCATGCCGATGTAATCTTTGAATTTCTTGGCAATGGGCCGCCACAACGCATGTATCAAGCCCAAGGCTTCATAGCACTGGGGAATGGTGTCCAGAATAATGCGGAAGGCGATGATGTCGTAGACCTCTTCAAAGGAGAGGTTCTGATTCATCATCTTCTGGTAGATGCTGTAATAGTGCTTATAGCGGCCCAACACCTCGCACGGCAGATTGTTTTCGGCCATCTTGTTCTGAATCAGGGTTTTAACCGATTCGATGTATTTGTCGCGCTCGGATTTGCCTTTGGCCACCAGGCTGTCAATCTTGGCGTACTCTTCGGGCAAGACATACTTGAAGGCGATATTCTCCAGCTCATTCTTGATGGTGAACATGCCCAGGCGCGAAGCCAGGGGCGCGTAAATATCCAAGGTCTCCTTGGCGATTTTGCGCTGCTTGGCCTGGCTGTTGTGATATTGCAGGGTGCGCATGTTGTGCAGCCGATCCGCCAGCTTGATGAGGATCACGCGGATGTCATCGGCCATGGCCAGCAGCATCTTGCGAATACTCTCCGCTTCGCGGGCCTGGGCGCTGGAAAAGGGCAGGGTGCTCAGCTTGGTGACCCCCGAGACAATGTGGCGCACTTCGGGGCCGAACATCTCCTCGATTTCTTCGGCAGTGGCATGGGTGTCTTCGATCACATCGTGCAGCAGGCCGGCCGCCACGCTGACCACATCCAGCCGCATGTCGGCCAGCAGACCCGCCACTTCCAGCGGATGGGAAAGATAGGGCTCGCCCGAGAGCCGCACCTGGCCGTCGTGCACTTTGGCGGAATAAATGTAGGCGCGATCAATCAGATCAACATCCGCATCGGGGTTGAAATCGGTGATCTT
The DNA here is from genome assembly GCA_021824175.1 of Deltaproteobacteria bacterium. Lineage (GTDB taxonomy): Bacteria > Desulfobacterota > Desulfobacteria > Desulfobacterales > Desulfosarcinaceae > Desulfatitalea. The sequence goes on from JAKALP010000010.1 coordinate 83,041, forward strand.
ATCGAGGATGTCGTTGATACGGATCATGCCGCCACTCCTTGCTCCTTTCAATGGGAATCACTTCCACTCACGGTCCAAAAACGAATCAACCAATCAACGAATCAACGCTAATACGCTTTAGCAAATACCACCCGCTCCTGGCTGGGCGCGCCGCAGCAGATGCAGCGGCCCGCTTCTTTGGGGTTGTCAAAGGGGATGCAGCGGATGGTCACGGTGAGATCCTCTTTGATTTTGGCCTCGCAGGCGTCGTTGCCGCACCAGTGGGCCATGGCAAAACCGCCGTGGATTTCGGGCTTCTCCTGGTTCTTGGGAGTAAAATAGGCATAAAAAGCATTGCGGTCATCGATGGGTTGGCTATGGGCCGTCCGGAAGGCCGCGGCGCGCTGCAGTAGATTGCCCTGGATTTCGTCGAGTAAGGTGCCGGCTTGCTGAACAAACTGGGCCCTGGGCATGGCGGTTTTCTCTTTGTGGGCTTTGTCCCGGCGGCCGAAGAAGACCGCGTCATTGGCGATGTCGCGCGGCCCGATCTCGATACGCAGCGGCACGCCCTTCTTGATCCAGTCCCAACCCCGGGCTCCGCCGATCTCGCGCTTATCTACTTCTACGCGCAGGGGCCGCCCGCTATAAACGACTCGGCCCAATTCTTCGGCCAGGGCGTCCGTGTAAGCCATGACCTTGGCGCGCTCTTCTTCTTTATGCACAATGGGTAACAGCACCACATGGGCCGGCGCCACCCTGGGCGGCAGGATCAGACCGTCATCGTCGCTGTGGGTCATGATCAATCCGCCGATCAAGCGGGTGGAAACACCCCAGGAGGTCGTCCAGGCAAACTCTTCTTTTTCTTCCGCGCTTTGAAAGCGGATATTGGAACCTTTGGCGAAATTTTGCCCCAGAAAATGAGAAGTGCCGGCCTGCAAGGCTTTGCGGTCCTGCATCATGGCTTCGATACATTGGGTGTCGACCGCGCCGGGAAAGCGCTCGGCCGGGCTCTTGCGGCCCTGGAGCACGGGGATGGCCAAATACTGCTCGGCCATGCGGGCGTAAACGGCCAGCATCATGGAGGTGCGCTCCTGGGCCTCGGCGGCCGTGGCATGGGCCGTGTGGCCCTCCTGCCACAAGAATTCGCTGGTGCGCAGAAAAATGCGGGTGCGCATCTCCCAGCGCACCACATTGGCCCACTGGTTGATCAACAAAGGCAGATCGCGATAACTGCTGACCCATTTGGAAAATGAGTCACCGATGATGGTTTCCGAGGTGGGGCGCACCACCAGGGGTTCGGTTAAGGCTCCGCCCGGCACCAGCCCGCCCTTTTCGCCCTTTTCCAGGCGATGATGGGTCACCACGGCGCACTCCTTGGCGAAGCCCTCCACATGCTCCGCCTCTTTTTCCAGAAAGCTCAGAGGAATAAAAAGCGGGAAGTAGGCATTCTTCACGCCCGAAGCCTTGAACATCTCATCGAGCTCGCGCTGGATGTTCTCCCAGATGGCATAGCCCCAGGGCTTGATCACCATGCAACCGCGCACCGGCGAGCGGTCGGCCATGTCCGCGGCTTTGACTATTTGTTGATACCATTCGGGATAATCTTCTTCGCGGGTGGGAGTAATTGCGGTCTTCACTTTTTGAGCCATGATCTTATTTATCCTTTTTCTTCTGAGATTCTGCTTCCCACTTATCTACTTCTTTTAATAGCGCCTGGGCCAACTGCGCCTGGGGCACCTTTTTAATCACCTTGCCTTTTTTAAACAAAATGCCCAAACCCTGACCGCCGGCGATGCCGATGTCAGCCTCCTTGGCCTCGCCGGGTCCGTTAACCACGCAGCCCATGATGGCCAGCTTGACCGGCGTGGCGCGCGTGAGCAGTGCTTTTTCCACTTCATCGACCACACTCATCAGGTCGATATTGCAGCGGCCGCAGGTGGGACACGAGATAATCTCCGGCCCACGGCGGCGGATCTCCAAGGCTTTGAGGATTTCAAACCCCACGCGTACTTCTTCTACCGGATCACGTGTGAGCGACACCCGCAAGGTGTCGCCAATCCCTTCGGCCAGCAGCATGCCGATGCCCAGGGCCGACTTGACCGTGCCCGCGTAAAGCGAGCCGGCTTCGGTGACCCCCAAATGCAGGGGATAATCTATGCGCCCGGCCAGCAGGCGGTAGGCGGCCACGGTGCGCCGCACGTCCGAGGCCTTGAGGGAGATTTTGATCTGCTCAAAGCCCTCCTTTTCCAACAAAGCTACGTGGCGCAGAGCGCTCTCCACCATGGCCTGGGGTGTAGCCCCCTGGTGGGTTTTGAGCAGATCTTTTTCCAGCGATCCGCTGTTCACACCAATGCGAATGGGCAAGCCCAAATCCTTGGCACAATCCACCACCGCGCGCACTTTGACCTGGCCGCCGATGTTGCCGGGATTGATGCGCAAGCCGTCGGCGCCGCCCTTGGCCGCGGCCAGGGCCAGGCGATAATCGAAATGGATATCGGCGATCAAGGGAATATGAATGCCGGCCTTGATGGCGCTTACGGCTTCGGCGGCTTGCTCATCTGGCACGGCCACACGCACGATTTCGCAGCCGGCCGCTTCCAAACGCAGGATCTGGGCAATGGTGGCGGCCACATCCTGGGTGGGCGTGTTGGTCATGGATTGAACCGTGATGGGGGCGTGTCCGCCCACGGGCACGTTACCCACCCGGATCTGGCGGGAGTTGCGGCGAATGATCTCGGTCGACATGGCCGCATTTTATACTGGAATATCAAAATAAAGACAACGACGGAGCCGGCTTCGAAAATGAGCCATCTGAAAAAGGGATTTTGTCGCCGGCAAAGATATTGGGCTAAAAGATTATTTTGAGATGATTTGCAGCTAATACCAAACCACATCATCGGGTTGATAGCTGATCCAGACCGCGCTTCCGGGAGTAAATCCGCCCCGATTAAAGATCTCCGGCGGGACCACAACATGGAATACTACTGAGCCCATTCCAACCGTGGCATGAATCCGGCCGGTGATTCTTTCCAGACTCATGCTGGTCAGGGTGCCTTGAAGACGACCTGGTGCCGGGACCATGACGTTGTCATGGGGGAGGATCGATAGATCGATGGCCGCAATAGCCGCCACTTGGTGGATAGCTTCCGGAGGGGGATGGGGGGCCTCGAAACGCTGCTCGCCAATCAACAACATATAGACCTTCCGGTCATCCGCCGGCAGCCAGGGACCGAAGAGCAAGGTCCGGTGACCGGAGCCCAAAAGTTTGCCCTGAAACAGATATAAGATTTCGTGGCTGATTTCGTGCAACCATTGATGCTCGTGACTGACGATCACCACGCTGCTGCCCCACTGCTGGTGGGCATACAGGGTCGCGGACTTAATGTGCTGGGCGCTGGCCGCATCCACGCTGGTGGTGGGCTCATCCAGCAGCAATACTTTGGGACGCAGGGCCAAACGGGCTGCCAGGGCCACCCGGTGTGCCTCACCGCCCGATAGGGCATACCAAGGGCGATGGGCAAAGTGGTCAAAGTCTAGCCCCACCAGGGACATGGCCTCCCGCACGCGATTATCCGTTAGCCGGCTTAGGCCGCGCAACCGCAAACCGTACTCAACATTGTGATAAACGCTGCGCTTAAGCAAAAAAGTAGCCTGGGGCAGCAGCGCTACGGTTTCCCGCACAACGGCATCAAACGGAACCGTTTTGCGCCCATTGAGAAAGATCTGCCCTGATGTTGGTCGCTCCACAAAGCCCAGCAGCTTGAGCAGGGTGCTCTTGCCGCTGCCATTGGGGCCGGATAATCCAGTGATGCGGCCGCTTTCCAACACCCAGTGGTCAATGGAGAGCGCAAGGTGGCCGTTATACTGGTGGGCAATATTCTTTAGCTCGTACAAAGGCATGATGATTTGGGTCAAATCCGATTTACTTCCGCTTAATGAGGGATGCTGCGCTGGTGGTAAAAAAAGCAATGAGCAGCAACACCATTCCCAAGGCAATGCCCATGGCAAACATGCCCTTGCTGGTCTCCAAGGCAATGGCGGTGGTGATGGTGCGCGTGTGCCATTTGATATTGCCGCCCACCATCATGGCAATGCCCACCTCGGTCATTACCCGGCCATAGGCCGTCAATCCCGCCTCCACCAGCCCATGGCGTGCTTCCCATAGGATGCCGAGCAGCAATTGGCGCCGGCCGGCGCCTAGCGAAATCAACATGGTACGTAAATTGGCATCCATGCTCTCCACGGTCGTTGCTCCCAGGGCGATCACCACGGGCAAGGCCAGCAGGGTCTGGCCAATGGCGATGCCGGGCAGGGTGAAGAGCAGCCCCATTTGACCCAAAGGGCCTTGGCGGGAAATTAAGGCATAGACCATCAGTCCCACAAAGACCGTGGGCAAAGAGAGCATGGTATCCACCACCAGGCGCACGGCCCGGCGGCCGGGAAAGCGAAAGTGGCCCAGGGCAAAACCCAAAGGGATGCCCATCAGCAGGCTGACCGCCATGGCATAGCTGGAAACCGTCACCGTGGCGGCCACCGCCGAATAGGTCTCAGGATCTCCAGTCAGCAGCAATTTGAATGCTTGAAGAAAACCCTGAAAAAGAAAATCCATTGCACATCACTTGGCATTGGGGGTGAACAGCTGTTTTCCGTTCTGGGTAAATTCCTTGATGAGCATTTGCCCCTGGGGGCCGGACATCCAGAAGGCAAACTTCTGGGCCATGCCGCTTTTGGCTTTTTCACAGCGTTTCTGATTCACCACGATGACGCTGTATTGATTGCGCAGGGTTTCATCGCCTTCCACTAGAATCACCATGGGGGGCTGGCCGCCTTTATCGGCCTCATATTTGATGTAGGTGCCACGATCGGTCAGAGTATAGCCCTTTTTTTCAAAGGCCATGTTGATGGTGGCCAACATGCCTTGGCCGCTTTGCACATACCAACTCTCTTTTTCGGGCAGCGTCAATTTAGCTGTTTTCCATAACTCCAGTTCTTTGTTGTGGGTGCCGGATTTATCGCCCCGACTTACAAACACAGCCTTTTTGGCCATAATGGCGGCCAGACTTTCGGCCACGCTTTTGCCCTTGATGCCCGCCGGATCAGCGGCCGGGCCGATGATGACAAAATCGTTGTACATGATCGGGGTGCGGTGGATGCCATAGCCCTCTTCCACAAACTTCAGCTCCGCCTCGGGAGAGTGCACGAGGAGGACATCCACATCACAGTTTTTGCCCAACTCCAGGGCCTTGCCCGTACCGGTGGCGGTCCAGCGCAGCTCCAGGCCGCTGGCCTTGTTGAAGTGGGGAGCCAGGTAATCCAGCAGGCCGGTATCATTGGTGCTGGTGGTGGTGGCCATCATCAGGACGTTATCGTCCGCGGCCCAACCAGATGTGGCCAGCACGGCCGCGCTGATACCCATCAACAGGAATAGCTTAATTATCGTAGATAGTCGTTTCATGACTCCTCCTTTGGCTTGGGACTAGGGTTATTTTCAGTACTAGTTTGGGGTTTGGGGAAGACCATTTTGCCGCTCATGGAAAGGTCATAGCCTTGAAACTCCTCGGCCAGACGCTGAAATCTACTTTCATGCAATAGCCCCAGCAGCAGTTGCACGGATTGATCGAAAAATCGTTCCCTTTGGATCAACAGATCATAGCGTTCCCAGCGCCAGGCCATGAAATCCAGGCCCAGCAGCTCGGCCACGGGCTGGATGCCCGGACCCGCATCGGCCTTGCCGCCCAAGACCGCCAGGCCCACATCCATATGGCGCTGGACCTCATGGGTGTAGCCGCTGATCTGGTCGCCATTAAGCCCGGCGCGGCTGAGTTCGCGGTCCAAAAGCTGGCGTGTGCCAGTGCCCAGTTTACGGTTGACCAGGCGCAGGCCCGGCTGCCCGAGATCAGACGTGCGGCCGATGCGGCGCGGATTGCCTTTAGCCACGATGAGGCCCTGGCGACGGCGGCAGAAATTCACCACCACGGGCACCGGGTTGAGCAACTCACCGACTGCTTCGAAATTGTACTCTTCATCTTTTTCCTGAAGCAGATGGCTGGTGGCGATATGGCACAGGCCTTGTTTTAGACCGCGGATGCCGCCCACGCTGCCCACATTGCCGAATACCGCCAGCCGTTCCGGATAGAGGCCATTGTAAAGACCGATGGTTTGCTCAAGCAGGGGGTCGTTGCTGCCCGAGATGATCAGCAGCTCTTCGGCCGACATGAAAGCGCCCGGTTTAGCGGCAAGATTGATGGTATGGGCCTCAACCCACTGGTCCACCAGGTGTTGGGGAAAGACCCATTTCCCGGTTACCTTGGATGCGGGCAGTCCTTTTTCGGAAATCAAGGAATAGACCATCTTTTCATTGACCCCCAAATGGCGGGCCACTTCCTTGGTGCTCAACAATCGGCTCATAGATCGCATGCCCCCTGACCATGGATGGTGCCGCAAGATATGAACTTTGGTTACTTTCTGTCAATATGATTATGTTTGCCGGGCCAGGCGCTTACACCTAATTCCCAACAACAACGAAAACGGATCATGCTGGTAGCGTACCGCCGGAGCGGGGGTTCACTAATTTGCGACCTGGGGGCTCTTCTCACCACCAGGTAGCAAAGATGAATGAAAAGAAAAGTTCATGCCGCGCGGTAACGGGGGGTAGAAGAAAAAGGGGGGTGGGGGGAAGGGGGGAAAAAGGGGTTACCAGCGGATCATGGCGCCACCCCAGGTGATGCCGCCGCCAAACACCGGCATGCTGATCAGGTGGCCTTTTTGGATGCTGCCGTCGCGCACCGCTTCATCCAGGGCGATGGCACAAGACGCAGCCGAGATATTGCCGTATTTCGGTATGGTCAGATAGAACTTCTCCATGGGAATATTCATGGTCTGGGAGATGTTCTGGAACATGCGGATGTTGGCCTGGTGGGGAATGATCCAATCGATATCTTCGACGGCAATGTTGTTATGCCGCGCCGCTTCCACAATGGCATCCATGAAGCCGTGCACCGCGGCGCGGAAGACCGTTTTGCCGTCGATCATCTTCAGATGGTGCATGCCTTTGTCCACGCTTTCGTGGGTGACGGGGCTGGCCATGGAACCAGCGCCGGGCAACAGAAGACTTTTGCCTTGGGAACCGTCGCTGTGAATGTGGGTGGAGAGCAATTGGGCGCCCTCTTCGCCCATGGCCAGCACGGCCGCGCCGGCGCCGTCGCCCCACAGCACGCAGGAGCCGCGGTCGCTCCAGTCCACCACCCGGGTCATCACCTCGGCCCCCACCACCAGCACGTGGCGGAAGGTTCTGTTTTTCAGGTATTGCTCGGCAATGTTCATGCCGAAAACAAAACCCGAGCAGGCGGCCGTAATGTCAAAGGTCGCGGCCCGATGGGCGTCCAGCTTATCTTGCAGCCAATTGGCGGCCGCCGGACAATGGGTGTCGGGAGTGACCGTGGCGAGGATAATCAAGTCGATGTCCCTGGCCTTTAATCCGGCCATTTCCAGAGCGTTCAAAGATGCCTGGGCTGCCATGTCCGAGGTGACCACTTCGGGGGCCGCGATTCTTCGCTCCCTGATCCCGGTTCGCTTGGTGATCCATTCATCCGAGGTATCGAGTCCACCCCTCACCAGATCATCGTTGGTAACGACCCGGGGGGGTAAATACGATCCTGTGCCTATGATTCGCAACGATTCCATTTTCCTTCTTTCACCTACCTTCAAGTTAAATTATATTTAGATTTGGAGCGCAGCAGTAAATAGTCTATCTTGACCCCGATGTCCATAGGAATGCGCCGCGACCATTACAAAAATAGTAATTATAACAAATATTAACCGGTGTAAAAGTGGTTAATGCCGTGGATGCAACCTTAATCTTCAAATGAAATTTCGCGCAAACTAGAAATCAAAGCGGAAGCTCTTCAAACCGGCACAGGCCCAGGAGGGAACACATGAAACCGCTGCTATTACGATATCGACCAAGCGTATCCTTGACCGTGCTTCTTTTGCTGATCTTCGGTTCCGTGGCTTGGGCAGATATTTATAAATGGACCGATGAAAAAGGCGTAATCCATTTTTCAGACCAGCCCCCTGCCCAAAACCAAGGCACCCAAGAAGTGGAAAGCCAACCCTCGGCCCCGCCCTCCACTTATCAGCCGCCCCCGAAAAAGGAGCCGGCTGAAACCAATGCCAGCGCCAAAGAAGCCCCGCCCCCAACGCCTAAAGCGACACCCAGAGCCAACCCCACGGTGGAGCTGTATGTGACCAGCTGGTGCAAATACTGCAAAATGGCCAGAAATTATCTGAAAACCCGCAGCATCCCATTCAATGAGTATGACATTGAAAAGGACGCTCAGGCCGCTGCTCGTCGCCGCCAACTGGACCCGCGCTCGGGCGTGCCGCTGGCGGTCATCAATGGACGCACCATCATTGGATTTTCAGAGCAGAGCTACGACTGGGCGCTCAAACAAACCAACTAGAATTTCACGAATGCATCAAGTGTCGGAACGACGCAAGAAGTCATCGTCGATCGGCGCCGCGGTTTCATTTAGCGGTTTCCGGTTGATGACGTCGAAGGCGCTTTTATACGCCACATAGTAGCTGTAGATATTGCTCACATACTGCACAGGTTCCAATCCGATGTGCTCCAGAACCGTTGCTTCCACATTGGAAAACCAAACGTTGGGATCAAGGCCCTTCTCTCTGGCCTTTTGGCGCATGAGCAGAATCCGGGTGGGCCCGGCATTGTAGGCTGCGATGGCAAAATAGATCCGGTTTTCAGGTGCAATGACTGGATCGCTGAAGTAGTTGTCGCGCAAATAGGCCAAATATCTGATCCCGGCATGAATATTGTTTTCAATGGAGTAGATATCGGCGATGCCAATATCGTCGCCGGCAGCCGTGCTGGGCATCACCTGCATGATGCCGACCGCGCCCCGCGGACTCTTTGCATTTGGGTCCAGATGCGATTCCTGGTAGGCCAAAGCAGCCACCTTGAGCCAATCCATATTGTAGATGTCGGCATATTTCTTAACGTACGCTTTAAACGTTTCAATCAACTCTTTTTGATCGGAACTCAGTGGATTTTGCATCCATTGGGGGTTCTCATAATACCGGTTGAATACCAGGTTGCCGTTGTAAGTGCCCTGGCCGTTGGCCCGGATAAACTCATTAAGACTGGCCATCAACTGCGGATTGTCTTTGCGCAGGGCCCAGGCCATGGCGCCGCCCCGGTGGATCTCGACATTGGGGTGCACCTGGATGTTGGGCAACACTTTGGCCCATAGCTCGGCCATATGGGCATCGACGACCGTGTATTCGTATATGCCGGCGTTGACCATCCGCAAAAGGTCTTCTGGTTCAAACTGAGGGGCGACCTCCACCACGCGAATAGGGTCTAGAAACTGACCCAACAGTTGAGGATTGTAAGCCTGAAGATGGTTCGCGTAACTGCTGCCGGCCGGCACATGGACTCTTTTGCCAGCCAGGGCTTCAATGGTGTTCACTTCGCATCGGTCCCGGCAAGTCACCAGAACTTCACGAATGTCAGAGAAATAGGGGTGGGTGAAAGCCACAGCCTCGGCCGCCTGGGGGGAGATTGTCAGTCCGGCCGCCACGATATCACCCTCGCCCCCCATCAAAGCGGGCAACAAGCGGTCAAAGGGAAGCACTCTAAAAACGATTTTGACTTTGAGGGAATTATCGCCACGATCCTGGTTGAGAAACGCTTCATATTGTTTGAGCAGCTCATACTCGATGCCCCGAGGAGCGCCCTGATCAATGAAAAAATGGGTCTGATTGTAGGCCACCAGGACCCGGACAAATAGTCTTTTTTCAATGATTTCATCTATGTCGCCGGTCCAGGGCTCATCCACGCGATCTATCAAGGCAGAAACGGCCGGCGCCGAAGATTTGGGCACTTTGATTTGGAGGGCCATTCCAATGACGACCAACAGCCCCAGGGCCACGCCCGTGACAACTGAAATGCGCTTCATCCTGTGTAAATCCGCTCCAAAGTGACTTTTGAAGCGCAGGTGTAGACGAAAATCAAGACAGATGCAAGCGCAGAGGGATATGGCGGGCGAAATCCTTAGCCGTTGGCCGCCACGGCTCGATTGCGGCCGGCGCGTTTGGCCTGGTAAAGGGCTTTATCCGCGGCGCTGAGCAGTGCTTCGGGGTTTTGATCACGTCCTGGAATGCAGCCGGCCACACCGATGCTGACCCGCAACAGGATTCGCTGGCCGCGATGAATGAAATGAATCCCCTCCACGGCCGCGCGCACACGATCCGCCACGACCATGGCATTTGTTTCAGATGTGGCTGGCAGAATGAGGCCAAACTCCTCCCCACCAAATCGGGCGATGAGATCGCCGCTGCGCCCCATGTGCTGACTCATGGTTTTGGCCACCAGACGCAGGCACTCGTCCCCGATCAAATGGCCATGGGCATCATTGATCAGCTTGAAATGATCGATATCCACAATGGCTACGGACAAGGGCTGTTGAATACGAGCAGCGCGACGGATTTCGGTGAACAATATTTCTTCGAAGTAACGTCGATTGTAAAGTTTGGTCAGTGGATCGGTAAAGCTCAGTCGTGACAACTCCTTGTTGGCCATCTCCAAATTATTCATGGCGCGTTCGAGCTCTCTGGTGCGCTCAAGCACACGCAATTCAAGCTCTTCGTTGGCGCGGCGTTGCACCTCCAGGATCTGTTCCTGGACCATCAGCTTTTCTTCGCGGGCCTTGCTGACTTTCTGGCTTAAATCCAAGGCCACCACTTGCGCTTCCTCGCGGGCCACGCGTTCGCGGTTGATGCGATCGGCCAATGCCAGGGAAAGCAATACCAGTTCCACCACAAATCCCACCACCTGGCTATAGTCGGTGACCAGTCCGCGGGTCACGAGGCCGCTATATCCCAACATTAAAATGATGGTTCCCACACTGAGGAAGATATAGGCGATGGTGTAGTATTTGGCCTGGATATTGCCCCTGTACCACAGATAAACACCGGTCACGATGCCGGCCACGGGGCTGAGCAAGGCCACCAGCTGCATGAAATCAAAAAAGAGTTTGCTGAAAACAAAGGGAAATAGAAACGTGGCGCCAACCCAATATATCAAAAACACATTATTCAATTGCAGGAGCCAGCCACCATAGACGCGCAGGGATAAAAACATACGAATAAAAAGCGTGGCGGTCAAAAAACTGGCGGCCGCAAACAACACATAGGCATTGGTCCTGAACCAAAGGTTGTGGTCCCAAAGATAACGCCCGCCAAGGCCGGTGGCGGCCAACTCATAGAGCACCACGGCGGTGACATAGGCGGAATAGATGAGATAATTGCGGTCCTTGGTGAAGATATGCAGCGATAGGTTGTATAGGATCATCACCACCAGGATGCCCAGAAACACCCCTAACAGCAGTGTTCGTTGCTGATCGTGGCGCCAGAAAGCTTCATTTTGCCAGATATCCGCCGTGAAATAGAGGCCCAGAACCGATTCTACGCGGACATAAATGGTGCTGCGCTCACCGGGCGGCAGGTCAATGGGAAAAAGAAGACTATGATGCCCCACCGGTCGCTGATGTATGGGGACCAGATTGCCGGCCTGCTGGCTGAACGACCAGCGACCGGTGATGTGGTTAAGGACATTAACCTCCACATGATCCAACAAGAGTTGGCCGGCCTCGAACATCCAACTGCTCTTGGCATAATCGATGTTGACCACATCAAAGCGGAACCACACCGGAGCATGAAAGCTTCCAAAATTAAATCCCTTGCCCATCATGGCGCGCCACAGGGAATCAAACTCCGCGCTGGCAGCTTCCAGATGATCCATGGGGCGAGGCTCGACTAAATATTCAACCTGATCGATGACCAGGCGTTGGGTTTCCGAAGTGAGTACCAGGCAAGCCCGTTGTATTGCTTGGGCAGGTGCGGGAAAAAGAAATAGCAAAAATAGAAGTATTAGTGGCAAGCAACCGCGGTTGGTGGTGGAAATGTGCACAGCCAACTGCCTTTCACGCCGATTCAGCGGAAGTTGAAAATAGTTTGATGGAGAACAGGCACATTCAAAGTGTAGAGAAAATCGGCGATTTTCTGATTGCACCCATATTTATTATCCCAAGGCAAATCTGGCTGTCAAAAGATATCTAATGGAATTTGGTTGTAATTCCTTCGCTAACCCACTATATGAACACCGGGTTTTAGCTGGTCATTTGGTCTGAAGATATGTGGACCGGGATGATCCGGTTCGAAACACAGTTCGACGTCCCCCCCCTGGATACACTCTGAGACATCAGCCCCCGGTATTGCACAAAACTGGTTTTTTTGATCTAATGTCAGTCGGTTGCACCGAATGCGGGAGTTGGATCGCTGCTTATGATTGCCATTGACGGTTATACGATCACTCATAAAATCCGGCAGGAGCGCCATGCCGCCTTTTATGAGGCCGTGCGCGCCCATGATCCGCAAGAAGTGCTCGTCATTCATCACACCACCGATGGTCTCACCTCCGAATCCCTGAGCGAAATCCGAAATGGATTCGAGCGCGTGCGGGCGATAAAATCAGACAACCTGGTGCGCATTCTCGAAATGCAATCCGTGCGCGCGGCCAACCGGGAAGAACTTCTCTTTGTCTGTGAAAATCACCATGCCAAGCCGCTCAAGGATTTCATCACCGCCATCCGCAGCGATCCGCGCTATTTTTTCGAATTTGCCATCGGCTTGGCTGAAGTCACCAATCTGCTGCATCAAAAAGAGTTTCTTTTGAAGGAGATCAACCCCTCGACCCTTCTGGTCCGAAGCGGCGCGGGCAGCATGCTGATCAATACCCCCTTGATATTGATGGCGCCCGTCAATCCCATTGCCCAGCGGGAAGCAAAAGAGATATATGACGAGGCCTTCATCGCCGATTGCATGCCCTACATTTCTCCTGAACAAACCGGCCGCATGAACCGGCAGGTAGACTATCGATCCGATTTTTACTCCATCGGCGCCGTGTTTTATGAGTTGCTGACCGGCCGCGCCCCATTCTCTTCGGAGGACCCGTTGGAGCTGATCCATTCGCACATTGCCCGGCAACCGGTTCCGCCCAATAAAGTGCGCATGGATATTCCCGAGATGCTGGCCAAAATCACGCTCAAGCTGTTGTCCAAAATGCCCGAAGAGCGCTACCAGAGTGCTTTTGGCCTGCTATCCGATATCCGGCGCTGCGCCCGCGATTATGCTGACAATGCTTTTATTTCCACTTTTGCTTTGGGCAACCGCGACACGCCCGAAAAACTACAAATATCCAAGAAAATGTTTGGCCGCGAAGAGCAGTTGGCCACGCTGTTGGCGCTCTTTGAAAAAGTCAAGCAGGGCTCGTCCGAAGCATTTAATATCACCGGGCCGCCGGGCATCGGCAAAACGCGTCTGGTGGAAGAACTTCAGCGCTATGTGCGGGAAGCCGGCGGATATTTCGGCACCGGCCGCTATGATCCCTTTCATCGCAACATCCCGTATAGCGGCATCATTGATGCCACGCGCACGCTGCTGATCCGAATCTTGGGCGAAAGCCCGGAAAGACTGGCCTTCTGGAAAAAACGGTTTCTAGATCAATTGGGCCGCAATATCCACATCGTCATTGAAATGGTGCCGGAGTTGGAATGCATTGTCGGCAAACAATCCAAAGCCCATGAGCCGCTGCCCGACAAAGCCGAACAGATGTTTCTAAGCACCTGCACCGATTTTTTGAGGGTTTTCGCCCAGCAGGAACATCCCCTGGTCATCTTTCTCGATGACATGCAATGGATCGATATGGCCAGCCTGGTGCTCATTGAACACATCATGACCGGCCCTCCCATGCCCCATTGTCTCTTCATTGGCGCTTATCGCGACAATGAGGTGACTCTGACGCATCCCTTATCGATCCTCTTCGAGCGCATCCATACCAAGGGCATCCCCTTTGGGGGCATGAAGCTAAAACCTTTGGCCGTGGAGCATATTCGCCAGACCCTGATCGATTCGCTTTCAAAAAACATTGTCGATGTCCAGGCCTTGGCGGAACTGATCATGCTCAAGACCGACTGCAATCCTTTCTTTGTGGGCCAGTTCCTGCAGTCGCTTTACCAGCGCAAACTTCTTTACTTCGATTTTCAGACGGGCGTCTGGCGCTGGAACGAGCAAGGAATCAAGGCCCAGGCCTTCACCGACAATGTCATTGAACTAATGAGCGGTGAGCTGCAAAAATTGCCCGAGGAGGTCCAGGGGGTTCTTAAAATCGCGGCCTGCATCGGCAACCGCTTTGATATTACTCTTCTGGCCGCGGCCAACGATCGCCCACCGCGCGACACAGCCGCGGCCCTGCTATCCGCCATTGATCTCGGCTACATCATTGCCAAGGGAGAAAGCTTTGACCTGTTGCAGCGCCTGTTTGGCGATCCCAACACGATCGAACCCGGGTCCCTTGATTTTGGCGAAGAAAACACCTTTGAGTTCTTACACGACCGGGTGCACCAGGCCGTATATGATCTTCTGCCCATCCAGTCCAGGCGACCGTTGCATCTAAAGATCGGCCGATTGCTGCTCAAACACAAAGATCAAAAAAAGATTCACGAGAATATCTTCCATGTGGTCAACCAGCTCAACTACGGGTTGGATCTGGTCATTGGGGTAAAAGAAAAAAGCGAAGTGGCTCGCCTCTATTTGATCGCCGGCCGCAAAGCCAAAGAGGGCGCGGCCTATCAGCTGGCCACCCAATATTTCAATTCCGGCATCACTTTGCTGCCAGAAAGTGCCTGGGAAAACGATTACGATCTGGCCTTTGGACTCTACCGGGAGAAAATGGAATGTGCCTTTTTAAGCCGCAATGACGACGAAGCCAAACGCCTGTTCGATTTCGTGATGGACCGCACCGATTCGGCGCTCGATAAGGCCACGCTGCTCAACTTCATGCAGATCATGTATGCCGGCGCCGGGCAGCACCAGCTGGCCGTGCAAATGGGGGTGGAGGCCCTTAAACTGCTGGGTCATTCTTTTCCTTTAAAGGTCGGCCGCTACGATGTAACGGTCAAATTCCTTTGGCTGCGCTTCAGACTATCCAAACGGCGCGTCCGGTCCTTGACCGATCTGCCTGAAATCACGGACCCGCGCCAGCGCCTGATCATGAAGCTGTTTTTGGATATGGCCTTTTCCATCTACCTGCTCGATCCCGATCTGTTCATCATCCTGACCATCAAGATCTTCGATCTCACCTTGAAATACGGCAATTCGCCGGCGGCCTGCCTGGGCTATGCCATTTATGGCGCTTATGTGTGCGCCGCGCTCGAAGATTATCTTCTGGGCAACCAGTTGGGTGAGCTGGCCCTGGCGTTAAGCCAAAAGATAGAGCGGCCCCACCCGACCAAAGTGCTTCTCTGGTACGGCTCCGGCATCAGCTTCTGGCGCCACCACATGCGCGTTGGGCTCGACTACAGCCGCAAAGGGCTCGACTACGCCTTGGAAAGCGGCGACTACCTCTTTGCCGGCTACCATTTGTTCTCCCTGATCAACTTTATGTTTGGCAGCGGCGCCCGACTGGAGGAAGTATTCGCGGAAACGGAGAAGCATTTTGACTTCGTTCGGGCGTCCAAGGACAACGGCAATATCAACTCCTTGATCTCCATTCGCCAGATCATCCGCTGCCTGCGCGGTGAGACCAAAAGCCATCTGAGCATTGATGACGCTGACTTTTCCGAAGCGGATCATATCCAGCAGATCATGGAGCAAAACCCCCAGACCGTCCTGATGCGCCATTATCTGCTCAAATTGCAGTTGCTCTACCTGATGGGGGATTTCCAGGGCGCCATGGAGATGGGCCAGCGCGCGGCACGGCTGATGCGTTACAGCGCTGGCACCATCTCCATCACGGAGTTCTATTTCTACCGTTGCCTGACCTTGCTGGCCCTTTTACCCCAGGCACCATCCCCGAAAAAGCGTAAATACCGCAAATCCATCCGCCGCTATATCCGGCGCTTTTACCGCATGGCCAAATCGTGTGCCCCTAATTTCAAGCACATGTTTCTCATTCTGATGGGTGAAAAGGCCCAGTTAATCGGCCAATACGACAAGGCCTTCAGTTGTTTCAAGGATGCCGTCAACCTGGCCGAAGAACAGGGATTTATTCAGATCGCGGCCCTGGCCAACGAATTGTCGGCCAAACTGGCCCTCAAGCAGGGGTTGCACACGCTGGCCAAAGTTTTTCTGCAAGAGGCCAACGCCGGCTACCTCAAATGGGGGGCCGTGGCCAAAAGCCAATTGCTGGTTCGCAGCCACCCCAATTTTTTACCCGGCGCCAATGTTGGGCTCATGCCGGCCTCACGGCAAATCGACCACACCACCGTGGTCAATGCCTTGCAGGCCATCTCCACCGAAATCGTACTGGATCGCTTGCTGAAGAAATTGATGAAGATCGTGGTGGAGAATGCCGGCGCCCAACGCGTCTTATTCATTATGAAACAGGATGAAGAGTTGGTGGTCAAAGCCAGCAGCAATGTGGGCGGCCCCATCCGGCTGACCAATCAATACATGCCGGTGCACACCCGCGATGATCTGCTGCTGGCTGGTATCCACTATGTCCATCACACCCATAATCCCCTGATCATCGAAGATGTCCAGGTCCACAGCGACTATCGCAGCGATCCCTACGTGATTCAATATAAACCCAAATCCATCGTCTGTTTGCCGGTGCTGCGACAATCGGACCTCGTGGCCATTCTGTATCTGGAAAACAACATAGTGGCCGGGGCCTTCACGCCCGACCGTATCGAAATTTTGCAGCTGATCGCCTCCCAGGCGGCCATCTCCATCGAAAACGCGCGCTTGTATGAAAACGTCATGCAAAAGGAACGCGACCTGATCGAGTTGTCGGAAAAACTGCGCTCCCTCTCTTCAGAATTGCTGCTCACCGAGGAGCGCGAACGCCGCCGGATCGCTGTGGATCTGCACGACCGCATCGGCCATGCTTTAGCGAATGTTAAAATGCAGCTGGGAGTATTGAAACAGACCACCGATAACCCCCAGGCCCTTGACCCCATGAACCGCATCGGCCAGCTCATCGATCAATCCATCCAGGATACCCAATCGCTGACCTTTGATCTGAGCCCGCCCGTGCTCTACGACCTGGGGTTGGAAGCGGCCATCGAGTGGCTGGTGGATCAGACCCAGGAACAGCATCGGCTGGCGGTCTCCTTCCAGGATGATCAACAACCCAAACCCATTGATGAAAGCATCCGCGTGCTTGCATTCCAGGCAGCCCGTGAGTTATTGTTTAACATCGTGAAACACGCCCAGGCCCACCATGTCTGGGTGTCCATGGAACGGGTTGACGATATGGTGCACATAATGATTGAAGACGATGGTATTGGTCTGCAAGCCTCCTTGCAGCGCCGCAAGACCGCCAAAAAAGGCGGAGGATTTGGCCTCTTCTCCATCCAGGAGCGCCTCAAGCATTTCGGCGGCCGCTTGGATATTACGTCAGACCCAGGCAAAGGAACGCGCATGGTGTTGATAGTGCCCATGCAAACCACACAAGGGGACCAAGTATGACGATTCGTATTCTCATCGTGGACGACCACAGCATCACCCGTGAAGGCTTGAAGGTCTTGCTCAACAAGACCGAAAATTTCGAGGTGGTTGCTGAAGCGGAAAACGGCCGCGCGGCCATTTCGCTGACACGCAAGCTTCAGCCCGATGTGGTGGTGATGGACATCAACATGCCGGACCTAAACGGGGTGGACGCTTCTCGCCAGATCCTTTCCGAGCTGCCCCAGACGCGCATCATCGCCCTGTCCATGTATTCGGATAAAAGCTATGTGCGCGGCATGCTCAAATCGGGTGTCTCCGGTTACCTGTTGAAGAACTGCGCCTTCGAGGAGCTGTCGGGCGCCATCGATACCGTGATGCGCGGCCAAACCTACCTGAGCCCCAAGATCTCCGAAATCGTGCGCAAAGAATTCGTCAAGATGATGACCACCGAAGAAATCGGCACCACCGAACTGCTCACGGACAAGGAGCGCGAAGTACTTCAGCTCATCGCCGAAGGTCGCAAGACCAAGGAGATCGCCGAGCGGCTGCATATCAGCGTCAAAACCGTGGAGGCGCGCCGCAGCAAAATCATGGAAAAACTCAATATCAACAACGTGGCCGGCCTGACCAAATTCGCCATCCGCGAAGGGTTGACTTCCATCGAGCCGTAAAAATAAGATTCAGGCACAAAGGCGCAAAGGCACAAAGATAATCTAACAAACATTGTGCCTTTGCGCCTTTGTGCCTAAATAACACTAAGGTTTAAACATGCACATCGAAGAACACCGCTGGCACAGCCCGGCCCTGGGACGCGAAATGGCCTTAAAGGTTTACGGCCACTGGGGCGACCCCTTCATTGTGTTTCCCTGTTCCAGGGGACGTTATTTCGATTATGAAGGCATGGGAATGATCGGCGCCATCGCCGCGTTCATCGATGGCGGCCGCATCAAACTCTTCTGCGTGGACAGCATCGATAATGAAACCTGGTATAACTTCGCCATTGCGCCGACCGGGCGCAATGAGCGTTATGAAGCCTACGACCGTTACATCACGGCGGAAGTAATTCCATTCATCCGCGACCATTGCCACGCACCCGATGCGCGGCCCATCACCAACGGCTGCAGCATGGGGGCCTACCATGCCCTTAATTTCTTCTTCAAGCACCCCGATCTCTTCCAGGGCACCATCTCCCTGAGCGGCCTCTACCGGCTCGACCGCCCGGAGTTCGGGTTAAGCGCCGCTGAACTGGGCGCCGTTTACTTCAACTCGCCCTTGACCTATCTGGCCAACATTTCAGATCCCTGGTTCCTGGAGCAGTATCGGCAACGCGCCATCATTGTCTGCGCCGGGCAGGGGGCCTGGGATGAGGAGGCCCTGGAGGATACCCGCCACCTGGCTGACATCTGCCAGGCCAAAGCCATCCCCGCCTGGATCGACATCTGGGGCCACGACGTCAACCACGACTGGCCCTGGTGGTATAAGCAGATGAATTACTTCTTGGGAAAACTTTATAGTTAAGCACTAATACGGAAGTACTACCCGATAAAATCCTTCGGCCAATTCATATCCGCCCTTTTGGCCGTAGCCTTTAAAGCGCTGGCTCAGCCACTCGCGCAGCTGCTCCATGTTTTGCTCCCGCATCTGGCTGACGTGGCATTGGAGGGCCTCCAGTTTGAGGCCGTAGGTTTGGGTGATATCGATGTAATAGTTGGTTTCATCCGCGCCGAAGAAGAGCAGCTCCTTGACCTTATGCGGCTCAAACCCTTGGGCCAACAGATCAGGATAGGCGGCATGATCCCGGGCAAAGGGAAAGACGGCATCCAGAACCACCTGGCCGATGATGCGATGGTCGCGGTGCCAGACATAGCGGCGATAGGGATCGGTGGTGATCACCGTGTGGGGCCGGAAGGTACGCAGCACCTGAACAATGCACTTGCGCATCTGGGGAGTGTCTTCCAGGCCCTGATCTGGATAGCGCAGAAATTGAACTTCACGCACCCCCAGCTTGGCGGCCGCCGCCCGTTGCTCCTGCTCGCGCACTTGGGCCAGGGTTTCGGGGGTGATGGTACGATCGCTGGTGCCTTTCTCGCCGCTGGTACAAACCACATAGGCCACGGATTGGCCTTGGCGCACCCAATGGGCCACGCTGCCAGCTACACCATATTCCGAATCATCCGGATGAGCAGTGATCAATAGAAAATCCACGGGTTCCGTCACAGTTGCATTTCCTTTTCATTCTCGGGCATTATTCGGCGGGCGCACCTGGCCGGCCGCTACGGTTTTTATGGGATTGCGGGCCGTTAACAACCGGGCATAGAGTTCCTGGATCGCATCAGCCACCCACTGCCAGCTCAACGATTCCACCGCAGCTCTGATCTGAGCCGCAGTTGGCCGATGTTGCCTTGGGATTTGGAGAATACGCCCGATGGCCTGGGCCACAGCTTGGGATTCGGCGGCGGCGATTACCGCGCCATTCAGGCCTTCACGCACCAGCGAGGCCGCGGCACCCACGGCCGTGGCCGCCACCGGCGTGCCGCAGGCCAGCGCTTCTAGAACCACCAACCCAAAACTTTCATAGTGGGAGGGCAGGGCCAGCAGATCCGCCGCGCCGTAATAATCCGGCAAGGCCTCATGCTTCACGCGGCCCGCGAAATGGACCTGATCTTGAATCCCAAGTCGGCCGGCCAATGTTTTCAAGGATAAGGTGCTCTGATCGGCGGTATCATCTCCACCCACGATAATTAGCCGCAGGTTCGGATGGTTGCGCCGAAGCTCGGCCACGGCCGCGATCAATGTGTCCACGGCCTTCAACGGCGCGAAACGCCCAACGTAAAGTATGACCTCCGCTTCCGCCGAAAGCCCCAACCGTTGACGGGCCGCGCGCCAATCCTGGGGTTGAAAACGCTCCAGATCAACACCGCAGGGAACCACCCCAATCTTTTGACGAGCCGCCTGGTAGTGTCGGCGGAGATTCTCCAACTCCCCCTGGGAGGGCACCACGATGAAGTCCGCGGTTTCGACCAGCCGCTGTTCATGGCCGATGCGCAGGGTAGTTTCATTTTCCAAAGGGCTGTGGTGATTCTTGGCCGCGCCCAAGGTATGAAACATGACCATGTGAGGACAATGCCATTGGGCCTGCAACACAGCGCCCACCGCGCCGGAGATCCAGTAGTGGCTGTGGATGAGATCATAGGCCCGGTCATGTGCCTGACCGTAACGTTCCACTGAATTCACGAGCTGGGGCAGATGATGAACGAACTCCTCTTTTGGGATCCGGGTAAAACGCCCTTGGCCCAAGGTAATCAAACGCACATTGGGATAGAGTTCGGCCTCATAGGGTTCGCTGCCAACGCCGGTGAAGATGTCGATCTGATGACCGTTGCGGCCCAGCCACCTGGACACCTCGCGCACATAGATGCTCATGCCGCCGGTATTCTGGGCGCCAAGGGTTCCAACCGGGCTGGAATGGAGGCTGAGCATGGCGATTCTTAAGGTGTGGTGCGGGCTTTGTAAGTTTGACTGCATGGCTTAAATGGTCATCCGGCACCGGTAAAGATCCACTGGCTGCCCACCGATACGCTTCTTATAGATTTCCCGGCCCTTGAGAAAATCATAACGCCGGCATCCCATGCCCACCGCATGTTGAATGCTGAGCACCTTGCTGAGGATACCGACGCTCAGGGGCTCATACTGCTCATCATAGCCGCTGTTGTAAAGATAGCGCACACCGGCGTAATCAAAACACAATACTGCGGCTACGGCGTGTTGATCCACATCCAGAAAACAGAGGCGCAACAAGCCATGACTCGCCAGCGCCTCCATCAAATCCTGAAAATAGTCGACCATGGCGCCGGACATAAACTCCGCCTTGTCGGCACGATTGCGGCGGAACAGATCCACAAAGGCGTGGCTGGCTTTTCCCAAGCCATTGGAACTCTCGATCACGCTATAGGTCCAGGCCCCATGGGTTTCCAATCGGCGCAATTTGCGGCGCACTTCATGACGCTGCTTGCCGTCGAGCAACTGCAGATAGCCGTCCCAGGTGTCAGGCAGCGCCATCTCAAAAGTGACCTCGTCAGGGGCGAGGGCTGTCTCCATCTGCTTTGGCGCCAGGCTCTTAAGTGCTTCCACGGTCACGGCATCGGGCCGCAAGGTACGGAAATCCAACTGGGTGATGCCCCGGTGGCGAAGATGTTCCATGACCGCGGCCAGCACGTGGCGGCCCTTGCCTGGTGCGACCACCAGATCCTGATAATCGCACACCTCGTGCGAGCCCAGAAAATGGGCGCATGCTCCCTGCAAAGCCAGGGGCGCCACGCCGATGGGCCGATCCCCTTCAACAACCACCAGCAGGTGGGGTTCGCCCGGCGCCCCCAAGTGACGGCAGACGGTTTCCAGCCAGAAGGGCAGGACAAATAAACAGCGCCAATCCAGGAGTTTTAAGGATTGGCGCCAAAGATGCGCATACTCTTCAAAGGAGATGATTTGAACCTTTATGGATTGCAGCGTGTGTTTCCTTTCTTCTTATGCTTTTTCGTCCCCTGTCTTCTTGTCGACCAGCCGCCAATACATCCCATCGGAGCGATCTTCCACCTGCACACCAGCGCGAGCCAGGCAGGCACGAATTTCATCGGCGGCCTGCCACTCTTTTTTCTCCTTCAAACGCGATCTTAACTCCAGCAGCGCATCCACCAAAGGAGCCAAACAGCTTTGGCGGCTATCCGGCCGTCGCGCCAACTGCGAGCCGAACAACACCAGCAGGTTGCGCAACACCTCCCGGGCCGCGCCTTCGGCATCGCGGGCTTGAAGCTGTTCATACACCTCGTGGATGTGGCGTTCAAGTTCGAGCAGAGCATGGGTGGCAGCTTCAATACGATTATGGGCCAAGGCGGTATGAATTTGTTCGCTCAACCCTTCCACCGGTGCCCAGACCATGTCGTCATCCAGCCCAATGGTTTGGGGCCGAACGGTGTGGATAGACAAGATCGACCGGGAAGGAGCCTCCACACAGAGATCGGTCAAGGATATGGCGTCGTTTTTGGAAAATATCCGCTCGCGGCCATTTTGTCGTAAAGTCACCGAGCCGAGACCTTTGATGCTGACCTGCTGGGTGGCGAAATTGATGACCAAGGCCGTATGCTCATCCAGACCGACGAGCGTGGTGGAATCGGGAAGTAACGTTTCAAGCGCTTGCAGACGCGGCGCGCCCATGAAACAGTAGCGAGTGTCATGATTGCCCCCTTCGGCGTTGTTCCAATGGGGAATTATGGTCCAATCTAGCCCAAAGGCTTTAAAAAGATTCAAGCCCTCCACCCAATGGGGCGTGTGGCCGACTTTATAGATTTCGTAGACCGGCAAGGTTAATTGACCCATGGTCAGCGCGGCGGCGCTGGCCGCCACCAGGCAGGCCCCTTGGGCGACCCGTTCTGCCAACAGCTCTGGTATCCTGGTTTGCTGCCATTGGCGCAGTGCATAGGTGGGACTGCCGGGACCAATGAAAAGGTATTGGGCTTGTTGGATCGTCTGGTAGCATTGTTCTTTCGCGATGGCGCTTTCCTGGTCAGCCGATTTAAGCGAAGCGATCGTTAGGGGGTGTTGAATGTGCTTTTGAAAATATGTTTTGGCCTTTTGCGCGATCTGATCCGCGTTGAGCTGAAAGCCAGCCGGGGTGTCAATAAATACCGCGCCGGCCTGGGGACCATAATGCCCCAGTAGCTCCTTGTGCACTTCCACCATGGCGGCGGTCATTTCACCGGAACCCATGAGCGTGATGATACCTGGCTGAGTCGTCATGTGGCTTGCCTATAATAAAGTAGAAAATATACCAACCACTAAGCGCATCTGCGAAAATGTCAAGCCACTAAGACCCGCTGGGACAAATGCGCAGATGCAACAAGCCATATCAAAATAGCTTTTTGGTCCAAACTCTTTGTTACGGTATGAATGGGATTTTTAACGCACGAATATTGCGGCCCAGATCCTATAGGACGGCCGGGCCGTCGTAAATATGATGTAATAAACGAATGGCGGCCTGTCGGATATTGGGAGAGAGGTCCTTTAACAAGGGGCGCACGCAGGTTTCAACGCCTTTGAGACGCCGACTATCTAAACCGGATAGATAGACCAGGGCTTGTTCCCGGATACGGACATCGGTGTCTTTCAGGCAGTGCAGATACAAATGAATTGGTTTCTCTTTGTTGCTCACGGCGTCTAATACCACCAATGCATCGTAGCGCAGGTCCGCATCCATATTGGAGAGGTAGTGGGCGCAGATTTGGACTACTTCTTTTTGTTTGGAAGTAAAACACCCCAAATGATAGAGGATGCAGCGTTTTTGTTCCTTGGAGCCGCGCAGCAGACGGTCGGCCAGATATGAAAACAAGCGCTCATCACGAATATTGGAAAGGGCGCTTACCGCCGCCTGTTGTACTTCGATATCCGCATCACACATGGCTTCTACCAAATGGGGCACGGCCCGCTGATTGCCCTCCCAGCCCAGAGCAAAAGCCGCATTGGCGCGCATCGTGGCGTCTTGGTGCATCAAATCCGCGATAAGACTTTCCACCAGGGCTTCGGTATCGCTGGTGGCCACCAAGCCGCCCACCAGGCTTAATTGCACCGCCGCAGCATGCCGCAAGGAGTCATTTTGCCGGCCGTCGCTCATGATATTGTATAGGGGCCAAACCACCTGGGCGTCCGCCATCGTGCCAAGCATCAAGATGATCTTGAGCTTCAAATCGTTTTCAGCCACATCCAGGGCCTTGATCAACAAATTGATGGCCCGCCCGCCATCTTGAAGCAGTTGATCCATGGCATTTAGATAGCCGCGGGCTTTGGATAGCACCCGGCCCTCGGAATTAAAGGGAATCACCTTTTCAATGGAGCGCTTCATTTGGATCTGTCCTAAAGACTAATCGATCAAAGAAAAAAATTGCCGCATAGTGCCATGGTGGAACAATGGTTGTCCAGAGATAATTCGCTGAGGGCGGAGCACTCACAATCAGGGATCAGGCCATTCAGCCCCGATCTAAAGTGCGCTTAACCATTAAAGATGATTAAATATTTTTGTGAATACAACAACGAGCTGCACAATTCTTAATAGGATTTTAGCATATTCAAATTAGGAGTTGTGCTAATTGTGACCATTCCTCACAGTATGATATTTGGTAATCGTTTTATTAAATTAGAAATATTGCGCATTTGTTAAAGCCGCCCACCCCCCAAATGCCCCCCGCCCTGGCGGAACCTTCTGCGCTAAAAACAAAATATAGAGACCGCTTCAAACATGGAACTTTTTACTTTATGAGGCCAAGGCAATAGTGTTTGATTAACCATTTTGTAAAAGAGGCACATCCAATGAAAACGAATTTTCTATCGACATTTATCAATTCCATGCTTTCAAAAATAAAGGGTGCTCTGTGGAAGCTGTGGTATCAACATCTGGCCAAAGTCTACCGAAGAAAAGACTGGAAGTTCATGAATTATGGATACGCGCCTTTGGATGGCTCTCCCGAGATGATGGCTTTGGAGCCGGTGGACGCGATCAATCGCTATTGCATTCAACTATATCACCATGTTGCCAGCGCCATTGACTTGACCGGCTTAGAGGTATTGGAAGTCGGCAGCGGGCGGGGCGGTGGAACGGATTATATTAAACGCTATTTAAAACCCAAAAGCCTGATTGGCGTTGACTTTGCCAAAGATGCGGTAGACTTTTGCAATCAGAACTATGCCGTCGAGGGGCTATCATTCAAGGTTGGCGATGCTACCGCGCTTCCGTTTCCGGACAATAGTTTTGATGCCGTGATCAATGTTGAATCCTCCCATTGTTATCCTTCGATGGAAGCATTTCTCGGCCAGGTCAAAAGAGTACTTCGGAATGGCGGACATTTTCTTTTCGCTGATCTGAGAAACAAAGAGAACATCGATGATCTTCGCGAGCAATTGAACAAATCGGGATTAAAGATAGTCAAAGAAACCGAAATAACCCCCAATGTGGTCCACGCGCTGAAACTGGACAACGAACACCGGACCACCCTGATCAAGGAGATGATTCGAAAATCGATGGTGAAAACCTTTCTGAAGTTCGCAGGCACTGAAAATTCAGATATTCATAACAGGTTTAAGAGTGGCAAAACGATTTATATGAGTTGTATCATGCAAAAAGCTTAAACACAGCTTTTTAAAACAAAGAAAGCTGTTCCTGCACCGGCCTTTTTTTGGAAACAGAAGAAGTACTGTACTTCTTGAGCCGCTGTTCGACATCAGCCACAAAAGGAGAAATCCACTGTTCGCTGGTCCGGCCATATAATTGCCGCTTGCGGGCCCATGAGAAGTAAAGCTGGGACTTGGCCCGGGTCATGGCCACGAAAAAGAGACGCCGCTCTTCTTCCAGGTCACTCGATTGTGAAGCGGGATGTTCAAAGGGAATCAGCCCCGCCTCGCATCCGGCAATAAACACAATCTTGAATTCCAACCCCTTGGCCGCATGCATGGTCATCAACGCCACTTTCTCCACTTCTGGAAAGTAAAGATCGGTATCGCTTTGCAGCACCTGGTCGGATAGAAATGCCGCCAATTCTTTACCAAATGTTTGGCTTTGGTCCAACAAGGGTTGCAACAGCTCACTAGTAAAATCATTGGCCAAGGTGGTTCGACGGATACAGGTCTCAATCGTTTCTGAAACGGTACCTGGGCGACAATCATTTTTCAAATTATGAACAAAGCGCACCAAAGCGGCCAGCCGCTGTTGCCGTGCCGTGGAAAGAACGGAAATGGGTATGCGAGGCGCGGTATTCAGAGCCTGAAACAAAGACAAGCGGTTGGCGTAAGCCCAGCGCTTAAACCCGATCAACGTTTCGCGGCTGATACCGGGCGCGGTTAGATCCGTGAGGAGATTGAGATCCGCATAAGTCCCTTGGTCCGCAACGACCCGTAGTAAAGCCATTAGTTTTGCTACGGCGCGCTGCTCCAGCAGGTGATGTTTATCAGCGAACTGACACGGGATGCCGGCTTGGCGCAATACTTCGGCGATCAGGGCGCCCTGGGAGGAGGTGCGAAAGAGAATGGCAAAGTCGGAAAAGCTGTATTCATGGCCGCTATTGGTGACTTTGCCAAAATCGATGGCATGAAAACCGACACCGCCTACCAACTGCTCGATAATCCGGCCAATGGCCACGGCTTCAGCCCGCGCTGTGGCCGCTTCAAGGATGGTGATGCTCTTTTCACCTTGAAGAGTGGAATAGGTTCGGGCCTGGGATGATTGGCCCGCGCGATTCTCGGCGGATCGAATCACTTGAAAGGAGGCCTCCAGGATGGTCTCGGTGGACCGATAGTTGCGCGTCAACTGAACGGATTGAAGGTTGGGATAATCCACGGCAAACTGCTTGAAGTAGCGCACATCTGACCCGCGGAAGCCATAGATGGCCTGGTCCGGGTCACCAATCACGCAAATATTGGCTTTGGCAGGTGCCAGCAGACGAATCAATTGATATTGGCCATAATTGATGTCCTGAAACTCGTCCACAAATATATGCGCAAAGCGCTGCTGCAGCTGGTGGCGCCAGGTTGAGTCCTGAGTCAGCTGTTTTACGGTTTCGAGGATCAGATCTTCGAAATCCACCAGATTTTGCCAGTTTAAAATTTGCTGATAGGCCGTACAAATCGCGGCGATATACTCTTTTTCAATATCCGCAGCTTTTTCCGCATAAGCTGGATGGCTCCACATAATTGATAGATCATCGCCTGGGCCCAATAGCATTTGTTTGGCTTCGACAATCAATCCAACGGCCGCGGGTACGGAAAGACGCGGCCCGTCTTTGCCGGGTCTCACCTGATCCAAAACATCGGCTACCAGCGACCGACGAGCCTCTTCGTCCAGCATAGAAAACGGTCGTTCCGGATTTCTCTCCAGCAATAACTGCCGACAAAGCCCATGAAAGGTGGTGATCAGTGGCCGGGCGGCAAGCTCTTGGAAGACTCCGGCCAGGCGTTGCCGCATCTCCTGAGCGGCTTTGTTGGTAAAGGTCACGGCCAGAATGGATTCCGGTGCCACCCCTCTATCTAAGATCAAGGTCTTCATGCGGCTGGTGATGGTGCGCGTCTTGCCGGTGCCCGGTCCCGCGCTGACAAGCAATGGGCCGTTTATGTGATCTACCACGCGTTGCTGGTCGGCATTCAGCTCTAAAGGTGGCTCTGGGGTTTGATGGACAACAGGCTCCAATCTACGCGACGGATTATTGGATTCAGAGGATTGCGGATTATCGAAAGATATTTTTTGGAGTTCTGGTTGGGCAGGCCCCGAGTCTGGCACGTCAAAAAGTGTGTGCTGCCCCAAGAGTTCGGCGCGCTCCTGGGAATCGAAGATACAAACAGTCCCATACTCGCCGTCATAGCCAGGATTGAAGATCACCCGGCCACCGCGCATGCGCGCGATGGCCTCTCCCAGAAGGGCCACGCCGCTGCCATCCAATATCTCCCGCGGCACATGTCGAAGAATATCAAACTCAGAACCATATTGTTGAATCAACTTGTCGTAGGCCCGCTGAACCCGTTGGGCACCAGGGCCGGTTTGAAAGACTTCGGCCAAAACCTCAACCAGGGGGATAAGGGATTCATAGGGCTTTGCAGAAGGCAAACGTGTTCCTTCAGGCCGGTCGGCCAGCTCTTGGACCCGATACAGCACCCCTAAAACCAAAGGTCTGCCGCACACTGGACATTTGTTCTGTAACGATCGGGTTTTGGCCGGTTCACATCGAAAATGACAGTCTCTATGACCATCCACATGATACTTGCCCTCTTCGGGAAAAAATTCGATGGTCCCCTTGAAGGTATTGCTCTGTTTATCTTTCAAGGCTTCACGGATGGCGCCATAGCTTAACTCAGTATCAAACAAATTGGCTTCGCGCCCCAATTTGGCTGGGCTATGGGCATCGGAATTGGAAATCAATGCAAAGCGATCCAAGGCCGATACGCGCCAGTTCATGGGAGGGTCCGAAGACAGACCGGTCTCAAGGGCAAAAATGTGGTTGCTTAAATCCTCAAAACACTCCTCCACGCGATCAAAGCCCGATTTGGATCCAAGCAATGAGAACCAGGGTGTCCAGATATGGGCCGGCACCAAGTAGGCCAGGTCCGAGGCTTCGATTACGAGCTCTAACAAATGACGGGCATCCAATCCCAAAATTGGGCGCCCGTCTGAGCGAATATTGCCGATTTTATCTAATTTGGCATTGAACCGGGCCGCCGTTTCCAGATCCGGCATAAAGACAATGTTATGATTCTTGCGGGTGCGGCCGGCTTTTTTATAAATATTACTGATTTCGGTCACCAACATGAACCGCACGGGCCGCCGGCAACTGGGCGGCACCTTCTCATCGCAGGCTCGAGCGATGTCCGGTTTTAATGCAAAAAGCCCTTCCTCGGCCGGTATCAATTTTTCACAAATTTCCCGCCACCACGCTGGATGGGTAAAATCCGAGCTGCCCACCACGGTAATACCTTTGATCTGGGCTGTTATATATAGATTCTCGAAATCGAGGTTCTTGGCCGTGGCACGGGAATATTTGGAATGGATATGAAAATCGGCAATGAAGTTCATTTAAACACCAGAGGAAGGTTTAATGGTTTCGGATGAAACTTCAGCGGTTATAAACACCTTGGTGCTTCGCGCGTTGAAAAAGGTATAGACCAATTGATCCAAGAGTTCCAGTGTCAAGCCAATTCGCCTTATGAATTTTATTTATTATGTTATAAATTCAGACAAATAGATCATAATTGCCAAAACACTCTGGCTTGCTTTCACCACCTGCCGTAAAGCAGCCATAGCGATTAAATACAACTTGTATTTTAGGGGAATAATAGCTATATTTAGGCGTTTTAAAATTGAGCAAATACACGATCTTGTATTTTTAGGACAATCATGGGGCTTCTTTCGTCAACCACCGCGGTCAATCGTTACCGAGTGGATGGGCAACTGAATAATTCGATTATCGAAACGGTGGGTGCTGCCCTAAAAAAATATGCCATTACCGAGATTGATGGCCAGCCTTCAGAACAAGCGGTTGGCTGGACCAGTTTTCAAAATCCATTTGAGCCAGATTTTGAAGGTTCGCGGTATTTAATAGGACCCCATTTCATATTTTCCCTGCGTATTGATAAAAAAGCCATTCCAGCCAAACTGGTTCAAAAACGATTCACGGAAGAGTCCGCCCGAAGGCTAAAAACCCTGGAACGCGAATTTCTCTCCAAAGAGGAAAAAAAAGCACTAAAAGAAAAAATCGTTCAAAAACTCAATCAAACCATGCCGGCCACGCCGAGCTCTTACGACGTTGTCTGGCAATATGAAAAAGGTGTGTTGTGGTTTTTTTCGAGCTTAAAAAGTGCCAACGAACAACTGGAAACCCTATTTTTTAAATCCTTTGGTTTACATCTGATTCGCTTGATTCCCTACACCATGGCAACATTTGATCCATCGTTGTCATCAGCCCATCGCGATGTCTTGGAACAATTGACCTTTACCGAATAGCTCTCTTGAACGGAACGATCATGCTCGATATTGCCGTTGCCTATAATCGCTACCGTTTTTTAGGAAACGAATTTTTAACCTGGCTGTGGTTCTGTATTGAAAACCATATGGATATTATTCGCCGGTGCGATGATCAATTGGTTGATTTATCCATAGGCCATCGTATGGTTCTTGAAAACAAACTGGCCAACGGCACGGAGAATATTACCATTAAAGGCGATGCGGCCGGATTTGAAGAGGCATTGCTGGCGCTAAACAAAGGCGCATTAATTACGGATTTGCACCTGGTATACAAAAGCAGCTCTCTAACATGGACGTTTGCCATCAAAGGAGAGAGTCTCAGTTTTGTAAACCTCAAATTACCTGAAACCGGTCCAATGGAATCGGGTGAAGATATGGAAGGGTTGATATTGGAAAAGGTCTTCCTTTATGAAAAACCCTTTGAGTTGATCGATAAATTATATCAAGCGTTTTTAAAAATACGACTATCCGACGAGTGGAAACGCAAAGCGCTGCCAGCCATGAAAAAATGGCTGACGCCTAGCCAGGTATAATGAGGGTCATATCCATCACGGGTGCTTTAACAGGGGATTTTTAATAACGCTTCAATGGGATGTTGATAACTTTATAGTTATGAACAAGGTGATGGCGGCAATAGACAACCGTGGCGTTATTAAGAAGTTTATAATTTGTTTATCGACAACTCAAATTTTTATAATTTGCAGTAAAATCCATTTGATGAATATTGTTTCAACATTTGGACAGCCCCTATTAATATCTTTAAACTTTTAATCTATTAAATAGGGATAAAGACATGAAATTCACGATCAATAAAATCGACATTGTGGATGTGCTCTCAAAAGTTCAAGGGATCACAGGAAGACGAAGCAATCTGGCTATTACAGAGTGTATTCGGATTAAAGCTTCCGATACCCATGTTCAACTCACCGCCACGGATCTGGAGACCTGTTTTGAAGGCACCTTTCCCGCCATCGTGGAGACTCCCGGAGCAATCGCTCTGAGCGCCCGCAAACTGTATGAGATTGTGCGTGAATTTCCCAGCACGGACATTTTGATTGATGAGGTGGAGAATCGATGGATCAACATCGGCAATCAAAAAGTGCATTACCACTTGATGGGGATGAACGCCGACGATTATCCCGAGACTCCGCTGTTTGAAAGCGTGGAATTTTTTGAAATACCAGCGGCCATTTTGAAAACCATGATCGATAAATCCATTGTCATCAGCGGCATCGGAGAAGATAAAAAACCCCATATTAATGGGGCCTTATTTGAACGCCACGCCCTTCAAACACCGGCCTGCATTCGCATGGTCTCGACGGACGGCGGCCGGTTATCCACTTTTGAATGGATCACTCCAGCGGATACCAAAATACCAGACGGTCCCAACGTTTTGATTCCTAAAAAGGGGTTGCATGAGGTCAGCAAGTTTTTAGACAGCAGTGGCAATGTGCAGGTGGGAATATACGCCAATTACTTCATCATCAAACATGCTTCCGAGACGTTGGCGATGCGGATGATGGAAGGTCAATTTCCTAAATACAACGAGGTGATTTTTCGGGAAGGCGGTCATGATATTCAAATCGAACGAGATCCGCTGAACAACATGCTCAAACGGATGTCTATTTTATGCACCGATAGTTACCGGGCCGCCTTTTTTACATTTGACGATGGGCTGTTGACTATTAATGCCACCAATCCAGACATCGGCGAGTCCAAAGAAGATATGGTTATTGATTACAGTGGAGAAAAGATGGTGGCAGCTTTCAATCCGCGCTTTTTTATTGATGCCCTGAATGGTTTGAATGATGAAAAAGTAGTACTCAATATTCTCACCAAAGAAAAACCATGCATTGTTTCGGGCAGCGCGGATAAATCTTATTTAAACGCCATCATGCCAATGAAGGTATAAAGTAAAAAGTCTGAGGAAATATTTAAAATATGGAAGAAAAAATTTACGATGCCAGTAGTATAGACGTCTTGGAAGGGCTGACTCCGGTACGCCTCAGGCCTTCCATGTATATCGGAAATGTGGATGTGGCCGGACTTCATCACTTGGTTTATGAAGTGGTGGACAACAGTATTGATGAAGCCATGGCTGGTTATTGTGATAAAATCCTCGTTCAAATTCACCCGGATAACAGCGTCAGTGTTGAAGATAACGGCCGTGGCATTCCCGTAGGCATTCATAAGACCGAGAGAGTACCGGCGGTTGAAGTGGTGTTGACCAAACTCCATGCCGGCGGGAAATTCAATAACGAGAGTTATAAAGTCTCCGGCGGTCTGCATGGGGTAGGTGTTTCGGTGGTCAATGCTCTTTCCCAGCGGCTGGAAGTGGAAGTGTATCAAGATGGCCAAGTCTATCATCAGACTTTTGAGAGAGGCATTAAAACCAGTGAATTGACGGTCATCGGCAAAACCCGTAAACGCGGTACCAAGGTTCATTTTCTACCAGATGCCACTATCTTCAACACCATCGAATTCACTTACGATATTCTCGCCCGGCGTTTGCGTGAGCTGGCATTTCTCAACGCCGGCGTGCGCATCCTGTTGGAAGATGAACGCGCGGATAAAAAGGATGAATTTATTTATAAGGGTGGCATAGTCTCCTTTGTGGAGTATTTGAATCGCCACCATACTGCTTTGCATAAACCAATCTTTATTGCCGGCGAAAAGAGTGACACTCAGATTGAAGTCGCCATTCAATATAACGACACCTATAAAGAAAATCTATTTTCTTTTGCCAACAACATCAATACGGTGGAAGGCGGCTTTCATCTGATTGGATTTAAGACGGCCCTGACGCGTTCTTTGAATAGCTACAGCTCAAACGGCAACATCCCGAAGAATATGGCTGCCAAGATCAGCGGCGAAGATGTGCGTGAAGGTTTAACGGCCATTGTCAGTGTTCGTATAAAATCTCCCCAATTTGAAGGGCAAACCAAAACTAAATTGGGGAATAGCGAAGTCAAAGGACTTGTTGAATCCCTGGTTAATGAAAAATTGAGTATTTTTTTTGAGGAAAATCCAGCTGTCGCCAAAAAGATTATCGCCAAAGCCGTGGATGCTGCCCGTGCCAGGGATGCAGCCAAACGCGCTCGCGACCTGGCGCGCAATAAGGGCTCACTTATTGATGCCAGTTTGCCCGGGAAATTGGCCGAGTGCCAAGTATCGGATCCAGACCAACGAGAGTTGTTCATCGTTGAGGGCGATTCAGCCGGCGGATCGGCCAAGCAAGGACGTGACCGCAAATTTCAAGCTATTTTGCCATTGAAAGGTAAAATTCTTAATGTTGAAAAAGCGCGATTCGACAAGATCTTGCAGAGCGAGGAGATCAAAAACATCATTACGGCTTTAGGGACCGGCGTGGGAAGGGAAGAATACTCCATTGCCAATATCCGATATAAAAAGGTCATTATTATGACCGATGCGGACGTGGATGGCTCCCATATTCGGACACTGCTGCTGACGTTCTTCTACCGACAGATGCCTGAAATCATTGAAAGCGGGTATTTATATATTGCGCAACCCCCCTTGTTTAAATTAGGCAAAGGAAAAAGCGAACAATATTTAAAGGATGAGGCCGAGTATAATAACTATATTCTCAAAAAGATCTGTGAAAAGGTTAAAGTCGGCTTTAATAGCAATCAGGAGTTGAGCAATGAAAAGCTTTATTTATTTGCGGGGAATTTGACAGAATACTATGAGGCTTCCGCAAAACTTGAGAATCAAGGCATTCCCATTAGATTGGTAGATCTGTTGATCGAAAATGGTGTGGAAGACAAAATTTTTCTGCAAGATAAACTCCAGATGGAAACGCTTTTACACCGCCTAAGAGAAAATGGCTACGAAGCGCAGGAAATGAAGTGGAATGAAGAGCGAGCGATTTTTGAAATATTGATTCCGCATTTTATCGATGGCAAAAAAGTTCAACCCATAAAAATTGGACGAGGATTGATATACTCCCCGGAATATCAAAAGTGTCTGGCGGCTAGTAAATATATTTTGCCATATAACCAACCGCCCTTTACCATCATTGCCGCGGAAGACGAAGGAGATGAAGTAACCTTCCCAAACAGGCGCGATTTGTTGAAATATCTCATGGAAGAGGGCAAAAAGGGGATAACCATTCAACGTTATAAAGGCTTAGGAGAAATGAATCCAGAGCAGTTGTGGGAAACCACCATGAATCCCGCCAAGAGGATTTTATTGCAAGTGGCTGTGGAAGATGCCGTGGAATCCGATGAGATTTTTACGATATTGATGGGAGATCAGGTCGAACCACGCAGGGAGTTTATTCAAAATAACGCTTTGGAAGTTAGCACATTGGATATCTGATTTGATGCTGATCAGGAGAACGGCATTTTAAAGGGTCATAAAAAAACGAACCCCTAAGGCATGCGGCAGTGCCTTAGGGGTTCTTGATAGGGTGCGCTTTTTGCTGAAGTTATAGCAAACCGCTACAAATAGAGATCAACACCATGTATGTCGTTCAATTGAAGCCAATGGGAAATCATAGGAATTTTAAGCGCACCGCTCCTCTCGCATAGTCTGAAATGGTTGTCAACAGAAAATTTGTAGGCTGCCAAAAACATCATTATGGTCAATGGGAGCGTTTGATAATCAAGTCGGTGTTCAACAATTCTTTAGGAATTTCAATATGAAAACACATTCGATTCAGGCGCGAGATCTGCCCGATCTTTGGTTTCAAGCGGTTCATGATATTCTGGATTATGGACGTCGCTTTACCATTGATCGCGGCTCTTATGCCGGCCAGACAAGGCTGGAATATGACTATTTCTGCGGACATGTGAAATTTCCGGGTACAATACCTTTAATTCCAGATATTCCGGCCAGTTGCGGTATCCCTAATCCCGTCGAAGAAGGTTATATCTACGGCGGTCCAGGCTACGAGCGCTCTTATATTGAATACTTAATGACCGGTCATAAGCAGCCGGGCGAGTCTTATACCTACGGTGAACGGCTAACCCGCGTTCCGTTACGTGGCGATAAATTGATGTGGTGGCGCCAAGGGCAACATGAAATCATTGATCAGCGGGAAGTTGATGGAAAAATCGTATTTGAAGAAGATGGAGTACTTTACCTCAATCAAATTGAATGGATTATCGACGCCTATCGAAGGTTTGGTCATCGTAACAATCAAATGGTGTTGCAGGTGGCCCACCCATCGGATCTTACTTTGATTGACCCGCCTTGCTTACGATCCATTGATACTCGAATCCAGGACGGCGTGCTGAATTTTTTTGTCTATTTCCGCTCCTGGGATCTTTGGGGAGGGTTGCCCGCTAATCTGGCAGGTATTCAAAATTTAAAACAGTATATGGCCGACGCCATCGGCGTTAAAGATGGAGAAATGCTGGTGGAAAGCAAGGGTTTGCACTTATACGGCTATGCCGAAGACTTAGCCAAACTAAGATGCCTGCGCACTTAAAGGCTGTTTATACTCACCGGCTGGCATCGATATGCGCTACGGCTATTGGTTGGCAAAAGTTTGTCAGATCGCTGTTTAGAACTCAATGTTTTTGGGTGTTCTGGGAAACGGGATCACATCGCGGATATTATTGATACCCGTCACCAACATGATCAGGCGCTCAAAACCCAAACCAAAGCCGCTATGGGGTACGCTGCCGTATTGGCGTGACTCCAGATACCACCAATATTTCTCCTTGGAGAGCCCCATCTGTTCCATGCGCTTAAGCAAGATATCATAGCGTTCTTCGCGCTGGCTGCCACCAATGATTTCGCCGATGCCGGCCACTAGAACATCCATGCCGGCCACAGTCTGATCATCATCATTGAGTCGCATGTAAAAAGGTTTGATGGTTTTGGGGTAATCAAACACGATGACTGGTTTTTTAAAATGCGCCTCGGTGAGATAGCGTTCATGTTCCGATTGCAGGTCCAAACCATAGCCCACGGCGTATTCAAAGGGGTGGCGGCTTTTTTCCAGGATGGACACGGCTTCTTTATATGGCAGGCGCATAAACTCGGCTTTTGCCAGAACCTCCAGCCGAGCCATCAACTCTTTATCCACAAATTTGGCAAAAAGGTTTAGATCTTCGGCGCAATGCTCCATGGTGTGACGAGCCAGATATTGGATCAGATCTTCGGCTGTCGACATATTCTCCTGAAGATCGCAAAAGGCCATTTCCGGCTCGATCATCCAAAACTCGGCCGCGTGGCGCCGGGTGTTGGAGTTTTCAGCCCGGAAGGTTGGCCCGAAGGTATAGACGTCGCCCAAGGACAAGGCCAGCATTTCGCCTTCTAATTGGCCTGACACCGTCAAATTGGCTTCCACGCCAAAGAAATCCTCTTCGATCTTACCGCCCGAGGGGGGTAAGGTCGTTACCCGGAACATCTCACCGGCGCCCTCGCAATCCGAAGCTGTGAGAATGGGGGTGTGGATATAGCGGAAACCCCGCTCATGAAAAAATTGATGGATGGCAAAGGAGAGCTCGGAGCGGATTCGAAACGCGGCGCTGTATTTATTGGTGCGCGGCCGCAGATGGGCAATGGTGCGTAGGAATTCATCGCTGTGGCGCTTTTTCTGCAATGGAAACGATTCCGGCGCCAAGCCTATGATCTGGATTTCGGTAGCCTGGACTTCCCATTTTTGGCCACTGCCCTGGGAAGCCACCAGCCGGCCGCTAACGGAAACGGATGATCCGGTGGTTAGTTTTCGGACCTCATCATAATTGGGCAAATTCTCGTTCGCCAGAACCTGAAGATTGGAGAGGCACGAGCCGTCGTTGAGTTCAATAAAAGAGAAACCCTTGGCATCGCGTTTTGTGCGTACCCATCCCTTGGCTAGAATCTCATTGGCGGGCGCTGTGGCTTGAAGCAATAGCGCGATTTTGGTTCGCTTCATTTGATCCTCCCAGACTTTCCGGAGCTTCTGATTATGTCTCCATTAGATTTACTTTAACGACGCTCCATCGGTGGCGAGCCCAATCAGGGAGCCATTCGTACCGTAAGATGATACACCTGGGTTTCGCGCTGGATCAGCAACAGCAGAGAAGATTTCAGACGGCACTTGATCATGGCGGTAGTAAATTCTTTTTCAGTCGTCACGGCCGCACCATCCATTTGTAAAAGCACATCCCCAGGCGCCACACCGATGCGGGCCAGATATGAGTCTTGGCGCACACGGGTCAAGACCACTCCCTGGGCCGCATTGATGCGGTAGCGCTTGCGCAAAGCGGCGGTTATATCCGCAACCTCTACGCCCAGGCGGCGCCACGCCAATTGGGGCACACGTGCTTCCGGAAAAGCTGACGTGCGAATTTCGATTTCCTTGACATGGCTGTTGCGCTGGTAAGTGACAAGCAGGGTTTCGCCAGCCGGAATTTCACGCACGACGGAAAAGTAGTCCTTGGAGGTAGTGATTTTATTGCGACGCAGGGTAAGAATCACATCTCCGGATTCCATGCCTGCCTTTTGGGCTGGACTGCCTTCTTCCACCAGATTGACCACCACACCCTGGCCTGGTTTCAGGCCGAGATACTGGGCCATGCGGGCATCCATTTCCTGCACCACCAAACCGATCCAAGCCTGGACCACATGCCCGTATTGAATCAGGTCGGCAATGATACGTTTGGCCTTATTAATGGGGATGGCAAATCCGATGCCCTGGGCCTTGGCATAAATGGCCGTGTTAATGCCGATAAGTTCACCGTTAATATTCAGCAGCGGGCCACCGCTGTTGCCTGGATTGATGGAGGCATCGGTTTGGATGAATTCGTGGTATACTCGCTGCTCATCGGTTTTGATGCTGCGGTTAATAGCGCTGATTACGCCGGTGGTGACTGTATGGGAGAAGCCAAAGGGGTTGCCGATGGCAATGATGGTTTCGCCGATCATGATGTCATCAGAATTGCCCATGGCCACGGCCGGCAGCGGCTGGTCCGATTGAATTTGCAGGACGGCCAGATCCGAGTCCGGATCCGTACCTACAATGCGAACTTCAAACAACCGCTCATCTTGAAGGCGCACATTGATGGTGGCTGCCCCCTCAATGACATGGGCATTGGTGAGGATAAAGCCTCGTTGACCATCGATAATGACTCCCGAGCCCAAGCTCACCTGCTTTTGGGGCCTGGGTTCGAAGAAATCCTGGAAGAAATTATCAAAAATGGGATTACCACCGAAAGGATTGGGCCGGTTGTTAACCACATATTCCGAGCTTATATTGACCACGGCCGGCCCGACCGCTCGAACAGCTCGGACGACGGGTGTTTCGCGATCAAACCCTATGGCTGGCGTTATTAAGAGCCACATCCACATGGCAATTGCGCTGGGGAAGACCATTAATAAGCGGCTCCCCGTGGCCAGCCAGGTTTTCGTCTTGCTTTGCGAGGGATTTTTTGACATGAAAAGCCTTTTTTCTAATTTTCTCCAATAATTGAAACCGCTGGAAACTATTACTCTTAACTTAACATGCCCAAACCCGCCATTCAAGACATCCTGGCCAAAGTTGAACGGCCCAGCCGCTACTTGGGCACTGAACCCCACCGGGTGCTCAAATCGCCTGACCGGGTTGCCCTGCATATGGCTTTGGCCTTTCCCGATCTGTATGAAATCGGGACCTCGCACTTCGGTATCCAGATCCTGTATCACCAACTCAATGAGCGCAGCGATATTTATGTGGAAAGGGTGTTTGCGCCGGCCAAGGACCTTGAAGCCGCCATGCGCCAGCAAGACCAGCCGCTAACCAGCCTGGAAACCCGGACACCGCTCAACCAGTTTCATATCATCGGTTTTAGTCTGCTCTATGAGTTAAACTACACCAATGTCCTAAATATGCTCAATCTGGCCGGTATTGCGTTATATGCCGATCAGCGCACTGAGGCTGACCCCATAGTGATTGCCGGCGGCCCTTGCGTAGCCAACCCAGAACCAATGGCGCCTTTTTTTGACGCCATGCTCTTTGGCGATGGCGAGACGGCCCTTCTTCAAATGGCGGAGGCCTGGATCGCTTGGAAAAAAGAGGGGCAGGGGCGGCGCCGGCGGGAGCTGTTAGATCGCTGGTCCCGAATTCAAGGGGTTTATATCCCAAGCTTTTTCACAGCAACCTATGACGATGGGGGCTTCCAGCATCTTCATCCACAAAACCCGAAATACAGTGCTGTGTCCCGGGCCATAATTCCAGAATTGGAATCCGCCTTTTTTCCAGAGCGGCCGGTGATTGCCTTTGGCAAGCCAGTGCACGATCGATTGCGGCTGGAGATCTCCAGGGGGTGCACCCGCGGCTGCCGATTTTGTCAGGCTGGTATGATCTATCGACCCACCCGCGAACGCTCGCCCCAACGGTTACTGGAGATGGCATCGTCCGCGCTTTCAGCCACGGGTTATGAGGATGTTTCTCTGCTCTCCCTGAGCACGGGGGATTACACCTGCCTGGCCGCCCTGATGGAAGCCCTGATGGCTCGGTGCCACAGTCAAAGGGTGGCGGTTTCGTTGCCCTCCATTCGGGCCGGTACCCTGACACCCGATCTAATGGCCCTTATTAAAAAGGTACGCAAGACCGGATTTACCATTGCACCGGAGGCCGGCAGTCAGCGGTTGCGGGACGTGATCAATAAAAATTTGAGCTATGAGGAGATTGCGGCCACGGTTCAGGATGCTTTTGCCATGGGGTGGCAGGTGATTAAGCTCTATTATATGATCGGACTGCCCACTGAAACTCAGGCAGATCTGGAAGCCATCGTAGAGATGGTTCAGGCCTTGAAACAAATTAAGGGGCCGGCCCGGCGAAGGGGCCAGATCAATGTCAGCGCCACCACCTTTATCCCCAAAGCCCATACGCCCTTTCAGTGGGAAAGTCAGCTCTCTCTTGAAGAATCCTGGAGCAAAATCGAATATTTGAAATCCAAATTACGAATCCCTGGCGTCCAGTTTAAATGGCAAAATCCAAATATGAGCTTATTGGAAGGCGTTCTGGCGCGCGGAGACCGCCGCCTGGCTCAAGTGATTGAAACGGCGTGGCGTTCGGGCTGCACGTTCGATGGTTGGAGCGACCAGCTACTGTTCCCTCATTGGCAACAGGCATTCGAGGCATGCAGCATATCCATGGATTTCTTCACTATCCGACAGCGTTCGGTGGATGAGCCTTTGCCCTGGGAGCATATGGATGCCAGGCTGACCCCAGGGTTTTTAAAATCCCAGCGAGAGGCTGCTATTCAAGTCCAGACCTTAGAGGATTGTCGCCTGGGAAAATGTCATCAATGCGGGGTATGTGATTTCAAACAGGTTCAGCCGCAACGATTTCCCCAGGGACCGCCCCCAGGGGCGTCCACCACTGCAACAGAGGAACAAGAAGCGTTCCAATCAATGCAGCTGTATTACACCAAAATGGGAGCGGCACGGTTTTTTGGTCATCTGGAAGTGGCGACCATCTTTGCCAGGGCTTTGCGGCGCGCCCAAATTCCAGTGCAATATTCCCAGGGCTTTCATCCCATGCCGCGAGTTTCCTTTGATGATCCGATCCCATTGGGCATGGAGAGTCAAGGGGAGCGCCTGCAGCTAAAGGTTGCCCCCCATATTTCCTGTCAGGCCTTGACCGAAGCGCTAAACGCCCAGCTTCCCGAAGGAATTGTGGTCGGGGAGTGCCAACCCGTGTTGCCAGGTAGCAAGCGTCAACGAATCTTTCTCGATCAATATCGTGTCGAGCTGAACACCACGGAAATCGATTTGGGTTGCCTGGAGAGATTTCAAGCCGCCGATCAGTGGCCATACATACGACCGAGTCGCAAGGGGCTTTGCCGCGAAGTGGATCTTAAACAATGCGTGGTGGCATTAGAAGCCCCTGATGCCCATACCTTGCAGTTATCTATCGAGCGCAAAACCCCCTTCACCCTCCGGCCAGGAGAAATTTTGCGCAGCATTTTTAATATCCCGGAATCGGCGTTACCCACAATTCGGGTTGTGAA
The DNA here is from genome assembly GCA_021824175.1 of Deltaproteobacteria bacterium. Classification (GTDB taxonomy): domain Bacteria; phylum Desulfobacterota; class Desulfobacteria; order Desulfobacterales; family Desulfosarcinaceae; genus Desulfatitalea. The sequence goes on from JAKALP010000010.1 coordinate 124,045, forward strand.
GTTATCGCCCCAAGGATATGTTGAGGAAACTTAATGCCAGCCGCGGTCTGGATAATGACCCCAACTAATGAGATTAGAGTTTATGGCCAACAAGAAAATCATCATCAATGACATGCCCCATGAAACCCGCGTGGCTCTCGTGGAAGAGGGCAACATCGTCGAGCTTTTCATCGAACGCCAAGGGGCTTCGGACAGCTCGGGCAATATTTATAAGGGCCGGATCCAGCGCGTTCTGCCCGGAATGCAGGCCGCTTTTGTGGATGTGGGTCTGAGCCAAGCCGCCTTTTTGTATGTGAATGACATTAAAAGCGACAGCTTCGAGGATCTCGAATCGGTTTTTGGCGAGACGGATCGCGATGGGTATATGCCCATGGGCCCTGATCCGGACAATGGGTCCGCGCCCCGCGCCAGCGACAAAGGGACGGTGAACATTGTCGATTTGATCAGTGAAGGGCAGGAAATTTTGGTCCAAGTGGCCAAGGCCCCCATGGGTACCAAGGGGGCCCGCATCACCACCTATATTTCTCTTCCCGGTCGTTTTCTGGTGCTGATGCCGACCTCCAACCATATCGGTGTTTCGCGCCGCATCGAAGATGAATCCGAACGTCTGCGTTTGAAGGAAACCGTAACCGGTCTGCGTCAGGACAATCTAGGATACATCGTGCGCACCGCAGCCGAAGGGGTCGAGGCCTCCAAACTGGCCCAGGAGATGGAGTTTCTTAAAAACCTGTGGGCCGGTATCCAGCGCAAATATCAGCATGCACCAGCGCCCTGTCTAATCCACCAAGAGCTGGATGTCAGCTTGCGAGCTGTCCGGGATTTATTGGTGCACGAAGCTGAGAAACTGATCATCGACTCCCGCAGCGGATGCCAGGAGATCTTGAATTTCTTAGAAACCTTTATGCCCAATTTGAAAGACGCCGTTGAGCTCTACGAAGGACACGAGCCTATCTTTGACGCCTACAATTTAGAAGGAGATATCTTCCGGGCTTTGCGCCGCAAAGTGTGGCTCAAATCCGGCGGCTACATCATCATCGAGCAAACCGAGGCCTTGGTCGCCATCGATGTGAATACCGGCCGGTATGTGGGCAAACACAATCTGGAGGAAACTATCCTGAAAACCAATCTGGAGGCGGTCAAGGAAATTGCTTTCCAGGTCCGGTTAAGGGATTTGGGCGGTATAATCATTATTGATTTCATTGATATGGAGAAAAAGACCAATCAGGAAAAAGTGTTCACTGCTCTCAAGGAGGCTTTTTCCAAAGATCGCAGCAAAACCCACATTTTGCCCATGTCGGAGATGGGGCTGATCCAGATGACCCGCAAACGCATCCGGCAGCCATTGTCCAGGCAATTATGCGAGGCGTGCTTTTACTGTGAGGGGGAAGGCTATCTACTCTCGGCCCGTACTATATGCTACAACATTCATCGAGAAATTCTGCGCAATATGAACGATATGATGGGAGCCGGCATCACCCTGAAGGTCAATCCCCAAATTGCCGAACTACTTTTGGGCGAAGAAAATCATATCATCATATCCCTTGAAAAGAGCATTGGGCGTCGGGTGACTATTTATCCCGAAGCGCGTTTTCATCTAGAAGAATTTGATGTACTGGAGACCTACAGTACGGACTAGAGTCTTCGAATACTTGTTGACATCTTTTCGGGCATGTGATTATTTTCACGGGTTATTCGAGTTAATTAGCTGTTAACAAACCGAATTTTTTCGGAATTGGATAGGATCCGACACCAAAGACAATCGCGAAATAAGGGAATGCAATCATGAAAAGAACCTATCAGCCAAGCAAGATCAGACGAGTACGGACACACGGGTTTCGCAAAAGACTCTCCACCAGGGGAGGGCGCCTCGTTCTAAAGAGAAGACGCGCCAAAGGTCGCAAGCGTTTGGCCCTCTGATTTCGAACAGGGCAGAACCCAATTAACTGAGTAATTTTAAGCGACCAGATGGTCGGTACAAAACTGCGGGATTGGAATTACAGGCAAAACATAGAGGGTACAGTTTCAGCGACGCCGACAGGCTTCTAAAGCGGCACCAATTTGTTTACCTTGCAGATCATGGGAAAAAGGTGCAAAATCAATACTTTGTTGGATTTTTCGAATCTAGTCGCGTCGAGCGCTGCCGTTTGGGCATCACTGTCAGCAGGCGGGTGGGCAAAGCCGTTACACGAAACCGCATCAAGCGGGTCGTGCGGGAGTATTTCAGAATAAATAGATCTATCTTTAAACACCTTTGGGATATTCATCTGATTGCCAAAAAGGAAGCCGCCGCCTGTAATACCCGAAGTACAATGATGGCTCTTGAACAAATTTTTAAACGGATTGAATCTACTGCAAATGGGTAGCCCATTGGCCATTATGACTGCCAAAACAGTCATTCGCGCATACCAGCTTATAATCTCGCCACTTATAGGTCCGGCCTGTCGGTTCGTACCCTCCTGTTCCCACTACGCTATAGAAGCAATTGAGCGCTATGGGGTTCTGAAGGGCGGCTGTATGGCTTTGCGGCGGTTATTGCGTTGCCATCCCTGGGGCAGTGGCGGATTCGATCCTGTGCCCTGACATATTGCCCGTTAATGCTATTACGGGCGCGGTACGCGCCCTGAGCCCATCATCTCCAGCCCATCATGGGGCTAAGCCTGCTAATTCGTTCCGCCCTGTCGCTGCCTTGAAGGAGTAGAGTATGGATAACTGGCGCCTCATATTGGCCATTGGGCTGTCGTTTCTGGTTTTTTTATTGTGGAGCATTGCCTTTTCGCCCAAGCAGCCCCCAAAATCAAAGATTACCCCTAATGAGACAACTACCCAATCAAACGCATCAAATCAGAATGCCACAGTAACTCCAACTCCCGCCGAACCAAATCAGGCTAAAATTTTGAACACGCCACCAACCGTCGCAAGCTCGGATGTAATTGAAGATCACCCCGCACGCCAAATCGTCGTGAATACTCCGCTGTTTCGGATGACCCTCTCAGAAAAGGGGGCCGCTGTGGTCAGCATGGTGCTTAAAAATTATAAGGAAACCGTCGCGGCCGACTCCCCTTTAAAGGAGCTTATTCCTCCAGCGTTGAGCGGTGGAACAGCTTTGCTTTCTTTGACGGGTGTGACCGGTAACGGCACCTCCCACGGCCTTTACACCACACAATCCGCAGACTCGATTCTAATCGACCATGATCCGCAACAGGTCCTGTTCACATACACCACGTCGGATAATATCCACATTGTCAAGTCGTACCGCTTCTTTCCGGACAGCTATCTAGTGGATTTGACGGTGGCAATCACCAATGGGGGCTCCAAGCCAATTTCCGGAGAAATTAAACTTGGCCTTCGCGACCTGACAAGCGCAGATCCTGCTACGCGTTCTTATGGATTTGAAGGTCCCAGCGGTTATGTCAACGGCAAGCTGGAGCAAGTAAAAATCAAAAAGATCGACGAACAAAACAGACTTGCCGGAAAGATAGAGTGGATTGCTATTGAACGGCTCTATTTCATGGATTCTTTGGTCTGTAAGACTCCCGTTGAAGGTTACATGGCATTATCTAAGCAGGATAATACCATCACCAATCAGATGGTCCTTCCTCTAAAGGACTTGGCCGTCGGTGAGCAACGCGACTCGGAGTTTAGCCTGTTTATGGGGCCCAAAAGCATCTCCATACTCAAGGCCGCCGGTCATCACTTGGATCGCGCCTTGGATTTCGGTTGGGTCGATTTTATTGCACGGCCATGTCTGTATTTTATGAACTTTATTTACAAGTACATTCCCAATTACGGCATTGCCATCATCCTGCTGACCATTATTACACGGCTCATCTTCTGGCCCTTGGCTCAGAAAAGCTATAAGTCCATGAATGATATGCGCAGGCTACAGCCGTTGATGCAGGAAATCCGCGAAAAGTATAAAGACGATAAAGTCAAACTCAATCAGGAAACCATGGCTCTTTATCGCACCTATAAGATCAACCCGCTGGGAGGGTGCCTGCCCATGATTATCCAGTTGCCTGTCTTTTTCGCGCTTTATCGCATGCTCTACCAGGCCATAGAGCTCCGACACGCTCCTTTTTTTGGCTGGATCAATGACCTATCTGCCCCCGATCGTTTACTCCACTTTGATTTCAAAATTCCATTTATGAGTCCACCTTATGGCATTCCGGTTTTGACGCTCATTATGGGCGCTACAATGCTGGTACAGCAAAAGATGTCACCCCCGGCGGGCGATCCAACCCAAGCCAAAATGATGATGCTGATGCCCATCGTCTTTACTTTCATTTTCATCAATTTCCCTTCCGGCTTGGTCCTATACTGGCTTGTGAGCAACCTGGTTTCCATTACTCAGCAATACCTGACTCAAAAAAAGGCCGCCTGATTCAAGGGGAGGTTATCCGATGTCACAGTATACCGAATTTGAAGGCAAAAGCGTTGAAAAGGCGCTGGAAAGCGCCAGCAAGACATTGAATTTGCCGGTGGAAAAGCTTCAATACGATATTATTTCCTACGGGTCTTCGGGGATTTTCGGATTAGTCGGCATTAAAAAGGCCAAAATCCGCATCACGACAAGTGACTTTAAAGGTGGCTCGCAAATCCAAAAAGAGGCTCGCAGCAAGGCTCGCGACCTAGTCAAAGATGCCTTTGAGGTCGAAGATGATGGTGAAGAATCTGCTGTCTCACCTACCATTGAACCTGCGTCGGAAACCGTTTCCGTAGACCTGCAAGCCGTTGCCCAACACGGGGAGCAGGCGCTCCAAAAGATTATTGATTTTATCTCTGAAGGCTCTCGGGTTGCATCTCAACAGACAAATGGTCGTATCACGTTCAATGTTGAAGGCGGCAACAGTGCCTTGCTGATCGGCAAGCGAGGACAGACCCTGGAAGCGCTTCAATATCTTGTTGAAAAAATCATCAACAAACAAAACGACGCCCGTATCCGTGTCTTGGTGGATGTGGAGGGGTATCTCGGCGCTCGCAAAGATAATCTTCAGCGCCTGGCCATCAAAATGGCTGAGAAAGCACAGAAGACCAATAAGCCAGTCACCATCGGCCAGATGAATGCCTATGATCGACGCATTGTGCATTTGCATTTGAAGGATAATCAGGCGGTGCGTACTCAAAGCGTGGGCGATGGATACTACCGCAAGCTTGTAATTTTCCCTAAACGTCGGCGCGGCAAGAGTAGCCATTGATCAACTCGTCGGTTGCTCATCAACCGCGAATCTTTTGGTCCAAATATTGGCAGCGTCATTGTCCGGCATCCCCCTAGAGCGTTCTTTTATAAACGGGTAGCGCCTGGTCGCAACAACGGTTGCGCGGTCTGCAACAGAATGGATATAGACACCATCACAGCCATAGCCACTGCGCCGGGTCGCGGCGGGATCGGAATTGTTCGTTTATCTGGTCCACAGGCCTTGAGCATTGCCCGTAAGCTCTTCCACACGACAGCCCATCAATTGCCGGAAAGCTCTTTTGATTTTCCTGCCCATCGTCTGATCCACGGGACCGTTGCTGATTTTGTCTCCGGAAAAGTTATTGATGAAGCATTGATGGCTTACATGCCGGCGCCTCACTCCTACACCAAAGAAGAGGTCGTTGAGCTTCAGCTTCATGGTAGTCCAATCGTTTTGGGGGTTGTGCTCAACGCCACAATCTCCGCTGGTGCGCGATTGGCTGAGCCTGGTGAATTCACCCGCAGGGCCTTTCTTAATGGCCGCCTCGATCTGACCCAGGCCGAAGCGGTTGCCGACCTGATCAACGCCCAAAGTGAATCTGCCTATAGGTCCGCGATATCCCAGCTCACCGGCGCACTATCTCAAAAGATCGCTCCCATCATCGAAGCATTGACGCACGTTCATGCGGAAATCGAAGCGAGCATCGAGTTTGGCGAAGATGTTGCGGTTGACTTTAATCGAGAAAACCTCCGCTCTCTTCTTGCTATTCAAATTTTGCCCAGATTGCATGCCCTGGCCGACAGCTACCAGCAAGGTCAGGCGCTTCGTGAAGGGCTGCGGCTAGCTATAGTCGGCCGACCCAATGTGGGCAAAAGCAGCCTGCTCAATACCCTGCTGAACCAAGAGCGCGCCATTGTGACCCCAATGCCCGGCACCACCCGGGATACCATTGAAGCGCCGCTGATATTTGATGGCTACCCCATAGTAGCCATCGATACCGCCGGCATTCATCCGAGCAACGACCCGGTGGAGTCTATCGGTGTTCAAAAAGCCCAAGAGACTCTCGCGGCGGCGGATCTGGTCTTGCTCGTAGTTGAAGCGCAGGTTCCCTTTGGTCCTGACGATTCCGCCATATGGGAGCAGGCCAAATCCAAGCCGACCCTGCTGGTCATCAATAAAATCGATTTAATTCCCGCTCATCAGAAGATCGCAATTCCGCCCGACTTTGAATCGCTTTCTATAGCAAAGATATCGGCTTTGACAGGCGAAGGCATTGATGATCTTAAATCCCGAATTGTTCAAAAAGGCTTCTCATCTATTGAGAAGAATACAGAAAGTGTTATCATCACCCAGCAGCGCCACAAGCACTGCTTGGACAAAGCCATTTCGCTTCTGGAGCAGACCGTCGACACCTGTCAGCAGGGTGCTTTCGAAGAGCTTCTAGTTATGGATTTGCAGAGCACAATTAGGGCCCTGAACCAGCTTCTTGGGAAGGAAGTCAGCACCGATGTTTTAGATACGATTTTTCAAAGATTTTGTATTGGCAAATAAACATGGTATGAGAGGATTGTTTCACGTGAAACAATAATGGAGCGAATCATGGATCTTAAACCTTTTTTTGAACAATATGAAGCCTTGGTGAAGCTGGTGGATGAGGCCTTTGCCAAGGTAAAAGCGAGGTTTCCAGAGCAGGTATGTTGCAAGGTGACCTGTTCGGACTGTTGTCATGCCCTGTTTGATTTGAGTTTGGTAGAGGCGATGTATATTAAGACCAAGATAGATGGCATGTTTACAGGCGCTGCGCTGGAGGCGCTCCAGGAACGGGCCAATGAAGCCGACCGAAAAATCTATCGGATCAAGCGCCAGGCCTACCAGGAGCGTGAAGGGGGTAAAGATGAGACCGCCATCTTAGAAGAGATGGCCAAACAGCGCGTTCGGTGTCCGGCCTTGGATGAAACCGATTGCTGCGCCATTTACCCCATTCGTCCGATCACCTGCCGCATCTATGGAGTTCCTACTGAAATCGGCGGCCGCGCCCATACTTGTGGCATGAGCGGATTTCGGGCTGGCGATGCATATCCCACCATGAAGCTGGATGTGGTGCACAAACGGTTATATGAGATTTGCTTTGCTTTGGCGCAGAGCATAAACACTCGCTATCCTAGTCTGGCGGATATGATGGTGCCTCTTTCCATGGCGATTCTTACCGATTATTCGGAGGAGTACCTTGGGGTCGTTACGGATCAAAAAGCCGATGCGGCCAAAGAGTAGGGGGCACTATGGTTCGGGACGCCATTGAACGGGAAGAGCGTAAGCGAGCAATTTTTGATAGTATGAGTGCTCGTGGTCAGCAACGGATATTAAAAATCGGTTATGAAAATTGGGACCCTTTTGAGGAACCCAAGGATCCCATCGATATCCGCAAAGATGCCACCAAGCGGACCACCCAACAGCTGGTTCGGGACTTCCTGCAGCAATGCGGTCATGAAAAGTACAGTAATGCTTATGGCCGTGGGGTGCTTGAAATCGCGATCGGAATTGTAAATGAGGACGATCGTTTTATCGGCATGTTTGAGTTTGCCAAGTGGTACGTGGAGCAAGTGAAGATGGCCCAACAAAGTGAATGAGCTAATTTCTGCTCGGCTTTTGATGATTTGAAATACAAATGCCTCCCAGTTCACTTGCCGGGGGGCATTTGTATTTAGGAGTTGGCCCTTGAGTTCCATAGAGGACGTTAAGTTTCAATTGTGGCAACTGCTGGCGGGTGATCAGCTACGAGTCACCCCGGTAGATGTGTTACGCCAGCTCCGGGCTAAACTTCCTGGAGCAAGCGCTACATTGATTCGCAAAGCGATTCAGCAAATGGTCGATGCCGGAGAATTGCTATACACTCAGCCTAGTGGGGTCACCCATCTTCAGTTGGGCGGGGTGGGGGTAGTGCGGCTGGGCATGAGTAGCTCGCTTGGAATGGGAATGACACTGAGAAAGGTCGATACGCTGCCAGTGATCCTTCTGGAACCAGGTCTGGCTTTTGGAGCGGGGGATCATCCAACAACCCAACTGTCCCTGCAGGGATTGAATTGGGCGCTCTCACAGATGCACAGGTTCGCTGATTCGCAGGGGTTGCGGGTATTGGATGTGGGCACTGGAACAGGCGTGCTGGCTATTGCAGCCATTTTGATGGGGGCCCACAAAGCGGTGGCAATAGATTTGGATCCAGCGGCATGTTATGAGGCCAGCCGCAACGCGGCGCGCAATGGCGTACGATCTGAACTCGCAATTGTGGCGGGCTCGCTGGAGGCCGTGGGAAACATCCCCTTTGATGTGATTGTGGCCAATCTGCGTCCTCCGACCATCGTGAGTCTTCTGCCTCGAATGGCGACTTTGCGGTCCGTGAAGGGCTATTGGGTTTTCTCGGGTTTTCGGCCCGATGAGGCGCGCCGGATTGAGCAGTCTTTTCCCGAAAACATGAGGCCCCTACATCGGCTGCAGAATAGGGGGTGGTCGGCTCTGGTTGCCGGCCAATATATTGAATTATAGCAATAAGCTGTCACGTTGGAAAAAAGGCTGCCCAGAGCATTGGGGCGACGACGATCGTTTGATTTTGGCGATTTGGTGCATTGCCCCCCGTAAAGCCTTATTGGGCGTGGCTTTGCGGGGGTGCGGGAGGCCCCAAAAGGTTAATCCCTAAAAACCAGTTTTCCACCATACCAACCGGCAAGGCCGGCGGTTCCCAGGTTAGCGATGTTGAGGAGGAAAAATAGCAAGTTTGAAAAAATGCTGTTGCTATAAACGTCGGGCGTAACGATCCACCAGATCGACAGCAAAAGCGACAGAAGGGTAACGATCGAGCCGCATATCATTTTAACTTTAAACACCTTGGTCATGCGGCCGTTGAAACGATTGATCCAGTCGATGAGCCCGGTGGCTAAAACAATGGGCATGGCCAGGGTTACAATGTAGGTGTTAAAGCGCGCGGCCGTCGCAAAACCTTCGGACCCGAATAGGATGGCCAAAACGGTGAAAAGCACTGACACAGGTAAAAGTCCGTTGGGGATATGAACGGCGATGGGATGGCCGTGAAACTTGGTCACTTGCTTGAGAAGGTCAGCGTAAGGTGAGACCTGGAAAAGACGGCGAACCCGTTCAACTGCAGGGGATTCAGATCTATCCTCTGCCTGGCGTTGGTCTGGCGCGGACGATGGGGTAAATGGAGAATCGGAAAGGGTAGCCGAGCTGGCCGCTGCCTGGACTGGTTCAAATAGGCTCTTATCGGCACCACAAACAGGGCATTTGTCCGGAGGGGCGTCACCAGTGTGAACATAGCCGCAAACCGTGCAACGCCACTGGGTGATACCACCGGCGGAAGGGACCTTTTCTTGTGGCCGAGCCTCGTCATCGGCGGATAGCAGTTGAAAAAGACTCTTGTCGGCGCCACAGACTGGACATTTGTCCGGTGGTTCTTCCCCCGTGTGGATGTAGCCACATACAGTACATTTCCATTGTTTCATAATGACCCCTCGCGGTATCAGATTGAATTGAACTCCAAGCATCAAGCCTGTTGCGAAGCATGGATAGAAAAGAGGTATAAGCGGCAGGCGCCAAAGGCTGATCGATGCTCGTTGGGTTAGTATCAGAACATCACCTGGAGTTCAATTTTAATATGGATAGCCAGGCTATTGAGGCCGGCCCGGATGACCTGGCAAAAACACAACACCGCTTGTGAGTTGACATCTACCAGACCTGCCCGTATGTTGGCCCAGTTTTGTGGGGATTTTTAAGGTTGTTAAGAACGCCATATTCTTGGGAGAAAAGGTGGTTTTGTATGGGTCCAGAGATTGCCAGGGTGCTTGAGTATTTTGAACGAATCAGCGCCATTCCCCGTTGTTCCAGAAACGAGGGGCGTATCGGTCAATGGTTACGAGAGTGGGCCCTTGGAATTGGCTATGAAGTGAGCGGCGATCCAGCCGGAAATTTGGTGGTGCGAGTGCCGGCTTCGCCAGGCGTTGCGCAGGCCCCCACGGTGGTGATTCAAGGTCATATGGATATGGTGTGTGAAAAAACTCCGGATTCACCGCATGATTTTCACCGCGATCCGATTCGTTGTATTCAGGATGGGGAGTGGTTGCGGGCGGACCGCACGACTCTGGGGGCAGACAACGGAATTGCCATTGCATACGCAATGGCCCTGGTGGAAGATCGTTCCCTGGCCCATCCTCCACTTGAGTTGCTGTTTACGGTGGATGAGGAGACAGGACTCAATGGCGTGAAAAAATTGGCGCCTGGATTATTAACCGGTCGCATGATGATCAACCTCGATTCTGAGGATGAAGGGGTATTTACAATTGGATGCGCCGGGGGGCGCGAAACCAATCTTGGACTGAGGGCTGCAAAAGAGAGCCTGCCATCGGACTGGAAAATCTTTAAGCTCGTCGTTGGCGGCTTGCGCGGCGGCCATTCGGGTATTGATATTGATAAACAGAGGGGCAACGCCATTCAGTTGCTGGCTCGAACTTTGGCCCGGATTGAGTCGGAAACAGCGTGTCGGATCATGAGCATCAAGGGGGGAACCCGCCATAATGCGATCGCCCGCGATGCCGAAGCCATCATTGCTTTAGGGGGCGCCGTCGAAGACTCGCTTAAAATGTTGGCTATTGAAATGGAGCAACGCTTTAAAACCGAGTACAAGGTCACCGAGACCGGCTTATCTGTTAGCGTGCAGGCCTGCAATCCTGCGCAAGCTTGGTCCTTTACTTCCACGGACTCCCAGCGTTTGATCCGGCTATTGCTGGCGTTGCCCCACGGTGTCGCGGGTATGTCGCCTACGCTGGCTCACATGGTGGAGACTTCCAATAACTTGGCAAAGGTGACCTCCAGCGAAGATCACATCGCAATACTATGCAGCCAGCGCAGCGCTCTAGTTTCCCGGCTTGAGGAAATTACGGCTAAGGTGCATGCCGTGGCGACATTGGCCGGCGCTACCGTAGGCGAAGAAAATCAATACCCGCCCTGGCCCCCGAATCCAGACGCATTTCTACTCTCCCAATCCCAGGCGACCTATGAACGCCTATTTGGCAAAGCGCCACTGATTCAGGTCATCCATGCCGGATTGGAGTGCGCCATTATTGGGGATCGATATCCTGGAATGCAAATGATCTCTTTTGGCCCCACGATCCAGAGCCCGCATTCCCCCAGCGAACGTCTCCATATTCCATCCGTAGAGAAAGTCTGGCGGTTCCTGGCGGCTTTATTAAGGGATCTATGTTCCCATCGCGAGGCACCAAGCACGTAGGATAGACCCAAAGAGCACGCAGGAGATGCCATGAACCGCCGGCATCCGCCTCTCAATTATGAGTTTGTCTACTGCTTGGCGACGGTCTTCTCTCTGATCAGGTAGAAGAAAAAAGTAATGTTGCCCTTCATTTCTCCCAGGCCCAGCAGTGTGTTGTCATCGATTTTACGGAAGTAATCCATGATGGGTTTGTTATCATAGATCAAGCTGGCGGAGACTTTGTCGCGAAATTTTACTTCACGCAGCTGGGCCATACCCCACTTATCAAAGGAGTAAATGGTGCCGTCGGGCTTGCGGGCCAGCAGGGGCTCGGCGTTGTTGGCTGAGTTGAAGCGTTTGCCGTACCAGTTGATGGGGTCCGGCGATTGGCCGGCATCGAATTTACCCCCCTTCCAAGTACCGAGCATGAAATCAATATTCACGGGGTCGAGCTGATCATAAAGCGGCATAATCTCTGCCGTGGTGTAGGCCTGCCCACTTTGGATCATGGCCAGCAAACGGGCGGAAGCTTGAACTTTAGCGCATTCGGTAGCAGGACGGACATTCCGGTTTTCAACGGGTTGGTCTTCGGTTGGTTGAGAAGGGGATGGGCCAATCGTAGCGCAACTGAGCACGAAGCAAAAAATGGCAAGTCCGGTCACAAGGTTGAGATGTCTGGCTTTCATTCGGTGATTCCTTTGCTTGGGAGAAATATGGTCGATAAAAGTTGACCTGTTTATGGATAGATGAAAGGGCAGAAGAGATCAAAACCATCTAGCTCGTGCCCGATCCATGGCACTAAGCAACATGTATGCCCAAATCCATTGGTTGCATTTTTGTAATAATTACAGGGTAATAGAAAATTTGGCGGCTAAAAGAACCACTATTCGCTGTGTCTTGGCACACGGGTGTGTCGCGAAAGGCGCTATACCTGGCACGCCATTGTAGACAGCACGGGAGATTATCAGGAATCTAAAATAGGGCTCGGGATTCTGGGTTTACCCCAAGGCTTTGGTGCGTATCTTTTCCGTCGTGACGGCTGGCCACGTTCGGAACCTCTTCCGCTGAGACCCGACCGAGTGATTTACGGATTTCAGCGTCCAGTTCTTTGACGACCAAGGGTTTCATGACAAAGCCCTTGATGCCGGCGGCGGAATTCTGCGGGGGAAGCTCCTCGCTGTAACAGGTGCACAGGAGGATGGGCAATTGGGGCAAAGCCTCATACAAGCGGGCAGCCATGGACACGCCGGACAAGCCGGGCATACTCATGTCGGCAATGACCAAATTCACTTTGTCGGGATTATTTAAAGTATACGCCAACGCCTTCTGGGCATCGGTGAAGCCATCGGCGCGGTAGCCCAAAGTTTTAAGCATTTGGATGCCCATCTCCACCAAATGGGGTTCATCATCGACAAACACGAGCGTGACGCCGTCAGCGGCCGGAGATGGGCGGTTTGGTAGGGGCTCTAATTGACGTTGCTCGTTTACGGCCGGCAGATAAACATCAAATTGACTGCCGTGGGGCGATGACTTCACGGCAATGGCGCCCTTGAGTTTGCTGACAATCCCGTGCACCACAGACAAGCCCAAGCCGGCGCCTTCATTTTTATCTTTGGTGCTGAAAAAGGGATCAAAGATACGATCCATGATTTGGGGCGGGATACCGGGCCCTGTATCCGCGATGCTGATGCAGACAAATGTTCCTGCGCGCACACCCGGATAGCGATCGGTAAAGGCTTTGTCCAGATGGGTATCTTTATCGGATATGGTAAGACACCCACCGCATTTCTTCATGGCATAACCAGCATTGGTGCCGAGGTTGGAGACGATCTGGTGAATTTGAGCCGGATTGGCCTTCACCTTGGCGGTCGAGTTGTGATGCGTTCGGATGTCGATGCTGCGAGGCAGGCTATCCCGGATCAGTTTGGCCGTCTCTTTGAGAATCGGTCTAACGTTAAGGGGGTGGCTTTCCAACTCATTCTGGCGGCTGAAAGCCATAATCTGTTGAACGAGTTCTTTGGCGCGACCGGCCGATTTCAGTACATGTTTCAGTCGACCGGCGGTAGTAGTGGTTTCGGGCAATTCGCTGAGAGCGATTTCCGTGTATCCCATAACTGAGGCCAGAATGTTGTTAAAGTCGTGGGCGATGCCGCCGGCCAATGTGCCGATGGCTTCCATTTTCTGGGCCTGACGCAGATCCTTTTCCAATAAAACCCGCTTGGTGTCATCAAACACATAGCCGCGGACCTCGCGCAGCGCATGGTCCTGATCAAATATGCCGATAAGATTGGCGATACCATAGAATGGTTGCCCATCGTGGCGATGAAACTCCAGCTCGATGCCTTCCAGACGATCTTCGGTCTGAAGCCGGTCCATCAACTCGGAGTGATCCTCGATAGTAAGGAAACTGCTTCCCGGCAAAGATGATTTGACTTCTTCAACGCTGTTATAGCCGAACATCTTGGCCAGAGCCGGATTGCAGTCAAGAATCTGGCCGTCATTGGACATAAGAAAATCACCCGTGAGGTCATCCTCAAAGAACTGACGATAACATGCTTCACTGGCGCGCAATTCAGCTTCAACTATTTTAAGCCTGCTGATGTCGATGAAACTTTCGATGAGATAATTTCGGCCCCGACGCTGGATATGCGCCACACTTTTCAAAATAGGCAAAATGGAACCATCGGCGCGTAACAACCGGCGCTCGGATAAATCCAGGGTGGCACCGTGATCGGTTACCGGACAATTGCCGACATCGTTGGGGCACACCAGCCGGTGACAGAGCTTGCCCACCACGGCCTCCCGAGGACCATCGAAAATCGTCAAGCCAGCGGCATTAATGTCCACTACATGATGATCAGCGGCATCAACCACCATCACTCCGCAATGGATGGAATCCAGCAGATGGCGAAGATACTTTTCATTGTCGGCCCTTTCGTTCTGGTGTTGCTGGCGTGCGTCCAGCAAAGTGTCAATGGTCTGGGCCAATTGGCCGATTTCGTCGGTGGACTGGATGCCTATCCTTTCAAAGTGGTCCGGGGAGTGGGCGATGGAGCTGACTTTGTAGGACAACTCCTCCAACCGGTTAATTATGAGCCGGTCCAGCAAAAAGAGGAGCAATGCGATAAACGCCAAGCCAAAACCAAACAGCATCAAGGCATTTTGACGCCAAGTTGTAAGGCCATAGTGGAAAATGTCACGGTCTCGCACAATTTTGAGGAGCAGGGTGGGCCTATTGAACAGGTCGGGCAACACAGCATATCCGGCAATGGTTTGGCGGTCTATGGCACTCGCATAGATCGCCAGGCCTTGGGATTCCTGGCCGGAGGTCTCTTGGGGGGCCGCTGGTTTTTGGCTCGGCTCTATCCGGGTGATTTCAATTTGGGTATTGGTGTGTTTAGAAAGCTTTTGGACCTCCAAGGTATCAAACATTCGGCCCAGGACCAGGGTGCCATGGATCGGGCCCTTAAACTCGCTGGTGACGATGGGGCGACCGGCCACCAGGAAAGGGCTGTCAGGGGTCATTACAATGCCGGACCAGTGGCTGTTTTCGCTTTGATTGGATAACAACCGGGAGTGACCCTCAATGGCTGCCACCAGTGGCTCGTAAGAGATTGTGGTTTGTGAGGGATCGAGGGCAAAGAATTTGCTGAAAACCAAGAGGTGGTCTTGATTAAAAAAAAGCATGAAATTGAGGCGCAGATTGGCAAACGTGGTGTCCGGCAGATTGTTTTCCACAAACGCCGGGTTAAGATCCACCACGAACCGATACGCATCATCCCACGGAGCCCAGTCTCCGGCAATGGCCTCCAAGTGGGCCAGCGTATCCTCTATTTCATTGTGGATGCGTTCGACGTGGGTTTGCGTTTTTTTCAACTCCAACTGGGCAAACCGCCCAGCGACCAGATGATAGGAAGCGCCGGCCAACACCGCCACCAGTGCCAAAATGACGCCACCCACAATGGAGAGGATTTTTATGCGAATGCTCACAGGGCCTGATTTCCTCATATTATCCACGGCCATGCCGCAGCCGGAGTTGCGACTGATAAATTAATATCGGCGTTGTGGATAAAAGCTTGAATGGCAAGCCGAGCCTAAGTGTTTGCGGGCTTTGCTTGAGGATTAGGCCTGAACCGTACCCAGAAACGGGCCGTTCTCTATTGGCGCCGGGGGAAGGATTAGGTCATATCAGATTCCGGCTGCAATCGGCTGTGGCGCACCCATTTGGCGGAAAGTTTAGGAAATCCGCTGATTATGGATAGCAGAATGGTAGCTGCATAGGGTGATGACTGCACCAGCAAAACGAGGATCCAGAGGTGCAGGTCAAGGGAGATGCTGGGCTGACGGAGGAAAACCCCGACGATGGCTCCCAGAAATGCGAGCAGTATGAGCACTTCTTGGTAGGCATTGGCCAGGGCCCGAACCAATGCCAGTTTGGTGGCCAATTTGGGGGTGCGGTAAAAGGGTTTGTTGCGCGTAAAAAAACCCGTGACCATCGCCTTGGCAATGGTATGGGAAAGGGCAAAACCGGCGATGGCCGCCGACAGAGTTTGGGCCACGGTGGCTTGGATGCGCATGCGGTATAAAAAAATGAGCTTACCCACCTTGAAGGTGAAGAGGCTCAGAGGCAAAAGCGACAGGGCGATCAGTGGTGGGTCAACCTTTTTAGGCCAAAGGATCATACCCAAGGACCATGCCAGGGCTCCGAAGTTAAAGGCCAGATTGATGCCGTCGGAGATCCAGGGCAACCAGCCGGCCATGAAGTGGTAGCGCTGGCCCAGGGTCAACCGATTGGATTTGCGGCCAAGCAAAAACACGGCGTGACGCCGCAAGATTTGAACGGCGCCATAAGCCCAGCGGAAGCGCTGTTTCTGGAAGTCGCTAAATGTGTCAGGCATCAGGCCTTGGCCGTAACTTTTGGGAATGTATATCGCGTCGTAGGATAGCTCGAAGATGCGCAGGCCCAGTTCAGCATCTTCCGTAATGCACCACTCCGCCCAACCGCCGACCTCTTTAAGCACACTGTGCCGGACCATGGTCATGGTGCCGTGCTGGATAATGGCATTGCGTTCGTTGCGAGTCACCATACCGATGAAGAAGAAGCCCTGATATTCGGAAAAACAGATGGCCTTGAAGGCATTGGCTTGATCATCGCGATAATCCTGGGGCGCTTGGACCAGGGCAATGCGGGCATTGGAGAACTGCGGCGCCAAATCTTTGAGCCAGTTGGGGTTAACGGTGTAGTCGCTGTCAATGACCGCGACGATTTCAGCTTGGGGGGCGGTGAGGCGCAAAGCATAGTTCAGGGCGCCGGCTTTGAATCCGATCAGGGGGTCCACATGGTAGAACCGGAAGCGTTCGCCCAGCTTTTGACAGTGCCGTTCAACGGGTTGCCAGACGTTCGGGTCTTTGGTGTTGTTGTCGATGACCAGCACCTCAAAGCGCGGATAATCCAGGGCGGCCAGTGCGTTGAGGGTTTCAATCATCATATCTGGCGGTTCGTTATAGGCCGGCACATGGACCGAGACAAAGGGCAGTTGATCTTCAGGCAGATAAAGGGGATGGAAGGCGCGCCGCCGGCGGTAGACCCATTGGGTTTCCGCCCATTCATGGGCCTCGGTCAGCAACACCATGATCACTCCGATCATGCCGATGAACATGGTGATGCCCACCACAATGGTGGAGATGGTCAAGTATTGGTGAATATAGTCATAGACGATCAGAACCGCGGCGGTGGCCGCGAAATAGGTCACCACCGCCAGAAAACTGCGGCCGCGGCTACGCAGGGTGTGGCTGTCGCGGAGCATGAGCGTGAACATGACCGCGGCCACGACCACTGAGATAATCGCTAATACACGCCAGTTGGGGATGGCCACGATGGGCGCCGAGAATGGAAATTTGGGATGGCGTTCTACATCATAAACCCCCCAGTAGGCCCCGACCGCTCCTTCGGTGACACGTTTCCAGGGTTGATCAAAAGCCTCCATCACATAGTAGGTGTATTTTTCTTTTTCCGCGCGCGCCAGAAACCGTCGCAAAAAGACGGCTTCGTTGGCCATGCTGGCCACCGCGCCTTGACGGGTACGGCCATTGCTGGGCCAACCCACTTCGGCAATGACAATGGGTTTGTTGGGAAATCGGGCTTTAAGCTCGTCAATGCGTTTGACAATATAGTCTACGGCCTGGTCCACATCGACGCCCTCCCAATAGGGCAACATGTGAACAGCCAGAAAATCCACATGGGCGGCCAATTCGGGATGTTTGAGCCACACATGCCATGGTTCCGCCGTGCTCACCGGCACGGGAATGGCCTGGCGCACACGGTCCAGGTAAGCACACAGTTGCGCGATGGTAACCTCTTCGCGCAGCGCGGATTCGTTCCCCACGATGGCGCGCACCACATTGGCATTGGCCCTGGCAATTTCGATCATCTTTTGGATTTCGGTTTCATTGCGTTCCAGGTCCCCGCTCATCCAGGCGCCCAAGGTCACGTTAAGTCCGTGCTTTTTGGCCAGAGCCGGGATACTGGCGATGGTGCCTTCAACGGTATAGGTTCGAATGGCATGGGTTTTCCCGGAGAGAAGGGCGAGATCTTCGTTAATTTGAGCTTCACTGGGGTAATTGCCGGTGGTCGGGTCCTGCCCGTCTCGCATGGGCTGGAAGGAGAAACCTTGGATGCGGGAAGGCCAGGGGGGTTCCTGCTCCGGCCGGTTCATATAACCCCATATGCAGAAGGACAGCACGGCAAGTGCTAAGCCGATGATGATATTCGCGCGCCTCATAAGCGTCCTAAGTTGTTTTTATCAGCAACACAGATGGTCAGTGTAAAGAATTGGTAATCGGTTGGCTGGATCAATTGTGTGGGTTATTGCCATGACTTTGTTCAGTTATCCGCGCTTTTGGCGCGACTGCTCCCAATAACAGTCTAACAAACGGATATCCTTATAGATCGGAAAGTTTATAAAAACAAGAGGCAAGCGGGTGATGGTAGGCCCAGGTTGGGGCCTGCGTTAATCCCGCTCGCCTTGGTTTGCCGTACAATCGGCGCTTGGTAGTTGGACCATTACAGCAACTTCAAACACTCGGTATAAAATGAGGCTGTACGCTTGACCATATATATGTGGATAAGCTTAAAAGATTGCGAATGTCAGGCGAAGCCCCCATCTATACGTGTAGGAGTCTGGTTGAAGGTAATAATAATTTCCAACATACACCCTGTCTGACTCCCCGAATTGGAACGACTCATAGAAGAAACAGAGGCCAAATCTTTTGTATTCAAAAGTCGCATCAACATAGGGCGAAGGTATAAAGGCTTTAGGTTCAAGGGTAATCGTGCCCCCCAAGTCAACCGTATTGCGGACCCAAAGCGGTACAATGGCTCCGCCAGAGAGATTGAGCATGAAATCTGGCTTGAAAGGGAAGGCAAACGCAAGGCCAGCCTTGCTATAGAGGTCTATCCAGTTTTCGGTGTATCCAGTAGCGAAATCGTTACTTTGGATATCGCGACTCCATGGAGAAAATCCCAAATTTATGTTGGGCTCGACAAACAACCATTCTTTGCTGGTTTTGCAAAGCCAACCCAAATGGCCTTCTACGGTGGCGCCAAAGTAATTGACCTTGGTCTGGGCCGGAGTGCCATCCTGTGTCTGGCCATCGTAGTCGACCTTTCCAAAATTAAGCCGGAGCGTACCGCCGTAAGTCAGCCGGTAGGGATCATCTTCTGAGGTGTTTGATTTGCGGGTAAGGTATTGGAAAGTAAAACCGGTCCCCCATATTATGCCATCTTCTTGGAGAAGTTTTTCACCATTATAATGCTCATCCCAATAGAAATCTGCGCCTTCAACAAAGACTTTGAGCTTATACTTGAAGGGGGCGTAATCATCGGCATGCAGGGTAGAAACTGAAACTAGGAGATATAAAACGGCGGCGAGGATTTTAGGCAAGATTTATCTCCTTTTCATCAGGACAAGGTTGAGCAAGTAGGGTCGGTTCAAGAAAGGCTGTAATCATCGAATGCGGCGAGTATGTCAAACCAGCAATTGTGTGTCAATCGCAGATTTTTTCGCTTGCTGCCCAAGCCCGGCGTCTTAACCAACATCCACGCCAAGGCGGGTCAACAAGCCTTATTGGCCGCCTATCGCGAGGACGGCTACTTCTCTTCCAGCAATTTTTCAAACACATAGGGCAGGCACTCTTCTTCGCGCATGGGGCGGCCCGCCACAGCCGAGTGCATGTCGAGCCATTCGCGCTTGTTGGCTGCGATATAAGTCGGCAGGTCGTGGGCTTCGAGGAAGTTTTGGGTGCGATGTTCCACCTGTTGCCAGGCGGCTTTGCGGATTTCGGGGTAAGCATTGATCAGGGCGTTGGCTCCAGCGATGTAGTGGGACCAGGCGCGTTCGGCTATGGGAAGTTTATAGATGCCCGCTGTTTGAATCATGGCATTAAATTCAGGCTGGTTAAAAAAGCGCAGAAATACTTCCAGGTAGAACTTGGCCATCTCCAGCACACTAGAACCAAAAAAAGAGTTGAAGGCATCGTCGTCGATGTAGGCATCGGCCAGATACATGAAGTCTTTATCCAGATAGTTGACATTGTAGGTCTCGCTGTAGCCGCACAGGGCTTGAACCAGCGGGGCGTTGCGCAAAAAACCCACGCAGTTGATCACCACGTCAGCCTCGATGCGTTGATTCCCATTCACGATCACCCCTTGCTCGTAGAGGCTGGTAATGTCGCCCTTCACGGTTTTTAACTTCTTCAGGTAGTGACCGACGAACCAGATATCGGAGACACTGATGGTGTGGCCCGTGTGTTTGATTTTGCCCATCCAGCACTCCGGTTCGGTGGCGCCGCTGCGTTTATACAAGTTCTTCCATAGCAGCATATTGCGCATATTGCTTTTGTTGGCGTGCTTGAATTCGTCATCATAGGGCGTGGCAAAGTTCAGGTAGTCAATGATCTTGGGACAAACCGTGCCATGGCGCCGGCAAACCACGGTCACCTGTTTGGCCCCGGCTTCCAGGGCCGTGCGCGCATTTTCAATGGCAAAGGCGCCCATGCCAACCACCACGACCCGTTTGCCGCGCCAGTCAAGGCCCAGGGTTTCATCCGAAAAACCATTCAGGATGCGGCCCTGGAATTGCTTCTGGTTCTCCCATTGAATGCTTCGCGGGTCGCCTACGCGATCGTTGATGGCCAAAATTACTCCCTTGGCCGACAGGTGGTGCGTATGCCCTTCCCGGCGAAGCACGACTTCATACCCCGCATCATTTTTTGAGATTTTCTCCACGGTTGTGTTGAGAAATAGTTGATCGCGGCTTTCATTGGCCAGGGCGGCAATGTCTTCCAATATCTCACGGGTCATGGAGTGATCGCGATTGGTACGATAGGATTGCTCGATCAAACGATATGCCCCTTCGGAAGAGTTGACCTGGGAAGTGGTGTTGGCATAGAGCGACCAGATCCCCCCCACAACGGCCCGTTTGTCCACCACGCAGAAAGAGAGCCCTTTTGATTTGATTTGCTGGGCCGCATAGAGCCCGGTGACCCCCGCGCCCACAATGCACACATCCACCTGCTGGGGCAGCGGCGCTGGATTTAACAAGCTCAGCTTTTGCGGTTTAATGGCAAAGTGGGATTGGGCCCAATCCTTGATGAGTTGGGGCAGGGCGGCCAATTCGCTCCCGGAAATGGGAATGATCTCCAGAGCTAACGTCTGGGGGTCCAGCGTGGGGCTGGCCGGGCCGGCGACAAACAGGGCGTGCGGGTAACAGGTGGAGCGGATGGCCTTTAGTCGACCAAGCAAATCCAGAATGAACGGCGCTTGCTCGGCGCTGCAAAGAAATACAAAGGGCAGATCCGCGTAGGTGCGAAGTCGGTCAAGGGTGGCTTTGGCATCCTTGCTCTCTATGGATATCATGTGTTCAACCGCGGGTCTTAAGCCGCAAAAATCGGCCACTCGGAATCTTACAGGGTTCAGCGCTTGGTCAGTCGGAGTCATTTCTCACAGCCTCTTGCGTTGATGTCTTATGGGGGGTGTTGATTGTTTTTGCAAACTTAGGACATATTATTAAAAAAACAAGTTTAGACCACCTGATAATTCCCAAGCATCGAAGCCAGACGATTTGGAAAACGCATAAAAGGAGCTCCTCGCCATGGAAATTAAGACCACCCATGTGGGATCATTGCCCCGGCCGGCGGCCATGCAGACCCAGATATTGAAAAAAGAGACCATTACCCATGGGGATCTCAACACCTATCTGGCTGATATCCTGGAGCAGCAGATGGCCCTGGGCCTTTCTTACATCAACAACGGCGAGCTGCCTCGGGCCGACTATGTGAGCGCCACGGTGGCGCGCATTGCCGGATTCGATGCCACGGGTGTGGCCCCCATTCCCAAGGACATGGAGGAACTGCCCGAATATTCCCGACGTTTTGGCGGCCGCAATGGATTGATTACACTCAACCCCAAGGCACCGGTCAAACTGCCGGCGTGTTCCCGCCCCTTGGCCTATGTCGGCGAAGCGGCCCTGCGCCAGGAGCTGGAGATGATGGTCCGCGCCCACAGCGAGTTGAAGAAGAAATATCCCCAAAGTGAATCCCAACTCTTTTTTACGGCGCCGTCCCCCGGCACCGTCGCGCTCTTTCTGGAGAATAATTACTACCCCAATTATCAAGCCTATGTGGCGGCCGTGGGTGAAGTCCTTCGAAGGGAGTATGAGATCATCTCTTCCTATGGCGTGCTTCTGCAGGTTGATTGTCCGGATCTGGCCATGGGACGACATACCCGTTTTCGCCAGATGAAAGAAGATCAATTCCTGGAAGTCATCGACATCAATGTGCGAGTCCTGAACCAGGCCCTGGCCAACATCGATGGGCGCAGCTGTCGGGCCCACATCTGCTGGGGCAACTATGCCGGCACCCACCACTGCGACATCGAACTGAGCCACATCTTCGAGCCGATCATGCGAGTGGCGCCCAAATATATTTCCCTGGAATCCAGCAATCATCGGCATGCCCATGAGTGGGAAGTATTTAAGCGCTTCATCTTCCCGGAAGAAAAAGTGTTGATGCCGGGCGTCATTGACACCACCTCCACCATTGTGGAGCATCCCCAATTGGTGGCGCAGCGCATCTTAACCTTTGCCCGCATCCTGGGGCCGGAGCGGGTGGTGGCCTCCACGGACTGCGGTTTTGCTTCCACGGCTTCGGCCGCCAGTGTGTCCGGAGAGGTGGCTTGGCTGAAATTGCAAGCCATGGTGGAGGGTGCCCGGCTGGCAAGCAGGCAGTAACGTTCTTTCACAGTGTAGTACTAATTTTTTTATCCGTGCCATCCGTGTCATCCGTGGTCAAAATTTTTTACCACGGATAGCACGGATTACACGGATGGATGCAATGCATCGAACCACAAAAGGGAGGCTTAACTATGAGCACCTTCAAGTTGGGAGCCAAATCATTGAAAGAGCTCGAGGGCGTCCATGCGGATCTGGTGGCTGTGGTCAAGCGGGCCATTGAACTCACGGTGCAGGATTTTGCCGTGCATGACGGCCTGCGCACCTTGGAAGAACAGCGGCGGCTGGTGGCCCAAGGGGCCAGCCAAACGCTGGATTCCCGGCACGTCACCGGCCATGCCGTGGATCTGGTGCCTTATATTAACGGCAAGCTGCGCTGGGAATGGGACCCAATTTATAAAATTGCCGATGCCGTGCGGGTGGCGGCCAGGGAGAAGAATATTCCTATCCGCTGGGGCGGGGCCTGGGATGTCGCGTTCACCGAGGTGGATGATTCACCCGAAGATCTCGTGGCCGATTACACCGCCCGGCGACGCCAGGCAGGCAAGAAGGCCTTTATCGATGGCCCCCATTACGAGCTGCCCAAGGCCAAATATCCCTAGCGGTCTTGAGGTGAAGCAGAATTACCCGCTGGTGGTTAGAAGCACGATTCCTATTGCCATTAATTGACGCGGATTTGTCGGGTCAGGGTCAAAATTTGATCTACCAGCTGATCGATGAGCGGGAATTCAAAGACCACATCCGGGTCCAGCTCGATCTTCAGCTCTTCTTCCAGTTGGGAGACCAGTTCCGTGATACTCATGGAATCCAGGCCTTGTTCGGTCAAGGCGATTTGCGGATCGATGGTTTCAATGCTGGTCAGACTGAAGAAGAGCGCATTGATCCGGGCCATAATATCTTCGCGGGTCGGCCCCGCGCCAGTGTCCTTGGATTTACTTTCGCTGCGCCCCCTCTTTTCTTCAAGAATCCCCACCAGTTGGTCGATCAACGGGTAGTCAAAAAGTAGGTCCGGGTCCAGTTCCAACTTTAATTCTTCTTCCAGCAGGCTGATCAGCTCCGTGGCGCTCATGGAGTCCAGCCCTTGCTCGGCCAGGGGCAGATCTTTGTCGATCTGCTCGATGCCGGTGAGCCTGAAAAAAAGGTTGGACACCAGGGATCGGAGATCTTGATCGGTGGTTTGTGCTTTGGCTGGTTCGTTCGTTTCTTTCTTTACTACGGCCGCGGCTTCCTGAAAAAAAGTGTGTTTCAGGGCCGGCGCGCCGGCGCGATCAAAGGGAATGGCGATGGGTTGCACGGCTTTGCGCACGGTTGGCGCCACGCCCTTTACCACGATGTGGGCATTGGTACCGCCAAAGCCAAAGCTGCTGATCCCGGTGTAAGCCAGCGGATCGAGGGGCGTTTGCTGGGTCACCACCTGGATAGGGTGGGAGCCAAAGTCGATGAAGGGGTTGGGACGATTCAGATGCAGGTTGGGCGGAATGGCGCCGAAATTGAGCGCCAGCACGGCCTTGATCAGGCCGGCCATGCCGGCCGCCGACTCCAGGTGGCCCAGATTGGATTTGACCGCGCCCAGGTAGCAGAGACCGGCGCGCTCCTTGGCCACCGTGTTTTGGATGGCGGAAACTTCAATGGGGTCGCCGATTTTGGTGCCCGTGCCATGGCACTCCACATAGGTGATTTGTTGGGGCGCAATGCCGGCTTCCTGGCAGGCGGCCCGAATAACTTCTTCCTGGGCCTCGGGATGGGGTGCCGTCAGGGTCTGGGCCCGGCCGCCGTTTTGATTGACTGCTGAACCGGAAAGCTCGGCATAGTAGTTATTCGCCAGCTCCTTGTTGACCAGCAGCACCAAGCCGCCGCCCTCGGCCCGACCATAACCGTCGGCCGCGTCGTCAAAGGTTTTACAGCGATCATTTTTGGAAAGAAAACCCGAGCGCCGCATGGCATCGGAAAAGCCGCGATCCAGAATCATGTTGACGCCGCCGGCAATGGCGTAATCCACCCGGCCGGCCTCGATGTCCTTGGCGGCATAGTGCAGGGCCACCAGAGAAGAAGAGCAGGCCGTGTTGGAAACCCAGCTGGGGCCGCGCAGATCGTAGTGATAGCTGATGCGGGCCGCGATGATGCTGGGGTTGGTGCCCGTGGGGTAGTAAACCGATTGGAGGTTGCCGGCGTACTCCTGGCTCCAGGCGCCGATGTAGACCCCCACGCGTCGGCGGTCGAGAGTTTGGGGGTCGAGCCCCGCATCGCGCCAAAGCATTTCAGTTAATTCCAGGGCCAGAATCTGCTGAGGGTCCATGGTCTGGGCCTCGGCTTCGGCAATACCGAAGAATTTAAAATCAAAGCGCGTCAGCGTGTCATTTAAAAAACCGGCTTCCAAACCAGCGCGGCCGGGGTTGGGGCCCACCTGATCCCGCCGGCTGAGCAGCATTTGCCAGAATTGGGGCAAGGTCTCCACATCCTTCGGAAAACGGCAGCTCATGCCGGCAATAACCACGCTGTTTTTCCGACTGCCCGTTGAAAGTACTTCCTGTTCGGTCTGGCTTATGCCGAAACCTTTAATCAACTGATCAATGGTTTTATAGCGGTAGAAATCCTGGGGCGCCAGGGAAGGGAAGAACGCCTGAAGATGTTCGGACATCTCCGTGAAGGTGATGGAAGTAAAACCCTGGTAGGCCAGGGCGATCTTGAAATCCAGCGGATCTTTGAATGCCTTGAGATGCTGTTTCAAACTCTCCACGAAGACGGCCTCATCCAGTTGCCGGCGCTGATGCAAAATCCAGCGGATTTCATCTTCGCCTCTAAACATGGAGGAAGCATAACTGTATTTGTCAAAGACGCGGCAGCACTGTTCCAGCACGGGATGAAAGCCGATTTCGATGATTTGCCATTTCTCACCGGCATATTGTTCTTTAATCGCCCCCATGGCGGCCACAAAATCCACGGTGCCGGTGAGCCAGCGTCGCCAATACCCGGCATCCAGTTGGGTTTCAAACCGCCCGGTAACGCCCGACATGAAGATCCCGTCCGTGATGCGCTGAGACGGCGCCACATCGACCTGATCGAAGAATCGCCGGTAATCGGGATGGTGCCAGGGGTGGGGCAGGCGCAGACGCACAAACTCGGGATGATTCTTTAAAACCGGCGCCAACTCTTCGGCATAGCCGCTCAGGGTGACATGTTTGCGGTCCCCATCCATAAAATTGATGGAAGAGACGTGGACCAGCAGGCCGGCGATTTGCTCGTCGGACAAGCGGCCATGCCACATCTCGCCTTCCAACTGAGCGGTGATGGCGCCGATGCGGTGGGTCAGCAGGATCACCTCCTCCAGAGAATAGAGTCCGGCCTGATACGCGGCCGCCAGCTCACCAATGCTGTGGCCGATGACTGCATCGGGTCGATAACCCCACGCGGTCCAAAGGTCGGCCAGGCAAATCTGTGTCACCAGGGTCAACAGCGGGCTCTGGGGGCAGCGATGGCGCCCGATTTCAGCCTGCCATAGCCCATCCAAGTCCAGATTCAATCTGGCTTTAACAATGGCTTCGATTTCCGGCCAGCGTTTCGAGTGTTTGATGAGGGTTGATCGGCTGTGATCGTGGCTGGTGCCTTCGCCGGAGTATAAAAAGAGGACGCGCTTCATTTTCCACCTCAATGATTTTGTCTATGCATGTTGACGGGCACTATTACCATCGGGTGGAATCTTGTCAAAAGGCGGCTATAAACCATCTCAAAAAGAAAAAGGGCCGTGGTTACCCACAGCCCTGAATTGAAGTTTTGGGCTTACTCTATTCTATCAGCCCTCGAAATAAGGAACCTTCCGAAGCAGCCCACTATTTTTTAAACGTGAGCAGGCCTGGCCGATAGGGAAGCTTACCGTAGTCGCCGCTGGAGCTGGGATTGCGCCCCTGATAGAGCATCTGCAGATTGCACGGATCGATGGTCATGGTCTGATCCGGATTACTGCGTATCAGATCCCCGTGGCTGATGTCGTTGGTCCAGAGGCCGCTCGGGAACGTGACGTTGGCTTTGCCGGCAAAGGGCTTGCTCTCGCTGGCGGCCAGCGGCGTCCATGAACCTCCCAGACTCGTGGCCGTGAAGGAACGGAAATATCTTCCGCCGCTGCCGATGGCTTCGACGATCATGAGGTACTGGTTCGCTCCTTTGACTTTATAGACCTGCACGGCCTCGAATAGGTTGTTCTGTGAATCGGACATGATGGTCGTGGCAGCGCCGAAGGTGCCCGGAAAGTTACCGATGGCCATGGAGGACCGGTAGACCTTGCCGTTATCGCCGGTGAAGAAGAGATAGCAATTGGTGCTGTCGCAGATCATCGTTTGATCGATGGGGCCCGTGCTGGAACCGGAGATGCTGCCGTTGAAGAGCGTGTGCCCCCAGGACCAGCCATTGGCATTGGCCGGGTTGCTTGAAGTGGCGTAGCTGAAGGCCGGCCCGCCCCACTGGTAGCAAAGCACCCAGACATTCTTCGGAGCGAAGTAGAACAGGGTCGGCGCGACGGCGTTTTGAGGCAGGGCCACCTGTTGGGCGGAGCCCATCTGAGACCAGTCATTGAAGACCATCATGGCCGATCCCCATGAAGACCCGGTATCGTGGGTCGTCATGTAGACCACATGCTGGCCATTGTAATCGGCGGTGGTGAAATCCTTGAGCGACACCCAGCCGGATTTGGGTTGCGCCAGAGGGCCCGATGACGTCCACTGGAATGTTGACGGCAGTGAACAGGTGCCACTGCTGCTGGTGCTCGAAGAGCTGCTGGAACTGGAAGAACTGCTCGATGAAGAACTGGAGCTGCCGCTGTCGCACCCTCCCGAACTGCTCGAAGATGAGTTGGAGCCTGAACTAGAGCTTGAGCTGCCGCTTGAGCCGCCATCACAGCCCAACGCTATAAAGCATAGGCCTAAAAGAATAATTGCGGCTGAAAGAATATATCTCTTCTGCATATATATCTCCTTTATCATAATCAGTGCGTCGCCAAGTAATTGACCAGCCAGGTCATGGCTGGCCGCAGCTGCCCATTGCGAATCAGCCCGCTGTTGGCTACCCAGGTCTGGCCGTAGATGTAGCCCCACAAAGTAATGCCGTGAACTTGCGGATCTTCGTAAAACAAGGGGAACTGTTGGGACATGATCTGGCGTTGCTGATTGTCATCGGCGATATTGACGTCATACTCCGAGATGTAGATCGGCACGCCGATACCTTTGATCTTCTTGAAATTGGTTTGCAGCTCGGTGAAGGCTTGGCTCTCCAGACCATGGGCCTGACAGCCGACGCCGTCCAGCAGACCGCGAGCCTTGACCTTGTTGGCAATGGCGATGTATTTGTCCGTATCCCAGCGAAATTCATTGTAGTCGTTTAAGAGGAGGGTGGAGTTGGGGCAATACTGGCGGGCTTTTTCAAAAGCCCAGATCACCCAGTCATGTCCGGTGGAACCCGTGCCGCCGATGGCCGTGTACCAACTGGGCCGATTATGATCCGGCTCATTGACCACATCGATCAGGTCCGTATCCGGATAGCGCTCGCAATAGAGCCGAATCCACTCTTCCACTTCTGCTTTCTGCTCGCTGGCGGAGAGATTATTCATCCAGCTGGGATACTGGGCGCCCCAGACAAAAGCGTGCTGCTTGTAGGGTATGCCATGCTGCTTGGCATAGTTGTAGGCGCGATCAATGCCCGACCAGTTCATCACATCACGGGTCGCCTCAACGGAGCCCCATTTGCCTTCATTTTCACAAGTAATCTGATCCCAGTATTTGGAAAAGTCCGAGGGAATCTGCCCCTTTTGGGTGATGTTGCCCACAAACTTGCCGGCACTGCCGGATGACGAAGACGAGGAAGAGGACGAGGAGGATGTTGTGGAGGAAGAAGAACTGCTCGAACTGCCGCCGTTGCATCCGCCCGAACTGCTTGAAGATGAACTGCTTGAAGATGAGCTGGAGCCGCCGTCACAGCCGAAAGCGATCAAACCTAAACCAAGAAAGATAATTGCTGCTGAAATAAAAAGCCTCTTTTTCATCGAAAGCCTCCTTTGAAGTAAGCAAATCAAAATATAGACGATGCCTGATCCCTATCCAGAAGCCAATGAGCCGCGTCATTCACTGACTCTAAAATAATCAAAGTCAACATAGCCGCCAATGGATTGGGTGCCGTAATTAAACAAGGCAAACCGATACCCCATGAAGTGGGGCATGGTGTAACTCATCTGCAACGTGTTGCCGATGGATTGCCAGTTCGAGCCATCCAGGCTGTAGTAAAATGTCGCGTCATCCGCCTGGTTCTGGAAATTCATTTTAATTCTTAAATAGACGCGGTCCTGGTTGATAGTGACTTTGGCCACCTGTTGGGCGGAGCCTGAACCGGCATTGACCATGACGATGGATTTCGTGGACCCGGATTTGGTCACCCCCACGAAACCAAAGTTCTTCTGCAATGCGCCGAGCCCGGCAAAATCGCCAGCCTTCAGGCCGCCGGTTTCCATGGCAATGGTGGCGGTGCAGGTCGGGCCGAAAGTCCTTTGGGTGAGCGTGTTGCGGGTATTGACGAAACTGCTGTCCACGCGGGTGTTGGTCAGCCGGAAATAGCCGGAGCGACTGGTCAGGGACCACCCCGCGGCATCAGGGTTGTGATTCCACTGCCACGCACGGTCCAGAGTGGAAGCGCTGAACTCATCGGAACGCACGATGCCGCTTATGCCTTTATCTGCCACCGTAAAGTCGAGGTTTTGCGGAGCAGTCCCATTCGTGCCGAGCACCGGCCAATTGTTCTGCCAGATCATCGGTACGAGATAAGGAATACGCCCCACCGAACCATTATCCTTAAATAGGAAAGCATACCATTTACCGGATGGCGTATCGATAAAGCCGCCTTGGGCGACGCCCTGGTTCTGAAGCACGACCTTTCCCTCGTAACTGCCCGTGAGACTGGTCGAGCGGTAGGCCAATTGGGTGCGCATGCCCCCGGAAGGCCAGCAGATCAGCGAAACATAATACCAGCCATTAATTTTTTGCATGTGCGCGCCTTCGGACGCCACGTTGAAACGAGTTCCCGCAATGGCCGAGGAATTATAGATGAGGGTCTGGTTCAGACCGCCCGATTTAATCGCGGAAGCATCGGCGGTCAGTTCAATGATCTTGATGTCGTCGATGCCGTAGATCAGAAATGCACGTCCGTTTTCGAAAAAAAGCGATGCGTCGTGATAGACCGCATTCAAGATCGAGGTTGTCCAAGATCCACTCTCAATATTGCTGGTCTTGAAGACATAGGTTTTGTTGGTGGTGTAGGAAAAGGTGCTGACGTAATAGGTTCCGTTGACATAACAGATGCTGCTGGCCCAGGAGCCGTCGCCGTAAGCATCCTGACCGTTGGCCAGATTCATCGCATCACCGCCGGCCAGGGACTGATACGCATAGTTCACGATCTCCCAGTTTTTCAGATCCGTGGATTTCATAATCGGCACGCCCGGATTCATATGCATCGTGGTGCTGCTCATATAGTAGGTGTTGCCCACTCGAATAACGGAAGGGTCGGGCACATCCGCCCAAATGACGGGGTTGGTGGCGGTAACGGTGCCCCCGGAGGACGATGAGCTGCTTGAGCTTGAAGAGCCGCTTGAACTGGAGGAGCTGCTTGAGCCGGTGCCGTCACAACCGCCGGTACTGCTGGACGATGAACCGGAGCTGCCGCCGTCGCAGCCCATTGCGGTAAAAATAAGCAATAGGGTTAATAGAAAAGAGAGGCCCGTTTTCTTTGCTGCCGCGTTAAATAAAAACTTGGGATTCATAGTGGCTTTCCTTAATTAGTTGCCACAGCCGCTCGTACTGCTCGAAGAAGAACTGGAACTGCTGGAACTATTGCCGTTACATCCCCCAGAGGGCGATGGTGTTGGAGTCGGAGCAGGCGTCGGTGTAGGCGTAGGACCAGGATTGCCGCCGATGCCGCCGATAAAGGTGGTTACGCTCTGCGCCGGCAATGAAGCCGTGAATTGGCCTCCAGACACATTAAGATTGGATCTGGCGGCAATATTATCACTTGCGGAGGTCACAAAAGGCGCAACGCTGGTCACGCTGCCATTTTGAATGGCAAAGCTTTGATTCACGGCCGAATTGCCGCTGTTAATGGCGACAATCACTGCTTTTCCATCCCCTTTGTAGGCGGATACATAGATATTGGTTGTCGGATTAGAGGTCGCATTGACGCGATAATATCCATTGCGAACAAATTTCGCGAATTGGCCAAGGACATATCCCCGTTTCTGAACTTGTCCGGATTTGTTGTACAACCCATTGGCATCGCTGATGATCCACCACCATACATAGGCATTGAAATTGGCGGTGGTCATGCAATCATGAATCTCTTTGGCGGTCGTTAAACACGCGGTTAAGGATTGATCGTTTATTAGATGTTCCGTCATCCATAACTCTTTGCCTTTGCTCTTTGCCAAAGGGTAGTCGGCCAAGCCGCCCCCATAAAGGTGCCCGCCGATAATCGAGACCAAAGAAGCGGCGGTTGAATCATTCAGCGTGGGGTCCGACATGGCATGATTGAAATTCAGGGATTCAGGCATCATTAACCGGGTGCTGCTCGAAATCACCGAACCATTGCTTTTGATGAAAGCGCGGAATTGTTCGGCGGTCCAGGTGCAGCCTTCGTAATCCGGATCCCAATCCGGTTCATTTTGAATGGAAATGGCGTGGAGCGGAACGCCGTTATTTTTAAAATAATCGGCGAACGCTTTTAGGTACTGGGCATATTCCGCATAATAAGAGGTGCTTAGTGATCCTCCCACGGTGTTCTTATTGGTCTTCATGTAGGCGGGTGGGGTCCACGGCGTGGCAAAAACAATGGCGCCTCTTGCAACGGCCTTCTTGGCATTGGAAAGTTCATCCGCCCAGGCCGAGTAGTTGCCGCTTTTCCAATTGTCATTCGGGGCAATCCGGCATCTGTTGATGCTCAGGCCCTGTGCTTTATAGATGGTGTCCATGTACTGATCGCTTAAGGCGCCGCACCACACACTGGCCGCTCCAAAACCTCTGATTACCTGGTTGGTCTGGTCTAAGACAATGTAGGCAACTCCCGCCGCCGCATTTACCGTCAATATGGGGCCAAGCACGAGCAACGGCGTAATGATTAAAAACAGGGTAAACGGCAGTATCCTCTTAATCTTTTTCAACATCATCTTCTCTCCTGATAATTAGGGTTGTGGAGCGCGCACCGTTATGATTGTTTTCAGATGTCTTTGAAAGGCACTGAAAAGCCGGACGATTGGCCCGTGTCGCAAAAATGCGGATGGGGCGATTTCATCCAATGAAAGCGTCCAATGGGGGGCGTTTTCAGTGAAGGGGGATGTGCTTGCTGGCACCTGACTGGGGGGTCAACCCGATTTAGGTGCAAGCGGTGTGCCATGGGCGCGCGGTTTAAGTCGCCCCAAATTATTGGAAATTTTATGCGTGGGGGACGCTTTGGATGGGACATGTCCCAGGGCGTGGCGTCTCATAGTGGGCGTGTCGCACTTTCAGCCCACAAAAAGCCGATTTTTCCCTCTTATGCCGTTGTTACGCGGTGTTTAATTAGAGACCCGATCCGATGGGTCGCGGATCGGGTCTTTTCATGCAAAGTAGCTGCTTCGAAAATTAGATCGAAGCGTTCCCGTCTTTTCCAGGCGTTGGTTGCTCCGCCAAGCCGGCGGGAGGCCTGGCCGCCTGGACGGTAGCCCTTTACTTTAAGTTGCGGTTCATCCAGGAGACCACGCTCGCGCTCAGGGCAGGGTGGTTCGTGCCCAGGGAGGACCAGGACATATGATCGGCCGTTGGGAAAAGTTGATAGTCTTTGGTGATGCCGAAAGGCAGCAGATTGAATTCATTCAGAGTCATGACACCGGTGGCCAGGGTGTCCAACCCGCCGGCCTGGATCAGGGTAGCGGCCCGGACACCGGAAAGGCTGAGGAACTCCTCTTGCCAGGGGGCCATGCCGATGGTGGACTTCAGCTGGGAGCCCAGGTTACTCGAAGCCCACAAAGCGCCGCCGCCGCCTTTGGAGTGGCCGCAAACCTGTAATTTGCTGGTATTGATCTTGCCGCGCAGCGTGCCGCTGGTGTTCAAGCTTTTCAGCTTGGCGATACCCGATTGGTGGGCGGCACGCCAGCCGCTGACCATGCCCAGGAGATTGGTCGGGGTCATGGCCAGCACCACGTAACCGTTGGACGCCA
Source organism: Deltaproteobacteria bacterium (assembly GCA_021824175.1). Taxonomy (GTDB): domain Bacteria; phylum Desulfobacterota; class Desulfobacteria; order Desulfobacterales; family Desulfosarcinaceae; genus Desulfatitalea. Next base: position 156,997 of record JAKALP010000010.1, read on the forward strand.
CGTCACGGGCCAGCCATTCCACTTCGGAATAGGTGCCCATAAAACCACTCATCATGGTAGTGGCGGGTATTGCGCCGGAGATAGTGCACGGGTAGTATAATTTGGCACCGGCGGTGTTGCTAACCGTGGTGGTGGCGGTGCACACCGAGCTTGATCCGCTATCACAGCCATAACCGATCAGGGCCACCAAGGAGAGTACTAATATGATCAACGTGCTTTTGTTGAGTTTCCGCATTTTAAAGCCTCCCATGAATTAATGATGTTTTCTTCTAACGCTACTTGAGTTTTTACTTCCCGTCTTGAGTTGATTTACCTGTTTTGCGTGAGTCGTTGCCTTGTGGTCACCTCCTTTTTTCCGCCTGTCAGGGCGCTCTGTTGTCTCGACGTTGGGTGAATAAGGGGGCGTCGAGTTCACATTCATTGGGTCTTTAAGAGTCAAAACAAACATAGCGGCATCCTCCCGAACTGCTGGAACCGCTGGTGTCGCCGCCGCGGTCGGGCATGCTTTTGAAGAAGAGCCAGGCCAAGCAGACTCAGACCGTGTTCGCTCGTCATGAGGCAAGCGCAACATCGGGGCGCGTATTCCTGCGGCAGTGAGCGGATCTCTCCCGTGAGATCGCGTTAAACGGGCTTATAAACGTTGGGGGGGGGGGCGAAAATCAGGCATTAAGAACTTAGTAGGATTTTTTATTCCGTGAGGCTTCTCCGATTTAAGGTTTTGATAATGTTCAACTAACGCCATAGGGCGTCGAATCTAAATTCACGCAACGGGTCGGCCAAGAGGCTTGCGACGACTTAGCCGACCCGGTCCTCACTTGGGAGGGAGAAAAGATAGTGCCATTATCTGCTCTTCAGGAAGAGCTTCTCACGGTTTTAACGACGATGGTTTTCTGCCTCATTGTTCCCATGGGTACAATTTCGCCAATGGCCTCTCCAACCAGGCAGATTTTCGTTGCCGTACAAACGGCAATAGTTTTTAGTTTGCAACAAAAGTGCCATTTTTTTTATTAGGAACAACTTTGTGAAATGTTGAATAAAAAAGAAATTCAGGAAGGAAGCAAGAACCGAGACATGTCTCAGATGGGGACGCGACAATATGCGACATATATCACAAATTGAACTGCTTGATCTTGCAAGATCCTTTCAATTTTAAACGGTGGATCATGTTCAATCTTCAATCCCATATCCTTCGAATTTGCCCTGAATTGGGCAAAGCAGAACCCTTTCGATTGGGTAAACAAGGTTATACTCACGCCATCTAAACCGACTCCAAAAACCGCCATCACAAATAGTTGCAACATAAATTCAATTGGTTATATAGACATGCCACCCTGTGGCATGCGCGTTGCTTCCATGGGGTATTCGGGCGAAGTACCAAATATGCAAGGGAATGGAACTGTGATGTTGTGCTGTCGTGGAGTGGAATCGGTCCCGGGGTATGAACAAGCGCCGCCGTGCAAAATATGGCTGATATCAAATCGATTGCCTTCGGATTTCAAGCCAAACCTGCTGTTTAAAGATGCTGATGGCGATCGGGTGATCGAGTACCGGATCTCTGATCTGGCCAAATACCTGCTCAATCCCAAATCCTTCGAAGTAATGAATCGTCTGGTGGGGTGTAAAATCTGCTTCAAGGATTCCTCTTTTTCGAAAATAGAAAATAAAATCAATACGTTTCTAAAAAGCGTGTTCAAAATAGATTTAGCCGACCGCAAGGCCGATCCTCAGACCGAAACCCTGATTTCAGATCAGCCCGACCCGCTGCCGGAGATGACAGAGCCTGCCTTGCAGTTCCATGTCGAACAAATCCAGGCGCTCTTGACGCCGTATGACCCGATCCGCGCGAGAATTTCAGAGCTCGACCTCACCAAAGTAATTGCTGTGGCGGGGGTCTGCGACGATCCTGAAGGCCGTCGCACGCTGCTGGACATCAAGGGATCCATTGCCCAAAAAATCGATTACGTTTTAACCCATATCCAAAAAGAGATCGCCGTCACCGTCAAAAAAGCCCACCTGGATAAGGGGCTGTTTGAAATGAGGGGGTTCGATCTTAAATCCTTTGACCCTGAAAACGCCTCCCGCCTGGTCATCGTCACCCAAAACAGCCGCTATGAGGCCTATGTGCTCACGCCGGGCGGGGAGGTGGCGTTCCATGTCGAAGATGCCGTGCTCGTCAAATATCTGCATTTCTTCCAGGCATCGCTAAAGACCAACGCGCAACTCAGAGCGCTATTACACCAGTGCATGATGGGCCATATTCAGCCCTTGAAACTGTTCTTCACCAAAGAACTTGCAATCAACTACTTCAAGACCGATCTTCCCAAACTCTACAAGGAAGTGTTTGAAACCAACTTAATCCCCCTGGATGCGAAAAATACCATTGTCCAGGCCTTGAACCAGAAGCAGAGAGGCATTGCCCTTAAATATTTGCCTGATGCCGAGCAGGGCCGGCCCCGGCCGATCACCAGCATATTTGTGATGCATGACGTTGAAGCGCTGGCTGCCGTCAAAACAGCGCTGCCGCAGGTGTACACCCAGCTCAACAAGAAGATCGGCGTTTTGGAAAATGAGAAGTATTATCTGATGGATTCAATGGAAGTGTAGACCTATGGCCCACGAATTCAAGGAACAAGATTATCAATGGATTCAGGAACTGATGAAGTATCCGCAGTCCCTTGCCGAAAAGCTCGACTTTTTTGAGAGCACATCGGAAATTGAGATACCGCAAGACTCCATCGAAAGAGTGATCTTCCAGGACAGGGCCAAGCAGGCCATCCGCAAAGTGGCCCAGAACAAGGGACACATCCTCATGGTGGGGAAACCGGGCACCGGCAAATCCCTGCTGGCCGATATGTTTGAGAAAGTACTCCAGGAGTCTTTTGGGGAGTATATCAGACCCCGGCAGGCCATTGTCGCCTATCCCGGAAAGGACAGGAACCACATCCGCGTCGCCTATGAATCGCCCGAAAAAGTCGATCTTTTGCTGTCGGAACTCAACAATAGCATTTACGCGGCTGGCAGCCAGAGGAGAAAATTCAACCTATCGGGGCAGATTCAATCCGTTCAAAAAGTAAAAAAGATCCTGATGGTCTCGGCCGCGGCAAGCATCGCCGTGGGCCTGTTCTTCCCGCCGGCCCTTATCCTGGCCGGCATGGCCGGCATTGGCGCCATATTCATGTTCATGCAGGAGAACAACCACAAGGTCCAGGAAAAGATCCAGCAGGAGGCGGGCGCGGAAAAGACCCACAACGTAAAGCACCTTTACGATCTTGTGCCCGAAATCCTCTATGATCCCAGAAAAGATACAAACCTCATGGCGCGCGTGGCGGAACCGGCCGCCAGAAGCATGAAAGGCGGGTTCCGGCATGATCCCTATCAGTCTTCCAATCTGCAGACCCCGGCGCACAAAAGGGCCTATCTCGGCGCCCATGCCAAAGCACCCATTATCTACGTGGATGAACTCAAGACCCTGATCAAGGCCGGCTACATGCCCGACATGCTGGAGATCATGCAGAACAAGCACTATATCCTGGAGGGCGGCCAAAATACCGGCAGCGGCGCGGCCGACAAGTCGGAAAACGCGCTGAGAGCCGACAACATCATTGTGGCCAGTTGCAACCATGATACCCTGCGCTACTTGCGCGAGGAGGGCGACGGCGCCTTTTTAAGCCGCATCGAAGCCAAGGGCGAGATCATCCAGATGGAAAGCGAGGTCCCTGAAACGCCCAGCACGCTCCGGCAGGCGGCCCAGTATATCCGACAAGAGGTCGTCAACCTCGATGCCGAGTTTCAGCAAGCATGGGGCCAGATCATTGAAAAGGAAGGCTACGAAGGCATCCGCAACCGTAGTGAATATCTTTTCGGCCAAGCCTTGCCCGAAGATTTCAAACTCAAGGCCAGAGATTTTTCCCGAACCGCTGTCATGGAAATCATCCGGGAGTTGCGCTGCCGGGCCTTTGACGGGAAGTTGAGCGCGATCCTAAGACCCATCAACGGCATTTTGAAGACCGCTCAATTTGAAGCTATACTGGAAAATGCCACCAGCGTCGAGCCGCGCCATGTCCGGCGCGCCATAGAGACCCACCTCTCTCTGGAAGGTGAAATCGCCAGGGCGACCCAGCAGAACAAAAAGGATCTGAAGAAGTATATCGATTCCATGACTGATTCAATTGGCTACATTGTCGGGTTAGCGGTCATTGGCTCGGAATCCGGCGGCCGAATGTACGGTCAGCCCCTGCCGATCCACTGTCAGATCAACGCCGGCCATTCCGATCTGGTCACGGCGCCCGGTAAAATAGGCGACATTGCCAAGGCAGCCGCCCAAAACGTTCGGGCCTCCATCAAAAAAGTGCTGGCCAAAATCAATGCGCCCTATATGGGCTATGAAATGCATGTGGAGTATATCCAGGCCCATGGCGGCGTGGAGGGCGACAGCGCCTCGGTGGCCATGGATGTGGCCCTCATCTCCGATTTCATCCAGCGGCCCGTCAACCAGAAAGTCGGCGTGACCGGCTCTTTGACCGGGGAGATCATCCTCTCCGTGGGCGGGGTTACCGAAAAAGTAAAATCGATCATGGATCTGGATCTCGGCATGCAAGGCGCCTGCATTCCGTGGCAGAACAAGCGGGACGTGGAACCGCTTTTAATCAACATGGACTTTGCCGCCATCCAACACGACACCATTCCGGGCATCCGCATCTTCAGGCAGCAAAACCATACGGCCCCCTTTGATATTTACTTCTGCAAAACAAAGTACCACGCCTATCAGATTCTCATGGGGCTGAATCAAAAAGAGGTGGAAGATCTGATGGCCCAAAGAAGTAAAAATGACCTGGCCTTTCAACAAAACGTGAGCCGCGATGCTGCGTGAAATACGCGGGGGGGGGGGCCATTTATGCAACCCTTTCGCCTTCCGCCCTAAGCCTGAGCAGGGCCAGCGGCAGCGGCTGAGTGGGAACCCCTTGAATCTCCCCGTTTTGGCGGGCACGGGTCAAGATCCGTCCATTGGCATATCACAGGATCTGATTTAGACTTTTGGGCCTAATCTGACCGGTCCACTTAATTTCAACAGGGTGGAAGTGATTCCCTGCACATAGGCGATATCCACCTCGCCGCCGGTTTTGATATAATACGTCGGATAGTGCCTGCCGAAGTGGGTGACGGCACATGCTTCGACCAGCGCCGCCGCGGCTTTCGGATCGGCCAGCAGGGGCCCTACCTGCCGGCCGAAAGGATCTTCGTCGGGTTTGAGCCATGCGCGCACCGCATGGAAAATAAATGGGTTCGTGAACATCCACGCAATCGGCTTTGCCTCTTCTTCCCGGAAGCGCATCCGGGCTTCTTGGATGATGACCAGATCCGAACCGGTCAGCACGACCACACCATTTTCCAGCAAACCCGCGTCCGCCAGATATGTAATCCCCTTATCCCAATCCCGGATGTAGGTTACCTCATCTATGATCAGATAGCGGATATCCCCGGCCGGCATCTCTTGAAGCGTCTGCGTGATCAGCCGGACCAGTGAATGATGATCGTCAATCAGCTCTCCGGTGAGGAAAGCAATCCGGCTGGGCAAAACGCTTTTCTCCATGAGCGTCGCCATCCATAGTTTGGCCAAGGTGGTTTTGCCGATTTAACGCCCACCACCCAAGGTGTATATGCCGGGGGTTGCAAACGGCAGCCGATCCAATAGGGATGAACGGTGTGCCCAGATCTGCTTTTTGAGCTGCCCAAAATGAAGATCTCGATCCAGAAATTAAACAAAATCAGACATATGGGTGTTATGCGGGAAAAAACGGATGTCCATGGGAACCTCGGAAAAAAGACAACTAAACTTAATCAGGCATAATGTTTAAATTTATTCAATCCATATTGATTAAATTTGAATATAGTTGTTAAGGCTTATCTTAAAGACATCTCACTGATTTCACCTGCGGCATAGCCCCTTTTTCGTTCCAACACCGTCATTAATCTGAATCAAAGATTTGTGCCTCTTACATCTTCTCTTTGGTTAGCACGAGAAGGACCGCTTGGCGGTTAAACGGCCCTATCTCAACTGTTCTAAAGCCTTCATATTTCATGTTGTGAGCCCAGATTTTGAGATGCTCATAATCAAGTCCTAATCCCTGAGATTCGTAATGTCCACTGAAGCTGAGGTGATAAAAACTTTTAAGTCGGCTTTCACCTTTTTTGACAGTACACCGCCCCATGCCTGCAACATGGCATTTAGCGCTAACCGAAGAGGGCGGTTCTTTAGAATTGCGATCACGATCATACTGATCGAGAATCTCTTTCAGCAGAGTTGAATATAGTTGACAGACATCACCCCAGTAAATCCAAGGTGATCCTCCACGCCATTGGACTTGCAGGTAGTTATGATCGCCTGGCGGCAAATTGGACAGATCTGAAATCATATCCATTGGGAGACTTTAAAATTAACGATCCAAACGCGGCCCAGATCAGGATTGCCCCGCACAAAGCCGTATCGTTTGCCGCTGATGTCATCATGAAGCACGGTCATGACTTGCACCGCGCTTGCGCCGGCGTCGCGGAACCACTTGACTACCCGCTCCAAATCAATGGACGCATAACCATCCAGACTTAAATAAGCGCGATAGCTGCGCCTGCCAGTTCTTTTAACAACTTTGCATGCGCCCGCGCTTTTGGTAATTTCGCCGCGCGAAAGTTCCCAAAGATATAAACGCAAGCGTTGATTCAGTTGGAAACGGAACTTCTCGATATTATGCATCACTCTGCGGCGCCTCCCCGGTTCACCTGCGAACTCAGATCGAAAAGCGATTGAAAAACCAGCCAGCACAAGCCAATTTGAAGAGAACACAGAGCGCTAATTAAAATATTAATATAATTATAGCGCAGCATAAGATATTGCGTCAAGTATTAAAAAAATATTAATAATATGCGTTGATATCGCAATTAAAATATTAAAATTTTATTTACTTGTGCGGTGACCGGTGCAGGCGGGGCGTTTTAACTGGCGTAAGTCGAACAATTGGTTTAACTCTTCCATTGCGGCGGCGGTTCCAAATTTCTTCACGTCGTGATTGCGTTTCAACCAGTGAAAAATTTCAATCAATTTATCATCATCAATATTTTGCTTTGCAAATTCCAGCGCCATTCTTAATACAAGGTCGATGATCATGCGGATACTGGTGGCGGCATTGAGAAAATCTCCCGGAGACGGCAATGCGGCTTGTAAACCGCTGGCGGCTTCGTGGATTTTCCGCTCTTTTCGAAGTTTAATATTCTCGCGTTCAAGCCCGGCAAATTTGTTTTGGGCTTCGCGGAAGTTATCTTGCATTTTATCAATGGCGGATGCATTTCGGTGCTCTATCTTTTTAGAGCCGATATTAAAAAATAGCCAGTCCGCCGATATTTTTTTTGCTTTAAGGATTTCAACAAGTTTATCGGCGGGCATAAATTTTTTTTTGTAAATATTTGAAATAGTCCCTTGCGACAGACCTATGGTCTTAGCCCACCAGCTTTGCGTTTCCTCATCCAAGACTTCGAACAATCGTTCGAAAAAAGCATCTTTTTCTTTTGCGTTCATTGAGCACTTAATTCTTTACAATTAGAATTTGTTCAATATATAAAGCTTATTACACGATACTAATAAATATCATGGCGGCAAAGGTTATGTCGAATAATATTTTAATAATTGACGATGAAAAAATATTTGTGGATCTGGTTGCAGACATTTTGCAGGAACATAACTACCAGGTGGTTGCCGCATACAATGTCACCCAGGCATTTGCGGAGCTTAAGTCGTTCAAACCCGATATCGTCTTGCTCGATGTGAAACTACCGTTTAAAAACGAGGGCCTTGAATTTTTGGATCGATTTAGAAAAACCCAGGGCTTTGAGGATACGCCGGTCATCATTCTGAGCGCTAAAGTTCAACTGCATGAGATTAATGCCGGCCTGGAGGCCGGGGCGAATTTATACCTGTGCAAACCGGTTTTGATAGAAGACGTAATTGAGCATATTGAAAGGATTTTGAATTCATGAAGATTTTACTTCTATCCGACCACCACCAACGGCAAACCGGACAAGTTTCGCAAAGCGTATCTTCCTCCCCTCAATTTGGCTATTTATGAATCTATCGATATATAGACGGTCATCAGGGGCCGTGGTTTGACAGCGACTTCTGCTCGGTGTCAAAATTCTTTGGACGCTCGCACTGCTATAAACCATCCCTATACCATGGATATTTTCAAGCATGGAAAATAGACCGTATAATGCCCTCCTGTTTGACAATTATCTAAATTACCTTAAAGACTTCTATCCTCAAATTGATCGGGTAAAATTGCTGAATGATGCGGGTATCGAATCCTGGGAGATGGATATTGGACACTGGTTTTCGCAGGAAGAAGTTGAGCGTTTCTATGATGCCGTACTCAAGGTTACGGGCAATCCCAATATTGCCATCGAAGCCGGAAGGCATACGGTCTATGTCTTGCCTAAAAATTTTATGCGTGAAACCGCTCTAGGCTTTTTAACCCCCGACGCTTTCTTCGATAAATTAAACCAAATGATGCCACTTTATTGCAAGGTTACATCTGTTACGGCAGAGCGTGTCGCCGGCAACTCTTACAATATCATCTTAAACTGGATAAATGGAGCCAAGCCCAAAGCGTTTCAGTGTGATCGTTTTCGTGGATTTCTTGAAGCCATCGTATTGGTTTACCGCAAAACCATCCCGAAGATTATTCACGATGAGTGCTATTTCAAAAATGCTTCTCGCTGTGTTTATCGTGTTACTTGGGAGCGCTCGCCCTCGCAATCTCTTCATTTCGCGAGAGGCATAGTCTTCTGTATCGTCCTACTCGGCTCTTTTTTCTTCGTTAAATCAAAATTGTCCGGCGCTTTTTATGGTTTGTCCGCGGCCTTTATTATTGCCTTTCTATCCTGGTTTATAGAGCGTTTGGAGAAACGTGCTTTTCTCGACACTTTTTCAAAACAAAGTCTTCAACCCCGCGATGTCTATCTGAGTCATGCGAAATATTATGACTCTATGAATATCATAAGCGAAGTCGGACACGCCCTGGGTCATACCACATCGATTCCCGATTCTTTGATCAGATTAAGCAAAATTTTGATAGATCTTGGACATTGCTGCGGGATTTTGGGTATTGTTGACGACAATAACAATCCGGTGTGCTTTCAAGCCATCTACCTGTTCGATAAACGAGATAATTATTTCTTTGATCTAAATCCAATTCAAAAGGGCTCTATTTCGTTCCTGTTTGACCCCGCGTTAAAGAAGGCCATTATTCGAGACATTCAATATCTGAGTGGCCTGTTGCCTTCCTGGATAATTGAAAAACTCAATTCCTTTGGGATATCCGACGCGGTTTATATCCCGATCTCGGATAAAAACCCCTTAGGATTTATTTTGTTGAAAAACATGGAAACGGGCTTAAAGATGCCGGACCTGAATTTACTGCACACCATCGCTTCAAATGCTGCCTTGCACTTTACCAATATTTTGTATTACAAGGCTGACAGCGAAAAATCACGAAAAGATTTTATCACGGACGCTTCCCATGAGATGTTGATGCCTATCCAGATCGCAAACGCAGCCACTTATAAAATCAAGGCGCTGGCAAAAGACAAACTTTATAATAATCGCTCTCTTTATAATACGGTTCAAATTCTCGATAAAGCCATTACCAAACTCAATGTTTTAGGAAAAAACATCATTTCTCTTTCCAATAATTCCGAGCGCAAGGCTGATTTTGCCCCCGTTATTTTGGCGGATATCTTAGACTCTATAAAACCTGAAATAGAAATTTTGGTATCTACTTACCAACACGATATTATTTGTAATACTACCAACCAAATAAAATCGATCCGTTGCGAAAAAATCTGGTTTTCCAAACTGCTATTAAATCTCATACAAAATGCGGCAAAATATACGCCGCCGGGCGGCATAATCGAAGTATCCTTTGAAACCACTGATAACGAAATTTTGATTTCAGTGCGTGATAATGGGATAGGAATTGAACCCGAATTTCATGAAAAGATATTTGATCGGTTTTTTCAAATTACTCCCAACGAAAGCGGCGCGGGAATTGGGCTATCATTTTGCAAAGAAGTTGTCTCGCGAATGGGCGGCTATATTACATTGATCAGCCCAGTATTTCCAGATAAGCTTGAAAGAAAGGGCAGCGAATTCATCATTTATTTGCCCATCAATTTAATCGCCAAAACGTAATTTACTCCCCATCCGCCCATTCAGACAGAACTACTTCTTCCACATTACTCCTGCTGCCTATTAGGCTACCAATCGTCGCTGCTTCAGCAACGGCAGCGGATCGACCAGATGCTTGGTGAGCCAATTCTTTTTTAGGGGCAGGCCATAGGCCAGTGTCAGCAGTTCGGAGAAGTGAAAGATGGGCAGCTTCTCTTTGAGGTTGCAGCGGATCTCCAGATTGAGGTGGCACATGGCGCAGGCCGTGACCAGACATTCGGCGCCGGCATTGATGGCCCCCTGCATAATTTGATTGACCATGGGGGTCACCACATCGGGCCGGGCCACGGACAAAAAGGTGCCGCAGCAACGGGAGGCATAATCCCAAATCAAGGATTCGGCCCCAAAGTGACTCAATAAATTCTCCATCAAGCCGTAATAGCGATTTTCATGGCGCAGCTGGGGTGGATAGGCCAGCATGCAACCATAATAAGGCGCGAATTTAAGCCCCTGCAACGCCTCCGAAGGCGCGCTGCCCAGGTGGCCATTGGCTTTCATGAGTTCGAAGAAATGAATGATCTGCAAGTCCAAATCCGGCTCGCGGCCCCAGCGGCGCTCGTACTCCTCACAGGCGGCCGGGTCTTCCTTCAAGCGGTGGTGGGCCGATTTGAGCCGCAGAATGCAGCTGGGGCAGGCCACCAGCAGCGGGCGTCCTTTGGGCGCCAGGGAGAGGTTGCGGCAGGCCAGGTGAAACGCCACGTCGGAGCGGATGCTGTGGGCTGATGAACTGCCGCAACAGTTCCAATCATTGAGCTCCTGCAGACGCATGCCCATGTGGGCGCAAACTTTTTTGAGGGATTGGTTGTTTTCCTTGGCGCTCGTGGCCAAGGAACATCCTGGGAAGTAAGAAATATTTTCAAGGGTTTGGGTTTTCATGGATCACTTTTCCGCTTCACTGAAGAGCTTGGCCACCACTTTGGGATCGGCAATTTTGGAGGGCATCAAATCCAGTTTGCGTTTGGCCATCATCTTGAGGCCCACGTCCATGTCTGTAAAGAAATCCCTTCGGCGTAGCTTGTAGCGCATCATAATTTCCAGCTTGTGAGTCCGGCCGTAGCGTTGGATGGAATTCAATACCTCCTGGTGGAAACTAAGAATGGCGGACTCATTGATTTTGACTTTGTTTTCAATGGCGATTTCCCGCAGGGCGTCCATCATGCCGGGGATGTCAATGGCCATGGGGCAGGCAATGGAGCAGGTGTTGCACCCCACGCAAAGCCAAATATCGGGGCTTTCCAACACCTCCCGCACAAAACCGTACTGGATCAGACGGATCACCCCATTGGGGCGGTAGGTCATGGCGTGGGAAAACGGGCAGCCTCCCGCGCAACTCATGCACTGCAAGCAACGCCGAAACTCTTCGCCGCTGCGCTGCACCACGGTGTCACAAAAGCTGGTATCAATCTCTAACATGTCATTGCCTCGATTCGGGAGCGAAATCTCACCGGCCGCCAGGATCATCGCTGTGCTTCGGCTCGCTTGCATAGCATCACCTCTCTTTCGGTGATCAGCTATACGCCGGCCAAAGTAGCATGCCCTTGACTTAAGTCAAGGGGGAGCGTCGGGCTTAAATATCTGTAATGCTCAAATGACAAACAGCCGATACTTTCACTGGTGGAAGGGCGGGGTTTTATCCGCGGATCAAGCGGCCCTTACCATCAATTACATCTTTTTACTGGCCTTCTTTCCGGCGATCTCTTATATTTGGAAGGAAACCGTAATTGTTTTAACCCCTTTGGGAAGCAACGATGGATACCCTATCCCGCTATCTGCTGCCGATCGGTGCCCTAATAGCCACACTGATTTGTTGGACCGTCCTGGCCCTGGCTCAAAAGCTCTGGGCCCAACGCACCATCAAAACCAAGCATTCGCCGGCCGGACAATCCGGGGCATCGATAATGCCGGAAGGGCAGTCAGCGCTGGAGGCGCTTGGATTGCGGGTGCGGATGGCCTGGAGTGCCGTTGCAGGGACTCCGGTCATTTACTGCGCAACCTTTTGGATTGCCCAGCAGACGCAAAGCGTGGCCCTGGGAGCGCAAGCCATAGCCTTGTTCATCGTCAGTGGGTTGGCCCTTTGGGGCCTGACCGTTCTCTATTGGCGTCAAGCTGTCGCCCGGCAACGCAGGGAACAGTGGGAAATCACCGCCAGACAGATGGTGGATCGGGCCATCGGCAGCCTCGAACAACGGGGATATTCGGTGCTCCGTGATTTTACCCTCGATAAGGTAAAGATAGACTACCTCATGATCGGCCCCAAAGGGGTTTTCACGATGCACGCCGTGGCCTATCCCATTCCCACTTCGTCGGACCAATTGGCAGACGCCACCGTGACCTATGACGGCCGGACCTTGTTTTTCCCCAATGAAAAGGATCAGCTGAGTATTGAGAGCGCCCAAACCGGCGTGGAAATTTTTTCGGAATGGCTTTCCGAGCAGTTGGGGACGCCCATTGCGGCCCGAGCCATTCTGGCCCTGCCGGGCTGGCAGATCAAACGCATTTCAGCCGAAGGCATATCGGTCATTCATCCGGGGCAACTGGAGGCCCTGTTCCAGTATGTCAAAGCCCGACCCCTGACACCGGAGCTTATCCGCCAAATCGAAGATCTGATCCAACGTCAAATGGGCAAGCCCCACAACTCTCCCAATCCAAGTACCGAAAAAGAGACAACCATCACGACATAGCCGCCACTCGGCAATAAAATTTGGGCTAACCTTGCCAAATGACTTGACATCGACAGAACCGCGAATAAAATAAAACTAATCTTTAAAGGCCTGCCGTCTATTCGAGGCCGGTTTTAAGCTGAAGGTGCAAGAGCCAAATGGTGACCTGAAGTTTGGGACCAAGAGAAATCTATGAAAGGAGGACACCATAATGGCCAACGGCACAGTTAAATGGTTCAATGAGAAAAAGGGCTTTGGTTTTATCGAACAAGAAGGTGGCCCTGATGTGTTTGTGCATCACTCCGGTATCAACGCCAAAGGTTTCCGCTCGCTGAGCGAAGGCGATCGCGTAACCTTTACCGTGGAGCAAGGGAAAAAAGGCCCGTCCGCCGTCAATGTAACGGTGGTCTAAGCCGCTTCAACAAAAAACAAAGGGCATGCCGCCATGCGCGGCATGCCCTTTTTGTTTGTATCAACTGTGTCTACTAAGGCTTCTGGGGCGCGGGCGTTTTGAGCTCAAACGCAATGAACGTGCTCTGGGCATCGGTAAAAATTAGGGCCCCCTCTTTATTAACCAGGGCGATCAATAGTTCTTGCTGACCGTCATTGTTAAAATCAGCGACCACAAAATCCTGAACGCGGCCACTGAGTTCTTGGGTTTGCCACAGCGGCGCAAGACCTAGGCCATCCCACCCAAAAGCTTCGAGGTGGGAATTTTTAAAGAACCGCTGCTGGGAAAAGGTACGACTCATTTTGCCCTGATTGGTCGCGGCCAATACCTCCACCTTACCGTTGTTGTCCAGGTTCACCAAGCGCACTCGGATCGGCAAATACTCCTTAAGGGCATCGTTACCGTCGCCCCTGGAAGGCGGCCAGTAGTAAAGGGTGGTGCCGCCGAAAGGTTCGTCGCTGGTCCAGAGGTATTTGCCGCTGGGCGAAAGCACTCGCAACTGGTCATTGGAATCCAATACCGCCATGACTTCGTCGCCTTCATTCATGATATCCCCCAGGGCCAGGCCCAGAAGATTGGCTTTGCCTTTGGATAGTATTTTACGGTCCGGCCCATACTCACCGCCGGCATACTTCATTTCGAAGATCGGGTCATCAAAAACGCTATAAGTGCTGGATTGCTTTTGCCCGAGAAGCATTGGTGGTTGGTTGGCACGGCGCATGATCCGGTAGAAATAATAACTCTTCTCCACTATGGTCTTGAATGTTTTGCCATCATATTCCAAAACATAAGAACTCACGCCATTGAGACCGGAAGTAAAGGCCGTGACAAAGATCTCCGGCATGCCGTTGCCATTGATGTCGCCGATATCCACACTGATATTGCGGACAAACTTATCGGTCTTAATCTCCGCGATGGTTTGCTGCCGATCATGGGCAAAACGATAGATGTAAATCTTCTCAGGCGTGGCGACCACGGTTTCCAACTGGCCGTCGCCGTCCACATCGCCCACATCCATGCCGGTGATCAGGTAGTTATAAGTTTGGCCTTTCCAGAAATTGGCCGCCGCGCTTCCGGAGGCCGCTCCTTTGGCCGGCACAAAGGCTGGATTCAATGTGCTTCCCTGGGGCGCGGCGCCCGCGCCCAGCGGGCTGATAGGCGCGGGGCCTTCGGGTTTTGGAACCTGGCCGTCCTGCAAGAGTTTCTCGGGATGCATGTGCACATCGGGCGCGGCTGCGGCGGCTGCCGCGCCGGCCGCGGCGCCGGCTGCTACGCCGGCGGCCGTACCCGCGGCAGCGCCCGTCGGGCCTCCGGCTGGCACCGCCGCCACCGGAGCGGCCGCTGCCGGCATCTGGGTATGAAACACCTGCTGGTCAATGTCCGCGGCCATTTGATTGATTTGGGGGATCACGCCCCCCATGCCCTGGGCTTGTTTAAAAAAGGGCGCCGGCGGCTTGGCGCCGGTCACATCCAGCATTTTGGCGTCAATACTGACGCTTTCGCCCAACAACGTAATACTGCCGTTCAGGGCATAGTCGGCCTTGAGCTGCTTGCCCACGGCCATGGCCAGAGCGTCGCCGCTCTGGCCCTTGAGGCCCGCGATGGCCGCCTCCGTGCTCATGGGGTCGATCACCTCCACCTTGCCGGGCGAGGACAAGCGCGAGGTCAGCATCTCCACGATGCCCTTCTGCAAGAAGGTGTAGTCCTTGTCCGCGTGGATGGTAAAAGGCAAAATGACCACTCTGGCCGGATCGGCCGCAAAGGCGTTGAGTGGAAGGAGAATAAGACCAAAGAATACGACCAGCGGTTTTAAGTTCTGTAAGAAGCGTTTCAAAGGGGATGCTCCAAAATGGTTGTAAGTGTTAAGTAGTAAAGTTTAAAGTTAAGGTGTTCCGGCTATATTTTTATGCAATGAATGGATCAGGCCTTGTAAAATACTCGAAATCTCTTTCAATTCAACGATCCATTTACGATGTCTATCCACATCATGGATTAATCCCGCCTCCGAAGCTATGGAGAGCTGGGTTCTCAACTCCGCGGCCGAGCCTTTGGCGATGCGAAGAAATCTGATGAATTCAGGGGATGTTCCTCTTTCCGCGCCTTCCGCGATGTTGCTGGCGACCGATACGGCTGATCTTGTCATTTGATCCTTTAATCCGTAAGCCTTACAATCCTTCAAAGACAAAAATAGCTCAACGGCTAATTTTTTCGCCCGCTTCCAGACTTCCAGATCCTCAAAAGAACTATAGGCCATATTGTTAAACCATAAAGGTAAACTACCTTAACTTTAAACTTTAGTACTTTAACCTTTTAACTTTTTTTCCAATATCTCATTCACCATCTTCGGATTGCCCTTGCCCTTGGTGGCTTTCATGACCTGGCCCACGAAAAATCCCATCAGCTTGGCCTCGCCGGCCTTGAAGCGGGACACCTCGCCGGGGAGTTTGGCCAGCACCTGATCCACCGCGGCTTCCAGGGCGGAGCTGTCGGAAACCTGCACCAAGCCCTTCTCTTTGACAATGGCCTCGGCGGTCTTGCCTGTGGCCGCCATCTCGTCGAACACGGTCTTGGCGATTTTGCCGCTGATGGTGCCCTGGTCCAGCAACTTGAGCAAGGCCGCCAGCCCATCGGCGCTCACCGGCGACTGTTCGATGGCGCGATCCTGGGCATTGAGCAACCCCAGCAGCGGTCCCATGACCCAGTTGCTGGCCACCTTGGGCTGGTTGAAGGACCGCAGGCAGGTTTCAAAGTAATCGGCCAGCTCGCGGCTGGAGGTCAACACCCCGGCATCATACTCGGGCAGCTGATAGTCGGTCACAAAGCGGGCCCGGCGCTGGTCAGGCAATTCAGGCAGGCTCTGGCGCACAGCCTCGATCCAGGCCGGATCGATCACCAGCGGCACCAGGTCGGGATCAGGGAAATAGCGGTAATCGTGGGCCTCTTCTTTGCTGCGCATGGAAAAGGATTGGCCTTTGTCCGCGTCCCACAGCCGAGTCTCCTGCACCACTGTGCCGCCATCCAACAGGATTTCGGTCTGGCGGGCGATTTCGTACTGGATGGCCTTTTCCACATGTTTAAAGGAGTTGAGGTTCTTGGTCTCGGTGCGCGTGCCAAAGGCTGAGCTGCCCTTGGGCCGCAGTGACACGTTGGCATCGCAACGGAAACTGCCCTCTTCCATGTTGCCGTCGCCGATATCGATCCAGCGGATGATGGCCCGCAAGATACGCAGGTAGGCGCCGGCCTCTTCGGCCGAACGCATATCCGGCTCGCTGACGATTTCGATCAACGGCACGCCGGTGCGGTTGAGATCTACCAAGCTGATGGGCCGCTTGGGATCGTGAATCAGCTTGCCGGCATCCTCCTCCATGTGAATGCGGGTCAGACCAATGCGCCGGGCTTGGCCGTTGACCAGGATATCCACATAGCCCTTGACGGCAATGGGCAGCTCAAACTGCGAAATCTGGTATCCTTTGGGCAGATCCGGGTAAAAATAGTTCTTGCGCGCAAAACGATTCTGCCCTGGCACCGTGCAATGGGTGGCCAGGGCCATGCGCAGGCTGTATTCCACCACTTTTTTGTTGAGCACCGGCAGCGAGCCGGGCATGCCCAGGCACACCGGACAGGTATGGGTGTTGGGGGGTGCGCCGAATTGGGTGGAACAGCCGCAGAATATTTTGGTTTGGGTCTTGAGTTGGGCGTGCACTTCCAGCCCGATCACAGGTTCGAATGCGGTCATGGGGGCTACCTTCCTCTTCTTGAATCGGGCGGAGCGATCCAAGCACCGCCAAATCTGCTGAATTTGACCAATTCAAGCCCCTAAGTCAAGGGAATTGTCCCCTTCATTGACAAGGTCCGGGCGAATCGGTAGTAGCAGTGAAAATTGCGGCGGTGGCGGCATGGATGTGGATTTGACCGCTGGAAGGGGTGCCAATGCGTTTTCTTTTGTGTGTGATCGGCATGGTCATGTTCGTGGAGGGGTTACCCTATTTCGCCTTTCCCGAAAAGATGCGGCCCTGGCTCAAAAAACTGCTGGAAACACCGGAAAGCAGCCTGCGGCGGCTGGGGTTCGGGCTGATGGCGGCTGGACTGCTTTTATTCTATTTGGGGTCGCGGCAATGACCTTCCTCCTCAGCGATTATGATTATCACCTGCCCGAAGAGCTGATCGCCCAACACCCGGTGGCCCATCGGGACCTTTCCCGGCTCCTGCGCCTGGACCGGATCACGGGTCAATGCACGCATGGCCAATTCAGTGATATCGCTGATCTGCTCGCGCCCGGCGATGTACTGGTGGTCAACAACACCCAAGTCATTCCCGGCCGGCTGTTGGGCCAAAAGGAGAGCGGCGGGCGGGTGGAAGTACTGATTCTCGATTACGCCCAGGGGGTCCCCAGGCGGATCTTCACCTGCCTGGTCAAAGCCTCCAAGCGCCCCAAGCCCGGCAGCATACTGATCTTCCAGGACGGGCTGCAAGCCAAGGTGTTGGCGCATCAGGAACGCACCTGCACTCTGATGTTTGACGGCGTGGCCGATTTCGAGCAGGCCCTGGAACGCATCGGCCATGTGCCCCTGCCGCCCTATATTCGGCGCGGGGATACCCAAGAGGATCAGCGCACCTATCAAACCGTCTATGCCCGCCACAAAGGCGCCATTGCCGCGCCCACGGCCGGCTTGCATTTCACGGCCGCCTTGCTGGATCAGCTGGCCGCCAAAGGGGTTCTCATCGCGCCCATTACGCTACATGTGGGCTACGGCACTTTTCTACCCGTGGAGAGCGAAGATATCCGTCAGCACGAGATGCATTCCGAATGGTTCACCCTGCCCGGCCCGACCGCCGAAATCATTCACCAGGCCAAGGCCGCCGGCCGCCGCATCGTGGCCGTGGGCACCACCAGCGTGCGCACCCTGGAATACTGCGCCCAGTCCGATGGAAAAGTACTCCCCCAAAGCGGCCCGTGCGATCTCTTCATCTACCCCGGTTACACCTTTAAAACCGTGGATGCCATCATCACCAATTTCCACCTGCCCAAATCCACCCTCATCATGCTGGTCTCGGCCTTTGCCGGCCGGGAAAGTGTCCTGGCCGCCTACGTCGAAGCCGTGCGCCTGCGCTACCGCTTCTTCAGCTATGGGGACGCCATGCTGATCTCATAAGCAGTCTTAATGACGAGCAGTAAAGAAGAGATCGACCCCTCTCATCTTCTATGACGTGGCCGATTGCGGTGTCACCATGCTGGGTGTGGACCCTGTTTTGCGCGGGACCCGACCGTCCATCACCTTGCGCCAAAGCGACGGCACGATGGCCAGCAGGATCATGCCCGCATAGCCGGTGGGAAGCTGCGGGCTCTCATTAAAATGCTTAAGAATCTGATATCTGCTTCCTGGCGAAGCATGATGGTGGGAGTGCCGTTGCAGATTGAAAAGATAAATATTGGTAAGAATATTGCTGGAGTTCCAGGAATGGGTGACATTGACCGGCTCAAAGCGGCCGTTGGGTAACTGTTTGCGCAACAGGCCGTAATGCTCGATATAGTTGACCACCTCGAGCAGTGAAATGGCCACCAGGCTCTGTCCGAGGAAGTAAAACACGGCCGCGGGGCCTAAAAATACCCGAATGGCCACTACCAGGGCCAGCTCAGCCAGCGCATACTTCAAAAAGCGGTTTTCCACACTCCAAGCCCGCCCGCCCTTTTTAATGAGGCGCTGCTTCTCTATATGCCAGGAGCTGGCCAGGCCGCCGAGGACCGTGCGCGGCCAGAAGGCATAAAAAGACTCGCCCAAGCGGGCCGTGGCCGGATCATCGGGCGTGGCGACATTGCGGTGATGACCCACCACGTGTTCTACGGCCCAGTGCATGTACATCACTGACCAGAGCATGAACCGGGAGAGCAACGGTTCGAGCTTATTGTTCACCCGATGCTGCAGCTCATGGGAGACATTGATGCCCATCACGCCCGAGGAGGTGCCCATGGAGAGCGTAAAAAGGAAGGCCTCAAATAGGCTCAAACGGCCGCTGGCGATAATAAACGCCCCCCAGATGACTATGCCCACCTGAACCAGCGCGCAGAGCCAGGTAATCACTTTGAAACGAAACTCATCCTTAATGCGCTCTATGGTTTCAGGATCGGGGTTCTTGGAGGATGTGCCGATAAGCAGATCCAGCAACGGGATCACTCCAAATACAGCAACTACCGTCGAGAAGTTAAACACGCCACCAGCCACATAGCCTTGAATCACACTGAAAGGAACGAGAAAGATCAGGTAATAGGGAATTGAGCTCATGAAATCATCCTCCTTGGGAATCTTCTTCGAAACGCGCACACGTGCGGCTGGCTCTATGTTGCCGGCCCCTGCGAACGCCACGGTGGTTAAAGCAGGGAATGAAGCCCTTAGGGGGAAGAAGAATGCGGAAAGGCACCGGCGCCCAGCCACCTAAATGATATGGCAGAGTCCTAAAAAAGTGTCAAGCTATGCAACAACCCATAATATTGTAAACATTTCAGGTAGCGACACCGGGGAACGGGATTGGAATTGGATCTTATCTGCCTACAACAAAGCCATCTCAATAAAGTTTAGATGGCTTGTCATCACCACAACAGGGCCACCGCGCGTTTGCCCAGGATATAATCATCGAAGATCTTTTTTGCGGGCTTATTCGCCATCCCAAAGCACACATGCAGCGGCAGCAGATGCTCCTCACGGGGATGACAGTAGCGCGCGGATGGGGCATGTGCCCATTCGAGGAGGCGCTGGGTGCGCTCCGAAGGGGATAGCGGGCCGGTGCAACTTTCAATCAGCCAGTCTTGAAAGGCATCATTGGCCGGGTCGGGGAAATTTTCTCCCTGCCACACAAAGGCCCGCATGTTGTGAAACGAAAAACCAGAGCCGATCACCAGAATATTTTCAGACATCAACGCCTGTAAGGCCGCGCCGAGCGCGATGTGCGCCGTGGGGTCCAGTCCGCGCAACAGCGAAAGCTGCGCCACTGGAATATCGGCCTGGGGATACATCAAGGCCAGCGGAATAAACACGCCGTGGTCATATCCCCGCTGGGAGTCAATGTTTGCCTGAATAATATTTTGGTTCAACAGCCCGGCGATCCGCTGGGTCAGTCCCGGATTTCCCGGCGCCGCATAGGTGATTTGATAAGCCTCATGCGGAAAACCATAATAATCGTACAACATCGCAGGCCTTGGTGCGCCCAACAGAGTAGAGCGGTTCTCTTCCCAATGGGCGCTGATGACCAAGATAGCGTCCGGTCTTCTCAACCGCGAAGGAAGTCGCCGCATAAATGCCACCATGGACTGGTGGCTGGGATCGCCCAGCAAAGGCAGCGGGCCGCCACCATGGGAGAAGTAGACGATTTGGGCGTTATAGCTGGAGTTATTCGGAGTCATCATCATAATGCTGCTGGTTTTGCTTTTCCGGCAAACAAGCTGAGAAAAAGAGAGGGTTCTTTACTTCAGGCGACACCAAAAAGATGAAATCATCTTCTGATCTTCCAAAACCCTAATCATACCGTCACGGTGAGCTTTACGCCCAGTCCGTGCAGAACCTTGATTATAGTATCATATCGAGGTTTTGCGCCCGGCGTTAGCGCCTTATATAGACTCTCGCGGCCCAAGCCCGCGCTTTTGGCAATGGCTGCCATGCCGCGAGCTTTGGCGACATCGGATACGGCCGCTAAAAACACATCCGGATTTTCGTTTTCCAGCGCCGCGGTAAGATATTCGGCGATCCACCCCATTAAAGATTTGAAGCGTAACATGGCCTTCCTCCTCCTGCGCTGATTTCCCCAATAGGCGCGCAAAAATAGAATGCATTCTATTTTGGATTACGGCGGAGCCAAAGGAGTTGTCAATAATAATTTAGGATGCTGGATCTGAAGGAAAACCTGTTCAATCTGGCGCTGGAAGAAAACGGATAGGTGTTGACCGAGGGCTGCACCGGGTTGGCTGCGGCGGGGTCTTCAATTGTCTGCCCGTGCTCCTCGATGGAGAAGTTCATGCCTGCCGTCGCTTTTCTTCCCTGCTCGGCAACATTGCAAAAGCAATCGTTAGAGGAGATCGACTTCTCCGGACTTGCCTATCGTTAGCACCGCGGCCTGCGGGCCTGCAACAGCTGCCCATTGAAACACGCCTGCGGTGGCTGCATGGCCGCTTCCGGCCGGCACGCAGGCAATGCTGTGCGGACCTATTTTTTGCTGGAAACACTAGTCCGCGAATGTTGCCCATGAAATCATTCCAAGCCATCTCAAAGGCTTTTCCCCGAAAGTCTTTTATTGACGTCGGAGAAGCGTTTGGACAGAGTGCGGGATACGGAAATGGCAAAGTTCGGATTGCTTTTGATCATCTCCGCGAAATTGTTTTGGTTGATAACGCGCACCATACAGGCTTCGGCCGCCTCCACCGTGGCGTTTCTGGGTTCCCCCGTGATGAAGAGTTTGAAAAATCCGTCAGCGATGTAGACAAAAGCCGGCTCGTCGGTTATCGCCAGAAGATTACTTCCTTTCGGGACCTTCCGCTCTTCTCCGATGCTTTTGATAGGATCGTAGATCGCCTTGGATAATTGCTTGTAATGAGCATACATCTTGTCCAGATATTCAGGGATTTCAATCATTGCAAGCATCAATTTCCTCCTCAGGCAATGTTCTCGCCTTATTATACCAGGGGATGGACTGGCCCCAAAAGAGCGCTTGCCCGCTCAAGCGCGAATCCAGTCTTACCGATTGGCCTCTGGCTGGATGACCATCCCTTGACCTTTGTTATGGTTTCACCTCTATCCCTGTCCATACCGAGGCCGTTTACTTCAACGCGTTCTTCAATACTTCCAGCAAAGCGGCATGCCCGCCATTGAATACGGCCAGATGACCCCCGGAAAGCGGAATCATTTCGGCTTCCCGACCGGCCTCGCGCAGCACTTCCACCGCTCCGCGGCCGCTGCTGAAATTGATCAGCGAATCATCCGTGGCGTGCAGGGCCTTGATCATGGCTACGTCGCCCCCGCCGGGCTTCGGTTTGACCGTCCCATCCAAATAACCAGAAATGGGAATGATCATGGAGTAAAGTTCCGGATGTATGGCGGCCTGGTAGTAAGCCATGCACCCGCCGCCTGAAAAACCGAGCAGAATAGGTTTTCGGACCGACCCGTACTTTTTGGAGAGAATTTGGACCATCTCCGCGATGCCTTCGCCATGCAACCTCAGTGGGTCGCCGCCCATGGGCCAGGCATGGCCGGTAGCATGCGGCAAAGGGGCCTCCATCAGCACAATACGGGCGGGCACGCGAAGATCTTGGAGCAACGTCTTGTAGAAATTGCTCGGGGTATCCCCGTTGCCGTGCAGGGCGAAGATCAGGGGCGGGTTATCGCAACCGCTCCCAACGGTTTTGATCAGATAGCGGTATTGGAGGCCGCTGCCAGACGTTTGGAAAACCCTGGGATGATGCATCCACCACAGAAGCAGGGCCACGCCGAGGGTCGCGGCCACGATGATTTTCTTCAATCGGGTGTCTTCCATTTTCCTTCCCGATCTGGCGGCCGTGCGCCCCTCGCCAATTGCTCTTGAAGAGTTAATGCCCAGCGGTGCACCGCATCATCGTCCTTCGTCGCATCCAAAACCAGCTTCAGATGGCGGCGGGCCTGGATCGTGTCACCGTAGCCCTCCACAAGAATCTGGGCTTTGAGAAACAGCGCCTCAGCAAAACATGGATCTTTGGCCAATATCTCCTCCAGCTTCACCATGGCCGCGTCAAATTGGCGGTTGCGTTTCAGCACCCGAACAATGTCCAGCGTGCCCTGAAATTGTTCCCGCAATGTCCAGGTATGATTGCTGCCGCGATAGATAATACCTGCGAAATGACCCAGGCGGTCAGTGGAGAATTCCACGATGATGGCCAGGGTCAGGCAGCAGAGCAGCCAGAAGAGCGCGCCCAGCCATCCCCACCAGTAGATAAATAAAGGCAGGCCCAATAGCCCCCAGCGTAAAAACACAAGTAGAATTCTTAAAAAGAAGGTCCGTTCCGCTGAATCGATATCTTTCAGAGGCTTTTTCTTCTTGGGCGCTATATTGTCATTATCCCGCCGATCTTCCATCGTCATCCTTCAATGGCCGGATTGTTGCTTGGCCAGCGCCACTGTGAGCGCGATCAAGGCCATCCAGGCCAGAGCGCTGACCAGGCAGCCGGGACTCTCTTTGTCCACCACTGGATGACGGAACCCGCCGAATCCGGTGATGCCGCCCACCAGATCCCCGAACCAGATACAGAACAGTACCGGCGCGAGCGCCACCGTAATGGCCAGCAGCGCCTTGACCCCTTCGGTGGAATAAGTGGTGATGATGCAAAATAGTGCGAGCAATAAAGAGATGAAGCGATTGATGACGGTTTTGTTCATAAATGCTCCACTCCCAGACGACGACCCTTTTTAGCAGCGGCAACCGGAAGATTGCTTTTCAGGAAACGCTTCACGGCCGCGATTACTTCCTCCGGTTTCTCCTTGTGGGGCATATGGCCGCAGTTTGGAAGCACCAATAATTCCGAAACACCACCTGCCTTGCCGGCGATGAATTCGGGAAACGCCGTTGAACCATATTCATCCCTGTCCCCGTGAATAGCCAATACCGGGCAGATAACTTTGCCGATGCTGTCTTCCAGGCTCCAACCAGAGAAGCCCGCCGCAAGCCAGATCTCTGTCCAGGCGCGCAGGACCCATTGGGCTTTCTGGCCATGCCACCGTTCCAGCCGCTCAATCTGTTCCGGCAGGTTAAAGGCTTGTTTCGCTTCCATTATTCCCGCTACGGTCAGATCCTCGACAAACGCCTGGGCCGCCATTGTGATGACAGCCACGCACTGGGCATCGCGGGCGGCAATGTGGATCGCCATTGCGCCGCCGACACTGTGGCCGCATAGAACATATTGGGTGAGAGACAACTCTCTTTTTACTACTGGAAAATATTTGATGGCTTCTTCTTCAATGAAGTTAAATCCAGGCAAGTCAAGACGGGCATCGGATTTTCCAAAGCCCAACCGATCATAAGCGATCACCCGCCGGGATAGGTTTTGCGCTAAAACCTCCGGAAAATCGCGCCACAATTCTACACACCCCAGTGAATCGTGAAGCAAAACAATGGGGACCTCCGATGAACGATTCTCCGGAATCCATGTTTTGGCATAAATCCTACCCTCCAAAGACTTGATTTCACACTCTTGGATTTTCATGCCGCTCATTCTTATCCTTTTGATTTACGCTGACCCATGCGGCAGGCAGCGATCCTTTGCTGGTTTGCGCATCGCACGGGTAATTGACCTGATATTATTATCGTCTCCCCCCAGATTGGATACTCGTGCCCCCCAATGAGCTGTTGAAGCCCTCCGCATGGCCCCGCGACCAGCAACGGGTCGATTATAAAAATATATCGTACCAGGAATCTCGCTAGAAGCCAGCACCAAAATTGGTCTTTTGGTTGATGCCTCCTTGCGGTCCGACCGCGCATGGCAAATGTAACTATTTGTCATTAAAACCGCACGTTTTGCCCATAGCCACCTGTGGATGACGCCATTTTTATGGCTTGTGGCAAACCACCACACCGGATACCCGTCGCGTGAAAATGGCGGAAAACGCTTTTTGATACCTGATCTATCCATCCACGTGTTCTCGATTGACAATGATCTGATAAAGATTGTACTGACATGTCAGGTCATAGTTAGGTTTCCGTCTCCATCCGTTATCTGATCCACAAAATTGGTTTGTTCTCCGATGACCACCGTCGGGCAAGGGGGAAGGCCCCGTCGGTGAGAGCTTCAAAGGAGCACAATGGCACAGGGGGATAAGGCACTGCCCATTGGCGTGTGGGCGTATTTTATCCTCGGGGCTGATGACATGCGGAAAAGGGAGGCTAAAGAGATGAAAGAGATGAAGATTATCGCGATGGTGCTATTTCTGTGCTTTATGCTCAGCGGATGCAATTTGTGGTATCGGGACGCCGACGGTGATGGCTTTGGAGACCCTAAAACTTCCATCCGTCAGACCGAACAACCAGCCGGGTACGTAGCAGATCACACGGATTGCAATGACCAGGACGCCACCATCCATCCCGGCGCCATCGAGGTCGTGGACTGGCGGGACAACCAGTGCCCAGGCGACCCTGGTTATGGAAAAATTGACGAACCGAATATCGAGGACTTCTCCACCTTCGGCGTTTTTCAATATCAGGACTCACCCGCCACGGTGGGATTCTGCCCTGTTTTGGACTCGGTTCACACGGCCACAATTTCCAAAAAAGAAGATGGGTATTACGTTGAAATGTCGTTTATCCAGGTGCGCGCGAATGCGCCCGGCGATTGTCCCGCCTTAGGGGAGCCCATGATCAATGAAGCGCAATTGGTTGCTGGCGCAGATCCTTGCTTCGAGCTGGTGTCGTTGCCGTCCCGCATGTTTACCAACACGGAAGTAGAAGAGATGGACCATCTTTTTACTACCATCGAAGTTATCGTGACCGATTATGTGACGGCCAATCCCTTTGTGGAAGGCCTTTGCGTGGATCCCTGCCTGACCATCCAGATCAGTTGGGACGGCTATGATTTTGATCAACAATCTCCCGCCTGCTATCATAAAGGGAAGTATTTCGAAAAGCTCAGCACCTCTTCACAACAGCAACTCGTGTCGTTCCTGAATAGTCTACGATAAAAAATCCCGCGGGACAAAAGCTGGCTTTTGTCCCGCGGATGATTCTATTCTTGAACAAGAGTCCTTTTCTGACACGGCTCTTCTTCTTCGAGGCCTTGCCGCTCGCGGATCGCCTGGCCGCCGAAGGCCGGCTGTCACAGATCGGACCGGAAGCAATACGTTGCGACGATTCAGCAAATTATCAACGGCACTGAAAGATCATCCATTAAGATCTTTGCGATAGATCGCGCTTCACTACCAACCATAGGAGAACATCATGAAAGTACTCGCCCTTAATTCAAGCCCCCGCGCGGAGGGCCAAAGCAAAACCGAGATGATCCTCAAACCGTTTGTGGAAGGGATGCGCCAGGCCGGCGCCCAGGTGGAGGTCGTCAATCTGCGGCAGAAGACCATCCGCAACTGCGCCGGCTGTTTTACCTGCTGGACCAAGACGCCCGGCGTGTGCATCCACAAGGATGACATGACGCGGGAGCTCTATCCCAAGTGGCTGGCGGCGGATATTGCCGTTTATGCGTCGCCCCTGTATCACTACACCATGACCGCCTCCATGAAGGCTTTTATCGAAAGAACCTTGCCGGTGCTGGAGCCCTTCTTCGAGCAGCGCGACGGCAAAACATGGCACCCGCTGCGGCACCCCGCGCCCAAAGCCGTGGTCATGTCCGTGGCCGGTTTTCCGGAAATGAAAGTATTTGACCAGCTCTCCGCCTATGTTCAATTTTTATTCAAGCAAGGCCTGTTGGCTGAAATCTACCGGCCGGGCGCTGAAAGCCTGGCTCATTTGGCGTCCAGCTCCGTGCGAGAAAAAATTTTGGCGGCCCTGTACCGCGCTGGCGAAGAAATCATTCAAACGCAAAAGATCCGGCCGGAAACCCTCAGCCAGATCACCCAGCCCATCGGCATCGAATCCCAGTTCGCCAAACTCGGCAACCTCATGTGGCGCACCTGCATCGCCGAATCGGTGACCCCCAAAGAGATGGTGGCCCGCGGTATCGCGCCCCGGCCCGATTCCATCGAAACCTTCATGCTGATCCTGCCCCTGGGGTTTCAAGCGGCCAAGGCCGGCAACCTCGCGGCAACCCTGCAATTCGACTTTTCGGGCGAAATCGCCGGTTCGTGCCACTTTGTCATCGCCAAGGGCCAGATGAAGGCCGTGGCCGGCTCCGCGGCGAAGCCGGATCTTACCATCAAAACACCCTTTGCTCTCTGGGCCGACATCATGACCGGCAAGGCCGACGGTCAGAAGACCTTCATGGAACAAAAATACCAGGCCGCCGGCGACTTCTCCCTGTTGATGAAGTTCGGCGAGCTTTTTGAGAAAGGATAACGCCGCTGGCTATCACAAGCCATCTCAATCAACGGATTTTGATCAAGATTGCGATGGTTGGTAAAGTAACGACATCGTGCGTGAACGAAAAGCCCATATTTTTCCAAGTTCAAGGCGGAGGCAAAATTTTAACCGGATACGTACACGTAGTATTTCGAGGATTAAAATTTTGCCCCAACGCGGAAATTGGGAAAATAGGGGGTTTTCGTTCACGCACGACCTAACACGGCTCGGAGGCCGGCGAACAGATCACAAAGCCTTCACCATACCAGGAATCTTTGTAATCGATCGCGGTTTGATGGAGAAGCTCTTCTTCTCGCCGGTCATACACAAAGTCGATGCCGTTTAAGTGCACGGTTTCATCTCCGGCCCTTGGTTCATCCAGAACCATTGCCAAACGCGGCCCGACTCAGCCGTAACCCTGCTGCATCAGGCGAATCGCCTTGGTGGAATACTCCTTGAGCACTTTGAGAAGTTCAGTTCTGGCGGTTTTCGTCATGGTAATTTCAATCATTTGGCCTCCACATAGTGCTTCAAATACTTCGCGGTATGGGATTGTTTGGGTTTGGCCAACAGCTCTTTGGGCGAACCCATTGCCACCACCCGGCCGCCGGATGCCCCGCCCTCGGGGCCAAGATCGATAATGTAATCCGCCGATTTGATTACTTCCAGGTTGTGCTCGATCACCACCACGCTGTGGCCCTGGTCCACCAGGCCCTGGAGCACATCGATGAGCAGCCGCACGTCAGCCAGGTGCAGGCCGGTGGTGGGCTCATCCAGGATATAGAGCGTGGGTCCGCTGGAACGCTGGGCCATCTCCTTGGAGAGTTTGATGCGCTGGGCTTCGCCGCCCGAAAGCGTCGGGCTGGGCTGGCCCAGTTGCAGATAGCCCAGGCCGATGTCGCAGACAAACTGAATGGCCTGGCGGATGCGCGGGATGGCCGAGAAGAACTGCAGGGCCTCGGCAAAGGTCATGGTGAGCACATCGGCGATGCTCTTGCCTTTATACTGCACGGCCAGGGTTTCGGCGTTGAAGCGGCTGCCGCCGCACACATCGCAGGGCACGTAGACATCGGGTAGAAAAGCCATTTCGACTTTGGGGCGACCCTGGCCCTTGCAGGCCGGGCAGCGGCCTTCTTCCACGTTAAAGGAGAAACGCGCGGCGCCGTAGCCGCGGGCGCGGGCTTCGGGAAGCTGGGCAAAAAGATTGCGGATATCGGTTAAGAAGCCCACATAAGAAGCCGGCACCGAGCGCGGCGTGCGGCCGATGGGGGTGTGATCGACTTCCAGCACGCGGGCCAAAGTCTGCCAGCCTGTGATCTCTTTACTGCTGTTGTCCACGATTTTCTTCTGGCGCAGTAATTGATGCAACCCTTTATAAAGGGTGGCCTTGACCAGGCTGGACTTGCCCGAGCCGCTCACGCCGGTGACCGCCACCAGGCGGCTGAGGGGAATACGCACGTCTATATGCTTCAGGTTGTTGGCCGCCGCGCCGATGATCTGCACAGCCGGCTGGCGGCGATGGGGCCGCAAACGGCTGGTGATCTCGGCCCGGCCGCCGTCGATAAAGGCGCCGGTGATCGACTCGGGCGCGTTGTGCAATGCTTCCAGGCCGCCCATGGCCACCACCCGGCCGCCGTTGGCGCCGGCGCCTGGCCCCAGATCGATGAGGGTGTCGGCGGCCCGGATGGTCTCTTCGTCATGCTCCACCACCAGGATGGTGTTGCCCCGGTCGCGCAGTTCGGTCAGGGCTTCTACCAGAATGTGGTTGTCCCTGGGATGCAGACCGATGGTGGGTTCGTCCAGAATGTAGGTGACGCCGGTGAGATTGGAGCCCAACTGGGCCGCCAGTCGCACCCGCTGGGCCTCGCCGCCCGACAGGGTGTCGCCCGAGCGCGCCAGGGAGAGATATCCCAGGCCCAAACGGTTCATCAAGGCCAGGCGCGTCTTGAGCTCGGTCAAGATGGGTTCGGCCAACGGCTTTTGATGGTCGGCAAAGGCCATTTTGGCCAACACGGGTTGTAATGCTTCGGCCGGCTGGCGCACCAGCTCCCAGATGGTGTGGCCCTGCACCTTGACCGCCAAAGCTTCGGGCTTGAGTCGGCTGCCGCCGCAGGCCGGGCAGATGCGGACTTCTTCGGCTTCTTCGAATTCATCCACGCCCACCACACCCAGACCATTGCATTGGGGGCAAGCGCCCTGGGGCGAGTTGAAAGAGAAGAGTCGCGGATCGCCCTGCACCGCGCCCACGCCGCAGGAGGGGCAACGGCCGTGGATACTGAAGATTTCTTCGCTGCCCGTTTTGGGATCGAACAGGATCAGGCTGCCGTCGCCCTCCTTGAGGGCCGTGGCCACCAGCTCGTTCAGTCGGGCGCGAGCGCCGCGGCCTTTGGGTATGCTGCCCACCACCAGGTCAATGGAGTGATCGTGAAACCGGCTCAAGGCCATGCCTTGCGTAATCTCTACAACCTGGCCGTCGATGCGGCCGCGGTCATGGCCCAGCTTGAGAGCCCTGGAAAGTACTTCCTTGTGAAAGCCCTTGCGGCCGGAGACCTTGGGAGCCAGGAGCAATGCATCGCCGCGGCCGTAACGCGCCGCGATCTGCTCTTGCAAGGCCGTGGTGCTCTGGCGGGTCAGGGGCCGGTGGCAGCCCGGACAGTGGGGCGTGCCCAGCTTGGCAAAGAGCAGGCGCAGGAAGTGGTAGATTTCGGTCAAGGTGGCTACCGTGGAGCGGCGGCTGGTGTGGCTGATGCGCTGCTCGATGGCCACGGTGGGCGACAAGCCCGTCACCAGATCCACTTCGGGCCGCTCCAAAATCTTCATGTACTGCCGCACGTAAGGCGCCAAACTCTCCAGGTAGCGGCGCTGGCCCTCGGCAAAGAGAATGTCGAAAGCCAAAGTGGATTTGCCCGAGCCGCTCACGCCGGTCAACACGACCAACTGATTGTGGGGGATGGAGAGATGAATGTCTTTGAGATTGTGCTCCCGTGCGCCGCGCACATGGATGGCATGGCCGTTGGACGCCGAGGGCGGCAAGGCATAGACCGCCTCGGCTTCTTGCACGGCCACGACATCTTCCAGATAGGGTTTGAGGAATTGGCCGGTGAAAGAGGCCGGCTCGGCCGCCACGGTTTCGGGCGTCCCGGCCGCCACCACGCGGCCGCCTTCGTCGCCGCCTTCGGGTCCCAGATCGATGACCCAGTCGGCGGCCTTGATCACATCAAGGTTGTGCTCGATGATCAACAGCGTATTGCCCTCATCCACCAGGCGTTGCAGCACTTGTAGTAAAACGGCGATGTCGTGAAAATGCAGGCCCGTAGTGGGTTCGTCAAAGATCAGCAGGCGCGCCCGGCGGCCTTCGCCCAGGTAGCGCGACAGCTTCAGGCGCTGGGCCTCGCCGCCGGAAAAAGTAGAGATGGGCTGGCCCAGGCGGATGTAGCCCAAACCCACGTCGGTTAAGGGTTTAAGCGCCGTAATGACTTTGGGTTGATCCGCGAAGAACTCCAGGGCCTGATCCACGGTCAGTTCCAGAATCTGGTGGATGTTGTGCTCGCGGTAGAATACTTCTAGTACTTCGGGCTTGAAACGCCGGCCCTGGCAGTCCGGGCAGGAGATGAGCACATCGGAGAGAAATTGCATCTCCACCACCTCGAAGCCTTCGCCGTCGCAGGTGTCGCAACGGCCGCCGGCCACGTTGAAGGAGAAGGTGCCGGGGCCAAAGGCTTTGGCTTTGGCGGTTTCAGTATCGGCCAGCAGTTTGCGGATGGGGTCCAGGGCCTTGGTGTAGGTCAGCACATTGGCCCGGGGGGTGCGACCAATGGGACGCTGATCCACCAGCTCCACGGTGGAGATCCAATCCGCGCCCAGGATGCTGTTAAACCGCCCTGGTCGGCCTTCGCCTTCGCCCTGCAGGCGCTTCAAGCCTTTATAGAGAATCTCTTCGGCCAGGGTGGATTTGCCCGAACCGCTCACGCCGGTCAGACACACCATCAGGCCCAGGGGAATGCGCACCTCGATATTCTTCAAATTGTTTTCAACCGCGCCTTTCACGGTCAGCCACTGGCCGCGCTGGGGCGCGCGCCGTTGATTTGGCCTGGGGATTTGCAGCCGGCCGGAAAGATATTGGCCGGTGAGCGATCCATTTACTTCCGCCGTCGGGCCGAAGTACATCACCTGGCCGCCCTGCTCGCCGGCCTGGGGGCCAAGATCGAGCAGATAATCGGCCGCGCGGATGATGGCTGGATCATGTTCTACGACCACAATGGTGTTGGGCAGATCACGCAGTCGTTGCAGGATGCGGATCAGGCGCTGGTTGTCGCGCGGATGCAGGCCGATGCTCGGTTCGTCCAGCACATAGAGCGAGTTCACCAAAGATGCGCCCAGGGAGGAAGCCAGGGCCACGCGCTGGACCTCACCGCCCGAAAGGGTGCGCGACTGGCGGTCCAGGGTCAGATAGCCCAGGCCCACATCTTTTAAAAAGTTCAGGCGGCTCAAAATCTCTTCCAGCACCAAGGTGGTGGCCTCATCCCCACCCTGGCTCCCCAACTCCTGGAAGAACGCCAGGGCCTGGGTCACATTGAGAGCGTAGATTTCGGCGATGGTGCGGCCGGCCACGCGGTAGAGCAATGTGTCGGGCTTAAAGCGCGTGCCGTTGCAGGTCGGGCAGATGTCATAGCTGCGGTAGCGCGACAAAAAGACGCGCACATGCATTTTGTAAGTGCGGCCCTCCAACCAGTCGAAGTAGCCGCGGATGCCGTAGTACTTCTTGTCGCCGTCGATGATGGCCTGGCGGTGCTCTTCAGCCAGTTGGTTGAAAGGGCGGTCCATGGGGATGCGCTTGCGCGTGCAGAATTCGTGTAGATCGCGGTACTCGAAGCGGCCCTCGGCCTGGCCGCCAAAGGGTTTGATGGCGCCCTGGTTCAGGGAGCGGTTGGGATCGGGAATGATCAGATCCAGATCCATGTCGATCACCCGGCCGAACCCCCGGCACTGCTCGCAGGCGCCCAGGGGGCTGTTGAAGGAGAAGAGATTGGGCAGGGGCGAGGAGTAATTGATGTCGCAATGGGCGCAGTGCAGACGGTTGGAGAAGGCCTGATGTTGGCCGCCTTCGAGGTGCACGTCGACGCGGCCGCCGCCAAAGCGCAGGGCGGTCTCCAGGGAGTCGATGGTGCGCTGCTGCTGGTCGGGTTTGAGAAGAAGACGGTCAGCTATGACGTTGAGAACCCCCTCACCTGACCTCTCCCCCTGGAGGAGAGAGGAAAGGGCCTTGGACTTCTCGACCTGGGGGCCATTGAACTTCTGCCCCAAAGGAAGAGAAGCGTTGAAATTGCCTGCCAATTGGCCCAGGGGAACGGCATTCAGATCCTGTACCTCTCCATTTATCCAAAGCCGGTCATATCCCAGGCGCAGCAGCTCCTGGCGCGCGGCCAACTCATCCTCGGCCACGGCAAAGGGAAAGGTGATCACCGCCTTTTTGCCAGCGGCCTGCTGCGACAGGGCGCGCCAGATCTGCTCAGGGCTGTCGGGCTGCACCGGCCGGCCGCACTGGCGGCAGTGCAGCACGCCCTGGCGGGCAAAGAGCAGCTTCACGTAATCGGTGAGCTCGGTCATGGTGCCCACCGATGAGCGCGAGGTGCGCACCGGGTCCTTGCGGTCAATGGCAATAGCCGGCGGCACACCCAGAATCTGGTCCACCTGGGGCCGGTCCATGCGGTCCATGAACTGGCGCGCGTAGGGCGAAAAGGTCTCCACATAGCGACGCTGGCCCTCGGCATAGAGGGTGTCGAAAGCCAGGGAGGATTTGCCCGAGCCGCTGACGCCGGTCACCACCGTGATGCGGTTGAGGGGGATATCGAGATCAAGGCCCTTGAGATTGTTCTGCCGGGCCCCGCGAATGCGAATGGGTTGTTCCATGGTGCATTTCCTGATCATCAAGAGAGTCAACAACAAACCAACATTACAACGAGGGATCAATATAAGACGGAATTCGGGAAAGGCACGAACCTTGGACGTGAGACAGGGCGCGGTGGGTGGGCACTAAGAACCATCGCTACGTTTATTGAGCGTAGCGCCGTAGCGCCGTTGCGTGAGGCCAATATTAAACAGGATCACATAAAAGAACGCAGGTATCGGGTATTGCCCAAACAAAAGGCTTAGTCCGTTGGTGTGAGGTTGAATCTCACGCCACGGCGCTACGGCGCAACGCACCTGTAAGGGCTATGCCGATGAGCTCAGGAATCTCAAAAAGGAAAATTTCACTTGAGGGTCAAAAGATGTTCAGCACCAGCGTGCGAGTTCAGAGCGTACAAGGAATGAAAGCGGAGAAAACCATCAACAAACACTATGCATCGACCGGAAAATAGGCCTCCAGGCCGGTCCTGATTTTGCGGCGGTCGGTTCCTTCCCGGCGTTCATTTCTGCCGGAGATGGTCACCACCACGCCATAGCGGGCCTCCTGACGCCGGTCCTCTTCGTTGGCCCGGCGATCCTTCAGGGGCCGCTTTTTTTCAGGCGGCGGACGGCGCTGATTCTGCCGCTCATTGGGATTTTTCTGGGCGGGCGGCACGCCTCCCACGACGATATCCACCATAATGCTGCACCTCCTGGTATTAGTATCGGCCGGTCTCTTGAATACTTTAGAACCCCTTTTTTTGGATGGCTCTCTGGCTATGACGGATGAATTTCTGAACCAGCATTTTTTCGCCATAGGTGCGGGTGAATGAGTAAATGCGGTCCCCCTTTGGCTCCATCTGACAGGCCCTGGCAGCCGCGGCCTTGAGCCTTTCCCATCTGCGTTTATTCGTGCTAAAAATAATCTCGTGGGAAACAATGCCACTGTTTGCCCAAGAGGCATTGTAGCGGGCAGATGACCTGTCATGTGTTGAGCTGGTTAACCATTACCCAGGAAGGAATCTTTTCCATGGAGACCAAACGCACCATGGCAATGAGATGGATCTTGGCGTTCGTCATCTTCTCGGGACTGTTCTTCTCAGTCAACGGACTCACGACCGCACCTGCCTGGGCTAAACAGAAAATCCTGATCAAGGTCGGCGTGCCGACCCCCTTGAGCGGCCCGGCCGGACCGTGGGGCCGCATCGGGGTGCCGGCTGACGACACCTTTGTGGCCCTTTTCAACCAGGAGGGCTTCAAGGTCGGCGATCAGATCTACGGCTTCCAGCTGATCCACATCGATGACATGAATACGCCCGAAGGCGGAGCCACGGCCGCCAGAAAGCTGATCTACGAAGACAGGGTCAAATTCATTGCCGGCCACTGGAGTTGGAACTTCGCGGCCATGGCGGCCATCACCAATGCGGCCAAGGTGATCTTGATCACCCGCACCGGCAATGAAGCGGTACCGGGTGGCGTCTATGATCCCAAACGCATGCCTTACACGGTTTTCGGCAATCCAGCGCACGAGCAGTTCATCGCCGATTGTCAGGCCCTGGTCAAAGCGTTTCCCAAATACAAGAAGATCGGCATCAATGACTCCAACCTGGGCAAAGGCATTGGCTGGGACTATGTGGACAAGGAATTGACCCGGCTGGGGATCCGATTTCATCACGAGTGGTATCTGCCCGGCACCCAGGATTTTTCTCCCTATATCAACCGCTTTGCCGAGGCAGGCTGCGATATCATCTACGGCGCCGGTGATGTGACCACCGCCATGCTGGTGGCCAAACAGCGCTATGAAATGGGCTACAAGGATTGGCATACCGGCACGGTCGGCGGCATTTTCGACCCCAAGGCCTACATCAGCGTGACCGGTTCCGCGGCCGCCCAAGGATTCATCGGCCAATACTGGGCCAATTGGGAATTCAAGGAGACCCAGGTGGACCCCAAACTGGTGGCCATGTGCCAACAGGTCAATCAGATCCTGACCGAGAAGACCGGCAAACCCTACACCCACACCGGCTGGATCGGCTGGACCCCCAACCATCTCATGATTTTGGCCCAGGCCATGCAGAAGGCCGGCACGGTTGAGAACACCGACGCCATCATGAAGGCCATCCGGGGCGGCACCTTCAGCACCACGGTGGGCACCTTCACCATGTCGGGCGCCAAAACCTATGGTTCGCCGGTAGTCTTTGGCAGCGCCGGGGCCATTTGCCAGATCCAGGGCGACAGAGAAGTCTACCTGAGCGAGTCGCCCA
Source organism: Deltaproteobacteria bacterium (assembly GCA_021824175.1). Taxonomy (GTDB): domain Bacteria; phylum Desulfobacterota; class Desulfobacteria; order Desulfobacterales; family Desulfosarcinaceae; genus Desulfatitalea. Next base: position 192,538 of record JAKALP010000010.1, read on the forward strand.
TGGCGCCCCTGCCGTAGCGGTTTGGCGCGACGTCTACCCATTGGCGCCAGGTTAGAAGCATTTCCACTTCTTCCCTGTTCGATCCCATGCAGGGCTTACAGACACTATTTATATGGGGTTTTCGGTCTACCACTATTTAGAGGTCGGACGGCTGGCGGCTTTGAGCTTCGGCAACGCGCCCAGCAACCGCCGCAAGGCCGGCAGGGGCGACCATTCGGACGAATCCGCTGGTTTCCGCGCCAATTCTTCCACGTAATTCTTCAACTCCTGCTCGACGTGCTCCCACGCGATGATGCCATTGTTTTTTACTACCAGCCCCTGATGAAGCGCTTCGTAGAGCAGCTGGGGTTCTTTGGGCAGAAAATGAAACACTTGGTTGGCCCACTCACCCTGGTAGCCCAGGTAAAGGCGCAGGCAGTCGGCCAGAGAGATGGCGGAGAGGATTTTACGGCAGGCAATCAGGCACAAGCGCATCGGCTTGCTGTTGTGGGGCCGGCTGATCACAAAGTCGCCGCTGGCGATCTGGGGCGGCGCCATGGCCTTTTGGCTGGTCGGATCCCAATAGCCAAAGAGAATCGACAGAAGCTTGCCACGGATGATGTCCGAGGCCGCCGGCCGGAAGGTGTGAAAAGGCAATTCATTGATGTAGAAATTCAAGCGGCGATCCACGCCGAGTTCATGCAAGGTGGTCAGCCAGGGAGTGAAATAGGCAAATACTTTGGCCCGGCCCGGCGGCGCGCTGGGATCCACGCTGAGCATGCCGCCCTGCAGGGGCTGCACCACGAATTGGGGTTCGCGCTGGTACAAAAGGTGCAGATTCTCCAATTCGCCCCGGGCGATTTTGCTGGTCTTGGCGCCATCTTTAGACACCACCATGGCCAGATGCAGCAAGTTACCGGTTCGCCGCCGTACGCTGACGCGGAAGATATACTGGAAATCGCCCTCCTGGAACAGGCGCACTTTTACTTCGTCCAGCTCGGACACCGGGGCGGGCCGTTTGTAGAGCTGATCCAGGCTTTGGGAGAGCAAATTGGGCCACTGGGAAAAATGCTTCTCCAAAGCGGTGCGAATCCTTCCCGGCGCAATGGGTCGCGGCAATTTCCGGCCCCAAAAATCGCGCATCTCACCCAACGGGGCGACTTGTATGTCCGGCAGAGCCGGTCGGATCGGCCGTTCGGTGGGGCGGCGTCTGACCACCGGTTTCACCTCTTTGTCCCCCGAATCACGCGGCGACCGGCGTTTGATAGCAGTCATGACACGATCCTTTGAATGATCACATAGTAGTATTTCGACGATTTAAATTTTGCCCAACACAGACATTGGGAAAATAGAGGGTTTTTATTCACGCACTGGCTACGCCACCCCCGCCAGCAGAACGCCTTCGATGAAGCTGTCCAGGTTGCCGTCCAGAACGCCATGGACATTGCCGGTCTCCATGTTGATGCGGTGGTCCTTGACCAGCTGATACGGGTGCAGCACATAGGAGCGGATCTGGCTGCCCCAGGCAATCTCTTCCTTGCTGTCGTGCAGTTCCTGCAGTTCGGCATTTTGCTTTTGCTTCTCCAGCTGGTAGAGCCGGGAGCGAAGCACTTTCATGGCCATATCCTTATTGCGGTGCTGGGATTTCTCCTGCTGGCACTGCACCACGATGCCGGTGGGCAGATGGGTGATGCGTATGGCGCTGGAAGTTTTGTTGACGTGCTGTCCGCCGGAACCGCTGGCCCGGAAAGTGTCAATGCGCAGATCCTTCTCCTCGATCTCCACCACGATTTCATTGTCTACTTCCGGGTAGACAAAGACCGAAGCAAAAGAGGTCTGGCGCTTGCCGTTGGCATTAAACGGCGAAATGCGCACCAGACGATGCACGCCGATTTCCGATTTCAAATAGCCGTAAGCGCAATCGCCCTTGACGTTGAAGGTCACGCTCTTGATGCCGGCTTCATCGCCGGGCTGGTAGTCAATGATTTCGGTTTTAAAGCCGCGTTGCTCGGCCCAGCGTAAGTACATGCGCAACATCATCTCGGCCCAGTCCTGGGCATCGGTGCCGCCGGCGCCGGCATTGATGGCCACAATGGCATTGTTGGCGTCTTGCTCGCCGTCGAGCATCATGGCCAGGGAGAAGTCATGAATGCGCTTTTCCAGCGCGCGCACCTGATCCTCCACGTCGGCCAAAGTCTTCTCATCGCTCTCTTCTAAAGCCATTTCGATGAGCAACTCGTTGTCATCAAGTTCGGTCAGCAGGGATTGGTAGGATTCCAGGCGGCCGGTCAGAAAGGTGCGCTCTTTCAACAAGGGCGTGGCTGCGTCGGGGTTGTTCCAGAAGCCCTCTTTGGCCATGATCGCCTCCAACTCCTTGAGGCGGATTTGCTTGGCCGGCAGGTCAAAGACACTCTCCGATGTGGGTCAATTTGGCGCGCAGGGATTTGATGGCTTGTTTGATTTCCTGGGACATGGGGCACCTCCAATATGTTTGGCGCTATTTTATTACCGTTGGTGGGGATGTCAATAAACGATATGGCTCAAAGTGTAAGTCAAGACTGTGGCGCAACCTTGTTTTCGGCATCGGTATCGGAACGCTACGATTCCGAAACCGATACTGCCTTTTAATCAGACCCAAAAAAACAGCCTGTAGGAAAGTCACGAATGGGCCAGGCGCTTGGATGAACGCATCTCGTCCATTACGTTGCGTCGTTGCGCCGTTGCGTGAAATAATCTTTATGAGGCCTGTGATCTAACTTTAGCCTTTTCGGTGCCCCTGCTTGAGAATCGGTTTTGGTGCAAATGCGGTTGCTGAAATCTTGGTCGCGCAACGGCGCAACGTAAAGCCCGCTCGATTCACATGCGCGCAGCGGTCCTGCCCCGCAGGTGACAAGCAGTTATGCCTTGAACCGCATCACTCCAAGCACAACCGCTGCGAACAGACACACCCCCGCCAGCGGCCAATCGCCCCAACAGGTGTAGAGCGTCCGTTCGGTCAGCAGCGCCACCTTGCCCACCGGCGCGAGATCCTCGTACAGCGGGGTTTGGGAGATGATCCGGCCGCAGGGGTCGATAAACCCGCTGATGCCGGTATTGGCGGCCCTGGCCATGCTGCGGCGGTTCTCCACGCAGCGGAAAACCGCCATGGAGAAGTGCTGATAGGCGGCGCTGGTGCGGCCGAACCAGGCGTCATTGGTGATGTTGATCAGCAACTGGGCGCCGTTGTTGACCATGGCCCTGGCCAGATCCGGAAAAATCGCCTCATAGCACACCAGCATCCCCACGGGCGCGGTGTGCCATTTCAACACGTTGCCCTGGCGGCCGGGCGTGAAGTCGCCCACCTGCTCCACCATCTTGCCCAAAAAAGGCAGCCAGCGTTTGAGGGGCACATATTCGCCGAAAGGCACCAGATGCACCTTGTCGTAACGATCCACGACCTTAGCCTGGGGAGAAAACAGATAGGCGCTGTTGTAATATAGATAGTTTTTGCCAACGGGTTCGGCCGAGGGGCTGCCAATGATGAAGAAGGTGTTGGCCTGCCGGATGCAGCTGAGGACAATATCCGTGAGTTCGCGTTCATAAAACATATAGAACGGCGTGGCGGTTTCGGGCCATACCACCAGATCCACCCCCTTTTGAGCCGCTAGCAGGGACAGATCTTTGTATTTAACCGTGGTCCCCAGCTGAAAGGCCTCGTCCCATTTATGGTCTTGATCCACGTTGCCCTGGATCACGGCCACCTGGGTAGTAGGAGCCTTGGCGACCGCCTGGTCCGTGGCGTGAATGCGATAGGCACCGTAGGCCAGCGTCGCGACCAACAAAACAGCCACAGCCGTGGCGGCGCGGACCATCAGGGATCTGCTCACAGGGTAGCGCTGCCATGGCCAGCGCCGCCAGTGGAGCACGGCCAGCGCCAGAATCACATTGACCGCCGCGATCAAGGCGGAAACCCCTGGCACGCCGAACAGGTCGGAAATCTGGATCAACCCAAGGTGCGTATACTGGCTATAACCTAACAGCTCCCAGGGAAACCCGGTAAAAAGCCAGCCCCGCAGCCATTCCAACAACACCCAGATCAGCGGACCGCCCACCGCCAGCCGCCAGGGCCGAGCGCATAACAGGCTAACCCCCAGGCCAAACAGGGCGGTGTAAGTCCCCAGGATAGCGGAGAGCAGCAGCAAGGCCCCCAGGGAAGTGACCAGGGGAACCTTGCCGTAGACCGTCATGGTGTAAGCGGTCCAGTACATCAGCCCCAAATATTGGACCAATCCGGTCACAAAGCCCAGTTTTAATCCGGTGCGGCCATCGGCATCTCTGAGCGCCATCAGCATGGGCACCAGCGCGCACCAGGCCAGATAACTTTGATTCAATTTAGGGAAGGCCAGCCACAGCAGTAACCCGCTGAGCATGGCCAGCAACACTTGGTCACGGTGGTTTTTAAAAAAGGTCAGCATCAAGCCATTCTCTTATAGTCCCAGCGCCAGGCTCAGGGGGCTTAGCCAATTAATGTCGGCAGTATCGCCATTAATGGCCGCCAGGCTCGCCAGGTCGTACTCGTACGCGCACTCGTAGGTGAAATCAAGCGTAAATACCATATCTTGAATATCGCCTTGAATTATACTATCAGGCCGTTATGGAGATTGTAGCCCTCATGGCCTCCGGATGGGGGTATCGCGGATGCCTGTTCGATGCGGGCGAATATCTTTTCTTTCAGTACTCGTTCAAAGGCCGGTTCCGGCCGCTCAAACGCTATCCGGCCGGAGTGTTCAGTGATCATGAGCAGTTCACGGCCATGATGATGAAATACATGATTCCTTCGGCTTTTTGCCGCCCACCACTGCCCATTGCCGGTCTGAACCTGCCGGAACTCGAACGGATTTACCGCATCATCCAAAAAAACGCCACCGCCACTTAAACTTCACCCTAAAGTAACCGGCCCTACCGCCGATAACTCAAGCAGTCGAAATGGATGGGAATCTTGCTGCGGGCTTCCGGGTATCAAGATTTTTCTTTTTTTATAAATCGATCTTATGGAAAGGATTTCCCCATGAACAAAGGAAAACTGTTGATCTTTTGCACCATTGCACTTTTGTTGGCCCTTCAAATCAACGCCTATGCCGAAGACACCTGCAGCAAGGATGAGGTAGTCAAAGCCGTGGACCAGGCCGTTGCGATTCTGGAGCAGGACGGCGAGCCCGGCCTGCAAAAGGTGGGAGCCCTGCGCTTCTGTGGCGGCAACTACGTGTTCGTCAACGATCTGAAGGGTAAAAACCTGATGCACATCAAGCTGGACTTGATCGGCAAAGTGCTCATCGGACTGAAAGACGACACCGGCAAGCGCTTTTTCGCGGATTTCACCGAAGTGGCCAAATCCAAGGAAGCCACCAAAAACGGCGCCACCTATTTCATTGGCAGCGGTTGGGTGGATTACCGCTGGCCCAAACCTGGCAACCAGGAAGTTTTTTATCCCAAAACCACGTATATCAGAGGATGCCTGATGGGCGCGGAAAGTGTCTATGTCGGCGCCGGGATCTATACCGAATAGCAAGCGCTCGCCGGGAACACGGCCATTGATGGTGAACCGCGGGCCCCAGGCCTCGGACATCGGAAAGCACACCTCATGCTAAATCTGAAAAACGCGCCTCTGTGGTTGAAATCCACTCTGGGGTCCATGGCGATTCTATCGCTGTTCGGCCTCAGTGTCTGGTTCAGCATCCTCAGTCTCAACGGCATTGTCGAAAAAGTGGCGCTCTACAACAGCGCCGGCCGTTTGGCGGAAGGCATCTACCTGGCCCAGGGCCACCAGGACGCCTTTTTTCTGGAACCCAGCGACTCCCATGCGGAAGAATTCCGCAAGACCATCACCGGTATCAAGACGCTGATCAGCCAGCTTGCGCCCCAGGTCAAAAGCACAGCCCTGCGGGACAATCTTCAAGCTATCGATGCCGGCATCACCGACTACAACCGGGCTTTTGACCAGATCGCCCAAAACACCACCGAATTGCTCAAGCTCAAAAGCCTCATGGGCAGCGCCTATGAAACCATCGCCAAATTGTTGGAAGAAAAAGTCAAGGCCCCCCTGGAGAAGAAGAAGAATGCTGCCCTGACCACCGGCAAAGAGCTCAGCCCCTATGACCAGGAACTGCTCTCCCTCACCGAAAGACTGATCACCTTGATGATGAAGTCCCGGCTGCACGAAGGCAGCTTCTATGCCCGCGGGGATACGCGCGATGCCCAGGAAGTCTATGCTGCCATGCAAACCGCGGCCAAGACCTTCGAAGAGTGGTCGTTTATCGTGGGAACCCTGGACGACCCACAGGTGAAAAGTTATCCGGCCGTGCTTCAGCCGGCCATCAAGGCCTACAGCCGGCCCAATTTTGAGCAAACCGCGCATCTGTGGAGCGCCAACCGGCAGATCACCACCGACATGCTCGGCCAGAAGGAGAAGAATCTGGAATCGTTGGGCCGATTCAAGGAGCAAACCGCCCGTCTGGTGGAAGAACGCAAACACAGTGCGTTGAGCAGCATGGTCCTGTTTTTGGTCCTCGGCTCGCTGGTGGGGATCGGCATCTCCATCTTAAACGGCTATCAGACCAGCCGCCCGATCCAAAAGATTGTCGCCATGTTCAAAGATATCGCCGAAGGCCAAGGGAATTTGACCAAACGACTCATTGTGGATCGCGGTGATGAGCTGGGAGAGCAGGCCAAGTGGTTCAATGTCTTCGTGGAGAAGATCCGGCAGATGGTCCGGGAGGTCGCCGGGATTACCGAGACGCTGAATCAATCCTCGGGCAATTTGTCGGCCCTCTCCAGCCGCATGTCCCACGGCGCGGAAGAGATGAAGAACCGCTCCAACACCGCGGCCGCCGCCACCGAAGAGATGAGCGTGGCCCTGCGCTCCGTGGCCTGCACCATGGAGCAAGCCTCCAGCAATGTGGGGCTGATCGTGCAATCGGCCGAAGAGATGACGGCCACAATCCAGGAAATTGCGATCAATGCCGAAAAAGGGCGCCAGATTGCTTCCGAGACCGTATCGCAAACGGAGAAAGCATCCGAAGAGATTCATGTGCTGGGCCGGGCCGCGGATGAAATCGGCAAAGTCACCCAAAGCATTACCGATATCTCCGAGCAGACCAATTTACTGGCGCTGAATGCCACCATTGAAGCGGCCCGAGCCGGCGAGGCGGGCAAAGGCTTTGCCGTGGTGGCCACCGAAATCAAACAACTGGCCCAGCAAACCGCCACGGCCACCCATGAAATCAAGGCCCGCGTGCAAAGCATCCAGGAGGCCACCCAAAGCTCGGTGCAGCGCATCGCCCACATCAGCAAGGTGATCTATGATGTCAATGACGTCATCAGCACCATCTCGGCGGCCATCGAAGAACAAACCGCCGGAACCCGCCAGATCGCCGACAACGTCACCCAAGCCTCCCAGGGTTTGAACGAAATCAATCAACACATCACCCAAGGCGCGGGCACGGCCGAAAGTCTTTCCCAGGATATCAGCCAGGTGGACCAAGAGGTCGGGCGCATCTCCAGCGAAGGCGTAGAAGTGGATCACAGCGCCCAGGAACTGCTGTGCCTGGCCCAACAGCTAAAGACTTTGGTGGGGCGTTTCGTGGTCAATTAAAAAAGCAATTCATTGCACCTTGTTCGGCTTGTTGGCAGCGAAGCCAACCCTTTCAGCTTATTCTTCTGCTTTGGACAAATACCGCAAAAACGAAATGAGCGTACGGCCGTAGCGGCGCTGATCGGTGAGGGTCCAGGCTTGTGGCAAAGGATCGAGGGCTTCGGCCGGATCGTGCTCCACCACGGCCACGGCATCCGGCGCGGGCAGCTGCTGGCCGGCCAGATGGGTCAGCGTGGGCACGATCATGCCGCGGTTATAAGGCGGATCGATGAAGATCAAATCAAAAGTATTTGCAAATGCCTGAAGGCAGCGCAGGTTTCCGACAATGTCCCACTGAATCACGCGGCTGTTCTGCTCCAAACGGCAAAGCTGGATATTTTTGCGGATGACCGCCAGGGCCGCGGCGGCCTGTTCCACAAATACAGCCTGGCGGGCGCCCCGGCTCAGGGCCTCGATTCCCATGGCCCCGCTGCCGGCAAACAGATCGAGAACCGTGGCGCCGCGGGGTGTAGTGCTCAGAATATTAAACAGGGATTCCCGGATGCGATCGGCAGTCGGGCGAATGGCCATCCCACGGATGGTCGTCAGCTTGCGCCCCCTTAAATTGCCCGCGATGACCCGCACGCCTATTCCTCCAGCGGCGGAGCGCCTTTTTCAAGCCGCTTGATGCGCCGGTGCAGGTAGCTGCGCTCCACGCCGATGGATTTGGCGGTTTGACTGATATTGTGTTCGTTCTCGGCAAGCTTGCGCTGGATAAAGGCGTGCTCGAACATGGCCCGGGCTTCCTTGAGCTCCTTGATTGTAAAAAGGCTATCCATGGAGGGATCGCCGGGCTGGGCCACTCTGGGATTATACGGTTTGGGCAGATAGTCGGCGGTTATCGTCTCTTCATGAACGATGATGGCCAGCCGTTCAATCAAGTTCTTCAGCTCGCGCACATTGCCCGGCCAGGGATACTGCATCAACAGGCTCAAGGCATCCGGGGCCATGCGTTTTCTGGCCGAACGGCTCTTGACGGCCGCCTCTTCAAAAAAGACTTCGGTGAGCAGCGGGATATCTTCCTTGCGGTCCTTGAGTTTGGGGACTTCGATGGGAACCACATTGAGACGGTAGTAAAGATCTTCCCGGAAGCGGCCCTGGGCGATCTCTTCTTCCAACTTCTTATTGGTGGCCGCGATCACGCGCACATCCACTTGCAACGTGCGGCTGCCGCCCACGCGCTGGAATTGCTTTTCCTGCAATACCCGCAGAATCTTGGCCTGGGTCTTGAGGCTCATGTCGCCGATTTCATCTAAAAACAGAGTGCCCTTGTCCGCCAACTGGAATTTGCCGATCTTTTTACTATTGGCGCCGGTGAAGGCGCCTTTCTCATGACCGAAGAGTTCGCTTTCAATCAACTCTTCGGGAATGGCCGCGCAGTTGACATCGATGAGCTGTTTGGCTGAACGCTGGCTGAGGTGATGGATATTGCGGGCCACCAGCTCTTTGCCGGTGCCGTTTTCTCCTTGGATCAACACCCAGCTTTCGCTGGGCGCCACTTTACCGATGGTCTCGCGCAAGGCGCGGATGGCCGGACTGTTGCCGCTGATGGCATTCTTCTCGATGGTCTTTTTGCGCAGGTAGCGGTTTTCTTCTTCCAGCCGCCGGAAGTTCAGGGCGTTGTTGATGGCGACCACCACACGATCCACGGACAGCGGCTTTTCGATAAAATCAAAGGCGCCCAGCTTGGTGGATTGCACGGCGGTCTCAATGGTGCCATGGCCGGTGATCATGATCACCTGGATGTGGGGGTTATTCTTCTTAATCTCCTTGAGGGTTTCCAGGCCGTCGATGCCCGGCATCCAAATGTCCAGCAGCACCAGGTCCGGCGCTTCGGTTTCAATCAACTGCAGGGCCTCGTAGCCATTGGAGGCGGTATTGACCTCAAAGCCTTCGTCCATTAATACCCCTTTGAGGGATTGCTGGATGGAGGATTCATCATCGACGATCAAAATGGTAGGGAACATAAATGCTTCCTTTCACCGCATTTTCTACTACCTCTATATCTTCCACCGTGCATCTTCTTCTCACACCGGCAATTCAACGACAAATTTAGCGCCCTTGGGATGATTGTCCTGCACACTGATGGTGCCGCCATGGTCATTGATGATGCTGTTGACAATGGTCAAGCCCAGCCCCATGCCGGTCTTCTTGGTAGAAAAGTTGGGCTCAAACAATCGGATTTTATCTTCATTGGAAATACCCATGCCGTCGTCCGCCACCTCGATGCGCACGCGCTTGAGAATCGGGTCGAGGGAGACCACGATGCTGATCGCGCCCCGGCTGCGGACCGCCGCCACGGCATTGTCCACCAGGTTGATCATGGCTTGCTTGATCTGCTGCCGGTCCAGATTCATCTCCGGCAAGGAATCCTGAATGCGCACCAGAAAATCCACCTTGGGATGACCTTCTTTGTAAAGGGCCACGGTCTCTTCAATGATGGATTGCAAGCCGCACGGTTTGGGATCGGCCGTGGGAAAACGCGCAAAGGCGGAGAATTCATTGACCAGATTGCGGATCAGCTCCACATGGGAGATGATGGTTTGGGTGCACTCCTCGAACACCGGTTCATTGATGGTGTTGGAGTATTTGCGCTTCAAACGCTGGGCCGAGAGGCTGATGGGCGTCAGCGGATTTTTGACTTCATGGGCAATGCGGCGCGCCACCTCGCGCCAGGCGGCCATGCGCTGGGCCTTCTCCAGCTCGGTCAGGTCGTCCATCACCATGACCATGCCCAGGTGATGGCCGGCATCGTCTTTGAGCAGGTTGATATAGGCCAGAAAACTGCGCGGCCGGCCTTCGATGGAAAGTTTGAGCGGGATCTCCACGGTCTGCTGGTGACTGGTGGTCAGGCGATCCATGATCTCTTCGGCCATTTTGAGCAAGGGCCCGGACAACAACGTTTTATAGCTTTTATTCAGGATATCGGCGGCGCGCAGGCCCAGCATTTTCTCCGCGGAAGTATTAAAGGTGGTGATATTGCCCTTGGCATCCAGAGTCGCAACGCCGGCCGAAACATTCTTGAGCACGATCTCCATGTAGCGTCGCCGGGATTCGATTTCTATGTTTTGCTCACGCAGCATCTGGGCCGACAATTCGAGTTGCTCGCGGCCGATGCGCAAATCGCGCGTCATCTTATTAAAAGCGGTGACGAGACTGCCGATTTCATCATCGGCCTGAAGATCCAACGCAAAGCTCAAGTCCCCTTCGGCCACCCGGCGCGTGCCGTCGGCCAGTTGCATGATGGGGATGGTGATGGTCTTGGCCAGGTAGAATCCCAGCCATACCGCGCAAAAAACCACCAGCAGCGCCACGATGGACAAGGTCATATACGAAGTGGTTTGAATGGGCCGCTTGAGGAGTTTGGCCTGCTTATACTGCTCATAGCCGTCTTTGATCGAGCTCATGTTTTCAGACAGTGCCCATGGTAAAAAGGAGGAAATCACTACAAACCCTTTGGCTTCGCTGCTGAGCACGCCAAAAGGCACGGGGCCAACGATGCGGATCAGTTCACCTTCATTGACGCCCGTAATGACCCTATGAACCTCCTCATTGGGAGCGGATTTGAGCAGATCGCCGGAGCTGAGGCGCTCAAAGGGTTGATCCTCCAGAATGGCGGACAGGGCATAGGCCTGCCGTTCCATTTTGGCATCATATACTTCGATGGCATCCAGATTGAATTCGCGCTGAACGATCTGCAAATAGTGCGACAAGGGCTTGTTCTTGTCCGGGTCCAGCAGTGCCTTTTTGTCGATCTGATATGCAACGCGTTCCATCAAAAATCGGATCTCTTGTTCGGCGCGCTGATAGATGGTTTGACCGACCTGCAATGAATTTTCCAGCGCTTGCTCCACCGGCACATTGAACCAGAATTCAATGCTTCGGGTAATGAAGCTGATGGAGAAGACAAAGAGCACAGTGGAAGGCAGCAGGGTCAAGGTCACAAAGGCGATCACCAGGCGGGTGCGCAGTTTGGCGCCCATGACCTTGCGCTTGCGGTCGTAGAGCAATTTGACCAGATTGCGGAACACTAGAAAAATAAGCAGCAGCAAGAGCAGCAGGTTGATATTGATCAGACTGAACATCAATATCTGATTGGAGATGGGAAAATCGGTACGGAGATAAAGATTGCGATTGAGCACCCAAGCCACGACCGCCACCACCGGAATAATGACGACGATGGCGATGAATTCCCGCCTGCGCCGCCGTTTTTCTTCGTCCGGCAAAGAACTCAATTTTTGGGCTGTAGGGCTCATAGGGGAGGATAACGCACTATCCGTCTACCCGGCAGTGTCTGCATCGGGCCCGGGCTTAATAGATAAAATCAATGGTGTACCAGTCGGTCTCAAAATCCCAGATGGATACGAAGAAAAGTACATAGTGCAAATACAAGGGCAGTTTCAGCCGACTCAGCTTAGCCTTGGCGCGGATTTGATATTGACGGCCTTTTTCCAACTTTTTGAGTGAAACTATTGTCAGGCTGTCAATTTCGGTCATCAATTTTTTGGCCTCCTCAAACGATTTGACGATTTGCGGCTGGTTGCCTTCCCAGGAGCGGGTCACGGTGTACTCCTGTTTCAGACTATCGTATCTGATGGTGTGGGTGACCACCGTTTCGGCAATCTCCCTGTCGGGCCAGAAGTTACGAACGCGATAGAGATTAATATAGAATAGAAATACGGCCGGTACGCCGCTGGTGATGGGCTCTTCTATTTTGGCGGGGAACGCATTGTTCACCGTCAGGTAGAGCAAAAGGTCATCGCGGGTGTTGGTGACGATGATGTTGGACAGCGTCGCATCCTCAGCCTGGCTTGGGAATGGCAGGAGCAACATCAATCCAGCCAGAATCGATGCCACAATGCGGTGGATTTGGTTTTTCATTTCGGTCTGGACGCTGTGGGCGAAAAGCAGTAAACATGCATCGCATGTCTTCGTTGGCCATGCGGCTAAATCATATTCAAACAGGTTTCAGTTGGCAAGCTGTTTCAAGGACTCTTCCGCCCATAGCGCATCGCTTTCTTCAAATGTCCTAGTTTGCCAGGCACCCTTCCTCTTGAAGAATGCTTCCAGAAAAGCATGATTGAAGGCATGGCCGGAGCGTTTGGCCACGACATGTCCCTGGATCGGCAGACCAATGAGAGAAAAGTCGCCTACGCTATCCAGGAGTTTGTGCCGCACGAATTCATCGGCAAATCGCAGCCCGCTCTCATTGAGAATTTTATCCTGATCAATGACCACGACGTTGTCCAGCGATGCGCCTTTGGCCAAGCCGTACATCTTCATGTATTCTACTTCTTGAACAAAACCAAAAGTGCGGGCATCGGCAATATCTTGTTCGAAGATTTCAGGCGTGATCACCCGGTCGATGACCTGGGTGCCGATTAGAGGGCAGTTGTTGTATTCGATGGTAAAGGTGATCCGAAAATGGGGCGCTGGATATACCCCTACAAATTTCTCTCCCACCTGCAATTCCACCGGCTCCTGCACGACGAACACCTGACGCAGCGCTGACTGCCGCTCCAAGCCCGCCGATTTGAGCAAGCGCACAAATGGCCCAGCGCTACCATCCATCAAAGGCAGCTCATAGTCATCGATTTCAACGCTGACATTATCGATGCCCAAGGCCGCCAGGGCGGCCATCAAATGCTCGATGGTCGATACGATGAAACCATCTTCGCCGATCACCGTCGCCAGGCTGGTATCCACTACTTTGTTAAAGCGCGCGGCGATGCTGGGGCGGCTGGGAAGATCGGTGCGCACAAATTTGACGCCATGATTGGGTGGCGCTGGTTTGATTTTCATCTGAACCGTTTTACCCGAATGCAGGCTCACGCCGGAACAGCGAACCTCTTTGGCGATGGTGTTTTGTAAATAGGCGTTGGGATTCATAATCATCTATTCCCTTGCGGCGGAAGATCAACCCTGGTATGGTTCCGCCTTCGGAAACTTCCTTTCCTTTTTGCGCGGTTCGTAGCCGGCCACAGTAATTGATAGCAGCTTAAAAAGGTCAGTGCGTTATGGACGATGAACCATGACTTTCCACTCGCTGTATTTTTGCCATGATCGTTCAAAACTACGCGCTCCCTGCTCTGCCGTCCACCAGGTCGTGCATGTCAAGGTGTATTGTGCGGCGTTCAAGCAGGCAGCTTCAGCAAGTGTCGTGCCTATTTGGGTGCCAAACCGCTATTGCATTGAAATATCATCAAGTTATCAGCTCGAGGGTGAAGCCCCGGACCCGTCTCAGAGCAAGCGCATCACCACAATGTGCCAAAAACGACACACCTATTATCCCAACATGCGTCCTTTTGACAACAAAATAATGCGTGAACAGGGTCCGGTGGTTCCCGGGCTCTCGCCGACAGAGTTGAACACCAAAGACTATTATATAGATCCGCTGTATTGAGGAGGGAGCCGTGCTGGCCAAGGTCTTGAGCAGTGCCGTCATCGGAGTGGAAGCCTACATCGTGGAAGTCGAGGTCGACATTGAAAGCGGACTGCCGGCGTTTGTGACGGTGGGCTTGCCCGAAGTGGCGGTCAAGGAAAGCAAGGAGCGCGTCAAAGCAGCCATTCGCAACTCGGGATATACTTTCCCCGATGACCGCATCACCGTGAACCTCGCACCGGCCCACATCAAAAAGGAGGGCACCGGTTTTGATCTTCCCATGGCTATTGGCATCTTAGCGGCCAGGGGCACCATTGCCCAAAACACGCTGAGCGACTATCTATTCCTGGGAGAACTCAGCCTGGACGGTCGTATCAAACCGGTCTTCGGCTCGCTCAGCATGGCCTTGGCCGCCAAAGAAGCCGGCTTCAAGGGAATTATTGTGCCGGAAGCCAACCGCAAGGAAGCGGCGGTGGTCAAGCCGATCCAAGTATTGCCGGTCCGCTGTCTATCCGAAGTGGTGGAATTTTTGCGCGGGCAACACCCCATTGCAGCTGAGCGAGTTGATGTGGAGCCGGAATTTTCAGTAGACCACAACACGGAAGAAGACTTCGCTGAAGTAAAAGGCCAGGAGCATGTCAAACGCGCTTTGGAAATCGCGGCGGCCGGCGGCCACAATCTGCTGATGGTGGGCCCGCCTGGCGCCGGCAAAACCATGCTGGCGCGCCGCCTGAGTTCTATCCTGCCGCCCATGACCTTTGAAGAAGCCATTGAAACCACCAAAATCTACAGCGTAGCGGGCATGATGGGCAAAGATCAGGCCTTGGTTCACATGCGCCCCTTTCGCTCACCGCACCACACTGTCTCCGATGCTGGCTTGATCGGCGGTGGCGCAACGCCCCGGCCCGGCGAGGTCAGTCTGGCCCACAATGGTGTCTTGTTTCTCGATGAGCTGCCGGAGTATAAAAAGCACGTGCTGGAAGTATTGCGGCAACCCGTGGAAGATGGCCGGGTTACCATCTCCCGGGCCAGCACGAGTATTACTTACCCCGCGCGCGTCATGGTGGTGGCGGCCATGAATCCTTGCCCTTGCGGTTACTTCACCGATCCCAAGCACGTCTGCCGTTGCGCGCCACGCCAAATCCAAAACTACCGGAGCAAATTATCGGGGCCATTGTTGGACCGCATTGACCTTCACATCGAAGTACCGGCCATACCTTATCGCGATTTAGTGGCAACCCATGATGCTGAGTCTTCCCATGCGATCCGGCAACGCGTGGTAAGCGCCAGAAGGATTCAGGCCCGACGTTTCCGGCGCACGCATATCTTTTGCAATGCCCAGATGGGCAGCCGGCACATCAAAGCCCACTGCGCCGTTGACGCTCAGTCTTGCGAGATGCTGGAATCGGCCGTGGATCGGCTGGGATTATCGGCGCGGGCGTTAAACCGCATTTTGAAGATCGCCCGCACCATTGCAGATCTGGCTGGCGAAGAAGCAATCGCGGCGCGCCACATCGGCGAAGCCATTCAATACCGCACGCTGGACCGCGCGACGGCTCGCGCCAATTGAAATCCCGCTGCGGTAGCCAAAACAAGAAAAGCGCATATTTCTTTGGAAGACAATATCAACGACTAGGCCGGATCTGGGGTTGCGATTCACGCCCAAACCAGCGCGCCGAGCTGATTTTATCATGGTGAGCCTTAAAAAAGCCGCGTAAATTAAACATTAAGCTGTTGACAAACCACCGATGAGGCTGTAAATGCCTAATATTAACAGAATCGTTGTTCTATTCTATCACTCTAAAAGGAGGAATTCAGATGACTAAAGCGGAAATCGTAGAGAAAATGGCCACCGATGCCGGCATTACCAAATCCGCGGCCGCAGCGGCCCTGGACTCTTTCGTCGACGGCGTTATCAAAGCGCTGAAGAAGAAAGAAGGCAAAGTGACCCTGGTGGGATTCGGCACCTTCATCAAAGGCCGCCGCAAAGCCCGCAAAGGCAGAAATCCGCAGACCGGAGAAGCAATCAAGATCAAAGCCTCGAACACCGTTAAATTCAAAGCCGGTAAAAAGCTCAAAGAATCTCTATAATTTTCGTTGCGCTGAATCGTTCTTAAAAAGGCAGCCTTGCCGCATTATAAAGGCTGCCTTTTCTATTCTTCCTCAACCGTCTGCGCCAAAGCCTGCTGGATAATATCAGCGGCGAAGCCGCGACTCAGTAGAAAACGATAGCTTGCGGCCTTCACATCGGCGCAATACCTACGGCGCCCGGCACGCAGCCATTTGATCAGCGCCTGCCGGCAATCCGCCAACTGCTGCTCGGAAGCGCAACAGCTCTGGGTCGTGAGCCGGATCAGCTCGGGCGCCAGGTGCTTGGCGAACAGCGTCTGCTCAATACGCCGCAGGCCATACCCCTTATGTCGCAGTTGTTGCGCGTAATTGCGGCCATACGCCCCATCATCCAGATATTGCAAGCGCCGGCACTCCGAAAGGACCACTTCGATTTCGGTCGGTTCAAAACCGCGTTGGGCCAGCTTGAGCGCCAATTCTTGACTGCTATGATCACGGCGCCCGAGTAAACGCAAGGCGCACTGCATACAGGATTGCAACTCGGCTCCTTCTGCTCCAATCCAACCTGAAACCGCCTATGATCTTCCAAAGGAAGTGAATTATTCGAACGCCACTCCCGGTTTGGTACCCAGCTTTTTCAGTATAATTGCTAAAGGACAAAAGCGGGTAAAGGAGGCTTGCAATAAGTTGGCGCCCACAAAGGCCGTCAAAATCAGCCAATAGGGACTATGCACCAGCGATAACAGCAAGCTGACCAGAATCATACTTCCTGCAAATGCCATAACGATACGATCTATGCTCATGGGATACTCCTCATTTCTTAGGGGACCTAAGTTACAGCCTTATGAATACGGCCGACTGCTCAATCAATATGACTCAAGAGCCGCAAATGCAAGGGAAGTTACAAATCAATTGACAATAAGCGCTCCGGCCTTACTTTAAAAGTTGCGGTTTAAATCAAATTTTATTGTGGAGCGGATGGATTTATGGAAACCCGTCAAGAATATCTGGAACGAATCCTGGCCATGAAAAAGCCGGCCTGTCCTTATTGCGCGCAGGAGATGAAACTGTGGGAAGTCCCGCCCATCTCTTTTTCTGACGGTCTGGGTTGGGGCGAGCCTTACCTTTATGTATGTTTCAATGATGACTGCCCCCTGTACCAGCAGGGCTGGAAAGAGTTGGAAGACAATTTCGCCCAGCGCGCCTCCATGCGATGTCTTAACTATCCCGGCACCGACCAGTTTGAGTGTATGCCGGTTTTCAGTTCCATGGGCGGCCAGGGCCAGATATTTGATGACGAAGTCCAGGCACAGCAGGAAATGCTCAAGGAGCAGACCAAAAAAGGATTCTCCATCCTGGCCGATTGTTATGTCAATAAAGACGGTGTCACGATCATGCGCCTGCTGAGTGATTCTTGTGAACCGGTGCGCGTGCGTCTCAAGGCGGCGCAGATGATCGGCGACATCGGCGAGCTGGAGGCCATCGAGCCCCTGCGCTCCATGCGGGCCGGCAACGAAAAGCTCCAGGAAGCCATTGACACCGCAGTCAATAAAATTCACGAGCGCTATTTCACCCGAGAGTGTCCTTTCTGCGCAGAGATCATCAAGCGCCGGGCCAAAATTTGCAAAAGCTGCGGCCGGGAGGTAGCCGGGGAGTAGCGGCTGCTCAGGCATGCCTGACAAAATGGTAATGCCGGTTTGTGTAGTACACACTCTCTTCAGTGATATCGAATTTCTATTCCCGCATAAAGCCACGAATCCACAAAGATATTAAAAATCTTCGTGGATTCGTGGCTTTATGCAAAAATCAAGAAGTAAATTTTGTTAATCTGGTATCTGGTGGGCGGTTCGTTCTATTTGAATTGGTTTACATAATCTAAGCTCTCGCCAAGGCGCAAAGCACGCCAAGAAAATTATATTCTTTGCGATCTTAGCGCCTTTGGGAGAGAAATATTTTTCAACTTGAACGGACGGCATAACCGTAGTTGCTGATTATTCACCCCAAGCTCCGGACAGATCGGTGAACATTCATACTGTCGTAAGAGCGAAAGATGAGTTGCTGGCGGCTGCGGCGCATTTCAGCCAGAGGCAGCAGGCGCAAAGGGTCAAAGGCGCTTTGGGCCTGGACCTTGTTAGGAATCGCCTCCAGCCCGCTGCCGATCTTTTTACCGCTGATGGTATCCCACACCAGCGCGGTTTGACCGTCCGAAGCAATGGCCAGTGGAATCTGATACTCGTCGAGCAGACGAGCCGCGGCCAGCACTTCGCGCTCCCTGGAAGCCAAAGAGCCAGCCGCGCATTTGATCACCATATATCGCCGGCCATGCACCCGGACCACTAAATCCAGGCGGGAGTGATATTTTTGGCCTTCGACGTGGAACTGAATCGGAACATCCACCTCAATCTCTTTTTTCAGAAATCCTTTTTCTTCCACCAGTAGTTTTTCCACTTGTTGACGATTGGCCTCGGCACCCGCGTTGGGTACTTGGCGACTAGTAATAAAATCGGTGAGGATTTCTTCATCGTGGCCAGCGGTATTGGTGGGCTTTGTATCCATGGAGTTCCTGAAGGCTTAGGAATTGAAATTCTCTTCGGTAAAACGTGGCATAAAAAGACCGTGATGCTTCCTTCGGGAGAATAACAAGCACTGGTCGTGTCGCACCGGCTGCCAAATTGAGTGAAACCCGATCATATTATTTTTGGAGTAAAGACTTTCCCGTCATCTGCGGCGGCTGCGCGATGCCCATGAGTTCCAAAATGGTGGGCGCAATGTCTCCCAGAACGCCTTCCCGCAACCTGCTTTGCTTGCGCCCATCATCCATCAGGATCAGACGCACCGGGTTGGTAGTGTGGGCTGTGTGGATTTTGCCTTCTTGGGTCAGCATGGTTTCGGCGTTGCCGTGGTCGGCCGTGATCAGCAACGCGCCGCCTTTGGCCTGCACGGCCGCCACGATGCGCCCCACGCAGCGATCCACGGTCTCGCAGGCAGTGATGGCCGCCGGAATCTTGCCCGTATGGCCTACCATGTCCATGTTGGCGAAGTTGAGCACAATCAGGTCGTACTGGTCGGAAGCAATGCGCTTGAGCACCTCTTCGGCCACAGCCTCGGCGCTCATCTGGGGTTTGTAGTCATAAGTAGGCACGTCCCGGGGCGAGGGAATCAGGCAGCGATCTTCGTTCTCAAACGGTTTTTCTTCTCCGCCGTTGAAGAAATAGGTCACATGGGCATACTTCTCGGTTTCGGCGATGCGCAGCTGGCGTAAGCCTTTGGCGCTGACCACTTCACCCAGAATGGCCTTTAAACGCTCGGGCGGAAAGGCCATGGGCAAATTGAATTTCTCGTCGTAGAGCGTTATGCAGACATAGTCGCTGAGGCGCGGGGTTTTCTCCCGCTTGAAACCTTGGAAATTCTTCTCGGTAAAAGCCCTGGTCAACTGGCGCGTGCGGTCGGCGCGGAAGTTGAAGAATAAGAGCGCGTCATTGTCCTGGAGGACGGCCAGGGGCTTGCCGGCGCTATCGGTCATGACTATGGGTTTGACGAACTCATCGGTTTCGCCGCGTTGATACGCCGCGCGCACGGCGGCCACCGGATCTTGTTCGGCCTGGCCCTCGGCCTGGGTGAGCAGCCGATAGGCTTTTTCGGTGCGGTCCCAGCGCGTGTCGCGGTCCATGGCATAGTAACGGCCGCAGATGGTGGCGATGGCGCCCGCGCCGATCTTCTGGATATGCTGCTGCACCTGGCTCACGTATCCGGCGCCGCCATCCGGGGCTGTATCGCGGCCGTCGAGAATCACATGCACAAAGGTCTTCTTCAGCCCCTTGGCTTTGGCCAGATCCAGCAAGGCCAGCAAATGGGTCAACTGACTGTGCACGCCGCCGTCGGAGACCAGGCCGATGAGGTGAAAGGCGCTTTTCTTCTCCAGCGCTTGGTCCATGGCATGGTTGATGACCACATTTTTAAAGAAGGAACCGTCAGCAATGGATCGATCGATGCGCAGCAGGTCCTGATAAACAATGCGGCCGGCGCCGATATTGAGATGGCCCACTTCGGAGTTGCCCATTACGCCGTGGGGCAAGCCCACCGCCTCGCCGCAAGTGGTCAGACGGGTGTGGGGATATTCGTCTATCAAGCGGTCCAGATTGGGTGTTTTGGCCAGGCTAACCGCATTGCCCGGCCCGTCCGGATCAATGCCCCAGCCGTCCAAGATCATCAGCATGACCGGTTTGGGTCTTGGCATGGTTGTCTCTCCTGTTTGAATTCTCCGTGAGGATTGGTAGATTCAATACCGAAACGCCATTCTAATCACGATCCATCACTCCACAAGGATCTCTTCGCCGTCAAATTCGCGGGTAGCGGCTTGACGATGTTTTTCCAGGCTCGGGGTCACCACCCGCTTAGCATCGGCCCAAAATCCTTCCAGGTCATAGAACCGCCGGGTTTCGTCATAAAACACATGAATGATGACATGACCATAGTCCAGCAAAACCCAATGGCCCTCGCTCTGGCCTTCCACGCCCAGCGGCTTGACGGCCTTCTTCTTTAAAAAACGCTGGATCTGATCGGCAATGGCACCCACCTGGCGGTTGGAGCGGCCGCTGCAAATGATGAAGGCATCGGCGATGGAGGTCAATCCGCGCAAGTCCAATACCACCACGTCTTGGGCTTTCTTCTCCACGGCGGCCTGTACATAAAGATCGAGTTCGGCCTCAAAACTGCTAGTCATCGATATAACCCTCTTTGTTGAATATGACGCGCCACGGCCGGCACCACCCATGGGTCGATGGGCTGGCCGCGCTGAACCATGGCGCGGATTTGGGAAGAAGCAATCTCCACCGGGGTCACCGGAACCAGATGAATGGCGGGCAGATTGGGATGGGTCAAGCGATCCCCTTCGGCCGTCAACTCATAGGCGTCGGAAAGATGGCGCCGCATATAGTCGAGCATATCCCGGCGCATGGCCCCGGTCCACAGGCCGCTGCCGGGCCGGGAGACCACGGCAAAAGCCGTTTCTTCGAAAAGCTGTTTAAACTGGTACCAGGTGTGAATTTCCAAAAAAGCATCCACGCCCACAATGAAGAAGAATTCGGTCGTGGCGCTCGACATGACTTTGAATTGGCGCACGGTATCAATGGTGTAGGAAGGGCCGGTGCGCTGGATTTCAATCTCCGATACGCTCATTTGCGCGTGTCCGGCCAGCGCCAGGCGTACCATTTCCAAACGATCCTGGGCCGCGGCCAATGCCCCTGTGCTTTTATGGGGCGGCAGCGCGCTGGGAATAAAAAAGATCTGGTCGAGCGCCAGGTGCCGCAGCACGTCCTCGGCCACCCGCAGATGACCGCGATGGATTGGATTAAAGGTGCCGCCGAACAACCCCAGCCGTGATGGGCGGCCCTGGCTGAACTCGTCAGATTTCATTCAGTGCGTCGAGTTGTTGTTGTATACGGGTTTTCAATTGGTCCAGACCCGCATGGGTGGCGGCGCTGATACGCAGCACATTGACCTGGGGCAGCGCCTGGCAAAAACAGTCAGCCAATTGATCAGCGTCGGTTAAATCAAGCTTATTCACTACCACCACCTGAGGTTTTTCTGCAAGGGAGGGGCTGTACATGGCCAGCTCTTGATTAATGGTGCGGTAAGATTTGAGCGGATCTTCGGGATCAATGCCGCCGGCATCGATCAAATGCACCAGCAGCCGCGTGCGCTCCACGTGACGCAAGAAACGCGCACCCAGTCCCAAGCCTGTATGGGCGCCTTCCACCAGACCCGGAATGTCGGCCACCACAAACGGTTCGCGGTCCCCCACCCGCACCACACCCAGATTGGGAGTCAAGGTAGTAAAAGGGTAGTCGGCGATTTTGGGGCGCGCCGCGGAAATGACGCTGATCAAAGTGGATTTGCCGGCATTGGGAAGGCCGATGATGCCCACATCGGCCAACAGTTTGAGCTCCAACCGCAACGTGAACTTTTGACCAGGTTCGCCGGGTTGGGCATAACGGGGGGCGCGATTGGTGGCGCTTTTGAAATGGGTGTTGCCCAGGCCGCCGCGTCCGCCCCTGGCGATGACAATGGTTTCGTCCGCGGCAACGAGATCGTGGAGCAACTCGCCGCTGTCGGCATCATAGATCAAGGTGCCCACGGGCAGATCTAAAACCAGATCCGTGCCGCCGCGGCCATTGCATTGACTGCCGAGACCGGGTCCGCCGTTGGGTGCTTTGTACTCTTTTTTGAATTGGAGATGATAGAGGGTGCGCTTGCTGGGGTTGGTTTTCAGGAGGACGTCGCCGCCCTTGCCACCGTCACCGCCGTCCGGGCCTCCCCGGGGGACATACCGTTCGCGCCGGAAACTGACGCAACCGCGACCCCCGTCGCCGGACTGCACGATGATGGTGGCTTGATCAATGAATTTCACGCGGCATAAACGCTGACCTTTTTGCCGCTGCGCCCTTTGCGTTCAAAGGTGACCACGCCATCAATCTTGGCAAAAAGGGTATAATCCTTGCCCTGTCCGACATTTTCGCCCGGATGAATTGATGAACCCACCTGGCGCACAATGATGTTGCCGGCTTTAACGACCTGCCCGCTGAACCGCTTGACGCCCCGGCGCTGGCCCTTGCTGTCGCGGCCGTTTCTGGAGCTGCCGCCCGCCTTCTTATGTGCCATGATATTTCTCCTTCACTGTCGCGCCCGCAACAGAGCTGGGCGCGGCATTGTCGTTTACGCTTCAATGGTGTCGATTTTTACGGCCGTAAAGAGCTGACGATGGCCTTGTTTGCGGCGATAGCGCTTCCGGCGTTTATACTTGAACACAATGATCTTCTTTTGCTTGCCCTGCTCGACGATATGGCCTTTTACAGCTACGCCCGCCACCAGAGGTTGGCCAATTTTAACATTATCCCCGTCGGCCAGCATCAGAACCTGATCAAATGCCACTTCAGCGCCGACTTCGCCGTCCAGCTTTTCAATGCGCAGGATTTCGCCTGCTTCGACCTTGTATTGCTTGCCCCCGGTCGCAACGACTGCGTACATGGTGAACCTCCAATAAAATCAATACACCGCTCTGAAAATTGGGCACTATTGATAATTTGAATTTTTTTGTCAAGCAAAAAGATGAAGATCCCAAGCGCCTTGCCCTGGCCGGCGCCCCTTGTTATAGATCAATCAGCCCCCGGCCTTTCTGGATCGTTTTCGCAAGGAGCCCATTGATGGCCCACCTGACCCAAGCTTCCGGATATCATCAACTGGTGCAGCGCTTGAACCGGTTTCCCCAGGGTGCGCCCCCCTCGCAATCTCTTTACCAAATTCTCAAGATTCTTTTCAGCCCTAGGGAAGCCGAGCGCGTGGCCCGACTGCCCATCCGCGTCTTTTCAGATGCGGAGGCTGCGCGGGCCTGGGGACTTGATCTGACCGCCACGCGCAAACAGCTGGAGGCCCTTTGCAGCCGGGCCCTGCTGGTGGATATCGTCTTTGATGGTGTGACACGCTACTGCCTGCCGCCCGTCATGGCCGGATTCCTGGAGTTTTCCATGATGCGCGTGCGAACGGATTTCGACCAGAAGGCCCTGGCCGAACTGATCTACCGCTACATTAACGTGGAAGAAGATTTTGCCGCGGCACTCTTTGGCCAAGGCCAAACCCAAATGGGGCGCGCCTTGGTGGATGAAGACCACCTGGGGCCCGCTTTGGCGCTGGAAATGCTGGCCAGCAAACAACTTCAGTCGCGCTACCTGGAAACCATCATTGATCGGTTGGGCTGGCAGCCGCCCAACCCCAAATCCCGCGCCAAAACCAATTGGCCGGATAAACAGGAACCCACAAAGGGAGGATTAAATCAATGCTCAACTTCAGTCTAACACCTGAACAAGAAGCATTCCGTCAAAAGGTTCGCGCTTTCGCGCTAAAAGAAGTACTACCCGTGGCGGCCTATTATGATGAAAAGGATGAAACCCCCAAAGTGGTGATCCGCAAGGCCTATGAGGCCGGCCTGATCAACCTGGATATCCCCCAGAAGTATGGCGGCCAGGGGTTGGGGTTGCTGGAAAGCTGCCTGGCCACCGAAGAGATGGCCGCGGCCTGCGCCGGTACGGCCACATCATTGTTTGACAACTCGCTGGGCATGGAGCCGGTGCTGTTATCCAAGAATGAAGCCATCAAGGAGAGATATCTTCCCAAGATCGCCAAAGAGTTTAAGATGATCTGCTTTGCCACCTCCGAGCCCACCATGGGATCGGACGTCTCCGCCATCCGGTGCCAGGTTGCTAAAGACGGGGATTCTTACATTCTCAACGGCACCAAATACTGGATCACCAACGGCGGTCTGGCCGATTATGCTTCGGTCTTCGCCACCGTGGACCCCAAGTCCAAACACGAGGGCATCTGTGCTTTTCTGGTGGAGATGAATTGGCCGGGAGTGACGGTGGGACGCCCCATCCCCAAAATGGGCCAACGTTGCTCCAACACCGTGGGCATCCATTTCAACAATGTGCGCGTGCCCCTGGAGAATATGCTGGCTGAGCCGGGCAAAGGCTTTGTCCTGGCCATGAAGACGTTTGCCCGCACCCGGCCCACCATCGGCGCCTTTGGCGTGGGCGCGGCCCGTTCGGCCATGGAGCATGCGCTGGATTATGCCAAAAAGCGCCGGGCCTTTGGCAGCGCCATCAGCGGATTTCAAGCCATCCAGTTCAAATTGGCCGAGATGTACCAGAAGGTGGAGACCGCGCGGCTGCTCACCTGGCGCTCGGCCTGGGAATCGGACCAGGGCCGGGATGCCAATGTCAGCGCCTCTATTGCGAAGATGTATGCCACCGAGGCCGCCCTGGAAGTGGCCAACGAGGCCCTGCAAGTCTTTGCCGGTTACGGCTACACCAAGATGTTTCCGGTGGAGAAGATTTTAAGGGATGTGCGTCTGCTGCGCATCTATGAAGGCACCAGCGAAGTTCAGCGGGTCATCCTGGCGGGTTATTTGCTCGGCGCTTACCAACCCATCATGCCGGCCTTGGAAGATTTGCCCATGCATCGTGAGGTTGACCCCCTGAGCGCGGAGGCTGGGCAGACCGCCTGGCGTTGCCGCATGTGCGGCCATGTTCATTATGGCGACGAAGCGCCGGAGCAGTGCCCCTACTGCTTTTTCCCCAAGACCGCTTTCAAGCGCATGGGGCAGGCCGATTGATGCAGAGGATTTTGATACCAATTCGTTTGAAGGTCATGAAACCGGCTGGCGTCCCTGGGCCGGTGGCTGGCTGAGGGCCGCCCAGAAGGTGGGGCTCAAGGGGGTCTCCTTGCCCAGACAATACTTCATGAACTCCCGCATCAGAACAGTTACCAGCTGGGGTTTGCCCATCTGGGCCACATAATTGGTTTCGTCCAGACTCTGAATGGCCGGCTTGTTGCGCAGGGCCTCGTCCTGCTCCGCTTTTTTGCGGATATAACGGGTTACATCCACGGCCTTTTCCCGCAAGAGGGATTCATCGGTCTCCACCAGCGACTTGCAAACCCGCTCCAGTGTGGCCGGGTCGGGCATGCGCTCGGACTCCACCATACCCTTGAATTGATCGGCGAAGCGCTGCAATCCCCGGCGGATGTGATGCGTATCTACCACATTCATGCCGATCCAGCCCGCGGCCAGCCACTGAAACACACCGATTTTGGATTTGTTGGCGCCCGTCTCATCTTCCAGAAAACAACAAATGGAATAGTATCTGAAGATCTTGGGTTTGACCCAACCCAAACCGGTTTTGTTGAGTCCCTGGTCCTGGGTGTAGAGGTAGTTCCAATCCTGGTCACTGCCTACAATGTACCCCTTCTTACCCACTTCTGAAGAACCGATTTGGCTCGAAAGGGAGAACACCACCCTGGAATGGCCCTGACGAAAAGCGATAAAGGCGCGCCGAAGATCATATTCGTAATAGGTGCCGGTATGCAGGTCCGGGGCGATGGCTTCCCGCACCTCACCTCTGGCCACATAGGGCGTGGTCAAGCCATCGAGGTTCTTCCAAAGATCCTGGGTCCCGCGGGGATTGCCCTGGGGCGGCTCCTTCCAGTAGGAGAAATTGACCGATGAGGGGTAGATGGCCCCTTCGGGGATATAACGGTTGTAGGCGTAACGGATCAGATCAGGCAAGGGCCGCTGGACGGTGAACCCGATGAACGACCCTTTGGTCGTCTCACGTTCTTCCGGCACATAATCGGCCATTTCAGGCGCCTGGCGGATAAAATCCACCACTGGCTTGATCCGGTCAAAATCGATGGCGGCCGATCCTTTATCCGACGCGCAAAACTCAATCAAGCTGCTCAAGCCGGCTTCTAGAGCCGCGGGCGCCGCACTGGAGGTGGCCTCGGCAGAAATCAGAGGGGGCGCAAGCATGAATAGCACCAGCAATGCACTGAGCCATGCCAGGGTTTTTCGCTTTGGTTTCAAGACCCTATGATTAACGTGAGGTTTGAATTCAATGGCAATGGGTAGCAAAGATAACTCCTTTCGACCAGAGCGGACCGGTGGAGCTGACCGCAGGATACGCGCAAACTTCGCGCTGTCATAGCCCCTGCCGGAGTCCAGGTCAAGGGTGATACACGAACGGGCCTTTCTTTTACAAATCTAAAGATTCCCGCCCAGGCAGCCGATACTTAAACATCGGAATATGGATCAAAGCGACGAACCATAACCATGGATTGGGTGTTTTAACCGTTTAATCAGCAACCAAAATGCAACTGCATCCGATTACGTTAGCCTTCCGCGGCTCCCACAAGGGCCTGGAAGCACTGTTTCGTTCCCACTATTTTGAGCAAAGCCTACGCCAACTGCGACTCACCCTGGCCGTGGTCGTCGTGTTTTATGCCGGGCACGGATTGCTGGATGCCATTTTTGTGCCAGAACATAAATTTCTGTTCTGGACCTTGCGTTGGGGCGTGGGCACGCCCGCTATCTTGGGAATGCTCATCTACAGCTATTCAAAATCCGCGGTGCGCTGGATGCAGCCGGCCACGGCCCTGGGGACCACCCTTGCGGGGATCGTCCTCATCGTGATGGTGTTCAAAGCGCCCGGCCTGCGGCAAAGCGTGTATCTTGGTGGCCTGGTACAGGTGTGTTTTGCCAGTTATACTTTGCTGCGCCTGCGGTTTATCTGGGCCGCGGCCACGGTCGTGTTTTTGGTTATAGCCCTGGGGATCGGCTCTGTGTTTCTGATCGATTTGCCCCGCGAGGCGTGGTCCAGCTACTTGGGGTTCATGTCCGGCACCAACTTCCTGGGAATGCTGGCCTGTTACTCCATTGAGCACTACATCCGCAAAAACTTTTTCCTCTCCCGGCAGATCGAGTCCCAAAAGCGGCGCCTGGACATGTCCAACAAGCTGCTGGAAAAACGCGTCGAAAAACGCACCGCGGAAATGACGCTGGCCAATCAGAAACTGGAAGCCGAAATCAAAGAACGAAAACAGACCGAAATGGCCCTGCAAGAGAGCAAAATCCGTTATGGCCGGATGATCAACAATGTCACCGACTATTTGTGCGTCCATGACATGAAGGGCCTGGTCATGGAGGTCAACTTCCCCATGATCGCCGGTTTGGGTTACAGCCAGGCCGAGCTC
Source organism: Deltaproteobacteria bacterium (assembly GCA_021824175.1). GTDB lineage: Bacteria > Desulfobacterota > Desulfobacteria > Desulfobacterales > Desulfosarcinaceae > Desulfatitalea. The sequence goes on from JAKALP010000010.1 coordinate 220,218, forward strand.
ATCGGCCACAATCTCAAGGATTTCATGACCGATGAGCATCGCGACAGCTTTTATCTCTACCTGGCGAACCTGGCCAAAGGCAGGAAAGCCACCGGCAACGTCACCTTCATCACCAAAAGCGGTCTAAGTGTCTTGATGGAGTACAGTAGCGTCATGGTCCAGAACTCCCTGAGCGGCGATGTGGTCTACTGCCTGGCCCGCGATATCACCGAACGGCGCCGCACCGAATTGGCCCTGGCCGAAAGCCGGGCACGCTTCAAGGATATCTTTGACACCGCCGCGGCGGGCATGATGATCGTCGAGCAGGCCACGCGCAAAGTGGTGGAGATCAATCCAGCAGCGGCCCAAATGATCGGAGAATCCGTGGCCGCGATCCAGGGAAGAATTTTGGAACAGTTGATCGCCGCGGCCTTACCGGAACCTGGCCAGCCCGAAACATCCATCCATACCCAGATTGATCCCGTGGAGTGTGACTTGATTACCAAATCCGAGAATACGACTCCAATTCTCAAGACCATCCGGCCCATGGAGTTCAATGGCCAACCGCACTGGTTGATCAGCTTCATCAGCATCGAACGAATCAAGGAGGCTGAGGCCGCTAAACGCGAAGCCGAATCCCAGCTCAACCGTGCCCAGCATTTGCAAGCCATCGGCACCCTGGCCGGCGGCATTGCCCATGACTTCAATAATATCTTGTACGGCGTCATTGGTTATACCCAGTTGGCCCTGGATGACGCACCCAAGGGATCGCAGCTCGAAGATAATTTGACGGAGATCCTCCAGGGCAGCAAGCGGGCCAAGGAGCTGGTGTCTCAAATTCTCACCTTCAGCCGCCAGGACGATACCGAAAAAAAACCGATCCGCCCCGCGCCCCTGGTCAAAGAGGCGCTCAAATTATTGCGGGCCTCCATCCCCGCCACCATCGAGATTCAGTCCCGAATCTCCCCAAGAACGGAAACCATTCTGGCCAACCCCACCCAGTTGCACCAAATTGTGATGAACCTGTGCACCAATGCCGCCCATGCCATGCAGCCCCAGGGCGGCTTGCTGCGGGTGGAGATGGAAAACGTGACCCTCGAAACCGAAGAGCCGGCATTGCATGGATCGGTCAAACCCGGCATTTATGTGCGTTTGCGGGTCAAAGATAATGGCACCGGCATGCCCGCCAGCATTTTGAATCGCATCTTCGAACCCTTTTTTACGACCAAATCCCAGGGCGAAGGCACCGGCATGGGCCTGGCCGTGGTGCTGGGCGTGGCGCAGAGCCATGATGGCGCCATTCGCGTCCACAGCGAGCCTGGCAAGGGATCGCAGTTTGAAATTCTACTGCCCGTGGCGGCCCGCAGCGCCGAAGAGTCCGAAGAGTCGGAGCAGCCCTTGCCCAAAGGTACCGAACGCATCCTGTTCGTGGATGATGAAAAGCCGATTATCCAAATGGGCCACCAAATGCTCACCAAACTGGGCTATCATGTCACCACCTGCCAAAACCCCATGGAAGCCCTGGAGCTGTTCCGCTCCAAAGCCAATGACTTTGACCTGGTGATCACCGACTTGACCATGCCCAAACTCAAGGGCACCAAGCTGGCCCAGCACCTGATCCACATCAAACCCGAACTGCCCATCATCCTGTGCACCGGCTACGGCGATGAGATCACTGACGAGCAGATCAAAGAAGTGGGCATCCGCGAGCTGATGCTCAAACCCATCCTGCGCCAACATTTGGCCGTGACCATCCGCCAGGCCCTGGACGCCAACTAAGAGAGCGCCACGTCACTGCACGATCCTGAGATTGGTCGGCGCCCGTGGAGCCACAGGAGGCTGCGGCGGGAGATCGTCCCATATCTCCACATCATCGTAGTACAGCGCCCCTGGCTTCATGCCTGCGTCCAGATTTTCCGGCAGGCTCAGGCTGGAGTAGTAACGCTCGCACCGGTCTTCGTTGATATACAGGACATCATCATGGTCCACTTTCAGATAGGCGGGGTCAGCAAAAGAGGCGCTGGTGGGGCGATCGATCCAGACGCGCAGGCGGCCATTGTCCACACCGGGTGTATTGTATTCAATGAAGATTTCAAAATGATGCCAACGGCTGTCGAAAATAACGGTATGGGTATCATGGACCCGGCTGGTCCCGGCGCCGCACTCCGGTGATGCCGACGCGGCATCGGAATGCTGCACAGCCAAGCCATGAGAGCCGGTACGCCACCAGATTTCCATCCGTGCGCCGGTGCCTGGGACTGTGAAAATGCCGAGTTTCCCACTGGTATCGCTGGCATTGGCCAGCAGCCACCAAAACGAAAGGTAGATCTTTCGACTCACCGGGCTTTCAATATCCAGGAACGCGTTTTCTCCGAGCGAGCCGCTGTTTTGGACCTTGTGGGCGTAGAGGCCGCTATGGACGAATTCCCGGCTTTGCCAATGGATCCCAGGATCGTCCATATTCCAATGATCCAAACCATTTTCGAAGCCATCGAAAAAAATCCGTTCGGCCGCATTCACTTGCGATCCAAAGGCCAACAGCACGTATATGATCATTAGCCAGAAAAAGGGTCTGATGGTCATCATGGCATCCTCCTTCTTATTGATTCCAGGGATATTGATCACCTAATAGAACCTGGAGCCTTGGAAAAATGTGATGCCTGTCACGGAGCACGATTGAAAAGCGAAGGATCAGGAGATAGGGGCGGCAGCGCAACACCGGCGCGGTTGCTGGACTGGCGAGAGACGCCTCGATTGGCGGAGCGCCTTCGCCGTCACACAATCACAAGGGAGGCGCCCGATGAAAATCAAAACCAATTACTGCGAGGATCCATTGCCCCACGGCGTTAAAGTGTTGTTCACCGGCCGGGTTGTCAAGGAATTAAGCAAAAGAAGCGTTCACCGGGGAGCACTTATTTGACCCATTCATTTTGGATTTCGATGGCACTGGGCTGACCGACAAGGCCCTCTTTTTCAAGCTATTCCAGATGGGCCGATATGGATCGCTGGGCCCAGGGCAGAAGATCGCGGCCGTGCAAGCGATAATCTTCCGCCTTTCAGCGCCAGGCAAATAGAGGTTGTTCAAAGTGGGCCACGCGGGTGGCTTTGCCCAAAATGGCCACTTCCCGGAATTGATAGAGCAGCGCGGCAGTGGGCGATGCAATCCAGCTGGGCCCCACCGGCATGTAGAGGATGGGATGCTCATTGTGGGGCGTTTGTTCCAATATGGGCGCGTCGGGCCGCAGAAATTCCTGGATGGCAATGCGATGAATGGAGTGGACTTCGGCGGGATTGGGTTTAAGCTTCACCTCCGGGCCGCCCCAAATCACGATGGGGGTCATGGTGAACCCCGAACGCGTAGTAAAATCATCCAGCCGGCCCAGAATGCGTTCTTTGGTCAGGGTCAGATGCACCTCCTCGGTCAGCTCCCGCAAGGCCGTATCCTCGGGGGTTTCGCCATGTTCCCGGCGTCCGCCCGGCAAGGCCCATTGCCCGGCATGATGTTTCAAGTGGGCCGCGCGCCGGGTCAATATAATCGCGGCGTCCAGGTCCTGAATGGAGCCGGAGCAGACCTCATTCCGGTAGGAGCTGTCATCGACCCCCACCACGGTGATGGCCACGGCCGCCCGGCGCATCCGCCCTCCAGCGTTTTCCTGATGTTCAAAGGCCCGCAGGTTGTGCTCAATGTGATGGCGCAACGACTCGTCGCACCTCAAATCCAAATTAGTATTCAACTTTTGCCCCCCATCTACCGATAATGGGAATGATGCTGTCTTTACAAAGTTCCTTTTTATACCACGCTGCTAAAGGGGGTACAATGAAAGCGCTGATTGTGGATGATTCCCTGGTGGTGCGCACCATTATCGAAAACGCCGTCAAACCCATGGGCTATGAAACGCTCCAGGCCGCCAACGGTCTGGAAGGGCTCCAACTGTTGGCCAAGCATGCCAATACCATCCAATTGGTATTGCTGGACTGGAACATGCCGGTGCTGGACGGGTTCGAGACCATCAAGAAAATTAAGGCTGATTACGGCTATGATCACATTTGCATCATCATGATTTCCACTGAATCCGAAGACGAAAAAGTCGATCAGGCCCTGGCGGCCGGCGCCAACGGCTACCTGGCCAAACCATTTGCGGCGGAAGAGCTGGCTGAAAAAATCAGAACCACCTTGGCCAAATTCAACTCCAATTAATTTCCGGCAGGCTCGCTTATTATGGCGTTACATAACCGTCAGCGACCTAACGTAGAAGAGCAATGAGGGATCGAGAAATGAATCAAATTGTTTTGATGGATTGCGGCAGCGTGGTTTCAAAAACCATCACGGGGCTGTTATCAGACGCCTGTACGCTTCGAAATCAGAATTTCGGCGACAGTTTTGACCTGCACCAAACCCGCATGATTCTGATGGAGGCCACCGATCCGATCGAAGCAGTCGCGGCCAAGGTCATCAAGATCAGAAAATCGTGCTGCTTCAGGCCTATTCCCATCATTGTGATCAAGGCCGAAGACAACATCGAAAGCAGTGAAATTCTACTGGGCGCGGGCGCCACGGAAGTATTGGCCCTCGATGCGCCGCCGGCTGCCTGCCGGCAAATCCTGCAAGGCCATCTGATTCCCAACCGCAAGCCGCTGGACAAGGAGATGGCCTATCTCACGCCGTTTATCGAAAATACGATTACCGTGCTCAGCAAAATGGCCTTTGTGGAAACCACTTTCCGCGAGGTTTTCTTCTCCAATGACTTGAAAATCTTCGGCGAGATTTCCGGCATCATCGGCTTGTCCGGCACCTCGGAAGGCACGGTGGCGATCACCTTTTACTGGGACCTGGCGCGCAAGATCATCGCCAACATGATGAATGTACCCATGGATAAAATCAATGCGGAGTATATTCACGACGGCGCCGGCGAACTGATCAACATGATCAGCGGCAGCACCAAGAAGAGATTCAAGGGCACGCCGTTCCATTTTGATCTCTCCCTGCCCACGGTCGTGGTGGGGTCCGGCCATCAACTGGGCCATCCCGAAGGGGCAAGCATTGCGGTGCTGATCTTCGATGTGGGCAGCGAGTCTTTTATTCTACAGGTGTGTCTCAAACCCAAAAACCATGGAGATTGACGGCGAATTACTTCACGCGGCCATCACAACGCCATGCTTAAATTCAACACATCGGATCATTGGAAACCATGACCGTTCGGGGCCATATCCTGCTGATCAACAAAAACTCTTCGTTCTGCGCGAAGGCGATTTCTGTTTTTCAAAAGATCAATTATCTGGTGCATACGGCCACCAGCATGCGCGAGGCCCTGTCAACGCTGTCCAAGCACCCGGTGGGCGTCATTCTGTGCGAAAATGAACTGGATGATATCAGCGGCTACGATTTTCTCAGCTTCATCAAGAACGACCCGTTGCGGGAAGCAATTCCGGTCATCTTCCTGGTTTCCATCAATAACCAAGGGCGGGCCTTCAGAGCCTTTTCACTAGGGGCCGCGGACTATCTGGTCTACCCGCTCTCCTCGAAGATTTTGATCAGCCGCATCCTCGAAGTATTTAAGCCCATAGCCGAAGAAAAAGCGCAAGATCCGCCCGAACCCCCACCGCCGATCGTCGCGGAACCCGCGCCGCCGGCCGATTCGGGGCCACCCATGCAGGTCCTGGCGGCACCGGTGAATGTCGACATCTCCCGCGACGGCGTCCTCTGGATGCCATGCAAAATTAAAGCGTTCAACGCCCAAAGCATTGCCGTGGAGACCGCGCTGTTTGGCAAAAAGGGCGTCTCGCTGATCATCCGTTTCAAAAAGCCCGAAGGCATATTTGTGCTGTATGGCCGCATCCACGCCATCACCTTCAAAGACTTCCAGAAGCCGTCGGATATTGATATCGCCCTGGAAGAAAATGATGCCTGGCGCCACATCTCCCAATGGCTCCAGCACACCGCCCAGCAGACCGCCGCGGGGGCGCCTCCATCGCCCGATCAGAATCAGGCGGCTGGGCCAGAACTTGCCGCCACCGTCGCACTGCCCGATGCCAAGCATGAAACCACGGGCATCAGCGCCCAGGAGCTCCAGGAAAAGGCCGAACGCAAGAAATCTTCCTACGACATCCGGTTCTACAACAGTATTATCGGCAAGCAGTTGGACAATTATCGGGTCATCTCCTTGATCGGCGCGGGCAGCATGGGCGGCGTCTTGCAGGGATGGGATGTGGCCCTGGAAAGAGAAGTGGCGTTGAAGATCATCTCCTTTGAGTTATCTTCCAAAGAAGAGTTCCGCGAGATGTTCATCAAGGAAGCCCGGGTGGTCTCCAAGCTCAATCATCCCAACATCGCCATGATCTATAACATCGGCCTCAGCAATGACATTCTTTACTATGCCATGGAGTTCATCGACGGTGTCACCCTCAAGGAAGTCATCCGCGCGGAAGGAAAACTCAACGCGCTCAAAGGTCTGGCCATTTTGATCGCCACTTGCAAGGCCATGGATGAAGTCTACCAGCATGGTATTGTGCACCGCGATCTCAAACCGGCCAACATCATGATCAATCACGCGGAGGTGGTCAAAATCGTGGATTTCGGCGTGGCTCATAGCAAACAGTACAAGCCCGCCAACCAAAATAAGATGGTGGGCACGCCGCTCTACATGTCGCCGGAGCAGATCGCCGGGCTGACCCTGGATCACCGCAGCGACATGTATTCCCTGGGCGCCACCTTCTACCACGCCTTTTGCGGCACGCCGCCCTTTAGCGCCGATGAAATCAAAGAAATTCTCAACCAGCATCTGAATTCATCGGTTACGCCCCTGACGACCGTTGATCCCAAAATATCCCCGGTGTTGAGCAACGTGATCGAAAAGATGATGGCCAAAGACCCCAACCACCGCTATCAAACCTTCAAAGAAATTGCCCAGGAGCTTACCTTGCTGCGCTCGCGCCTGATCTCCGGCGATGCGGGCGGCAAAGCAGCTTAAGGGCAGCGCTCAGAACCTCTAATATATTTCCTCTCCAACGATCCAACACATCCGTGCCATCCGTGTCATCCGTGGTGAAAAAGTGACCACGGATGACACGGATGGCACGGATGGGCTAAAAGCAGCGCACTTAATTTTGATTGCTTCGTAAAAAGGCAAATTCCTACCATTCTGAGACCCAATTGATTTTCTATTTGGATATAAATCGTCAAAAATTACTATTTAATCGTAAAATTTCATCTTTACCGTCTAATTTGACGACTTGATTAATATCTAAAACTAAGCTAAGGTCGCTCATAAAGGAGAACAGCCGGGGGGGAATTCAGCCTATGCCAATCGACGCTCTTATGAACGATGCTGCCGTGCTGGCCGAATTGGGCCGGCGCATCGCCCTGCGGCGCATCGACCACCAACTGACCCAGGCGGCCCTGGCCCATGAAGCGGGGGTGTCCAAACGCACGGTGGAACGCGTCGAGGCCGGCGCCTCGGCCCAGATGGTGAGCCTGATCCGTATCTGCCGGGTACTGGATCTTTTGGCCGGTCTGGACCAATGGATTGCCCCGGCCGGGCCGCGACCCATGGATCTGATCGCCACCAAAGGCCAGCCGCGCCGACGGGCCTCCACCCGCCGCAAAACCCCTAAAGAGTCCCCCACCTGGAGCTGGGATAAATGAGCACCTACGCCCACGTCAACCTCTGGGGTCGCACCATTGGCGCCGTGGCCCTGGAAGAGGGGCGTCCCTTCGCGGCCTTTGAGTATGACCCGGCCTTTGCCCGCAGCGGCATTGAGATCGCGCCCCTGATGATGCCCCTGTCCCATCGGGTCTATTCCTTTCCGGAACTGCCCCTCCAGAGCTTTCGCGGCCTGCCCGGCCTGCTGGCCGACTCGCTGCCGGACAAATTCGGCCATGCCCTCATCGACGTCTGGTTGGCCACCCAGGGGCGCTTGCCCCAATCCTTCAATGCCGTGGAGCGCCTGTGCTATGTGGGCCGGCGCGGCACCGGGGCTCTGGAATATACGCCGGTGTTGGGCCCAAGAAGTAAGAGCGCCTCCCGAATCCAGGTGGATCGATTGGTGGCCCTGGCTTCGGAAATCTTGACCCAGCGCAACGATTTGCTGGCCTCTTTTGCAGGCCGCGGTAAAGACAAGGCTTTGGCGGACATATTAAGGGTCGGCACCTCGGCCGGCGGGGCCCGGGCCAAAGCCTTGATCGCCTGGAACCCGGTCACCCACGAGGTGCGCTCTGGCCAGATCGAAACGGGCCAAGGCTTTGAATATTGGCTGCTCAAGTTTGACGGCGTGCACGGCAACCAGGATAAAGAGATGGAAGATCCCCAAGGCTTTGGCGTGATCGAATACGCCTACTGGCACATGGCCCGGGCCGCCGGCATCGCCATGAGCGAATGCCGACTGCTTGAAGAAAATCAGCGCCGCCACTTCATGACACGCCGCTTTGACCGTCTGGCCAATGGTGAAAAACTCCACATGCAATCCCTGGGCGCCATGGCCCATCTGGATTTCAACCTGGCCGGCGCCTATGGGTATGAACAGGCCCTGCTGGTGATCCGGCGCCTGGGCCTGCCCATGGATGCGGTGGAAGAACAGTTCCGGCGCATGGTATTCAACATCCTGGCCCGCAACCAGGATGACCATGTGAAGAACATCGCTTTTCTGATGGACAAAAGCGGCCGCTGGTCCCTGTCACCGGCCTTTGACGTCACCTACAGCTACAACCCGACCGGGGCCTGGACCGCCAGCCACCAGATGGCCCTAAACGGCAAACGCGACGGATTTCTACTGGAAGACTTTCAGGCCTGCGCCAGGGCCGCCACCCTGAAACGGGGGCGGGCCGAGGCCATCATCGAAGAAGTGCGCCAAGCCGTTTCACGCTGGCCGGAGTTTGCCGATTTGGCCGGCGTGCCGGCGGCTTGGCGGGACCGGATTTATCAGACTTTGCGGTTAAAAAGATTGGAATAGAAGAACCGAAAGGATTTTACCCCACATGGAAGAACCCGAACTGATCGCCCTGGACTCCGAAGAACCGTTCCAGTTTGCCTGCGGTCCCGGCGTGGCCTGCTTTAACCAGTGCTGCCAGGACCTCAACCAGGCCCTGATGCCCTATGACGTGCTGCAGTTGCGACTCCATTTGAAGCTCACCTGGGAGCAATTTCTATCGCGCCATGCGGCCTTGTATGCCGGTCCCGGCTCTGGGCTGCCCGTGGTTTCCCTGCGCTTTTCCCATTCCCAGGACAAACGCTGCCCCTTTGTAACCCCCCAAGGATGCAGCGTCTACACGGCCCGGCCCACCTCCTGCCGGCTCTATCCCGTAGCCCGCGCCCTGCAACGCTCGCGCCGGGACGGCCGCCTCAGCGAACACTTCGCGCTCGTCAAGGAGCCTCACTGCCTGGGTTTTCATCAAGGCCCGCGCCAAACCGCGCGCCAATGGATCGAAGACCAGGGCGCCGCGGCCGGACTGGCCGCCAATGACCAGCTCATGGAGCTGATTGCTCTCAAAAACCGCCTGCGCCCTGGTCCCCTGTCGGCCGAGCACCAGCAATGGGCTGTGATGGCCTTCTACGATCTTGATCTTCTCAAGCAGGAAGCCGCCGCCGGCCGCCTGAAGCAAATCGCGCGCGGAATACTTCGCCCCCTTCCCAGCCCAGGCGAAGAGTTTGCCTGGCTCTCGTGGGGTTTGCAGTGGCTTCGCTTGGCGCTTTTTGGGGAGGCGAAGTAATCGCCGTTCGGGCAATAATTAAGGAGTCAAGCTGGCCAGGGCCTTCATCAGCGCCGGCCGGCATCGGGCCAGGGCCGAGATCTCACCGGCGGCTTCCGCGATCTGGATGTTCTCCTTCTCAACGAAAATCGCAATCATGTAGCCATAGTCTTGAGGACCATAAGGCGCAGTCAGCTCCAACAGATGTCCTGGCCGTGCGCCAGCCTGGAGTGGGCCTTCGGCGCCGAAATGATAGCCAGCCTCCAGCATGCGCTTTTTCATGGCCTCTTTCCAGAACGCCATATCTGCATAGGGCTTATTGGGCACACGGCGCACTCGGTAGACAATCCCATCGGGGTTGACCGCCTTGAAGGTCTCATCCGTCGGATAGGCGGCAAATCCGTCGGGCAGCGCAGCCGGAGTGATATGCACGCAGGCGCACAGCCATCTTTCTTTTGAAGACCATGGGATTCCTTTTGAACGTTGAGATGTTGAGTGAAGTTGTTATGGAATTAAAGCATTTTTGGTGTATTGCTAAGAAAGCGCGGCATCAAGTAAAAGTCGAAGCAACGGTAACCGCATTTTGAATATGGCGCCGAATCATGGTGATGATATTAACCAGATTGTGGCGAATTTACAAGAGCTGGACTCTCTTTAATCTTCTGAATGGCGCTGTCAGCCCGTGATATTAAACAACTTGATGGATATTATCTTCTGATAGGATAAAAAATCTTTGTCGGTAGTAAAAATGGGAACGTCGAGCCTATAGGCCACCCCACAAATCAAAAAATCGATATGTGATCCTTGGATTCCTTTTTTTCGGCATTGATTACTAAACTCTGCCGCCTGCTCATAATCGGAGTCGACGATAGGCGTATTTTCAAAATAGGCTATTCTTTCTCTGACTGTTCTATACTTGCGCAGATCGCTATACCCAGAAAGGATTTCTTGCCGGATAGGCCCAATGATTATGGCTCGCTGATTGCGTATAAGAAAGGTGAGCGCATTGACTTCCGGTTGATGTTCTTTATTCGGCGAACGTAAAGCATAAGACCATATTGGCGTATCAACCAGGACTTTCAATGGGTTCTTCCCTTTTTATAGTCATAATCGGGATCGGGATCCATTTTGCCGAATATATTTATTATCTCCAGCTGTTTGCGCCTATCAACAAACTCCTTAAGCGCCAGATTGACCGTATCCTTTTTGGTTTTCAATCCGCTGATCTCTAACGCCTCGTTCAATAATTTATCGTCGATTGCCAGATTGCTGGCCATAAAAGGCCTCCTTTTTTTACACACCGTATTACACATCTTATTGTGTGTCAATCGGTGTGGACGGTGCTGCAGGAATTATAAAAAACTCCCCCAATACTCCAATAACAGGGATTAAGACGGCGCCCACCTTGCATTTTCAAAGGCCAAGTTTGAATTTGCATGGTGTTTTTGGCCGCGGTGATGCTTTGGCAGGATCTGCCGCGTCATCTTTTTGCCGGTGGGGCGGCAAAAAGATTTGGACCCAGGGGACTGGGCAATGGCCCACTTGTAGATAACAACTTGATATTAATATAAAAGTCACGATACCGAAAGGCTGGAATAAAATTTGCTGCATCCTTCCAGGGTGCCTCACTCAAAAGGGACATCGAAAGGGCGCGTTGTTTATGGCGGCCAACACCCGCTTGGGGATCGAAGATTATTTGAAAAGAACCGGAATTGGACGCCAGAGGCTGCGCCAGGCGCAGGCCCCCTCCGCACTCTCGCCCAGCCGTAATTCCAGCGGCGACTTCGCCCAATTGCTGGATGGGCTGCAGCCCGCTGCCCAGGTCCCGGCCAAACCAGCATCGGGCCGCTTGCAGCTGAATGACTACCGTCAGCGGCCGGTGCGGCTCAGGAGTATTACGGTGCCCGCCGCTACTCAAAAACTGCCAGAAATATCGTCCCGCGCGGCCGACGGACCATGGCTGCTTGCCGATACGCCACCGGCGGCAACGCCACCCAAAGAGATCGGCACGCCAGTTGATTATCAAATCAACCCGCCCCCGGATGGGCCGGCAGTGGGCCCGCAACCGGCCCCGGAACCGGCCCCAGCGGAGTTGCCCCTGGCCGAACGCATTGCCGCCGGTATCCGAGTGGCCGCCGATAAATATGATCTGCCGCCAGCCCTGATCCACAGCGTGATTCGGGCCGAGTCCAATTTCCAGCCCGATGCGGTCTCGCCGGCCGGCGCCCAGGGCCTGATGCAGCTGATGCCGGCCACGGCCGAAGAACTAGGGGTTGAGGACCCTTTTAATATTGAGCAAAACATTGACGGCGGGGCGCGCTACCTGCGGCGGATGCTGGATCTCTTCAGCGGCAACCTTCATCAAGCCCTGAGCGCCTACAATGCTGGCCCCGGCGCGGTGATGCGCCACAATGGGCAGGTGCCCTATGCCGAAACCCGCAATTATGTCCAAAAGGTCCTGGCCTACTCACAGCAACCCCGCCAGCGCCTGGTTCCATCCAAAGTGTAAGGGGCCGAGCCGCTAACCACTTCACGCCAACCATCACTATGGCTCGCATGTCTGACAGGTGTGCCAATTGGCACAATTATGTGCGGGCCTGGCGCGACAATTGACACAGTGCCGAGACGGGCGTTGGGTCGCAAATCAATCTTTGCCGCATTTTCAATATGTTGTAACCCATCTGGGAGCGACTTTTAAGGCATGCTTTTTGTAACCACATTGGTGCTGATTCAGGGCTGCACCCTGCGCGGAAAGATCAATCATGAGCACTCCCATTGCCCCTTTATGCCAAGAAGATTATGGCCGACTCGCGGCCTTTATCCTCCAGAGCGAGCGCTTCAGCCAGGCGACCGCTCTCTTTGCCATTGCCTTGGGTGTTGAGCAACCCGACCTTATGCATGGCCTATCCCTCTGGGATTGGGTGCACCCCGATGATCACCCCCTGGTGCGCGCCGAGCTATCCGGCAGCGAAGCCTTGTCTAATGTGCATCCGCCGGTGTTTCGCCTTCTGACCCAAAACAAAGAGACGCTGTGGGCTGTGCTGAGCCGGCAGCCCCTGGCCGGCTGCGACCCGCCGGACCGCTGGGGCTGCCTGATCGATGCAACCCCCTTTGCGCGCATAACCGCCGAGCTCCAAGAGTCGCTGACCCGCTATGAATCCATACTCGATGACGCCGATATTCATCTGGGCGAAATCGATTTGGAAGGCCGCATGACCTTTATCAACGATGCCGGCTGCCGACTGTGGGGCCTGCCCCGCCGTAAACTGATTGGCTTGCACTCCGACGCCTACCTTTTCCCCGAGACCCGCGACAAGGTCACCCAAATCTACCGCCAGGTGTTCCACAGCGGCGTTCCAATCAAAAATGCGGTGATCGAAGTCATCGGCAAGGCGGGCAGCCGCCGCACCATCGAAACCTCGGTCTCTTTGATTCGCAACCCACCAGGCGTGGTGACCGGCTTCCGCAACGTGACCAGGGACATTACCGAACGCACCGAAGCGGAGAAGAATTTGGCGGCCCACCGCTCCCGGCTGCAAGCCATTTTCCGCAGTGTCGAAGATGCCATCATCACCGTTGATCCGGAGATGAAGGTGATCGAAGCCAACCATGCCACCGAAACCATCTGCGGCGTGGGCATTCAGGAACTGGTCGGCCGGCCCTTCGAGCAAAGCCAGGCGGTTTGCAGCCGATCGTGTCGGGAAGTACTTCAGAAGACGATTGACAGCCAAACCGCCTTTAAAGAGCACCGCATCGAATGCGATCACCGCGAGCGGCTGCAGCAGGTGGCCAATATTTCCAGCGCGCCGTTGTTGGATCCCCAGGGCCATTTTATGGGGGCCGTGATGGTGATCCGCGACATCACCCGCCAGCGCGATATGGAGCGCGAGCTGCGCGAGCGCAACCAGTTCCAGAACCTCATCGGCCGCAACAAGACCATGCAGGATATCTACCGGCTGCTGGAAGATCTGGCCAGCCTGGACACCACCGTGCTGGTCACGGGCGAAAGCGGCACCGGCAAAGAGCTGGTGGCCAAGGCCCTGCACTACAGCGGCAAGCGCGCCTTCAAACCATTTGTGACCGTCAATTGCGCCGCGCTGAGCGAAGGGTTGCTGGAAAGCGAGCTTTTCGGCCATGTCAAGGGAGCCTTTACCGGCGCCATCCGCGACAAACAGGGCCGGTTTCAAGCGGCCCATGGAGGCACCCTGATGCTGGATGAAATCGGCGACATGCCGCCCATGATCCAGATCAAGCTTTTGCGCGTGTTACAGGAGAAGGAGTTCGAGCGCGTGGGCGACACCACCCCCATCAAAGTCGATGTGCGCGTCATTGCCTGCACCAACAAAAACTTGAAAGAAAAGGTGCGCCGGGGAGAATTCCGCCAGGATCTTTACTACCGCCTGAAGGTGGTGGAGGTCGCCATGCCGCCGCTGCGCAATCGGCTCGAAGATCTGCCGCTGCTGGTGGATCACTTCCGCCGCGCTTTCAATGAACGCTTCAAGAAGAACATCGAAGGCATTTCCATTGAAGTCCTGGATCTTTTTATGGAGTACTCCTGGCCCGGCAATGTGCGGGAACTGGAGCATGTGATGGAGCACGCCTTTGTGGTCTGCCACGGCGGCACGATCACGCTGAAGCATTTGCCGGCGGACATGCGCAATTTTGAAGGCGGCGCCTCCCGCGCCCCGTCCCTGTTTCGGAACCCCGGGGTCACGGACGCCGAGGAGATCACCCAGGCGTTGAAGCAAACGGGCGGCAACAAGACCAAAGCGGCACGGCTGCTGGGCATCAGCCGCCGCACCATCTACCGGAAGATCGATGCTTTCGGTGTTCATTTTGAAATCTAGCCGGTATTGCCGGGTCGCAAGATTCGTTTGATCATTCCATTCATCGCAAGGAGGAAGAAGTATGCAGGCAGCAATTTTCACCAAGGGCAAACTGGTTTTGACCGATGTGCCCAAACCCGCGCCCAAGGCCGAAGAAACCTTGGTCAAAATCACGGCCGCCGGCGTCTGCCATTCCGACATCCATTTGGTGCGCGGCGACTGGACCAATCGTGAAATCCCGTTTCCGCTGCCCATGGGCCATGAAGGCATCGGCATCGTGGAAGAGGTCGGGCCAGGCGCGGAGAAGTATGTCAAGGCCGGCGACCGCGTGATTCTGGGCCTGGGCGGCTCGGGCGGTGGCTATTGGTGCGGGGCCTGCGAATACTGCCTCAGCGGCCGGTCCATGATGTGCAAGGAAGGCAAAGGCATTCTGGGCACCTACGCGGAGTACATCGCCCTCTGGGCCAAATCCCTGGTCAAATTGCCCGAGGCCATCGCGGACAGTGAAGTATCCCTGGCCTGCGGCGGTTTGACCGCCTATGGCGCGGTGAGCAAACTGATCCAATTTGGCGTCAAGCCGGGCAAGCCCGTGGCTATCATTGGCGCGGCCGGCGGGCTGGGGCACTATGCGGTGCAGATCGCCAAAGCCTTTGGCTACAAAGTCCTGGGCGTGGATGTGGGTGCGCAAAAAGTGGAGTTCATCAAAACCCTGGGCGCGGACATGGCTGTGGCCGCTGATGAAACCAAGGCCTTTGTCAAGCAGAAGATCGGCGGCGTCTATGCCAGCATCGTCTTTTCCTCCAAAATCGCCGGCTTCCAGCTTGGATTCGATGTCCTTGGGCGTGGCGGGTTGCTCATCTGCGTGGGCATGCCGGCCCTCAGCGAAGGCGGGCTTTCCATCACGCCTTTGGATCTGCTCAAAAAGGGGGCCATCATCATGCCCTCGGCCGTGGGCACGGTACAAGACATGCGAGAATTGGTGCAACTGGCCGCGGACGGCAAAGTCAAAACCCACGTCAGCCGCTATTTACAACTCTCCCAGCTCAACGAAGTACTAGACGAGTTACACGCCGGCAAGTTCACCGGCCGCGCGGTGATCAACGATTTGCGGCATTGATTTCGAACTATAAACTAAGGCTCATCCGACATTTTAATGGGCCTACCCAAGATATTGTGGTTCAAGTATATTGATAGAGGGCTTTTACAGCCCCTGTGCCATTTGACCCGGGATGATGGTCTGGGGGGATTTTTTATGGGTCCCC
>JAKALP010000029.1 GCA_021824175.1 Deltaproteobacteria bacterium
CGATCTGGACCGGCGCGAAAGAAGAAATAGGGTTAGGTGCATTGAATGGCTCTGATTGACCTGGTGCAAGCCAAAGTAAAAGACGACAGCGGCCGGCTGACCGAGGCCGAGGACTATATCTCGGCCGTGAACGCGTCCCTGGAGCGCTATTCCCTGCACCGGCCCTCCGAGCTCATCCTCGACGTTCAAGGAGCGGGCATTCACGACGTAAACCTGCCGGACCAGTGGGTGGACGGGTTTTCACAAGTATTAAAAGTAGAATTTCCCATCGGAGAAATACCGGAAGCCCTGATCGCGGACGACGCGTGGCGCATCTACCGCGCGCCCGATGGTCCGGTTCTGCGATTAATCGATGAGACGCCGCTTGCAACCGCAAGCCTGCGTTTGACCATCACCGTGCCGCGCCAGGAGGCGAGTATTCAGCCAGGCGATCTGGAAGCAGTAGCCAATCTGGCCGCATCATTTTGCTGCGACACCCTGGCCAATCTCTTTGCCAGCACCAGCGATCCGACCATTGCGGCCGATGTGGTCAACTATAGAAGCAAAAGCACGGAGTATGCCCGCCGGGCTAAAGAGCTGCGGCGGCTTTACCAGGAGCATATGGGCATTAATGAGGACGGGTCGGCGCAGGCCGCCATGACCCTGGCCCCTGCGCCCGCGGGCTGCGCGGGCCTGACGCACTGGAGGCGTTGATGCGGATTACGGCCCAAATGATCATGCGCGGCTTGCTGCTGACCGGACGGCCCTCGGAGGCGGTGCGCAAGAACCAACTGGCCGCCATGCATGAAGCCGTGCAGTACACGGCCCGGCGCGTCAAGCAGCGCGTGCCCCAGGGAGTCATGGGCGCCCAGGGCGGCTTGCTGGGAAGCATTCAGCCCGAGGTGTGCCAGCGGCTGCGCGGCGTCACCGGCATTGTAGGAACGCCGCTATCTTACGGTCTGGTGGTGGAAAAGGGCCGCACGCCGGGCAAAGGGCGACCGCCCGCAGGCGTGTTGCTGCGCTGGATAGAAGTAAAGATGGGCGTCTCGGCCGAGGAGGCCAAAGCGATTGAATATCCTGTGCGCTGGAAGATCGCCAAGAAGGGCACCAAAGGCGCGTTCATGTTCGAAAAGACTCTAGAAGAAGATTGGCCCGCCATTCAAACCATATTTGACCGCTACGGGGTCAAAATCAGCAGGGAGCTGGCCCAATGAGCGACGCAACGATCCGGGCGGCGATAAAGGCGCGATTGGATGAGCTGGGCGCGCCCATTGGCCGGGTGCACGATTACGAGCGCTGGAACGTCAATGCGGGCAACTTTCTGGCTCTATTCCAGGACCAGAGCACCAAGAAGATCTTCGGCTGGGAGATCAGCCGCACAGGCTTCAAGACCGAGCGCGCCGCCATGAACAAGCTCCGGCTGATCCACCGCTACACCATCCGGGGTTACTATGGCTTGGAAGATGCCGTCGGCACCGAAAAAAGCGTCAACGCGCTGGCCGATGCCATCGCCGCCGATCTGGCCCAAACCCGCCTGACCGGCACGGAGCGCGACCTGATGCCTGAAGCGAATATCAGCACGCGCATGTTCGGCCAGGTGCTGTGCCATGTGGTGGAGATCGTGCTGCCCGAAGTCGTCGAGATCATCTCGCCGGCCGAAACACCGGCGCCCGATCTGACCGGCATCGACATCGAGTACTACCTGACGCCGTCCCAGGATACGGCCACGGACGCCGAAGACCGGATCGAACTGCGCTGGAGCGATCACATGGTTTACGACGATGCGGGCGAAGCGTTGATGGATGAAGAGGGCGGACGGATCAAAGCCCAGGGATAAACCCCATCAGTCAAGGAGATTTACGATGCGAACGCAGTTGAAAGTCATGGCCCCCGAGGGGCGGATCTGCCCCATGGAGGGCGGCAAACGGATCGGAATCATCGGCGACCGGACGCCCGTGGGCGTGCCGGACACTGCCTATTACCGCCGCCTGCTGGCCGAGGGCAGTCTGATCCGGCCCGCCAAAACCAAACCGCTGGATGATCCGGACATGGCATCCAGAAAGAGAAAGGAGTAGCACATGGGTGATCCCATTACCTGTACGGAGCTGCAAACCTCAAGCCGCAAGCCGGGCACCTATATCGAGTTGTGCACCAAAAATGCGGTGCGCGGGCTGCCGGGCAATCCCCAGCATCTGTTGATCATTGCCCAAAAGACCAGCGCGGGAAGCTTGGCGGCGCTCACGCCGGCTCAAGTGTATTCTTCGGACGAGGCCGCTGCCCAGGCCGGCCGAGGATCGGCGGCCCACGCCATGGTCAGGGCGGCCATTGCCGCCAACCGTTACGCGGATCTGACATTGTGCCTGCTCGATGATATGGCGGCCGGGGCCGCGACCGTCAAAACCATCACCATCACCGGTCCGGCCACGGGTCCGGGCGAAGTGCGCCTGTTCATCGGCGCTCAGCGCATCGCCATTGCCATTGCCAATGGAGATGCCCAGAACAGCATCGCCACTGCCCTGAACGCCGAGATCGCCAAGTACGCCGATCTGCTCTACACCACGGCCGCGGCCGCCAATGTGATCACCGCCACCTGCCGCCATAAGGGCACCGTGGGCAACCAAGTGGATTTCACCTATGAGGTCACGGCGCCGGGTGTTGCGGTGGCCGTGGCCGTTACCACGCCCGGAGCCACTGATCCGGATATTCAGGATGCGCTGGATGCGGTCATGGGCGAGACCTACGAGCTGATCACTACCCATCTCAATGACGCCGCCGGCGCCCAGGCGTTGCGCGACCATTTGGACACGGTGAGCAACGGCATGGAGATGCGCGCCGGGCGCGGCGTGCTCGGCTATGACGGCCTGCTGGCCGATGCCGTCACTCTGGCCGACGCCGTCAACGGCGGCCGCGTGGCCTTGTGCTACCTGCGCGGCACGCGCTCGCCGGCCTACGAGATCGCGGCCGGCTGCGCCGCCGCCGAGGGCGCGCCGGAGTTTGAAGATCCGGCCGTGCCGCGCCGGGAGATGGTTGTAAAGGGGTTGCACGCCCCGGCCATCGCCGCCCGGCTCAGCGACGCCGAGCTGCATACCCTGCTCTATTCGGGCGTTGCGCCCATGGTAGTGGGGCCGGGCGAAACGGTGCAGATCAAGCGGTTTGTCTCCACCTACACGGTCAACGCGGAGGCGGTGGCGGACCCGGCCCTGCTGGATTTCAACACCCTGGCCATTCTGGACTACGGCCGCAAGGCTATCCGGCAGCGGCTCTCCAGCGTGTTCGGCCGCAGCAAGGCCACGGCGCGCACGCGGGCCAATGTGCGCAGCGAAATCTACGCCACGGCGCTGAAGCTGGACGAGGCCGAAATCTGGGAAAACGTGGAAGCCAACAAGGACGGCATTGTAGTGATCGTCGATCCCAATGAGCCCACGCGCTTTCGCTTCAGATGCCCGGCCGACGTGGTCAACGGCCTGATGCAGATCTTCGGCGTGATCGACATGATTCTTTAGGGATAAAGGCTGAAGGCTGAAGGTGGAAGACTGAAGGTAGAAGAGTGAAAGGAATAATTTTATGAGCGAGTATGTCAACCGCTGTATTCTGGCCATCAACGGGCAGAATATCGAGGATTTTAAGACCTTCACCGAAAACGAGCGCGAATTGGCGCGCCAGGTGAAGTTGATGAACAAAAGCGGCAGTTGCGGCGTAACCCAACGCCCCGGCTGCAAGGTGGATTATGTGGTGCCCATGGAGGCGCCGGAATTTGACTTTGACAGCGTCAAGGACGGCACCCTGACCGTGGAATACGAAAACGGCAAACGCAAGATCTTCACCGGCGTGCGCACGCTGAAAATCGGCGAGGAGAAGATCGACGGCGATAACGACGTGGTCCGCGCCATCGAGTTCATGGCGGAAAAACGGCGGGTGGAATAGGAGTCGCGCAAATGCTGGAAGAATATGGAACACTACCCTTGGGTATCATCCACGACGGCGCAGTGCGCCGCCGCTATTGTTTGCGGCCCCCGCGCGTCAGGGATGCCATGGCCGTGCGCCGCTCCGAAGACTATGTGCGCTGCCGGGATGATGATGAACTAATGGGCCTTGCGCTCTTGGCCCGGCGGCTGCGAATTGACGGGCTGCCGGACCAAGCCATGACACTGGCCATGATGGAAGATCTTTTCGACGAGGACATAGCCGAAATCATGGCGGCCGAAAGGAGGTTGGGCGAGCAGCTCGCCCGATTTCGTCGAGAAGGCGCGCAAACAACGCATTCTGGCCCTGCTCCACTTAAAGATCCCGTGGGAGATTGCCCAGAAGATGGAAGAGACGGAAGCCCTGGAGTGGCTGGAGGCGTGGACGGAAATCAGCGCGCCGCGCCGGGACGGGCAGAAGACTTACCGGGTGCGCCGTAGAGGATGAAATTCACGGCTCTATCAATCAGCCGGTAAAAACCAAAAATGACGGCCGGAAAAAGGACCGCTCCGGCAAGGTAATACATAATCATGAGCCTTTCCTCCGTTGCCATCCAATTTACCATCATCGACCTGCTCAGTAAAGGGGTCGATCACATTCGGGACCGCATGGCGGCCCTGGCCAAGGGCAACAAGGATGTTCAAAACTCATTTGACCGCATGACCCGCGCCGCCAAATACGCGGCCGTGGCCGGCGTCGCCACCCGTGAACTATACCGGGGGCTCAAGCCGGCTATCGGGGCGGCCGGAGACCTGCAGGCGGAAATGCTGGGCACGCGGGCCGAACTGGCCGGTAGCGTTAAAAGTGCCCAAGAGCTGGAAGCGGGCCTGAAAAAAATCAAAAGCACGGCCTTTGAAGTCCAAGCCTGGACCCCTTTCGACCAAACCCAGATCACGGCCCTGGAAAAACAATTGATCAAGTCGGGCGCCACGGTTGAACAAGTGACCGGCAAGGCGGGGGCCGCGGCGGCCGCGGCGGCATTGGGCACCTATGAAAATCTGGACCCGGTGCAGATGGGCAAAAACCTCATCGGCATTGCCACCCCATTTAAAATCCAGTCCGACCAATTCATGAAGCTGGCCGATGAGGTCTCACGCGCCTCATCAGCTTCCGTGGTGGGCGCGGCCGAGATCGCCGAAACCGCCAAGTACGCGGCCCCGGCCATGGCGCAACTGGGCCGCTCCACCCACGAAATGTTGGTGCTATCGGCCATGCTGGCCCAGCGCGGAGTTGACGCCTCCATGGCCGGAACCGGCTTGCGCCAATTCTTCAATGCGGCGGCCAAACATAAAATTTTCCGCGACGCCGCCGGCGGCATGAAGTCGCTGGCTGAGATCACCCAAATCCTTAACGAACGCCTGGGCAAGCTCGGCGAGGCGGAAAAGCTGGAAGTGCTCACCAAAATCTTTGACATGCGCGGCGCGCCCGTGGCCATGGCATTAATGGACGCCGGGGCCGCCAGCTTCGGGCAAATCGAGACGAACATGCGCAATGCATTGCCCCTGTCCGAAAAGCTCAACATCCAGATGCAGGGCCTCAATAAGCAATGGGAGAGCCTCAGAGGCACCTCGCGCTCCACCTTGGCCATGCTCTACCAGCCGGCTCTGGCGCCGCTCACAGCGCTGGTCGTCAAGATGAATGACTTCGTCTACGCTATCGGCGAAGCCACCCAAAACAGCGATGCTCTGAGCAAGGCGGTCTCCGGCCTCTCCCTGGGCGGTGTCACGGCCGGCGCCTTAGCAACCATAGGCCTGGGAGCGGGCGCGCTTTACTATGGCCGCCAAGCGCTCAAAGGCGTAGGCGGCATCAAGGGTTTGCTATCCAACATCAGCGCGACCGCGACCGGCGTTGCCGCCGGCAAGGCCGTCGAGGCCGCCACGGGCGTGCGGCCGGTATTCGTGACCAACTGGCCGGCCAACTTTTCCGGTTCCGGAATGGATGCCGCGACATTCGCTGAAAAATATGGCTGGACATTAGGCATGCTCGGCCGGGCGGGCGTTGCCGGGGCCGCGGTCTATGGGTTCAATTGGAGCATGGAGCAGGCCGGTCTGCACAATTCCACCCTTCAATCGATTCCCGAAAATTATAACCGCTTCGCCGACGCTTGGGGCCACATGATGGAAGTAATGCGCGGCGAACGCGATTGGAACACCGGTCAATTAAAGCGCCCCATCACGATCAACAATCAGATCAGCATCGATCAGGGCGGACGCGCAACAACTCAGACGGATAACATGAACACCACGGTCAATACGGCCATTAACCGGGGATGGATGGCGCCATGAGCGATCGCTATGCAGCCGAAATAGACGGCTTTGCCCTGGATTGCGAGACGCTGGAGGACGGCTTTGAAAAGGCCGTGGCCCAGCGCGAATATCCCTACCGCGACGGCGCCGAGCTGGAAGACATGGGCGAACGCGCCCGCACCATCCGTATCCGCTGTTATTGGATCGAGGCGCGCTATGGGAACCATTACAACTTCCTGGAGCATCTTAAGAGCCGGGAGTTGCTCGAGCTGTCCCATCCCAAATACGGCCTGATCCATGGAATTATCCAGTCGGTTATGGTGCGCCATGACGACCGCGCCGAGACCGCCGAGGTGGACCTCACCTTCATCCAAGACCTGCTGAGCCAGGAAGAACCCATCATCAATCTGGATGTGATGGCTGAGACGGAAGAATTCTTTGCTTCCGGTCAGAAGGAATTGATGAATTCTTTTTCCGACCAGGCGCGCCTGGCGCTGGGTTCGCAAGCCGGCACCGTGCTCTCCAAGCAATTGCAATCGGGGCTTGGCATCGCCGATCAATTCACCCAGCTCAGCATGCCGGCGCGGGCCTGGCTCAAGAAGCTGGATACTTTCGTGGGCCGGCTGCAGGCGACGGCCGCCGATATCGCTAATCCGGCCAACTCGTTGTTGGCCATGATCGATTATGGCGTCAGTCTGCCGGGCCGGGTGATCGGCCCCATTGCCCAAACCCTGGAGCGCTACGCCCTGCTTTACTACTCCGTCAAATCCGCGCCCCAGCGATTTTTGCGCAATATGCAAAATGCCCTGGACGAGCTTTCCGATATCGCTGAATCCATTCTTGGAACTTCAAGGGCCGCGGGCATCGTCAGATCAGCGGGCGCCCAGCGCATGGCCTTGGAGGCGGCCGCGATCTACGCCGATGACGAGCAGTCGCGTGCGGCTATCCGCCGCGCCGAGACCGGGCGGGCCTTCGACATTTCCGGCCAATACCTCAACCCCGAGCCGGCGCCGGCCTTGCTGACGGTGCGCGATCTGGAGGAGAGCCTGGCCATGGTGCGCGCGGCCTTGCAGGCGGGGATCGACCTCGACCGCTCCCAGGATAGCCTGAAGAACATGGCGCGCGTGCTGTTGGAGCATGTCATGATCACCAAGCTCGAACGGGATCGCCTGGTGCGCATCGTGCTGGACAACACCATGCCGCTGCACCTGGCCTGTCGCATGCGCGGTCTTCCCTACGCCTGCGCCGAACGCATCCTGGCGGTAAATAATATCGCCCATCCCAACTTCGTCAGCGGAGAGATCGATGTCTATGTCCGATAAAATCGCCTTGACGGTGGCCGGCCGGCGCCTGGAGAAATTCTTCGGCTATCGCGTCGAGGCGGATCTCTACTGCGCGGACAAATACTTCCGCCTGGATCTCGCCGATCCGGGGTTCGCAATCAGTGAAGGCATGCGCTGCGAGCTGCACGTCAATGACCAGATCGCCCTGACCGGCCTCATCGACCGCATTACCGACGCGGATGATAAGAGCGGCACCACCATGACCATCGAGGGCCGCGATCTGATGGGCCTGCTGGTCGACAGCCATGTGGAGACCTACCCGGATTTCGAAAACATACCGCTGAGGGAATTGGCCGAGCAGCTATTGGCTACCGTGCCGTTCATCAACCAAAAAGCCATCGTCTATCAAGCCGGTCTATCCGGAGCATCCGCCAGTGGAACCTCGCCCGGCGCGGCCGGCGCCCTGGCCTCCCTGGGCGTCGGGCAGAAGCATGGCCATGCCGAGCCGGGCCAGACAGTTTTTGAAGTGCTGCGGCGCGCGGCTATGAGCCGGGGCGCCATATTCTTCTCGTTGCCCGACGGCACCTTTGTCTTCGGCCGGCCCAAGGCCTCCGGAACCCCGGCCTATTCAATCGTGCACCGCGCTGATGGCAGGGGCAACAATGCATTCCGCTCCGCCCGCGTGCGCGACCTTTCGCGCCGCTACAGCAAGATTGCGGTGGTTGGCCAGCAGCAGGGCAATGATCAAATCGGGCTCGATGAAATTAATACGAAGGCCACCATCACGGACGATACGATGCCGTTTTATAAGCCGTTCGTAGCCGTGCTCAATGATGATAGCTACAGCCCGGAGCAATATGCCCGTCTGCTGCTCGAAATGCAGCGCGCGGCCGGTTTCCAACTCATCTACAGCGTGGCCGGCCACAACCAGAATGGCCGCAATTGGTCCATCAACGAGCTGTGCCGGGTGCGCGATGCCAAGCGCCGGATTGACGGCACCTACTTGGTCGCCTCCCGCGCCTTTGAGCTCAACAAGCGCGACGGCCGCTTTACTGAAATACGCCTCTGCCTGCCGGGGGTGATGCAATGAGAGCGATGATCCGGGGCATCATATCGGCGTGCATGGAAGGAGCCATCAAGAAATTGTCTACCGCGGGACTGATCGGCGAGACCTTTGCGAACCGGGAATACTTCCAGCACTACGGATTTACTTCACGGCCATTACAGGGTGCTGAGTGCATCCTGATCCGCGAGGGCAATCACATTGTCGTCATTGCTTCCGATGACCGCCGCTATCGCATCAGCCTGCAAAACGGCGAGGTCGCTATCCACGATAATCAAGGGCAGGCCATTCATCTACAGGCCGATAACAAAATCCAAGTCACTTGCGCGGGAGCCTTGACCATCGATGCGGCCGATTCGGTCACCATCAACACTCAGGCGGCGGCTATCAATTGCGATACGGTTGAAGTTAAGGCCGATACCAGCGCCGCAGTCACTAGTCCACAGGTCACGATCACAGCCAGCGCCAAGGTGACCATGACCACGCCTTTGGTAGAAGTGAGCGGCAATTTGCAGGTCGCCGGCAGCGGTCAATTCGGCGGCGGCTTGAGCATGACGGGCGCCTCCGGCAGCGGAAATATTACCACTCCCGGCAATATCTCGGACGGCGTGCGCAGCATGGCCGCCGACCGGGCGATTTACAACGGCCATACTCATCCCGGCGATTCGGGCGGCACCACGGGCGCGCCGAATCAGACTATGTAGGGTTCGATGGATTTTAAATTATCCTATCACGGCGGGACCGCGGACATCACCTGGGGCCCGGTGGAGAGCATCGCCAACAACATTTGGCTATCGCTGAATATCCCCAAGGGGTCGTTTGTTTTTGCGTCCGACTTCGGGCACCGCTTTTATCTAGTCAAGAAGAATACGGCCCAAGCTCCCGCTCTGCTGGAATCGCTGGCCCGCGAAGCGTTGCAGTGGCTGCTGGATCTGGGCCGGGCCGCCTCCATCGAAGTATTGGCCCAGCGCGACCCGATCAATCATCCCAACCGATTGCTGCTGCGCGGCGAAGTGGTGCAGGCCGATGGGCGGCGGGTGCCCTTTGAAAAGTTCGTCGAGGTGGTGTGATGGAGTATCAAAAGACATTTGACGAAGAACTCGCGGCAATCCTCACGGACTACGGCAATCAATCCTGGATCGATCCGGAAACCGGCCTGCCCATGGCGCCCATCGATATCTCCAAAGGCTCCATGGTGTTCATTAAGGGGGCCGTGCTGGCCTCCGCCAAATGGGGATTGCACAAGCATCAAGCCTGGATCGCCCGGCAGATCTTCCCGGACGCCTGCGACAGCGAGAAATTGGAGCACCACTGCTGGCTGCGCGGCATCAATCGCAATGCGGGAGAGACCGACGAAGCACTGCTGGCCAGGCTGCTGGCCGATCTGCGCGATCCGCCGGCGGGCGGCAACGCGGCCGATTATGCGCGCTGGGCCGGGCAGGTGCAGGGCGTTGCTACGGCCTGGTGCGTGCCCATGGGCAACGGCATCGGCACGGTGGATGTGCTGATTTTGGCGGACGCGCTGTTGACGGGGTCGGCGGTGCCCGGTCCCGCGCTGCTGGCGGCGGTGCACGCCTATATCATCGCGCGCTGTCCCTGCGAGATGCACCCGGACGATCTGCGCATTCTGGCGCCGGGCATTATCGCCCAGGATGTGACCATGTCCATACCGGGCGTGGCGGCCGACCCGGCCGAGATCGCGGCCGACATCAGCGCCTTCATTTCGGCCATGGCGCCGGGCCAGTCCTTGTATTTGTCGCGCCTGAGCGCCTTTGCGGTGGCCGCGGGCGAAGAAAACGCCACGATCATCACGCCCCAGGCCAATGTAGTGCCCGGCGTGAATCAAGTGATCCGTCCGGGCGTGATCACCGTCAGCGCGGAGTAGCCATGGCCGATATCCAGGACGAAGCCGGGCAGGAGATCTTCGATGAAGCCGGCGCGATGCTTGATGGCGGCACGCCGGCCGTGGCCGAGTACTCGCCCATGGTCGAACGGCGGCATCGCAATGTGCTGGCCCTGCTGACGCCGGTGACGCTGGGGCCGAATCATGACGCGGACATGCGCATCGAGGGAGAGCACCTGGACCGGGCGCAAGCCGATGCCCAGCAGCTTTTGCGCGAGATGTTCCCCGACACCTGCTTTGCCTTGCTGCCGGACTGGGAGCGCTTGCTGGGCCTGCCGGACGGCTGCGTTGGCCAACTGCCCACCGTGGCCCAGCGGATCGCGGCGGCGGCAGCCAAGTGGGGCGAAAAAAGAGCGTTGAGCAAAAGCCATCTCATCGCTGCCGCCGCGCGTCTGGGCTACACCATCACCATCACCAGCTACGCCATGCGCCGCTTTGGCCAGGCCGTCATCGGCGGCGACTACACCGGCCGCGAATGGGCCGGCACCATCACCGTCAACGCTCCGGCCGTGGCCGTTCACAGCCGCGGCTACGGAGCAGCCGTCTACGGCGAGGCCTATAGAACATGGGGCTTTACGGCCCTGGAGTGCGCCATCCAGCGGCTGCGGCCGGCGCACGTGAACGTCATCTTCAGCTACGACACATAGGAGGAGAAAATGGACTATCCGCGCTCGCAACCCAATATCAATCTCTATAACGGCAAGTTCACGGACGGCGATCCGGAGCTGGGCATTCCCGCCTCGCGCGACTGCGCCGCCTGGGGCAATGCAGTGTCCGATGAGATACTGGAAGTAATCACCGACGCCGGGTTGACTCCCGATGAGGCGGACAACACCCAACTGCTCCAGGCGATTGAAGCACGGCTTAACTCAATAGCGCAGCGATTCACAAGACCGGACAATGCGACCGCCAACAATAATACGGTCAGTGTCACCATAAATACGACTCTGGCGACGCTCGATTTGGGAACGGTTACGGCGGGAGATCTGGCGATTGTCAGCGGCGCAAGCTGGCCCGCTACCCCAAGCGGCGGAAATTTCGTCAGCATCAATTTCGATAAAGATTCGGGTAACGCCGTGGCGGTATTTCATCCCTTTTCTACAGCCGACACAAACCAAGGACGATGCGGGACAGATAATGTGATCGGCTCTCCGCATCAACATATATCCCATCCAATGCGAATTACCACTTCGGGGACACTGGTCATTAAATTGGTGGGGAACGTGACCTCGGGGCCTCTGAATTTTACTGCTAATCATTTGAGAGTGACATGGATTTACAAGCAATGATCCCGATTGAAGCACAATCTCCGGGCAAAAGAGGACGCCATGAACAATGACCATGGTGCCGACATGACGGTTTCAAGCGATGCGATACGCGCCGCAGTGGGATCGATTTGGCCGGATCTGAAGTACATCGTGCTGTCTGATCCGGACTATATCCGGCCCACGATGGAAGAATTAAGCCAGACCCTCAATGCCCTGGAAGTTCAGCGGATGCCCTATATTCCGCTGCTGTTTGAGTGCGAAGAGTTCGCCCTCGGCCTGATGTACGAAGTCCGCAAGCAGCATGCCCAAGAAGCAATTGCGGGCCGGATTGCCGCTGACCGCCTCCTGAACTGGCCGCTGGGCATCTGTGCCGGCACGCGCTTCAGGGGCCGTGATTTGGACCATTGGGCCAATGTGTGCCTGACCACGGACGGCGTCCGGCTCATCGAACCGCAAAACAACACGGTCTGGGCGCCTGACGCCCAAAACGATCAAATCTACTTTCTACTGATGTGAGGGATGATCATGAGAAGAATTTTATGCATAACGGCAATCATTATATTGTTGGCCGCACTCTTGGGCTGCGTCGGCCTAAAATCGACCTCCAAGCCGGACTATGATCTGTTGCGCCGCGCCGAGAAAGGCGCGGCCAAAATCAGCGACTACGCCACCGCCGCAATCCCGGCGGCCGATGATACGCTCATCGGTACCGATGTCAGCGACACCTCCATGGGGCCTTCCGGCACCACCAAGAAGTACCGGCTGCGCGATCTGCCCATCAGCGATCCGGCCCAGGCCGCGCTGGCCGCCAAGCAAAACACGGTGCCCTCCGCCACCAGCCAGGAGATCCTGTCCGGCACCGAAACCGCCCCGCGCCTGATCTCTCCGGCCCAGGCCGCGCAAGCCGCGCAAGTCCATGGCTCTGGCGTTCCCGGCGCTGACGGCAAAACATGGCGCTCCGGCAGCGGCGCACCAAGCTCCGGCACCGGAGTAGATGGAGATTTCTACCTGGATTCAGCCGCATCAGCCTGGTATGGGCCAAAGGCGTCCGGCGCATGGTCCGGCACCGGACCCCATTCAATGATCGGCCCGGCCGGATCGACCGGGGCTGCCGGCGCTACCGGCGCGGCCGGAGCCACATGGAGTGTCGGCAGCGGCGCGCCAAGCGGTGCGGCGGGCGCCGACGGTGATCTCTACTTGGACTCGGCGGCGTCGGCCTGGTATGGCCCCAAAACAGACGGTTCCTGGAGCGGTACCGGTCCGCATAGTATTGTAGGCCTCCAGGGATCTCCCGGCGCGGCGGGCGCCAACGGCCAGGGATTTGAATCGTGCACGCCGGCCAACGGCGATTGCGGCCTGGCCATGCCCGCCAATACCGTCGCGTATAGCCGCACCCTCGTGGCCGGCGAGTGCCACCGCTGGCAAACGTACATCAGCAGCGCTTGGCATTGGTACCGGCAGTGCTATGGGGAGAGTTCGCCCACCGAGGAGACAATCGGCGGGGCGGGATTTAACCAGGCGGGCAACTATGCGCCGACAGGTGTGTGGGATTGGTCGGGGGTCAATGGGTCCTCCATCTGGCCCACTTGGAACCAGAATACTACCGGCACGGCGGCGGGTTTGGCGGCACCTTACATTGATTGGAATGCTACCTTGGGCGGACCGAGAATACTCAATAAACCCACAATCCCCACCGTATCGGATACCGCCTATGATGCCACGAGCTGGAACGCTAACGCCGATGCCCCGAGCAAAAACGCGGTGCGCGATGAGATTGAAACACTGATCTCCCAAATCGCGCAGATGACGACCGCATTCAACTCCTTGGGGTTGAATGCATTTTTCTTTGCTCCTTATTCTCCTGCGAGTTATCCCGCCTGGTCGCAGACGGCGAGCCCCGCAATTTCATTTGACGTGACCGACTCCAGCCCAACCTATTCAATCGCGGCGGTGGACTGGAAGATCGGCTCAGGCGGCAGTTATACCGGCCATTCCCTGACCCACGGCTCGGGCGACCGCTGGAGCGCAACCCTATCGGGTTTGAGCGAGGGCAGTAATTCGCTTTACTTGCGCGCCACGGATGATAAGAGCGGCACGCCCAACCAGGGAGAATCGAGCG
Source organism: Deltaproteobacteria bacterium (assembly GCA_021824175.1). Lineage (GTDB taxonomy): Bacteria > Desulfobacterota > Desulfobacteria > Desulfobacterales > Desulfosarcinaceae > Desulfatitalea. The sequence goes on from JAKALP010000029.1 coordinate 13,825, forward strand.
CCTTTACGATCAATGTGGATTTGACCGACCCGGTAGTTAACGCGGGATCGGATCAGACCCATGATGGCACTGGACAGCAGATCACGGTTAGCGGGATTTCTATCACCGAGGCCAACGAGGCTGCGCGCGAGCGGCAGATTTACAATGTAACCACAAGTTCGGTGGAGTCGGCCTATACATCATTTTCAGGCACTTCGTTCGTCTATACTCTGCCCGCCAATGCCAATGACTACCGATTTGACGTGCGTGTGACAGATCTTTCAGGTCGCACTGGCACGGATAGCCTGAACGTCAGCTATTACGCCGCGAGCGAGCCTGCGACAGGAACGGTGTTGTTTGGGTCGTCCGCCACTTCCACCGCCGCCGATATGTCTCCCAGCACCAATGGGGCCGCTTACTTCGACACCCCGTTTACCGCATCATGGTCAGAGTCCGCCGCGTCTACGACCGTTGGGACGGTGGACGTGTTCTTCCAGGGATGGGCCGGTGGCAATGCAAAGGTGGTTATCACCGATGCATCAGGCCAAATTATTGCAAATGGCGTATCTCCGGCAATCGCCGTAAGTTGGGAAGAGTCCGCAAGCTGGCATACATTCACCTATTCTACTTCTCCCCCGGTGAGCAAGGGGACGGGATATAAAGCGTTTGTGGTCGGCGATACCGACGGATGGGCAAAATTCCCATATAACAATGATGGATCAGATACGTTGTGCTACCAATCGGCGAACAATTACGCCACCCCGGTGGCCCTATCATGCACATCTCAATTTGACACGTCCGTGACCGCTGGAGGTATCCGTGCGAAAAAATAGAGCCATTACTTTACTACTATTTTGTTTGGCGGCGATACCATGCGCGGCATGGGCCACAACCCCGAATATCAGTGGAGTATCGGGACCCGTGGCGTCAGGCCAGACGCTCACCATCAACGGCACCACGATGGCCGATGAAAACAAGTCCAACTGGCTATCGGATTTCCAATCCGGAAACTATTATGGCTTCGAAACCGCCACATTGAGCAAGAACGGTGAGGGGCCTTATAATGCCACATCCGGAGCCCTTGGGAATACGGTTTGCTCCATTAGTAGTACTACCTTAGTGAAGTTGTCCGGCAGCAGATCGATGCTGTTAACCAATGGCGGAGCGTGTAGCGGCCAGAGTTGCCAGGAATGTGATTTGTATATTGATAATTCTGGCTTTCATCGCAATGACGTTTACATAAGGGGATATTTCAGGCTGAACTATACGGTTTGGCCGACGCATTATCACAAAATGATGGAGGTCGTTCCGGCTACTATGTCGTATGGGGACTGGTACTCCCAACCTGTTATTGATGGTTCCGGAAATGCCCCCAGTCAATGGATGTTGCGGGGGGGAAATGATGGCAATGGCACTAATTTCAATCTCCCCGGCGGTCAACTTCAAAATAACCGATGGTATTGCATTGAGGTCCGATATAACCATACCGGGAATCAAATTACCGGCTGGATTGATGGGGTCCAAATCGGGACCTCATCCATGACCGCATCCGATACCGTGGATTTTATGGAGTTCGGAACGCCGAACTTTGATGGAACAAACTCCTCTTTTTCTTACACCCAATGGTGGGACAACGTAACAATCTCAAGTTCACGAATTTACCCGAGCGCAACAGTGGAAATAGGAGATGGGCCTATATATGCGACGGCGAATAAAGTATATCAAGCGCCGGCCTTTATCAGCGACACCTCTATATCCGTCACTGCCGACCTGACCGGTCTTGGGAATGGTCCGTATTATTTATGGGTAACCAACAATCGCCAGGAGCCCAGCGCTGCCTATGCCTTGAGTGGAGGTCCAACGCCGACACCGACTCCTACTCCAACCCCTACGCCGACGCCGACGCCGAGCCCAACGCCGACACCAGCTCCCGTGCTTACGCCAATCTTCACCGAACACTTTGATGATAATGGCTTTGGGGGCCGAGGTTGGTTCGACAATACAGCCCATGGCATTATTGCCACGTCGGGTTGTTTTTTGGGCAATTGTCTTCAGTGGACCTGGCCACAAGGCGCCACCCGGCCCACCAATGGCCTGGCTATGCGGCACGCCATCACTACGGCTGGGGAGATATTCATTCATTTTAAAATCAAGTTTGCAACTGGATGGCAGGGCTCACAGCATACCTATCATCCCCACATGATCACTATTCCGAGCAATGCGGATGATCAATATGCCGGCTTGGCCCAGTCCATTTTGAACACGTATATAGAAGCCATAACGGATGTCGGTTCATCGGGCGCCCCCAGGCCATCCATAGCATTCCAGGACATGCTGCGAGTCAGCACGGTTGGGTGCCCAACGCCGCCTTGCGATATTCGGGCCGCAACCGAAAATAGAAGTACTTTCTGGTGCAATCAGCGCAACAACATGACGGGCAATCCGACTGTAAATACCTGCTATGATTTCACCGGAAACGGCGATTGGTATTCGGCCGTCACCTGGACCAACAATTCTTCCGATCTCTTGACCATCAATCCATGGCACGACGTGCAGGTATATATGAAGATGAACACCATCAGTGGTGGTATCGGCCAACCTGATGGCATCATACGCGAATGGATTGACTCTACCGAAGTACTATACATAACCACGGCGCTATTGCGCACAAATCAATATCCCACCCTGTCATGGGGGCAATTGGTATTATCCCCATGGATCGGCGATGGCGCACCCGTGGCTGAGACGATGTATATTGATGAGCTTTATGTTTATGACGGCAATCCGATGGTCGGGGCTTCGCAAAACCCAGTGCTGCGCGGTGGGCGCATTTTTCGGTGAAGCAGACAGAATAGGCCGGTGGACATCAGTAGCAAGGTGGAGGGTTCGGGCACTGGCATTGGCTGACGGATTAAGGTTAGATTGATGACGGCGTTCGATGCCAATTCCATTGCGTTGAAGGATTCGCCGAGGATTTGCGACCACCATAACAGATCATTATCCAACACGATTTGGGGAGCGCACATGCCGTATTCAAGATTCCAGGGGTTGCCTACTACGGGCGATCTGCTTCCATAAGGATTGCCGTCATAGTCAAGGAAGCTCATCGTATCCCACGTGTGTAAAGTAACAGTGCCGGGTGAGTCGAAAAAAAACTCTGAAAAATGCGCCTCAAATTCGGAGGATTCGGGGTTTAACGCCATGACGCCTCCCAGTCCTCCCGAGGCCCCGGTAAACAGGCCATAACCGTCAATGTATATTGTTCCATTTTCCAATTTGGTGGAGACGCTGCCGACCAACGCAGTACTGGGTTCGCTGAACATGGGAATGTCTGTGCTTATATACAATGTAGTGTCCATATCGGCTTGGACGAAGATGCTGTGAGCAACCCCGTCTATTGTGAGGGTGCCCACGCCCGCATAGGTGAACATCGCGGCCTGCGTCGCGGGCGCGACGGCGAAGATAATAAGGGCGACGAGAAAGAGCGATTTTGAAAGGCGCAGCGGGCTCATAAAGGTTCTCCTTATGATTGAGGGTGGATTGGTTGGATAGCTTGCGCGCAATCAAAAATCATGCCGTCAACCCGTAGCGGTCGTTAAGTTTGCCGGCACAAAATGCGGCAGCATTATGGCGTCGATTACACAACAATATGAATCGGTTTACATAGATTAATGAGAGGCCGCCTTGCGAGAGCGCCAACTCCCGCAAGGCGAAGAGCTGTTTCACGCCCAGCCCAACATCCTTACGGACGGCCCCTGCTCGGACCGAGCGGAAGGCTGTCTATCAAATCAAATTTGATTACACAAGGAGAGCGTTGCATGAACAGCCCATTAGCTTACATTGGCGGAAAATCCAAACTTGCCAAGACCATCATCGAATTGATGCCCAAACACAAAGCCTATTGCGAGGTGTTCGCAGGTGCTGCATGGGTGTTTTTCCGAAAGGAGCCCGCCAAATACGAGGTCATCAACGACCTGGACAGCGACCTGGTATGTTTTTACAGGGTGGTTCAAAATCACTTGGAGGAGTTTTTAAAACAGTTTAAATGGTTATTGGCGTCGAGGGAGTGGTTCGAAGACTGGAAACGTCAGCAAGCGGCCGGTGGATTAACCGATATTCAGCGTGCTGCCCACTATTATTATTTGCAGCGCCAGTGCTTTGGCGGCCGCGTTCGCAGTCGCACCTTTGGCGCCGGGCCGATGCACCGACCAAGGATTAACCTATTAAGGATTGAAGAGGAGATGTCCGAGCTTCATCTACGACTGTCTCACGTGTCAATCGAGCACTTGCCTTGGCAACGGCTCCTTCAGACCTACGACAAGACTTGTAATCTGTTTTACCTCGATCCGCCTTATTACAAAGCGCCCTATTACGCCCACAACCTCGAATTGTGCGATTACCAGGCGATGGCCGCCGTTCTCGGGCATCTAAAATCCCATTGGATTTTGAGCATCAATGACCACCCGGCAATGCGCGAAACATTCAAAGCGTTCAACATCAAACCCGTCACCCTCACCTACTCATGCCAAAAGGGCAAAGGCACCACTGGAAAAGAGCTAATTATCACCAATCGCGAATAGCAAATTCAAATCAAATTTGATACCATCAAACCAAATTCGGCGGCCACTTATCGCAACTTTTGCTCCTCTAATATGTCGCGCCGCTTCATCTCCCCATCGTACGCGTACGAGTACGAGTACGAAACACATGAAGGTTTATACCATCCACCGATCTATATTTGCGCTCAGTTATCCCCCCCCTGGACAGCGGGAAGGCCTTGGGCTACCATGGCCCCAATATTTTTAGGTGCAACCGACAACCATCGCGCTCCGTGAATCAACAAAAATGGAGCCGCGGCAATCTCCCAACAGAAAGTCCCGCAAGTGAAAGTCATCGATGCCACCATCATTACCAAAATCCCCTATGTGACGCTCTTTGATGTCTCCTACGAGGATCAAAAGGGCCAAACCCGGCATTGGAACATGGTCAGCCGGCAGGAGCCGCCCAAATGCATCTCCGGGCAACGCCTGCGGCCCGATGCCGCCATCATCGTGCCCTATCACCGGGCAGAAGAAAAGCTGGTGGTGATCAAGGAGTTCCGCATTCCCGTGGGCGATTTCCAGTATGGTTTCCCAGCGGGGCTGCTGGACCCCGGCGAAGCGCTTGAGACCGCGGCCGGCCGTGAACTGCACGAAGAGACCGGCCTGGAATTGGTTCGCGTCTATCGCCACAGCCCGGCGATCTTCTCCTCAGCCGGTCTCACCGACGAGTCCATCGCCATGGTCTTTGCCGAAGTAAAAGGTACACCCAGCACGCACCGCAATTCCGACAACGAAGAGATTGAAATCTTCTTGATGGGCCGCCAGGAGGTACAAACCCTGACCCAGCGCCGCGACATTGTCTTCGGCGCCCGCGCCTGGCTGGCGATGGATGCGTTCGCGCGCATGGGCGAAGCATATTTTACATAGAAGCCATTTCAAAGGTGAATATGAGAATACTTTACGGATTATCATCTGGATTTCAATAAGCTGCCGGAAGTACTGAAGGCGTCCATCTTTACCAAGGCGATATCGTTCTGGAAGAGTAGTAAACAATCATAAGCAATTCACCACCTCTCACCGCAATCAACACCCCGGCTGGCTTAAAATCTGGACAGCAGTAAAATTATTTTGCTCTGATGATTGTCATGGGCCTCGTCAGGCCATATGTTGTGCGACCTGCAACCAGATCATGCTTCCGACTGAGGACCAATCACTCCCGCACCTGCAAGTCCAGACAGACGATCCACAGCGTTCACCGACATTACAAGCCATCTCAAAAAAAGGAGGCCCACCATGGTTACGATAAGCGGCCAAGTAGTGGTTAAAGAATCGGCAGTTGGCATTCCAGGACTGCTGGTCGAACTCTTCAGCGCGGCGCCCACGCCTGCGGTGGGACTTGTCACCGGCGCAGTGACGGCCTTGGCGAGCGCCCCCGGCGCCCGGCGTTATGGCACGGTCCAGACGCAAGGTGATGGAACATTCCAGTTGAACATCGAAGACACGGCCATTTCCACGGCGACCGCCTCCGCGGGCGCGCTGCATGTTCGCGTGCTGGCGCCGGATGAGCCGGGCGTCGATCCCGCCGCTCAAGTCCTGTATGCCAGCACCGCACCACGCCAAAATATCGGAGCGATGGAGCAATACGTGATCCGCCTGACCACGGACCAGCTCAAAAAGGCCGGCGTGGCCGTACCATCCGAAGTCTCCGAAGATTTCGAGCCGGCCCCCAACGTGCTCGATCGATTGAATACCATCGTCAAGCGCCAGTCCAGCATCGCCGACGGCCATATTCAGGCAGCACGCCAACTGGTGGACGCCCACCGGGCGCGCTTTTCGAACTTCCAGTCCGGTTTCAAAAAATCGCTGGCCCAATCGGTATCCAAGGTGCCCAGCGCCCTGCTCGATCCCCAACGGTTTGTGGCGACGGGTGAAAGCGTTGCCGCCAAGTGCACGGCGGCCATCCAGAAAAGTATTGCCGACACCGTCAATTCCACCGACCCGGCCACGCGTGCACCCGCGCGCGGTTTTCTCTCCCTGACGGATGCCGAAGTAAATGAATTGCGCGGCCAAGTCGCCGCGGACGGCACAGTTCCGGCCAACGCGGTGTCAACGATCCTGGCGCGCAACAGCGGCGGTGCGACCACGACCTATGTCCAGTCCTCCGATCGACTGCCGATATGTCTGCCTTCTTCGACAAGTCTCGATTGCGCCAATGCCGCCCTGCTGGTACCAACGCCATCGGGCTCGACTTCGCCCGGCACACCCGCGCCCACGCCGACCGGGCCCGGAGCCACGACCATCACCGCCGACGACATTCCGCGCTATCTCGCCAGGCTGATCGACACCGTCGAGTCACCGGAGCAAGCCCTTGCCACGGGACTCATGCCGGTGGCGACCCGCGACAGTATCCAGCAGAGCATCCAGTCCTTTGTCTTCAATCCAAGCCCCGCCGACGTGCCCTCCTTCCACGACTTCAACAACCTGCAGATCGCTTTCGACTATGTGTGGCAGGAAGCCATCGACCAGGGCATCCTCGATCTGGCGCAGAATGCGTATGAAACCATCGTCGGCCTGGGCGGCAATCCGGATCATCCCGACTACCTGACCGGACCGCCCTTGCAGGCCCTGGCCGCCGAAGGAACGCTGGTCCTGCGCGCCAACGCGGCGCCCACCATTGTCGTGCGGGATCACCGCGGCGAACCGCCCGGAACGCGCCTGGCGCCGCCGCCCCCGGCCAGCAACGGTGGCTACACCACCACCGTCTCGGCCGACGGCACGGTCGTGCGCGATCACCGCACCCAGTCCAATCCGGCCGCCATCGCCGATCCGATCCAGAGACTGCCGGCGCTCTTGGAGGCCTTGAAGAAGAAGCTGCAGCAAAACTACAGTTTCACGATCTTTGCGGCCAACGCCAAGGAGCGCAGCGTCAACTTCGGCATCCTGAACACCTTCCGCCAGGTCTGGACCCCGCTGGCCTACCAGGCCGGGCCGCTGGTAAAGTCGATTCCCCTGGCGCCCATGCAGACGCAGAAAGTGGTCATCACGCGCAAGACCACCTCTAAGCGCTCCGTCAAAGAACTTCGCAACAACCTGAGCATTCTCAAGGATGAGACCAGCACCACCAACCGCGCCGAACAGGACATTGTCGACCGGGCCTCCACCAACACCAGCTTTTCCTATTCCAACCAGGCCCAGGGCAACTTCGAGGTGGGCAGCGATACGACCACCACCGGCTTCAAGCAGGACGCGGCCAAAAGCTCGGAAGACACCAAGAAATCTTTTCATGAAGCCATCTTCAAAGCCTCCCAGGAGTTCAAGGAAGAGCGCACCACCGAAATCAACACCGAAACCACCACCGAATACGAGTCGATCGAAACTACGGAGATATCCAACCCCAACAACGAAATCGCCGTGGCCTTTCTCTTCTACGAGCTCCAGCGCCGCTACCGCATCTACGAGCGCCTCTACCGCGTGCAGCCGGTGGTGCTGGTGGCCCAGGAATTTCCACAACCCAGCGATATCGATGCGGCCTGGCTGGTGCGCTACGACTGGATCTTGCGCCGCGCCATCCTGGACGACTCCTTCCTGCCGACCCTCAACACCCTGATCGAAGTCTCCGGCGAAGAAGTGGCGCTGGATGAAATGCAGGTCAACGTCAACCAGCAGCGCACCATTGTCCAGGAGCTGCGCCAGGAGCTGGCCATCGCCAGCCAGCAGGCCACGGCCCAGCGGGCGCTGATGGACCAGGCCGTGTACCAGAAATCGGGCGCCTCGGACGGCGGCATTCTGGGCGCTGTCGAATCCCTGGCCGGCGGCCTGGCGGCCGGCGCGGCGGAGAAGGTCGGCGACTGGCTTTTCGGCGGCAGCTCCGACAACAACAGCAACAACCGGCAGGCCCTGCAGGAGCGGGCCGACGAGGCCGCCGATCAGGTCCGCGACCTGATGTTCCGGCTGGAGCGCGAAGTGACGGCGCTCAATGCCCTGACCGAGAGCTATACCAAAGCACTGCGCGACTACAACAACCACCAGACCGAAATCGTGCGCCTGCAGCTTCACGTGATTGATAACATCATGTACTACATGCAGGCCATCTGGACCCACGAGCCGCCCGATCAGCGCTATTTCCGGCTGCACAATGTGCCGATTCCGGATCTCAGGCCAACCTCGCGCGGCTTCCGGGTGGATCTCAACGCGGCCCTCGCCATGCCCCTGGCCTCGCCGCACTTTGCCCTGGCGCGCTTTGGCGGGCGCAATGCCAAAGCCTACCCCTTCGAGTCGGTGACGAAGATCAATGATCAGATGAGCTTTAAGCCGTTGTCCCAGGTGGCCGATCTCGACAATCTGCTGGGCTTCAAGGGCAACTACATGATCTTTCCACTGAAGGAATCCAACCCGCTCACCGATTTCATGATGGACCCCTACGTGGATCGCGCCACCGGCCAGCTGGTCGATCCGGCTGATCCGCTGAACTGGTCCCTGGACGAATTCACCCAGTACGCCTGCTGCCTGAAGGAGAATTTAACCAACGATGAGTTCCAGCAGCTCTTGCCGGACCTGCGGAAGACGTATCAGACGATCTTGAGCAATCCGGTGCGCAACGACGATGTGCTGGTGGTGCCGACCAACTCCCTGTTCATTGCGGCCCTGCCCGACTCGCACACCCTGCTCGAGCAATTCAAGCTCAGCCACCGCATGATCGACGTGCTGAGCGCGGGCGCCGACCAGCGCCGCAAGGAAGTCGAGACACTGCGATATGTGGCCCGCATCCTGTCCGGCGAGCGCGAAGATCCCAACGTGGATCAAAAGGTGCTGATTCAAGGCAGTGTGCCCGGCGTGGTCGTGCCGCCCCCCGGACACTAAGTTCACGCGGTAGTAATTACGAGGATGTATTGTTTCGCCACAGACGCAAGGCACAAAGGCAGGTTCTAACGGAGGGCCGCAGCGGTGACCGGCAATCAGCAGCAATTTCTAAACCTGCTCCGCGACGATATGAAGCCGTCCGGTCGCCCGGAGCCATTGTTCCGGTTCCTCGATAGATTAACCTTCGGGGACCTGACCGATTGCGCCTCGTCGTACTTCGAGCACGACGCCGAATACGTTCACCAGCGTGCCAAGCTGAATGCCGTGTTTCTGAAACTCGCGGAGGACCTGCTCGCCAAGGGCGACGTGTACTTCGCCCTGCGTCTGGAAATCGCCCTGCGCGCGCCGCCCTGGCAAAGCCGGTACACGGCGCTCTCGGCCACCGGCCGCGCCACCCTCAATCGACGCGTCGAGCATGAGAAACGCAAGCTGACCGCGGTCCAGCGCCAATTCATCGATCTCTTCGACCATTACATGCACAAACAGCTTTCCCAGCAGAAGCTCGAAGGTTTCACCAGCAAGCTCAAGACTTTCCAGGAGCGCCATGACTGCCTGTTTGCCTATGTGGAAGTCTCCCAGGGATATGGCGCGCGCAATGGGCATGATTCACTGCTGATCTTCCTGGGGCTTTCCAGGGCCGCTATCTGGCTTGGCGACGCGGCCTTCACCCAGATCTACCAGAGCAAGGTGGCGGAGAAGAATACGCCCTGGCACGAGCGCTATGCCGCCCTCAGTCCGGAATGGCGTCAACTCATCGAGGGCGATATCCGCGACAAGAAGACAATCCGCAGCGACGTGGAGTACAAGGGCAAAATCCACAAGGGCGCGGAGGTTGGACACTATGACTTCGGACCGGTGACGCCGGCCAAGACCCAGCCCGCGGCGCCCTCCCAGCCCCAAGCGTCCGGCAAGGCGGTAGCCGAGTTCCTCAAACGCTACCGGCAGTTTGTGGCGCGCGGCGACCGGCACTCCATGGATCAATACCAGAATTTCCTGCGCGTGCAGGCCTTCGAGGATCTGCGGGCGTGCGTCGAGGCCTATTTGAAAGATTCGAGCGACCAAGGCACCGCCACGAACCCGCGCTCGCTGGTCATGTTCTTCGGCGTGCTGTCGAGGGCGCTGACCAAGGGCGATGCCTATTACGCCTTCAAGGTCAAGTACTTGACGCAGACCGCGGGCACGGTGTGGAACCAACGGTATATGGCCCTCGACCAGAAGATGTACCGCGACCGGCTCAAGGCCCAGATCGAAGAAGAGATTGCCAAAAAGGGTCGCCTGCTCGATGACCTCAAGGCCGCGTACTACTCCCGCTTCCAGGCCGATCCGGACCTGCAAGCCCTGCAGACCTTCGAACCACCGTTGCCGAATCCGGCCCAGATCGATAATCTGGCCGGGGCCCTCAGCGACTGCGAGACCGCCGTGGCTGTCAGAAGCATTGAAAATTTCGAACGCGCCTTTGACAGCCTTGCAAAAATCCTCGCTTCGGAGAAGGATTCGCTCACGCTGTGGGTTCTGGCGAAGCGCTGCCGCGAGCGCGCCGGTCTTGATGCGCGCTTTCGCAATCTCTTCTACCTGTATGGCGTCGGCCTGCTCTTCATCAACGCGCTGCAAAAGCGGCCCGTGGTGTATACGTCCGGGTTCAACGCCCAGGAGCGCGAATGCCTGCTGGGCGGCGGTCGCTTCAACGATCCCTATTTCGCGGATTTCGTGCTGGCGCTCGAATACGTGATGTGGAAGAAGAGCGGCGCGCCCACGCTGAGCGAGCTGTGCAAAGGCCAGGGGCTGCTTCAAATCTACGCGGACCGCTACCGATTGTTTCTGACGCCCATGATGGAAGGCGCAACGCTGCTGGGCAGCGTCGAACGGCTCTGGGAGAAGAAAAATCACGAGATGGCGGCCATCCGCATCCCGGTCATGAGCCGGCGCGATGGCAAAAAAGAACTTCGCATCGGGCAAACCATCGGCAATTACTACATCTTGTTCTGGGATTTTGAACGGGAGATGGCCTACCTGCTGGTCAACGGACTCGACAAGGTCGTATTCGAGGCGCGCGCCCAGCGCCTGGCCGAAATCTATGACGATGATGCGCTCTACGGCGAGATCGTGCGCGGCACCGCCGCCATCCTGCCGTTTCTCGATCTGCTTTGGCAGGTGGTCCTTTACATGCCCGATCTGGTTTCCGGCGGGCTCACCGGTCTAGCCAAAAGCATCATATTCAATTACGCCTTTGAAAAATCCACCGAAGCATTGGGCGTGGACGGCACCCAGGCGCAACTCTTCATGCTGGGGTTGAGCCTGCTGGTGCACGGCACCAAGCCCAAGGAGGTGGACGCAGCCGAGGTCGAACACCAGTTCAGCGCGGCCGAGCACCATCTCGAACCCAATGCATCGGCGGTGAACGGCCAGAACCGCATGATCGACGCGACCGGGACCCAGGGCACGGGTGCCACGAGCGCAGCGATTCACGCCGGCCAAGCGCGCATCGGCACTGAAATGCGCGGCATCGAGCGCCCCGGAGGGATGATCGAAATTCGCGGCGCGGAGACGCCGACGGGCGAAACCCGCGTGGGCACTGAGATGCGCGGCATCGAAGGGCCCGATGCCACCCACGAAATCCGCGGCTTTGATCCGGGCACCGAGGCTGGTTCTCCGGGTGGTGCGGCCCACGGGAAAGATGCGTCCCACACCACGGCCGATCCGCGCGCCACTGACGACCACGGCAGCCAGGACCGCGCCACGGATGCTGGAGATCGCGACACAGCCGATTCGGCAGCGCACAACGATCCCGCCGGCCGCGCCAATCAGGACCAAGGGCTCAAGGAGCATCAGGATCGTTGGGTCATTGGCGAGGGAATTTCGGGGCGGGAGAAGAAAAGCATTCGCGCGCCCAGGGGCAAGCAAAGCAGTCCGCCGCTGCCGCCCCACGTTCGCGACCGCTTCACCCAGGGCACCTGGTCCCAGCATGGAGAAATCCACGTCAACGAGGGCGGCCTGCAGCTGCGGCGGCCCTCAAAAACACCCGCGGCCAATTGGCTCGAGTACGAAAGAGGATTCGACGAGCAGCTGGCGGAACCGCTGGCCAAAGAGGTTTCAGCCCCGAATAAGCGTGTCGTAAAGCTGGGCCCCGAGGACCAAGGCTATCGAAGTTCGTCGAGCGGTACAACCAACCGTTTGAAGATGCAGAAAACCTACAAGGCCCCCGAAGGCCTGATGGATCGCCGGCCGGATGCCTCCATGGAAGTCATTGAGAATTTGCCGAACAAGGGCAAAAAGGTCGCGGAGGTGCATTACTTTGAGGCCACGCTGCAGACCGACTTTGAAACGGGCGTGGCCGGCCGGGGGCATAAACAGCGTCAGCTCGCCGGTACGATCTGGTTATCCCAGGGCCGCACAGGCTACAGCCCGGATACACGCATCTACTACCACATCATCGCGCCGGGGCCGCCGACCGGCAATACGCTAGCCTATCTCCAAAAGGTCCTGGATCTGTTCCCCAACCTGGAGATCAACTGGTTCGTGGTACCGAAGTAAACCGCCGGCGAGTTCTTCGATCGCGATTCCGTCTTAGGGAGTAAAATCGCCAAAGTCGACGGATTCAATCTTTATCAAGTCCTTATAAAACCTTTACAAACAGGGATTATCCTGCGGATGTCGCCGGGGTCGAAGAAGTGCGAGGGTGCAGCAGCACCCGCAGCTTGACACGCGATTGGAAGGTCCCAATTGTTTATATTTGGATGCTTCGGGAAGGAGAAACCATGAAATATCTTGCTTTGACGATCCTCAGCGCCTTGATCTGGCTCAGCGCCGCAGCTCCGGCGCGGGCCGAAACACCCAAAATGTGCGGCAGCCCAAATCCGGCTGCGCCGCAGAAGGAGAGTGCCATGTTCATGGATGACCTTAAAACCATTGAGAATACCACCATCCCGCCCATTGACCGGGCGGCGCCCGTAAAATTCGAAACCGCTGCTTTCGGCCTGGGCTGATTCTGGGGCGTTGAAGCCCGGTTCGGGCTTATTGACGGCATCATCCGCACCCGGGTGGGCTATGCCGGCGGCAGCAGCCCTGACCCCGATTACGGCCACATCGGCGATCACACCGAGACCGTGCAGGTGGACTACGACCCGGCGCGCATCACCTACAAAGAACTGCTGGCCATCTTCTGGCAAAGCCACGACCCCACTCATCGCACCTGGTCGCGGCAGTACCGCCATGTGGTTTTCTACCAGGATGACACCCAGCGCCGCCTGGCAGAGAAAAGTAAAGCAGCCCTGGAGCAAACGCTGGACAAAACCGTGCGCACGGAAATCGCCCCCCTGCAAAGCTTCACCTGGGCCGAAGAATACCATCAGAAGTATTTGTTGAAATCCGAACGCGCCCTGGTCCAGGAGCTGCAACGCATCTACCCCCGACCCAGGGATTTCGACAACTCCACGGCCGTGGCCCGCCTCAATGGCTACGTGGCCGGCGACGGCACGCGCCAGCGGCTGGCCCGGGAGATCGATCAACTGGGATTGAGCGCGCGCGGGCGGGATCTGCTGATGGGGCTGATGCGGCCATGACATTTGCTTGGCCAGACCTTTTGTACAAGCCATCTCAAAATAATCTTTTGGCCCAAACTCTTTGTTGAAAGACTATTTTGAGATAGATAGCTGAGAGGTTGGGGAGTTTCTCAAACAAAGTCGTGTCATTGCCGCGATGGCGGGAATCCAGTTTTCTCGAATGCCATCCCGCTGGATGCCCGCCCGGGCATGACGAAAGAAACACTCCGAGTCTTGAGATAACTGTATGTGGATCGACCGTAACTCTACCGAATATGCATACAGGCCATCTCAAAATAAGGGTTTTGGGCCAAAATCGCGACGGAGGCAAATTTTAAACCGCAGACATACTGAAGTATTTCGAGGATTTAAAATTTGCCTCCAACAAAGAGTTTGGACCAAAAAACTATTTTGAGATGGCTTGTACTAACCATCACTACCTCAGGCCAAATAATGAATCAAAAGGGTTTGCAGTTATCCACAGGTGAAATGGTCCTTGTCCCTGAGGGGGATTTTATCATGGGGTCCGCCGACCCGGCGGCCAACGCCAATGAAAGACCTCCCCACAAGGTTTTTGTTGATGAATTCTACATCGATAAATTTATGGTCACCAATCAGCAGTTTGATCTCTTCTGCCAAGAAACCGGATATATTTCAACGGCTGAGCAAATCGGTGAAGGCGACACCTATGTTAATGGCCAATGGCAGTGGGTCAAAGGGGCGGATTGGCGGCATCCCTATGGACCACCATCTTCCATCGAGGCGCGCTTGGATCATCCGGTCGTGCTGGTGACCATCAAAGATGCCCTGGTCTATTGTGCCTGGCGATCAAAAAAAGAAGATCGCTATTTTCGGCTTCCCACCGAAGCGGAATGGGAAAAAGCGGCCAGAGGCAGTGATGGCCGTCTTTTCCCATGGGGCCATGAAGCCGTTGACGCCGGAGGTGTTCTCAGGGCCAGGTACAACGATGGTGAAACCAAAGGTACCGCTCCCGTGGGTTCCTTTCCGGAAGGAGCTTCACCATACGGAATAATGGATATGGCCGGGAATGCCTGGGATTGGTGCCTTGATGCCATGGACCAGGAGTACTACCACAAAGCACCGTTACGTGATGTGGGCGGGCCGTTTTCATTAGACACGGCCAATGTCTTCAGGGGTGGGTCCCACATGTTCCCCAAAGAGGCGCTTTCCTCTTCTTGCCGTCATTGCAATCTTCTTGACAGACCCAGCGTGGGCATCGGTTTTAGAACGGTTGCGCCCAAAAGAAGCTGGGACGCGAAACGGGTACGGGTGTTTTTGCGTCTGATGGCTTATCAAAGAAGAAAAATCAAAGCCCAGGTGCGGAAAATGCTCTTCAAAGCATGATGGGTGAAGATCAAAAAGAGCGAGATCAGGGGTCGCGGCATTTTCTTCGTCCCAGTAGCGGCAACCCTGCCCAGCGCCCCGAAGAAGACAGCGCCAGCGCCATTGATCAATAAACACGCGCCCGTACAGCAGGCTGTGCGGGCGCGGTTATTATCAAATATCAGATCCCGTTGAACCCTTGGGATATTACAAAAACCTTTCGAAGAACGGCGCTATTCGTACGCCTATGCTAAGGCGCCAACCAATTGGCCCAATTGGTGCAAGTGTGCACATCGCAGAACCCATCGGCATCATCCACATCCGTGGCCGTGGGCGTGGGCTTGTCCAGTTTCAGCACGAATTCATCGCCGACCTGATAGGGCTGCCAGTCGGTTGCGGCCCCATCATTGGGATCGCCGGTTTTGGCAAACTGGGTCCAATAGGTGATCATGGTATTGGACAGGGTGATTTGATCGGCCGTGGCGCCGCGCTCACCCAGGGAACCGAAGACATACTGGATTTCCAGACTATGGGTCGCGCCGATGTTGAGAAAAGGCGTATTCCAGGAAGATGATAGGACCGGCGCATCCACGTCCGTGAACCAGTAGGCGTAGGTGGCGGTTCGGTCTGAAATCTGATCCCATACGACTTTGGTGTTATAGTTAAACAGATAGTCGGTTCGGAAGGCGCTCAAAGCATCGCGGTAGAGATTGCTATCGCCTGGATATTTATTGAGATAGTAGGCCTCAATGCCGGTAACATCCAGGGACGGTTTAAGCGCTACGGCATCCGCCAGCGCGGTGGCCACCGCGCTGTTGTAGGCGGCCTCTGTGGTATAAAACTGACCTTGCGCCATATCCAGCAGCACGAACAACTGGCCCTCGTCCTTGTTGCAGCCGAGCAATACCGGCACATCGGCGGGAATGCCATCCGATCCAAAAACAGTTGCGATGGAGTTTTCCAAAAATGCCCCCGTTCCGTAAACCGGCGAAGGCCAAAGCGCTACTTGATCCTGGGCATCAAGAATTTGCGCCACGGTCAAACCCCGCAGGCAGGCGGGGATATCACCCGTGCATCCCGTAGCGGTGACAAACGGATTGCCGTATTTGGTGTAGCCTGCCGCCAGACTCCACTGCGTGGGGCCATAGGCGCCGCTCTCAACAATGGCCTTGTGAAAAAGGTAATAGGGCGAAAAGGATGAGGCCGCCGCCAATTGGGAAAGCACACTATGGCCGCCGGCTGATTCGCCGAACAGGGTCACATTGTCCGGATCACCATTGAAGTTGGCGATGTTGTCATGAATCCATTGCAGCGCCAGGTGCTGATCCATCAAGCCATAGTTGCCGGATTGACCGGCCTCGGCGGTCAAGTCCGCCTGCGGCAAAAAGCCCAATGCGCCGATCCGGTAATTAAGCGTCACCACGATCACATCTTTGGCTACGAGATGGGTGGGGTCGTAAGGGTGATCCGCCTCTGTGCCGCTGGAGCCCGAAATGAATGCGCCGCCATGAATCCACACCATGACCGGGTAAGGACCATTGCCCCTGGGAGTAAAGATGTTGAGGAACAGACAGTCTTGCTCCTTCTAATTTGGTGTGAGTGTTGGGCTTATCTGGTCAGATCCACTTTTAGGAAATGTTGAGGAGACGCGAAATTTACATATTCCGTTAGTCCAATCAATATCGGTTATAGATCTAATTGCTCCCCTGTTGGCATTTATCGGCAATGGAAACGAATCCTTTAATTTAAATGGTCCGCCGGTCCATTGGGAGGCCGGGTGGAGCATGGAGCGCTGATCCATCAGGCCCGAATCAAACCGGTCGCACACCGTGCCGTGGCACACCTGTGCGGTTGGCGCACATGCGCCACAAGGCCCGGTCCGTTGTATGACTTAACCCGCTGAACTTTAACTCCCTGTTATATAATGTATAATTTAATCGGACATCTCGGTCAAGCTTGGCGCAGATCTTGAAGTAAATTCAGCGTTTATCAATGGCGATGCGAATCTATCCGCGCAATCCCCCTCCCCGAACACCAGAACATCAATCCCCAAAAAAAGGAGGTGACTCCCGAATCATTTTTCTATTTTTCTTTGTTTCAAGCAGTTTCCATCGAAAACCACACCATACTCCAGGGAGGGAAAGAAAATGATCAATCGCACCAAATTGATTCTATGTACCGCGATCTTGGTAAGTTGCGTTCTCGGCGCCAGCTTTCTGATCGGATGCGAGCCAACGTTGCAAGCACAAAAAAATTGTGTCGTCATGCTGGGAGACTCCATCTTTGCCCTTACCGGCCAAGAGCCCGCGGCGCTGGAAAGACTTTCAGGCTCGACCTATCGCCACTATTACGTCAGCGGCGCGCAATTGGCCGGCGGCAGCGTCATCGCCCCCGGCGACATTGAAGATCAGTTGAATCGGGCCATAAACCAAGGCTCCATCCGGACCATCATCATGGACGGCGGCGGAAATGACTTCTTGTTGGGAGTAAACCCCGATTCCATGGTGGAAGCAGAACTTAAATCCGCGTGGGGAAGAATTCTGACCAAGGCCGCCAATGCCGGCGTACAAACCATTATTTTCCAAGGATATTACAAAACCACAACGGCTACCGCGTTTCAGTTGAGCATAAACGATAATATCATTGCATGGCTCCCGGCCCAGGGCGCCGCGCATGGCATCGCGCTTTACACCTACAATCCCAATGCCGATTCATGGTTTAAGAGCAGACTGCCCTCATCGTATACCCTTGTGGACGGCATCCATCCGACCCAAGCCGCTTCCCAACATATGGCGCAAATGCTGTGGAATCTCATGGTTAAAAACAAGGTTGAGCAGACCACCAGCTGCTCTTCCAGTAGCTCATCTTCCAGCAGCTCGACTTCGGGCGGATGCAATTAGCCTATCGTCATAAGACGTACAGAAGAAAATACAAGCGTCTCCGGTATACTTCCGGGGGCGCTTGATTTTTGATAAACTGGGCTAAAAAGTACTATCCTGGGCCGATTGGCGTCGGATCGGCAGGGTGCAGGCGATATGGGTGCCGCTGCCCAGCCGGCTTTTCACGCGCACCTGCAGCGTCACGCTCTTCTTCTCGGCCAGGGTGCGGTAGAGCGCTTCCATACTTCTTGAAATGCTTCCCACATCCACGGCAGCTACTGGGGGCGGGCCGATCTCCTGGCGCTCGGCGGCCAGCTTGAGCAGATTGGAGACCGTGCTTTGGAAGATTTGCAGCCGTTTCAGACATCTTTGAATGTTTTGCTGCTGTTCGGCGTTCAATGTCCTGGATCTTGATGGAGCAGGCCTTGACCTGCATGATTTCGGCGGTGTTGCGGGTGACCCGATCCATGAAATCTTCGATCCGGGCCTGTGCCATGCCGGTCCGGATCATCTCGCACACGGCGATCATCTTCTTCAGGTCGCTGTAGAGCATGGCGTTCCTCATCAAACAGACCGAGTTGCTTCGGCACCGCGCCCATCTTTTTATGTTGCGCCTTTACTCTTCTATAGGGTTTGAACCACGCGCCGCGCCGGGTCCCGGATCGTGATCTTCGGCGGCCTGTGGTCGGACAGCGCATGCGTGGCGCACCCCAGGCAGGGATCGTAGGCCCGAAACGCCATCTCCACCCGGTTGAGCAACCCCTCCTGGATGCGGCCGCTGGTGATGAACTCCTGCGCGGCCTTTTTGACCGACACGCAGATGGGCGCCGCGTTGTGCAGGGAGGCCACCACCAGGTTGACCATGGTGAGCAGGCCCTGGTCATCGGTCTCGTAGTGATGGAAGATCGTGCCACGGGGCGCTTCCACTTGCGGATTGAATCCGGCCGGGCTGAAAACGCTGGTGCACTTGGGGCATTCGATACGCTTGATCCGTTCGCCTTCGCCGAAAATCCGGCGCACGCCCCTGGAGTAGATGATGCGCACCCCCTCTTCCCAGGCGCCCCGGATCTCTTCGAAATCCGCGGGAATGCCGTCCTTGGAGCTTTTGTCCTCGCACTCCAGGCACACCACGGTGGTGTCGCCGCCCACGCCGGCATTGTATTTCACATCGATGCCGGCGATGCGCACCAGGTTGTCCATGGCGGAGACCAGCGTCTTTTCGGGCAGCCGGTAGCGCGGGATGAGCCACAGGGCCCCGTCTATCCGATTGGAAGCCTCGAAGATGGTCACCCGGTAGCCGCGCTTGCTTAAATCATAGGCGCACATCAGGCCCGCCGGGCCGCCGCCCACCACCGCCACATTCTCCTTGTGCTTGGGGATGTCGAACTCTTCTTTCTTGTCCAGATGGTAGGTGTAGGTATCGGCGATGACCCGCTTGAGCAGCCGGCGCCGGATGGCGCCGCCCTTGGAGTGGTAGTTGCACTCCAGCAAAGGGTGGCTCAATGGAGGGGCAACTCATCGTAAATGGCTTGGCCGGAATCGGGATTGAGCGGCGAATGCACTCTCTGGAAAGCAAAGTCAGATTGATCCCAAAAAATAATACATATTGTCAGCGCGCCAATGGCGCGCGCGCGGTCAAAAAAGAAATTTAGCCACTGATCCGCGGCATCGTTTCGCGCTTAGCTATGGCCGGCAGTGGAAAACCCGGAAGCTTGCAAAATCTCCGGCACTTTTTCTTCCTTGCCGATGGCCATGATGTGAACGCCGTCGCACAGTTTTTCTTCCCGGATGCGGCTGATCATGCGGCCGGCGATCTCGATGCCCTTATCCAGCGCGCCGCCCTTGGGGGCCGCGGCCAGCTCGTCGATCAGGGGCTGGGGCACGTTGACGCCGGCAATGTTCTTGTTCATGAAGCGCGCCATGGGCGCCGAGGTCAGCAAGATGATGCCGGCCAGAATTTTCACCTTGAACTGGCGCGCGTAGTCCATGAAGGTCTTGAACTTCTCCAGGTCGTAGACCGCCTGGGTCTGGATGAACTCGGCGCCGGCCCCGATTTTCTTCTCGAATTTGATCAGTTGCGGCTCCAGCGGCTCGGCTTCGGGGGTCACGATGGCGCCGGCGCAGAAGGCCACGCCGCCGTCCAGGTCATTGCCGGCCATGTCTTTGCCTTTTTCCAGGCCGCGGATGGCGGCCAGGAGCTGGCACGAATCCAGGTCGAACACGCTCTTGGCGGTCTTGTGATCGCCGAGCACGATGCTGTCGCCGGTCAGGCAGAGCACATTTTCAATGCCCCGGCTGTAGGCAAAGAGCAGGTCGGCTTGCAACGCCAGGCGGTTGCGGTCGCGGCAGGTCATCTGCAAAATGGGCTCGCCGCCCTGCTCTTTGATCATCAATGCGCCGCCCAGGGAGGGAAAGCGCATGACCGAGCTCTGGTGGTCGGTGACGTTGATGGCATCCACTTGGTCCTTGAGCAGGTCGATGTGGTGGGCCACTTTGGCCAGATGGGTGCCCTTGGGCGGGGCCACCTCGCAAGTCACCACGAAACGGCCCGAATCCAACGCTTTTTTAAATGATGAGGCCATGGCCGGTCCTTTCGCTGTTTTGTATCATGCGCTGTTTGCTTAGCCTGTCCCGCTTCCCTTTACCCCAACCGGAAACGGCCCGGCATGGGTTCGCCCTGATGGTTGCGCGGCTTCTGGTATCTCTTCATGCTGTCGAGGCGCCCCAGCTCCTGCAGGCGAAAGTAAATCAGGGTCCAGGCGCAATCCTTTTCTTTGTCGATTTCGCACTTGCCTTTGTTGGTGCCGCCGCAGGGGCCGTTGACCAGGCCCTTGTGGCAGGTGGTCACCGGGCAGATGCCGCCGGTTTCGCCGATAATGCAGGTGCCGCACTGGGTGCACACTTCGTCGAAGCGCCCGGGCCCGGTCTCCTTGCCGATGAAGAGGGTGTCCAGGGCCGGGATCACCATCTTGCGCAGCTGGCGGGCGATGGTCTGCACGCCAAAGGCGCAGGTCATGATGAGCAGGGCATCGGCCTGCTTGATGGCCGCGCCGTGCTCGTCGAGAATCTCGGCCGTCAAATGGTCGCAGGCCACGGGCACCACCACGGCGCCGGTGACGAGCTTGCCCTGGCGGGCCAGGTTTTCGGCCATGGCCGCCACCTGGGGTTGGCCGCCGGTGCGGGTCAAGGTGACGCAGGTGCCGCAACCCACCACGAACAGGCGGTCCAGGCCCTCCATCAGACGCGCCAATTCGGCTTCGGGTTTGGCTTGGGTGATGGATCGGATCATAATTCTCTCCTCTCCTTTTCCAGGTCGCAGCGCAGGCAGCGGGTGGCTTCCAGGCGGGCCTGGTCCTCGCTGAAATTGCACTCGATTTCGCGGAAGTCTCTGATTCGCTCCGCGGGCTTCTGGACGGTGACGGCCACCCTGGGTTTGTCCTGGGGCGTTTCCTGGTCGCCTTCCAGATCCAGGGCCAGACCGGTCTCTTCCTTCATTTCAGTCTTCTCATCGGGAATGGCCACGGGGCCCAGATCGCCCTGCAGGTATTTGTCGATGGCAATGGCCGCGCGCCGTCCCGAGGCAATGGCGCGGATGGCAAAGGTGGGCCCGGTGATGAAGTCGCCGCCCGCAAAGACCCCCGGCATGTTGGTGGCCAGGGTGTTGTCGTCCACGGCCAGGGTGCCCCACAGGGCCCGCTCCAGTTGAACATCTTCGGACAGGAAGGACATGTCGGCGGCCTGGCCGATGGAGATGATGACCGTGTCGGCTGCCACGACCTGGGTGGTCTCCTCGTCAAAGCGCGGCTTGAAGCGCCCCTGGTCGTCGAACACCGCCGCGCAGCGCACGAACTCCACGCCCGTGACCCGGCCCTCCTGGTGCAGCACCTGTTTGGGGCCCCAGGAGGGGTTGAAGGTGATGCCCTCCTCGGCCGCTTCGCGGATCTCTTTTTCCCAGGCCGGCATCTCCTCGCGGGATTCCAGGCAGAAGATCTGGACAGCGCTCGCGCCGGCCCGCAGAGCCGTGCGGGCCACGTCCATGGCCACGTTGCCGCCGCCGATGACGATGGTGCGGCCGCAGGCGGCGGTGTCCACTCCTTTTTTGATGTCGCTGAGAAACTGCAGGCCGTAGTGCAGCCCGCGCGGATTTTCAGTCTCGCCGGGGATGCCGATGCGCTTGCTGGATTGGGCGCCCGCGGCGATGAAGACCGCGCCAAAGCCCTCCTTGAGCAGGTGGTTCACGGTGCGGTTGGCGTCGATGGGGGTGTTGTAGTGAATGTCCACGCCGCAACTGGCGATGTAGTCGATCTCCTGCCGGATGATCTGCCGGGGCAGGCGGAATTCGGGGATGGTGATGCCGGGCATGCCGCCGCCCACGGGCTGGGCTTCGAAAACCGTGGTGCGGTAGCCCATTTTGGCCAGAAAGTAGGCGCACGAAAGACCGGACATGCCGGCGCCCACCACCGCCACCTGGTGGGGCCGGGTGACGGGAAACGGCCTCTTGGCCAGGCCGATGTGCTCTATGTACCAGTCCGCGGCAAAGCGCTTGAGCAACCGGATGGCCACCGGGTCGTCCAGCTCGCCCCGGCGGCATTTGTACTCGCAGGGGTGGATGCAGATGCGGCCGCACACCGCCGGGAAGGGATTTCGCTCCCGGATGATCTCCACGGCCTTTTCATAGTGGCCGGCGGCAATGGCCGCCACATAGTTGGGCACGTCGATGCCGGCAGGGCAGGCGTGCTGGCAGGCCGAGATCACCATGGCGTCACAGGCCGCGCCTGCGCAGCGGTGTTCCCGGATGTGGTCCTCGTACTCCTTGGCAAAGTAGCGCAGGGTGGAGAGGGCCGGCTTGGCGCAGGTCTGGCCCAGGCCGCACAGGGAGGCGGTGGTGATGGTGTCGCCCAGCTCCTTGAGGGTCTCGATGTCCTCGGGCCGGCCCTGGCCGTTGGTGATGCGCGTGAGAATTTCCAGCAACTGGGTCGTGCCCAAACGGCAGGGCGCGCATTTGCCGCACGATTCGGACTGGGTGAAGCTCAGGAAATAGCGCGCGATCTCCACCATGCAGTTGTTTTCGTCCATCACCACCATGCCGCCCGAGCCCATGATGGCGCCGATGCGCTGCACGGTGTCGTAGTCGATGGGCAAATTGAGGAACTGGGCCGGCACGCAGCCGCCCGAAGGGCCGCCCATCTGGACCGCCTTGAATTTGCGGCCCTTGGGGATGCCGCCGCCGATATCGAAGATCAGGTCCTTGACCTTCATGCCGATGGGCACCTCCACCAGGCCGGTGTTGTTCACCTTGCCGGCCAGGGAGAAGATCTTGGTCCCGCCGCTGTTGGCCGTGCCCACCTGGGTGAACCACGCCGCCCCCTTGTTGATGATCAGGGGCACATTGCCCCAGGTCTCCACATTGTTGATGTTGGTGGGGCGGCCGTCCAGGCCGGCCTGGGCCGGAAAGGGCGGCCGGGCCCGGGGCATGCCGCGCTTGCCTTCGATGCTGGCCATCAGGGCGGTCTCCTCGCCGCACACAAAGGCGCCGGCCCCCATCTTCAGGCCTAGGTGAAACTCAAATCCTGTGCCCAGGATGTTCTCCCCCAGCAGGCCCAGTTCGCGCAGCTGGCCCAGGGCAATGGTCAGATGCTCCACGGCAATGGGGTACTCCTCGCGCACGTAAATGTAGCCCTGGGTGGCGCCGATGGCGTAGGCCCCGATCAGCATGCCTTCCAGGACCGCGTGGGGATCGCCTTCCAGCAGGGCGCGGTCCATGAAGGCGCCCGGATCGCCTTCGTCGGCATTGCAGATGATGTATTTGGGCGCGCCCGCGGCCTCCCGGGCGAATTTCCACTTCTGCCCCGTGGGAAAGCCGGCCCCGCCCCGGCCGCGCAGCCTGGCGGCCGAGACTTCGGCGATCACCTGCTCGGGCGTCATCTTGGAGAGCACCTTGGCCAGGGCGCTGTAGCCGCCGGCCGCGATGTAGTGTTCCACCTTGGTGGGGTCGATGCGGCCGCACAGGGCCAGCACCCGGCGCTCCTGTTTCATGTAGAAGGGAATCTGGTTGCGGTAGTAGATGGGGGTGTTGGTGCGCGGGTCCTTGAAGGCCAGACGGTCGATGAGGCGGTTTTCCTTGAGGGTCGCGGCCACGATTTCGGCCGCGTCCCCGGGGTTGACCTCCTGGTACTGGATGCCCAGGGGCTCGATGGCCATGACCGGCGCCTTGGCGCAAAAGCCGTGGCAGCCCGTGGCGCGCAGCTCCACCTGCTGCCCCAGGCCCTGTCTGGCGATCTCGTCGGCCATGGCTGCCATGACCTCGGCCGCGCCATAAGCGCGGCAGCCGGTCATGCAGACATGCACCTCGGTGCGGCGCTGGGGCCCCCCGGACAGCAGCTTGTTGCGCAGCCACTCCAATTGCCCGATGGATTGCAGCGTTTCCATGCCTATTCATCCCCTTGCCCGGCGGGCGGCTTTTCCGCGCCGTACTGGGCCAGCAGGCTGGCGATCTTGGTGGGCGACAGCTTGCCGAAATAGGTTTTGTCCACCATCATGGTGGGCGCCAGAAAGCAGGCCCCCAGGCAGGCCACGGTCTCCAGGGTGAACTGGTAGTCCGGGGTGGTTTCGCCTTCATCCAGGCACAGCTCTTTCTTGAGCTGGCGCAGGATGCTGCGGCTGCCTTTCACGTGGCAGGCCGTGCCGCGGCAGCAGCGCAGCACATGCTTGCCCTTGGCCTTGAGGGAAAAGCCGGCATAGAAGGTGATCACGCCGCGCACCTGGCTGGCAAACAATCCCAAGCCCTGGGCAATGGGTTGGATAAAGGCCGGCGGCACATAGCCGAACCTCTCCATGACCTCCTGCAGCAAGGGGATCAGGGCCCACTTTTCATCGCGATGCCGGGCGATGATCTCTTCGAGGGTTTGAAAGTCAACGGGTGTGAGCTCCATGCAACACTCCTTTCAGGCTTCGGCGCCGGCCGGGATCTTTTCCAGCCTGACGCGTAAGGTGCGGTCCAGGGTCCCCAGTTGCAGGGCGTCATTGGCATTGAAGGCCAGGGGGATCACGATGGTCCCCTCAGCCAGCTCGGGATCAATCGTGATCTCCCGCTCCAGGTAGCCGTGGGGCGAGCTTACGCGCACCCGGTTGCCCGTGGCCACATCCAGGCGCCGACAGTCCGATGGCGAAATTCTGATCGCCCCTCTGGCGCTCATTTGCTGAATTCGCGGCGAGAGGGCCGTGCGCGTGCCGCCGCCCGCCTGAAACCGTGAATAGGCCAGCACGGCCATAAAGGGATACTGGCCGTCCGGGGCCGGGACATGCTCCGGCAAATTGGGTATGGCGAAAGTCATGGGCTCGCCTTGGCCCTGGGGGTCAAAAACCCGTTTCACGGCGCGGGGCTGGACCCAGGCGCGGCGGGCGCTGCCGCCGAGTTCCGCATACATGGGCACGTGCTGGGCAATCTCGCACCGGATCTCGGCCAGCGTGGGCCTGTGTTTGACGCCGGCCAGGCGGGCCGCCAGCTCCGCCAGAATCTCCAGATCCGGCCTGGAATCTCTCAGGGGCGCGGCCGCCGGTTCGAAGCATTGCACCCGGCCCTCGATATTGGTGAACGAGCCGGCTTTTTCCGCAAACGGCGCGCCGGGCAGCACCACCTGGGCTTGCTCCACTGTTTCCGTATGGACAATGTCCTGCGCCACCACCAACTCGATGCGGGAGAGCGCTTCTTTGACTCGCGCCGCGCCGGGCAGGCCGCGCAGGGGGTTTTCGCCCATGACAAAGAGCGCCTTGAGGCGCCCGCTCTCAGCCGCCTCCACCATCTGGGCCACGTTCAGGCCCGGATCGGGCGACAGATGGCAGTTCCAGGCCCTTTCCCAATGTTTGCGGGCAGCCTCATCACTCAGTGGCGCGCGGCCGGGCAGCATCTCCGGCGCTGACCCCATGTCCCAGGCGCCGGCCAGGTTGTTGTCCTGATACTCTAAAAAGAGGCCGCCGCCCCCATCGCCTATGCTGCCGGTCATGAGCAGCAGGTTGAGCAGCTCGTCCACCAGCGCCGGGCCGTCCTTGTGGTGAATCACCTCGTGGCCGGCAATGACCGCGATACGCCGACCTTTCAGCAGTTCGGCGGCCCGCACCAGCACATCGCCGGCCATACCGGCGTAAGAGGATAGGACCGCATCGTTCAAGGCCAGATGCTCATGGCGGAACAGATTAAACCCTTCGGCATTGCGGCTGATACAGTCATCATCGAACGCACCGGTCAGGAGCATGCGGCGGCACAGCGCCAAGACAAAGGGCAGCTGGCCGTTCGGTGCCAGCCGGATCGCCATGGCTGCGGAGCGATCCAGCTCCGTGGGCGCGGCAGTGGCCGTGATGAGGGGAATCTTTTTGCGGGCCGCGCGTTTGATGAAATAGCTCATCACTGGCAGGCTCTGGCAGGGATCGGCGCCCACCACCAGGATGGCGCCGGCCTGCTCCAAATTGGCCAGGGGCATGGGCCGCCAACCGCCGCCGGTGCGTTCGTCGATGCGCTGCAGGCACGGCCGCCCCCCAAAGTGGCCGCCGTTGTCAATGTTGGGCGTGGCGATGAGGACGCGGGCGATCTTCTGAAACAGATAATTCTCCTCGTTGGAACATTGGGACGATCCCAGGAAGGCCATGCTGCCGGGCCCGAATTCGTGCTTGAGAGCCGTCAGCCGGCCGGCCACCAGATCCAGGGCCTCGTCCCAGGCCACCGGCTGCAGTTGCCCCTCCTTGCGGATCTGGGGCTGGGTCAGGCGCTGGGCGCTGTTGAGATAATCATGGGCAAAATGGCCCCGCACACATAAGGTGGAGCGGTTGACCGTATCGGCCTGCGCTGCCGGGTGGACCTCCACCACCCGGCCGCCGGCCACGCCCATTTTCAGAGCACAGCCCACGGCGCAAAATCCGCACACCGACAGATGCGTTTGCTCCGGCGTGCCCACAAAGCGCCAGCCATTCGGGCTCAGGGCGCCGGTGGGGCACATGGAAAGACAGGTGCCGCAGAAGGTGCACTCCGAGCCTTCCAGGGCACCGTCCTCGGCCGTGCAGGGCCGCGAGCGGAATCCCCTGAGGCTGTAATCGATGGCGCCCACCACCACCAGCTCGTGATCAGCCCGGATGCACTTGCCGCACAAGATGCATTTGCTCAGGTCCCTGGCCATGAAGGGGTTGGCCTGCTCCAAGGGCTTGTAGTTGGGCATGGGATAAAGCCCGTTGTCGCCGATGCCCAATTCGGCGGCGATGCCCCGCAGCCGGCAGCGGTTGCCTTTGTCGCAGACAATGCACGATTCCGGATGTTCGGCCATCATCAGGCGCACGATATTGCGGCGGTGGCGCAACACCTGGGGCGAATGGGTCAGAAGACTTTGCCCCTGGGCCGCCGGCGTGACGCAGGCGGCCATCAGCCGGCCGCTCTTTTCATCTTCCACCAGGCAGATGCGGCAGGCCCCGTGGGGCGCCAGATCCTCGTGGTCGCAGAGCGTGGGGATCTTGATGTTGTTTTGGCGGGCAGCGGCCAGAATGCTGGTTCCCGAGGGGCAGGTGATGGTTTTGCCGTTGATGGCAAGAGTGATCGTGACCAAAGGGACCTCCTTTGGCGCAGGGTGAAAGAAGAAGTTGGGCCAGCGGCGCGCTGGAGAAAACCCCGCTGGATCGGGCCTAAAATACCCCATGCCCTGATCATTGGAAACGCACCATTTTCGTGCGTGAAGCCTATCGCTCGGAAGAGGAGGAGAAGAAGAAGAAAAACTCAGGACGCTGCAACCCAACGGGAATGCGCTGCCGCATATTCAATTTTTATCCAACGCGAGGACTTGTTGTCAACCATCATGGATGAAAGCCGGTGCATCCGGCAACGCGGCCGGAAATGGAGAAGCAAAACAGCGCGGCCTCGATGCGGACGCACGGGCCGTCAACCCGCTCTGTTTTCGAATTCCGGCTGAACCGAATTCAGTATAAATGCCGCTGAGCGCCTATAACCCGCAGTACAAAATTAGCCATTTGGCAACGCAAATTCAGAGTTTTCCCGATTGCCGGGCGGGCGTCGGGAGGGTATCCTACGCACCAAGGTCGCTGATTCTTCTGATCGGCGAACGATCCCGGCAAAGCCGCGAGCGCTCCTGCAGCGCATTTTAAAATATGTTTTTTCCTGATGGCGTCGTCTGAATTCGGTTACCCTGAAACACGTGGCATTCTCAACCTCGAAGCAGCGCAATTGTACAAAGGAAAACCCGCGATGAACCAAGAACTCCAAAGGATTGAGCCGACCAAAGTCAAGATCACCCACCTGCAATTCCAAGCCTGGCCAGCCACTGGTTTACTTCCCAACCGGATTTGTTTTCTACACACCTACCTCAAACTGCGCCGCCAGGATGCCAAGAAAACCGCTGACCCCGTTGAACCCATCGAAAAATGGATGACGCTCGCCAATTAGAACTGTTGTTAATGCAATGCGGCCGTTGCGCTGAAAATAGATCCATGCCAGGGACTCTCCGAAGAGGAGACTGATCATATGGCGCGTTACGGTCAGCATGTTCCGTTGCCGTTGGACGAACCGCTTTTTGGGACCAGAAAGCACTTCACCGTCTCGCGCAAGGTTTTCAGGTCATAGGGCTTTTGCAAAAAGGCCTCGGGCCGTACTTTATCCGCGCCGGCCATGACCATGGATTCCTCATAACCGCTGGCGATGACGGCGGGGATATCGGGACGCAAACTCCGTATGGATTGTAAGGTCTCCCATCCATTCAATCTGGGCATGGTCAGGTCGCACAACACGCCGCGGATTTCATTCTGATGGTCGCGGAACAGCTTGATGGCCTCCGCCCCGTCCCTGGCCGTAAGCACCGTAAACCCCAGCAGGCTTAGCATGTCCTTGGCGGCGCGGCGCAGCGGCTCCTCATCTTCCACCAGCAACACGGTTCCGCCGTAGGCGGTCGCGGCGACCGGCGGCGGCTGGTAAGCCGTTACCTGCACCGATTGCTCTGATAACGGCAAAAAGACCCGGAAAACCGTGCCGCGCCGCAATTCGCTCTCCACGGTCACCACGCCCTGATAACCGCGCACAATGCCCAGCAGCACGGCCAGACCCAGGCCGCGCCCGGTGAATTTGGTGGAATAAAACGGATCGAAAATCTGCTCAATATCTTCACCCCTGATGCCGCGGCCGGCGTCTTTGACCTCCAGGCAGGCAAAGACCTTGGCCGTGGGAAGCCAATCAATGGGAAAACGGTGGGTCGCGGAAATGGCTGTGGCGGAAACAGACTTGACCGTCAGTTGAATCCGGCCTTTGGTATCCGCCATGGCCTCCATCGAATTGGTGATCAGGATATGGATCACCTGCCGGAGCAGCGTTGCATTGGCGTAGACGGCGGGCCCCGGCGATGCCGATTCGAAAGCCACATCAAGGCCTTCGGGCAACGTCGCTTGGAGGCTGGACAGGCATTTGCGACAGAGCTCGGCAAGATCCACCGGTTCCAGCGTGCTGACGGTTTGTCCGAGATAGGTCAGCATCAGGCTGCTGATCTTGGCGGCCTGATGGGCGGCCTGGTTGGCTTCCCTGATATATCCGAGTGTGCTGGTGGAGGGTGGCAGGCTATCCACGGCCAAGTCCAGATTTCCGATCACCGCCCCGAGCAGATTGTTATAGCGATGGGCAATGGCGCCCGCCATGCGGCTCAGGCTTTCGGCCTTGCGCAACTGCTGCTGCTTGCGGTCCCACTCCCGGTGCTCCTCTTCCCTCTTTTTCTGGCGGCTGAGATCGGCGATGGTGCCGGTGACCCGGATCGCCTCGCCCGCCGGGTTGCGCTGAACCGTGCCCTGGGAACGGATCGGTACATAATGGCCGTCGTTATGCACCAGCCGGCACTCGAACTCGAAGGGGTTTTTTCCGGCCAGAGCACCCCTAATGATTGTGGAGATGCGCTCCAGATCGTCCGGATGCACGAGCCGGCTCCTTAATCTCGGATCGGTGGTCTGCATATCCTTGGGATAGCCGAGCATCTCCCACCAGCGGGGGGAGTAGTAAAAGGTGTCGGCCATTATATCCCAATCCCAGATTGCATCCCGGGTGGCGGCCATTGCCAGCGCCAGCCGTTCTTCACTCTTTTGCATCGCTTGCTCGGCCTTCTTGCGCCGGCTGATGTCCCTGAAGATAATGCAGGCCCGCTCATCGCCGGTGTTGACGGAAAACTGGGCCGAGGAAATTTCCACGGGAAACAGGGAGCCGTCTTTTCTTTTATAGGTGAGTTCACCCATGAAGCGGCCGGTCCGCTGCCGCTCTTCAAGGGCCGCCAGAAGTAGAGGGTCGCTTGGGTCCACCACCACATTGCGGCCGCCCTTGCAAATCTCCTGCTCCGAACGCCCCAGCATGTCGCAAGCAGCGCGATTGGCCGCGTAGACCTGACCGCCCGGCGCGGAAAAAAGGATGCCGTGCAGGGCGTTTTCAAAAATGGAACGGAATTGCTCTTCGCTTTCCCTCAGTCGCTGCTCCACCTGCGCCCGTTCAGCAATCTCCGTCTTTAACTGCGCATTCACCGCTCGCAGCTCCTGGGTCTTTTCCCCGACATGCGCTTCGAGGCGCAGCTGATGGTCCTCTGCTTCCCGCTCTTCTCTTTTTCGCTCGGTGATGTCCAAGAAGTAAACCACCATGCCGCCGCCCTCGCGTGGGTAGCAACGATTGTGAAACCAACGCGCCCAGGGCTCATAGAAATTTTCAAAATCCCTGATTTCACCAGCCGCCGCGCGCCGGTATTCACGCTCCAGATTGGTGCCCAGGGCCAGGGGAAACACATCCCAGTGGTTTTTGCCCATAACCTCGTCGGCGCGGATATTCAGAATGAGCTCGGCCTGTCTATTGACGTAAACAAAACGCCAATCGGCATCGCAGGCAAAAAAACCATCGGTGATGCTCTCCAAAATATTGCGGATTTGGGCCTCGGCGGACTGGTATTTCAACTCGGCCTGCCCTAATTGCCGGACCTTTTCTTCCAGCTCTTGGTAGGTGGGCTTTGGGGTCATGGTACCTCCAATACTTTTAATGGAGGTTCTGTGGAAGGGATGGGAAACCGAACCCGAATAGCGGTGGAAGAGAAGCGGGCCGTTTCCCGCAATAATTTATCTGCTTCCAAAGGCCCTGCCCGGTGTTCAGCTTTGGTTCAAGCAGGATCGGCGCTGGAAACAAAACCCGGTCAGGCCTTAAATCTTGGTCGAGGGGCGGTGCCAGTAACCATCTAACTCCCCTTTTTTACAATATCATTCTATCGTTTGCAAGTGCCCTCCAGCGCGAGCAAAGTCGTGTGTCGCGCATCGGCGTATTTGCAAATCGTTCTCGTACGAGTACGAAACAGCCTCGTTCCATGTTGCCAGCCACGGCCGTCTCAGGCCACGGCCCTGGCACGCATTGCGGGTATCGTATTTGAATTTAAAGCCGGTGGTCTCGATCAGCTTTTTGGAAGTGGCCAGCCACGGATGGCGGATCAGGTTGAGCCCTGAGCTGGGAAACTACACCAGGAAGCTGGCGCGCAAGGTCCACAGCAGGTGATTCAAGGGATAGAGCAGCCACAGGGGCAGATAGATCGGAATATTGCCCTGCGCGCGCACCGTTTCGGGAAAGGTCATGGTGCCGGCGCCGGCCACGTTGTAGATACCCGCCAGACCTTTTTCCAGACACAGCAGGATCACGGCCAGCAGGTCGTCTTCGTGCACATATTGAAAATCAGCAGTCTTGCGGGGCAAAAACACCAGCGGTTTGCGCAGATAGTGGGCCAGGGGATTGTCAAAGCCGGGGCCCACCACAAAGCAGGGACGCAGGATGGTCACTGTCATTTGACGGTGGCTGTCCGTGAAGGCCCGCATCAGGGCCTCGATCTCTTTTTTTGTTTTTCGCGTAAGTAAAATCATCATTGCCCCTGAGCGGACTCTCTTCGATCAGGGGCGTTTCGTTGTCGGGATGAAATCCGTAAGCGGTGGTGGAACTAGTATAGAGCAAATGTTCTACGCCGGTTTCAGCCGCGGCCTCCAATACATTGCGCGTGCCGGTCACATTGATCGCTTCCATGAGGGCCGTGTCGTGAATGGGCGGCAGCACATAAGCGGCGTGGATCACGGTATCCACATGGTGGGCGCGCATCAGATCCACCAGGGGTGCGCGCACATCCAGACTGAAGAACTTCAACTTCTCCGATTGAACCCGTGGCGGGCGGATATCGATGCCCACTATTTCCGCCACTGCTTCCCGTTGGTCCATCGCAGCGGCGATTCTGGAGCCGATGTAACCGGAGACTCCGGAGATCATCACCTTTTTCATAACGCCACCTCTCATTCGCGGATTTTTTAGAGCACCGGCCCTTGTAGTTTAGTGAAGATTTGCGGATAGAATTTATTGCAGGTAATAGAAGAATTGTTGAAAGAACAGAGTGATCAAAGGCGGCCCAACAACTCTGCTACCGCTGGTTTTGCGCCATCAGCTCGATAAAGCTTTCGACGCGGGTCTTCATCTGCGCATCGGAATAGGCGCGCGGGTCGTTCATGTCGCATTGCAGGATGAGGACCGGTATGCCGGGATCTTGTTGGAGCGCGTTTTTCAAATCGATCATGCCCGTGCTCGAGGGCCGGCAGGAGAGGTTTTCGTGGAGAATAACGCCGTCGATGCGGTACTCTTTGACGGCCTGGCGGAAGTATTCGATGCGCTTCTCCAGGTTGTAGGAGTAAGGCAGATCCATCATCACGCGCGCCACCTGGCGCAGGGACTCGGCATAGTTCAGCCCCACCGGCTTGGGCGGGGCAAAGGAAAAAGTATAGGGCTCGTAGGTGACCACGGCATTGTAGCGGGCCAGCTCGTACATGAAGCGCATGCGGTACCAGAAGGGAATGCCTTCGAAGAGCAGACGGTACTGCTCCCGGCCGCTGGTGAGGGTGCCCTCGCCGCGTTCGACGCGCTGTTTGATATCGGCATAGATCTTCTCGAAGAACTTGGTGCCGATCTTCTTTCCCGGCATGACCACCAGCGGGAAGAACGAGGCCGATGTCTCGGCCGAACTGTAAGGTGACGGCACGCATTTGCGGCATTCAAAAATGTTGCGCCACAAGATGCTCATGCGTTCGGAATCGTCGCTGGCCTTCACCATGCGCGCGATGTTCAGCTCCTTGCCGGTATGCTTCTTGACGAATTCGAAGAACTCGTAGAACTGATCCACCATGTAGCTGATGTACCCTTCGATGGTGCGCTCATCCGTGCCGCTGACGATCTTGGGGCAGTCAAAAGCAAAGAGCGGCACATTCAATTTTTCAGCCTGAATCTGAAACCACTTCCAGTGGGTGTCGCAGATGGTGTTGGTGCAGGTGATGATGTCGGGCTTGGCGATGCCGCCGTGGGCCGTCTTCACGCCTTTGTCCACGGCGCCGATATTGGTCTTGAAGTAGGAGCACAGATCGCGGGAGTAACCCATGCTCTCGGCGTGCTCGATGAGCATTTGCGATTGCTTCTGGGCTGCGGCCACGGTGGCCATGTTTTCCGGATGCAGGGGATAGATATCAAAGCCGATCAGCAATTCGAGGGGAAAGCCGGCGCAGGTCCAGGCCGTTTTCTTCCACGGCAGCATGGTGTAGAGCTTGCCCATCATGAAATACCAGATCATGGGCCATTTGAGATCCTTGCCGTGGGGCAGCGTCCGCACCCGGATGGCGGCCTCTTCACTCGATATGGTTTCTGTTTTCTTCCGGTTCATAAAATCACTTATAGCATCTCGGCAAATGCGGCCAAACGGTTCAACAGCTGGCTATCCGGGCCGGGAGTGTACTCGCGCTCCACATGCAGTACCCGGCAACCTTTTTCCTTCAAGGCCGCGTTCACCAGGACGGCGTCAAAAGCATAAGGTTCGCAGAACTTGAGGTTCTGGGAAACCACGGTGTCCAGTTTCGATTCAGCGACGGCTTGCAGCAAATAGTCGATGCGGCCCCGCATGCTCAACTTGGTGGCCGGCTTGGGGATGGAAAGATAGTAGCGGGCCAGGGCCTCGACGGGATCGCCATCTTCGGCGATCAGCGTAGCAAAATAGCGTTCGCCCACGGAATGATCGTCGCGCACGACCCTGAACCCGGCTTCGTCCAGCAGGTCCATGAACTCCGGGTAGGTCACGTCCGAGCCGGTGAGAAGCATTTTCTTCTTGTTGGCCGGAAACGGCCCGCGCTTTTCCACGGCGGCGATGAGCGTGTCAACCTGGGCAATGGTCTCGGCCTTGGGCAACCTCATGCTTAGAAGTAAAATCTCCAAATACTCCCGATTGGCCATATCCCTTGTGCTTCTGAGGGCGGCCAGGGTCTGGAGCCGTTTCTTCAGCCTATTGGATTCGTGAATCGCCATAGTCAAAGATTCAGCGTTGACCACGGCCCGGAAGTGTTTGTCCAGGGCGTCGATGAGACGCCACAGCTCGGCCTTCATGAAGCGCATGGCCGGGGCATCATCCTTGAGCGGCGTGTTGAACCAGTAAAGAAAGGGGGTTTGCACATGGCGCTTCCACACATCGTAGTGGCGGTTGGTTGCGTTGCACCCCTGGGCCACCACGATGCCCTCCCACTGTTCGGACCGGGTGAGGGCCTCGGTGAGAAAGCTGCGCGCCGCCGGACAAAAAAAGGCCGACAGGTAGCGGTCGGCCGCATCATTGGGCGTGTGGATATCGCCAAAGATCTTGTAGGGGATGAACCCGGCGGCGGCCAGGATCTCTTCGGGCATGTCGTGGGACGAGTCGAAATAGGCGATGGTTTTCATAGGCACTCAGAGCAGGTGTTGCCCATTCATAATCATTATGCCCCCATTATCTTTGTAACAGGGAGCGACCACTGGAACATTACACATGGGGAATATGTCAAAGATATGGGGGGGTGTCAATGTCAGGGCTCAGCCCCTATCCCGGCGGCCTGGGTGGCCTGGAAATCGGCCGTTTCGCAAGGTGGCTCGGAAGGCAAGGGCCTGGCTCTGAGTCCGTCCGGGCCATTCATGCCATCGGTGGTATCGGTGGCAAAGCGTGGACCACGGATCACTCGGATGGCGCGAAGGGTTGGTCTTGATCACGTGGCCGCCTGCAGCAGCGCCTGACGGCCGGCCTGCACAAACTGCTGCTCAATGGCTTCAAACCCCTCGGGCGTCAAGCGGTGATAGCGGGCGTCGCCGCGCCGACGGCAGTATACTTCCATGTCCGGTTGTCCTGTAAGATTGAAGCCCTGATTTTTATAGGGCCGCACCACGATCTTCTGGGTGTTGGTGACCGGCAACTCGCTGACGACGCGGATATAATCGGGCATCCACTTGG
This sequence comes from Deltaproteobacteria bacterium, assembly GCA_021824175.1. Taxonomy (GTDB): domain Bacteria; phylum Desulfobacterota; class Desulfobacteria; order Desulfobacterales; family Desulfosarcinaceae; genus Desulfatitalea. Next base: position 49,275 of record JAKALP010000029.1, read on the forward strand.
GGTCCATGCCGCCTTGCCGCTGCTGGCCCATGAACCAGTCAAAGGCGGCCTGGGGATCAAACACCGCGCCAGGCTGCATCTGAATGGCGATCATGACTTTTTCGTCCGATACTTCGCAGGGCGCGCCATAGGCAATGGCCTGCTGGACGCCGGGCAGCATCTGGGCGTAGTGCAGCACGTTCTCGGCTGAAAAATTCTCGCCGTCCTTGCGGATCCAGTCATCGGTGCGGCCGTTGAAATAGAGATACCGCTTTCCTCGTATAATGCGCACGTGGCCCAGATCGCCCGAGTGAAAATAACCGTCCCGGAATTTCTGATCCGTGGCCTTGGTGTTGGCGAAGTAGCCGTCGAAGAATACATTTTCCCTGGAGATCTTCTTGCAGATCTCTCCCACGGCCTGGGAGTAATTGAGAAGTATGCCGTTGTCATCGGTTCGGCCCGGCTCACAGAGCTGGCCCTGTTCGTCAAGAATCACCACGCTGTTCGGAATTCTACCCAGAGATTCGATGGGGTCGCCCGGCCTGTTGGCTGTAGTAATCGGTGCTTCGGTGGAGCCGTATAATTCATAGATGTGGTCCATATTGAAGTAGCGCATCAGTTTTTTGCGGTCGACCACCGAAGCGCCGTTGCCGTGGGCTTTTCTAAAGCGATTGCGCGGATGATGGGCCAGGGCCTGTTCCACGGCCTCAGCGCTGCCATAGCGGTTCTCCAGGGCAGCGATGATATAGTGCAGAGGCTGTCCCACATAGTTGAGATAGGAGACCCCGTACGCCAGTGCATCCTTTTCAAAGGCGCTGGCGCTGAATTTGCGCGTTAAGACAAAGCTGGCGCCCACCCGCAAAATCGGCATCACCCCGAGATAGAGGGAGTTGGAATGAAAGAGCGGCATGCAAATATAGCCGCAATCGCGCCGGTTGAGACGGATGCGCAACTGGGTCCAGAGCCCGGCGCCGAACAGCTTGATATGGGTCACCGGCACCCCCTTGGGAATGCCGGTCATGCCCGAGGTATAGATGACGATGAAATGACTGGTGTTGACGATGGGCAGCCGCTGGCCGGCAACATCCGTGGCTTGGGCCGCGGCCACGGCCGGCGCAAGCAGTTGGCTTTCCTGGCCGGAGGAGGGCTCCGGCTCCGAAAGATAAATATCGGACCCGGTCAAAGCAGTAATGTTTGGCAACGCCTTGCGTACTTCGGCCGCATGCGCCGGATCGGTGATGATCAGCGCGGCCTTGGATTGGCGGATCACCGTGGCGAGGGTCTCGCCCCGAAAACCGGTATTGATGGCGAACAGCACGCAGTTGGCCACGGCCGCCCCAAAAAGCGAGAAGATAAATTCCGGCGTGTTCTCCTGGTAGATGGCGATGGAGAGGCGCTCTTGGCGATCCAGGCGCCCGGCCGCCACCTGCTCTTTTCTTTGGGCCAGAAAGAAATGCGCATAGCGCCGGGCCTGCTCCCGGGTCTGGGCGTAGGAATAGGCTTGGCCCTCGAAGAAGAAAAACGGCCGGTTTCTTCTCCACCACAAGCCGGTCATAAGAAGAAAATGGGACCGGATATTCAAAAAGCTGGCCCCGTAGCGGACAAGGTTTTTTTGATTCAGTAACGACATAGCGGTGGGGGGATGTATGCAACGACATTAGTCGTTGCGTTTAATTGAGGGGTCGGGGCATGACCAAAGAAACTCCCCGATCCCTGTTTTAATTCGATTTTACCTGCCACTGCCAATATATTCTCAAAGTTTCATCCCCATCCCTACCGGCGACACCAGCACGGCCCCGTCGATGACGATTTCAGTGCCCGTGGTAAAACTCGACGCATCGGAGGCCAGATAGACAGCCGCGCCGGCGATTTCATCGGGTTGGCCGATCCGGCGCATGGGCATGGCGCTATTAAAAGTCTCCATGGCCTTTTGGGCTTCTTCGGGCGAAAGGTTGATATAATGGGAATCCATCATTTTGGTCTTGATGGGGCCCGGAGCGATGGTGTTGACCTGAATGTTGTATGGGGCCAGTTCCGCGGCAAATGCTTTGGTGATCATGCGCACACCGGCTTTGGATATGGAATAAATGCTGACCATGGGCTCGGGCTTGAATCCATCGATGGAGGCCACATTGATGATCTTGCCGCGGCCCTGGGTTTTCATGACCCTGGCGCAGGCCTGGCTGAGAAAATAGAGCCCCTTCATGTTCAGATTCATGATGGTGTCCCAGAGCCGTTCGTCTGAATCTAGCACCGTGCCCATGGCCGGACTGGCGCCGGCGTTGTTGACGAGAATATCGAGGCGCCCGAATTTATTCAAAACGGCGTCGACGGTCTTTTGGATCTCCGCCATCTTGCCCAGATGGGCCGGCAGCACCAGTACTTCGCCGCCAAAGGACTGGATCTCCTTGGCCGTGGCTTCGAGATCGTGGGCCTTGCGGCTGGTAATCGCCACCCTGGCCCCAGCCTTGGCAAGACCGAAGGCGATGGCCTGGCCAATGCCGCGGCCGCCGCCAGTGACCAAAGCGACTTTGCCCTTCAGGGAAAATTGAGACATTTCAAACATAATCAATTCCTTTCGATGGTCAGATTTTTATATTCCATTGTAAACTCCTTATGGATCAAAACAGGTAAAGCAACTCGACCATGTGCAGATCCGCCCCCGTTGTATCCGCTCCATTGAGCCCCGCATCGGAATAATGCAAAAAGCGGTATCCCACCCCAACATGCCTGAAGATTGGGACACTGAGCCCCGCGGTCAGGGCAAACTGAAACGGCGAGCCGAAATCCTGCTCACCAAACTGATACCTGCTCAACGCCGCCCCGCCGGCGCCCAGATCCAATGAGACACCTCCATCCCGATGGCCAAAGACCGCCAGCGGAAGGAGGGATAGGGCCAACCCTGCTTCACCGGAGCTGCAAAGCGCGCCGAGGCCAACCATCAGCCCTGTGCCGACGCCCCATCCGGTAGCGGAATATCGCGACCAGGGCAGACGGAAGGTTGCGGCGAGGTCGTACTCCCGAAACTCTTCCGGCGCCACCTTTCCAATCACATCCGAGCTTGAAAAGGTTGCCCGGATACTGATGTTTTGCAAACTTGGCTTGTGGTTGCCCGCTGCCTTGTCTTCCTGGAGGACGACGCTCCTTTCAACATTTTCTTTGCCCCGTGCGGGTTGAATTTCCATGGCCGCTGCCGCCATGGGAAAAGCCAGGATCAGTATAAAAATTGGCTTGATCCAGCCCTGCTTCATATCTTCACAATGCTCAACTATTTTTCATCTGATGACGTCATGACCCGCTGCGCTCGAAGACCCATCACTTCCGCTTTCATTGGAAACTTTTTACGATGATTGGACAGGATTCACCCTCAAATATTGGAATTCACTTTTTTGAGGCGAATATGTCAAGGCCGCGGATGTCTGTCAATGCCACGGCCGATGGAGCGGTGGATGGTCGCATGGCGCCATGGATCGCCACGGATCAAACGGCAGGCCCCAGCCACGCTTCGGGTTGCCACCGGATGGATCGGTGCGCATTATTCGGCTGCAACGGATTGCTTGCGATATGATTTCAATCCACGCAAAGGGAGCGAATCATGGGCTACTTCCCCATCGTCAGTAACAAACCAACGCAGATGGAAGGCTTACACCACCAGGAGCTGCCCAAGTCCTACATGGAAGATTTCTCCGTGCTCGGCTTTCGGGTGGCGGATTGTGAACGGGCGCGGGAGGTCCTCAGGGGCTCTTGCTTTGAATTACGGCAGAGCCAAGGTGGGACACAGGTCATGATCGATAACGCGTCCCAGCTTGAGGATGTGATGCGGGTGCTGCGCGCCAGCGGCCTGGCCTGCGAGCTGACCGATGTGGCCCAGGGTATGTATCAAGGGTGATGATCGCACGGCCGCCACCGGGGGTGGTGGATGCCAAGGGGCGCTTGTATTTTACCAATGGGAGTCTTTGCAACCGTTGGAAAACCGCCGGTACAGAAATCGATTTTTGATTCTTTCAGCCCTATCAAGAATCAGTTCGGAGCGCCGCGCGGGAAGAAAAACCGGGCATCGTCTTTGAGGCTAATGCCCGGTTTGCCGTTTAAACGCCACGCCCGGATTGCGATATTTTCTGCCGGGCCGGTAAGCAGTTTAGGGGGACCGCCGGACTGGCGCGCTATTCGAATCCCACAACCAGCCACGATTTGTTTACAGCGATAGCGATTCGCTCGCACGCTGACCTATGAACAGGCCAGCTCTTGGGCTCGGTTCGATAAACTGAACCCATCCACGAAAGTACCCTTGCCATTAATGAAGATGATCCCCTGGCCATTTCCCATGGGGATAATCGTGGCCTGTTGGCCGCAGGGTTCATTCTTCTTTTCCACAATTCCGTTTAGCTGGGGGTTGGCCGTCGTCGCTTTGGCCGGTGAGACCATCGCATGGCTGTAGGCCTTATGATGCCCTGGGCTGCTGGCATAATACGGAGCCGCGTAAAGGGTGTTGATACCGAACAGCAGCGTCAAGATCACCGCCATGGTTGTATATTTCCTGATATTTTTCATGTTTTATTCCTCCGTTGTTGCGGTGGTTTTACAGGCAGGGGCGCAATCATCATGTTCAAAACCACCTTCTATGGTAGTGCCTGCTTCCAGCGCATTTCCTTTGCCGGAAGCAGACCGTGCTCGGTGCCTATCGTAAGTTTTGAAGGGGGACTGCCAAATAGGGCCAACCGTGTATTTGAGGAAAAAAAAGATGGCAAACCGCATTCCCTTGCCATGTATCTCAGCTCATTGATGATGCGCCTGGGTTGTAGTTCTTTAAGGTCGTGTCATCGGCACGAAGATACAGACTCTCGGCGCTCGATTATAGATCTACTACCACCGTTGGCCAGAGAATGCGTTTCCGCATAGGATCGTCTATAGCGCCGCTTTCACTCGTATATGTGATCGGTACCGCTTTTAAATATTCGTAAAAGGTTGAGATTCACAGCCGCTGGAGAACATTAAGCAGAAAATCAAAACCAATTCTCTCTTGCTCCAACCGAATGCGTTCACCCCAATGGTTCTGACGCAACTGATCGAAAAGAGCGCCTTCCTCAGTGTTCAATCGAGCGAGGTTCGCCATTTCTGGCTGCGCCTCGACTCCCCAAAGAGGCCGATGTTCAAGGAGTGTATGTCGATCCATGAGCAAGGATGTGCTGTGGGGAAAGAACTTACGAAACTGATTGAGAATGGCAAAGCCATGGGTATCGATATCTCCCCAATAGTAAATGTCCTTTTGCTGCAGCCAGAGAGCGGCAGCGAGATTGTCAAAGCCGTATCCTGCCCCGAAAATCACCATTGCATCGGGAACATAAGGAAAAGCCAGAAAGTTGATCTCGTTTTCGGTGATGAACACTTTGGATACCGGCAACTTATTAGACGCGAAGGCGGTCTGCGTTAAGGTGATATCCTGGTCGGTTTCGGCTGGCAGCAGCCTGATATTTGGGTCCAACACCCGAAAGCGTACTCGTGAAGGTTTATCCATAAAGCCATAACGTCGGCAGAATCCACCAATGCCTTTGTGGGTTGCATCAATGGCTTCCGCTGGCAAGACAAGATCGAGCAGTTCCGTCAGCACACCGCGATGCCCTTCGATCAACTTGGTATGAACTCCCGGAAGATCGATCTGGCGCAGATAAATCGCGGGGCAAGGATGTTTGAGCAGCCAGGCGACAATCGCCAGCAGTCGCGGCCAGTCTGCGGCCAATTCCAAAGCCCGCAGCGGATGCTTTGCCAGCCAGGGAATCAGTTCGGGTTGCCTCTCCCGGGTTAGTTCAACCAATGCCGCAAACTGTTCCGCCACTCTGCGCTTACCGATTACTCCGAGCGCGTTCTCCAGCGTTTCGATCCAGATTTCCGCGGGGATTTGATTGGCCCCAAGGACCCGGTGGTTGACGCTGCGCCATTCGATCCGATAAGGAGCGGCGGCCGCGGACAACTGGGCGATCCAGTCTCGCACCTCGGAAAATCGTTCGCTTAGTTCCCGGGAATCAGGGCTTTTCAGCCTCAGCCGCCGGGGCAAAACCGGCGCACCGCCTGCTATACCGGCAAGCAGCAGGCCGCGATCCCAGAGCTTTTGCACCTGTGCTTTGAGATCGGTCGGCGTCGTCCACCTCATGCCTGCACCCTTTGCTTTTCGGCCCGATATTCCTCAATGCTCAGGTTGCGCAGCACAGAGTTGCGGCCGTCTTCATTATGTACAAACCCGACACCGGCCACAAAAGGCTCGATGATATGGATCTTCTGCAGGGGCGTGACGATCAGTAGTTGCAGGTTGAGTTGCCCAAACAGCTGCAAGCCATACTGAGCCGATTCATCGGAACCGCGTCCGAAAGCCTCGTCGATCACCACGAAGCGGAAGGAGCGCGAGCGCACCGCTCCCCATTCCAGGCCGAACTGATAGGCCAGGCTGGCGGCAAGCACGGTGTAGGCGAGCTTTTCCTTCTGGCCGCCTGACTTTCCACCGGAATCCGCATAATGCTCATGTTCACTGTTATCTTCACGCCAACGCTCGCTGGCCGCAAAAACGAACCAGTTGCGCACATCGGTCACCTTGGAGGTCCAGCGCCGATCCAGATCGGAGTGTTCTTCCCGGCCGCGAAACCGCTCGATGATCCGCTTGACCTGAAGGAATTTTGCTTCCGAATACTGCGCATTCTCCGAGCCGGTCAGCGCCCCCTCCGTACAGGCCCGCAGCTCGCTCTGGAAGTCACGGATGTCGGCGTCAAGATTCATCTGGGCTTCGAGGCTGATGTAGCGTCCCGGGTTGTAATCGATCTGGGTGAGTGATTCGTTGATCCGGGCAATGCGCTCCCTGATGGTTTCCCGTTCGCGGGCCAGCTGGGATTGGAAATTGGCCACCTCCCGGATGGTATTCTCATTCAGGAGTTCCTTGAAACGCCCTTCAAACCGGGGCAGGTCGTCGGCCCGCAATTGATCGAGCATCGTTTTGAATTCCGGACCGGCTGCGATGTTGACATCCACATCGCGGGTCTCCAACGGCCAGTCTTTTTTATACTCGGCCATCGCCTTGATGATTTTTTCGCTCAATCTGGCAAGCTTTTTGTTCTCCGCATCAATTTTAGCCGTCAGCCAATCGCGCATGTCACGCTCACGATTGTCACAGGACTCAACTGTCAGCAAAAGGCCGCCGAGGGCCCCCTCGCGCATGCCTTCCAAGATGGCAAATCGTTGGGCCGCATCCTCATTTGTCTCAGCCAGCAGGGCTTGCGCCTGTTGCTGCAGCTCATAAGCGGCAGTGATTTTTTGTTCGGTTTTGGAGCGTTTGTCCTTCCGGTCGTCAAGCTGACGCTCCGTTTCCCTCAATTCGTTTTCGAGTGCGGCCAATTGCGCCGTGAGGGTTTGGAGCAGATCGGAAGCGGCCTCAAGCTCACGCTTCTCGGTTTCCAGTCTGGCGATGATTACCGCTACGGGCTTCCAGTCGAGTTCGCGGAAATCGGTGTATTCACCCATCTTCGAGAGGATCGCAAGACGCTCTTTGAGGCCGGATTGTTCCTTATCCAACCGACCTATGCGACCGGCGAGTTCAGCAAGGAGCGATTCCTGCTGTTTGGCTTCCTTTTCCAATGCCGCGATTTTTTCGATGTTGCGCCACCCCAGGACATAGCGCCGGCGATCATCGAGACGATGCCGGTCATCCTTTTCATGGCGTTCCCCAGGCGCCTTGATTTGCCCTGCCTGGGTGATGGCCCGAGTCTCGCGCCGAAACTGTTCCTGTGACCGGCAGCAAGCCAGATCAAAGCGATGTGCCACCTCCCGTTCGATCCAGTCGTAAAAGGGCGAGTCGGGCTTGACCCGCAGCTTGCGCGCCAGGGAGTCGGGATGGAGCCTCGGCAGCTCGCCGCGCTCCCCTTCACGCACCCGGAAATAGACCAGCCTTCCTCGCAAATGCGTGCGATCAACCCAATCCGCCACCATGGCGTAATACCGATCCGGAACCAGAAGAGAGAGACCAAAACCGCGCAGCAACCGTTCGATGGCGCCTTCCCAGTCACGCTCGTCTTCGCGAACCTGCAGCAACTCACCAGCAAACGGCATCTCTGCTTCGGCCAAACTCAGCGCCTGGCATAGCGAACGCCGCATGGCGATCTGTTTTTCGTCGATATTGCTGACGCGGGATTTCAAGCTTGCGATTTCAGTTTGCAGCTGATCATATTCCCCACGCCCTTGGGCAAATTCGACTTCGGCCTGGGTTCGATCATTTTGCGCCTTCGCTTCAGCTGCTTCATTGGTTTCACGCCAATTTGCAGTATCAGACCGCTGCCGCAGAAATTCCGCCTCGGTCGCAGCGGGGTGTTGCCCCAGGGTGCGCACCAGCTCCTCATAACGGGAGGCTTTTTGCCGGCGACGCTCCAACTCATCCTGTTTTTGCAGGATTTCTTCAGCGATACTCTCGATCCGGTCCCCGCCGTTTTCCGCGATGGTGCGGCGAAGTTCGCGCTCCTGCCCCTGTTGGGCACGCCGCTGTTCCTCCAGCCGCTCGATGGCAACACGATGTCGAATCAACTCTTCATTCAGCGAGCTGAGCCGTTTCTCCAGCAGATCCAGTTTGAGGGTGGCGAACCAGGGGCGCAGAGCATCACGGCAGGCTCGCAGATTATCCGCCGTTTGCGTCAGCTCCCGGTGCCGTTCACCATCGGCCACCAGAGGCGCCAACATTTCGACCTGGCGTTTAGCCTTGAGAACCGCTTCGTGAGCACGGTTGAGATCCTCGAAGTGCCCGATCAGGGCGGATATGCGCGGTGCTACATCAAAGGGTTCAAGCATGTGACTGCGCACAAAGTCGGTCAGATTCCCGACCGACTTGAGGGATACGGTCTGATGGAACAGCTCCAGGGCCTGCTCGTTGTCGATGCCGAAGCGGCGACGAAACCAGGAACCGTAGGGCGGAAATGTGTCAAACAACTCCACACCGCTCGAGCGCAACTGCTTGCGAAGGCCGACCATCTCGCTGCCGAATCCGGAAAAATCCTGCGCAATGGAGAGTTCCCTCTCACAGGCGGCAAAAAAGCGGGCCGGTTGCGCGTTGGTTTCCTTCATCCAGAAGACTTGCGCCAGGGTGACGGTTTTGTTGTATCCGGCGTTAAAGAAAACGCCAAGGATCACCGAATAGCTGTTGAAGTCGCGCAGTGCCACCGGCTTCGCGCTGCCAAGGGTTTCCTGTCGCTCCGATTTGTAATAGCCGAGCACATAGGAGCGTAGCGACCGTTCGCGGCTGTCGGCCCCTGCCGCTTTGTTGTAGGCAACCCGATGGCTGGGCACCAGTAAGGTGGTGACGGCATCGACCAGGGTCGATTTTCCGGAACCGATATCGCCGGTCAGGAGGCTGTTTTGTCCATCCAGTCGCAGGGTCCAGACCCGGCCGTCGAAGGTCCCCCAGTTCAAGAGCTCAAGCCGCTGCAGGCGAAATCCGGCCAGCCGGTCGTCGGCGATGAATTCCAGGTCAAGCTGTTCAGCCATTTTCATCTCCAGCTCCGACCCCGGCCAGTTGTTGTCGGTATTCCGCCAGGCGTTCGTCAAAATGAGCCAGCCATTGGGCATCGACAAAGGCCTTGATGATACGCCGAACCTCTATCATCTGATTTTGTCCCCGCAAGCGGCGAATAAAACCCAGTTCGGCGATCTTGTTCAAAGTGGCGTCAACCTGGTCGATCAGCTTCACCTCGTTGCTGCCGGCCGGGTGAAAAATCCGGATCAATTCCACTACCTCATCCCGGGAAAGGATCAGACGCGTGTCGCCGCCGCCGGCGTCAAACTCGGCCAGCTTTTTGCGCAACAGCGCAAGCAGCAGGCTGACGGGAAAGGAGAGTTGCCGCCGGGTCACCAGACGTGGAATGGCCGTTGTTTCGTCCTCCTCGCCACCTTGCCGGGAACGCAAAAAAGCGTATCCTTCCGCTTCGTCGAGGATCAACTCCAGGCCGAGCACGGCAACGTAATCCCGGACACTCGCCTGCAGGTTCAGCAGCGAGCCCCACAATCCCGGATTCTCCTCCTGATACAAAACGCCCTTGAGCAGAGGCACCACTACGGATGAGAGTTCACGGGGCGGCCCGCCAGAGTGGCTCGTATCGATATCGGTGACATTCATCATCAAGTCCTCAGCAAAATAATGCGGGGCAAGGTCGCCTGGCGCCTGACGCCTGTATCGGACTGCCAGCTCACCTGTTCCTGGACATCATCATCCACGGCCGCTTTGGGCCACGCTCCGGCCAGCTGCAGGTAGGCCACCAACTCGGTCAGCCCGTGGCGCAGCGGATGACGCGCCACCACCTCGGCCAGGCTGATCTGACCGCGGCCCTGAAGCTCCTGGCGGATGTTCCTGGTCAGTTCGGCCCGGTCCACCACGACCTGCGCATAGAGGGCCGCCGTATCCACATTTGCATCGCCTTCATCCAATACAATTCCGGCAATGAGCGGTTTGAAGGGGGGCCGGTAAAGGGGCCTTTCCATGGGAAGCTCGACCGTGGCGGAAGTCTCGGCCAAAGACACGAAATCGCCGGACGCAAACGTTTCCCGCAGGGCCAGGGCGTTGTTTTCGATGCTGTGCAGGATGTCCATGATGCGGCGGTTTTCCAGCCAGGCCTGATCGTCGAGAAACCGGCGCAACTGCCCGGACAGCTTGGCCACCGTTCGCTGGGTATGTTCACCGGCCTCGAGCCAGTCGTAATGCACCCGCTGCAGGCGGGGTTCGGGATGCATGGCCAGGATCGGCGGCAGGGACAACACCTGTTTTAGCAAGCGGCTCAACTCTTCCTGCCGGGACTGGGACATCAGGAAATCCCAGAAGGCCCGGAAGCTTTTGCCCTGGTCCGAATCGGCGATGGCGTCGCGTTCGCCCATAATCTCTTCGAGCAGGGCCCCCTTGGCCCCTTCCCACAGGGCGATGCGCTCGCGCACCCGCCGGTCGAGCGTACGAAAATTGTGTTCCACCTCGCGAAAGTCGGTCAGCAGTTCCCGCGCCAGTTGCAGGAACTGCTGAAAACGGTCTTTCAGGGCCGTGTCTTCCAAGAGCGGAATATCTCCCGCCACAATGCGGGAGATCTCCGCATCGATGTCGCCGCGGCGCTTCTGCAGGTCGGCGATTCGCACCCGCGGATCGGTCTGGCTGCCCTCGCTCATCTGCCGCAGCAGTTCAAAAAGTGTGAGAAGGCGCGACTCGGTGCCGACAAAGGCCCGCTCGGTCAAGCTCTCCAGCCAGGCCAAGGCCTTTTCCGTTGCCGGCGTCAGATCAAAGTGAGGTTCGTCCGTGCCGGCCGGATAGAATTTTCGCAGCCAACCCTTGTCGTTATCAGACCAGTCGTTGAGATAACTTTGCGCCGTCCCGGGAAAAGCCTCTGGCCCCAGTTGCTCGCGCAAGGCAAACAGCTCATCCTCCAACGCCTCGACCAGGTCGGCCTGCGACAGATTGCGCACATTGGGCACAATGAACACCCGATGCAGAAAACCGGCCACCATCGGCGCGTAGTGTGCGCACAGCAAGCGCCAGGCCGGGTGGTTCTGGCGGAGCAGTTCTAATGTGGCGTATTCGAGGGCCATATGGTCAATTTTGATCTGAGCGCAGGCGAATTTTTGTGACCGCAAAGGAGAACTGCGTTCATCGTGCCTCACCCAGCCGCCAATAAAGTTGTCAGTCTGGCCAGCGCCTCGGAGACAATGCGGCCTTGCTGCTCGATGCTGCCGATGATCTGCTGGGGCGTGCGTTCGTCCACTTTGGCGACGGCATGGGGGTTGACCGCCTTCAGGTCGAACACCGCGGCATCGATGTCGGCGGCCTTGATTTCCAGATCCCTGGCGGCCTTTTCCTTTCCGCGGATTTTGCCTTCCAAGGCGCTTAGTTCTTCCTTGTCGGCCTTCTCTTTTTTCAACCGTTTGAGCTGTTCCTTCAGGCCCACTACCTCCGCCTTTATTTCACCCGCTTCATCCAGCAGCGGCTGCATCGCTTCCCGTGCCTTGGCGCGGCGGTCTGCAAAATCAACAGTCCAGGAGTAGCGGCTCTCGCCTTGGGCTGTGCCGCGCCTGGGCAGCAGGCCGGCGTAACTCGGGAAGGGCTGGCCCGCATTGGCCGCGTCCTCCCGCCACTCGGCGACCAGACTTGCCGGAAGCTGGGCATCGGGTAGTGCCGAACCGTCCTTGTCAAAGCCAAAATGGGCCAGGGTCAGCGGCGTTTTCTTGCCCACCTTCACGTGGGAAAGATCATAATACCAGATCTTTTCGGTCTTGCGCCCCTTGGTGAAAAAGAGCAGGTTGGTCTTGACCCCGGCCCCGGCCGTGGAGAAGACTCCGCCCGGCAGGCTGACGATGGCCCATAGCGCGCACTCGTCCACCAGCTTGCGTTTGGTCTCGACAAAGGCGCTTTCATTGGTGCGGAACAGCAGCCCCTCGTCGAGGACGATGGCGCAGGTGCCTCCCGCCGCCAGTTCGCTCAAAATATCCTGCACGAACAAAACCTGAGTGGAACTGGTCTCGAAGGCGAAATGCTTCTGGGCATCCTTGCCCTCCTTGCCGCCGAAGGGCGGATTGGTCAGAATGTAATCGAAGAATTTCGGGGCCTGCTCAAAGAGCGCGGCATAGGTGGCGCGGCCGGTGAGGGTGTTGCCGTGCCAGAGGTTGGGCTGGTCGATGCCGTGCAGCACCAGGTTGGCAAGGGCAATGGGGAAAACTAGATTTTCTTTTTCGCGGCCGAAGAAAGCGTCGTGCTTGAGAGTGTCGATAGCGGTGCTGGTGGCGCTTTTCCCAAGCTTGCGGGCAATGTGTTCGTAAGCGATGGCCAGAAACCCGCCGGTGCCGCACCCCGGGTCGTAGATGGTTTTGCCCTGCTTGGGATCGACCGTATGCACCATTGCGCGGATCACTTCGCGCGGGGTGAAGAACTGGCCGCCGTCCGAGTTCTTCTCGCCCATCTTCAGCAGCAGATCTTCATAAACCTGCGACAAGGTGAAAAAGTGGGTGTCGTCCACATGGTCGATGTGGATCTCGTGTACCTTGTCGAGGATGTCGCGCAGATTGGTTTCGGAATCGACCCGTACCCGCTCCACCGCCGTCATGATACGGCCGATGATGCGCTGCTTGCGGCTGGCATGGGGATTGGGCAGGCCGGTGCGGGTGTTGATGTCCAGGCCGTGCAGGTGCGGCAGCAGCTCTTTGTTGATGAAGTCGAACAATTGGCCGTCCCCGGCGGCGAACAGCGCCTGCCTTTTCCAGCCGAAGGGCTTACCGTCGCTGGTCTTGGGGTGATCGGGCTTATCTGTAAAAGGCGCGGCCCAGTCCTGCCAGCGATAAGGGCTCGTGAGCGCCGGGGAGAACTGCGCGCCCACCGCCTCGGCCTCATCGCGGGCTTTGGCTTCCTGGGCGTCGAGGATGCGCAGAAACAGAATCCAGGTCAGTTCCGGCACATACTGCAGGGCGCTGGCGCAGTTGGAGCGGCGCATGATGTCGCAGATCGATTTGACAAAGGCCGAGAGCGACTGGGTGGAGGCGATGGTCTTGGGTTGTTTTTTGCCGTTTATAGTTCGGGACATGCGGTTTCAGGACTCCATGAGCAGATTGACGATCAGCCGAATAAGCAGATCCTTGTTGGCGGGCAGGCTTTCGGCGACCAGCAGGGCCAGGGCGGTCAAGGCGGTGTCGCCGATTCGGAGGGGCATGTCTTGCTGTTGCAGGTAAAGCAAAAAAAGGAAAGAGCCGATGCGCTTGTTGCCGTCGGCAAACGGATGATCCTTGATGACGAAGTACAAGAGATGCGCCGCCCGGATTTCGCGAGTTTTATACAGGGATTCGCCGAACATGGTTTGCTCGACGGCCCCCAAAATGGCGGCCAGGCTCTGGCCCCGTTCCTGGCCGAACAGTTCCGCTGCCTCGCCGCGGGCCATGAGGTCGGCCTTCAAGCCGGCAATGGCGGATTTGGCATGGTTGTAGTCGAGAATGTCCCGGGCCGGCCGGCAACCCTCGGGCAGCGGCAAGCTGTCTTCGTCGTATTGCACCAGCAGTCGCCAGGTTCTGGCATAGCCCTTGATCAGTTTCAGCACCGCCCGGCCGGTATCGTCCACCAGGGCATTGGCCGTGAGGGTGCGGGAAAGCAGATCGAGTGCTTCTCTTGCTTCGTCGAGGCCGCGCTCGGCCAAGCGGTGTCGATTCAGGGAATACCCCCTGATGAGATGGTCTTTCAGAACCGATGCGGCCCATTGCCGAAAGCGCACGCCCCGCTTGCTGTTGACCCGGTAGCCGACGGAGATGATGGCGTCCAGGTTGTAGAACTTGCGGGTACGTTCCACCCGCCGGACTCCTTCGGTTTGAACTTGTAAGAATTCCTTACAGGTTGCCTCCTCCTGCAATTCATCGTCCGCATACACCTTTTTCAGGTGCATGGTGATATTTTGGGGCTTAACCTGAAAGAGTTCCGCCATTTGCGCCTGGGTGAGCCAGACGGTCTCACCTTCCAGGGTCACCTGCACCGGGCTGGGGCTATCCGGGTCTTCGTAGATGATGATCTCGCTCATGGGCAGGCATCTCCGAAGGCTTGCGCCAGGATCTTCTGAGGCAGGAGGTTGATATCGTTGAGTTTGGTCTCTATCGCCCGTCTCATCGGTTTGAGAGCAGCCAGCGCTGACGAGGCCATTTTCTGGGCCGTGAAATCAGGCAGTTCTATTTCACCGTCGGCCAGACGGTTGAACAGCATACGCTCGCGCACGGCGCCACGTGCGAGGGAAAGAATGCAATGCTCACCAAGTGGCGAGCGCAGCCAGTAATAAAACCATCGTGAATCGACCACACCCTTTTTCCCCTGCAAAGCAACGTAATCTGGGCTGGTGATACCAGGGGTGTCGTCGTCATCCACAAAGGCAATGGAACCGATCAAAATACGCATTGGATTATAAAAAACAGTGCCGGGAAAGACTGGCTTGTAACGCTCCGGTTTCTTGCCGGGCGGCTCCTTGGCCGGGGCCAAACCGTCCCGGGTGGCACCCAGCACCGGATAGCTTGCCCAAGTTTCACCTATGCCTTGCTTTACCTCTTCCAGAACCTCACCGAGGTGGTGCTTCGTGGTCTTGCCGTTTCGGATGCTGTCAAAAACGATGGCATTGCCCAGTTTGCCGGCCTCCAGCAACTGCGCCTCCGCTGCCTGGCGGGCCTTGTCCACCTCGGCCAGTTGGGCCTTCAGGCGGGCGGCGATTTGGCGTTGAACTTCTTCTCCGATATCTGGAAATTGCAGCGACTCGAGATAGTCACCAGATACGCTCGGAAACGTTGAACCATTACCGGCAGCTAATAGATAGGCGGCTTTATGTTTCAACCATAAGCCAATAAATTCTGTATCGGCTTTACCCTTTCGTGCCCGAATAGCAGCCAACCCTCGGCCAATAGCGTAGGATTTATCAGCAATGTTCTGACGGCCAAGTGTGTTACCCCGAACGCAGAATAAAATGTCACCGACTTTTGAAAGCTTGGCTGGCTCTGATGTCCATTGAACCGCGACTGGATTCGTGTCGCCAAATTCTGCGGGCCCGTTCAGCAGCGGCGTTCCAACCCTGTTCTTGTTGTATGTCAACCCATCGGGAGATTGGCCCATGATAACGTGGGCTACATCTGCCAGTAACACGCTACTCATACCCCGAACAACCTCCCCTTGGCCTCGTGCATCACATCCGCCGGTCTGCCCAAACCGCTTAAAGCCGAGAGCCCTCCGGCCAGCTTGATCTCCGGCACTTCCCACAGGGCCGGCGTCTCCAGCGCCTCGGTGCCGCCCTGGGCGAACTGGTGGCCGAGCCCTTTGAGGACGATGGCGGCCTTTTGGTCCATTGCGCCGAACCAGGTCTGGTTGCTGGAGATATAAAGGCCGCCGCGCTCGGTGCGTTTCAGCGCCCGGGCGTGGTAGCCGTGGTGGCCGAAGAAGTCGTAGAGGTCGAAGTCGGACATGCGGTCGATTTCGCGGATCACCTCGGGGCTGAAGTTGTCGCCCAGGAGGTGGTCGATGAGGCTCCGGCGCTTTTGGGCTTCGATCCACAATTGGCGGAACTCGTCGAGGTTGTGGGCTTCGCGCAGCACCCGCTGGATCACCTCGCGCCGGTATTCATCCACCGGTATCGGGGTGTCGCGGCCGTCGCGATGGGTGAGGATGAAGCGGCCCTGGGGATCGACGGCCACATATTGGCCGCCCATCTCGGCCACGCAGAGCGGGTCGCCGTCACCGCCACCGGTATCGCCACCGTCACTACCGCCGCCGCCCCCTTTGCCGCCGCTCGGCCGCAACGGTTTGCTGATGAAGTCGGTGCCGAACAGGTGGGTGACGTCGGTGTAGTCGTAGAGCCAGAACTTGTATTTTTCGGTCTCTTCGTGGATGCGCGTGCCGCGCCCCACCATCTGGTAGAACTTGATCGGCGATTGCAGGTAGCGGAAGAAGACCACGGTGTTGAGGCGTTCGATATCCACCCCGGCTTCGAGCAGATCCACGGTGCAGGCGACAAAGGCCCGCTCGCCCGAGCCGCGCATCGGTTCGATCATGTCCGCGCCGTTGTTGACGCCGCCCATGCACTTGAAGGCGTAAGGGTGCTTGGGCGTGCGGTTGTTCTTCCGGCACCAGCGCGCGTAGTGATTGTTCATGTGCTGGGCCACCCGGTCGGCGTGGATCTCGCGGGTGCAGAAGATGATCGCCTTCTGTTCCGGGCCGCCGTTGGCGCACAGCAATTGAAACAGGTCCTCGCACATCTTGGGCGTGCGCAGTTCGATGAACAGCTCGTCGTCGAAGTCTTTGCCGGTGTACTTCTCCTTGGTCAGATCGGCTTCGGCGAGCGGTTTGCCCGTGCGGATGTTTTTGGCTCCCGCGGCGAGGATCTCCGCCTTGGTGAAGGTGCGCTTGTCGATGTCGGCCTTGCGCTTGACGATCTCGCAGGCGGCGAGGTAGCCGTCCTCCTGGGCTTGAATTAAGGTGTATTCGTAGACCGGCCGCCCGAAATATTTGTGGTTGTTGGCCGTGATCTCCTGGTCCTCGGCGGTGGCGTGCTTGGATTCATGCAACTGGCGCGGCGTGGCGGTGAGGCCGATGTGGATGGCGTTGGGGTTGCGCCGCAGCACCTCCGACCATTTGCCCCAGGCCGATCGGTGGCACTCGTCGATGATGATGACCGAAAAGGCGTCCTCGCCGTAGTGCGCGCTAAGAAAACTGGCAAAGCCCTCGTCCTCGTCGTCCAGCCCCAGAGTCTGGTAAGTGGCGATATGGATGCGGGCGTTCCGGGCGGCGTTGCCGCCTTTTTCGGTTCGGACGATGCGGGCGTTGTCGCCGAAAGCGGCTTTGAGCTTGGTATAGGCCTGCTCGCGCAGCTCGTCGCGGTCGCAAAGAAAAAGCGCCGGCTTGGGCAGTTGGCCCGCCTGGCCCAGACGCCACAGCAGATTCGTGGCGATGATGGTCTTGCCCGAGCCGGTGGCCAGGCTCAGCAGCACTCGGGCAGGTTCGGCCTGCTGGCGGCAGTGGATAATTTTTTCGAAGGCGGCGCGAATGGCGGCATCCTGGTAATAGCGCGCCTGAGACCAGGCCGGACTGTCCGCCTGAAACAGCATGGCGGCCTCGGGCCGGGTGATATCGATGCCGGTGGCGCTGGCGTAGCGGGCGGTCAATTCCGGGTGCGGCGGAAAATCGGCAAAGGGAAACGGGCCGTCCTGCAGGTTGGTGAAGAAATCGAATTCGCCGTAGCGATGGCCGTTGGTGGCGAACACATATTTCACGTCGAAGCGCTGGCAGTCGGCATAGCCTTTGGCCTGCTGCATGCCTTTCAGCGGGTCTTCGCTCGCCTTCTTGGCTTCCAAGACACCGACGGGCAAAGGCTTGGGCATGTCGCCCACCTGTACGCAGAGCAGGTAGTCGGTGCGGCCGGGGCCTCTGCGGCGACGGCCTTTCGGGCCGGTCGGCTCGACCGGGGCGGGCGTTTCCAGCTTGATCCGTTGGTGATCGTTGTAGCCCTTGTCCCGCAAAACGGGATCGATCAAGAAGAACCGGGTTTCCTGTTCGTTGTAGCTCATAACCTGTTTACCCCCCGCCTCAACTTCAATCCTTCGCTTCACGAAACGAGGCAACTTGCCGCTGTGCCGACATCAAGGGCGCACGCCGGACTTCCTTGACCTGTTCCGGCAGACCAGGCCGTCGGATCATCGGTTTAACCTTCAGCGCTTGGATTCACAAGAGATGCTTAAACGCATTTAGCAAAATATGACGGTTGCCATGACCTGTGCAAGAAAAAATTCAAGAAGATCAGAGGGATTGTTGGTGAGGGGTCACGAACGAAAAAGTCAAAGGCGCTTTTCGGCAAAAGCTCTTCCCGACCCGCTCTTCAGGTAGGTCTCGAATGCCAGGGCTTTCCCGCGATCCGAAAAAGCAATCACCGTTTTGATGCGCCAAGGTTTGAATTTAGAAGCGTGCGGACACTGTCCGCTGTTATGGGATTGCAGTCTTTGGGAGAGATCTTCAGTGAAACCAGTGTAATAGTGATACGGCTCGTTTACCGTTTGAAGGATGTAAACGTAGTAAAAAGTCACTCGGTTTCCTCACCGGCTTTTGATTGATCAGCGAATTTTAGATTAATACAGATGATTCAGGGGGATCAAACAGCCACTTACGCCTTCGGCTACAGCGCGACTCGGCTACAGCGCGGTAAATACTGCGGCCGGGTGGCGATCCTGGGCTACGATGTGGACCGTGAAATCAAAAAGCTCATCGTCAACCCCGAGGAAGCAAAAGTTGTTCAGTACATCTTCCGGCGTTTCATTCAGCTTGGCTCTGCCAAAAGATGGGTCAGGAGCTCAATTCTCAAGGGTATAGGACCAAGGCCTGGACCACCAAAAAGGGCAAAGAGCGCAAAGGGGCCATATGTATCTTGTAGCAATCATGGACTGGCACAGCCGCAAGGTTCTGTCTTTCCGATTATCCAACACCCTGGATACAGCCTTTTGTGTTGAAGCCCTTGCCGAGGCATTGGATCATTTTGGC
>JAKALP010000061.1 GCA_021824175.1 Deltaproteobacteria bacterium
AGATTCATTGATCTTCGTTGAATGTTTCATCGATCTTATGATCATTTTTCAAAAATAACCCCTTGTTCATCAACTTTACCGATCAAAAAAATACCAACCGTTAACCTATTTGTAGGACAGGCTCATCGCTACACTATAATGTCGTAAGAGTTCGGCTTTCAGTGAATGATTTATAGCAGCATTTGTCGCCCCCCCCCACCCCAACCCTCCCCCACGAGGGGGGAGGGAGTTGATTATTGCTATAGGGGTAAGAGCCTGCTGCCTAAATTACCCAGAGAACTGAACTCATTTAACTGCTTATATCACGATAAACATCGCTTGTCAATAGCTTGTAATCATCGAATTGTCAAACGACGGGGTATAGTACTTAAAGTCAAAATCGGTCTGAAATTCAGCTCGTAAAGCGGTAGCTGAGAGGGAGCATAAAAGGTTCATTGCGTCTAATGAATGGGTCCGATCGAAATCAAGGGATTGCTCAACGGTGCTGGAAGGCCGCGTGATTGAGGCGGTTAAAGCCCTCTACCGCGTTGATTTAGGCGGTCGAATCCTGAATTGCCGGTTGAGAGGCTCGCTCCGCAAGCGGTTTGAATACGAAGGGACGGCTGAACGCGCCGGGCGCGTGGCCCGCGCTGTCGCGCGGGAGAAGATGGAGATCATTGCGCTCGGTGATCGGGTTATCATCGAGGAGAGCGACTCCAACGAGGGGATCATCTTGGAGGTGCTGCCCCGGCAATCTCAGTTCTCCCGTTTGGGCTTTCGGGGTCAAACTCGAACCATGGTCTGCAATTTGGACCAGGCGGTAATCGCCTTCTCGGTCGCTGAGCCGCGACTCGACCCATGGAAGTTGGACCGTTTTGTTATCGCTTCGGAGTTGCAAGGTCTTTCCACCCTGATCTGCGTGAACAAGTGTGATCTCATAGCGGATCCAGCAATTCTGAATTGTCTGGCTGATTTTCGGCATGCCGGCTATCCGGTGGTGATGACCAGCGCAATTCTGGGCACCGGTTTGGAGGAGCTCAAGCGGTATCTGGCCGGCAAGCTTTCGGTGATCACCGGACCTTCCGGCGTCGGCAAATCCAGTCTATTGAACGCGATTGAGCCTAACCTCAATTTGCATACGGCGGCCACTGGAAGCATAACCCACCAGGGACGACATACGACCACCTCCGGGCGGCTGATTCCGCTTGAATGCGGTGGCTGGGTCGCCGATACGCCGGGGCTGCGGCGGTTTGATCTGCTGGAATCGGACGCGGGTGAGATCGCCCAGGCGTTCGTTGAGTTCCGGCCGTTTTTAGGAACTTGCCGTTTCCATAATTGCGGTCATAGCTCGGAGCCGGGCTGCGAGGTTCAAGCGGCGGTGGAGGCGGGGCTGATCTCGAGGCGGCGGCTGGAGAGCATGCTCCAACTGATCGTCGAGGCGGCCCAGCGTAACTAGCCTTCGCGCTTAAAGGCGCCGCCTTTTCCACCCGATTTTTCCAGTAATCGAATTCCATGAATTTCGGCGGCGCGGTCCACCGATTTCACCATATCATAGATCGTTAGCGAGGCCACCGACACCGCCGTCAACGCCTCCATCTCCACGCCGGTCGCCGCCACGGTTTCAACGGACGCAATAATCTTGAATCCGTTCTCCATCTCCTCAAAATCAATCGCAGCCTGCGAAATCGGGATATTGTGGCATAGGGGGATGAGATCGGCAGTTTTTTTGGCGGCCATGATGCCGGCAATCCGAGCGGCCGCCAAAACGTCCCCCTTTTTTGCAATGCCTTGTGAAATCAGCTTAACCGTTTCCGGTTTTAGGATAATTTGGCCGGTGGCAACGGCTCGGCGATGGGTGGCTTGTTTCGCTCCGACATCAACCATACGAGCTTCTCCGCGCTCATTCAGGTGGCTCAAATCAGGCATTTTCAGCTCCTGACAATCCGAGATTATTACTCCGCCAATGTTATAGCGTAATTATCCTAACCTCACGTCGTCGCCCACAACGCGCCAATTCCATAAACCCTAAAGGTTTTTAAAACCTTTAGGGTTTCCGTCCCGCCGAACTGACCTTCCTCGTAATTAACCTGCACCCCTAGCTCCTGCCAGTTGACTTCACTCGCAGGCCGATATAAGCAGAACTTATGCGTTATTATATTGCCGAATTAATATCTCGTCTGGCAGCGAGTTTTTGGTTTATAAAAACGTGAACCGCCAAATACGAAGTTATTAAAGCAATAAATGTAATAATGCTTCCTTGCAGTCTTTCAATTATCAGCAAAGATTGATCCGCTTTAATCATAAACAACAAGCGATGATCAATGCCTTTCATATATAAAATGCAATACCATACAACTACGATTGAATAAAGCTGCACCCAACGTAATTTTAGAATATTATCAAGGCTTAAATAATAGATCATCAGCGGTAACAGCAATAAATTGGCGTCATAAAACTGGTGATAAACAGAAAACAGGGTGAGGCCGATGAGAGGACCGGTGAACAGCAGGATTTTTTGTGGCTCGGAGATCACTTTTTTACCACGAATGCACTCCCATCCGATAAGAACGATAACCATGAAACACAGAAGATCGGCGACATGATGAGCGGTGTTTATATTACTGAATATAGATCTAAAGAGAAACGTCCCGTTGATCAGAAGGCTGCTGGTTGAAAGATAGGGATCGGGATAATCCCCCTGTCCCCTTACTTCGGCATGAGAAATATTGTAAATATAACCGTGAAATGCGGCTGTTCCACCCATACGATAAAAGCCGATTGAATTTATTATTATCCAAATTAGAATCATCCAGACTATCAACTTGGGACGAAATGAAATAATTGATAGACCAAGCACCGGTAGCCAGAAGGTCGGTTTCAGCCATAATATCATAGAACCATAGATCATGGAAGCCAAGCCATTCTGTTTTATAGATGATGAAATAAACAGCGCCAAAATTCCGAAAATCAATGGTGACATCTGCTGCTGCAAAAGCGGCCACCTCATACTGCTCGAGCACATAATAACGATGACTATTATTGTCTTTTTGAGTAAACTCAAATCAGGTTTTAAGGTGTTGATTAATTGCCACAGCCCCCACTCCAGCACGATAATGGAGATGAAAAACCATGCCCACTCAGCACCACGGTACGAAAAAAACGATATTGGAAGGATTAGAAATCCGGCCGAAGGCGAATAGTATTCATAGCGCGCGCCGAAAGGATCGCTTTGATGAAAGGGTATACCTAAAACTGACATGTAGGTATGACGCCATGTAGCCGGCGAGTACAGATGATCACCAGTAATAACAGCTTTTGAAACCAGATAGAATTGTCCGAAATCGCTGATAGAGAAATAGTTGTCAATCCGCGATCCGAATTTTATCATCAGCGGGATGCAAACGGCTATTACTGGAAATACATAAGCCATTGCCCTATGTGCCAATATAGAGTGAGACACTTTCCTTATCTTTAATTAGTGTAGATCAGGGCGGGAAGGAGATTGAATTGAACAGCTTC
>JAKALP010000030.1 GCA_021824175.1 Deltaproteobacteria bacterium
GCCGCTTTATTCGCTTGCGGTTGACCTCATAGCCCATGCGGCGAAGATGATCACGCATACCACGGCTGCCGCAAAATGGCGTTTTTAGGTATTGCTCGTCGATCAGGCGCATGAATTTCAAGTTCTCATTCTAAGTTGCATTCAATTGGATACTTTTAATGATCCAGCTCCATCCAGATAATTTTGTTACAGCTCCTGGGCTGGAAGAAAAAGCAGCACACCCACTGGCAACTTCCTGCTGGACAGCGCTTAGGGTTTCAAACACTCGGTTGGAGCAGTATTTTTCTCTCAACTCGTGCCAAAGAATCTCCACTGGATTTAATTCCGGTGAATAAGGTGGTAGATGAACCAACGATACATTCTGCGGAACCTCCAGCGCCTTGGCTTTGTGGGAGCTTGCGCTATCAAGCGCCATCACAACATGGTGGTCCAGATGAGCGGCACCAATTTGTCCCAGAAAGTGACTCATTTGCTCGGTATTCATCTTCTCGGCCGCCATCCAATGCAATGTCGGCGGTGGACCCCATCGTTTAGACAATTCGAGAACCAGTTAAGCTATAAACCGGCAAGTAATTCGGGGACCACTTCCCCGGGTACGTTAATGCTGAGGGCGTGTGCCAGGGGGATCCACAAAATCCCCCTGGCACACACACGCCAGCACAGAATGCCGTTAATGCTGCGTTCTTTCTCATGCTGCCTCGGCAACCGGCAAGCAAGTAGCAAAATAAACCTCATCAGGTGTATGTTCGTCAAGACCTTGATGAGGCCGCTCGCTGTTGTAGAACTCAAACCATTGGCTGAGCCCGGTGCGCAACTGGGCGCCGCCCTCGAATGAGTGCAGATAAATGTGTTGGTGCTTGAGCGTCCACCAGAGCCGCTCAATGAAGATGTTGTCTTGAACCCGACCTCGACCATCCATGTCTTGCAAGAAGCCGATATATTGTAGATTTAGGCACCTTGCGCCCAACCGCCTGTTTAAACGCGGCATGTATTGGCGGTACAACTAAAACGCCACCTTGGCCAGCTTTTTCGATCCACGGAGCAAGAAATTGTTTTTCTTCATCAACTGACATGAGTTGGTGGTGCCTACCTCCGCGTTTCTCGCTCGCTTCAACGGGTCGGAACTTGTTGGCGCGGAACTCTCGACGCAATACGCAAACCCTGTTTCGACCCAAGCCAATTATTTCAGAGGTGACGTCCAGGCCTGCCCCGGTCAAGGCAGGAATTAGTATTGCCTGGCACTGGCGCAGTTGCGATAATGTTTTTGCCTCCGAGGCGGCTGTTTTTGCTGCCTCAATTTCAGTTGTTTCATGTCGTGCAGTTCGAGCCATGACTACCTCCGCAGTATTGGGGTTAAAAGCATGGCTACAGTATATATAAGTATCATTATGAATGCAACTTAGAATCAGCAAGCGCTATGAGCAGGGCTCGATCATCATCACCTGCAACCGTGCCTTCAAAGAATGGGCACAAATTTTTAACAACGACAGCACTCTGACATCGGCCCTGCTGGACCGTCTGCTGCACCATACCGAAACCATCGTCATCGAAGGCAAAAGCTATCGCATGAAAGAGGTCATCGAAAAGTGAAAGAGAAAACAAACCCAAACCGCCGGCGGTGCTCACACACCCTGGCGGCAATACCTCTAAAAAGGCAGCATTTATAAATCGCCACAATTGCGGATTTTTAGACCGCCGACCACAGGGGCTGGGCTTGTAATACCGCACGGCCCTGGATGAGGCCAAACATGGGCCGTATTAGCGGCTCATTTATTGCCGCCCGGTTGGCCATTGCGTTGTTTAGTCCCGATAGTATGCAGGAACGATGTTGACGCCATTGACAGGGGATTCCGGCGCAAGGTAGCCTGTGGTCCGGTCCGGAATGAAAGATGCGCTGCGGCATCGCAAAGTCCATCGACGCATATCTGGGGAGGCTGCCATGCGATTCATGGCCAAACAAGTCTATCAATTCTTGGCGGGTCGATCTCAGCCCGTTATTCTCTTCTTGGGACTGGTGGGAATTGTGCTGATCGGCACCCTCGACTATTTGACCGGTAACGATTTTGAAGTCGATGTCTTTTACGTGTTGCCGTTGTTCTTTATCACCTGGTTTGCGAGCCGCCGGGCGGCCGTAGCGAGTACCGTGCTGATCACTTTGGTGTGGATGTTCATCGGCAAGGCCACCGGCAAAATCTCCCCGAGCGTGACCGTCGATATATGGAACGCTTTCATGGAGTTCGCTTTCCTTCTCATCATCACTGTCCTGGGATTTATTGTAAAACACCAGATTTTGAGATTGGAGGAATTATCCAGAGAAGATTTTCTGACGGGCGCTGCCAACCGGAGATCTTTCTATCAGGTCGCGGAGATGGAAATGAACCGAAGTCAACGATTCGGTTCACCATTTTCAGTGGTCTACCTTGATGTCGACAATTTCAAGGCGGTCAACGACACGCTGGGGCACAGCGCCGGTGATCTGCTGTTGTGTGAAGTGGCCGGCGCCATGCATCAACACATCCGCAAAATTGACACCATCGCGCGCCTGGGGGGAGATGAATTCGCTCTCTTATTTCCAGAGACGGACGCCGGTGGCGCCAGGCACATGGTCGAGAAGACAAAAGAGATTCTCATTGAATTGGTCGCCCGGCATGGCTGGCCGATCACCTTCAGCATGGGCGTTGTGACTTTCACGCAACCGCCAGGCTCCGTGGAAGAGATGCTGTGCTTTGCGGATAAAGTGATGTATTCCGTCAAGCGCCAGGGGAAGAACAGCATCGCGTTCGAATCGTGGCCCGAAGCAAAGTTAAAATTCTGACAGCTTTTGGATCAACCCTTCCAAATCCTTATCCTCGAAGCAAAAGTGCATGCGCAAATAACGCTGCCGCAAGCGAACGACCTCTTCGCGAACGGTTTTATTCTTCAGGATCACATCGGCCATGAGCTGGGCCACGGTTTGAAACTCTTCTGGCCGCAGGCCGAAGCGGGTCATCTCGGCCGTGCCCAGGCGCAAGGCCCCGGAGGCGGTAAAGCCCTCTTCTTCAGGGGTTGCCTGGTAGTTGCAGATGATGTGGTTGGCTTCCAGGCGCCGGGCGATGTCAGGGCCCTGGGCATAGCCGACTTTAACTATTACCTGGTGGGTTTCGGTGAAATCCATGGCTGGATCGCCAGCCACGTCGAGGCCGCACTGCTTCAGGGCCTTGGCAAAGGCTTTGGCATTGGTCAGGACCTGGCGCTGGTATGGGGCTCTGAAGGCATTCATCTCCATGGCGGCCACCAGCAGGCCCAACAGAGTGCCCAGGTGATGATTGCTCACGGCGCCGGGAAAGGCGCGGCGTTCGATGGCTTCCCACAAGGAGGCTTGCTGGGGCTCGGCGGGTTCTAAGTTGGCGGCCACCACGCCGCGCTGGGGGCCGAAGAAAGTTTTGTGGGTCGAGCCGGTGACCAGATCAGCCCCTTCCTTGAACGGTTCCTGAAAAAAGGGGCCGCACAACCCCAGCACGTGCGCCATGTCGTACATGAGCACGGTCTGCACGCCGATATCATCGATGATGGCGCGCAGTGCGGCCACCGGCTCTTTATGCAGGGTCATGCTCTTGCCCAGGATGATCAGCTCCGGCCGGAAGCGGTCGATTAGCTCCCGGCAGGCCTCAATATCTATGGCATAGGGATTGTGCCCCAGGGCCGGAAAATTGATCACGGCCGGTCTTTCCATGACCGGGTCGCGGCTCACGTAGTCGCGCAGGGCGCCCATGGGCTGGGCGCTCAGGTGGCCGCCCTTGATGATGTGGTGGTTCATCACCATGCGCAGGCGGCGCTGTTCGCTCTTGCGGTCGGTGCGGTTGTAGTGATCCACCAGGGCGCTGAAGACCACCATGTTGGCCATCTGACCCGAGATGGGGCGGGTTTCTACTTGGCGGCATCCCAGGTAGAGGCACAGTTGCTCGGCCAGGGCCGCTTCCACCGCGGCGATGAACTCCGTGCCCTGGTAGTAGAAGATTTCGGCATCGGCCAAAGCCTTGACCCTTTTGTGTTCGGCGTAACGGCCGGACGGGTCGGTGATGGAGAGCAGGCGAACCAGGGCCGAAGGGGTTTGCTCTGAAGGAATGAGGTTGATGCACTGCTGCTGGCGCCATTGGTGATTATCCAGGGCTTTTTGAACCCACTGACGCGCCTGGGCCACGGCCGCCGGCGCCGCCGCGGGGGGCGCGGCCAGACTCTCCTGGAAGTTTTTCCAGGTGTAGGCCCGGGCATGGGGTGGGGCCTCGCTGCGAAGCAAATAGGGCATCACGCCGGCTTGCAGCCGTTTGCCGCGTACGTCGATGACAATGGTGTCGCCTTCCTGGATGCTGCTGTCCAGCAGGGCCAGGGCTATGGCGCGGCGGTTGGAAGTTTCGGTCAGGCGGGAAGAGAGTCCCTCGCCCTCAATGGCCCAATAGGGCACCATGGTGCCGCTGGTGATCCAGCCCGCCGGCTCATCGTCTTTGAAGACCTGGGCACCGGCCCGGGCGATGCCTTTATCAAGCATTTCCACCGGCCGGACCAGGCGCGGCAAATCTTCCCAGCGATCAAAGCGGTCGTCCATGAATCCCTTCCAGGCCAGAAACTGTCGCTGCAGCGGAGTCTTGCCGATGAAATCACCTTTGAGGGGCGAGAAGCTCACGGCAAAGCGGGCCAGGCCAATGGCAAAGACCGGGATGGGTTGCCCCTGGGGATCGTTGCCCAGTTCATGGCCGTACAAGGGCAGGCCGGCTTCCAGGCGCAGGGTGTCGCGGGCACCCAAGCCGATGGGTTTGGCGCCCAAATCCAGCAGCCGGTCCCAGACGGCGCCGGCGCGCTCGGCCGGCAGAAACAGCTCGAAGCATAAGGGTTCGCCGGTGTAGCCGGTGCGGGCCAGCCAGATCTCGGCCGAAAGGCAGGTCGCCACGCTCAGGGCATTGCGCGCGGGCTCGGGAAGTTGGCCGCGGTCCAGGCATTTTAGAAGTATTTCTTTGGACTGCGGTCCTTGCAGGCTGAGCATGGCTATATCCATGGTGCGGTCCGTTAGGGTCAGGGAAGGAAAATGAGTTATTTCGGTTTGGAGATGGCGCCAGTCCTTTTCTCGGTTGGCGGCATTGACCACCAAAAGATAGCGATCGTCATGGAAGCGGTAGAGATAAGCATCATCGATGGCCCCGCCATCGGCGTCGGGGATCAGGGTGTATTGACTCTGGCCCTTCTCCAGGGCTGCGGCGTTGTTGCTGAGCACGCGCTGCAGGAAAGGCAGGGCTTCCCGGCCCTGGAGGATGAACCGGCCCATGTGGGAGACATCGAAGAGCCCGGCCCCGCGGCGGGTATCCAAATGCTCCTGAAGTATTCCGGAAGGATACTGTACCGGCATCTCCCAGCCACCAAAGGGCACCATCTGGGCGCCCAGCTTGAGGTGGCCGTCATAGAGGGGGGTGCGAAGCAATGATTCCATGGAGGTCTCCGTTGTGTTTACCTTTGGAAGAAGTGCGAAGGTTGAATAAGTTTTAAGTGTAAAGTATAAAGTTTAAAGTTGAGGCATTCTGTCTGATTGGATTTTTAACTGCCAAGATCGACCATAGTCATTTTTGATATCAATGGGAGAATTCCTTAACTTAAAACTTTGAACTTAAAACTTTAATCTATTTTATTATCCCATCCCTTCAATCGGAAAGAGTTTATCAAAAAGCTCGGCATCTTCCACCAGATCAATGCCCGCGCCGGTCAATTCAACATAACAGGAAGCAAAGGGCGGGCAGTTGCTGTCGTGGGAGAGTTCTACCCAGCCCTTTTTCTCCAGGTAGATGATGTTCCAGTTCAGCTCCGGCGGCTCTGCGCCGCAGATTTCCGCCAGTTGTCGCAGCTCCACCGGCGCCAGCGGCACCTCCTTGAATTGGGCGTAGAGCTCGCTCAGGATGGCGCGGCGCAGTTTTTTAGCGGATGGTTGTTCTTTGTCTTTCATCTTTTTTCGTTGATACGTTGATTGGTCTATTCGTTGATTGGTTGATGCGTTGATTGGATTGGGCCAACCAGAACCGCTGGAGCAAGATGAACTACTTCAGGTATCGAGGTGGCCTTCCATCATGCCCGCGCAGGCGGGCATCCAGCCTGATGGCACCCTAAGAACCTGGATTCCCGCCTTCGCGGGAATGACGTGCCGTGAAACGAAAAACCCCCGACCCGTCAATTATTTCACTCCTTCACAAATATGATCAATCAATCAACGACAACTACCGCACCCAGACCAGAATGCCCCGCAACACGCCCCAGGCCAGAGCCAGGGCCGTGGCCGCGGCACAAACGCCGGCCATCATTTTATGAGTCGCTGTTTCGCGGCTCTTTTCAATATAGCCCAGAAGCATTCCGATGAGCGCGCCGCTGATCATGCCGCCGACGTGGGCCCAGTTATTGACCTGGGGCACCATTATCCCAAAGACCAAGACGCCCAGGGCCC
This sequence comes from Deltaproteobacteria bacterium, assembly GCA_021824175.1. Classification (GTDB taxonomy): domain Bacteria; phylum Desulfobacterota; class Desulfobacteria; order Desulfobacterales; family Desulfosarcinaceae; genus Desulfatitalea. The sequence goes on from JAKALP010000030.1 coordinate 6,458, forward strand.
AGCCGCCGACCTGCCTGTAAATGGCGTTGCCGAATAGCCCCCCGCGGTGTTTGCCATAATAGATGGCTGCGCCGATGAGCCCGCACAGGGCCGCGGAAGCCCCGATGGTAATTGGAATGCCGGCGAAATAGGAGAGCAGAAATCCAAGTACGCCGCTGCCCGTATAGATGATGAAAAAGCGGTAGGGGCCGTAGAGCTGGGTAACCAGCGGCGCCAGCTGGTAGAAGGCGAGCATGTTGAAAAGAATATGCATGGCTGAACCGTGCAGGTAGTTGGCGGCCAGCAGGGTCCACCAGCCCGAGGTACGATGCATCAGCCACGTCCCCGTGGCGCCCAATATCGCCAGGCTTTCCGAATTCGGCGAGAGCAGGCCAAAGGGGTTAAATCCAAATCCGATTCTGCGGGGCACGAGAAGTAAACTGAGCACGTACATGCCGATGTTGACATAGAGAATGATTTTGATCAGCTGCTCTCCCGACCCCCAGCCGCGGGTCAGAGGGTTGTTCTTCCAGCGCGAGCCAGGGGCTTGAATCCCGCAAAAGGGGCAGCGCGGCTCATCGATGCTGATCAACTTGCGGCAATTGGGGCAGATGATGGAGTTGCGGACAGGGCGGTTCAAAATTGCTTCTCTCCTTAGAGTTCAGTTCCGGAAGATGCTTTTCGGATTATCGCAATCAAAAGTAAAAACCACAGAGAACACAGAGAAACAGCATGGGAGAGCTCTCTGTGCTCTCGGTGTTCTCTGTGGTAAAATCATCTTTACTCCTAATCCCATAGCACCGGATTGTCATCCAGATGATCGGTGACCTTTCGGCCGATGCGGTCCATGGCCGCTACGTCGTCCGCCGAAAGCTTGATCTCGGCCGCGGCCGCGTTTTGCACCGCCTGTTCGGCGTTGCGCGCGCCGGCAATGGCGCAGCAGTTGGGTTGGGCCAGGACCCAGGCCAGGGCCAGCTGGCCGAGGGTGATATTATACTTGGTGGCGATGGGCCGCAGCTCGTTTAAGGCTTGTTGCACGCGGTCCATGTTTTCGGGCTTGAACAAGCGGTTGCCCGCACGGTGATCGCCCTTGGCAAACTGGTGGCCCGGACCGAACTTGCCGGTGAGCAGCCCCTGGGCCATGGGCGAGTAGGCCAGGATGGTCATCTTCTGTTGCCGGCAGTAGGGCAGAACCTCTTTTTCCACCGCCCGCCAAAAAAGAGAGTAGGGCGGCTGCACGCTTTCGATGGGACCGTACTGCCGGGCCTCTTCCAATTGCTGGCGGTTGAAGTTGGACACCCCGATGGCGCGGATCTTCCCTTGGGTTTTGAGCTCCACCAGGGCGCGCATGGTCTCTTCCAGCGGCACCATGGGCTGGCCGAAACTGCCCGGCGGCCAATGAATCTGGTAGAGGTCGATGCGGTCGGTATTGAGATATTTCAGGGAGCGATTGCAGGCGCTGATGACCTGGTTGTATTTGAGGTGGTTGGCGAAGACCTTGGTGGCCAGCACCACCTTGTCGCGCACGCCGGCCAGGGCCTGGCCCACGATTTTTTCCGAATGGCCGTTGCCGTAGACCTCGGCGGTGTCAAAGGCCGTGATGCCGGCATCCATGGCCGCGCGCATGGCGCGCTCGGTTTGCTGATCGTCAATATCGGCCCACATGGCTTTGCCGGCCTGCCAGGTGCCCATGACTATGGCGGAAAGCGTGATGCCGCTTTGGCCCAATGGTATTTGCTGCATGGCTGCCTCCTTGGTCAAATATTTGGATGGCTTGCATATTCCATGGCCGCCAATGTAACACAGATGTTTGGCGATTGCATCCCCCAGCCGCTAATGGCATACTACTCTTACTTTTTTAAAGCGGATGAGGGCGAAATTCTTTCCGGTTTTAATCCGCCGGCACTCAGCCTCGCGAAAGATAGGAATAAAAAGGGAGATCGCGTCATATGAAACATCTGGCCGTTATGATCGCTGCCATGGCCTGCTTGACCGGCTGCGGCCATTATATGAAAGATCCAAGCCCGCAATTGGTGGAAACCCAGCCCCAGTTGGTGACCGCCTGCACCATGCTCGGGACCATTTCTGAGACGCCGAATGCCGACTACATTTCCTCTTATTTGGCACAGCGCGAAATGGTGAACAAAGTGCGTGGACGGGCAGGCCAGTTGGGCGCCACCCATATTGTCTGGCTGCATCAAACCCCTTACGGCGCAGCGGCCCAGGCCTATCGCTGTCCGGCGAGCGCAGCGGGCGCGCCGGACCAGGAATCGATCCAAGCCTCCCCTCCGACGGATAAAACTTCTAAATAACCAAACCAGCCATGAGACTAGACTACAAATGGGTGGCGTTAAGTGTCACGACCGTGGGCACGCTCATGGCCGGCATCGACACCCGCATCATTATTGTTGGTCTTCCCAGTGTGGCCCGGGCCCTGGGCGCCGATGTGGAGTCCATTGTGTGGGTCAGCCAGTCCTACCTGCTGGCCAGCACGGTGGGACTTCTGCTGATCGGCCGCATCACCGATGTGGTGGGCCGGGTGAAGATCTATAACCTGGGATTTGCCGTGTTCACCATCGGCTCGGCCCTGGCCTCCATCTCCAATAGCGCCAACCAGTTGATCGCTTCCAGGGTGATTCAAGGCACCGGGGCGGCCATGCTGATCACCAACAGCGCCGCCATCTTGACCGACGCAACGCCGCCCAAACAGTTGGGCACCATCCTGGGGATCAATCAAATCGCGTTCCGGGTCGGGTCCGTGTCCGGCTTGACCCTTTCTGGTTTGATCATCAGTCTCTATGGCTGGCGGGCGCTCTTTTATCTGAACCTGCCCATCGGTATCTTCGGCACCTTGTGGGCCCACTGGCGCTTGCGGGAGATTGCGACCAAGGACGTGCAGAAGAAGATGGACTGGCTCGGCTTCGGCACCTTCACCGGCGGCTTGACCCTGGTGCTGCTGGCGATTTCACTGTTGAGTTATGGGGCTGCGGAAGTCTTGCCGGGTTTTGTCATGCTCTCGGCTGGTCTTGTGTTGCTCGCCTGTTTCGTGTGGGTGGAAGTTCGAACCCCGGCCCCGCTGCTGGACCTGCATCTTTTCAAAATCCGGGAGTTTGCCGCCGGCAATATCGCCCAACTGCTCAATGCCTTGGCCTGGCTCGGCGTTATTCTGATCGTCTCCTTTTACATGCAAATCGTGCTGGACTACACCCCGATCAAAACCGGCATGGCCCTGCTGCCGCTGGAAGGCGCATTTGTGATCTGCGGCCCGTTGAGCGGCGTGCTGTCGGACAAGTACGGCCCGCGACTGTTTGCCACTCTTGGTTTGACCATCTCCAGCGTGGCCTTTTTCTGGTTCTCTACTTTGAACATCAACACCACCTATGCGGACATGATCATCCCCCTGGCCTTGCTCGGGGTCGGCAACGGGATGTTTGTTTCGCCCAATATCAGCGCCATCATGCGGTCGGTGCCCGCCCATCGGCGCGGCGTGGCTTCCGGTTTCCGCACCACCATGTTCAATGTGGGCGGCACGGCCAGCGCCGGTCTGGCCATCCTGCTGGTCACCACGGCCATTCCCCACGCGCTCTTTTCAGACCTGTTGCGCAGTGCGAACCCCGCGGCCCTGGGCCCATTGCCCGATCAGGAGTTTATCCATGGCTTCAAGATCGCGGCCTTTGTCTTCGCCTGGATCAATACCGCGGCGATTATCCCTTCATTGCTGCGCGAGTCGGACAGAAAAGGCTGAAACCAACCCATCATGCCGGAAAACGCCGTTTCCAAGACCGAATTCAAAATCTCAGTGCGCGATCTGGTGGAGCACGTTCTGCGCGGGGGTGATCTGCGTTTTGATTTCATGAGCAGCATGAGCGCCGTGGCCGGCATCCGCGCCCATCAGCGTCTGCAAGCCCAGCGGCCGGCCGGTTACCAGGCCGAAGTAGCGGTAAATTTGGTATTGGAGTATTCCGATTTTGCGCTGGTTATCGGCGGCCGAATGGACGGCGTTCTGCGCGAAGAAGACCGCACCATCATCGAAGAGATTAAAACCACCCAGAGGCCCTTGGAAGAAGTGGAAGCCGCGCCCTCCGTGGTGCATTGGGGGCAGGCGCAGTGCTATGCCTACATGTATGCCCTGGAGGAGAAGTTGTCCCAGGTGGAGGTCCGGCTGACCTATATCCATCTGGAAAGCAGCCGGATTCTGGAGCTGGAACGGTCGCTGAGCATGGATCAGTTAACCGTGTTCTTCAATGATCTGGTGGCGCGCTACCTCCAGTGGATCGAGTGGTTGTCCCAATGGAACCGTTTGCGGGATCAAAGCATTGAGCGGCTCGCTTTTCCCTTTGAGCACTATCGTCCCGGCCAGCGAGAGTTGGCCGTGGAAGTATTCCGGACCATCCGCGACGGCCAGCAGATATTGGTTCAGGCCGCCACGGGGATCGGCAAAACCATGGCCATTCTTTATCCGGCTATTAAGGCTTTGGGCCAGGGCTTGACGCCCAAGGTGATCTTTTTGACCGCGCGCACCACGGGCCGTCTGGCCGCTGAAGCAGCCCTGGCGGCCCTGGGGCGCAAAGGCATGCGGTTGAAGTGGGTCACTTTGACGGCCAAGGAGAAGATCTGCTTTTCGCCCGGCAGCGCCTGCACCCCGGATGAATGTCCTTTTGCCAAAGGCTATTTTGACCGGCTCAACTCGGCCTTGGCCGCTCTGTTTGAAAATGACGCCCTGAACCGGGAAGTAATCGAACGAATCGCGCGCGAGCATCAGGTCTGCCCTTTTGAATTTTCCTTAGAAGCGGTTTCGTGGGCCGACGGCGTGATCTGCGATTACAATTATGCTTTTGATCCCAACGTGATGTTGAAACGGCTGTTCGGCGAAGAGGCTGAGCACCACGCGGTGTTGGTGGACGAGGCCCATAACCTGGTGGACCGTGCCCGGGATATGTACTCGGCCCAGCTGGCTAAGCAGCCGATCCAAGCCTTGCGCCAAAAGTTGAAAGCCCAGATGCCGGGGCTCTACCGCAAATTGGGGCCGGTCCATACCTGGATGGCCGCCTTGCGAAAGCGATGCCTGGAGGCGGGGGCCGCGCTGATAGAAAAGGAAGTGCCGGAGGACCTGGTAGAAAAGCTGCGGGCCTTTCTGATGGCAGCCGAACTGTGGCTGCGACAAAATCTGCGCACCGAATTTCGGGAAGATCTGGTCCAGTTCTATTTTGATGGTCTGCGGTTTATCAAGGTGTCCGAACAGTTTGGCCCCCATTACGTTGTCATCGCCGAAGCCGATGGCAAAGACGCGCGCATCAAGCTGTTCTGCATGGACCCTTCCCAACATCTGGCCGCATGCTGGCAAAACTGCCGCGCCGCCGTGCTTTTTTCAGCTACCCTGACGCCGGCCCAATACTTCCGGTCCATTTTGGGCTGCCATGCGGATGCCCGCCGGCTCGATCTGGCTTCGCCCTTCTCTCCGGCCAATCTGGGGGTATTTGCGGCCTTGCGAATTTCAACCCTTTACCGTCAGCGCCAAACCTCCTGCCAGGCGGTCAGCGAGGCCATTGGCCGGGTTGTGTCGCAACGCCTGGGCAATTATCTCCTCTTCTTTCCTTCCTATGAATATATGGCCTTGGTCCATGAACAGTTCATTCAGGAGCATGGTGATATACAGGTCCTGATGCAAACTCCAGAAATGAGCGAAGCCGATCGGGAGGAGTTCCTGGGGCACTTTCGTGAAGAGATCACCCATACTGTGGCGGGGTTCGTGGTAATGGGCGGGATTTTTGGCGAAGGCATTGATTTGAGGGGTGAGCGGCTCAGCGGAGCAGTCGTGGTCGGCGTGGGGTTGCCCGGGATCGGGCCCGAACGGGAATTGATCCGGGAGTACTACGACCGTCAATTCCAGTGCGGGTTTGAATTCGCTTATCAATACCCTGGTATCAATCGCGTGCTGCAGGCGGCGGGGCGGGTGATTCGTTCGGAGACGGACCGGGGCGTGCTGCTGCTCATTGATCAGCGCTATGGCCAGTATCGCTACCGGTCCCTGCTGCCCGCCGAGTGGCGGATGCTTCCCATGAGAGATAAAGCCGAGTTCCAGCGGCAACTGGCGGCCTTCTGGAATGAAAACACATCACCCCTCCTGCCCGTTTCCGGCAGAAATTGTTGAACTGGTGGTGGGGGTCAAGAAGCGAAGCCTAATTCAAAAGGAAGTGAAACTGCACAATGTGGTGTTCAAGAGCCGATGCCGCTCAGGCAATATTGACGCCAGGCACACCCCAATTGGTCGCAATCGGCAATGCCGCGGCGGAAGCAATCCGTGCTCCCTTCGGTCCGCTGCAGGCTGCGGATCATGGCGGTAACGTCCACATAGCGTTTGTTTAGATCGGAACGCTCAGTCGTACTGGACATGCAAGGCGCGGATCGTAATGATCCTCCTTCCTTCCCAAGTATTCCTGGATCTAGTTTTAGTTGGTTGCCCATTGTTGAAGTCCAATCCATCATATGCTTTTTATCTCTCAAGCAAGGTGGTGGGCAATTGCTGATTGCCCGGTTAAAGGGTTGAAAAGCAGAAATTGGGAGATTCCAATTGTTTGGGAGAAAATCCCAGGTGTGTCGGGATATCCCCCCCAGATACAATAGGAGGCTCTTCGGCACAGCCGAGGCCTCCTTGATCACTTTTTTTCAGAACCACCAAAGAGAAATCAAATCAGCAAGCATTCAACGCGCTGGCAAAGGGGGATGCGATCTGGAAGCGGCTTTCCTCTGAGAAATCAACGGCCGTGTAGACGCTGTTCTCCCGGCGCGCCAGTTGCAGCCCCTGGATGTTCTGGATCATTTGGCAGGTCTTTAAACATTCGTCTTTGGGATAGTTTCTTTTGCTGCAAGTTTTACACGGAGAGGAAATCATGGGAAGCTCCTTTCGGCGTTAATGGGTAAGTGCCTAATAACAAAGAAAATAAATAAATTCCCATTGTGTGATGGCTTAATATACAGAAAATAAAAGAGCCATGTCTATGAGCCCTGGGGTTCATTTTTGCTGGGGTGGGTCGGGAGTTTGGGGGATTATCCCGGCTGGGGTGTCGATAGGAGGCCCATGGGTGAGGCCCAATTGGGCGATGCTAACGATTTGCCAATTAGTATTCTGCACGTACGCGTACTCGTACGCGTACTCGTACTCGAAAGAATAAACATCGGAAGAAGATGGAAGTCATTCGGCAAGATTTCAAGCTCTGTAAGCCTCTTGAGCCTTTTCCTCAAATGGTTTGCGGTTTGCGGCGGTTTTTCGCGCTATCTGCTGCTCTCATGCACCGGGCAGGCTCCGGGTTCTGTTCAACCAGTAATCCATCCCCATGTCCTGGAACAGAGCCGCGGCCTTATTCAGATTTTCCTTGGCCGTCTTCTGGTCATCGGAAATCAGGTTGAATTCTCCGAGGTACATGTACCCTTTGGCCATCCAGGGTTTCATGCCCAGTTTGCTGAGCGTCATCAAGCCGGTAGCAATCAGGGATTTCGCTTTGTTCGCCTGCGGCGGCCTGCTTTTGCCGAGGACCCTTCCAAGCCCGACCAAGGCCAGTCCTTCGACCCCCTGCTCGCTATTCTTGCGGGAAAGCCGCAAGGCTTCTTCCATGGAGCCGGCGGCGTTTGGCAAATCCTCCAGCTCCAGGTAGATACCCCCGATCATCCATCGACACCAGGAGAGATATAGTTCTATACCGGTCTTGAGATAGATTTGAAGTCCTTCTTGGGCCAGTTCGAGGCTGGTATCGCGATTTCCGAGGAAGAGGTTTAGATGCCCTAGTAAACATGAGGCCAGGGCCACGCCCAACGGCCATTGGGATTCCATGAAGCAGGGGATACAGGCTTCAAGGTGCTGCTTGGCTTGGGCGTAACTGCCTTTTGTGTAGAGCAGCCAGCCGAAGTTGAAGCGGGTGGCCCCCAAGGTGGCCTGGTGATTGATCTTGAGCGCGTTGTCCAGTGCTTTGACCAGGCAAGCTTCGCCATTCACAAAATTCCCCAAATGGCCATGGGCCGCTCCCAAGGCGCCCCCAATATAGGAGTAAGGGTTCAGGGTGATGGAGAAGAAGTCCGTTTGCCGGCCGGATTCTTCAATGCGCGCGATGATCTCGGGCATGGCGGCAACGATCTTGTGGTATTGGCTGGTCGCTGAGTAGGAGGTGCACACGGTGACGCTAAGGGGGGCCAGCAATTCAATATCCCGTGTCCTGCGCGCCTCCTCCAATCCTTCTTCGGTGTACCCGATGGCCTTGATATGGTCGCCGATATGGGACTGATGGGTGCCCATCAAGGCATAAAAGCTGGCCAGGCCGCGGGTGTCGCCCAGCTCCTTTGCCAGTGCTGTTCCCAGTTGCAGGAATGGAAGGGCATCCTCCGGAAATCCCAACAGGGTCATGGGGACCCTCATCAGCTGGATGACTTCGATCAGCTCGGTCTTCTTCGCGACGCTATCAGGCAGTTTTTTGAGCAGGTCCGCGGCTTGTTTGTAGAAACCGAATGCTTCCCACATGGCGTGGTTCCGCGCGGCTTTTTTTCCGGCGTACTTTAAATAGCGGCTGGCCTTGTCGATTACTTCGCCCTTGGTGTAATGGTAGGCCAGCATTTCATAGTATTCTTCCAGGTTATCAGCGTAGAGCGTTTCAATGGCCGCGCCGATACTCCGGTGGATTTCCTTTTTTCTATTGGACAGCAGGCTGTTGTAAGTGACCTCCACCGTCAAGGCATGCTTGAAGACAAATTCCAGCTCGGGAAAGAGATTTTTTTCGTAAATCAACTCCAGGCCCTGCAGATTCAAAAGATGGGATTTTATATCGGTTTGCATTTCACTGACCGCCTGAAGAACGCGGAAAGTAAATTCTCTTCCGATCACGGATGCCAATTGGATGATTCTCTTGACCTTCTCTTCAAGCCGGTCGATACGCGCCGCAATGATGCCATGAATGGTATCCGGGATGTGAAGGCCAATATCCTTGCGGCTCAGTATATAACGGTGGTCCTGCTGTTGAATGATGCCGTTTTCGATCAGGGCATGGGTCAGTTCCTCCACAAAAAGGGGGTTGCCGGCCGAACGTTGAATGATCACATCATAGATTTCCGGCGCCACCTGGGCCCCTTCGAGGATGGCATCTATCAGGGCCGTACTGGATTTGCGGGTGAGCTGATTGACTCCAATGCGGCTGAAATAGGATCGGCTGGCCCATGGGTGCGTATACTCCGGGCGATGAAGCAGAATTAACATGACCTTGACGTTGGTCAGCCAACCGATAAAGTAATCGATAAACTCTTCGGAAGCTTTGTCGATCCAATGCAGATCCTCGATGGCGATGATCAATGGTTTTTCATGGCTAACCGTGACGAGCAGATCTCTCAGGGCCTCGAAGATCCGTTCCCTTCGTTGCCTGGATTCTAGTTTCAGATAGGCTTCATCCTCGACGGGCAGCGAAAGCAGATCCAGAAGCGGTGAAAGCAATTCCTGGGTTTTCCCATGGAGCAGCATGATTTGTTGTTGGACCCGCTTTTGAATCGCGATTTCACGCTCGCCTTCGCCGATTTCGAAATAGGATTTCAGGATATCCAGGATGGGCAAGTAGGGCATGGCGCTGCCGAAGTGCACGCAGCGACCTTCCAGATAACCGGATTCTCCCAGGGGCAGCCGGTTTCTGAATTCATGAAGCAATCTCGACTTCCCGACGCCCGCTTCGCCCACTACTCCCACGACCTGGCCCGCGCCGTCTTTGACCCTGGCAAAGATCTCCATCAGCTCGGCCAGTGAGTAGGTTCGGCCCACAAAACTGGTCAACCCTTTTTTGGCGGAGGCCTCGATGTCGGTGGCCACAGGGCCGGCTTTGACCAACTCGAAGATTTCCTGCGGCGCCTCGACGCCTTTGACCGCCACGCGGCCCAGAGCTTCGAAGTGGAAGTAATTCTTTACCAACCGATAGGTGTCTTTTGAGACCACAATGCTCCCGGGCATGGCCAGGTTCTCGAAGCGGTTGGCGAGATTCACCGTACTGCTCACGGCAGTGTAATCCTTGCGCAGATCGTCGCCGATGGCACCGACGATCACCGGCCCTGAGTTCAGGCCGATGCGTATTTTGAAATCCACGCCGTAATTCCGCCGAACATCCTCTTCATAAGCCGCCATCGCCTTTTGAATGCCCAGCGCGGCGTGGCAGGCTCTTTGGGCGTGGTCCTCGTGGGCCACGGGCGCGCCGAAGAGCGCCATGACCCCATCGCCCATGAATTGGTTGATCGTTCCCTCCCAGCGGTGAATTTCCTCCATGAGCAGTTTGAAGCATTGATCCATGATCCAGTGAACTTCTTCTGGATCGAGTTTTTCGAAAAGACGCGTGGAGTTGGCCACATCCGCGAACATGACCGTCACTGGTTTGCGTTCGCCTTCGATGGCGCCGGGTTTCGCCAGATAGGTTTCGGCCAGGAACTTGGGGGTGTAGGGCGGACGCTGGCTGGCGGATGTCGTGGCGGGCGCCTCCTCGCTGTCCCGCAGGTTGCGTCCGCATTCATTGCAGAATTTACTTTCGGCGGGATTGGCTTTCCGGCAGTGCGGACAGGCGAGTTCCAGTCTGGCGCCGCACTCGCTGCAATATTTGGCGCCTTCGGGATTCTGAAACCGGCACTTGCGGCATTGCATCGGCTACCTCGTTGGCTCGACCATCAGCGATTAAATCGGTTTCAACGATACTTTCAATTCCCTGCTCTCAGTCTCGGACATAGTCAATATTAGGAATGCGACTATCGTTCAAGCAGGCGGTATGCTTAATGTTTATTGGCTTATATACACAGGAAAGGGGGTTAATGAAAGTGCTTTCAAGCCATCTCATCAATCCAGAATGGGGGCTGCGGGTTGATCTTGGTCTGGGGCCGCGGGGCGCCTTGCGAACAAAACCCTGTGTTCGTCGGGCAACGACACGGCTGGTCTTCGGGGCTTACTTCAGGGCCCTGATTTTGCGAATATCGGCGGATTTGCCCAGCATGACCAGTATATCGCTGTCCTTGATGACGAAATCGGCCGGTGGGACCAAAACAAAATTCTCCGGCACCAGCTCCTTGATGGCGATGATGTGGACATTGTACTTGGCGCGCAGATTGAGCTCTCGCAGACTGCGGCCAATGAAATCACGGGGCGGGTCCACCTGGACCAGATCGAAATCTTCGGCCAGGGGAATAAAATCCAGTACATTGGGGCGCGACAGGTTGCTCGATACCCTCAGCGCCATGTCGCGTTCCGGATGAATGATCTCCGTGGCGCCGACCTTCTTGAGAATCTTGGCATGATCTTCATCCAGGGCTTTGACAAGAATTTTCTTCACGCCGATCTCATTTAAATAGAGGCAAATGAGAATGCTGACGCTGATTTTGGTTCCGGTGGAGACCACTACGCCATTCATGTGCTCCAAACCCAAAGATTTGAGCGCTTCCTTGTCCGTGGCGTCCATGACGATCGCCTCGGTGCAATATGGGTCAATGGCCTGGACCCTGCTTTTATCATCGTCTATGGCCAGTACTTCATTACCATCTTCGAAGAGCGCTTTGGCCGTGTGAAATCCAAAATTGCCCAAGCCAATGACCGCAAATTTCTTCATGATTAATCTCCCGATACTCTTCTATCCGATCATCATATTCTCTTCGGCGTACTCTTTGCGTCGGCCTGCTCCGTCGCCCACGACAATATAGGAAAAGGTGAGCACGCCCACGCGACCCACCAGCATGGTCAGAATAATCCACGATTTGCTCCAGGCGCCCAGCAAGGGCGTTACCCCCATGGAGAGGCCCACGGTGCCAAAGGCCGATACGGTCTCAAACAGATAGGGGAGAAACATGCGATGGGGCCCGGGAGTAGTAATTGCGCCCGTGGTCTCTCCCGCCAGCAGCATGAAGGTCACCAGGGCGACAATGGTCGTCGCTAACAGGATCAGGGCCGTGCCCCGGTAAAGCGTCTCGGTGGGAATACTCTTTTTGAACATGTTGACCCGTTGCTGGCGGGTCAACCGGCTATAGGCAAAAGCGGTCAGCAAAGCCAGGGTGGTGGTTTTGACGCCGCCGCCGCAAGAACCCGGTGAAGCACCGAAGAACATCAGGAAAATCATTACAGCCAGGGAGGCGTCATGCAAGGAGGCGATGTCGATGGTGTTGAACCCGGCCGTGCGGCAGGTGATGGACTGAAATAAGGCATCCAGGGCAAAACCAGAGAAGAATCCAGGCTCAGCATGGGTTGGGTATTCCAACATGGCCAGTAGCAGGGCACCGCCAACAATCAGTATCAGAGTGGTCCAGAGGACGGCCTTGGTATGAATGGAAAGCTTTTTGCGGGTGGTGCGCCGGCTGGTCCACGACTGGATTTCATACAATACGGGAAACCCGATGCCGCCAACGATGATCAGGGTTGCTACCGTGCCGACCACGCCGGCATGGTCACTGTAGCGCATCAGGTTCTCCGGGAAGAGTGAAAAACCGGCGTTGCAAAAGGCGCTGATGGAGTGAAAAAGTGCATAGTAGACCGCTTTGAAAAACGGGAACTCTTCGAACCAGAAGAGAGCCAACAGGATCGCGCCGATACACTCGATGCCCAGGGTGACGAAGATGATGTTTTTAACCAGATCGATGATGTCCTTGCGCGGCGTATGGGCAAATGTATCCTGCATGGCCATGCGCTGGCGGATGGAGATGCTTTTGCCGATCCAGCGAAAGAGGGCGACCGAAATGGTCGTGACCCCCAGTCCACCGATCTGGATCAGCAAAAGAATGACCCCTTGACCGAAAAGAGTGAAAAAGGTGCCGGTGTCCACCACGGTCAGGCCGGTCACGCAAACAGCGGAGGTGGCAGTAAAGAGAGCATTGATAAAAGTGATGGGTTCGTTTTTCGTGGACAGGGGGAGCATCAGCAGCAGGGTGCCCAGGAAAATCACCGAAAGGAAGCTGATCAATACCAATACGGCTGGGTGGAGTTTGAGCAATTTGTTTTTAGGGGAGCTTCTCATGGGATCATTTGACTTTATTCAAGTAAGGGCAACGTAGCGCGTTTTTCCTCATGATGCAAGGTGCCGCAATGAGCGATTGACTTATCCAGCATGAATTGACATACTTGCGAGGCTTATTTGTCCCCCCAACAATGATCCATCGTTTTCCGTATCCTTTCATAGATCCATAACTTTTTGGCGGTGCCGGGTAATTCAGAACCTCGGAGCGCGGCAAGATGGTTTGCCGTGGTCCCCTTAGTCAACCAAGGGAGGGAGAAACATCATGAAGAAAGAAGATCGTCAAGAAATCAAGATCGAGCGCCGGGAATTTTTGATCAGGTCATTGCAGATTGGATGCGGCGGCATTGCCGGGCTGTCGCTGTCCGCTATGTTGCCGGGCTGTGACGGCGGCAGCTCTTCGAGCAGCTCCACAAGCTCGTCGAGCAGTTCAACCACCAGCTCTTCCAGCGGCGGATGTAACCCAAGTTCTAATTGTGCGGGCACCAGTGTGCGTTCCGGGTACCGGCCGGTGGTCAGCAGCGCCTGGATCAAGAAGGGAACTCACGAGAGCAGCTACAACCTTTATAAATCCATGGTGGAAGCAGCCACCGATTTCTCGTGGCTGGCTAAAAACGATAGAGTTTTAATAAAGCTGGCCTTGAACTCGGCCAATGCTTTCCCCGCCACGACCGACCCGTGGTCCCTGGGCTGCATGCTTGATCTTTTGAAAGAAAAGGGGGCGGGCACCATTTTAGTGGGGGATCAGTCGGGGATCTATCAGAGCAACAGCACCCAGACCTGTATGAATAACAGTGGGTTGATGAGCGTCATCAATGCCAAAGGGGCCACACCGGTCTATTTTGAAAACGGCGGTTTTTTTACGGCCTCGGCCGCCAACTGGTCCGGCAGCGTGAGCATTACCAACTATGTCAATCAGGTGGACCACATTATTTATCTGCCGCGCATTGCCACTCATTCCCTGGCCGATAAGACCTTCAGTCTCAAGATCGCGGTGGGTTTCTTAAATTCCAGCAGCCGCAGAACCATGCACAGCGGCACCATCACCAATCTCTACCCGAGCATTAACGACATTGCCAATATCAAAAGCCGTTTCCGTTTGAGCGTCACCTCGGCGCGTAAAGTAATGACCACGGGCGGCCCAGACAGCGGCACCATCGTGGAGCCGGATCAAGGACTGATATTTGCTTCTTCCGACCTGCTGGCCGCCGACATCATGGCCGGCGCGTTTCTGGAAGTGGTCAAGGGAACAACCAACGACATTTACTGCCACCAAGCCGTGCAAAGTTATGTGGCCAGAAACGGTAACATTGAAAAACTCATTTGGGACAGCCTCAACACCCATCCGGACAGCACGGTCACCAATGCCTTGATCAGTTCGCTGAAGAAGGTATAGGAATTTGTAGAAGCACATTATAGCAATAAGAAGGCGGGCGCGGCCCGCCTTTTTACTTCACGTTCTGGATTAAACTTTCGATGATGTATCGCCGTGCTCGACAATATAAAACCATAGAGGGCGCAGAGGACACAGAGATCCACCTTGTGTGAATGTCGGATCTCTGTGCTCGTGGTGGCCTCTGTGGTTAAAAGAAGGGACCATATCTCTGAGGCTGCTTAGAAGCGGTTTCAAAACCTCCCCTCGAGCTCAAATCCTTTGTTGTGCCGAAAGGTTCAATCCTCAAAATACTCCATGTATTCCTGCGGTTGAACCTTTCGGCCCGTCGCGGCCTTGAGCCCGATTGAAGGTTTTGAAACCATTTCTAGAATGCGAGCAAGGGATAGTATTCGTCAAAATACTCCAGCGCGGCATTGATCCATTTGCCGAAGATATCCAGTTGATCGCTTGATGCATTGACGATGTCGAAATCGCGCCGCAAAGACGTCAGCCCGTGTCGCCACTGCTGTTGATACGATTCCAGATACTGGCGAAAATCGTTGCCCTGAATACACTCGACGGCGCTTTGGCCGGCCGCTTGTCCCGTGGTGGCGGCATAATAAGTGCTACAATTGCTCAAGTAGGCCGGACTGTCAAAGCCCATGGCCGCGCCGCCAATCAGCAGGCCTGGGCGGCAGAGATCCTGGAAAACACCAAAACCATCGATTTCATGCACATGGATGCTGGCCTGATGCAAACCGGTGTCACCGAGCAGTTCGCGTGCGACGGTATGGTTTGAAAACAGATCAAGAAACTTCTGCTTTGCTTCCGCCGGGCTGTTATCGGCAAATTGCCCTTCGCAGCATACCGTGTGGCCGAAGGCGTGCACAATGTAGAAGTCAAAGGTACCTTTTTGATAGAATTCCCAGGATTTGTCTTTTAGCCGATGAACCAGCCCATGGTCTCCGTTGTCGAGGGTGGCGATGACTTTTACTTTTTTTTGGAACTTCACTACCTTGGCGGGCCATGCTCGGCAACGATCGAACCCAAAGGATTTGGCACCGCCTAAACCGCCACAAAAGATACATAACGTTGCGGAGATTTCTTCACCCGAGTCCAATTGCAAGCCAGTGACGCGCTGTCCATCATCAATCAGGCGGGCCGCTTGAGTTGAATAGCGCAAAGATATGTTGGGGATTTTTTGAATCCGTTGGTGCAACGCTTCAATAAAAGCATCGCTTCTCAAATAGACAAACCAAGCCGACTCATCCGGATAGGCAAAGTCAAAAGCAATCTTGCGGCCGGTGATATTTACAAATCCTTTGGTCACCGTGGCCCCGAAGGGCACCTGCAAATTTAAAGATTTAAAATCCCTGTACATCATGTAGACCGCAAATGGGTCCGAGCCCATCTCCAAGAGGCTTTTTTGTTCTATCAGAAGAACATTCGCACCGGATCTGGCCGCCGCGGCGGCAGCAAATGTGCCGCTGATGCCGGCGCCGATCACCACGATATCATAGCAGGTATCCATAGGGAGCTCCTTCCACACAACACAACTTGAGCGCGTTAAGGCGAATATCGCTCTTGTTCCTGGGGGGTAGTATTAATTTGATGGGGCGCCCTTTGCAGGACTATCCGCAGGGACCGCCGCCTGGGTGGAGCAATCGTCACGCGTAAGAGGGCAAGGGAAACAACTGAAGACGCGCTTAACTTTGTTACACTGAATGGATGGAGCGGATCAGCGGCCTCCCCATTAGCATAGGGTAAGATGGGAAGCAATAGATAACATTTGTTAAAATTGTAACTATTTAATAAACAGGACTTAATATTAAGCCACATTATTACGTATTGATATTACGCTAATAATCAACAAATTTTAAAAAATTGGGTCGATTGACAAGCAAAAATTAATAAGATAATCTTAACAATATGACACCGCCTGATACCACCATCGAACCGGCTATGGACACCGCCAGTCAACTCCATCTGAGCGCCCTTCGACTTTTCCGGGTGATGAGAGCCATGCGGCCCGCCCAAGGCCTTGGTTCCGCCAGGATGAGCGTGCTTGGGCGACTCTATAAGGGCGGCGTGGCCACAGCGACCGATTTATCCAATTTTCTGCGCATCCAGCCACAATCCGTTACCCGGCTGCTCGCTGATCTAGAGCGCCAAAAGCTGATTACGCGGCGGCCCAATGATGCCGATCGTCGTCAAACTTTGATCGAGATCACGGCGGACGGCGTGAGCGAACTGACCGAAGAAATTCGCCATCAACGCCTTGTACTGGCTCGCGCCATGGCAGAGGCACTCTCCCCGGTGGAGCAAGAGATTCTCAGGCTCGCGGCAATCTTGATCGATCGGCTGGCCGTTGCCGCCGAAGCAGGAATAATCGCCGACCCGGAGGGAGGAAAGCAATAGAAGTATTAAGTGAGATGGCATGTAATACTTCAACCCACCAACGAGCACGACTACTATGAAAATCGGCATGAAAATGGAATCAGCGGATACCCCAGCTCAAGCAGCGGGCCTATCAACATTGCCACGGCAAAAGAAACTCATGACCATGGCCGGCGTGTTCATGGCCATGTTTCTCTCCTCTCTGGATCACACCATTGTCGGCACGGCCATGCCGCGCATCATGGCGGATTTGGGCGGTTTTGGTCAATACACCTTGATTTCGTCCGTCTATATCGTGGCTTCCGCCATTGTCATGCCCATCACGGGCCGATTGACCGATATGTACGGCCGCAAGCCGTTTTACGTCGGGGGGTTGATCATCTTCATCGCTTCATCAGTGGGTTGCGGATTTAGCCACACGCTCGCGCAGATGGTGATTTGGCGAGCCATCAAAGGGCTCGGGGGCGGCATCATGATGGCCACCGGCTTTACGGTGATCGGCGACCTTTTCCCGCCGGCCAGGCGCGGCCGCTACATCGGCATTGGCAGCGCCCTCTTTGGCTTGGCCGCGGTGGTCGGCCCGATTTTAGGCGGTATTATTACAGATCGGTTCTCCTGGCCCTGGGTCTTTTTCATCAATGTCCCCTTGGGGGTAGTGGTCGTCATTTTATTTTTGATCTATTTCCCGTATATGCGTCCGGATTCAAAGCCGCACCGCATCGATTTTGCAGGCATCATTACCCTGATTTTAACGGTGCTCTCCTTCATGCTGGCCCTGGCCTGGGGAGGCGGCAGATATCCCTGGTTTTCAGTCCAGATAGCGGTGGTCATGGGTTTCAGTTTGGCGATGCTGGCCATTTTTATATGGATCGAGTGGCATTGCCAGGAGCCGATCCTTCCGCTGTCGCTCTTTGGAAACTCCATCGTCGTGCTTTGCCTGGCCATTATTTTTCTCAGCGGCTTTGGCATGTACGGCAGCGTGATTTTTATTCCGTTGTTTTTTCAGGGTGTGCTCGGCGTAACTGCCACCACCAGCGGCAGCATTCTCACGCCCATGATGCTGGGCGTCATCGGCGGAAGTTTTATCTCCGGCAATCTCATGTCCCGGGCCGGCGGCCACTACAAAAGACAGGGCTATGCGGGCATCGCCGTAATGGCGCTGGGCATGTGGCTGCTTTCCAGAATGGATGCCGGCACCAGCACCACGCACGGTCTGATCAATGTCGCGCTGGCCGGCTTTGGCCTTGGCATCACACTGCCGCTCTACACCATCGCATTGCAAAATGCCGTTCCGTACGGCCTGCTAGGAGTGGCGACTTCTTCCGCACCGTTCTTTCGCTTATTGGGAGGGGCTTGCGGTTTGGCTATTTTTGGTGCGGTCATGCGTCATCGTTTTGCTCTGGAGCTCAGGAGCGGGCTTTCAGAATCGTTGAAGGCCGCCTTGCCCCAGGACTTGTTGCTGAATATGGCCAACAACCCCCAGGTGCTGGTTGATCCGGAACGCCAGAAACAACTTGAAGTGGCTTTAACCCAGGCCGCTTCCCAGGTTGCCGGGGCCGACTTGTTCCAGCAACTGCTGCAAAGTTTACGGCATTGCCTGGAAGCTGCACTGTCGCGCACCTTCTTCGTGGCGCTCATTACGGTTGTTATTGCCTTGGTCTGCCATCTGTTTCTCAAAGAAATACCTCTGCGGGCGCGGCATACGCCCTCGGATATGGTGGGCTGAGGCCGGCCTGCTTTCTTCTTCTATTCCTCTCTACCATTGCACCTTGAGCCGCCGCGCCAGATCGGATTCCTGGATCAGGCTCAAGGTGTCGAGGAACAGGGGCCAAAAGCTGCCTGGCCCTTGGCAGCGTTCGGCCGCCATTTCACCCGCCACGCCCATGAGCGCCATGGCATGGGCCGCGGCTTTAAGGGGCGAGTCATTGACGGCCGCAAAGGCGCCGGTTACGGCCGACGCCGTGCATCCCATGCCCGTCACCCGCGCCATGAGGGGATGGCCATTGGCTACCCGCACGGCTTTATCGCCTTGTACTATCAAATCCACCGGCCCGCTGACCGACACCACGGCGCCCGTGGCGCGGGAGAGTTCCGTCGCCTCATTTTCGATTTGATCGGGCCGCAAAAGGCTATCGACCCCCTTGCCGCCGGAGCCGGCGTGCAACAACGCATGAATCTCCGAAGCATTGCCCCGGATGATGCTGGGCCGTGCGTTTTGAATCAGCTCCTGGGCCGCGCGCGAGCGCAGGCGGGTGGCACCGCACCCCACCGGATCAAAGACCAGCGGAACTCCGTTTTTCTTTGCGGCCCTGCCGGCCAGCAGCATGGCTTCCACCCATGGCGGACTCAAGGTGCCGATGTTGATGACCAGAGCGCCGGCCACGGCCGCCAGTTCTTCTACTTCTTCCACGGCATGGGCCATCACCGGCGAGGCTCCGACCGCCAGCAGCGCGTTGGCGGTCGTATTCATCACCACATAATTGGTGATGTTATGAACAAGGGGTGACTTCTCTCTAATGGTAACGATATCCTGCCACGGCATAACAATCTCCTGGTTGCGGGTTTGAAGCAAATGGAAGCGAAGGGAAGAAAAGTGCTCGATAGCGGAGCGCAGGGATCGTATATTTTTGCTGATGTGAACACGCTAAACCGGCACACCTTACACCCCGATCAAGCCCACTACCGCGCCGGTCATACTGGTGGCCAGGGTGCCGGAGACCACCGAGCGCAGCCCCAGGTTCACGATTTCTGCGCGCCGCTCGGGTGCCATGGTGCCCATGCCGCCAATCATGATGCCCAGTGATCCGGGGTTGGCAAAGCCGCACATGGCGTAGACCATGATCACCACGCTGCGCGGGCTTAAAGTATTGGGCGGCAGTCGGCTCAAATCCAGGTAGGCCACAAACTCGTTGAGCACGGTCTTGGTGGCCATCAGCGCGCCGGCGGCCGGTGCTTCGGACCAGGGCACGCCCATCAACCAGACCAGGGGCGCGCAAATGATACCGAAAAGACGCTGCAGTGAGACAGGGCGGCTGTTCCATTGGGGCAGCAATCCAAGGATGATGTTGACCAGGTGGACCAAGGCCACCAGCACCACCAGCATGGCCACGATATTAATGAGCAGTTGCACCCCCTGGAGCGTACCCTGGGTGATGGCGTCCATGCTGTTGTGGGCCTTTTCGGGAGCATTCAACCCCCCTCCGGTTAAAGCCTTGCTTTCCGGGATCATGATTTTGGCCATAAGAACCGAAGCCGGGGCGCTGATGAGAGAAGCGGTCAGGATGTGCCCCATGGCGCCGGGCAGGGCGGTTTCCAGGATGGAGGCATATAACACCATCACCGTGCCGGCGATGGTGGCCATGCCGGCGCTCATCACGCTGAGCATTTCACTGCGGGTTAACTGCCGCAAATAGGGCCGGATCACGAGCGGTGCTTCCACCATGCCCACGAAGATATTGGCGGCCACGGAGAGCCCCTCGGCGCCGCCGATGCCTAAGGTTTTGGTCAGGCACCAGGCAAAGCTTTTGACAATCAGGGGAAGAATTCGCCAGTAGAACAACAAGGAGGACAATGCGCTGATCACCAGAACCAAGGGCAAGGCCCGGAATGCCAGAATGAAGAGATTGCCCGGTGCACTGGCTTCAAAGGGCAGCGGCCCGCCCCCCAGATACCCGAATACCATGCTGGTGCCGGCGGCCGTGGATTGCTCCAGGGCCAGTACCACTCGATTGAGGGCCTCGAAGAACTGCTGGAACACAGGCACCTTGAGCAGTACAAGGGCAATGGCAATCTGGGCCAGGATGGCGATGACCGCCAGTTTAACCGGAAATCGGCGCTTGTTTTCGCTCATGACCCAAGCCAGGGCCGTGATAGCCAACAAGCCGGCGATGCTTTGGAGACGCTCCATCTATGTCCTTTTGGTTTATTGGTGGATAGGTTGAGTCGTTTACTTCAGGGATCGAGGGGTAGCGCTCCTACCAATCAACCAATCAACAAATAAACGAATCAACCCAATTACGCCATGCTCTCATCAATCAAAGTTTGCGCCAGTCTAAGGTCGTAGGCTCGTTTGGTATCAAAACCGCCTTTATACATGGCTTGGGCCTGCTCAATGGCCCCATAGGGCACCCAGCCGTGGGAATCCCACATATGGGGATCATCCTGATTCCAAATCCTGAATTCAATATCCGTAGGACCGCGCCGGACATACATGCGCACGCGCTTGTTGGTGGGGAATGGGAAGTAGTATAATCCGCGATCGTCTTTCATTCATTCTTCCTTTTTACTTCAGATTTTTAGTTCTGTCTTTCACCTGCGCTCCGATCCACTCCAAAAACGCCGGATTGCCGCCAACAATAGGCAAGCTGACAATGCACGGGCATTCGTAACTATGCTTGGCTTTGATGGCCGCCATGAGCGCCGCCGCTTTGTCCCCGGTAGTTTTGGCGATGAGCACCGCTTCCTGATCATCCTGAAATTCATCATTCCAGAAGTACATGGAGTTCATCTGATCCAAAATATTCACACACGCCGCCAGCCGCGACTGCACTACCTCGCGGCCGATGGCTCTGGCTTCCTCTTTGTTTTTCGTAGTCACATAAATTAGAAAAGTATTCATTGTCTACACCAGCCCCTTTTCCACTAAAAAAGTCATAGACTTCTGACCAATGCGGTTGACCTGGGACAAGGCATGGGTGAGATGGAAGTCAGCTTCGTGACCTACCCCCGAATCCACCATCACTCTGGCATTGTTGAGATGGCGCTCCACCTCCAGCCAAATCGGATCACCCGATGCCTGGCGGGCCACCTGAACCTCGTTGCCGAGCATGGCGATGAGGGCCTGCAACAACCGCAAGCCGCCCTGCATTTCGGGATTGGGCATATTCTGAAGAATATGGGCGCACTGGGTGCACCAAATCAATCCGCTTTTAACCTTTTCACTCTGGGAAAAAGAGATGATGGCTTGTCTGGTTTCCATGGCAGTTCACTTTCAGTGGCGGCCCTTCCAAAAAGGGGGGCCTGGATTGGCGTTACAATCGTTTCAACGGCTGTGGCTTGGCCGCAACGCTTTGCGCTTGCTCACCTCGACATTGATGCAACGGCCGAATTGCACGCACCGTCAAGAATGTCTGGGGCTGGCTGCGACACAAGTGGCACTTAAATTCTCATAAATTTAGCGTCAAGTAAAGCGCGGGCACCTGCCGAGTTAGGGTAACCTCAATTGGAAATAAGCAGCCTATATCAAGATTGAGTTCTTGTTTATTTTTTCCCTTTATTTCGAAATCCTTTCATGGCAGAGTGTGGCCGATTCTGCTTCGGATTTGGATATTGGACATTTTCATCGCACTGTTGGTCCGCTTCGGATGAACCACTGTTGGACGGAGAGTTCAATACAATGGGCGCTCGCACCGCCATAGATCCAACCACTCCCTGGGGCCGACTGCAAACTCTTTTGCAAAGGGGGCCCGCCGCTGCCAGCACCTTGAGCCCGGACGCCCACTCCCTATCGGCCGTGATTGAAGAAAATGGTCGCCTGTTCAACACCATGGTGGATGCCTTTGACGGCCTGATCTATATCTGTTCAACCGATTTCCGCATTGAATATCTCAACCGGCGCATGATCGATCATTTCGGCGGCGATGCCACCGGCCAGCTGTGTTACCAGGCCTTCGGCCGTACGGCCGTCTGCCCCTGGTGCAACCACCAGCGGGTGTTCAACGGGGAGACCTTGCGCTGGGAAGCCATCAGCCCCAGGGATGGGCGCTGGTATCATGTCACCAATGCCCCCATCCGCCACGCGGACGGAACGCTGTCCAAATACACCCTGATGGTGGATATTCACGATCGCAAGAAAAACGAAGAAGAACTGTTGCGGCATCGCGATCACCTGGAAGAGTTGGTGCGGGCCCGCACGGTCGAGCTTACGTTTAGCAATACGCAGTTGCGCAATGAAATCCAGGAGCGTATCGAAATCGAAAAAGCCCTGCGCCAAAGCGAGGCCAAGTACCGCGATCTGGTCCAGAACGCCAACAGCATCATCATCCGCTTTGACACCCAGGGCCGTATTACTTTTTTTAATGAATACGCCCAGCACTTCTTTGGTTTTTCGGAAGGGGAAATATTGGGCCACACCATGATCGATACCATTTTGCCCACGGTGCGCAGCAATGGTCGCAGCATCATGGGTGAAATCGAAGACTTCATGCGCGGACCGGAGCGGTTTGAGATCAACGAGCTGGAGAACATGCGGCGCAATGGCGAGCGCGTCTGGGTCACCTGGACCAACCGGCCCATCCTGGATGCGCAGGGCAATGTGACGGAGTTTTTGTGGGTGGGCGTGGATGTCACCGAACGGCGTCAGACCCGGCGTCAGATCAAAACCTTGACCCATGAGCTGATCAAGGCCCAGGAGAATGAACGCTACCGTATCGCCCGGGATCTGCACGATCACATCGCCCAGGATTTATCTTCCCTGAAGATTCGCCTGCAAACCCTGTTCGGTGCCTGTACTACTTTGGGTGAAGAGTCGCGCCAGCAGATCAACGATGTCATCAACATCTTGCAGCGCTCCATCTCCGACGTCCGCAATCTGGCCTATGATTTGCGGCCGCCGGGTCTGGATCAGCTCGGTCTGGTGCGCACCCTTTTTGTTTATTGTGAAGACTTCGCCCAAACCAACAATCTCAAGATCGATTTCATTGCCGCTGGCCTCGATGATCTGATTCTGGACGAAGATATTCAAATCAATATCTACCGCCTGATTCAAGAAGCATTGCATAATGTCAAAAAGCACGCCCAAGCCAAAGGAGTTACCATCCGGCTCGTGACCTCTTCTCCCAATCTGATTTTGCGCATCATTGATGATGGCAAAGGGTTTGACGCTTCCCGTTGGCGGGCCAAGGCCTACAAGGAGAAGCGCATGGGCCTGCAAAGCATGGTGGAGCGGGTCGGCCTGCTGGGCGGTACCATCGATATCCGTGCCCATGACCAAAAGGGGACCGGCATCTTTATTTCCATTCCCATCAAGGAGCAGCTCCGTGAACGAGAAGAGGCGCATCCTGATCATTGATGATCATCCCTTGTTTCGCGAAGGGATCAAATCCATCATCGCGCGTATCGGACGCTACGAAGTCATCGATGAGGCCGGCACCGGCCGGGAAGGATTTGAAAAAGCCGGTCAAATGAAGCCGGATGTGGTGCTGCTGGATATCTCCTTGCCCGATGAATCGGGCATGGAAGTGGCGCGCAAGATCCGGCACCATTTGCCCCGCACCCACATTATGATCCTGAGCATGCACTCCAAGATCGACTATATCGTGGAAGCATTTCAATCCGGCGCCACCGGGTATGTGGTCAAGGAATCGGCCGCTGAGCGGCTGGCCCAGGCCCTGGATGCCGTGGCCTCGGGAGAGTATTTCCTGGACAGCTCCATTTCACAGGAAGTAATCGCCAAGTTGATGCAATCACCAGTGAAGGAGGCCAAAGTCAGCGATGCCGGTTACGGCAAGCTTACCTCCCGCGAGCAGGAGATCATGCGCATGCTGGCCGAAGGGGCCTCCAAGGGCCAGATTGCCGACCGCCTCTGTATCAGCATCAAGACCGTAGAAAACCACCGCGCCAACATCATGCGCAAACTCGACATCCACAGCGCCATGGAGCTGGTGCGTTACGCGGCCCGGCTGGGTTTGATCGACGTGGACCTGTGGAAGTAGTCTGAACGTCATCTCAAATAAGATTTCTGGCTCGAAATTCTTCTTTTGGGATGGTTCGTCACCCTGCCGCTAACCTTTGCTGTTGATCAGAACCAGGCCGCACGTGGTGTTGTGAGCGATTTGCAGCACCATCTCGCCAAAGATTTTCCGGCGGCGCCCCTGACGCTGCAAGCCCAGGATAAGCAGATCAACCTCGGCCGCCAGGCGGATGATCTCTTCGGCCGGCCGTTTGCTGCGCTTGACCACAATTCTGGCGCCGGCCGCCCGCTCATCTTCCGCCAATTGCCTCAGCCAGTTCTGCGCGCGCGGCAGCGCTTCCTCCTGCGCATCTTCCCGCAGAACCAGAAGAAAAGTGATCTCTTCGATGCCCAGGTGCCGCATGCTGCCCAATAGCCGCGCCCGCAACAAGTCTTGCTGGCCTCGGCCGCCCACTGGAACCAGGACGCGCTTAATTTTAGACAGGTTCCCAACGCTGTTGGCGCGCAGTACCACCACATCCGAATCGACCTGGCTCATCAGTCTTTCCAGGTTCTGCAGGGCAGCCTTCTGCTCCAGATCGCTGAGCCCGATCAACAGGCTTTCACAACGATAATTGCGGGCCACCCGGATAATCTCCAGCCACGCATGGGGAGCTACGGTGATCAGCGCTTCAGGTTTGAGTCCGGCCACAAAAGAAGCGTTCAGGGCGTCTCTCAGTACGTGTTGGGAATTATCGAGCTGCGGCAGTGGTCTGCCCTGTTTCCAATCTTGAGGCGGACTAACCACCGACAACAGCAATACTCTACCAATGGATGGCGGCGCCATGGCAGTGGCCAGGGTGACCATAAACGCCGCGTTGGCCGGATTGGCGATGGGCACGAGCACCAGCGGACTGCGGCCGCGCAAAAGCATGAGCTGCGGGTCCACGGCCGCGTTGGAGGCATCCACGATGCGCGCCCGCCGGGCGAAGAACACAAGATAGAGCGCCAGTCCAGCGCCCAGCCAGAGTGCGCCGACCAAGCCGGCCGACGGCACCTGTAAACCCTGAAAAACGGCCAGGCCGAGACAAGTCAGACCTCCGACGATTTGGACAGCCGGAAACCAGGGCGCCTTAAACGGCAAAGCACCAGCCCCGACCCGCATGCGGGCCAGAATGGCGGTCCAGTGGGTCAGGGCGAAGGAGACCAGGAAGATCAGGCTGGCGGCCGCGCCCGCGGCGGCAATATCTGGAATGACCAGCAGGATGGCCAACACCATCATCAGGGTCATCACAATCGCGTGGACCGGGGTATGGCGGGCCTCGCTGATACGGCCGATGATCCGCGGCAGGGCCCGATCGGCGGCCATGCTCAAGGCAACCCGCGAGGCGGCCATAAGATTGGCGCGCAGGGCCGATAACATGGCTAGGACGGCGGCGACCACCACCAGCCAGTAACCGAAAGGCCCCAGGTAGTTTCGAACCGCCACGGCCACCACCGTATCGGGCCGTTCCAGGCTCATGGCGGCAATATTCTGGCCGGACGGCACGCCGACCGTTGCGACCACCAAGAGGAGCGGGAGATAGATCACCAGAGCGATGCCCAACGAGAACAGCATCCCGCCGGGAATATTGCGCCGCGGGTCCTTGACTTCACCGGCCATGGCCGCAATCAGGTCGAAACCCTGCAGGGCAATGAAAGTATATCCCATGGCTTTGATCACCCCCGTCATGCCATGTGGGAAGAAGGGGCTAAGGCGGCCGCTCAGCTCATAGGCCGGACGCCGCAAGAAAACCAGAAGGCCCCCGCCGATGATCACCAGAAAAACGATCACCTTACCCCAGGTGGCCCACTGGCCGCCGCTCGTGCTCTTGCGGATAAGCGACAGGCTGTATCCAACAGTGGCTGCTCCGGCGAGCAAAAGGACACTCGGCCGCGCGGTTAAAGAGAAAACGGCATGCACATGGATCAACTGGAGGAGGCGTTCCAGACCGGCGGACGCAAAGGCCGCAAATCCAAGGGCATAGAGAACGCTCGCCACTACCGAGGCAAACCAGACCACCCAGCCCACCATGAAGGCTGCCGGCGCCGAGAGCACTTTTTTGGAAAAGGCATAGGTGCCGCCGGACTCGGGAAAGGCCGAGCCCATCTCCGCATAACTCAGGGCAGTCAGAACAGCGATGGCCCCGTTGGCCGCAAAGGCCAGAATGGCGCTTGGGCCGGCGGCAATAAAGGCGGAGCCTGCCAGAGCCAGAATCCCGCCGCCGACAATGGCGCCCACGCCGATACCGGTCGCGCCGGATAGTCCCATGGTGCGGCTCAATTGAGTGTGATCGGATTCAGGCATTCTGCCTCCCCATTATACTTTGTGGCTCTTTGGCGCGCGGCAAAAACCGAAGCCTTTACCAAAGTGCATGGAAGTGGCTCATTGCCGCGAGCCTATCTTTAAATTCGTCTTTTGCCAAGGTGAACAGCGCCGGTGTGTGTGAGTCGCGACTGTTGCATCGCACCGGTATTCGTACTCGTACTCGTACGCGTACTCGAAAAACTTTTAAAATCATTCGAGTACGAGTACGCGTACGAGTACGAGTACGATTTTGGAAAACACCGGTGTGCAACACTCTTAACTCACACTCCTTGGCGGTGAGCCGATGTACACCCGATCCAATCCATGCTAAGAGGAATTTTTTTGTTTCAACGGGGCCATCCGCCCTAGGCCCAGCCTAACGGACGTAGAAAACCTTTTTGATAGTGAAAGGAGCCGCTCGTGACTCAAACCGCCAAACCCACCGCCCGGCCAATGATATTCCGGGTTTTTAGTTTTGCGCTGCTGGCCTGCCTCCTTGTGGATGGCGCGGCCTATTGGATGCTGCGGATAATCTCTCAGCGCATCGGCGCCATCGTCGTCAACCCGCCGCCCGCTGCCGCGGTCACCGAGCTCAATGAGTGGGTCCAACACTTGGCGGGTCTGTTCTGGCCCTATTTTGTGCCGGCATCCGTGGTCTTGTTTGCGTTGATTGCTCTATTAACCATACTTACATTGCGGCGGCTGCCGGCCGGCTCCGCGCCGCCCAAAGCCACTAAGGCACCGGTTCAGACCGCCGAAGAGATCA
The DNA here is from genome assembly GCA_021824175.1 of Deltaproteobacteria bacterium. Classification (GTDB taxonomy): domain Bacteria; phylum Desulfobacterota; class Desulfobacteria; order Desulfobacterales; family Desulfosarcinaceae; genus Desulfatitalea. The sequence continues at coordinate 33,986 of JAKALP010000030.1, forward strand.
AGGCCGAATTGGAGCAGCAGATGTTGGAGACCCACCAACGGCTCTATCTGCACCTGATCGCGGTGCTGCAAAAAGAAGGCCGCCTGCTCGATTTCTTCTCCGAAGATCTGGCGCAATACGACGATGCTCAGATCGGCGCGGCCGTGCGCAATATTCAGGAGAATTGCAAAAAAGTACTTCAGAATCATGTGGCGCCCCAGGCCGTGCTCAAGCAGAACGAAGGCGAAGAGATTATGGTGGAGAAGGATTTTGACCCCAACTTGATCAAGCTGGTGGGCAATGTGACCGGCAAACCGCCGTTTAAAGGGGTAGTACAACACCGCGGTTGGCGCGCGCGCAAGCTGGAGCTGCCCACTTTTCCCGGCCGCCAGGCACCGGATATTATTGCGCCGGCCGAGGTGGAGGTTAAGTGAGTCGTTATTCGTTGAGTCGTTGAGTCGTTGATTGTTTGAATGGTTGCGCAGTGGCCCAACGAATCAACGAATAACGAATCAACGAAAAAAGGAACTACCCCATGAGTTCACCCCCATACATCATCGGCATCGATCTCGGCACCACCAACAGTGTCGTGGCCTATGTGGCGGCCGACACGCCGCGCGTGGAAGAGGCCCAAATTCAGCTTTTTGAAATTCCCCAACTGGTGGACGCTGGCGTGGTGGCGGCGCGCCCCATCCTGCCTTCCTTTGTGCTGATGCCGCCCGAGCCGGGTACCCCGTCGGAAGATATGGCGTTGCCCTGGGACCCCGCGCCACCCTACGCCGTGGGTGAATATGCCCAGCGCCGGGGCCAGGAAGTGCCGCGGCGAGTGATTGCTTCATCCAAATCGTGGTTGTGCAACACCTTGGTGGACCGCAAGGCGCGCATTCTGCCCTGGGAGAGTGCGTCACCGGGCCAAGGGCAAACCGGCGTCAAACTCTCTCCGGTGGAGGCTTCGGCCGCTATTTTGAGGCACATCCGCCAGGCCTGGAATCATGTCATGGCCCGCGCCGATGCGGGCGTGGACGAACGTCTGGCCATGGAGAATCAACGCATCTATCTCACCGTGCCGGCCTCATTTGACCCCGTGGCGCGCGAATTGACCGTGGCCGCGGCCCAGATGGCCGGTCTGCCCCAGGTGACCCTGCTGGAAGAGCCCCAGGCCGCTTTTTATGCCTGGCTTGCCCGGCAGGCCGAGCACTGGCGCCAGGCCGTGTCGCCGGGGGATCTGATTCTGGTGTGCGATGTGGGCGGCGGCACCACTGATTTCAGTCTGATCAAAGTCGGTGAAGACCAGGGAAATCTGGCTCTGGAGCGCATTGCCGTGGGCAATCATCTGCTGGTGGGCGGCAACAACATGGACCTGACCCTGGCGTATGCCCTGGCCCAGCAATTGGCCCAGGCCGGCACCAAGCTGGATGCCTGGCAGATGAACAGCCTGTGGCATGCCTGCCGCGGTGCCAAGGAAAAGATCCTTAACGACCCGGACTGCAAGGGCGTCCCGGTGGCCGTGTTGGGCCGCGGCAGTCGGCTGATTGGCGGCACCATCTCCACCGAATTGACGCGCGCCGCCGTGGAACGGGTGCTCAACGAAGGCTTCTGGCCGAGTTGTGAGCGCGATGAGCTTCCCAAGACCTCCCGGCGCAGCGGCATTCAGGAGTTTGGTCTGGCCTTTGAGGCTGAACCGGCCATTACCCGCCACCTGGCCGCTTTTTTGAACCGCAGCGGTCAAGGCGGGGCAGCCGTCATGCCCACGGCCGTGCTGTTCAACGGCGGGGTAATGAAATCGGCGCTCTTCCGGGAGCAGGTGTTGTCGATTCTGAATCGGTGGTCATCTGAAACCCCGGTTCGGGAAATTCAAGGTGCTGATTATGATCTGGCCGTGGCCCGCGGCGCGGCCTGCTTCGGCCTGGCCTGCCAGGGCAAAGGGGTGCGCATTCGCAGCGGTCTGGGCCGATCGTATTACATCGGCATCGCGGCCGCCATGCCGGCCGTGCCGGGCATGCCGGCCCCCACCAAGGCGCTGTGCGTGGCGGCCTTTGGCATGGAAGAGGGCAGTACGGCCGCCATTGCCGACCGGGAGTTCGTGCTGCTGGTGGGCCAGCCGGTGATCTTTGATTTTCTGGGGTCCACCACGCGCCAGGAAGATGCGGTGGGCCTTGTGGTTGAAGATTGGGAGGGCCAGATCCAGCCCATCACCACCCTGGAGACAGTACTGGAAGGCCAGGCCGGCCAGACCATTCCCGTCACCCTGGAGCTGAAGGTCACCGAAGTGGGCACCCTGGAAGTATGGTGCGTGGCCAAGGAAGACCAGCGCCGCTGGAAACTGGAGTGGAATGTGCGGGAGCAGTAAGCTAATTTCCGCTGGATTTTCGGAGGTCGGGTCATCATGAAATACGCCAAATACCACGCCCTGGGCAATGACTACCTTGTGATCCGGCCGGAAGATGTGCAGGGGCAATTGGCGCCGGAAACCATCCGGCGGATCTGCCATCGCAATTATGGCGTGGGCTCCGACGGTATCCTGCTGGGACCGCTAAAGAGCACCTCCAGTGATTTCGGCTTGAAGATCTTCAACCCCGACGGCAGTGAAGCTGAAAAGAGCGGCAATGGGTTGCGGATCTTTGCGCGATTTTTATGGGATGCGGGCGCGATTACGAGCGCCCCGTTTACGGTTGAAACCCTGGGGGGAGAAGTATTGTGCGAAGTCGCCCCCAGCGGAAGAAGTGTCAAGGTGGAGATGGGCGAGGTGCGCTTTGACAGTGCTTCCATTCCAGTAAAGGGACCGGCCCGGGAAGTACTGAACGAAGAGATGGAGATTGAGGGCCGCCGTTTGAAGTTCTGCGCGGCCACAGTGGGCAATCCCCATTGCGTGATCTTGTCGGAAACCCCAACGCCGGAAGTGGCCCGGCATTATGGCCCCAAGATAGAGACGGATGCCCGTTTCCCCAACCGCACCAATGTGCAGTTCATGGAAGTATTGGACCGCGACAATATCCGCATCGAGATCTGGGAACGGGGCGCCGGTTATACCCTGGCTTCGGGCAGCAGCAGCACGGCCGCGGCGGCCGTGGCGTTCAGGCTGGGCTTATGCCGAGCGGCCATCGCCGTCCACATGCCCGGCGGCATACTACGCATCGAGTTCAAGAACGGCTTTTTCGCCACCATGACCGGTCCGGTCACCAAGGTGTGCGAAGGGAGTATGGCCGGGGAGATGTTTGAGTAACAGTTGAACGTAAACCATCTGGTTTGATTTTTGATATTACCCTTCTGAATGCATATTGCCATGAAAGACCCGAAGAATTCTACCACAACGGAACCCTCCGCCGACCTTGGCGGTCGGCGCTTCATTATCGGCATTGACCTGGGCACCACCAATTCGGCCGTGGCCTACGTGGATCTGGCCGCACCCGCCCAGTCCCAGAATATCCAGCTCTTTGAAGTGCCCCAATTGACCGCCGCCGGCGTGTTCCAGCGCTTGCCGGTGCTGCCGTCTTTTCTCTACATCCCCGGCGAATTCGATATTGACCTGGCCGCCACGCGCCATCCCTGGGCCAAACCCGAAGATGCCTTCGTGGGCTCCTGGGCCCGGGACCAGGGCGCCCAAGTACCGGGCCGGCTGGTATCGTCGGCCAAAAGCTGGCTGTGCCACTCCAAGGTGGATCGCCAGGCCCGCATTCTGCCGTGGGGCGCGCCCGAAGAAGTCTACAAACTCTCCCCGGTCCAGGCCAGCGCCGCATACCTGGAGCATATCCGCAAAGCCTGGAATCACAGCCGCGGCGATGAAGAAGAACTCTTTCTCGAAAATCAGAGCGTGGTGCTCACCGTGCCGGCCTCCTTTGATGAAGTGGCCCGGGAACTGACGCTGGCCGCGGCCAGGTTGGCCGGTTACCGCCATGTGACCCTGCTGGAAGAACCCCTGGCCGCTTTTTACAGCTGGCTGGCCCGCCACGAACGCCAGTGGGATGCCTATGTGCAGCCGGGCCAGTTGATTTTAATCTGCGATGTGGGCGGCGGCACCACCGACTTTACTCTGGTGACCCTCACGGCCGTGGCGGGCGGCAGCCCGCGTTTCGACCGTATCGCTGTCGGGGATCATCTGCTGCTGGGCGGCGACAACATGGATCTGGCGCTGGCCCGGCTGGTGGAAACCCAATGGCGCGGCCAGCAGCGCTCGGGGTTGGACACCAATCGCTGGAAGGCCTTGAGCCACCAGTGCCGTCAAGCCAAAGAGCGAGTGCTTTCGGGCCAGACGGATACGCAGCGCGTGACCCTCATGGGCGCGGGCAGCCGCCTGATCGCCGGCACCCTGAGCGCGGATCTCAACCGCACGATTATCGAGCAGACCATTCTGGAAGGATTTTTTCCATTGATTGATGCGGACCGGCAAGCGCCGGCGGCCCAGCGCCCGGCCATCGCCGAATTCGGGCTGCCCTATGAGTCGGAACCGGCCGTCACCCGCCATCTGATGCGCTTTCTGGAGCGCCACCGCCAGGATGTGACCGAGATCATCGGCCAGCCGGACCCCATGCCCGATCTGGTGCTGTTTAACGGCGGCGCCCTCAAGCCCGAGAGCCTGCAGCAGCGCATCATCGACGCGGTCTGCCGCTGGTTCAAAACCGCGTCCCCGCGGCGTCCCGGCAAGCTGGAAAACCCACACCACGATCTGGCCGTGGCCCTGGGCGCGGCCTATTACGGGCTGGTCAAAACCGGCCAAGGGGTGCGGGTGGGCAGCGGCAGCCCGCGCAGCTACTATCTGGGCGTGGCGGCTGGAACGGCCGAACCTGCGAATCTGCCCCAGGCCATCTGCCTGGTGGAGCGCGGCCTGGATGAGGGCAGCGCCATCCAGCCTGGAGAACAACGGTTTGAAGTCCTGGCCAATCAACCCGTGCGTTTCGAGCTTTTCAGTTCCAGTTTCCGCAGCCGGGACCGCATGGGGCAACTGGTGACCATCGATGATTCCTTCATCCCGTTGCCGCCGCTGCAAACCGTGATCCAGTACGGTAAGAAAGGAAGTAAAACCAGTCTGCCGGTGCGCATCGAAGCCGAGTATACGGAATTGGGCACACTGTCGCTCTGGTGCCGCTCCCTGGTCAGCGACCATCGCTGGCAGCTGCAATTCCAGTTGCGCGACAGCGGAACGGCCGCGGCCGTGCGCGAAGAGATTGTGCTGGAAGACCGGGTGGTGGAGGCGGCCCGCCAGGCCCTGTTGGCCGCCTTTGGCAGTAAAGATCAAAACCAGTTGAACGCGGTGGTGAAGAATATCAGTGCGGCCGTGGATCTGCCCCGCGAGCAATGGCCCCTGCGCCTGCTGCGCAACCTGGGCGATCTGCTGCTGGCCAATACCGACTTTCGGTCCCAGAGTGCGGCCCATGAGGCGCGCTGGATGAACCTCACCGGCTTTTGCCTGCGCCCAGGCTTTGGCGATGCCCTGGACGCCGAGCGCGTCAAACAAGTGTGGAAGCTGCAAAACCAAGGGGCGGTGCACGCCAATCAACCCCAGGTTCAGATCGAGTGGTGGATCATGTGGCGGCGATTGGCCGGCGGCCTCACGCCGGGGCAGCAGCGCCAGCTCAGTCAGGAGTGGAGCCGCTTGCTGCAGCCCAAGAAAGGCAAGGCCATCCGGCTGCCCCAGCAGCATCAATTGGAGTTGTGGATGGCGGTGGCCAATCTGGAGCGGCTCTATGTCAAAGATAAAATCCAATGGGGCCGTCTGCTGCTGTCCCAGCTCAATCCGAATCAGGCCAAGCATCAACTGCTGTGGTCCCTGGCGCGCATCGGGGCCCGTGAATTGCTTTATGGCTCCAATGACCGGGTGGTTGCGCCCCAAGAGGTCGTGCGCTGGATCGAAGAACTGCTCAAGGGCAAATGGCCCCAACCCAAAATGGCGGCCGCAGCCCTGGCCCAGCTTGCCCGCAAAACCGGCGACCGCACGCGGGATGTGGAGGCCGGCGTGCGAAGCCGTATCCTCGAATGGATGGCGCCTTTGGATGGCGTTGGCGATCTACGCCGTTATCTTGAAGAAGTAGTCCCTATTGCCCAGCGGGAAGAACAAGATCTTTTTGGTGAATCACTGCCGGTGGGGCTTGTTTTGCACGGGCAGGCGGCCGAGGATGAGAAGGATTCATAGAAGCCATCTCAAAACCGCCACTATAGTGCTTGAACGAAAACCCCATATTTTTCCAAGTTCAAGGCGGAGGCAAAATTTTAACCGCAGGAATACACGTAGTATTTCGAGGATTAAAATTTTGCCCCAACGCAGAAATTGGGAAAATAGGGGATTTTCGTTCAAGCACTATACAGCCTTCATTTCAATCCATTCTGATTGAAACAATCCGAGTAGGCCTTGTCAGTGCCCAGGATATGGTTGATCAGCCAATCGCTGAGAAATTGCAGGACCTGAATCGTCAGCCGTAACTGGCCGCCCGTGGAGCCGCTTTCAAATTCCGACACCTTTTGAATAAAGAACAGGTGTTCCTTTTTATGGTTCTGTGCTTCAGGGTATCCGAACTGTTTAAAATAATTCTCTTCGGTCTTGAAATGGACTTCGGCGTAGCTTTTAAGACCGCGTAGAATCAATTGAATCACATCGTCGCCTTTGCCCTGTCTGATGGCATCGGTCAGGGCGTTGATCATTTCAATCATCTTTTGATGCTGCTGGTCGATCTCGGCGACCCTTACGCTCAGTTTGTCACTCCATTGAATCAGGGCCATTTTTTGATCCTTTACTGCGGATGAATCATCGAATTTCCTTCGTGGTCGCTCAATGCAACCATTCTCATCATGGACTGCCGCCTGGAGCAAGGCAACTTTGTGGCTCAGATGTCGTCAAAGGTTTGGCAGGAAGAGGAAGTATATTGCTTGTACCACTGCAACCCGGTTGAATCAAGCCGGGCCATTGGCTGGGTGTGAGTCATAACGGTTCCATGAAGTATGAGGTCTCCCCCATATCGTACACGTACTCGTACGCGTACTCGTACTCGAATGATTAAAAAAGTTTTTCGAGTACGCGTACGAGTACGAGTTCGACCTGCGTGAAAGCCACATCATGTCCACTCCGGACGCTCCTATTGAAGTTCTCTCTATCGATACCTCCCGAACATAGAGATTAACACTTTTACTTTGGTTATATAGCCATCTATAGAGCACTCTTGGCGAGTTCCATTAATAATCATTAAAGGTAGTTGCATTGAGGCGGACTGTTCAGGCATCTATGGGCTCATACCGGGTGTTCGGCCATCCTCTCACCACAAAGCCTCAAACCGTGGGGCAGTGGGCTTACTGCCTGGCCCGCATCATTCTGGCACTGATCTTCATCGGGTCGGCGGTGACCAAGCTGCTGGCCCCCAAATCCTTTGTTCTGATCATTGAAGCCTACGGCCTTATCCCTGAAGGATGGATATGGCCCGCGGGCCTTGCCCTGACGCTGGCTGAATTGCTGGCCGGCGTGGGCCTGCTCTTGGACACCCGCTGGTCTTTGAATGTTATTACCGGGTTGCTGCTGCTGTTCATGGGGATCTTAAGCTATGGTGTGTGGCTGGGGCTGGATGTGGATTGCGGCTGTTTTGGCCCCCATGATCCCGAAGGTGAAGCGTTTCATGGTCTGAAGCCGGCTTTGCTGCGCGATGCACTGATGCTGGCCGCCATTGGTTTTTTGTATTTTTGGCGCCGCCGACGGCGGCTGCTTTATCATCAATCCCAAATAATGGAGGTCAATCAAAATGCGTAAGAGTCTGGTGTTGATGCTGGCGGTGATGATGGTATTGGGTCTGGCCGGAAATCTTTTGGCCAAGGATAAATTCGAGCAAGAGGTGGAGACCGAAGCATCGGCCGTCAAGCTGGCGCGCGACGTGAAGGCCGGCGGGTACAACCTCGTGACCACCGAAGAGCTGAAAAAGTGGATCGATGAAAAGAAAGATATGATCATCATCGACACCATGCCCTATGAAGACAGCTACAAAAAAGGCCATGTGCCGGGGGCCAAGCAGTTTCTCTTCCCCATTGCCGACATGAACGAGTGGGACGCCAAGGAGACCGCCGGCAAGACCAAGGAAGATTTCATGGCGTTGCTGGGAGCCGACAAAAACAAAACCATCGTGATTTACTGCGGCTTTACCAAATGCACCCGCAGCCATAATGGCGCGGCCTGGGCGGTCAAGCTGGGCTATACCAATGTCTACCGTCAACCGGGCGGGATTTTTGCCTGGAAAGGCGCGGGCTATCCGGTGGAGAAGTAAATGGAACGGTCATTACTTCGGAATCGTCGATGAAGGTTTAGATCGTATTCGTACCCGGCGCAGCGGTATTTGTACTCTAATGAATTTACCAAATCATTTCGAGTACGAGTACGCGTACGAGTACGAGTACGATTCGCTTTTTAGGTCATGACAAATGCGACCCAATCATGACCTCCTTGTAAAAAGATAGCGGAATGTTTAAGGTAGCCAGCCATGAACCTCAAGCATCTATTTCAAAAACCGACCCTGCAGAGTCTATCCAAAACCTGCGGTTGAGCGGCCAAAATCGACCCGGTCGGGCTCGGTGAACTGCTGGCAGGCCTGAGCCCGGCCAATGATCCCAATTTGTTGATGGGGTATAAAACCAACGATGATGCCGGGGTCTATCGTCTCTCCGACGATCTGGCCATTGTGGTGACGGCCGATTTCATCACCCCGCCGGTCAATGACCCATTTCAGTTTGGCCAGATCGCGGCGGCCAACGCCCTGAGCGATGTCTATGCCATGGGCGGCGCGCCCAAGGTGTGCCTCAATCTGGTCTGTTTTCCCTCCAAGCTCTTGCCCATGGAGCACCTGCACCAGATCGTGGCCGGCGCCGTGAGCAAAATCACCGAGGCTGGAGCAGTGCTGGCTGGCGGCCACTCGGTAGAGGACAGCGAGCCCAAATTCGGTCTATCGGTGGTGGGGCTGGTGCACCCCCAACGCTTCTGGGCCAACGGCGGCGCGCGCCCCGGCGATGTGCTGGTGCTGACCAAACCCTTGGGCAGCGGCGTGCTCTTCAATGCCAATCTAAAAAACTGGGTGTCCGCGCCGGCCATGCAGGCCTGTATCGCAGCGTTGATCACCTTGAACAAGGGCGCCGCCGAGGCTATGCAAGGCTTTGAAATCCATGCCGCCACCGATATCACCGGCTTTGGCTTGGCCGGGCATGCGCTGGAGATGGCCAAGGCGTCGGACGCCACACTTCAAATCGATGTGGCCGCCCTGCCCATCATGGATCAGGCCCTGGAGATGTACCGCAAAGGCGTCACCACTGGCACCAATGCGTTCAACCAGCAATTGGTGGCCAAGCACACCCGCCTGGAGGGCCAATATCCCCAATGGCACCAGCAGATCCTATTTGATCCCCAAACCAGCGGCGGCCTTTTGGTGGCTCTGCCCGCGGCCCAGAGCGACGCCCTGGTCAAGGCCCTGAAAGCCGTTCCCACCCCCGCCGCCAACATCATTGGACGCGTACGGCCCTTTGAAGATCCCCACTATTTACAATTCCGGTAAACATGCCATAGTTAATGGGAACCAGGGTGATTTGATCCGACTGCTCTAGAGCGAATGCCAATTTGTCTACTATGAAGTTCATGAAGGGCATGAAGATTAATTTTTCTTCCTTCATGTTCTTCATGCGCTTGGTGATGAATCGTTTGTATTCCATTGGGTTTTCCTTTGACCAATCAACTAATCAACCTCTATACCTTTATCGAAATACAGGAGGCACAAATATGACCCAACCCCTTCAGCGCAGACTGGGCCGCACCGGGCGCATGGTCACCACCCTTGGACTGGGAGGGCAGGCCTCTTTGCAGTGGACGGCCCAGGGCCTTGATCCGGTGGAAATTATCAAAAAGGCCCATGCCCTGGGCATCAATTATATGGATACTTCCAATGTGTATGGCCCGAGTCAGAAGTACTATGGCCAGGCCTTTCGCCAATTGGGGCTGACACCCGGAGCCGGGAATTATAATGCCCAGGCGCGGGCCAACCTTTTTCTGGCCGGCAAAACCCACATCCGCACCGCCCGCTGTCCCAAGGGGGCCCGCTTTCGCTCCAATTGGAGTGATGGCATGAGCGACGGCTTTGGTGCGGTCACGGCCGTGGATGATGTGCGCCGCGCCTTGAGCCTGATGTTTGGTGACGGTCTGGGGGCTTATCCCGAAGGCGCCTACCTGGACAGCATTCAAATGCACAACATCAATACCATGGAAGAGATTGATATGCTCTTCGAGGGTTTTGATGACCCCACTGCGGATCGGCCCTGGATGGGCGCCCTGGCCGCCATGCTGGACCTGCGGGAAGGCACCAACCGCACCGGGTGCAATCCAAAGAAGGAGAAATTGGTGCGGCACATCGGCCTTAGCGGCCACTGGAACTCGGCGGCTTTGATGTACGCCATCCAAAGAGATGAGCGGCGCATCCTGGACACCTTGTTGGTGGCCATCAACGCCAGCGACGGTCAATATATGGCCCATCGGCACAATGCCATTGCCGCGGCCGCCGCGGCCGGCATGGGCATCGTGGGCATGAAGGTTTTTGCCGATGCGGCTTACTACCATAAGGCCCCGGTGTTTTCGAACAGCCCCAAGGATGTTTATTACAATGTGGGATCATCAGATCTGCCCAGTGATGAGTTGATTCGCTACGCACTATCCATTGACGGTGTCAGTACCCTGATCATCGGCATCGGCCACATCGACGATGATCCGGCCAAATGCCAGTTGAGCGCCAATCTCGCGGCGGCCCAGCTTGCAGCCCCATTGAGCGAAGAACAGATGGCGGCTGTCGAGGGCCGGGTCAACGCGGCGGGCAAGCACAGCGCCAACGCCTATTTTCAGCGGCCGGCCATGGGGCTCACCCCGCCGCGCAATGTGGGCGTTGAATCGGATTCTTCCATGCCGGTCTTCGGCCGCGTGGCCCTGCGGATAAGCTGGGATTGCGCCTATGCCGGTGCATCGGCCATTGATAATTATGTGGTGTTGCGCGACGATCAGGAGGTGGGCCGGGTGGCCCATCGGCCCCAGATCAGCCGGGCGCGCTTTTACTTCGATGACGTGTTTAAGGCTGGAACCCCGGCCGGATCATACAGCTATGTGGTCCGGACCGTGGACAAGGCCGGCAACAGCGCGGATAGCATTTGCCTGAAGGCCGTGCCTTAGCGCCCTCGGGCGTAATATGGTTACATATTGTTGGGGCAAGGTTTATCAGTGTCATCGGTGTTATCCGTGGTAAAAAATGACCACGGATATCACGGATGACACGGATGGCTGCAAGACCGTAGTGGTTGCGGTTTTTCGCTACCATAGGCCCCCCGTGTTGTCTTTGATGATGATAAATTAAGCCAAATACTTTTTTGAAATGGCTTGTACAAAAGGAGCACCATGGCCCGCGGCGACCAACTCAGCCGGCAGTGGAAGATCATCCAAAGTCTTATTTCTTCTGCCCAGGGGCTTTCGGCCACCGAACTGGCCCAGGAACTGGAGTGCCATAAACGCACCATCTATCGCGATCTGGAAGCATTGCAGGCCGCCGGTTTCCCGCTGGTCAATGAGACCCAGGTGGAGGGGCGCACCCGCTGGTCCATCCTTAATGCGCCCCGTCACCAGATGCCCCTGCCGCTGAATCTGACCGAGTTGATGGCCTTATACTTCAGCCGCAATATGCTCAAAATACTTCAGGGCACCGTCATCCACGATGCCCTGGACACCTTGTTTGAAAAAGTCAAAGCCACTCTGCCACCCGGATATGTCGGCTATCTGGATCGCTTGAGCCAGACATTGGAGGTGGGCGTCAAAGCCCACAAGCCCTATCAGCAATTTCAACAAACCCTGGAGCACGTGCAGCAGGCGATTCAAGCCCAGCGCCTGATCGAGATCGATTACTACAGCATGCGCCGCAATACCCTAACCCACCGCCGGGTGGCGCCCTACAAACTGTGGTTCTACGAAGAGACCTTTTATCTTATCGGTTATTGCGAGCTGCGCCGGGAGATCCGGCTATTTGCCGTAGAGCGCATCGAGCGCTTGGAGACTTTGGAAGAACACTTCACGTCGCCCGAAGGCTTTGATGCCAATGAATTCATGCAAGCCAGTTTCGGCGTCTTCCGGGGAGAAACAGTGGAAGTCCGCATTCACTTTTCCTCCGCCGTGGCAGGATATATCCAGGAAAAGATCTGGCACCCCACCCAATCATTGGAGCTTCAGCCGGATGGCGGGTTGGTATTTACAGCGCAGGTGGCCGGCATCGAGGAGATCAAATACTGGATTCTGAAATGGGGCGCCCAAGCCGAGGTTCTGGCGCCTGAAGCATTGCGCCGTTCAGTGGCGGCGGAAGTCAAGCGGATGGCGGCTTGTTATGTGGAGGTGGAGAAGTCATGAAGGCAACAGCTACCCGGCTTAGACTTAAAACCAAAGAGCTGCTGGATATGATCAGCCGAGGCGAGGAAGTAATCATTACGTACCGTGGCAAAGCATGCGCTAAATTAATCCCCTATCGTGCAGAAAAGGGACGACCATCAAAGCACAAGTTATTCGGCATCTGGAAAGACAATGAAATGGTGTCAAACGTAGAGCGCTATGTCCGCGATTTGCGAAAAGGCAAGTACGGCAAGGGGTAGGGGGCATTTTATGCACTATATCCTTGCGCGGAGATTTCTAATTGAGCACAGTGGTGTTTGCTTCATTGGCGCGCGGAGCGCACCCTACAATGGATGCCAGCCTGCTTAGGCATGCCGGAAGAAAACACCGAGGCCCGAATTATTATAGCTGCGACTCAATGGGCCAAATACTCATAAAGCCAATGCCAAAACGGCGCCAAAAACCGGTGTGCGGTTCGTGGGTGAAGACCGTCGGTTGGCCGTTTTCATAGCCGTGCCACAACAGTTGCTCCACGCCGTTCTCATCTTTTTTCAGTTCCAGTCTAAAGGCGCCCTTATTAATATTTTCATCAAATCCCTCGGCCATTTTTTCAGCGATGGCCGGTACGGTGAGCACCACGCCGATCTCGGTATTTTGCAACACCGACCGGGGATCAAGATTCAGCGAGCCGATGAATACCTGTTTGCGGTCAAAGACAAAGGATTTGGCGTGCAGGCTGGCTTTGGAGGAGCCGCCATGGCCCTTTTTCTCCTTGCGCTCTTCGCGGGTCAGGGTTTTGTTCAGCTCATAAAGTTCCACCCCGCCGCGCAGCAGATCTTTGCGGTATTTTTGATATCCCGAATGCACCAGGCCCACATCGTTGGAAGCCAGGGAGTTGGTCAATATCTTCACCCGCACGCCGCGCCGGGCCAACCCGGTTAAAAAGGCTGTGCCCTCCTTGCCGGGCACAAAATAGGGGGAGAAGATGACCAGTTCCTTTTGAATTCCTTCCCAGTATGGTTTGAGCATGGGTGAAAGATGAAACTGAGTCTCTTCAAAATCGTGTAAAACCTTTTCCGGTTGATCAAAGACAATGCGCCCCTCGCCCCAATTCATCGGTAGCTGCTTTTTGCGCAGGTCATTGGCGAGCGTCGAATTTTTTAAGGCTTGGATATAATTTGAGCTCTCCTGTTGGGCTACAAATTGCGCCAGTTCGCGACGCAATTCATTGGCACTTTCATCGCTCAGCGGTTCTCCCTTGTAAAGCACCGATACGGGATAGGCCAACTCGCTGTTCCAGTAGCGGTCAAACACCGACGAAACCTCCTGGGCCACCGGCCCGATGCACATCACATCCAGATCGGCAAAGGATAGATCCGGGTCAGCGTCAAAGTATTCGTTGCCGATATTGCGGCCGCCCAGAATGGTGATCTGGTTATCCGCGGTAAAGCTTTTATTATGCATGCGGCGCGTCACCGATCCCATGCGGGTCACAAATTGGGAAGTGCGTCCTGCTTCGCGGCTAAAGGGGTTGAAAATGCGCACCTCAATATTCGGGTGGCGGTCCAGGGCCGCCGCGCCCATGTCGCGACCGGCCAAATCCATGTCATCCACCAGCAGGCGAACTCGCACGCCCCGGTCCGCGGCTTTGATCAACAGGTCGGTGAACAGGTGGCCCACCAGGTCGTCATGGTAAAGGTAGTATTGCACATCGAGGCTGCGCTCGGCGCCATGGGCCAATACGGCCCGCGCCACGAAGGCATCCAGGCCGTTGGACAGGAGATGAAATCCCGATTGACCAGGGTGGGCGGCTTTTTGAGCGGAAACATTTTGGCCAAGGGCGGTGTTGTCCGTGTCTGTCAGGGCTTGGGAAACCGGCCGCTCGAAACCGGTGGGTATGGTGGCGCAGGATAGAAGAACCGCGGCCAAAGCCATCGCGATGTAGAAATGCCGGCGGTGCATGATCCCTCCTTGTCCTTATTGATTGCAATTATTCAAGCATCCAGAAGCTGGATGTCAGAGTTCAGATATTAATACATGCCTTTGGGCTCGCGGGCAATACTTCGGCAAGCCATCTCAAAAAAGCCTTTTGGCCCAAAATTCTTTTTTTGAGAGGGCTTGTAAAGTCGGGTTTCGCAAGGATTGGAAAATTAGCCTCGGATATACTATAACGAACCGGACCTTTGTAAAAGAATGCACCGGATGAACAGGATCTTGCCATGCCGCTTCAATCCAAACTTCCAGATGTAGGAATCACCATCTTCACCGTAATGTCCAAACTGGCCGCTGAGCATGGAGCCATCAACCTGTCCCAGGGGTTTCCGGACTTCGATGCCCATGCGGACCTCATCGACCTGGTGGCCCGCTACATGCGCGAGGGCAAGAACCAGTACGCCCCCATGCAGGGGGTGGCTCTGTTGCGCCAGCGCATTGCTGAAAAAGTCCAATCCATATATGGCGCCACGGTGGATGCCGAAAAAGAGATCACCGTGACGGCCGGCGCCACCGAGGCGCTCTATGCCGCCATCACGTCCGTGGTGCGTCCCGGTGACGACGTGATTGTGGTGGAGCCGGCCTATGACGCCTATGTGCCCGCCATCCAGCTCAACGGCGGCCGGCCGCTTTATGTGCCGTTGAGGTTTCCCGGATATGAGATGGATTGGGATCGGCTGGCCGACACCTTGACCGACCATACCCGGCTGATCATCCTGAACTCGCCCCACAATCCCACGGGCAAAGTGTGGCGACCCGAGGAGCTGGAGGCCCTGGCGCGGATCACTTCAGGCCGCGAGCTGTTCATTCTCAGCGACGAGGTGTACGAACACATTGTCTTTGACGGCCAACCCCACCAGAGCATGCTGCGCCATCCGGAGCTGGCCGCCAAAAGCTTCGTGGTCAGCTCCTTTGGCAAGACCTATCACACCACCGGATGGAAGATCGGCTACTGCGTGGCGCCGGCGGCCTTGACCGTGGAGTTTCAGAAGATCCACCAGTTTCTGACCTTTACGGCCAACACCCCCATTCAGATGGCCTATGCCAATTTCATGCAGCGCAGCGAGCACTACCAGCAGCTCGCCGGTTTTTATCAGTCCAAGCGCGATCTTTTCCTGGAGCTGATGAAACCCTCGCGTTTCAAGGCGCTGCCCTGCGCCGGCACCTATTTTCAGATGATGGATTACTCGGCCATCAGCCACGAGCCGGATACGACTTTTGCCCGGCGCCTGACCACCCAGCACGGCGTGGCCGCCATACCGCCCTCGGTCTTCTACCATGATGGCGCCGACCACCGGGTGGTGCGATTTTGCTTTGCCAAGCAGGATCAAACCTTGATTCAGGCCGCGGAGAGATTATGCCGGATTTAACCGTCAGCTTGATCCAAAGCGATCTGGCCTGGGAAGATATCGAGGCCAATCTGGCGATGTTTGACGCCAAGCTCGATACCATCGAAGCGGCCGTGGATCTTATTCTTCTGCCGGAGATGTTCTCCACTGGCTTCAGCATGAACGCCGCCCGGCTGGCCGAACCCATGAACGGCAAAGCCGTGGCCTGGCTGCAAGCCCAGGCGGTTCAGAAGAAAACCCACATCGCGGGCAGTCTGATGATCCAGGACAACGGACGATTTTATAACCGTCTGATCTGGGCCCGGCCGGACGGCACTCTGGCGACCTACGATAAAAAGCATCTCTTCGGCTACGCGGGCGAAGACAAGATATACACCGCCGGCACCACCCATTTGACCATGGAAGTAAAGGGCTGGCGCATCCGTCCGTTCATTTGCTACGATCTGCGCTTTCCCATTTGGACCCGCAATTTGAATCTGGCCTATGATCTGGCCATCTTCGTGGCCAATTGGCCGGCCCGCCGATCCGCCCATTGGCGAACACTGCTTAAGGCCCGGGCCATTGAAAACCAGGCCTATGTGATCGGCGTCAATCGGGTGGGAAAAGATGGCGCCGGTTTAGATCATGACGGTCACTCGGCGGTGATTTCGCCTATGGGCGAAGTATTATTTGAAGAAGCGCAAAAAGAGACCATTCATACGGTAGTTTTATATCGCGACCCGCTGGACGACTATCGCTCGCAGTTTCCAGCGTGGCGGGACGCGGACAGGGAGATGTTGACCATTGGGGAGAAGTCAATCACTCAATCATAATAAATCGATGGACGAGATAGGGAAGATCGTACATCGAACATCAAATGCTTAACGTCGAATATCCAACAAGGTACGCTCATGGCGTGCGTTTTAAAGGAGGCCCCCCCATGAAACTAAAGAACGGTGCTGAGTATATTGAAAGTTTGCGCCAGATTCATCCCAGGATTTACTACAAAGGCCAGGCCATTGAAGATGTCACCCGTCACCCGGCCACCGCGCCCCATGTGCGGGCCGCGGCCATGACGTATGCTTTGGCGGCCAAGGCGCAGTATAAAGAATTGGCCACGGCGGTCTCCCACCTCACCGGCCGCACCATCAGCCGCTTCACCCATGTGCACCAGAGCATTGAAGATCTGATCAAGAAAATCAAACTGCTGCGTGTGCTGGGGCAGAAAACCGGCACCTGCTTTCAACGCTGCGTGGGCTTTGACGGCATCAACTCGGTTTACTCCGTGGCCTATGAGATCGACGCCCAGAACGGCACCGACTACCTGGAGCGCTTTAAACGCTGGCTGATCCATATTCAGGACGAGAACAAGATGGTGGTGGGCGCCATGACCGATCCCAAGGGCGACCGCTCCAAAGGGCCGGCCCAGCAGGCCGACCCCGATCAGTTTGTGCATGTGGTCCAGCGGCGGCCCGATGGGGTGGTGATCCGCGGGGCCAAGCTGCACATGACCGGCGCGGTCAACTCCCACGAGATTCTGCTGATGCCCACCACGGCGCTGGATGAGACGGCCAAGGACTATGCCATTGTGGGCGCCATTCCCATTGACGCGCCCGGCGTGACCTTGATCTTCGGCCGCCAGGCCGGCGACGACCGCCGGGACCAGTTGGAGCGCATCGATGTGGGCAAGCCCCGCTTTGGCGCCGTGGGCGGCGAGGCCGTGATCGCCTTCGAAGATGTCTTCATCCCCAACGAGCGCATCTTTTTAAACGGCGAAACAGCCTTTACCAGCCCCTTGGTCTACCGTTTCGCGGCCCATCACCGGGCCAACTACGGGGCCTGCAAAACCGGCTTGATGGATGTGCTCACCGGCGCGGTCAGCTATCTGGCCCACATCCAGGGCGCGGCCAAGGGCTCCCACGTCAAGGACAAGATCACCGAGATGATCCATCTGAGCGAGACACTTTACAGCTCATCGGTGGCCTGCTCGGCCGAGGGGCGGCCCACCCCCTCGGGCGCCTATCTGGTGGACACCATGCTGGCCAATGTGTGCAAGCAAAATGTCACCCGCTTTCACTTCGAGGTGGCCCGTCTGGCCGTGGATATCGCCGGCGGCTTTATCGCGACCCTACCCAGCGAATACGACCTGGAGAGTGAAACCGTGGGCCATCTGGTCAAGAAGTACTTCAGCGGGGTGGCCGGCATTCCGGTCAGGGAGCGTATTAAGATCGGGCGCCTCATCGAGGCCATGACCGGCGGCACCGCCATGGTGGAGTCCATGCACGGCGCGGGCTCGCCCCAGGCCCAGCGCATCATGATCCTGCGCGAAGGCAAACTCGAAGAGAAGATGAAACTGGCCAAAGCATTGGCCGGTATTCCCCAGAAGTCAAAAAGGAAGAAGTCATGAAAAGCCATCGGCAGGAACTATGGTTTGAGGTGCCCACCCGCCGGGCCTTTATCAATATCACGCCCCAGGTGGAGGCGTGTTTGCAGACCAGCGGCGTCAAGGAGGGGCTGGTGCTGGTCAATGCCATGCACATTACGGCCTCGGTATTCATCAATGATGACGAAAAGGGCTTGCACCACGATTATGAGGTGTGGCTGGAGCGTCTGGCGCCCCATGCCCCGGTTTCCCAATACCGCCACAACGTGGGCGAAGACAATGCCGATGCCCACATGAAGCGCCAGATCATGGGCCGCGAGGTGGTGGTGGCCATTACCGAGGGCAAGCTGGACCTGGGGCCATGGGAGCAGATTTTTTACGGCGAGTTTGATGGTCGCCGTCGCAAGAGGGTGCTGGTGAAGATAATTGGCGAATAGTATTTCACGACATCTTTATCTAAGGACTCCCTGATTCGGCCCTAAGCTTTTTTAACGCGGCTTGAAATTTAGTATTGACATCCCTCTACTCATGCGTCATATTGCGCGCCTCAAAGTTGGTCTGGAAGTTTCTCCTTCGGCGGTTCTAAGGAGTTAGCATTTATACCGGCATAACGGTGTTATAGTTTCCCTCTGGGGCTTCAACTAAGAGCAGCATATAGATAACAGGCTTCACTGGAGATATGGATCTTCAGTCTGCTGCTTTTTTATGTATTAGTTTGTACAAGATATTTCAAAATAAAGATTTTTGGGTAAAATCGAGGCGCCGGCAAATTTTAAACCGGAGACATACTAAAGTATTTCGAGGATTTAAAATTTGTCTTCAACAAAGAGTTTGGGCCAAAAGATTATTTTGAGATAGCTTGTAGGCGGTTCAAAGAGAGTAAGAAGAGATGAAAAAGGCATTTTTAATTTTAGTGGTAGGAGTGTGTGCCGTGGTGGTGCCCCAATTCAATAGGGGCGGATATTCCGGTTTTGCGCCCTCGGAATCGGCGGCATACGCCGACTATTTGGGCGCAACTCTGTCTGATTTAAGGTTGGAACGCGTGAACGCCAACACCAATATCGTTTCACCCTTGAAAAAAGATCATACCGCGTCGTTGCCCGAACCCGCCGTTATGATGATCTTCGGCTTTGGCTTGATGGGTTTGGCTTCCCTTAAGCGTAGATTCAAATAGTCTACTTCTTCACGCCGCTATCCGCCCATTGGGCCAAGGGATTGTCAAAATCAAATCCAAAAAGCCTTGGGTTTTCTCCAATGACCGCAGCGGAAACGATGGAAAAGACATAATCGTAGGTCTGCTCCGGAACCTTGCCGCCATATTTGGCGATGAGTTCCCAGAAGTTTCTTTCGCGCGGATTCTGTGGCATTTTCTGCAGCAACGGCACTACATTTTGTTCGCCCCAGTTGTAGGAGGCCATCACCAGCAATCCCGAGGCTTGGGCGTCGGTGGTGTAGATATCCCTCAAATAACGGGCGGCCGCCAAGGTTGAGCGACCGAAATGGTGCCGGTCATCCAGGGGGTCTTGTTTGGCTTCATCCACCAGGGGGCCGGGGCGCAAGCCGTATTTGGTGGCGGTGGCGGGTATAAACTGCCACATGCCCTTGGCAATACCGAAGCGCGTGGGCGGGCCCACGGCATTGACGCTCATATTGCTTTCCTGCAAAGCCAGATAGAAAAATTGCGCCGGCAGGCCATGTTCTACCAGGGTGTCGGCAATGGTCTGGACATAGCCGTTCTTCTGGGCGCGCTGGACGGCATTCTTTAATCGATCGGTAGACTTCCAACGGTTGATATACTCCTGCACCTTGCGAGTGAAGGCATCCGGCATGGTGATCTCGCATTCGCCGAAAACGCGCGCGATTTTCATTACCAGGCGCTGTTCTTCGCTCAATCCCTTGTCATAGACGTTCAGCGTGTCGGTGAACTGGTTGTAGCTTTCTTCCATCTCCTTTTGGTTCTGTTTAAATTGCTCGATGCGGGCCTCGGTTTGCAGCGACTGGTGCTGCTCGGTCTCCTTGATTAACTGCGCCAGCTGGACCTCCAGGGTCTTCATCTTGTAGAAGATCTCGGCCGCCAGAAGACGCTGCTTGGCCTGCTGGCTGTGGCGGTAAAAGGCATAGCCGGCGCTGACGGCCAGCAGGAGGACTACCAAACCGATCACCGCGTAGTAAAATCTTTTTTGTTTTTTCTGTACTTCGGCATAGGCGCGGCGCACCATCATGGTGTGCTCGCCGGCCGGGCCGTCGCTGTCGCCAAAGTAGTGGGATTTATAATGGGCCAGATCTTCGGCGCGGGTGGATCGATGTTGGGGCAGGGCAGGGATCTCCACCTCGAACTGGAGGGCCGGCCCGGAATCCCCCAGACGTCCGCTAACCCGGCCTTGAAGGGGATGGCGCCAGACCCGCAAGCCTTCCACGAAAATGCCGTTGGCGCTTTCAAGGTCTTCGAGCCACCACTGGTCTGCTTCCCAAACCACCCGGCAGTGGGCCCGGCTGACGACATTGTCTTTGATTTGGATGTTGCATTTGGATCCCCGGCCGATAATGGCCTCTTCCGTGACCATGTATTCTTTCTGGTCCGAGTCGCCCGAAAGGATAGTAATCTTCACCGGCGGGCGGTTGACCTTAATGGTCTGGGATGCGGTCGGTGGTTGCATGACGCTTCAGCCGGCAGGGGCCAATGGGAGGTCATTGGCCAAAAATTTGCAAATTGTGGATGATTTGGGTCCCCATGACATGGGTTGCTGAATATCATGATTGGGGGCCGGTTTCAAATGAAGCTATGAATCTCTCCTTGATTTCCATCACCGGATGGTGTTGATTGCGCGCCATGAAAATTCTCATGCTGGTCAATCCGCGCGCGGGGCGTAAAAAAGGTGAGCGGGTGGCCCAAAAGGCCCGCGCGGCATTTCAAAGCCAGGGTGTGGAAATGGTCTGCTGCTGTTCCGAGCAGGCCGGACAGCTTTCCGAGTTGGCCGAGCGGGAAGTCAATGGGGATTGGGACGGCATCGTGGCCCTGGGGGGCGACGGCACCTTGTTCGAAGTGATCAACGGCATGATGCGCGGCAACCCTGAGCTGCCCATCCCTTTGGGGGTTCTGCCCGTGGGATCGGGCAACTCCTTCAGCCGCGATCTGGATATCAAAAGCCATGATCATGCCATTGCCAAAATCATCGCCGGCCACACCCGTGGCGTGGATCTGGGCCGATGCACCTGCGACCATTCCGCTTTCCATTTCATCAATATTCTTGGATTCGGCTTTGTCTCCGATGTGGCCTTGATTGCCTCAGCCCATAAGCGCTGGGGGGATTTGAGCTATCTGATTGGGGTGTTTCAGATGGTCCGACGGCTTCAATCCTACCCCTTGGAAGTGGAGATTGACGGGCGCCAGTTTCAACGGGACAATGTGTTTGTCGAGATTTGCAATTCTACCAAGACCGGCGGCACCATGCACATGGCACCCCAGGCCAGGATCGACGACGGCTTGCTCGACGTGGTGTTGCTCAACCGCATTACGCGCTTGCGGGTGATTACTTCGCTGCCCAAATTGTACAAGGGGACCCACCTGCAACTGCCCGAGGTCGAAACCTTCACCGGCCGCCGGATGAGCTTCCGACCGGCGCGCTCCAAGGTGCTGACCCCGGACGGTGAAATCCTGGGCCGCACGCCCATTCAGGTGTCGGTGCTGCCGGGCAAGCTGCGGATTTTTGGGTAGGGGGTTTGGCGAGGGTGGAGCGAGGGACAAAGGGACTTAGGGGCTAAGGGACTGAGGGAAAAGGCACAGAGGGAAAAGGCACAGAGGGGCAGAGGCACTGAGGCACAAAGGAAGGCATAAAGGGACTGAGGGACAAAGGGACTGAGAGAAAAGCAAAAGGGGCTGAAGTGCAAAGGGGCAGAGGCACAGAGGTGCAAAGAAAGAATATTCGCCTCTGTGCCTCTGCCCCTTTGTGCCTTAGAACCTTTGTGCCTTTGCACCTCAAAGACCAGGCGTTTTCATTATCGCCAACGCAAGGCGTTGACTCTAAACCGCCTCACACATCTTCTGCGGCAGGCAGGTGCGTTCGATCTCTTCCTTGAGTTTTTTTAAATCCTCCAGAAAACGCTCGCGATGTTCTTCAATGGCTTGTTTGGCCAGGTTGCGGTAGTACTCAATGCCGTTGAGCAAAGAACCTTTGAAGGTCTCAAAGTAGGCTTGGGGCCGGTTGGAGAGCTGATAGGAGAATTTCCGGATCTCTTCTCTCAGGAAGTCCAGGTTCAGCCGCATCTCCTCGATGAACATGTGCGGGCGTTCGCTGTTGACCAGCAGGCATAGGCGGCCGTAGATATGGCCGACCATTTCGTCCAGTGAGAAAATGCGGTTGAAGTAACGAATATTCGGGCCGCAACACACCGCGGGCTTGGCCTTTGGGTCGTCGTGCTGCACCCGGCTGATGGTGCCGCCCAGGTCGTGGCAAATGCAGGATTTGGCCAGAATATCTTCACGCCGCAGCGCTTCGTCTTCCGTGGGCAGTGCTTCCTTGGCCAACTGCTGCAACTTTTTGGAGATGTACTCGCGGGAGGCGATGCAGACCGGTTTTTCCGTGAATTCGGTATTAAAAGAGAGATAGCCTTTGACGCAGGGGCTTCCCGGTTTGCCCATCTGGATCCGCAAGCGCCGGGTCTCTTCGCTGGCCGAAGTGCGCAGGTTCCAGAACGGCACGCCCACGGGGGAGCTGTTGCTCAGGTAGATATCTTCCGGTTTGGCGGAGCAGAGCTTTTTCAGGTGCTCCGGATCAACGGTGGTGACTTCGGGCACCAGCATGAAGGGCGTGCCCCAGCCCGTGCCGTCGAGGCTGAAGTATTGGAGCAGAAAACGGTCTTCGCCCGCCGTGCCGATGCCGCCCTGTACCGTGATGCGGGTGTAGGGCGCGGCCGGCGGCACGGGGCGTCCCATTTCCCCCAGGGTCTTGGCATAGATTTTATATAAGGCTTCGGCCAGGGCCTCGCGGTTGAGCTTGAACTCTTCCAGCACCGGCCCGAGCAGGTTGCATTCATTGGCAAAGGCATGGCCGCCGCAGTTGAGGCCCGATTCGATCCGGAATTCGGAAACCCACAGGCCGCGCTTGGCCAGGAATTTGCCCTGGATCAGGGCCGAGCGGTAATCGCTCACTTTAATGATCAGTTTTTTCTTGGCGCTTCCATGCTGATCGTGGAAGAAATCATCAAAGGTCGCGGCATAACTGTAAAGGCGCGGATTAAAACCGGCCGAAAACACCATGGCGGAACTCAAATCACTCAGGGCAAACCCCCGCAGGGCCGCCATGCCGTCGGCATATTCGGGAGGCAGCTTGGTGCTGTTTTCGTAGTTGTCCGCATCGAGTTTGGTCATGATGTTGACATCAATGCTGCCGGCCGTCACTTTTTCGCGCAGCTCATCTTGCAGCCGTTGCTTCTCTTCTTCATCAGCCGTCGCCAGCATTTGCGCGTAGCGCGCCTTGAGGGGCGATTGAGGCAGAAGTTCAAAATAGCGCGTGAGGTCACTATCGTTGGTGAACGGCGCTTCCTTGAGGGCTTGCATCTGGATCGCCACCAGTTCGCCCACCAGATTTAGATAGGCCGTGATGCGCCGGGCCCGGGCGTCAGGTTGCCCGGATGAAATGGGCTCGTAGGGCCGAGCGTTTTGGGCGCAGTGAAATTTGCGTGAATTTTCAATGATGACATCATCCACCAGTGAAATGACCGATGAAATGCCATAACGCGCCACCCGCAACGGTGTGTCCAGCGTGAAGCCTGTGCCCATGACAGGGATATGGAAGGTGTGGGGATGTGATTGCATGGTTTCTTCTCCGAACCGAATTTTGGCTTTGCCGAATTTTGGCTTTGATTGATTGTAACGCTCGGGGGGCTGCTTCGATGAACCGTATGGCTGCAATGCTTTTTTCTACCTTAAATACGAAAGCAAAGATCTTCAATAAATATTTCTTTTTTTAGTGAAAACCCTCTGGCCATCCATAAGGAGAAACCCTGAAAAGCGTTTTGGTTTGTGATTATTTTACCTTCCAATAAAATTTTACGGTGCATTTTGGATTCGACCACCTGCTTGGGTACCGTTTGTACCTGCAAGCCATCTCAAAAAAAGGATTTTGGTTCAAAATCTCCCGCTAAAAATCATCGGGATAAAGCTTTGGAGGCAAATTTTAAACCGCAGACATACTAAAGTATTTCGAGGATTTAAAATTTGCCTCCAATCCCGCCTCAGTTCGGCGGGAGGCCAAAAGACTTTTTTGAGATGGCTTGCACTCCCGCGATGAGGATATCGGCCCATGGCAGGGATAGTTGAGGCCCATTTTGAAAGCGACCTGATCTGGTGATGCCGCCACCTCCGCCCCGTCACTTGGTAAAAGGATTGTACCTCTGCTCATCGGCCACCGTAGAAGAGGGCCGATCGCCATAATCATGGCCCGGCCACACAATGGTGTCGCCAGGCAAGGTGTAGATCTTGCTTTTAATAGCGGTCACCAGTTGCCGAGCATTGCCGCCGGGCAGGTCGCTGCGCCCTACCGCGCCCACGAACAGGGTGTCCCCCGTAAACACATGGCCTGGCGCGTACAGACAGATGCCGCCCGGCGTGTGCCCAGGGGTATGCAAAACTGCCAAGGTCAGTGCGCCGACCTGAATTTTATCTCCATCGGCCAACAGGGTTTGGGCCGCGGGCGAACCTTTGCCGCCCAGCATGCGGGCAAAGGCCCGGCTGGTGATTTTGCCCAGCGCCGCCGCATCAGCTTCATGAATGCAGACCCGCGCGCCGGTCAGGCGAACCACCTCGGCATTGCCGGCCGTGTGGTCGGCATGGTGATGGGTGTTGATCACATGGGTGACCTGGTAACCGGCCTTCTGGGCGATTTGGAGTACGCGCGGCACCTCAAAGGCCGGGTCGATCAGGGCGGCCCGCCCGCTGATCTCATCGCCGATGAGGTAGCAGAAGGTGTCCATCCGGTTGAGCAGGATCTGTTCAATCTTCATGACCTCACCGCGGCTCCATGGCACACAAGTTTACAAAACAAAAATTCGGCGCATATTGCCGGAAACAGAGCCTCAGGTCAAGGAACTATTCCAAATTGACATTGCACCCATTTCCAGGCATCGTGGCCCGGCAGCCGTCAGCCGGCCCCGATTAAAGGGCCTATCCTACACAACAATTTTTTGACATGGCTGGTAGTTTAATTGCCCCGGGCGCCTGGCTTTACGCTTTCTATTCCCGCGGAGCAAAGATCGGGGTGAGGGGGCTCAACCCCGTTGTACAGGTTCACCATCATGCCCGTTCCATGGCCTCGCTGGCAATATTTGGAAAATCACACCTTCGTGCGCCCATTGATTCCCATCACCGTGGCGCTGATGCTGGGCATCGGTCTGGGGCTTGTCTGGCCGGGCTGCCTGGCAACGGCACTGGCCGTGGTTTTGGCTTTAAGCAGCGTAATGCTTCTGGCCATCGCCAAGCGGCGCCGATTGCTCGTCGCGCCGCTGCTCTTTTTCGTGGCGATCGGCTATCTTTCAATTCAACCCTGGCTGCGCCGCCAGTGGCCAAGCGAAGATATCAGCCATTATACGGACCAGGGCCAATGGCAGGTCAGCGGCGCCGTGGTCCAAACCCCCGAACGATCCCCTGGGCAAATTCGATTTATTCTGGAGGTCCATACCCTCACCCAGGACCAGCGCCATCTCCCTGTCCACGGCAAAATCACCCTCACCGTCAGGGGCGAGACAGACCTGGGCCGGGGTGATGAGATCACGGTCAACGGCCACCTGCGCGATATCCACGGCTTTTGCAACCCCGGCGGTTTTGATTACGAACGCTATCTGGCCCTGCAGGGCATCCACGCCCGGCTCTATGCCCAGGGCGACGAGATTCAGCTCACCAGTCATGCCGGTGGCTGGCTCTCCGGCATGGATCGCCTGCGGCGCCAGGTGGAAGGCCGCATGACCATCGCTCTGCAAAACCATCCGCCCGCCAGCGCCCAAGTGCTCAGCGCCCTGACCGTGGGATTGCGCGACAGCCTCCCCGATACTCTCAATGACGCTTACAGCCGCGCCGGCGTCATGCATCTGCTCTCCATCTCCGGCCTGCACATCGGCATGGTGGCCACGGCGGCCTTTGCCCTGCTCAACCTCGTGCTGGTGTGGATTCCCTTCCTGCGCCAGCGTGCCTGGGTGCGCAAAACCGCTGCCCTGCTGAGCCTGTTGCCGGTCCTGAGTTACGGGCTGCTGGCTGGGATGTCGCCCGCCACCCAGCGCTCCCTGATCATGGTGAGCGCCTATTTGATGACCTTCTGGATCGGCCGCAACCATGACTGGCTCAATGCCCTGGCCGTGGCCGCCCTCGTTGTCCTGACCATCCATCCGCCGGCGTTGATGGATGTCTCCTTTCAACTCTCTTTCGGCGCCGTGCTGGCCATCCTGCTGGGCATGCGCGCCATGCCGATTCTGGCGCCCGTGGCCGGCGAATCCTTCCGGCGGCGTTGGACCCGGCGCCTGGCCGCCTCGGTGGGAGTATCGGTGTTCGCCACCCTGGGCACCGCCCCCCTGGTCCTCACTTACTTTAACCAGATCTCCTGGATCGGCTTGCTGACCAATCTGGTGGTGGTGCCGCTCACCGGCATTTTAGTGGTGCCCGCCGGTCTTTTGGGCATTGCCCTGCTGCCGGTCGGCGAGCTGCCGGCCCATGCCTGCTGGCAGGCCGCGGCCTGGGGCGTGGATTTCATGAATGGGTTCATCCAGCAATTGGCCCAGTGGCCCTATGGAGTCTTCATTGGGCTGGCCCCCAGTTGGATCGAGACCATCCTCAGCTACTTCTTGATGACGACTTTGCTTCTCTACCGGCGCCCCAAACTCTTCCGGGTCGGGCTGACCCTGGTGCTGGTGGCCGCGGCCGCCGACACCCTCTACTGGGTCCAGCGCCGCTTCGACCATGGGCACATGATCGTCACCGCCGTGGACATAGGGCAGGGCAGCGCCAATATCCTGCAACTGCCCGGCGGATACACGGCCGTAGTCGACGGCGGCGGCTTCGGCGACAACTCTTCCTTTGACGTGGGCAAAAATGTACTGGCCCCGCTGCTGTGGCGCAACAAGATCCGCACCATCGATTTGATGATCCTGACCCACCCCAACAGCGATCATCTGAACGGATTGCTTTTCATCGTGAAGCATTTCAAGGTGGGCCGCATCTGGAGCAACCACGAACCCGAAGAGAGCCAAGGCTACAACCAATGGCTGCAAACCATCAGCCAGAAAAATCTATTGCATGAACCCTTCGAATCGATGGTCAAAAAAGAAGTTCTGGGTGAAGTGACCTTTGAGATCCTGGGGCCGCCCCAAGATTTTAAATCGCTGCGCCCCCAGGAGCCCTGGCGTGATCTCAATAATGATTCGCTGGTGACGAAGGTCTCCTGGAAAGAGATCTCTTTTCTCTTCACCGGCGACATCACGGCCCCGGCCGAAGCCGATCTGCTCCAGCGCCACACCGCCCAAGAACTGCAAAGTACTTTTCTGTTCGTCCCCCACCACGGCAGCAAAAGTTCTTCGACCCCAAACTTTCTAAGCGCCGTCCAACCCAGGGAAGCCCTCATCTCCGCCGGCTGGAAGAACCGTTTCCACTTCCCCCACCCCAAAGTACTCCACTACCTGCAAGACGCCGGCGCCCGCCTCTGGCGCACCGACCAGTGCGGCGCCATCCAGATTACTACTGATGGCCGTGACTACCACATCGAAACTTGCCGCGAACCAGGTCGGACCCCGTAACGCCTGGAAAAAAATTCTTCTTGCATTTTACTTACAACTCACATGTAAGCAGCAACGACTAAAAGTCCCACGCATTCCAATTTTAACGAACACAGCGTAAAGCTTTCGAAGCAATGCGGCTGATGGATATCACCCTTGAATTCATCAATATGCTCCGTACCGGCCGTGTTTTATCGCCACTACGAATCGTGCGCAGCCCACGGATGGAGCAAGCCGCCCGGGATAGGCGGCGGATAATGCCCAACCTGACCTCAATGAATCAAAATTAAAAAGGAACCAGACCATAGAGGAACCCCCATGCCAACCACCCCAACGAGGCCAAACCCCATGACACCCAAAAAGAAAATGCGTCGTCACGCGCCCATAACTCTCCTGCTGCTCCTCGCCTGGCTCTGCTTTCCAGCCGGCCTGCGCGCCGCCACCAACGTCAGCGGCACCATCTCCGCCAACACCACCTGGACCCTGGCCAACAGCCCCTACATCGTCACCAGCAGCGTCACGGTTCTGGGCTCAACCAGCGCCGGCGCCACCCTGACCATCGAACCGGGCGTGGTGGTCAAATTCAATTCGGGCTGTTCAATCAACATCGGCGCTTCCTCCGGCAACCCCGGCGCCCTCATCGCCCAAGGCACCTCGGCCAACCCCATTACCTTCACTTCCAACCAGACCACGCCCACAGCCGGGTATTGGAACACCATCATGTTCAATAACACTACCAATGATGCCACAACCGTGCTCGATTATTGCACCATCCAATATGCCGGCTACAACAATTCAGGCGCCTTATGGGTCTATCAAGCCGCGCCCACTATCCGCAACATCACCATTGCCAACAGCAGCAGCTATGGCGTCAATACCTACGCCAGCAGCCCCATTATCAACGGCTGCCAGTTCAACGCCAACGGCAACTACGATCTCTACTACACCGGCACCCTTGGCGGCTCGATCACCAACTGCACCATCCGCAATGGCATCTCCCTTCAAGGTACCGGCAGCATAAGCTTTGCGGGCAACTCCCTCATTCAAAACAACACCTATCCCATCAAAGCCTATGCCGACAATGTGGGCGCCATCGTCAATGGGTGCACCTTTACCAATGTAAACAGTACAAGCTACCTGGATATTACCAGCGGCAATTTGACCAAGGATGCCACCTGGACCGCCGCCATACCCTATGTCGTCCGCAACAGCATGATCGTACAAGGCACCGATGGCGCGGATGGCATCACCACCTTGCGCATCGCTGCCGGCGCCAAACTCAAATTCTGCTCCGGGCAGTATTTGCAGGTTGGCGCCAACTCGGGGGCCCCAGGCGCCTTAATGGCCGAAGGCACCCCCAACGCCCCCATTGTTTTTACTTCCAACCAGTCGACGCCGGCCCCTGGCGATTGGTATGGAATTAAGTTTTGGAATACCACGGCGGATGCCTTGAGCTTTTTGCAATATTGCACCATTGAATATGCGGGACTTCAAGGCGGCACGGTTTGGATTGACAGCGCGGCGCCCGCCCTGGATCACTGCGAAATCAGAAATGGTAAAAACTATGATCTTTACTACTCCGGCGCAACCATCGGCGGCTCGGTCGAAAACTGCACCATCAACCGCGGCATCAATCTCCAAGTCAATGGCCAGGTCCGATTCACGGACAACACGATTAACTACAACGATAGTTGTCCGATTATTGCCAACGCCGACCAAGTGGGCGGCATCGTTAATGGGGCCACCTTCATCAATGTGGATGCCGGAAGTAATATACAAGTCACTCAAGGAAGCATCACAAAAGACGCGGTTTGGAAGGCCGGTATTTCCTACGTTATCCCCGCCAGTATCATCATCCAGGGCACTGACGGCGACGACGGCGTGACTACCCTGACCCTTTCCGCCGGCGCCATACTCAAGTTCGGCGCTGGTCTATATTTGCAAATTGGCGCTGCCTCGGGCGCCCCCGGCGCCTTGCGGGCCGAAGGCTCTGCCGGGGCGCCGATCCTCTTTACTTCCAGCAAGACGACTCCCGTGGCCGGCGATTGGTATGGCCTGCGTTTTTTGAATACCACAGCGGATGCCACCACCCTGCTGCAGAACTGCCGCGTGCAATATGCCGGGTTTGCAGGATATGGCGCGCAGTGCTCCGTGCTGGTCGACAATTCAGCGCCGGCCATCCGCAACTGCATCTTTGACACCGGGCTTGGCTACGACCTCGTCTATTCCGGAACCGTGGCCGGAAGCATCGAGAACTGCACCATCTCGCGCGGTATAAATCTTTATGCCGATGGTCTGGTGAGTCTCTCCGGCAATACGATCAACTATAACAACAACTTTCCCATCAAGATCTATGCGGACAATGTTCATGGCCTCGTCAACAGCAGTACCTTTACCAATCTGGATGCCGCCAGCCGGATCGAAGTCGTCAGCGGCAATATCACCAAGGATGCCGTATGGACCTCGGTCATTCCCTACCTGATTAAAGCCAATCCCAAAATCCAGGGAACCGACGGGGCCGACGGGATTACTTCCCTTACCATCATGCCGGGTGCCCGGCTCAAATTCGACTATAGTGCCTCCCTGAAGGTGGGCGATACAGCCGGCGCACCTGGGGCCCTGTTCGCCCAGGGGGCCAAAGACAATATGATTCTCTTCACCTCCAATCAGCCCTCGCCGGCCCCAGGCAACTGGTCCGGAATCCACTTTTACCCCACGACCCAGCCGGGCTCTCTGTTGGATTTCTGCGTCATCGAATACGGGGGAGCAAATATGGGAGGAGGGTACTCAGGGGCGGTTTGCTTCGGGTCCAACATCATAGTACGCAACTCTACAATCCGCAATTGCGCTAACTACGGCCTGCAAATCAATGGCGCGGCGGCCAGTGCGGCAACCATCCAATGCAATACTTTCCAGCAAAACAGCTTCGGACTCTACATAGGAGCAACCGCGCCAGCCATTCAATCCAGCAATTTCTTAAACAACACCACCTATGGGCTCTACAATGGGCTGACTTCTCAGGTTGTGGCCGAAAACAACTGGTGGGGCGATACCGCTGGTCCCAACAAGTCTGGTGATAAAATTCACGGCACGGTTGATTATGACCCATGGGCCACGGCCCTCATTCTGTGCGATACCGGAAGCAACAATCATGCGCCCTATACCCCCGCGGGGCCGCAACCGGCCGACAACGCAGTGCGTGTCACCATCCCCTCTTCAGGATTGATCCTCACCTGGTCCGGCGGCGACCCCGATCCCCTGGATACGGTGACTTACAGCCTCTACCGCGGCTCTTCCGCGGATAATCTGAGTTTGATGGCTATCAATCTGGCGGGGACGACCTATACAATGACCGATCTGCAGCGGGGCGTCACCTACTTCTGGAAGGTGGTGGCCAGGGACAACCATGGGTTGCAGGCCGAAGGACCGATCTGGCGCTTTACGGCCCTGGGCGACAATCCCGATCTGATCATTGGAGGGCTCACCACCACGCCGCCCGGCCACCTGCAATCCGGCCAGATTGTCACCTTGATCGCCCAGCTCCGCAATATCGGCTCCGGGCCGGTGGTGGACCCATTCAATGTCTCCTTTGCCGCCGGCGGGACCACCATCGGAACTCCCACGGTCAACACCGTCATTCCGGCTGGGACATCTCTATCGGTCAGCCAGAATTGGACGTATACAGGCGGCGACCCCAGCCTGCAGGTGATGGCCGACTCCCAACACACTGTCTCCGAAACCAATGAGCAGAACAACAACTTCATTGCCCTGCTCTCCGAAGTGGCCGACAACACGCCGCCGGCCCTTGTGTCCACTTCGCCGGTCAATACTTCTTATTTGAAGCAAGCCCAGCAAATTTCGGCCACGCTCTCCGACAGCCAATCGGCCATTGATATTAACACCGTGCTGGCCGGCTTCACCGTTACCAACGCCCAGAATGCTATTCTGTCCGGCGCCAAAAGCCAGGCCAACGGCACCTTTACTTTTACGCCCGCCATCCTGCCCATGCCCGACAGCACCTATACCGTGACCCTCACGGCCGCCGATGTCCTGGGCAACACGAAGGTCTATTATTTTACTTTCACGATCGACACCCAGCCGCCGGCCAAACCCGTGATCACCGGCGGCACCGTCACCAGCGGCACCATCCAGGCCCGGCCCGCGCAAAATACTTCGGCGCAATTCACGGTGGATTTGACCGGCACTCGGGAGGCCGATACCAGCGTCTGGGTTAAAGGCGCCCAGGTCGTGGCGGCCGGCAGCGCCAACTGGTCCGCGCAAGTTACGCTCCAGCCCGGCGCCAATGCTATCGAAGTCTGGCTCAAGGATCTGGCCGGCAATCAAGGCCTGTCCGAATGGGTGGACATCACGGTTTCCACGGCCAATGCCGTCCAATATGATTACAATGCTGCCGGCCGCACCAAGCGGGTTCACGCCGCCACTCAACCGTAGCCGAAGCAGATACCGAATTTTCTGGAGGAATGATGAAACGAATACTTCTATTGTTGTTGGCCTTTTGCTTTTTGCCTGTTAATGCTTCCCACGTTGATGCTTCCCAAGGATGCCAGGTATCCTACCCCGGGCCTTATCCTCCTCCTAATTGCCCATGCAACGCGATAATAGTCGAAGATGTTAACGCAGCAGCGGCAGCCTTGTCAGGGTGCAGCCAAAGCGATTTGAATGTAGGCACATGTTCAGGCATACCCGGCCTTGCTGGCGCAGGCATGTGCCTTGGTGCGCCAATGCCTCAACCCGTAGACCCAAAATACTGTAATGTGGATCCCTTGCCACCACATACAGGATCGTGCTGCGCCTATGAAGCAAATTGCTACTACTACGTCCCAGAGCCCCCCGATGATTGTCCTCCCGACCAGTGCTGTCCGGGCCAGAATTCTCCCGGCGGAGAAGTCGGCGACCCCATCAGCGTGCTTACATTTGAAGTCAAGGAACGCGAAAACGATCTCTCTTTTTCTTCGCCCCATGAAGGAGGATTCAAACTCTTTCGACGTTACAGGAGCCGCATCACCAGGGACTCAGCCATCGGCTTTGGCTGGACTCACAATTATAACGTCATTTTGTCCACAAAAGCTGACGCCGGTCCCAGCCTCCTTCAAATCCAGGATGAGTCCAATCAAATTTATTACTTCCAGGACCTTGCGGGTACGGGCAGCTTTAGCGGCGTTTTTTCAACCAGCGGAACCCTTGCCCGCAATGCGGACAACACCTATACCTGGCACCGCGCCAACGGCATCGACTACACCTTTAACGCGCAAATGCAGTTCATCGCCAAAACTGATGGCAACGGCCATGTGCAGTCATTGACCTACAATTCCAATGGCCTTCTGCAAACGGTCACCGATCAGGCCACGGGCAGAAGTATTGGCTTTCACTACAATGCCGATAACCGCATTGACTCCATCACCGGCCCGGTCACGGCGGCCGTGCCTGACGGCGTATGGGTCAGCTACCAGTATGATACCAATGGCAATCTCACTCGCGTCACCTACGCCGATGATTCAGGCTTCCAATACAAATACGAATGCGCTTTCGATTCCCACAATCTCACTGTGATTTGCCAAAATACTATCATACCTTTTGCCGAATTAGCGGTCGTAGAATTTAGGGCCATTTTTGCCCCTTTGCCAAATTAAAGTGGTATTTTGGAGAAGATTTTCC
>JAKALP010000031.1 GCA_021824175.1 Deltaproteobacteria bacterium
GCCGCCCAACGCGGCGATGCTTTGGGGCTGAATTCATCGGAACTTGCCTTTTATGATGCCTTGGCCGACAACGAAAGTGCGGTGCGCGAGCTGGGCGACGAGATTCTGAAGAAGATCGCCCATGAGTTGACCGAAAAGCAGCGCAGCAGCGCTATTGTGGATTGGCAGAAACGTGAAAGTGTGCGTGCCCGGCTGCGCAACCTGATGCGTATCACATTGCACCGCTACAAGTATCCGCCCGACTATCAGGAAGAGGCCATCAAGTTGGTGCTGGAGCAGGCCGAACGGTTGTCGGATGAATGGGGGCGGGGTTAGCAATAATTCGTTGCAAGGTAAGCATGGACACTGAACAGCAGTTCTACCTTCGTCCTATTCAGGGGGAACCGGCAAACGATTTGGTTAAAAGGGGAGGATCTTGCGCATTGCAGCCGGCATTTTAGGAAAACCGGTTCCCTATATTGCGAGATAGCCAACAAACTTCGCATTCGTCCAAATAAAGGAGCCCACCCATGAAAAAAGTCAGACTTGGCAAAAGCGGCTTGCTGGTGTCCGAGGTCGGTTTCGGCGGCATTCCCATCATCCCCCTGCCCCACGAAAGAGCCGTGGAGATCGTGCGGCATTGCCATGAGCGCGGCGTCACTTTCTTTGACACCGCCAACATGTATGGCAACAGCGAAAAGATGATCGGAGCGGCCCTGGAAACAGTCCGCGATACAGTCGTGCTGGCCACCAAAACCACCAGGCGTGACAAGGCAGGGGCAGCCAAGCACATTGAGCTGAGTCTGCAAAACCTGAGGACCGATCATATCGACCTTTACCAGTTCCATCATGTCAGCAAGAGTGAGGAGATCGAAGAGATCCTCTCGCCCAACGGCGCCATGGCCGCCGTGCAAGAGGCCATGCAAGCCGGAAAGATCGGCCATGTCGGAGTTACTTCCCATAAGATCGAGGCCGCCCTTGAGGCTTGTCGCACCGGTCTTTTCGCCACGCTGCAGTTCCCCTTCAACTTCATCGAAACCGATGCTTTAAAGGAGCTTTTTGGGGTGGCCCGTGGCCTGGACATGGGTATCATCGCCATGAAACCGTTGGGTGGCGGCCTGCTGCAAGACGCGGCCCTATGTTTCAAATTTCTGCAACAGCACCCGGATGTGGTTCCCATTCCGGGAATCTCCCGGAAAGAAGAGATCGATCAAATTCTCTCCTTTTATGAAAATCCACAGCCGCTGAATGAAAGTGAGCAGCAGCAAATCGAAACCATTCGAGCCGAACTGGGCCAGAAATTCTGCCACCGCTGCGGCTACTGCCAGCCGTGCGAACAAGGGGTGGCCATCACCGATGTTTTGATGTTCCGCTCATCGGTACGGCGGCTGGCACCGGCCGTGGCGGTCCTGTTCAGCAAAAACGCCATGGCCACGGTGGAGAAATGCACCCAGTGCGGCGAGTGCGTGAAGCGCTGCCCGTATGATCTGGCCATTCCCGAACTGCTTCTGGAAGTCAAAGGGATTTATGATGCGGTGAGTAGATAGGTAGAAGTAGGGTGCATTTTATGCACCTTGATCAGGTGCATGGAATGCACCCTACTTCCTCTGCCGGCAGTAAGTCTCCTGGGTGAAGAAAAGCAAAACGAGCGATAGCGCCATCCAGGTCAGCATGATGGCGAATCCGCTCTGGTAGGCCCGCTGGCTATAGATTCGCACCCCTTCCCTCATTTGTCCCTGCCAGCGATGATCCAGCATCCAGCTCACCGCCGGTTGCAGCAGCATGGGGCCGATCATCACCCCTGTGTTGGCCACGCCGGAGATGGTTCCGGCGAACCGTTCTGGCACTGACTCCTTGGCCATGGCAAATGTGATGATCACGGTACTGGCGCTGAAACCGGCCATCAGCAGACATAGGACCATGATTGAAAACGGCAGATTGGGCCAGTAGAAGGCCGCCGCATAATGGACCAGAGCCAAGGCGCATCCAATCATAAATACCGGTTTGCGCCGGCCCAAGCGATCAGAAAGCCAGCCGGCCGTGGGGCTTCCCAGGGCCGTGGCCACCATCATGGACGATGTCAAAACAGCTGCTTTGGAAGGAGTCAAGCCATAGTGGGTGGTCAGATAAGGCACGCCCCATAGGCCGGTGAAGGTCAATGTGCTGCCCGGCAAGCAGCCTGGAATCACCATCAGCAGAGCAGTATTGCGATAGCGAAACACTTCCCGGATACCGGCAACAATGGCCCTGGCTGAGGTCCCGGCCTTGACGGTTTGCCCAAGGTTGGCGTCTCCATCCCCGTGGGCCGGCGGGAAATCCCGTACAAATATCCAGATGGCCAGGCCGATGACGAGAGTCACCACCGCCACGATGAGCATCACCTGGCGCCACCCGAACAAATCCATGAGCAGGCGCAGAGGTGTGCCGGCAAATACCGCCCCGGCAATGCCGACCAACACCGCCATGCCGGACACCATGGCAAAGTAACGCGGTGGAAACCAGCAGGTGGAGAGCTTGAGCAAACCCACAAAGGCCACGGCCACCGAAGCGCCGATGAGCAGCCGGCCGGTGCCGGCCCAGAAAAAGGAAGGGGCCAAGGCAAACAGGAAGGTGCCCAGGGCGGCCACCAAAGCGCCGGTGCTGAGCAGACGCCGCGGTCCCCACACATCGGCCCATATGCCCGTGGGGGTCTGCATGGCCGCATAACTGTAAAAGTAAAAGGCCGCCAGATTGCCCAAAGCGCCGGCACTGATATGAAACTCGCGCATGAGCTCAACGGTCATGACCGCCGGCGCCACGCGATGGAACAGGGCCATCAAGTAGAACATAGCGCCCAGGCCCCATACCAGCCAGGCCAAACGCAATGGCGCGGGAGCATCCGGGGGGTGGTTGGCCATGAGTCGCTGGACCTCGATTGGGGTTGAAGAAGGGCGCACTATAGTGGCCGCCTCCGAGCGTGTCAACTTCGCATTATTGTGCTATGGTGCCCGCACTTTTGGATCATGGGAGTTTATTGAAAATGCGTTATGAAGGCACCATCATCCGACCGTTCAGCGAGGCCGACAGTTACCTGCTGCAATGCACCCTGGGCTGTTCACACAACCAATGCACCTTTTGCGGCACCTACAAAGACAAACCCTTTCGGGTTCGGCCGCTGGCCGATATCAAAACCGACATCCAGATGGCCAAAGAGCATCTCGGGGATGCACGCAAAGTGTTCCTGTGTGACGGCGACGCCATCGCCCTGTCCACCGAGATGTTGCTGGAGATCTTGAAAGAACTCTACACCGCCTTTGCCTCCCTGCGCCATGTGGGCACGTATGTCGGGCCCAAAAGCACCCTCGGCAAGAGCATGGCCGAACTCAAAAGCCTGCGGGCCGCGGGCCTGAGCAAAGTCTACCTTGGGGTGGAAACCGGCGATGACCGACTGCTCAAAGAGGTCAATAAAGGCGTGAGCGCCCAGCAGATGCTGCAAGCCGGGCGCAATCTGGTGGGCGCTGATTTCAATCTCTCCGCCATGGTGCTGCTGGGACTGGCCGGCAGGGGCCAACGCTCCCACGACCATGCCGTGGCCACGGCCGAAATGATCAACGCCATGCAACCGCGTTATCTGGCGGCCATGACCGTCATCCCCGTGGCCGGCACGCCACTGTATCAGCAAGTGCGCGCCGGACAATTTGAGCTGCTTGACCCCTTCGAAACCCTGGTGGAGATGCGCACCCTGTTCGATCACATCACCATGGACAAACTCAAATTCGTCGGCGTGCACGCCTCCAACTATCTGCCCATCAACGGCACCCTGCAGCAGGACAAGGCCCGGATGCTGGCCATGGTAGACGAAGTATTGAAGCGTCAGGATGCCAGCCATCTGCGCAGTGAACGCCAGAGGGGACTATAGCGGACGAGTGCTTTCAAATGAGTGATTGCCGACACACCCAACTGGTTTTACTGCCGATGAATCAGCCGCGCCTGCGCTGCCGCCGCTGCCATCTGACGCTTAGAGCCGAAGAACTTCAAGGCGGATATTGTCCGGAGTGCTTTCAGGCCAAGGGAGAGCGACACTATGATTTCGAAACGGTCGCAACCAATGAGGAAGTAAAATATCGCTGCGAACAATGCGGGGCCATTATTGAATATCGTCCCGCCAGCCCGACGATGTGATTATGCAACAAGGTTAAAGAGTGTATTTCAACGCGGAGGCGCAGAGTCCGCAGAGGAGCGCAGAGGAACTTTTCTTCAACGCCATCTCCCAGATGACCTTTGCCGATGCCAAGCAGATCCTCAACGGCCGGGAGAATGAAGCCACGCTTTACTTCAAAAGCAAAACTTACCAGCCCCTGGAGCAACGCTTCAAACCTCTGGTGCATGGCGCCATGGCCGAGGTGGGCGTAACGCGTTACTATCAAAACATCGACCAGAAGCTGCGCGCCCTGCCCATGGGCCGGAGCTTGGCCTTTGATCTGGATCAATATGTAACCGCCAAGGCCCTGGACGGCCTGTTCCTGGTGTTGGCCCAGGAAGAAGCCAAAATCCGCAAGGACCCGGCTGCGCGGGTGACCGAGCTGCTGCAAAGGGTGTTTGCTTCGGCAGGGAGCAAATAGCGCTTGTAATGGCCGGTTCAAAAAAGCATTCAGACCCCATCGGGCACACCGAAAACCAAATACTTCGGTATTCCTTCGCCATACGGCCCAACGGCCCAACGGGCTAACGGGCTAACGGGCTACTGAAGCATCGTCCCAATAAAACACCACGAAAAGCCGCCTTCCTGGGTGGTGATGGCGCTGGTGCCGCTCGCGGTGGCATAGTCTGACTCGGCGCACTCGTTAAAGGCGCGGATGCGGTACTCGTAAGTGATGCCGCCGGATAACGGCTCATCGCTGTAAGTCGTCACATTGGCATCCAGCGTGGCGATCACCGTGTAGTTGGAATCGCCTTTTTCGCGGCGCTCAAGGAAAAAGCCCAGCTCGTCGGAACTGTTGTCGGTCCAGCTCAAATCAATGGTGTCGTACGATTTGGCCGTGCCTTTAAGGTCCGATGGCGCATCAGGCGGAAGCCCTCCGATAAAGGCCCCCAGCGCATAGGGGCTTTGGATGGGGTGATCGGAGTCATTATTAATGTTGTTGACACTGAAGCCGATCTGGGTCTTTTCAATATTGCTGATAGGGATCCCCGAGTTGTTAATCGCATAAGCAAAGTCCCCGTTCTTGGGGGCCGCGATACCGAAGGGTTGAGTGCCCACCGTATAAGTATTCACAAGGGTCAACGTCTGGGCGCTGAGCACCGACACTGTATTGTCGCCACTGTTGGTGACATAGAGATAGCTGCCCCGCGAGCCCACCGCCACGCCCCAGGGGCCCAGGCCGACATTGGCCAGGCGAACCACCGTGTCAGTCAGGGTGCTGATCATCGCCACCGTACCGCCCGCGTTATTGGTATAGTTGGCCACATAAATGTAGAGGCCGTCCGGGCTCGCGGCTACCCCCACTGGATTGAGGCCCACGCTGTTGATGGTATTGGTGGTGAGGGTGGTTCCATTATCGGTGAGCACCGTCACCGAACCATCGGAGTAGTTGGCCACATACACCTTGACGACCGTATCATCCGAGGCGCGCACAGCGGCAATGCCCATGGGAGCATTGCCCACATTGGCTTCAAGAAAACTGGTTTGGTCGCCGGGATTGCTCGCCGAGGCCCGGAGCACGGACCCGGTGACGAGATCTTCCTTAAAATTGGCAAAATAGACGTATTTACTTTGAGGCTCGATGGCCACGCCGCGCAGGCTGACGGCTGAATCGGAAGTATAAATCTGGCCAGAGGGCACAGCATCGCTGGTGGCCGTGAAATCAACATCATAAAGTGCCACGATATTGCCGCTGGTCGCACAGGAGACCAGCACAAATCGGCCATTGGGGGCTACCGCCGCGCCGTACGGGCCGCAAGTGCTGTCAGCGGCAATGGTCGCCGAAGTAAATTCACCCGAGTCGGTGGCCACGCGGATGACCTTGTCATTACCTGAGCTGGGAATATAGGCGAAGGTATCGGCCCAGAGCGGTTTGGTTAGCGCCGTGGCGGCCCAGAAGGACAATAGAAACACAAGGAAGGGTGCGCGTCGCATAGAATCTCCTTTTCAGTAACAACCGACTTTTAACGCCATGGCAAGCAACGTAATTCCACTAGAAACCCAAATTAAACCGTCGAGCCATTCTCTGCCCGGATTTTTCATTTTTATCTCATAAACCGAATCACTTCAAGCAACCGATCATGCAGATGAAAATCATTCTTTTTACGTTGCGCCGTTGCGCCGTTGCGTGAGCCGACTGTATACCCTCGGCCATTGGCCCAACCCGACTTCCAAGGACTAAATGTTACAAGAGAGCCATTCCAGGCTCAAAGGATCTGAATAATATTTCTCACCCAACGACGCAACGGCGCAACGTTTCGGAAACGCCCTCGGCCGCCAGAGCCTTGTGCACGGCTTTGTGAAGGGGCAATTGGTCCAATTGCGCCAGGGTCACCCACCGAAAGGCGGCCGGGCCGTGTAGTCGCACCCGGCCCTGGGGCGCGGAACAGAGAAAGATCTCCAGTTGCAGCTTGAAATGGGTATAGGCATGGCGCACGCTGACGAGATGGCCTTCAACATGCACTTCCAAACCAACCATATCCCGAATGGCGCGGTTGCAAGCCAGATCCGGCGCCGCGCCAGTCTGGACCGGACCGCCGGGAAATTCCCACAGGCCCGCCAGCAACCCCGCAGCCGGCCGCTGGGTAAGCAGCAGGCGTCCGTTTCGAATCACCACCCCGGCCGCCCATTGCTGCCGCCCCACCGCGCGCCGCACGCTTCGCCGGGGGTATTGGACCACGGTATGGGCCTTAAACGCCTGGCAAAATCGCGATAGCGGGCACCCTTCGCACAGCGGATTCCGGGGCGCGCACACGGCGGCGCCCAGTTCCATTACGGCCTGATTGTGTTGACCGGGGCTTTCAACATCCAAAAGTTGATCGGCCACGGCCTGAAATGGTTTATGACTGCCTGCCCCATTGACCGGGATCTCCATGGTAAACAGCCGGGCCAGCACCCGCTTGACGTTGCCATCCACCACTCCATACGGCCGGCCAAAGGCAATACTCAACACCGCCGCGGCAATATAGTCGCCCACCCCCGGCAGGCTCCGAAAGGCCGGCCACTGATCCGGCACGCGGCCCCCCATGGTTTCAACCACCATCCGGGCGGCCCGGTGCAGGTTGCGCGCCCTGGAGTAATAGCCCAGCCCTTCCCACAATTTGAGCACTGCCTGCAGGTCCACCCTTGCCAGATGGCCAATGGTAGGGAAGCACTCCAGGAATCGCTGATAATATGGCACCACGGTCTTGACCTGGGTCTGCTGCAGCATCACTTCCGATACCCAAATGGCGTAAGGGTCCTGGGTGCGCCGCCAAGGCAGATCGCGCCGGACTTGCTCATACCAGGCTGCCAGTGCCCGGCGCAGAGCAGCACGCGTGGCAGGTACGATTATTGGAGGTTCAGCGTCTATCGAAGTGGGGCGGGTCATGGGACGGGTATCTTATTTTGGCATTTTGGTTGAATGAACCATTAAAATGAACTATTATTTAAAAAAATGAACCATACTATGTTTCATATTCATTCATAACAGGAGGCCGGCATGAAATCCATGACCATTCACGGCATCGAGAAGCATCTGGCCGATATGATCAAAGCCAGAGCCGAATCCGAAGGGCTGAGCATCAACAAAACCATCAAAAAATTGCTTGAAACATCGCTGGGCATCAAACCACCTCAAAACAAGAAGCATCTGAATGATTTCAAAGAATTTTGCGGTGTGTGGACTGCTGACGAGCTCAACGAATTTAAAGAAAAGACATCTGATACCCGCAAGATTGACCCAAAGGATTGGCAATGAAGCAAATTATCCTCGACACCAACGCCTATACCGCGCTGTTGGGCGGTGATGAGCACGTGCTGAACATGGTTGCTTCGGCTGAAATAGTCTTCATGTCAGTTTTTGTGCTGGGCGAATTGCACGCCGGTTTTTCCGGCGGATCAAAGGAAAAGCAAAACCGAACCATCCTGAACCAATTTCTATCAAAACCCTCTGTAAAGATTCTCAATGCCACGGCTGAAACGGCGGAAGTGTTTGGTATGCTCAAAAACAAGCTCAAGCAGGCCGGCACGCCACTGCCCATCAACGATGTCTGGATCGCTGCCCACGGGATCGAAACGGGATCAATAATCGTAACCCTTGACCAACATTTCAGCAAAATAGCGGGCCTTCGTCTCTGGAATGGGGCATAGCTCTCATCGTGACAGATCACCGAATTTCCAACCCGGCCGGTAAAGACAATTGGATCTTATCGCCGATACCAACACCATGCTCGGCAAACCACCCCTGATTTACTTCCACCGCATACCGCACCGGCTGGGGCGAACGATAGACCTGATCGGTCTTCAAGGGCGCCATTTGCTCGATGCTCAGAATGAATCCTGCATCGTCGATAAATGCGATGGCCAGCGCGATCTGGGTGTCCTTCATCCAGAAGGTCAGGGCGCGCGCCGCAGGCTGGATGAAAAGCATGCCTTCGTCTGGAGCCAATTTATCCCGCCTGGACAGACCGCACTGGCGCGCCTCGGGGGTAGCTGCCACGGCCAGGGCAAGTGGCTGTCCTTTGACCTTAGCCACGATGCGGGGCAAATCCATGGGACAGGCCAGACATACGGAACCCCAGGCTGCCCAACTGCATAAAAAGAAGACCGCAATAATCGCGGCTGACAAAGTTCCTTGTTTCATGATGGCATGACCCTCCGGATCATTATTCGTCGTACGAGCATACCAGAAAATTTGGTATGGAAAAATGTGGTTTCTTGTCAGCTGCCACCCTTGCGGAAGCGTGCACATGGAGTTGCATGGGCCCAAATAGGGTTGCATCGGAATTCATTCTTTTTTATCTTTAACCATCTCTTGCAGCGGGCAACATGATCCGAATACTACTTCTTGCGATCTTCCGGAAACAGCACCTTTAAACTGTTTTACCCCAATTTTGGGTTTAAGCCTTTTAAACCCAGAGGATACGCATGATGGAATCCACCCACTCTTCTAATACGCTTTCGGCGCCGATGGCGATCATTGCCATTGGGTCGTCCG
Source organism: Deltaproteobacteria bacterium (assembly GCA_021824175.1). GTDB lineage: Bacteria > Desulfobacterota > Desulfobacteria > Desulfobacterales > Desulfosarcinaceae > Desulfatitalea. The sequence goes on from JAKALP010000031.1 coordinate 9,138, forward strand.
CGGGCGGATTGGAAGCCATTCGAACTATCCTGACCATGTTGCCGTCTGGCAAAAACGCGGCCGTGGTCATCCTGCAACATCATGATCCCCATCATCACCATCTATTGTCCGACATTCTGGACCAAAGCGCCCGGGTTCCCGTGCGCACCATTGCGGATCGGATGCCCATCGAGGCGGATCATATTTTCATCCCGCCCCCCGGCCAACACCTGTGCATCGAGCAAGGGCTTTTTAAGCAGCGGGAGATCGAGGACCCCCAGAGCCCGGTGCCCTCCATTGATGCGTTTCTGATCTCCCTGGCCAAATCTGAACATCATCGGGGTGTGGCCATCATTTTGTCGGGCAAGGGCTCGGACGGCGCTTGCGGCATCCGCGAATTCAAGGCTTCGGGCGGCATCATCATCGCCCAATCTCCGGAGAGCGCCAAGTTCTCCGAAATGCCCCGGGCCGCACTGGCCACGGGTTGCGTGGATTTGATGCTGACCCCCTGAAAAAATCGGTGCGGAACTGGCCGAAATCATCGCCTTCGGGCTGCCAGCCCCGGCCGAGGAGCCGGTGGAGGCCGCCTCCGATGAGATCGAACGCATTCTGGGATTGCTCTTCCAGCGCACCGGTTGCGATTTTTCCGATTATAAGTTGACCACCATAAATCGCCGCATCGGACGCCGAATGTCGCTGAACAAGATGGTGGACTTGAAAATCTACGCCAATCATCTAGCTGCCTCGGAAGAGGAGATCAGTCTGCTCTGCAAAGACCTGCTGATATCGGTCACCAGTTTCTTCCGGGACCCGGACGCCTTTGCTTCCCTGGAAAAAGTAGTGCAAAGCATTGCCGAACATCATGCCGTAGATAAAAATATCCGGATCTGGATTCCGGGCTGCGCCACGGGCGAAGAGGTCTACTCCATCGCCATGACCCTGGCCAAAGTCCTGGGCGACCAAATCGCCAAGTTCAAAATTCAAATTTTTGCCACGGATGTGGACCCGGCCGCGGTGGCCATCGCCCGCAAGGGAGTCTATCCCAAAGCGGCCTTAACCGGCATTAACGATACCGTAATAAAGCAGTACTTCAACCAGACCAATGGCTTGTTTCAAGTGGCTGAAGCCATCCGCAACATGATCGTTTTTCCCCAGCACGATCTGCTCAAGGATCCGCCCTTTTCCCGCATCGATTTAATCAGTTGCCGCAATGTGCTGATCTACTTCAACACCCATTTGCAAAAGCGGATCATGTCCATCTTCCACTATGCTTTAAACGCCAATGGATATCTCTTCCTGGGAAAATCGGAATCCGGCAGCCAGATCTCGGATCTCTTCGTGCCGGTGGATACTCGCCAGAAACTCTTTCAGCGGCGCGGCGTTTACCGCCGGCCGCCCATCAATATGCAATATCATCGCGGCAAAGGATATGCGCCCAACGCCAATCCCGGACCGGAAGTCAAACATGAATTTTCAGCCAAAGAAGCATTGGAACAACTTCTGCTGGAAATCTACGGCCACAGCAGCGTGCTGGTCAACGACCGCATGGATATTGTCTATGTGCATGGGGATGTGAGCCCTTATCTGGGATTTGCGCCAGGAACCGCCGACCTCAATATTCTCTCCCTGGCCAAAGCCAATCTGGGTATCGACCTGCGCATCATCATCAATAAATGTCTGCGGGAAAATGCCAAGGTCCACGGCAAGCCGGTTATGCTTCGTGATAGCGCCGGCGAACGACAGGTGCGGCTGTACGCGTCTCCCGTACAGACCAACGAGGGCCAGGAACGCTTGGTCCTGGTGGTTTTCGAGCAGGTATCAGACATATCCAAATCAAAGTTACCCCTGGCTGCCGCGGACCCAACCACCGAGCAGGAAACCCGCATTGCCGAACTGAATCAGGAACTGACCGCCACCAAGGAGTATTTGCAAACCACCATTGAAGAGCTGGAAAACACCAACCAGGATCTGCTTTCGCTCAACGAAGAATTGCACTCCACCAATGAAGAACTTCAATCCACCAACGAAGAACTTGAGACCTCCAATGAAGAGCTCCAGGCCGCCAATGAGGAGCTGATTACCTTAAACGAAGAGCTGGAGATCAAGACCACGGAGCTTTCCAAAGCCAATGCGGCCGTCAAGGAGAGTGAAGCACGATTTCGGGCCTTATTTGAAAACATCCCGGTGGCCATCAGCCTGACCCGCGAGGACGGCGCCATCCTGGCGTTCAACAGCGCCTACCAGGATTTGCTGGGCTATTCGGCCGATGAGTTGCACACGCTTAATGCCGCTCAGCTTTACAACCGACCCCAGGAACGCCAGGCTATTCTTGAGAAGATCAAGCGGCAAGACACCGTTCATAAAACTGAGGTGGAGTTCAAGCGTAAAAACCAGCAAACCTTTATTGCCCAACTGACCGTGACCCCTTTTGCGATCAATGGGACTACGGCCATGCTCACCGTGCTTCAGGATATTACCGACCGCAAAAAGGCCATGGCCGATCTGCGTAAAAGCGAAGCAGCCCTGGCCGAGGCACTGGCATGGGGCTGTCCATGGTACAAGGCATCGTGAAAAACCATGGGGGCCACATCGAAGTGCAGAGTCAGGTGGGCTATGGCACTACGTTTGAAATTCTACTGCCCAAGGTCGAGGTCAAGGAAGAGGCGGCCCCGCCCATTAAACAGCCGATTCCCAAGGGGAAAAATGAACATATTTTGCTGGTGGATGACGAACCCATGCTTTTGAATGTGGCTGCCAAGATATTACTCTCGCTGGGATATCAAGTCACGCCCATGGCTGACGGCATCTTGGCTCTGGAGGAATTTCACCGCGAGCCCGGCAAATACCACCTGATCATCACGGACCATTCCATGCCCAAAATCAGCGGATTGGAAATGGCCAGGGAATTCACTCGTGTCCGCCGCGCCATTCCCATTATTCTATGTACCGGCTATAGCGAGAGCATCCCCGAAGAAAAAGCCAAAGAGGCCGGAATCTACGACGTGTTGCTCAAGCCCTTCAGCCGGCGCGAAATGGCCGAAAGACTCAACAGGATACTAAACCCGCCCTGGGCAGCTGGTTCTATGTAGATTGGGGCGCGGGAACAAAAATCATTGAAGTGATTCCCCGGAAGGCCCGAATGGCAGATAAACGATAGGCCCAAGGATCAAAAAGCATATCCCACCTGCAGGTAGCCCTCGGGCTTGGAAGGGTCCTGCAATCGAAGATTGAGCGATCCGGTTTCGGTTCGAAACGCGATGCGGTACTCTTCCTTGATGGACGCCAGGCTGAATTTCAACTCCTCTTTAACGAGGGTTTTACAGGCATCCTTATTGGCATCGTGGGTCAGTAAAAGATCTACCTGGACCGGCTTGGACTCTAAAAAGTCATTCAAAGCGATCAGTTCAAACTGGTGATCTTCGCACCCGCCGGTGTAGGAAACGGTCAAAAGCAAAGTATCGCCGTTGATCTTGGCGTTCTCGATGGCATAGGGGTTGAGGAGATAATCACTTCGGGTGGTGCCGAAAGAGAAGATGATGGGGTCAACCGCCGCGGCGCGGGCAACGCTGACCTCGCCTTTTGGCACGGCATAATGGGTGCTGCCATCTTTGCCGCTGCAACCGGACCCCATGGTGATAAATACTACCAATAACCCAACCTGTAAGCCCCGTTTCAGCAGCCGGAACATATGAAGCCCCCCCTGGCGATGATTTCAGCCCACCGATGGAATCAAGCTATCGCAAAATAATCTTTTGGCCCAAACGCTTTATTTTGATTTTGGTTGGAACGATGCTTTTCCCATATAGTTCATCAAGAGATTATGCGATTCCAAGGTCCAAAACAAATTATCAAATGGTAATTATCGTTCAATTCAGATCCATCTTTATTATGAACGGGCTGTAATCGTTCAGCGGACCGCCTGGCTTATGATTTCCGCCGCCTTTTCCACCGAAAACGTCCCGGTGTTGAGCACCAGATCGTAGTTCAGCGAATCGCCGATGTCGCTATGGAAATACTTTCTAGCAAAAGCCCGGCGGTTGGATTCCGTGCTTAATACGCGCCGTTTGGCATCACTGTTCGAAATATTGTAGGTTTCGGCAATGCAATTGATGCGCTTTTCCAGGGGCGCGATGATGCGAACTCGAAAACGGTTCTCCGGCGGGAGCACAAAATTGGCGCCCCGGCCGATGATGATCGCATTGCCATGCCGACCGATGGTGCCGATCACTTTCATCAAGGAACGCGCAAATTCATCCGGCCACAGATGCCGGTCGCTGATAGCGGCGGCCACCCAGTCTTCCAGCATGGAAAGCCCTTTCTCATCCAAACTGCGAACCAACCTTGCGCAGGTATCGGTATCCTCGGCCATGGCATTGATCAACTCCCCGTCAAACAATTCCAACCAATAGATAATATTATACATTTATACATCGGCCCACTCACCATTCAATTTTTGGCCGCTAAGGATACATCGCCACCTCCCATGGCTGGCACACCATCTTGGGCTTTGTGGCTAATCATGCAGGTGAGTTCAGTAGCCGGATTCTTTTTCACCGGGGACGCTTTCGGTGCTCAGGCTCGAACCACTGTAACCGCCGCTCATGTTGATATAAATCGATGCCTCGGCCGGTGTGCCGCTCGAACGGGTCAGGGTGACCACATACTCTGAAAAGCCTTTGATGTTGCGGATGGTTACCGTAACCGAGCTCAGGTCCGCGGCCCAGCCGAGGTCCAACTTGCCCTGGGCAATCATGTCATTGGCGACCTTTAAACCGTTTTGCACCGCTACCAGGGGGGTGATCACCTCCTGGGCGGAACTGCTGCCAGCCGGGAGAAATGTCGTGGTCAGCATGAACAGGCTGACAAGTAGGGTGGTACGAATCATCCGTGTCATCGTTTTCATAACCGCTCTCCCTTGCTTTAAAATTGCAATTCTAGACACAATAATAAGAAAGGTTTTGCCTGCGTCGAGCTATTATCTGTGATCGTGAAAAAGAGGGACACTTCAGCCAAAAGCCGCAAACTATCTCAAATCCATTAAACAAAGCTTTTAATTTTAATGCTCTAACCGCGATTCTTTTAGAGGCAGTGTAAGTTGCGCCCGGGTGCCTATGCCCCGCCGGCTTTCTAAAATGATGGAGCCGTCATGTTCTTCCACGATTTTTTTGACGATCGCCAATCCCATACCGGTTTTTTGCGAACGGGTGGTGAAAAGCGGTTCAAAGGCGTGGGCGAGGGTATTGGGATCCATGCCGATACCGTTATCCTGTATCTCGATGACGACGCAATCACCTTTTAGGCGGGCATCGATTGCGATGGCCGGAGTATAGGAAGCCCCGCGCCTTTCGTTCTCCTCGACGCGATCATTGATCGCCTCGGTGGCGTTCTGGAGCAAGTTGACCATCACCCGCCGCATTTTTTCCTGGTCATAGGATAGCTTGGGCAGGTCCGGACTGATCCGCAGAGCCAAATCGAGATCTTTTTGCTTGCGCTGGGATTCCACCACTTCGGCCAGCCATCTGGTAACGTCTTGATAGACTCTTACCGCTTGCCGTCCTTCGGTATACTCCAGTAGATAGGCCACAATGGCATCGCATAGGGATACCTGCTCATCGACCCGGTTAAAATGCTTCTCGATGATCGGATCGCTGGATTTCATTTTGCGATGAAGATAAAAGTTGGAGGTTCGGATGACGCTCAAGGGATTGCGCAATTCATGACTGACCGTGGCGGTAATTTGGCCCAGTACCGCCATTTTCTCCTTCTTCACCAGCTCTCGCTGGGCCGCCTTGAGTTCCTTGGTCCGTTCGGTCACCATCTCTTCAAGGCTTTTGCGATAGCGGGCCAATTCAGCTTCAATCTGCTTGCGCTCGGTTACATCGCGGACAATACATAACAGCACCCGGCGGTCCTGGTGCATCATCTGCTGACTGCTGACTTCCACAATGGCTTTGGAGCCGTCTTTGCGTAGATGCTGGGTTTCGAAGAACAGGCTGTTTCCTTCCGCGAGATCTTCTGAAAACCGGGGCATGGCGTTGATGCCCTCAGGCGCGTGGATTTGGTTGAGCGACATTGCCAGAAACTCAGCCTGGCCGTACCCCAGATGACGGCAGGCGGCCGGGTTGACATCCAGAAACCGCCCTGTTTCCATGTCACTTAAAAAGATGGGGTCCGCGGCGGTTTCAAATATGGTCCGAAAACGGGCCTCGCTTTCCTCCAGGGCTCGCTGGGCGGCCTTCAATTCGCTGATTTCCACCGTCATGGAGATGATGCAGTCGACATCCTGAAAATGGATGAATCGCATCGAAATCAGACTTTCCACAATGCGTCCGCCCTTGACGCGGAAAGGGACCTCCACACTGTCTACATATCCATTTCTTTCAAGCAATCTTATCAATTGGTCGCGATCGGAAGGGTTGACATAGAGATTGAGATCAAAGGCGGTGCGCCCCAGGGCCTCGTCCGCGGCATAGCCGGTACGAAGTGAAAAGGCCTTGTTGACCTGCATATAGACGCCGTCGCTGCGTCGGGTGATGGAGATATTGTAAGGCGCCAGATCCAGAATGGTTCGATAATTCTCCTCACGTTCCGCCAATGCTCTTTGTGCGGCTTTGAGATTGTCGATCCGGGTAGAAATATACAACAGGCAGTCTTCTCCCTTATACCGCAGGCGCCGGGCCGAAACGAGGCTGTCCAGTGTCTTCCCATACTTGTCCTGGAAGCGGATTTCCTGGTCGTCCACATATCCCTGCTCGGCAAAGAGCTCCAGAAAACGCCGACGATCTTCCAAATCCGTATAAAACTTGAGGTCGGGAGGCGTGTGGCCGAGGATCTCCTCACGGCGGTAGTGCACGCGGCGGCAAAACGAATCGTTTACTTCCTGGTAGATGCTGTCGCTCAGGCGTGTGATGGCAATGGACACGGGAGCGCCTTCGATAATGGTCCGGTAGTTCTCCACGCTTTGGCGCAATGCTTCCTGGGCCGTATTCACTTCCTCGATATTCTGGGAGATATACAGCAAGCAAAGATCTCCGGCCAGATCGACGGGCCTGACGGATATGAGGCCGTGGGTTAACCTGAAATCTTTGCGACGGAAGGTGACTTCCAACCCATCGAGCTTGTCTCGACCCTGAACCGCGGCGTGCATTCGTTCCCAATCAGCCGGATCATGAAACAGATTCAATTCCTGGGAAGTCTTGCCAAGGGCTTCTCCGGAAGAGTAGCCGGTATAACGGCAAAAGGCCTGATTGACCAATACATGACGCTGGTCCGCCATGCGGCAAATCCCAATCGCATAGGGCGCCGCGTCGAGGATGGCGTAGCAATCATCTGACGTCCCGCTGATACCAGATGTCATATTTGCTTCTGGAATTCTTCGTCCGAATGCTGGTGTTTCTTGAAGATCTGAAGACTCCAGGGGGTGCCCAACCTTCAGGAAGTACTTCTTCGGGTCACCATCGACGGGCAGTAATGAAACGGCGCAGAGTTCGCCAAATGAGGTCCCATCCTTTCTCTTATGCTGAACTACCTTGCGCCAGACCGAGCGTTGTTTCAGACACTGAAGAATAGCGGTGAAGGAGTGGGAAGGGATTTGGCAGAATTCAGCCCAGGGATGGCCCACCATTTCATCAAGCCTGAATCCCGTGGCTTCGATGCACTGCTGGTTTGCGTATACAATAGCGCCACCGGCGTCGATTACGGTAACCGTGCCTGGAATGGATTCCAAATCAATTTTTTTTATGGCTCGATTCATGGGGGTCCATCCTAATTGACGGCAAGCCATCTCAAAGCCCTGCATTTTTGGCTTCGCAACCAAGTCTTCGTTTTGTCCACCATAACATAATGATATTATGACAATTTTAAGGACAAATTCAAGCTAAAAACAGGGGCGGGACCTTCCAGACGGGTTCAGAGATGATCGCTGGCGCGAGCTTGAGCCAAGAACGGTTTAATACAAGCCAGATCGATTTCAGATCGAGGGCTTTAACCGCATGGCGCCGCCATCTTTTTCAAGTCCGAGATAGAGTCGGTCATTTTCAATGTAAAACGACACCACCCGCGAAAGATCCCGCATGAAGAGGAAGTCCTGACTGTCGGAAGGGCAGGCCATGCGCGTGGCCATCATGGGACCAAAGGAGAGCCGGCCCGCGGAGATGGTGTAGCTGCCGCCGCCGCGATTGCAGTCAAAGCGCACCTGGGCACGGCCGTCGTCGCCCAGCAAAAGGGTGTAGCGCTCGGGGACGGCCGCTGAGATCTTCGCTTCGGCCGTAATAGTCATTTCCCACTGCCAGGTCTTTCCCACCACCGCCTGGGGGTCATTGTCGCGTGACTTGGCGCCGGAGGTGACACCCGCTGCGCAAGCGGCCGTCATCACGGCGATTATAAAGAGAAATAGTAAACGAAACATTTTCTTCTGCCCCCTTTCGATGAACGAACAGGCCATCTTTTTTACTTCTTTAGCCAGAAGATCGCCAGCACATACAGCGCAACAACCGCCAGTTGAGCCCCATCCATGGGAAGCCTATGGCGCAAAAACTTGGAAAAAGTAACGTTGCGGTCGTTGCACAGATTCCGGCAGCCCCTCTATTGGCCGAAGCACCGATTAGCGTGGGATTGCCCCCTTAAATGGCACCGCGCACCGTGCTCACAAAGAGCTGGAGAGATTACCGGATAGGCGGCGCATACATCAAACCGCCCTCAGTCCAGAGCCGATTAGGACCGCGATCCAGCCCATAGGGACTTTTACTGCCCAAAGTTCTCTCATAAATCTCGCCATAATTGCCCACGGCGGCGATGACGCGCACGGCCCAGTCCGACGGGATGCCCAGCGGAGCAGCAAAGTTGCGACAGGTTTCCATGGCCTGTATCCTGGCCACATCGGATTTGTCGGTTGCCAGTTTGCGCACATTGTCCTGGGTGAGCCCGACCTCTTCCGCGTTGATCAGCAAATAAAGCACCCAGCGCACCAGGCTGGCCCACTCCTGATCGCCGTCGAGGACCACCGGCGCCAAGGGTTCCTTGGTAATACGTTCCGGCAAGACCTTGAAAATCTCAGCACCCTTGGGCATCTCCAGCCGGGCCGCGGCCAAAGCCGAAATATCACCCGCCATGGCCTGACACAGATCGTCTTTAAGCAGTGGAAAACCATCGGCGTAAGAGATCACGATCACCGGCGTATAGCGCCATCCTTTGGCAGTGAAGTAATTGGCGGTATTATCCGCATGGGTAGCGCCTTTTACCACGCAGACGGCCTTGCCGTTCAGGTCGGAGGTCTGATTTACACCACTATCGGAACGGGTTACAAAACCCTGACCATCGTAAAACAGAATGCCAGGGAACCTGACCTTAAGGCCAATTTCCCGCCCCAGTGTCCAGGTGGTATTGCGCAGCAGCAGATCGATCAGCCCGCCTTTGAGAGCCGGGAACCGTTCAGTCGATCGCAAGGGTTTGAACTTCACTTTGCTGCCGTCGCCCAAAGTCGCTGCCGCCACGGCGCGGCAAAACTCCACATCCAATCCTTTCCATTGGCCGCCGGCGTCTTTCTCGGAAAACCCCGCGATGCCCTCACTCACGCCACAGTTCAAAACCTTTCTGGCTTTGACGCGCCTGAGGGTTTCGCCTCCGGAAGCAGGTGATGCTCCCAGGATCATGATCAGCAACACTCCGGCCAACCAGCGAATATGTTTGTTCCTTGCTCTTTCTGCGATCATTGCCAATTCCCCCAATCATATTACTCTATGGATCGATCCCGATTCCCCTGGTACTGTTCGCGACCAGAATAACACCACCGGATGATTCCCAGCAACCAAGACTCACGGCTGTTGCTTGCAGCATAGAAATGCGGTCGAAATTTTCGTACTCGTACTCAGCGAAGCGGTACTCGTACGCGTACTCGAAGGGCTTTTTTAACCATTTCGAGTACGAGTACGCGTACGAGTACGACTTGGAAAACACTGATGTGCAACATCTGTGACTTAACACTCCCAAGGCTATTATGTTTTCCGAAAAAGCAATTTATCTCATTTTCTTCGGTCCTTTGCCAACAGTACAAATCGCGGGTGCCAAAAGCGATTTAATATTGTCTTTTGGGTGCCTGCCAATACCGGTCGGTTGAGCCGGCCGAAATTGCGGATTCCCTGCCTTCGCGGGGAGACATCAACAAACTATATGCGGCTTTTAGCGAGACCATCATATTTACAAATTGATAATTTAACTCTCAAATTGTAAATATAAGTTACGCCTGTCTGGGCCATACAATTCGAGCACCGTTCACCATGAAAGGGCAGCCCATCATGATACAGAGAGATCTTGTTGAAAAAACAAAACAATTGGCGCGCCAATACCCGGTGGTCACCATTACCGGGCCGAGACAATCCGGTAAAACCACCCTTTGCCGGATGGTGTTTCCAGATATGACCTATGTGTCCCTTGAAGATCTCGATCAACGCGAATTTGCCAGACAGGATCCCAGGGGATTTCTGAACCGATTTGCCCAAGGTGCTGTACTTGACGAAATTCAACGCGCTCCTGAACTGCTCTCTTACATCCAGACCATCGTCGACCAGCAAAATAAAGAAGGCTTCTTCATCTTGACCGGGAGCCAGCAGTTTGAGCTGTTGGAAGGCATTTCACAATCCCTGGCCGGTCGTACCGCCCTGGTGCGATTGCTGCCTTTTTCCCTGAAAGAAGCATATGGCACTGATCTTAAAAAAACCGGCCTTGACCAGGTGCTCTATACCGGCTTCTACCCGCGCATCTTCGATAAAGGCCTCAATCCCACCGAAGCCATGAGTTTTTATGTCAATACCTATGTGGAAAGGGATCTGCGGATGTTGATCAACATCCGCGACCTGTCCCAATTTGAAATCTTTTTAAAATTGTGTGCCGGGCGTACCGGTCAGATTGTGAACCTGTCCAGCCTGGGCAATGATTGCGGCGCCAATCACAGCACAATCAAAAGCTGGCTCTCGGTCCTGGAAGCCAGCTACATCATTAAGTTGCTCAGACCCTATTATAAAAATTTCAGCAAGCGTCTGATCAAATCACCGAAACTCTATTTTCTGGATACCGGCCTGGCTTGTTTTTTGCTGGATATTCATACCCCCACACAACTGGCGACGCACCCGTTGCGCGGCGCCCTGTTTGAAACCTTTATCGTTGCCGAACTGCTCAAAAAAAGATTCAATGCCGTTCAGACGGACAACCTTTTTTACTTCCGGGATAATATCGGCAACGAGGTAGATATCATTTGGGACCGGAGCCCACAGCCCGTGCCGGTGGAGATCAAATTAGGACAAACCATATCTCGGGATGCCTTTAAAGGACTTGATTACTTCAACAAGTTGTCCGGCGGCGCCGATGCTTCCCACCTTATTTTCGGTGGCGATGAGAGCTACATCCGGCAATCGGTCCAAGTGACATCCTGGCGGGATGTGGGTGAAATCGAGCCCTGAGCCTCTTTAAAAACTAACTCTTCCACGAATACTCCACACCGTCTCCAGATCTTCGGCCGGATTGAGCGCCGGGTTTAACAGCAGTTGCACGTCCGGCGTAATGGCCAGCACTTTCAGCGCCTGCCAGCGGTAGTAAATCTCGGCGGTGTACTGATCATCCAGGTCCGCACCCAGGGTGTCCGCTGAAGGCCGGCTCCAGTTGAGCCCCACGCCCAATATGTCGCTCTTTCTGGCGGGAGGATATCCCACACCGGCGCCGGCTGACTTTTCCTAAACCCAAGGATAGAGAAAATGTATGCAAAGCCCGAAGCCAAAGCACGCGAATAACGAGCTCACCGGCAAAACGCATGATAGCGATCAGGAAGCATGTCCCGTCAGTCCGACTCCCAAAGCAACCGGATCGGGACGGCATGGAGCCCTTCACCAAAACTAACTGCACTCTCGCCGTCATACATCACAACGCCGGCGACGAACCGATCGCCCATTATTTCTTGAAGCTTGGCCAATCCACGAAAATCGCTTTTCGTAACGGTCGAAGCGGCTTTGATTTCGATGCCCGCTACTTTGCCGGCTTGCTCCAACACAATGTCCACTTCCACACCGTCCTTATCGCGGAAATGATAGAATTGAACCGGTCTGCCATTCCAGCTTGCCTGACGCTTGAGTTCCTGAAAAACGAAGGTCTCCAGCATCTGCCCCAGCATTGTACGATCCGTATATAGGTGTTCGGCATCCACGCCCAGCAAAGATGCGGCAAGACCAGTATCGGCAAGATGCAATTTGGGTGTTTTGATCAGCCGACTCAGTCGATTGGTGTGCCACGGCGGCAGGTGTTCCAGCAAAAAGATTTTTTCCAGCAACACCACATAGTCACGAATGGTCGGTCGACTCAATTGAAACGCCGATGCCATTTCGGCGACATTGACCAACCGCGCCGTCTGTCCCGCGGCAAGCTGAAGCAGTCGTGGTATCGCATCCAGAGCGCTGATACGGGCCAGATCCCGCACATCCCGCTGCACGAGTGTTTCGATATAGTCACGATACCAAACAGCGCGCCGGGTGGCCCTGGTACGTAGCAGCGCTGCCGGATAACCGCCTGCAGCAATACGTTCGGCCAGCACGGGGCCGAGGCGATCGAAACCACGCTTCCGAAACCGGCCGGCAAACAGGTCATCAAGGAACCGGGATGCTTTTCCGGCGATTTCATCTTGCGACAGGGGGTACAAGCGGATGATCTGCATACGCCCGGCCAGCGAATCCGCCAATTTGGGAACCAGCAACACATTCGCCGACCCGGTCAGAATGAATCTTCCGGCCTGTCGATCGCGATCCACGGCCGATTTCAGCGCAAGAAACAGACCCGGAACCCGCTGTACCTCATCCAGAATCGTCTTTTGCGGCAGGTCAGCTACGAATCGGACCGGATCGGCGGTGGCTGCGGCCAATTGAACATCATCATCAAAGGTAATGTATTCATACCCGGCCGCATCACCGACCAGACGGGCCAGAGTAGTTTTGCCGCTCTGGCGCGGTCCATGGATCAACACCACCGGGGTGTCTTCCAACGCCTCTTCCAGAGGTCGACGGGCAAATCGTCGGTATAAGATGGGTTCAGCCATTGCGTCTATTTGAAAACTTATGGTCCGACCAAATGAAAAGTTATATATCGGCCAAATGAAAGGTTGTCAATCCATAAGAGGTTGTCCGGCAGCATCAATTCTTCCCACCTTATTTTCGGTGGCGATGAGAGCTACATCCGGCAAATCGGTCCAGGTGACCACCTGGCAGGAAACTGGTGAAATCTCACCCTGAGCTTCTTTAATAATTGGTGCTTCAAAAACTGACTCTTCCACGAATGCTCCACACCGTCACCAGATCTTCATCCGGATTGAGCGCCGGGTTGAACAGCAGTTGCACGTCCGGTGTGATGGCCAGCACCTTCAGCGCCTGCCAGCGGTAGTATATTTCGGCAGTATACTGATCATCCAGTCCCGCACCGCTGAAGGCCGGCTCCAGTTGAGCCCCACGCCCAGCAAATCGCTTTTTCGGGCGGGGTGATACCCCACGCCGGCGCACAGACCAAACGCCAGGTATTCGTCCGGATCGGCCTCGGGTAGAAAAGAAGTACGCCTGGCGTGATGGCCAGAACCTTCAGCTCCTGCCAGCGGAAGTAAATCTCGGCGGTGTATTGGTCTTCCTGGTCTGGACATAGGGGTTGGCACCGCCTCATGACAGAACAAGGCTAACCGGTAGGGCCCAAAGCTTCGGACCCAATCTGACCGCGTCTTTTCCGTTGTAGCAAAGAATACCCGCCTTGCAGTGACTTGTTCCGGATAAAAATGTCTTCAACCCGGTCAAGTCTTTTTCCTGCCATCGGGCAGCGGACTTGATTTCCAGAGCCATGCACGTGCGACCCGCCTCAATGACGAAATCCACTTCATACCGGCCTTGAATCGACCAGAAGTACAAAGAGGCCTGGGGCCACCGGGCGCTTAAAATAGAGAGCAGATTCTGGGCTACGTAGGTTTCGAACATGGCGCCATAGAGCGGATCGTCAAGAATTGAGGAAGACAAATCGAGTCCCGCCATGTAACTCGCCAAACCGGAGTCGTTCAGATAAAATTTGGGCGATTTGATCAACCGGCTGGATTTGTTTCCCAAGTATGGCTGGATCCGATTGATCAGAAACGAGGCTTCAAAGAGGGATAGATACCGGGAGGTGGTCGTTGCATTCAATTTGGCGTCCCGGCCAAGGTGGCTGAGAGACAGCAGTTGCCCCGTCCGCAGGCAGGTGAGGCGGAGCAATGTGCGCAGGGCGGTGAGATCACTCACCCGGCTTAAGTCTCTGACATCCCTTTCAAGGTAGGTTTGCTCATACCCTTTGAACCAGATGACCGGATCTTTGACCTGCCCGAGTCCAACCGTTGGCATGCTGCCCCTGGCCACCTCCTCGGGCAGGATTGGTCCGAAGCCGCCCGGCAGGTCCATATCCTGATCATGGAAAAAGGTCTTAAGAAATGGCTCCCGTACCGTCTGCTGATTCAACTCCCGGCGATTGAACGGATGGAGTGCCAGGTAAATCGATCGACCGGCAAGGCTTTCGGTGAAGTTCTTTAGAATTGAAAAATTGGCTGACCCGGTGAGCAGGAACCGGCCCGGAATCCTTTTTCGATCCACTTCCCGCTTGATAGCATTAAAAACCTCGGGACATTTGTGGGCTTCGTCGATCGTCAGGGGTTTATCGCGGCGGATAAACCCCTCCGGGTCCGATTTGGCCGCTTCGAGTTGCGCAAAGTCGTCGAAGCTGACGTAATCCCGATCAGAGATCTCGGGTTGCGAACACAAAAATGTGGTTTTACCGGTCTGTCGCATGCCGGTGACAACGACCACGGGCATATTTTCAAGGGCCGAACGGGCCGATTCGGCCATATCTCTCGGATAGTATTCTGTCATGATTCAACACTATTGTTTGTCATAATGCCATTGTCAAGTGTTAAAATATGACAGACCGTAATAGAAACGAAGGGCACTAAAATACCTGGTCAATGAAAGCGCCTGCACGCTCGGCCAGATAGAGCGGGATTGACAGCAGCCGATATTTCACCGGTTGCCCCAAGGTGGTCTTGATATCGATGTCTTCCACAGTCGGCGGATTGGCATCGAAGCGGACCGCAAGCTTCAGCTTTTTCTCCGCCATGAATTGATGCAGTGATTTCATACTGCCCGCGGCACCTGATTTGACCTCCACCGGAACAATGGCAATACCGTGCTGAAGTATATAGTCGATTTCCCCCAGCCGCCCTCCGGTTCTTTGCCAGTAGAACAATTGCGGGTCGACGGACGTTGCCTGGAAGGCCCGCAATTGCTGCCTGAATCAACGCGTTGTTTTTTTGTAAAATAATATTTTTCACGCGTTGTTTTTCTTTAGGGGCTTGTGATCCTAACCATCCAGCGGTCCGTGACCGCCACCCGGTGTTGGTTCCCGAATATGTGAAACCCGGCCTCTGCTTTGCCAGATAGCACCATGTTGACCGCGCCGGTCAGTGTTTAAGGGCTTGATGACTTCGATAAGTTGTCCGGCGGCAACGGAAGGGCGGCTTCATTTGAACAAGCGCAGGAATTGGCATGTACACCATCCTTACTCGCACAGCGGCGAGCCTTTGCTCTCGTCCAGCCATTGATGGATCCAGTGCAAGGTGGCCTGGATGTCGATATCGGCCTGGGCCGCACTTTGCTTCAATTGGGCGGCGGCTTCGTCGGCCTTGGAGCGGTCTTTGAGCAAGGCGAAGATCTTGGCGGCGCGCTTGAAGTAATCCACGGCCTGGCGATATTCCTGCCGGGCGACCGCGCATTTTCCCAAGGCTTCCAAATCCCTGGCTGTATCGAAGTAGGCGCCCGAGGCCCGGTCGATCTCCAGGGCCTGGTTAAAATCCGCCTGGGCCGGATCGATCTGCTTCTCTCTGAGGGCGACATATCCGGAAGTAAAGTAAATACTGCCGCGGATCGAAGCCTCGCTGCCGCCCGATGCTTCCAGCGCCCGGGCCAATAGAGTTTTGGCTTGCGGCAGATCGTTTTGCTTGATGGCCAGCAGGGCCCGGGTTTTCAGCCGTAAGGCGGTCTGGGCATGCTCCGTATCCATGGCGTCGGCTTGATCCAAAACGGCTTTAGCCTCTTCAAGGCGCCCCATGGCGCTGAGGGTGGCGGCCTTGTTGCTCATGGCCCGGGCCGCTCCGGAGTTATCCTTGAGGCTCTGAAACACGAAGATGGCGTCATCATAGATGGACAAGGCGCCGGTCATGTCGCCCGTCCGGAAGTATAAGTCGGCAATGGTGTTGAGACTGTGGGCCACGCCCTCTTGGTCATCGGCGGCGCTGTAGTGTTGATGATTTGCTTGCAGGTAGCGCAGGGCGTGGGCGTAACAGCCCCGATTGAGCAGCTCCGCCCCCTTGTTGTCATAGTAAATACTTGTGCGGACCTCTCTGGAAGTGTGCTGAGGGGCTGGACCTGTGGCGCAGGACAGGCACGCCGCAATGAGCATAACGGATAGGGACCGCCGGAACGTTTGCTTCAATAACCGCATAGAGATTTCCTTTTACATCGCTTATTCTAAACTCCCCATCATGCCCAATACCGTCAGCAGCAGCCCCCCGATATTATTGACCAGAATATTGGCCAGGGGAAGAAGTATAAGCCCGGCGCGGCCGGCATTGACTGTTTCCATGGAAAATGAGGAGAAGGTCGCCAATGCTCCCAGGAAGCCGGTGATCAGAAGAAGTCGAACATCGGGAGTTAGCAATCGGGAGCGATCGGAAAGAGCAAAGAGAAAACCGATGAGAAAACATCCCGCCAGATTGACCGCTAGGGTTCCCCAGGGAAAGTTGGGGCCCCACAGTTTGAACGTCACCAACCCGACAAGGTAACGGCTGACCGCGCCCACCGCTCCGCCGCGTGCGATCAGCATCAATTTTCCAAACATATCCAAATCCCTGAGGCCATCATGAAATTTTTACTGCAACCCAATTTCCAGATAGGATAATCGCGCCTCGGATATAAGACAAGTGTCAATTGACATTTGGCGTTTGGGACGTAAAGTGGGCTCAGGCTCACAGGTTCAGCAGGAGGAGGAGGTCATGATTGAACGTTGTACCTTCGGAACCATGACCATTGACGGACGATTGTACATGACCGACCTGATGATCTTCCCGGACGGTCAGGTGGAAGAGGATTGGCGCCGGGCGGCCGGCCATGGCCTGACCGCCGACGATATCTCCGCTTTGATCGAAGCCCAACCGGAACTGATTGTGGCCGGCCTGGGCATGAACGGCCGGGTTCAGCCCCAGGATGATCTGAAGGCGGTGCTCGCCGATCACGGCATTGAGCTGATCGCCCAGCCCACCGAAGCCGCGGTCAAGACCTACAATGCGGCCAGAAAAGAGAGCAAAAATGTGGCCGGCTGTTTTCATTTAACCTGTTAATTCCGTGGAGGCCAGTCAATGTCTTCAACCACCCCCATTCAAACCCAGCAAGCCCCGGCGGCCATCGGCCCTTACGCCCAGGGGCGCGCCGGCGGCGGCCTGGTCTTTGTCAGCGGTCAGCTGGGCCTGGACCCGGCCACCGGCGATTTTCCTTCCGCTGAGCTGGAAGCTCAAACCCGCCAAGCCATGGCCAATCTCAAGGCAATTGTAGAAGCCGCCGGATGCACGCTCAATGATGTAGCGGCCGTGGATGTCTTCCTCACCGACATGGGCGATTTCGCCGCCTTCAACACCATCTACCAATCGTTCTTCGGCGATCACAAGCCGGCCCGGGCCGTGGTGGCAGTCAAAGCGCTGCCTAAGGGGGGGCGGGTGGAGATTAAGTGTTTGGCCGTCAGGTAACGTTGATTCGTTGATTGGTTGATTCGTTATTCGTTGCTGAGGGATAGGCGCAAGTCGTTACTGATGCACAGCCTTGTGCTTGGTATTGGAGCCGATATTTAACGCCATGATTCCGGCGCCGAAGCCGAGTTAAACAACACTCTTAACCTACACTTCTGTGCGATAGCAACCATCAGCCAACTCAACGAATCAACGATTCAACGAATAACGAATCAACCAATCAACGAATAACGAACCTCACATCGATATCGACCCCTCCCGAAACTCCGTCTTGCCGATCAGCACGTTGATCAGCACCGGCGTGCCTTGCCGGGCCGCCTGGCGGGCCGCCCTCAGGGTGGGCAGAATCTCGGCCTGGGTTTTGATGAGAAAGCCCTTGCCACCGAACCCTTCGGCCACCTTGTGATAATCGGTGGGCCGCAGGACCGTGCCCACCGCATCGTTCAAATACTTCACCTGATCCCTGGCGATCTGGGCCCAGGCCGCATCGTTGCCCACCACTGCGATTACGGGCAGATGGTGGCGCACAAAGGTGTCGAACTCTTGCAAACTGTAACCAGCGGCGCCGTCACCATAGAGCAGCCATACTTCGGCCTCCGGGCGCACCAACTGCGCGCCCAGGGCAAAACCGCCGCCCACGCCCAAAGTGCCAAAAGCGCCGGGATCGAGCCAGCTCAAGGGTTTTCTGGGATGAAGAGTATAAGCGGCCGTGGCCACGAAATCGCCGCCGTCGCCAATGAGGATGGCATTGTCTTCGATGAACGCATCCATCTGTTTCAAGAAAGCGATGGGATTGACCCCCTGGACCGCGGCTTCGGCCATGGCATCGATTTCCATTTCCCGCTGGGAGTCGGTCAAACGCAGCGTTTCGGTCCACTCCCGCCAGCGCTCGGCCGAGGGCGGCAGACTTTGGGCCAAGGCGCATAAGGCATCGCAGGGGTCGGCCAGCAGCCCCACATTGGGCCTGCGGTTGAGAGTCAAATCATTTTTACTTCGATTGAGGCTGATCACCTTGGCGTCCGGCGCAAAGGAGCGGCCGTAATCCAGGCGGAAGTCGCACGGCATGCCGGCCAGAATCACCACGTCCGCGGTTTTCAGGGCCTTCCTGCGGTGGTGGCGCATCTGCAAGGGGTGGGCGCGGCCCATGAGCCCGCGGGCCATGCCGGCCAGATAGACCGGCGCCTGAAGGTGTGCCACGGCGGCGGCCAGTTCGTGTACCTTGTGGGGCTGCAGCATGACCTGGCTGCCGATGATCAGCACCGGCCGCTGGGCTGCGGCCAAAACCCGCGCCGCGCTCTTAAGCTTGGCCGGTTGTAACTCGGGAGCAGTGACCTCCAGGGGCATGGGCGCCATCTCTTCAAAGTCGCACATGAACATGCGGTTCACGTGGCGCTGCAGGTAGAACTGGAACAGCTTGCTCTTGAGACCGCCCTGGTTGGCGGCCGCACCCGATTTGGCGCCGTACATCTCGCGCACCACCGTTTCGTTGTAAAGCAGATCGATGGGGCACTCCACGAAGACCGGCCCCGGCACATCCGAGCGCGCCACCCGCAGGGCATGCTCCAGCACCGGCACGATGTCGCAATTCTGGTTGATGGTCACCGCGATTTTGCAAATCGATTTGACCAGCGAGACCTGGTCGATATCCTGCAGCGAGCCCCGGCCCCTGATGATGGTGGCGGCAGCGCCGCCCAGCAGCAATACCGGCGAGTGGGCCATTTGGGCGTTCTTCAAGGCCGTGATGGCATTGGTGACCCCCGGGCCGGCCGTCACAGCGGCCACACCCGGCAGGCCGGTCAGGCGCGCCACGGCATCGGCCGCAAAGACGGCGTCCACCTCGTGGCGCACATCGATGACCTGCAGACCGGCCTGCTTGCAGCCCACCAGAATGGGCGCAATATGCCCGCCGCACAGCGTAAAGAGATGACCGATGCCATGATTCTTCAAAACATTCGCAATGACCTGGCCGCCGTTGAGTTCCATGGGGTGCCTCCTCGCAACGATGAGGATAAATAAGAAGACCAGCTACTCTTTTACAAATACGATGCCTTGTAGCTCCAGGAGAGCTTCAAACAGCGATGCTTAGGCCTCGAATTCGCTTCGAGCAACACCGCATTGACGAATAATGGACTGTAGGGTGCCCAAACGAAGCTCTGGGTGGTTTGGAACCGGAACAGTAATGGTGGTGTCAGGAAGTTTCTTTTGCATAACGACGTGGCTGCCACTTTGTCGGATTTGCGCAAAGCCATGGCGTGACAGAATTTCACAAACCTGTTTGCCCGAAAGAACGCGCAGCCTACCCAATGGCGACCTCCATGCGGGTCACATACACTTCCTCATGCAGGCGTGCCTGAATTTCCGTAGATGAAGCCGTTTCAAAAAAAAGCTCTATTGCCTCACGGAGATTGTCACGGGCTTCCTCAATGGTGTCTCCTTGACTGGCAATATCCAGTTCCGGGCATAAGGAGACGTAGCCATCGCCTTCGCGTTCAATAATTGCGGTGAATTGTCTTTGCATCTCATTTCTCCAGTGCATCTTGCCTCGATTCGGAGGCTCAAACAAATCGGCGAAAAAAATGCCAAGTTATCAAAATTATATTGCCGTCTAGGGCGCTTGACAAGCATGATTGGTGGCTGATTGAGAATCATGACTTTTAATCACCAATCAACTAAATTGAACAATCAACCAATCCCCAATTTCCCCTTGCCTCATCCGCCCCCGACATGGATAATAGCTCCCATCTGCGGCCACCCCCCGGCCCCAACGGAGGATTCAGCGTGTACGAAAGCAAACCCTGGCTTAAATTCTACGGTGATGTGCCCGCATCCATCGATTATCCCCAGACGACCCTGTACGAAGCCGTGGCTGACACCGCCGCCCAGTACCCCAAGGACATGGCTTACGATTTCTTGGGATTTACTTCCACCTATGAACGATTTCTGAGCGAAATCGATCACTGCGCCAATGCCCTGGCCTCCATGGGCATGCAAAAAGGCGACGGCATCACCATTGCCATGCCCACCACGCCCCAGGGCATCATCTGCTTCTATGCCGCCAACAAGCTGGGCGCCGTGGCCAGCATGATCCACCCGCTCTCCACGGCCGCGGAGATCGAATTCTACCTTAATGTCAGCCGCGGCCGCTTTGCCCTGACCATCGACGCTTTTTACTCCAAATTCAAGCAAGTCTGGCCGCGCACCGGCCTAAAGCGCCTGATCCTCACCAGGGTCACCGATTATTTACTTCCGATGAAAGCCATTGGCTTTTATCTTCAGAAGGGTCGCAAGATCCCCAAGGTGCCGGCGGACGACGGCGTGGTCTGGTGGAAGAAGATGATGCGCCAGCCCACTCCCGCCGCGCCCAAGGCCGCCATGGGCCCCCACGAGCTGGCCGTGATCATGTACAGCGGCGGCACCACCGGCAAACCCAAGGGCATCATGCTCTCCAACGCCAATTTCATTGCCCAGGGATTGATGTGCGCCCACTGGGCCCACATGGACCGGGAGAGCGCCGTGCTGGCCATCCTGCCCATCTTCCACGGCTTCGGCCTGTGCGTGTGCATCAACGCCGCTTTCATGGGCGGCGGCAAATCACTGCTGGTGCCGACCTTCACGCCCGCCGAAGTGGCCAAGCTGGTGAAGAAAAAGCGGCCTTCCTTTGTCATTGGCGTGCCCACCCTCTTTGAGTCCCTGAGCCGCAATCCTCAATTTCAGAAAGCGGACCTGAGTTGTCTCAAAGCCACTTTTTGCGGCGGAGATTCACTTCCCCGAGCCGTCAAAGAACGCTTTGAAGAAGTGGTCCGGCGCCGGGGCGGCCACGTCAAGCTCCTGGAAGGCTACGGCTTGACCGAAGCAGTCTCCAGCATTATGGCCATTCCCATGCACGATTACCGCGAAGGCAGCATCGGCGTGCCCTTCCCGGACATGCTGGCCAAGATCGCCCGCATCGGAAGCGAAGAAGAAATGCCCATCGGCCAGGAAGGCGAAATCTGCCTCAGCGGCCCGTCCATCATGCTGGGCTATCTCGACCAACCCGAAGAGAGCGCCAAAGCCCTGCGCACCCACACCGACGGCCGCGTCTGGCTGCACACCGGCGACATCGGCACCATGGACGCCGACGGCTTTTTTTACTTCAAGCTGCGCCACAAACGCATGATCAAATCCTCGGGCTTCAATGTCTACCCGGCCCAGGTGGAAGAACATTTGCGCAAACATCCCCAGGTGGCAGAGGCCTGCGTCATCGGCGTGCCCGATCCCCAGCAGGTGGAACGAGTCAAGGCCTTCGTGGTGCTCAAGGACACCTCCCAAGCCGGAGCCGCCATGGAACAAGCGCTCATCGCCCACTGCCGCAAAGACTTGATCAAGTGGAGCTGCCCCAGGGAAGTAGAATTCCGGCGCTCCCTGCCGCAGACCATGGTGGGCAAGGTGGCGTTTAAAGTGCTGCAGGATGAAGAGATCAATCGGATGCATGTAGAACAGCAAATGGAAAAAGCATGATCACAGCAGGCATCGACATCGGCTCCATCAGCGCCAAAGCAGCGCTGATCAAAGGCAAAAAGATTCTCACCACCAGCGTGATTCTGACCGGCTACAATGCGCGCAATGCCGGACAGCAAGTATTTGACCAGGCCCTGACCCAGGCCGGCCTCAGCGCCAGTCAGGTGGAGAAGATCGTGGCCACGGGCTACGGCCGCAACAGTATCGACTTCGCCCACAAAAGCGTCACCGAAATCACCTGCCACGCGGCCGGCGCCTATTTCATCGATCCCGCCATCCGCGCCATCATCGACATCGGCGGCCAGGACAGCAAAGCCATGGTGCTGGACGACCAGGGCAAGGTCAAGGATTTTGCCATGAACGACAAATGCGCGGCCGGCACCGGCCGCTTCCTGGAAGTCATGGCCCGAGCCTTGGAAGTAGATCTGGACGCCTTTGGCCAACTCTCCCTGACCGCCCAAAAAGCCGCTACCATCAGCAGCCTGTGCACCGTCTTCGCCGAATCGGAAGTCATTTCGCTGATCGCCAGAGGTGAAAAGCGCGAGAACATCATTGCCGGCATCCACGCCTCCATCGCCGCCCGCGTCATCTCCATGGCCAAACGCATCAGCATCCGCCCGCCCATCATGATGACCGGCGGCGTGGCCAAAAACATCGGCGTCGTCAAAGCCCTGGAAGAAAAACTCTCCGCCAAGCTCCAGGTCTCCCAACACGCCCAACTCACCGGCGCCATCGGCGCGGCTTTGATAGCGGCCGCGATTTAGCGGGACAAAGTTATGGCACCTATTAATTATCTGAAAATATACACAAATATTGACATAAAATCCGCATTCGAACTAACACGTTCACAGTTCCGCCCGAAGATTCAAGTGTTATTTACCAACCTCCCATCAAAAAAAGCTGCTGTTTTCAGCCAAATTGAAATGGAAGAATAAAAATTTTAGATCACCGTTAATTTGGCAAACAACGGGCTTTATTCAAGCCTTCCCACCTATGCCTTAAAAAACCCAATCCAATTGACTGAGCGAAGCGATTCCTTTGCTCGCGGCGGGTGCCTTACGACTTCATCACCGCAGCCGCGCGAGCGCGCGAATTCGGAAGCCCAGGTGCAATGAAGTGGGCGGAATGGCTCCAAACCGGCCGCGCAAGCAAGAAGTGAGAGTGAAGAGATCAATTTCTATAATTCAAATCACGATTCGAGGCCGCCATTTATTCATACCAAATCACCGGATTCCACCGGTCATAAGAGTTCAAAATACTTCTCGCCCAAAGACACAAAGCCACGAAGATTTTGGATTCATCTTCGTGGCTTTGTGTCTTTGTTCAAAAAAATCAAATCACCAGAATATTCAGATCAAGAAACCCTGCCGATCAATTACCGCAGCCGCTGCTGGAGCTTGTGCTGGTGCTGGAACTCGTGCTGCTGGTGCTGCATCCGCTGCTGCTACTGGTGCTACTGGTACTGCTCGTACTGCTCGTACTGCTGGTGCTGCTGGTGCTGCTGGTACTGCTACTGCTGCTACTGCTGCTTCCGCTGTATAGGCCGCTGACTTCCGATGCGCTCAAGGCGCGATTGTAGATGCGGAAGTCGTCCACCTGGCCATCCAGATAGGGATCAGCGCTGTACTGCGAGCGTCCGATCCAGTTTTGGCTGGTGTTGCCCAGAGCAGAAGGACTGATAGTCAGGCTGGTGTTCGTCCCTACAATCGTGCCGTTGACATACAGCGTGCCGGCATTACCCGCTTTGGTTACGGCCACATGGGTCCAGGCACCAGTCGGCAAGGCTGAGCTGCCGGTGATCTGCTGCTCGCTGCTGCTGCTGTTGCCGCTGGTGGTGATGGCAAAACGAACCGCATTGGTCGCGCCGTTCTGCGGGGTCAGGAACATGTTGACCGAGGTGTCCATGCCGAAGTCAAACACACGCGCCCAGCTGGTAATCGTATCCAGTTTCACCCAGGTAGCGATGGTGAAATCGCTCAGCCCGCTCACAAAGCCGGCTGGGAAGCTGACGTACTGGCTGGACCCGCTCAGGTTGATGGCCTGGCCGATCTTGCCGCTGGTATAGGTTGCGCCGGTCACGGTGCCGTTGGCGCTGCTGGCGCTGCCGCTATCGTTGGCATTGCCGTCGAAGGTGTACTGATGCACCGGGTTCAGGGACGGCGTTGGGGTGGGAGTTGGGCTGCCGTTGCCGTAACCGGCAGCCACGATGTTGGCCTGTATGGAATTTTCAGTGGCATTGGAAGGGTAACCGGAGGTCATGGCACCTTCAAAGAAAGACCCGGCCGCGCTGTTGCTGTTGTCGCCGCCGATGCCCAGGATGATGGCGCCTTCCTTGTGCATGGGATTGTAGCCGGAGGTGGTGGGACGCGCGCCATCGTACATGGTGGTCAGGATGCCGGATTGGGCGTTGCCGGCCCGGATGGCAAAGTGGCTCGGCTCGCCCTTGAGGATCGTCGTGACGTAGTCGTAGGTTATGGACGAGTTGCTGTTGTTAACCAGGCTTCCTCCGGCAAAGAGACCATTTTCAAGATCGGCCATCACCCAGGGGCCGCTGCCGGAACCGTGACCCCAAACAGTGCAATTGCCAAAGTAGATGGCTTCCATGTGGCCGTTGCCGTTGTCCAGGTTGTTGGTCTCGGCGTTGCCGTAGTCGAAGCAGCACTGGTTGTTGTAGTGCTTGCCGCTCAACACGGCGTACATGCCTTCGGCCTGGTCGCCGGTGGCGATGCCCGAGGTGGCGTTGTTGCGGTAGCCGATGCCGGGCGACACGTAGACCCCGTACACTTTATGTCCGCTGACGGTCAATGGCAGTGCCGTGGCGTTGGCGGGCTTGTCCGCGCCGCCGACGCCGCCGGCGGGCGCGGGGGTGAGGTGATTGCCCCGGCCGGACTGGTCGTAGATGATGGTGATGGTGCAGGTGGTCCCGGAACAGAACGTATCTTGGG
Source organism: Deltaproteobacteria bacterium (assembly GCA_021824175.1). Lineage (GTDB taxonomy): Bacteria > Desulfobacterota > Desulfobacteria > Desulfobacterales > Desulfosarcinaceae > Desulfatitalea. The sequence continues at coordinate 34,389 of JAKALP010000031.1, forward strand.
CCGCGGCGTTGGCGAAACCGCCCGCCTCCAGGGTTCCGATGTCGGTGGTCTGGCTATTGGACGCGCGCTTGACCTGGTAGAGCCTCCCGCTGTAGCTGCCGTAAAGGGCGCGCACGGTGCTGTGCGCGGCCACACAGGGCGTGCCGCCGGAAGCATAGATATCGCAAGGACCGGTTCCGGCCGCAAAGAGTGGTTGCCGGCCGCCGCTTAAAAGCACCAGGGCCGCGGCGAGCAATACGAGGAACGCCCCAGAACTCTTTGAAAAATAGGAATCGATGGCCAGACGCATGGGTGTCTCCTTTTTGACTTGGTCGCGGCGGGGGAGGCGGGGACTGGGATTACAATTGGTAACAGTATTCATAAATCTAAATCATCCATAACACAATTGGGAGCTGTCCCGTTTTTTAAGGGCAAAATCCCTATGGCTATAAAAGGCCGATCAATAAATTTCGGAAGGAGATCCATGTATTTGAGGGCACGGGGTTTTTCTATCAAAGGCGCGCATTCCCGCGAAGATGGGAAAAAGGCTATTCCGCTGGGTGCCCGCCGCAGTTTATCCCGAATTTATGCAGGACGGGCATGACGGAAGAAACGCCCAATACCTAAGATAATTGAGGAGTCGGGGAGTTTTTCGGCAGCGTCTGATTCGATTTTTAGCACAGCCAAAGGCGTTGGGCCTCGGCAGCGGTTGGCCCCTGCATCTGCATGTCAAGCGCCGCTGAGGCCAACGCCGGCAGGCAGCACGGCGAGCCGTTAGGGGTGTCTTGAAAAAACTCCCCGACCCCTCAGATAATTGACGCTCTTAGATCGATTGTGATATCGTAGTACAAAAATAATATCGATCGAGGTGCGATCATGCAAACCGTTACCGTTTCTCCAAAATACCAGGTCGTTATCCCAAAAGCCATTCGCGAAACCATGCGATTGCGTCCTGGGCAAAAACTGAAAGTCATCGAGTATGAAGGACGGATCGAATTACTCCCCGATAAGGATATCTCTGAATTAAAAGGGTTCTTAAAAGGAATTAATACGGAGTTTGAGCGCGAGGGCGACCGCCAATGAATATTGTCGATACTTCCGGGTGGTTGGAATACTTCGCGGGAGGGCCAAATTCCGCGCATTTTTCTCGCCCGCTTCAAGATGCTTCATCCCTTATTGTCCCCGTAATCACCATTTATGAAGTATTTAAAGTCGTGTTGCGTGAAGCCGGTGAAGACGAAGCATTGCAATCCATCTCGGCAATGCAAAAAGGGAAGGGCATCGAACTCACCTTAAGCTTATCCATGAGCGCCGCAAAACTTGGACTGCAATATAATCTGCCTATGGCTGACAGCATCATATTCGCCACAGCCAAAAAATTTCAATGTGTTATTTGGACTCAAGATGCTCACTTCGAAGATTTGCCTGAAGTAAAATTCTTTCCCAAAACAGCTACAGGCAAAAGAAAGAAATAGAGCAAAACCTAATGGTGAAACGCGGAGCGGCAAGTAACCATTGAGAAACCATTATCTTTATAGGGAAGGTGTTCAGCATCGCTTTGGCAGAGAAGCAGATTGGCGGCCTTTTGCCGCCGGCATTGGTTGCGGGCGATTTTAAGCAAGTCATCGGAAAGATCGCAGCCGGCCGCTCGACGGACCTTATCCCCGCAAAACAGCACAAAGGCGCCCGAGCCGCAAGCGACATCCAGCAGGGTGTCGTGGACCTGCATGCCGCAGAATTGATAGATGAATGCAAAGATCTTCTGGTTGCGGATGAATGAGTGACCGGAAAATTGATCGGCCTGCTGATTGAATTGGGTCCGGATTTTGTCTTTTGTGGTCATGGGGAGTGGGCGTTTAGGCGGAACGTTAAAGGTATAAGGTTATAGTAGGGCGCACTCTGCGCACCATTTACTGGTGCATGAAATGCACCCTACGAAGGGCCCTATTCTCACTATGGATTTCATATCAAAAACCGTTTTTGCCATGGTTCTTGCCGCAAACTATAGAAAGACATCGTTCATGAAACTGTGGCGTGTCAACCTGTTCCGAAATTTATGAAAGTGAGGTCAATTCTCTACGTTGCGCCGTGGCGCCGTTGCGTGAGACATTTTGATAATACCTATGAGCCGTAAGTATTATCTTTGCTCAGCATAGGCTCATTCGTCTATTGTGCCAACTAAGGCTGCTGCGATTTTGGTCTCGCGCAACGGCGCTACGGCGCAACGTTAACTGAATTTACACCCGTCGCGACTTGCTTGCGGGCCACAAAGGTATGTGAACAAATAAAAAGCCATGCCCTATTTCAAAACCACCGACGATTGCAGCATTTACTATGAACTGATGGGCGATGCGCCCGGCAAGCCGGTGATTGTCTTTATCAACGGCACGCTGCAAACCACTGTCTATTGGAAAATTGCAGCCAAGGAACTGGCCCGGCGTTTCCGCATTCTGATCTATGACGGCCGGGGCCAAGGGGACAGCGATCTGGGCAATCGGCCGCTTTCGCTGGACCTGCATGCCGCGGATCTGAAGGCCCTGCTTTATGAACTGGGCATCCACCAGAGCGCCCTGGTGGGGTTAAGCCACGGCGCCCGGGTGGCCTTGACCGTGGCCAACCAGAGCCCGGACTTGGTCACGCGCCTGATTCTGTGCAGCATCTCCACCCACGCTTCGTTCCGCGCCAAGATGATTGTGCGCTCCTGGCATGAGATCCTGCAGCGCCACAGCCTGGATGCCATGGTATGGGCCGCCCTGCCCCATGTCTTTGGTCGCACTTTTCTCAAAGAAAATGAGAAGCAGTTGGACCGCATTGTCAAAACTATCGTGCGCCGCAACAAAACCGAAGCCTTGCGGGCCCATCTCGAAGCCTTGCAGCACTATCCGCCCCTGGGCAATGTGCTCAAGGCCCCGCCATTCCTGGTGCTGGTGCTGACCGGCGAGGATGATCTGCTGGTATCCAAGGAGGGGGCCGAAGAGATCGCCGAGATTTGCGGCGGGCGCCATATTGAGTTCAAGGGCATCGGCCACTCGCTTTCGGCCGAGGCGCCTAAGCAGTTTATCCAGATTGTTACGGATTTTTTGAGTGGGATATGAAATGGGAGAAAGTTGTTTATCTGAATGCGGCCGACGCGCAGCACTACTCCCTCTCCACTTTTTGGGGAGAGGGCCGGGGTGAGGGGCATAAGCGCTAACTTGAATAGACAGCTAAATTTTGTTGAAAAATGAATATCGAATATTGAACAACAAATATCGAATTACAAAGTCTCTTTTTGTTTGGTAATGATTCCGCGGTTCGGATAATACGGATGGCAAAATCAATCAGTCGTTCCTCAAGATCATACTGTTTAAGTTACTTCGACATTTTGCTGTTCCTTGTTTGATATTCGATATTCAATTAAGTTAGCGCTCATGGGGGGGTGAGGGGGTATGCGCACTGTAAAAAGATGTATTGGCTTTTATATCCATAGAGAGATGACTTAATGATTCACGTCACCTGGACCGGCGCCGCCGGTTTGAAATTCGAAACCGCCGAAGAGATGATCCTCATCGACCCCTACTTTACCCGGATCAATCTCTTTAAAACTTTTATCCTCGCCATTGAGCCGGACCTGGCGGCCATTAAAGCCGCTCTACCGGACATGAAAAAAATCAAGGCCGTCATCGTCGGCCACACCCACTCGGATCATGCCCTGGATGTGCCGTATATCGCCGATCAAGCCCGGCAGGCCCAGGTCGTGGGCAGCGCTTCCCTGGATACCCTGATGACCATCAGCGGTCTGGCCGGCCGCACTACGGTGTGCCGCGGCGGTGAAAGAGTGGAATTGGCGCCGTCGGCCGCGGTCACCATGATCCGCTCCGCCCACGGGCTGGTGGCCGGAGGCAAGGTGCCCTTTCAGGGCGAGATCCGCAGCACCGCCAATTTGCCCATGAAAGCCAGCGGTTACCGGGTGGGCACGGTCTTCGCGCCCCGCTTGGAACTCAACGGCACGGTGTTTCAACACCATGGCAGCGCCAATTTTATCGCCGAAGAAATGGAAGGCCGCACCTGTGATGTGCTTTTCCTGTGCGTGCCGGGCTGGAAGAAAAGTGAAGGCTACCCGCAGCGGCTCATTGAGATCACCCGGCCCCAGACCGTAGTATTGTTCCATTATGATGATTTTTCCAAACCCCATGCGCCAGGCAGGAAAACCCGCGTCATGCCCATGAGCGACATGAAGGGCCTGATGAATCGCATCAAAGCGCACGCGCCCAAAGTCAATGTGATTGTTCCCCAGGTGGGGGAGGTTATGTCATTTTGATAAATGCACCACGTGTAATCCGTGTCATTCGTGGTAAAAATTTGACCACGGATAGCACTGATGACACGGATAAGCGGAAGCAAAGCAGAATGATTTGGCAAGTACGGTTCTGAATTCAACGCTGAGACCGCCAAGCGCGCAAAGGGCCGCAGAGGAACAAATGGGCTCGAAGAGCCCCTTAAACGTTGCGCCGTAGCGCCGTGGCGTGAGAAAATATTTTTCGGCATCGTGGCGCACCCTCTCCCGCATCCCCCATTGCATTTTCCCCCGAACCGGTCCAAAATAGAGGCAACCAATTGGATTTGCCGCTGAAATAATCGGTCGGGCTCACCACCAGCGCTTTTTCTCGGAAACGACTCAACGAATTAACGAATCAACCAAACACCAACCCATGGCAGGAGGACAAATGAAGGAGATCAGCGAACTCAAATTCCCCAGCGACATGCGCTATAGCAAAGATCATGAGTGGGCCCGGTCAGAGGGCACACTCTATGTGGTAGGCATCAGCGACTATGCCCAGGACCAGTTGGGCGACGTGGTGTTTGTGGAGCTGCCCCAAAAAGGCCGCAAGCTCAAGCAGGGAGAAGATTTCGGTTCGGTGGAGTCGGTCAAGGCGGTCTCCGAACTCTTTGCGCCCGTGGGCGGCGAGGTGGTGGAGATCAACCCGGAACTGGAAGAGAGCCCCGAGCTGGTCAATCGCGACCCCTACGGCCAGGGCTGGATGGTGAAGATCAAAACCACGGGGCCGGATGACTTCAACCGCCTCATGGATCGCGACGCTTACTTAAAATCTCTGCAAGGATAGATTGGATGCGTTATCTTCCCCACACCGATACCGACATCGCGGCCATGCTGGCGGCCGTGGGAGCAAAGGGCCTGGACGATCTCTTCGATCATATCCCAGTTGACTGCCGCCGCAAAACCCCTTTGAATCTGCCGCCGCCGTTAAGCGAATGGGCCCTGGACCGCCACATGGACGCCCTGGCCCAGGAGAGCGCCGTGGCGCCGGCTTATAAAATCTTCCTGGGCGCGGGCAGCTACGATCATCACATCCCCGAAACCATCAAACAACTGTTGCGCCGGGGCGAACTCTACACGGCCTATACTCCCTACCAGCCCGAAGTAAGTCAAGGCACCCTGCAGGCCATCTATGAATACCAGACCCTGGTGGGCCGCCTGCTGGGCACGGAGGTGGCCAACGCCTCCATGTATGACGGCGCCTCGGCGTTGGCCGAAGCCTTGCTCATGGCCGCGCGCGTGACCAAACGCATGCGCGTGGCGGTCTCCAGGGCCATTCACCCCCACTATCGCCAGGTGGTGCGGACCTATCTGCATCCCACGGGCATGGATATCGTGGAGCTGCCCTTTGGCCCGGACGGCCGCACCGATCTCTGCTCTCTTTCGGAAGAAAAAGAGCTGGCCGCCGTGGCTCTGCAATCGCCCAACTTCTTCGGCTGTGTCGAAGATCTTCCGGCGGCCGAGAAGCAAATCCATGCCGAGACCGACCGCCTCATGATCGCCGCCTTCAGCGAACCCCTGGCCTTCGGATTGTATCAAGCGCCGGGCCGTCTGGGTGCCGACATCGTGTGCGGCGAAGGCCAAAGCCTGGGCATTGCTAAATCTTTTGGCGGACCGGGATTGGGACTCTTCGGCTGCCGTCTGGCCCAGGTGCGCAGCATGCCGGGCCGCCTGGTGGGCAAGACCACGGATCTCGAAGGCCGGCGCGGCTTTGTGCTGACGCTCTCCACCCGCGAGCAGCATATTCGGCGCGAACGCGCCACCTCCAACATCTGCACCAACCAGGGGCTGTGCGCCACGGCGGCCGCCATGTACATGGCTTCGCTGGGCGGCAGCGGTTTCCGGCAACTGGCCCGCCTGAATTATGACAAGGCCGGCTATCTCAAGACGCAACTGCAGCAGGCCGGTCTTGCCGTGCCTTTCAGCGCGCCGGTCTTCAATGAGTTCGTGGTGCGCCTTGGCGGCAATACGGCCGAACGCTACCAGCGCCTGCTGGAGAAGAAGATCATCGCCGGGCTCCCCTTGGAGAAGTACTACCCGGAGTTGAAAAATCACTACCTGCTTTGCGTCACGGAAACCAGCAGTAAAGCCGACCTGGACCTGTTGATCAAGGAGGTGACTCCATGAGCGGCGCCCAAGGATTGATCTTTGATGAACCCCTGCTGTGGGAGATGGGCTCGCCCGGCCGCGTGGCTTATGCCATGCCCTCCCAGGATGTGCCCGCCCAGCCCGTGGACGCAACCTTGACCGGTCCCGGCCCCGATTTCCCGGACCTGAGCGAGCCGGAGATCGTGCGCCACTACACCCGCTTGAGCCAGTGGAACTTGAGCGTGGACAGCGCCATGTACCCCCTGGGATCATGCACCATGAAGTACAATCCCAAAACCAACGAGCGCCAGGCCGGCCTGCCCGGCATCGCCCAGGCCCATCCGCTGCTGCCCACTGCTTTGCGCCAGGGTTTGCTGCGGCTGATGTTCGACCTGGAGAAATTCCTGGCCGAAATCACCGGCCTGGATGCGGTCACGCTGCAACCCGCGGCCGGCGCTCAAGGCGAACTGACCGGCATGCTGATCTTCTACGCGTATCATGCCCGGCAAGGCCGGCCGCGCACCAAGATCCTGATTCCCGATACGGCCCACGGCACCAACCCGGCCAGTGCGGCCCTGTGCGGCTTTCAGGCCGTGCATGTGCCCTCGGGTCCGGACGGTATTCTGGAACCCCAGACCGTCGCCGCCCTGATGGACGACGATACCGCCGGCATCATGGTGACCAACCCCAATACTTTGGGCTTGTTTGAAAGCAATATCCGCCAGGTGGCCGGCATCGTGCACCAGCGCAACGGTCTGGTCTATGCCGACGGCGCCAACATGAACGCCGTGCTGGGAGTAGTCGACATGGCGGCCATGGGAGTAGATATCCTGCATCTGAATCTACACAAAACCTTTTCTACTCCCCACGGCGGCGGCGGCCCCGGCGCCGGTCCCGTGTGTGTTGCCCAAAAATTGGCTCCCTATCTGCCCGTGCCGCGGGTAGTACGCGCCGGCGATCAATATCTATTGAGCGATGACGCTCCCCTGTCCGTGGGCAAACTGCACGCCTTTTACGGTAACTTCGGCATGCTGGTGCGCGCCTACAGCTATATCCTGAGCCTGGGCCCGGAATTGCACAAAGTCAGTCAACTGGCCGTGCTCAATGCCAACTACATCAAAGCAGGCCTCAAAGATCACTATCATCTGCCCTATGACCGGACCTGCATGCACGAGTGCGTCTTCAGCGACAAACAGCAGGTGGCCCACAAAGTGTCGGCCCTGGATATCGCCAAACGGCTCATCGACTACGGTTTTCATCCGCCCACCATTTACTTCCCCCTGGTGGTCAGCGGCGCCATGATGATCGAGCCCACCGAAAGTGAATCCAAGGAGACATTGGATCACTTCATCGAGGCTCTGCGCGCCATTGCCAAAGAGGCCGAAACCGATCCTGATCTGCTGCACCAGGCCCCGCACATTGCCAAGCTGCGGCGCCTGGATGAAGTACAGGCGGCGCGCAAACCGCAATTGGCGGGCTGATGAATTGGGAAAAACCTAATTTGACCTCGCATAAAGCTACCAAGGCACATAGAGATTATATTCTTCTTTTCTTTATCTTTTCGTACCTTATCCGTGTTATCCGTGCCATCCGTGGTCATTTTTTTTACCACGGATAATACTGATTTCACGGATGGGCAGCTTGTTGGATGGAGAATAAATTCTTCACCTTGGAGAGATTCATGCGTTTCGCTTATCTTCTCGATTTACCGCTGACCGAATACTCCAATGCCCTGGCATTGCAACGCGCCGCGGTCCAAGCCCGCCGCGAAGGCCGTTTGGATCGCGACCTGATCCTCATGCTCGAACACCCGCCGGTATTTACTCTGGGCCGACGCGGGGGGCGGGAGAATCTGCTGATATCTGAAGAAGAACTTCGCAAAAAGAATATCGCCGTGGTGCCCATTGAACGCGGAGGCGACATCACCTATCACGGCTCCGGCCAACTGGTAGTCTACCCCATCGTCGACCTCAATGCCGCTCACATCAAAGTGGTGGCCTTTGTCGATCTGCTGGAGCAGGCCATGATCCGCACCGCGGCCCATTGGGATATCCCGGCCCGCGGCGACGCACAGCACCGCGGCGCCTGGGTAGAACATCGCAAATTGGGCAGCATAGGCCTCACCGTGCGGCACGGCATCAGCTTTCATGGCCTGGCCTTAAATGTCACTACCGACCTGACCCCTTTCACCTGGATCAATCCCTGCGGCATCCAGGCGTGTGAAATGACGACTTTGTCACGCGAAGCCAATCAATCAGTGAGCGTGGAGGAAGTACGAAAACAGATGGCAGACCAATTGGGAGGTCTGCTGGGTGCGACATTTAAGTCGATTAACATTGAATCAGCAAACGCCTATATTCGGTAAAAAATGGAGCTCTTATTTTTCAAAATGCACTGCATAATAACCTGGATGCCCGCCTGCGCGGGCATGACGAAAAGGAGTGTTAATTATAAAATTCGGGAGGTGAATAATCACTGATGAAAATTCTTCTATTTGCAGACTGAGAAATTCATTCACTCGGATAGTGCAGCATCGCGTAAAGTCATTCCCGCGAAGGCGGGAATCCAGAATGCCAAGGGCTTAAGATTTGGAGACCTGTTCATCACAGAACGGCAAGATATAACACCCAGCTCGATTCCGTAACAAATCAACAGTGACCGAGCTTTTTAGCTGAAATACCAATGCCAAAACAATTCTACGTCTACATCTTAGCCAGCCAACGCAACGGTACTTTATACACGGGAGTAACCTCAGATCTTACTCAACGCGTCTTCCAACACCAAAAGGTATTTGTACCAGGATTTACATCAAAATATGCTATAAAGATGCTTGTCTGGTATGAAGTACATGAAACCGCTGAAAGCGCCATTCAACGCGAAAAACGCATTAAGAAATGGCGACGTGAATGGAAACTGAAACTGATTGAAGAGCACAACCCTGAATGGAGCGATTTATATCCTCGGATTGCGCACTTGTAATGACTGGATGCCCGCCTGCGCGGGGATGACCTTAACAACCGCTGTGCTAAGTTTTATACGTTCATCAAATTTTGAGAATCAAAAGACCACAATTGAAATTAAGCTATTCTCGCACCGAAGCCTCCATTTAAACGAATAGCACAGCACCTCGTACCGTCATTCCCGCGAAGGCGGGAATCCAGAAGCGAACCAGCACAATGCCTCGCAAAGGCATAGAAAATAGGGCCGTGCAAAATTATGATAACATCATCCCCCAAACCCCCCTGGCTAAAAGTCCGCATCCCCAGCGGTCCCCAATACGAACAAACCCGCCGGTTATTGCGGGAGGGCAAACTACATACTGTTTGCCAGCAGGCTTGCTGCCCCAACATCTTCGAATGCTTCTCCAAGCACACCGCCACCTTTTTGATCCTCGGCGCTCACTGCACCCGTAATTGCACCTTCTGTGCGGTCACCCAAGGCCCGCTGTTGCCGCCTGATCCCGATGAACCCCACCGGGTGGCCCAGGCCGCGGCTGAACTTGGCTTGAAGTATGTCGTGGTCACCTCCGTCACCCGCGACGATCTGCCCGACGGCGGCGCCTCCCAATTCTCCACCACCATAAGCGCCTTGCGCCAACAGATTGATGAGGTGCGTATCGAAGTATTGATCCCCGATTTTCAGGGAAACCATGAAGCACTAATGAAGGTGCTGGAGGCCAGGCCTGATATTCTCAACCACAACATCGAAACCGTCCCCCGCCTCTACTCCACCGTGCGGCCTCAAGCCGTGTACCAGCGTTCTCTGGCACTGCTTGCCGAATCCGCCGCCCAAGCCCCCCACATCCCTGCAAAATCCGGCCTGATGCTGGGTCTGGGCGAAACCGATGCTGAGATTCAGCAAACCTTGGTCGATCTGCGCAAGGCAAACTGCCGCCTGCTCACCCTGGGCCAATATCTCCAACCCACCACAAAACACCATCCCGTGGTCCGCTACGTGCCGCCCCAGGAGTTTGACCACTGGCGCCAAACCGCACTAAATATGGGCTTCCAAGAAGTCGCCGCCGGCCCGTTTGTGCGCAGCTCGTACCGGGCCGAGAAGAGCTTCAATCAATTGTCTCATGAGGGGTAGTTGGAACTTAGAACAGTAGAATTTATCAATATGCCACTGAGCACCCGGAGAGCGCTCCCTCTCCTATTAGGGAATGAGCTGATTTTCGGGATATAGATTTTGAGCAAGGACGCCAAGGTGTGTGAACTCAATGTCATTAACTTATGCAATTTCGCTATTCTTCGAATGGTGCGCAAAGCGCACCCTACAATTCATGCACACGCTGTGGCAGTAGGGTGCGCTTTGCGCACCGTCGTTAGCCAATCAAGACTAAAGTTAACGGCATTGTACGTAAAATTTAACAACAATCACATTTCTTCTTTGCTTTAGCTTCAGCGTCACCATCTTTGAAACGCTTACTTATCTTTTTGTTTATTTAGCAAAGATCGCGCCTCCTTTATTGTTTTAATATCGGAATCCTCGAATTTACTAGTTAGCTCTTCATCTATTGTCAAAGAAGGTTTGTTTAGATCCATTTTTAAGACTATGGGCAAGGTAAAATGTTCAGAGCTTGGAGGCGTGGCAAGATAGAGAGCAATTATTTTAAGACTGCCGTCAGGGTAATAATCAGAAAAAGAGATTGCCTCTATATATGTACACATCCAAAATCGCTTGTCATCTTTTGGGCCAAGCACATCGATGGCGTCCACAATATTTTTACTGTCATCAAATAATAGTACAGAGCAGGTTGAATCAGGCGGCAGATATCGTATCGAAGAGATTAAATAATAGTTTTTCGTTTGATAATGAATTTGAAAATTTTGGTTATCATCTGGTTTAAGGGTATCATCATTCAAATTTTTCAATTTTGTTTTACTGATTTGATCGTCAATTAATTTTTTTGCTAATTCCTTACTAATGGAAGATATCTTAATTTTTGAATTTTTAGTTTCCGCCTCGGACAAGTCTGCAGTGCACCAGAACAAGATAAATAAAAGCAAACATATTGTAGCTCTATTCCTTAAATTTTTCATATGCCCCCTTCAATTTCTCATCATACATATTCTTTTTGTAGCCTCTCCCATTGTATCTTAAAGCAAAAGCAGCCCAATCTTTCTCTTGGGCTGCCTTTGTAAGATTTTTGTCGGATCTGACAAAATTTATGAAAGCCTTTAGATGCTCTTTCTCAGATGTACACATCGCTTTAATAAAATCGTTAATTGAAGAGTGCCCACAAATTTCATGGTTATATCCCATTATCTGGAATTTCCCCCATGAGCATGACTTAAGTGCAGCCACTTTATCTAATGCATATGCTTTTGCAAGTCTCTGGTAGCTATCACCATATAAATCATATGAATTTAGAACGCCTTCACTTACCAATTTTTTATTTTCCTCACTAGGCAATTTATAGGTTAACTTATTTGAAAGATCGGGGTCTGATTGATCATACTTTCCTTCAGGCTCTGTAAATTTGTGGAAGACATGACGTTCATAAAGAATAGTTGGTCTATTTTTACTATCAAAAGCGGTTTTACCTGACTCTACTGTTGCAACGGCTTTAATCACCGCTACCTCACACCCCAACAGTTCAGCCGCCTTTTTATAATCCTCCTCAGTAATCTTCTCACCTGTATATCCTTTCAGAAATTCCAGTTCCACCTGATCTTTAGTGACCTTTTCAATTGGCGCACCATTCTTGGTTTGTCCGGCCTCGGTCTTGGTGCCTTTACCGTCGCCGTATTCGGCCTGGGATTTCCCTTTGGCCTCGGAGCTTAGGGGAGTGGAGGGCGGCGAGACCTCTTTTCGGTCAGGGTCTGGCTTATCGGAGACCGGTTTGCCCGCGCCGTCTTTGGGGTGGGGTTTGGTTTCTGACTCTATCTTAACTTTTGGGCTGATCAACGTCACCAGTTTATTGCCGTAGCCTGAAGCAATTTTCTTTAGTTGTTTCCATGAACCATCAAGTCGCGCGATATAGATCTCAACCATATCTTCCGGTGTATGAGTTATAATATCCGGCAACCGGCCGTTGGCGCCGCTGGAGAGCACTTCCTTTTTACCGCAATACTCCAGTCGCACCTTGGCGTTGGGAATCGGATGGCGCTCGCGATCCAGCAGTTGGACCCCCACCTTGCAAACCGCTTCTGATTTCAGGGCAAGCCGTTGCCCGACTGAAATTTTGTTCGGATTTTTGATCCCATTGATTTTGCAGAGTTCCGCCACGCTGGTGCCATGGGCTTTAGCTATCTTGCCCAGAGTATCGCCCGATCTGATGGTATAAAAATGCGAAGAATTTGCCACGTTTTACCTCATATTGATAGGAGCCATTTCAAAATCTTTCATCGGGGTCAAGGCCGCGACGGACCGAACGGTTCAACCGCAGGAATACAGTTGGTATTTTGAGGATTGAACCTTTCGGTCCAACAAAGGATTTGAGCCCGAGGGAAGGTTTTGAAATGGCTTCTAAACTTCTATGCTTCATCATCAACTTCCTTCTCAAACTCTTCGATGATGCCCCACTCTCCGTCACCGACCCAGGCGATAATCGCTTCCGCTTTTTCCGTGAACAGCCTATTGCTTAATCCGTACTGGTCGATACTCAGGGTCTTAAGATAGGTGCCGTCCGGCTTGGTAATGGTGACCGTTTGAAAATCCAAGGGCTTTTCACTATAACTGCCCGCCTCGATCATGGCGCTGAAGTCAAATTGCTGGCTGTAGTGGCGCTTTGATTCCTCGATATCCGGTTCCGCTGGCCCGCCAACACTTTGCATGGCCTGAGATCCTGCCGGCACCGATCCTGCGCCCGAAGCCAAACTGAGTTCGGTTTTACCGGGACGGCTGGTATCTGCCACCAGCGGCGCCACGGGCGCCAGCACATTTACCGGCTGCCCGGTGAGTGGACTGCCGCCGCTGTTGAGGTTGATCTTAGGGCCGTTGAGGCTGACCCCTTTATCATCGATGGTGATGAAGCCGGCTCCCGCTTTGAGGGTCACGGCCGCGCCGGCTTCTACTACCAGATTGAGACCGGAGTTGAGATGGATGTGGCTGCCGGCGTTCAGGCCGTAGTTGCCGCTGATCTGGCGCTGATCGTCTTTACCGACGGTCAGCGAGCGACCACTGCGCCCCTCTTCCACGCGATCACCCTGGACCGCCAGGTGATGATCGCCGCCGATCTGTTGGCGCAGTTTATTTTGAACGATCAGGTGGGCATCGTTGCCGACAAAAGTGCGCCGATCATTGCCGACGCGCAGGTCCAGGTCCCGCTGGGCGTGCATGAAAAGCTGCTCCCGGCCTTTATTGTCTTCAAAACGCAGCTCATTAAAGCCTTGACCGCCGGGCGTGGACAGGGTTTTGATTGCAGCAATGCTTTTTTCTTCGGGCAGACGGTAGGGCGCCCGGTTGTCACCGCTGTAAACCCGGCCGGTGATGATGGGCCGATCCGGGTCGCCCTCCAGGAAATCGACAATCACTTCCTGGCCGATGCGCGGGATGAACATGGCGCCATAGCCTTTGCCGGCCCAGGCCTGGCTGACACGGATCCAGCAGGAGCTCTTTTCATTGCTCTGCCCCTGGCGGTCCCAGTGAAATTGTACTTTGACCCGGCCATATCGATCCGTATAGATCTCTTCTCCGGCCGGCCCGGTGACCATGGCGGTTTGGGAACCTTGCACAAAAGGTTTAGGCAGAGGCTCAGGCCGGAGCGTCACGCTGGAGGGTATGGCTTCAAATTGATTACTATACCAGGCCGTTGCGCTGCTATCGCCGGATTCTCCCAGCACCTGGGGTTGCCGTCCGGTATGCGAAACTTTGACCAGCAGATATTGGCCGTCGACTTTTTGGAATCCGTACCCTTGCAAAGTAAAAGTAAAACCGGGAGTAAATCGTGCCACATCACTTTGGCCGCGGCCCTGAGCTTGATACATGACCGCTTGCTCCAGGCGCACCCTGGCGGCCTGGGCCCCGTCTTCGAGTGACTGGTAAAGACCGGGATAATCGTAGAGCGCCAGCTTGCCGTTGTCTTTGGTCTTATCCAGGCACTCCAATCCCATGGCAGGTTTTTCAAAGCAGTAATCGCGCAGGGTATGACTGCCGGGCAGAATTTGATGTTTAAGGGCAAAGCTCTGGATGGTCTCATCATCGGCGGCCCGGCCGCCGCCATGGTGCAGGCATACCTGCTCCGGTCCGGCAATGGGCTGGTAGTTGACGGTGCCGTCGCCGAATACCATCACATGCTTATCCTCATGATGTTCAAAGAAGAAAAAGATGCCCTCTTCGGCGCACAGCCGCCGGATAAAGGCAAGATCGGTTTCGCGGTACTGCACGCAGTAATCGCGCACTTTATACTTGGTTTGCAGCCGGAAGGCGTAGAGATCGCCGGGCACCTTGGCGCTCTCCAATACTTTGCGCACAATAGCAGGCGCGTCCAGCTCCTGGAAGATGCGGCAATCGCTTCGCAGACTCAACAACCGGGCCTGGGGGCCGAGCACGGCTTCATACAACACAAACCGGCCCTTGACGCCACTCTGGGTGAATTGCAGCACAATACCATGAAACAGCCGCGCCTCGTCCATGCCCTCAATGGTCAGCAAACCGGGTTTTCCCACCACCTGATCAAAATCGATCTCCGCTTCGGATGCCAATGACAGCCGCACTTCAAACAACGCCGAGATCTTCTCCCAGGCCTCAAATCCGGTGACTAAGAATTGCTTGCCACCGGCCCGGAAGAAAAAGCGCGATTCATTGGCGGCGGTTCTAAACGCCATAAAGGACTCCTCAATGCCGATTTGCTTTTAAACCACTAACCACACGCCCCCCTCACCCGGCCTCTTCCCCTCTGGGGAGAGGAGTAAGAAGGTGTTCCGCCTTCAGCCCTCCACCCCTTCTAATCCAACAACTTAACCTCGTCCGGCTTCTCTTCGATCCATTTTTTTAAGGCCGCCAAATTCACCGTTTTGGGTTGCGCCGGCGGCTGAGGCGGTTGCATCCACGGCAGATCCTTATAATCGTAAGCCCAGCCCGCGGGCACGCCGCTGAAATGGAACTCATATTCATGCAGATTGGACATCGATCCCCGGCGCGATAAGTATTCCAAGGCCAAGCCGCTGTTATCGACTGTTTTCAAATTCCGGAAGGCAAAACAATATTCGCGGTCCTGCCCCGCAGGGCCAATCGCTTTTACCCGATTGCGGCCAAATGGTCGGATAGTTTCCACGCATTTCCCCGTGGGTGAATTGTACTCCATTTTCAAATATGCGGCGTATAAATGAAACGCCGGGCTGGGCAGGCCGTCCTTCTTCGACAGGTGGTAGTTTTGGGTTGCCAAAGCCAACTCGGACGCGTGACCGCTCCTGGCGGCCGGCTGAAGTAAAACTGTCAGCAATTCAGGATTTTCCACAACTCTCTGCAAGGGCTTGAGCTTATTAAAACTCTCCCACTTTATTTTTTCGACATCGCTCAGAACAAATTTAAAATCCACCCCCTGTACCATTCCCACATAATGCAAGCGGCTGGAGAGCGTCGGGCCTACGGTATTCGAGCCGGTCAACTCCACCAAAGTGGTTTCAAAGGGAATCTCACGCCAATCCAATCCGTTCCGCCTGTAGGCGCTCGGATCGATGTTCTTCACCACCGCCAGGATGATAAAACTCACCGGGGTTTGCCAATCAAAGTTGTCCACTTCCAAAGCAGTATCAATGACCGCACCGATTCCCAACCGGCAAGTCATGGCCTTATTACTTTCCAATTTACTTTGAACCGATATGGCCGACAGCTCCTTTTCAAAACCCCTCAAGGGCGCTACATATGGTCCGTCTCCCAAACGCATCAATGGCACGGCAAACATGGCGGAATAGGGGCTTTCCCCAGAGGCTAAAAAAAGAGGGGGATACGTACATGCTTCGGTCCGTGACGTCAGCAGATGTTTGCTGAGCAGCTTTTCTTCATCTTTAACCCACTGGACCTCCGGCCCATCCTGGTACACCCGTAAACCGTTTGGATCGAATCCATATCTGCGTTCAATATCCACTCCCACCGGGTAGTCCATGCGTCGATCGTCGGGCATGGAAAAAACGCCCACGCTCTCAAAATAGCGCTGACCGGGGGGAATGGTTTCATTCGACTCCCAATGCGATTGAACTCTGACCCATTGCTCGGTTTTGGCATTGTTGCCGATTTTCATTTTGAACCCATAGCGCATGTTGCTTAAATGGCCGCGCTTATAATAGGTCTCAGCCGCGGTGCTATCCGTCTTACGATTGCCGGGAAACCAGCCCTGCAGAAAACTCATGGCAATTTCGCCGGCCATGGGCTTGGTCCCCGGCATATAAGCGCCGTAAAGGTCGAAGAACGGCTCAATGATGCAGCCGCAATATCCGGCCCAAGGCCATGGGCCGGCTCCTGGATCAGGACTGTCCGTTTGGATCAAGGTGCGGGTAATGCCGGTGTAGGTTGGGCCTTTAAAATTATTGAAGCCATCGGTGCGCATCAATTGAAGCTCCACGGGATAGATGCCTTTAATGGGCGCTCCCGTCTTATCCTGCTTCTTTAATACAATCAGCACCCGAATCTGATGAAACGGCGATAACGATCTGGGTTGGCCGTCTTTGGCCTTAATCACTTCCATGACCGGCCGCCAAGGGGTTTGCGCGGTTTCACCGCGCTCGCGGTAGTAAATCTCGGTATACGCAATACAATCCTCGTCCAACTCCTTATGAATGGTTTTGAAGGACTTGGCCAGGTCCGCCACATCGGCCGAATCCATCACTTGGATAGGGAAGCAGCTCTGAAAAGCGGCCGGTCGCAAAAGCTTATGTTTTGAATAATCTTTTACCATGCTGCCGTCATAAAAGGCGCCGCTCAGGGTCTGCACCCCTTCACGATCCTTGGATGGGTTTGGAAGCAATAAATAATTACTATCCAGGCCCATCTTCTCCCGCTCGATGGGCGTCATGGGATTGCCGTAATCGATCATATACAGCCAGACCTTATGGATATTCAAGTCGATAGAAGAAATAATAGAAAAGGCCCACCCATCATTGAGAACATAATTTTGAATATACTGCTGCACCTTATAGCGTTCCAGATTGCTCTCCAGCGTATTCTTCTCATCCACATTGGTCGCGCACAGGGCGATCAGCGAAAATAGGCCGATGACGACTTCGGTGCGCAGCCGGTACTGAAGGTGGATATGGTTCTCCGGTAGATCGACCTGGTTCAACGCCATGCCTTTGGCTTGCAAATGCCGGGTATTGACCACATGGTAGTCCGATAGATCGGCGAGCACTTTGCGCTCGGCCAGATATTGGGTCAGCGCATTGTCAAATACTACCTGATCCGCCCAAGTCCCCAGTGTTTTGCCGAAATCCCAAGCCAGCCTACCGCTGGCCTCGGCCACCACAATCACATTCGCCAAGGGCGCGGTCATGGGGATCATGGTCATCCCCATCAGCGCGGCATCGTGCAGGGCCATCATGGCTTTTTCCAGATCTTTGTCCAGCTTCAGCTCCAGCAGCATGGCCCGGCTGCGCATCTTCTCCAGGTTGCTGGCCGCTTCCCGGCAAGCGTAGAAAGTATAATCCTTGGCCGTTTGTTCAATGCCTCCAGGTGTCAATTCGCAAATTTCAGCCACATAGGCCCGGCAGAGCTTATCGAAATTGGCATTGGCGGTTTCGGTGGAATCAGCGGTTTCCAGAACAGCGGAGATGCCGTCGTAAAGCGCGTACGCAGTTAATGCTTTGCCGGCCCACTTGGTAATTGCATTGATCTTCTTTGCATAGCTCTTGGTGGTGCAAGCCTCGATCACTTTGTTGCCTTCGGCTTGCACTTTCTGGATGGTCCACTTTTCATAGGATTTGGCCCAGGCATCAGCCACTCTGCCGGGCATGAGCCCCTTAAAACCCTCCTTGCGGATCATATTAAACACGTCCGCAATAGGCCTGGCTTGATCCACGGCCTTGAGTTTTTTTGCTTTCTGCGCTTCTTCCACGATCTTCTCAATCTTATATCGGATATCCTTCCACCCTTGAAAGGCATCGCGGACGCCGAACCCGAGTTCCACCCAGGCGCGCAGATCTTCATGGGCGTTCCCCTTAAGGACATCCCACAACTTATCCCCCAGCAGGTTGAATAGATCCGTGGAGCTATCAGCCTCAAGCACACTGGCCGCATCCCCAAGCACGCTTTTGGAGAGCTTTAAGCGCTCGCTCCAGGGCTTGAGCCCCTTGGGGAACTCCTGGCTGAATGTTTCGGGCAGATCGCCGGAGAGTTTTTCCTTTTGCACATTCGAGCGCCGCGCCGCGGCCAGCAGATGGGAGAGCTCCTTGGGAAAGTTGACCATCAAGGCCTCTTCCACTGAGACCGGATCGCAGGGCACTACGGCATAGCTGCCGGCGGCATTGGTGGTTTCGAAGGTGATGTAGGTTTTGAAGACTATAGTTTTAGTATTAAGAAAAGGCGTGTTAACCCGATTATTATCGATTTTTATTTTATCAGCCAGTTTTACTTCTATTGTATAGACTCCTGTATTCAAAACATTGGAATATCCGAAATGGCAGGTGAGCCAAAACCGTGAGGAAACATTTTGGCCTCCTGATGGGTCTGCATTCCCGGCCACAGTAGCTGTCACTTTGATACCACTGTCCTTCCCATCGCGTTTCCGATCCGGCGGCCAGAAGAAAATTTGAGCGCCGTTGTATAATTTCGAAGTAAAAATGAAAAAAATTGCCATGACCTGGGGCAAAATGTACCCAAACACCTCTTTGGCTGGATCAGAAGTATATGCCTGGCGCCACTGCCGGTAAAGAAGATCAGGGTCTTCCTGCCCATCTCTTGGAGGTGGTGGGGGAAGCCGCAGGCAGACAGCCAAATCCTTGCCGGTCATGCGTGTGCGCCGGCGCTCCAGGGGGTTCAATTTTTTAGCGCTGACCGCGGCATGTACGGCTTCGGCCAGGGCATTGGGCCACTCCTGACCCTGGGCCGCATAGGTGTATAAGACCAACTCCGTGGGCGGGAAGATGAATTTCATCCGGGCCGGGCATTTGGTTCGAACATGGCGTTCGCCTTTGGATTTTTGACTGTTTATCGAATGGATGATTCCATTTTTATCGCTGCAATAGATAGCTAACGGTTCTGCAGATCTCTGCTCTTCAGGCAAACGGGTATCTTCTGTTAGAAAAATCTGGTCGCACACTAGTTCCATGGTTTGCCTAACCACGGCTCCGGCTGGATCTATTTCAGCCTTGAACAAATAAGACATGGGCTCAATGCTATCCGTGGCTTTTTCAGCGCTATTTGTACTTGTCGTGCTCATCGGGCCGCTCCCAGATTGAATATAGTAGTGTAAAGGGGAGCGCCACCGCAATCATGTTTAATGCAGGGCCAATCAATCAAGGCAATATCTTCGTTGGTTTTCAGATCCAAACGACCGATGGAATAGTAGAAATACTTTCCACTATAATCGAAGCCTCCAGAATCATATCGTTTTTTAGTAGTCCATATCGGATTTTTAGGCTCATCCAACCGAATAAATCGCGTGCTGTCGCCCAACTCATAAACCATAAACTTCCCATCCCAGGAGATCCGATGATAAAAACTTACCCATTCCTCCTGGTCGCCAATCTCTCCAGGCGCAAAGATATCAATGGCCCGGATAAACTTCTGGTCAGGTGTATAAAAAGAAACTCCCTTTTTAGTGACCACCACAAAGCGGCCATCTTGGAGAATATAGTGGCCATAACCTTCGTATGGCTTAAGCTTTCTTAGCTCCTTGGTTTCCACAAAATACTCCAGCAAGCCGGGATCGGAGATAAACACTACACTCTTGCTGTCCGGCCGCCAGGCAAAATAAGGTTTAAGACCGCCGCTCATAATGATGGTCTTGGTCTGGGTCTTGAGATCAATGAGGTGTTTCTCTAAACTTCGAGCCGTTCTCATGGAAACTACGATGAAACGGTTGTCGGGCGAACGCACCGGATCATGGCCGAGCCCGGTGGCCTGCTCGGCCCAGAGCAGCTCGGCCTTCACCGCCCGCCGCAGGTCGCTGCCGTCCAGGCGCATACTCCAGATCTCATCCGAGGGCAGCCCCGGCGCTTGCCACACAAATTGCACGCGCGGGGTGGAGAAGATCTCGGGATCGCCGTAGATCTCCTCCTTGAACTCGAACTTGGGTTGCTCCGCCTCTTTCTTGGCCACCGGTGGCGGCGCTTTCTTCTTCTCGCAACCGGTAAACACAATGACCACGGCCAATAAAACCAGAATCGTTATTTTAAAAATGCGCTTCAGATTCATTATTACTACTCCTTATTAGCCTTCAATAAATAAGTCGGGCCTTAACTCCCTCTCCACCGCGATCCTCAGCGAATGAGAGGGTCGGGGTGAAGGAGCAAATTTACTACCTGTTTTGCTACGCGGTTTCAACATCATCCGCCGCGATTTTGATATCTTCATAATCCATATCCGGCGCGCAAAGCTGCTCAAAGGTGCAATTGCTTCGCAAATAGTGGGGATCTTCCCCATCATGGGTATCATGAATCAAATCGAACTTGCCGGTGCGCGGCACGTTCTTGAAAATCAGGGCCACCCAATTGACATCGAACTCTTTAAGATTTTTGACGGCAATGGTTTGCTTCCAATCCGAATCTTTGTGAATCAAGGTGATCACATCGTCCCAGGCAGCAGGGTTATCCACATCAAACTGATAGTCGATGCGCAGCAATGAGTCCTTCAACGGCTCACCCTTGGTCTGGAACACGTGGCGTTGTAGGGTGGCGCCTTGCTCCTGTTTGTACTCCGCCTGGGGCAAGTGCACGGTATCGCCGATCATGAGAATGTGGGGTTCTTTGCGTTTTTTCCGCAGATCAGCGTTGGCCGGATGTTCCCAGACCAGGCGCCAGGGCAGATGATGCTTGTGGGCAATTTCAGACAAGGTGTCGCCAGGCTGGACTTTATAGGCTTTGGTGGCGTTGCCGCGCTGGGAAGGTTTGCCGATGGCGGTGGAACCTTTGGGGCCCCACAAGTCTTTATCCAGGCGGGCAAAGTCGAGGCGGCACATACCGGGCGGAAGCTTTTCCACCCGACCGATGCCCTGGGCATTGGTCACACCGCTGTACTGCTTGCCGTTGGCGGCCGTGATGTAGAATTGCTCGCCGGCCTTGGGCTGATCCTGGTCATCGAGGAGTTGTACTTCAATCCAGGCGCTTTCATTAGCCGCGGGTGCTGTTGGCGATGGTAGTACTTCCACCGGAGCGGGTTTAGGCAAAGCGACGGCCGGATTGGCTTCGACTTTGCCGGGGCGCCCGGTGTCGGATTCCAGCGGTATTGCGGGGGCCTGGGCCGCGATGCTTTGGCCAGCTATGGCGCTGCCGCCGGCTTTGAGCTTGAGAGCCGGACCAGAGACGCTGACTCCGCTGCTATCAATGGTGATGAACCCGGCGCCGGCTTTGAGGGTGATGGTTTGGCCGGCTTCGATGATTACCTGGGTGCCGGATTTTACGGTGATGGTTTTGGCGGCCGATAGCGCGCAGTTGGCGCTGATGTGCTCCTGCAAGTCCCGGCCCACGCTTTGGGAGCGTTGTCCTTGAATCTGCCCGACCCATTCGCCTTGAACGGTGCGGTGCAGGTCGCCGCCGACCTGCTCGCATACTTCTTTTTGTACTACCAGGTGGGCGTCATGGCCGATCCAGGTGCGGCGGTCATGTTTAACGCGCAGATCCATATTGCGCTGGGCATGCAGAAAGATCTGCTCGGCGTCTTTGCGGTCATCAAAGCGCAGTTCGTTGAATCCCTGGCCGCCGGGGGTGGAGAGGGTCTTAAGAGCACTGATAGTCTTTTGGGCCGGAAGATCATAGGGCGGCAGATTGTCGCCATTATAAACCCGGCCGGTGATGATGGGCCGGTCCGGGTCGCCTTCCAGAAAATCGACGATTACTTCCTGGCCGATGCGCGGGATATTGACTCCGCCATAACTTCCGCCGGCCCAGGGCTGGCTGACGCGCACCCAGCAGGAACTTTGTTCGTTGTGTTTTCCCACGCGGTCCCAGTGAAACTGTACTTTAACCCGGCCGTGACGGTCGGTGTAGATCTCTTCGTGGGCCGGGCCGGTGACCATGGCGGTTTGGACACCGTGCACCACGGGTTTTAGCAGTAGTGCCGGTCGGAAGACGACATCCGCCGGGGCAGCCTGGAAGCAATTGATGTAACTGGTGCCTTGGCCGGCTCCGAGTTCGGCCAGCACTTGGGGTTGGGCCCCCTGATGGCGGACCGCGAGCAGTACATGCTTTTCTCCGGCTCTTGGATGGCCGTGATCTTGTAAAGTAAAGGTAAAACCGGGCATGAAGCGGGCCACGCCTCCGCGCCCCTGGGCGATTTTCTTTTCTTGAACTGCCTCCTGGAATCGGATTTGAGCCAGACGCCGGCCCTGTTCCGGGGCCGCATAGGCGCCGGGGAAATCGTAGTACTCCAGGCATTGACAGTCATCCGCGCTCTTTTGGCCGGCCGCCAGATTCAAAGCTGGCTTTTCAAAGCAGAAATCGGTGAGCGCGCAGGCATTGCTGGTGACGTTGCGGCAGCTGTCAAATGCGAGAAGCGTTTCTTCCTCGCCCGCCAATTGTCCGCCTTGGTTTAGCTCCACCTGGGCCTGGCCCGCGATGGGCGCATAGTTGACGGTGCCATCGCCGAACGCCATGATGTGTTTATCGGGTTGATGTTTGAAGAAGAAAAAAATGCCTTCTTCGGCGCACAGGCGGGTGACAAAACGCCAGTCGGTTTCGCGATACTGCACGCAGTAATCGCGCTCGGGGTAGGCGGCCGTCAGTTTGAATTGGTAGAGATCGCCGGGAATAGCGGCTTGCTCCAATACCGCTTTAACGATGGCGGGAACGGTTTGGCGCTGGAAGATGCGGCAATCGCTGCGCAGCATGAGCAGCTTCATCTGGGGCACCAGCAAGGCTTCGTAGCGGTAAAACCGGCCTTCGACCCCCACCAGGGCGAATTCACCCACAATGCCGTGAAAGTAACGCTCCTGGTCGTTGCCCAGGATGGTGAGCAGGCCCGGCTGGCCGACCACCTTGGCAAAGTCGATCTCCTCTTCGGAAGCCAGCTTGAGCCGCACATGAAACAGCTTGGAGATCTTCTCCTGGGCGATGAACTCCACCACCAGAAAAGAGATGCCGGCTGCTTTGAAGAGAAAACGCGACTCATTGGCCGCTGGTTTGGAAGTCACCTTATCCTCCGTAATTTTTACCACGGATTACACCGATTACACTGATGAGCCAGGCACCTAACAAACAATACGCTTCCATTGAAGTTTAGCGTATTTAAAATTCAACAGCAGAGCCAAACGCAAATTCGTAATGGATAGATATCCTGTCATTTGTGCCAAGTGAGTTTCATTAAAAGCGGAAACTACTTTCGGATCTGCTACCACCAAGTCATCAACTATAAGCTCTGGTATGAACTTTCCGACCGTTTGCCCCTTATAACAAACCATGAATGGTTTTTGCTGATTCACGATATGACCGCGCTCCTTCAATTCAATGACAAGCGCATTCTCATAGACTTTTTCGTCTAATCCCGGCTTAAGCTCATTAAGGACAGTCATAGCCGCGCCTATAATCTCCTTGCTAAGTGCTTCGTGAATCAGTTTATCCATGTAAAGCTACTATCCCTTTCCTCAATCCGTGTCATCCGTGTAATCCGTGGTAAAATGATTGACCACGGATGGCACGGATAACACGGATGAACAAAAGCGCTATATCCAGTGATATTGATTACGGCCGGGCAGCATTATGTGCTCCGTACTACTAACTCTAAAGCTTTTATCTACTTGCCAAGATCCTTTTGTCTCTGCTAATTGTTCCATTTATCAGTGTAATCCGTGATATCCGTGGTAAAAAAATTAATCAAGGATGGCACGGATGATTTTGCACGGGTCCCCGCCTTCGCGGGGATGACTCAATGACTGTTATGCTATCATCGGCGGTTCCTAATACCTTATTTCTTCCACCTTCAACCTTATACCTTCCACCTTCCACCCTCTGTCTGGGCTATCCTCTCGCTTCGATCAAAATCTCCTTTACTTCCAGGGCCGTGGTGTCAAAGACCGGCACCCGGCCGCGCCAGATAAGATAGCAACGCTTCTCATCGGGCATCAGACAAAGAGTATCCAGGTGCATGGTCACAGCCGTCTTTTCGGGTGGCATGCGCCACAAGGATTCCAGGGAAGGATGGCCGGGAGCGGTCTTCTCCAAATGATCCACCAGCAGATCGTAAGATTTTTCCGCCATGCATGAAATGCTCACCCCCGGCAACCGGAACTGCAGCGTGCCGTCCGGCGTAAGATTGTGCAGACTCACTGGTTCATCTCCCCTGAGATAGCCTTTGATCTGCAGATCCGGATGCGCCGCGTTGTGGTAGTCATATTTGAAATCCAAAGGCGGTTCGGGCGCGCGCTGCTTACGCCAATTCTCGTCATAGGTGCCAAGATAGCCAGCGCGTGGGGCCCAGGCGCGGCCGTAATATCCAAAGCCCACTGGTTTGGGCTTGTCTTCGGGCGACTGGATCAATGCTTTGGGATCTTCGATGTTGGGCAGAGGTTTTTCCTGAATGATTTTGCGATCCACCTTACTCCAATAACCAATGCCCACCATGTTCTCCGGGCAATAGCCACCATTGAGCTTATCCATGCCGCCAAAGGCTTTTTCATACACCATGGGCATTTTGGTGAATGCTTCCGGTTCCGAAGGTCGAGGTGCGGAGAGCGCCGGGCAGCGCCAGAAACGATTCCCATAGATTCTTAGGGTTTTGCCATGGACGCCCACCTTTATGGCCGCATCCAGGCTGTTGACCAAAGCGCCCGGCAAAGCATAGGCATGCCCCACCAGCACGATATCGGCCCTGGGCTTGAAAGGGGCGAGGTCAGCTTCGAACTTGATGCTGCCGCCCTTTTTCGGATCAAAAGGCTCGTCGCTGTAGGCAATGGGCATTTGATCATCGGCCCTGGCCGCCACTTGCCCATGCTTGGTGGCAAAGGTGCCTTTGACAATGATCGTTACGAAATGCTTCCCATCCGGCCCCTTGTTGGGGATGGTTTCCGTTGGGAAAGAGGTTTTGTTGATGATGTTCAATTCTACTCACCTGATAAAGTTGAACTCGCACAAAGACGTAAAGCCATAGAGAATCTAATTTTCTTCCTTAAGGCAAAGGCGCAGAGTTTGCGGAGGTGCGCAGAGGTTTTTCTTCAATCAATACCTTTGCCTCCCTCCGCGAACTCTGCGGTTTAAATAACTACTCTCAGTCGAAAATGCTCGATGTTTGTTAACGTCATTCCCGCGCAGGCGGGAATCCAGACCATCATAAATTTACTGGTTCCCCGCCGCAGTTTATCCCGTACTTATGCGGGGCGGGGATGACGTTAACACCCGTTGTACTACTTCTCACTGGTTTAACACTTAGCGCATATCAATAGCTCACCTACTATTAAACCAAAACCCCCGGCGCGGGGATCACGCTGCCCCCAACCACGGGCCCCATGGGCACCACGGGCGGCGCGAAGGTGGGCACCGGCCCCGTGCCCATCACGTTTTGGACCAGGGTAGAGCTTTTAAACATCAGAAACACGACGCCAATGGCGTTGGCCAAAGCATCAAAGAGAAGTTCGGCATGCTGAGCCTGAGGATCACCCAGGTATTTAGTCATGACTTCTTTCAGGGCCGGTGGACTCATGGCCAAATCTCCGATTGAAGGCAGCGCCATCAGCGGCACAGGCACGTTGGGCGCGGGCGGCGCCATTGGACCGGGCACAGCGGCCAGGCTCGGGAAGGTGAGCATACCCATGACTCCCATCTGCCAAAGCATCCATTGGGAGCCGACGCTGCCGGCGACGGCCAGAGAATAGCGCAGCTCCGCGGCCGTCTTTTTAGGCGCCGCTGACAAAATGAGCGGGGTCAGGAATGGCCCCGTCAAGCCACCGGGCACCAGAATCCCGGATGGACCGCTGATAGACATGCCGATGATGCTCGCCATCTTGAGCCATTTACCAATGGCCTCGCAGATGGCCGCACTGATGCCGTCGATGAACTTTTCAAAAAGTTCTCCGATGTCGCGCCCGGTGTCCACATGACTCTTGTTCAAGGTTGGATTCTGAAACAGAGTCAGGGGCGAATTGGGTGCTACCTGGCGTTCTTCCATGCAATACGATTTTGGGTATTGCGGCCCTGGAGTGCGCCATTTTTCGGGCAGCGAAACACCATTGCGTCGAAAATTTGCTTTGGCCAGTTCAGCCAACATCTGTTTTGCGGGCGCCGGCACTTTTATTCCTTCCCTCTTCCATCATCAAATTTCACCTTTATCGACCTGCCGGGCGCATGGCGTCCAGGATCGCATCCCATAAGGCCATCTTTTTTTCCAGGTGGCCGTCATCGGTCAGCATATTGAGGGTGACATTGGGCGCATGGGCTGAGCCCTTCTCACCTGGAAAATCCCAGGAAAAAGCCAGCTTCTTGGTGTTATCACTTTCGGAACCACGGAAGATGACTTCTTCGCCCTTGAGACCGGCCACGGTCCGTTTATGGGTTCTGATCTTTTCGATCTTCATCTTCGCGCCCAACTTGGTCAGCATCATGCCGGCCAGGCGTTCGATCAGTCCTTCCTGGGCGATCTTCTCCACTACTTCGGTCTCCACACTAAAGGTTAACTTCTGGTCCAATGGATGGCCTTTGAAGACAATATCCACGCTTTCTTTGTATTCAAATGGAAGATCAATGGCACCATATTGCAGGTAGAAGGAATCCTTGCCTGGGATGACCGGCACCCGGCCGAAACGGGTGGTGGGGGCGCGGTAGGCGCGGGCGAGATTAGTAGAGATTTGATAAATGAGATCTTTTTTTGCTAGCTTTTTTTCTCGTGCTTTGATCCATAGCCCGTTAATCCCCGTGTCGAGAATTAGATCGAGATTGCCATATTCAAGATCTAAGGGGTCATGGTAATAAAGTACTGCTCTGCAGTGTTTCCCAATTCCATCCAAATCCTTAGTTTCTATTATCGCTCGTTCACTGCCTTTTGGTGGGCTCAATTTGGCGACATTTCCTAAAATCTCTTCCCATGCACTCAGTGCTTCTTGCTCAGGCTTTTCGGCCGACCAGACCCGCTCGCTCAGTGTCCGGGATTGAATGCTGTATTGGCCACCAAATTCCATACAAGCCGGTAGATCCATAACAAAACGGCCTGCGCCATAGGTGACTATCGGTTCATTGAATGATTTCATATTCTCTTTTCCATTGGCTTGGGCGCAGCCTGTTAAGATGATGATTACAATTACTATAAAAATCCATAGCTCCGCTCTGCCGGCGCTCAAGCACCGGTTTCGGTCTTGATTTTTGTTTTGCATAGGTTTTCAATCGCTTTCACTGTAATGTACTGGGCCGTTGAAGTATTGTAGATTTGGTCATGCGCCCGGGCGGCCTCCTTTTCATCCTGATCCGTGATATCCACCGTGCCATCGGGCCCCTTATCATAGTTGCTGGGTTTTACATTGAGTGCCCGGCCCGAGCAGTCCGGCACGGTGCCGTCGCCCGAACCCATTGGCGGTTCCACCGCATAAGCATACACGACCAATAATTCCTTGCGGCGGGGATGCAATTCAAAAGATGTAGGCTCTGAGAAGTAGGGGTCGTGTTGCACATCGATCCGGTTGTTATGACTATCCCTGAAATCAAAATACCGCTTGCCTTGCATGGTCTTGTAAAAATAGAGATGTTGACCCGGAATTTTACTGCCAGCAATCTTAATTCGATCAGCGGTCTTTATTCCGGCTGAATAAAATTGAAAAGTTTGGGCGTGCCCTTGATCCTGTAATCCTGAGTGAAAATTTTGGGCCTTATTCAGATTGAATTTGAAACTATCCCAGGCGCTTTTCCCTTCGTCCTCATGTGGGCTTGATTTTCCTTGCTTCCCAATATCTCCTAACCACTCCGGATCAATGAGCCGATACGGCGCATCCTTCTCCAAATAGATCTCACCATAGGGATCCCCTTTGGCTGGAAGCGCAACCTTGGAACCATCCGCGCGTTCATAAGCCAGCCATTGGGTACTGCCGTCATTGGTCTTGTAGAGTTGGTTGGGCAGCAGCTCCAAGCCACCCGGCATGTGGGCCAGGATAATGGTCACTTTCTGGCCATCATTGCCTAACACCATCTCGGTTGCTTTGCTTATGGGATGGGTTAACCAATCCCACAGTGAACCATCCAGATCCCTGAACCCGTGCTTCATGCGCTGATAGGCGGCCGGTGCTCCTGTGGCCGGCTGGGTGCCGTGAATGACTCCTAACACACTGCTTTCGGCGCCGTGCAGTTTGCAGGCGGAGCGAGCCACCAGGCCGCCCATGGAGTGGGTGACCAGGATGACCTGGCGGCATTTGCCCTGCTGGGCGTTAGCGTCAATGATTTTCTTTATGGCGGCGGCCAATTTCTCGCCGGACTTGTGGTTGGAGTCGGTCCAGTTATAACCAAAAGCATAGACGGGAAAATTGAAACAAGCCTTTAACAGAGCCGGCCACTGATATTCACTCAGCGCCTTTAAAATGCCTCCATAGAAGCCCCAGGCCAGCCCGGCCCAGCCTTTGTCCTTTCCGATATCCGGAATCTTGTCGCTCTCGGTATCTACTTCCAAATAGCTGCTGTCGTGGGATTGATCCCCCACCAGCATTTTCTTGCGTTTTTCCGGTGTCCCGCTCAGGAGATACTTCGACCCCATGAACATGAGTGCGTCGGGGTCCCAGGCCTTATCGCCGTTTCCCGTCTTCCTCAAGCGGCTGCCCATAATTCCCGGCACGAAGATAATGGGAATAATTTCAGGCTTGACCACGATCTCATTGATCACCCGCGCATCATCCGGGCTGCTTTGCAGACCGGGGATGGGCTTGAACAGGTCTTGCCAGTCTATTTCAATTCGATGGGTGCGATCTTCCGCCATTGTGATTCTTCTACTTTGTGGGCTTCAAGGCCTCATGACCGGTGGCGAACTTCTTAAAGCTCAGAGTGTAACTGCCCGCGGGCAGCTTCTCATGGCGAATGGCGCTAAAAGCAAAGAAGATATGTTCCGGTGATTTAATCTTCTTCGGTCCATCCAACTCGTAACTGTTCTCAAAAGATATCTGGCTGTCCATAGTGCCGTTCTTCTTCCGGAAATGCGCATACACCATCTCCAGGGGCGGTGTTTCAGCCTTTACGGGAGAAGGGATAAGCGCCGGCGTCAGCTGCGGTGCGCTTGCGGGGACCTTGGCCTGGCTGACCTCCACTTGACCCGGTTTGCCCAACGCTGCCACCAGAGGTGCAGCCGACGGTTGGGTGAACACCCCCCGGCCCGCGCCGGGAGCGCCGCCGCTGTTGATATGGACCGCCGGGCCGCCCATGGCCACCCCGGCCGAATCAATAGTTATAAATCCCGCGCCCGCTTTCAGGCTGAGACCCGTCTTGGCCTCCAGCACCAGGTCCGTACCGGCGCTGATGTGGATCTGGGCGCCGGCCGCCAGCCCCATGCCGCCCGAAACCTTTTCCTGAAGGTCGCCTTTAATCGTGAGGGAATAATGGCCCTGCACCTGCGCACTGCTGTTGCCTTTGATGGATGTATGGCCTGGCCCCCTGATCTTGGCATGCAAATTCTTCTTCACGATAAGATGGCAATCGTTACCTACCCATGTCCGACGGTCATTATTGATGCGTAGATCCATGTCGCGCTCGGCGTGCATAAAAAGCTGCTCGGCGCCCTTGCGGTCCTGGAAGCGCAGCTCGTTAAAGCCTTCGCCACCTGGTGTGCTCAAACTTTGAATAGCGGTAATGCTTTTTTCGTCGGGCAACCCATAAGGCGGCAGGTTATCGCCATTATACACCCGGCCGGTAATGATGGGCCGGTCCGGGTCGCCTTCCAGAAAATCAACAATTACTTCCTGGCCGATGCGAGGAAGAAAAATCGATCCCCAGGCCGCGCCGGCCCAATTCTGGCTGACCCGCAGCCAACAAGAACTCTTCTCGTTCTTCTGGCCTTCACGGTCCCAGTGGAATTGTACTTTCACCCGGCCATGGGCGTCGGTGTAGATCTCCTGGCCGGCCGGGCCAGTGACCATGGCGGTTTGCACCCCCTGCACAAAGGGCTTGGCCATCGGATCGGGCCGGATCACGGTTTGGGCGGTCACGGTTTCAAAGGCATTTAAATAGCTGGACGCCTCGCGGCTTTCCGCCAGCTCGGCCAGCACCTGGGGTTGTCGCCCTGTGTGGCGGACTTCAATGAGAAGATATTCCTGGTCCAGGCTTTGAACGGGATGTCCGGACAGCTTGAAGGTAAATCCCGGCATCAGGCGCGGCACATCGCTTTGGCCGGCCCCCAGATCTTTGTACATCAGGGCTTGCTCCAAACGCACACCGACGGCCTGTTGACCATGTTCGGGAATCTGATAGCAGCCGGGATAATCATAGAGCGCCAAGGTTCCGTTTTCTCCAATCTTCTTTTGGCAGCTCAATTCCAGGGACGGCTTTTGAAAGTTAAAGTCGCAAGCGGAGTAACCGGCCGAGCGCACCTGCCGGGATTGTTTGAAGCTTCGAATTGTCTCGTGCCCGGCCGCCATCCCGCCGCCCTCATTGAACTCCAAGGCAGCTGAGCCGCAGATGGGCTGATAATTGACCGTGCCGTCGCCAAAGACCATCAGGTGCCGGTCAGGGCTGTGCTCGAAGAAGAAGAAAATCCCTTCTTCCGCGCACAAACGCTGGATGAAGTGCAAGTCGGTTTCACGATATTGCACGCAGTACTCGCGCTGCTTGTAAGGCGTTTGCAGCCGGAATGTGTAGAGATCTCCAGGCACGCCCGCCCGCGTCAATACCTGGCGGATGATATCCGGCGCATTGAGCTCCTGAAAGATGCGGCAATCACTGCGCAGGGAGAGCAGATAGGCCTGGGGCGCGAGGGTGGCGCGGTAGAGTAAAAACCGCCCCTTGGACCCGCAGTGGCTGAATCGGCGGATAAAGCCGTGAAAATAGCGACTCTCTTCCAGTCCTTCAATCCTCAGCACCCCCGGCCGGCCGATCAGCTTTTCAACATCCATCTCCTTCTCTGACGCCAGCGCAAGCCTGACTTCAAAAAGGGTGGAGATCTTCTCCACCGCCGAAAACTCTATCACCAAAAATTGAGTGCCGGCAGTTTCAAAGAAAAAGCGCGATTCATTGGCCGCGAATGGAGAAGTCAATTATTCCTCCGGAGCTAATAGCATCATATTAAAGATCTCCCGATCACTGTGCCCACTCAGGAGCATTTGAATTGTCTGTTAGACCCCTCACCCGACCTCTCCCCAGCGGGGGAGAGGAGATTAACGGTGTTCCGCCATTTGATTTTGAATGACTAAAGGAAGCGGAATTTGCCAAAAAGCCTTCTATACTAAAGATTCCCGGGCAAGTGCTCCCTCTCCCCCTGGGGTGTATAGACCGGGGAGATAGGTAACAGACGTTCTAGGACATAGGTAACACTCCAACATGGTATGACGTCCCTAAAAAGGAGGACGAAGATGCCATGGCAAGAGGTTACCAAGATGTCGCTTCGAAAAGAGTTTGTGATGTTTGCAATCAACGACAGCGCCAATCACTCTGAGCTTTGCCGCCGTTTTG
>JAKALP010000032.1 GCA_021824175.1 Deltaproteobacteria bacterium
GCGGCCAGAGCCACTTTGGCCTTGAATTCGGCATTATACTTTTTTCGTTTGTCGCTCATGTCAGTTCCTTTCTGTTTAGGCCGACTTAGAGCTTAGCACATTGTCCTAATTTTGGGGTCCGCCGCCGAAGATAATGGCTGATGGGCACAACCGTTACCGTTTTTATTTCCAACACACCTGCATCAAGCCTCCTGATCATCTTTCTTCATTTACCCGCTCCTATTCCATTAATTGCGATTGATTAGCTATTTTTACAGTATCGATAAATGTTAAATTCTTAAAGATCTTGTTCTCTTGATCTTGTTCTCTTAATAATCGTCCAGCGTCCTCCCTTCTTTGTTAATAACCCATTTGGCATATCAACTTTACCGCTGAAAGCGACATTTAGCGATTCTCAGTAATTCTCACTAGACCTCGTTTCTTTCTCTCTTCGGACTGCGTCAAATTCTGCGGGGCACGTAATCAAGCATGGTTTTCATAAAATCCTCTGTAAAAGTACCGCTCATTCTTGAACTCTACTTAATTTTAACATTAAATCACACAATAACTATTTTGAATTATTGATAAATTTAATTTTATATGATATGATATGACATCATTTTAAATGATATTCTATTATATCATTCGATATAATTTCATTGCAAATGATATCATTACAAATGATTTGACATAGTATTATTTAATATCATATGAATTGAATTCATATGATATCACTTGAAATCATTTTAAATTTTAAGGGAGGGCAGTGTGATTATTCTAATTGCTTCCGAAAAAGGTGGGACAGGCAAGACAACCGTTGCCACAAACTTAGCAGCAATGCGAGCGCAAAAAGGTGCTGAAATTTTGCTGATTGATACTGATCCGCAAGGATCAGCTTCTTATTGGAGCGGCGTGCGAGACGAAAGCCACAATCCACATCCGATTTATTGTACACAAAAATTTGGTTCAATCGACACCGAAGTGCGCAAACTAGCTTCTAAATTTCAGGACATTATCATTGATGCCGGAGGCCGGGACTCCAAGGAGTTAAGAACAGCAACCCTCGTATCCCATAAACTCTATGTCCCGGTGCAATCATCCCAATTCGACATATGGTCCATAGCCGAAATGGAACGGATTGTTGGCCGGGCGAAAGAGTTCAACCCAGAGCTATTAGCCAGAGTTCTAATCAATCGGGCTTCGCCGAATCCCCAGGTAAAGGAAACCGAAGAGGCGAGAGAAATCATGCAAGAACTTGAAGCAATTAAATTGTGCGACATTAAGTTGGTTGAGCGGATTGCCTTTAGGCGGGCAGCCAAGTTCGGTGTAGCCG
Source organism: Deltaproteobacteria bacterium (assembly GCA_021824175.1). GTDB lineage: Bacteria > Desulfobacterota > Desulfobacteria > Desulfobacterales > Desulfosarcinaceae > Desulfatitalea. Next base: position 1,313 of record JAKALP010000032.1, read on the forward strand.
TCAATGAGCTTAATGGCAAGGACCGTGATCCCAAAGCGATTGCCGAAATGTCTGCCCTTTATAAGGAGGTATTCAATGACTGATAAGCGAATGAGCCTAGTCCCCCCCCGCCCAAAAGCCGAAGATAAATTGAAGGCGTTTATTGAGGAACCAGACAAGAAAGTCCAACCGCCTGAACCAGCTCCACCGGTGGAACTCGCTATTACCCCAGAGCCCGAGCCAATCGCAGCCTTGCAGGCGGAACAAAAGAAAGCCGATAAAAGATCTCAATACCCATGGGAAGCAACAGGCGTCACCCCCCAAATTATAAAACCCTTTATTTTGCGCCTTAATCTGCCTACCAAGCTTAAGATTGAATACATTGTAAGACACTCGCTGGAGTACCGGAGTGTGCACGATTTTTGTTTGCAGGCAATCCTTAAACAGATGGATAAAGATTTAAAACGACTGGTAGCATAGTAATACTATCATATGATATGATATCATAGTCCAATACTATAACATACTTAAATATAACTATTTTTTGAATGCTACGGTCATCGCGCCTCATAATCATCAAATAATAGAAACACTCTTTAAGCAACCCTGAAAAGACTTCTGGCTACGGTTTGCGTGTTGGGTATCAACAATGCGGAATTAGAACCACTCCAGCAGACCGTTCTAAAGGCGAGTAGAATAATGGGGTAGAGCGCCCGGTACATAGGGAAGAGGCAATGTTAATCTGGCTTACCTGACCAAAGAAGCTTGTTTTGAGAATCATATCCGAAGTCCTAATGTCGAAGCGACCATTTCCTTTATAGAATCACTAATCCAAGCAAAGCGGTTTCTGTCCAAATCATAAAGTAATAAATTGGTGTTGTGTCGGGTTCTCCGCGACCTATAGAGCCAATGTACATCTTCGTCAAAATGGCGATGCTCATAAAATTGTTTAATTTCAATATAATATAACGGAAAAAAGTTGATTCAAGCAAGCCAAAAGCGGCTGAGGTTTCCTGCGACCGAACGCGCAAAACGTGCCATCTGGTTCGGGTTTTCTGCGACTGAACAGGCAAAATCTACCGTGCGATTCGGGTTTTCTGCGACCATATATGTAAAACATACCGTGCGAATCGGGTTTTCTGCGACCATTTGGTTCAAATCTTTAAATATAGTTTAATTGATTGAATGTAATAGTTTAGTGTAAAGGCAAAAGTCATGGGAGAGAAGAATTCGGCGCTCCCTATCAACAAACAATCGGGTTTTTAGCGACCTATAAGTAATTGAAAAGATGGAAGCTTAAAAAAATTTCAATATTTACCATGATAATATTTGGTTATGGTTAGCCGCAAATTATATAGATATATGGTGACCTTAATTATGCATTTTTTAAAGTTGATTCGGGTAATTTGCGACCGTTAACATAGGAGATCGTTTAAATCGCTACGGCCTTGCAAATCCGCCGCCACCTCTTTTAATCTGCAAACATATGACTTAACCGCAATATGGTGTTCCATTAATAGATTTAGACCCCTATTAACGGTAAAACGCCTTAATGAATACCACCAGTGAACTGGTGGTATCATGATGCCCCCCTAAAGGGGGGTCTCAGATACTACGATAGCCTGATCGTATTCGGGGGCTATCAACTATGACCTTGCGTCGCATGCCCTTTTACGATCCTTATTGCTTTGATTCGGACAAATTGTTTTTCACAATCACGGCTCCCACCCCTTGCTCCGCACAGCCCATTACGCCTAATTTTGATAGCCAACTATGGGGTACTTACAATCCAGAACTGAATCTGATAATCTGTTGAAACGTTCCATGAAATCTCCTTCATTGAGTAGCTGGCGCTTTCATTGTAGGAGATTTTATATTTCTCGGCACTAATCACTGGCACAGCCATTGTTCATACCACTGGCATGCCAGTGGTTTATTCCTTCGAATTAGTGAAAAATAGTTCATCGGGTTTCTTGCGACCTGAAATTATTCTATGGCTTTACTTAGTAGGACCCTTTATTTTGAAAACCATCGGGTTTTTGGCGACCTTATTAATCGAAATACAATATTTAGTTGCAAAGGAGAAAATGGCTGCTATATCTGGTGTAGCTATTTTTATAAATGGTTGGCTTTTTTCTTTTAACGTTTTTTTAATATAGATTTTTTAAGTTAAGTTTAGCGTCGGAAACATACTGATATAATAATGTAATTTTAAGTATTGGTCACCAAAAACCCGAAACTGGCCTCAGAAAACCCGATAGTTTTGCATTATTGGCCGCAGAGGACCCGAACCATGGTCACAGGAAACCCGAATAAATTCAACGAGGTCACAGGAAACCCGAACAAGGGAATTTGGTCGCAGGAAACCCGATTCAGCATGGCAACGAATGAATTATCGTTTGTGGTCGCAGGAAACCCGAATAGATTCTATGGAGGACGGGATGAGTGAACATGCGCCGAGAGTGCCTGTCTCAAGTGATGTTCAGATATACGAGCTGACGCTGGCGGAATTTCCACTGTTCATATTTTCATCTGCACCAAAAGAGGTAAAAGATAACCCATTCTATAAATACAAGGATCAGATCCGCGGGAAAGATGGACCAGTTGAGCGCGTGTGGACCTTATACCGGGATCCCAAGTATGGCTTTCCAAACGAATCTACTTTAAGTACGCTTTACGAAATTATACAGATTTGGAAAGAGCAAGGCTTTGCGAGTCCTTTGATTAATTTTGGCTCTTACGCCAATTTGATTCAACGCAAAGGACAAAAGGGTAGGCCAGGTCGAAAAGATTACGATCGCATTAAAAGGGATTTAGGGTGTTTGCGAGGGGTGCGCATCGAGGCGCAAAACGCATTCTGGGATGCCATGCGCCAGCAATATGTTGATAAGGATTTTAACCTTTTCAACGAGATTACATCCTTTAAAGATGCTCCAAATTCTAGGAATAGCCGTGAAACGATCATTGAGGCAAGCCAGACCTTTTTCAAAAGTATTGTCGGCAGTATGTTCGTCACTGATGTGGACAGTGATAAATTTCATATGCTACCGCCATTAGCTCAACGCTTGGCAATCTATTTGAGCAAAATGTTTAAATTTCAAAAAGTCCATAAGCGGGCAGTGTCCGAGCTGGCCAGTCAGTTACCCATCCACGCCAAATTGTATAAACACAAGAAGCAGACCCTGATACGAGCCTGTGATGCAATCATCGAAGCTAAGATAGATCTGCTTGAATCATTTTCCTTCGAGGAGATCACTAGACACCCAAAAAGTGAAAATATAGTCCTTTTTAGCGGTCGTCAAAAAAGTATCAATGATAAGAATGCAAAGCCTCACAGCCAATTTCCAAAAGAATCCTTTGAAATCGATCAGGTGGTCGATGACATTCTCAGCGTTTGTAAAGACACTCGGAGCTTAGGCTTTTATCGGAAAGTCGCTTATTATATGCCAAAGGATGATATCTATCAGGCGATATCCGAAGTAAAAGAATTGGCTAGTTACAAAGACAGCGGCAACATCAATCTTGGTGCAGTATTTACCAACCGAATCAAAACCTTTGCTGATCAGCGAAAAATCGATGTTTTTAGGAAATAGTCCCTTCGGCAAATAATCGCCTGGACGCTGCTGTAATTTTCAACCTCATCGTAGTTTTGTTGGAGCTTGCCATTTTCTTGGTCCTGATTCAATCATATCAGGCTTAAAGAGGGAGATCTCGTATTCTGAGCGATAGTGTGTTGTGACCAAATTTAAATATCTTTGTGATCGCCAAACAAATGGAAAGGTATTATTTCAGCAGCTATATATAAAGGATGGTTGAGTTCCCTTAATCAAGATTTAAGTGCAGCGAGTAGCAATCATCAATCCTTCAAATTATAATAAAGCCTTTCCGGTCCTGGAATAAGCATTACTATATGAGTGCCCTGGCCAGAATCGTATGCTACTTGCCAGGTTATTGGATTTCAGACAAATCCGAAACTAAATTGCGCCGGCTTGTGGGGGTCGGCAGTCAGGCCGGTCCCCGGTTATGCAGCGAGCATTCGCAATTATTATATACGGTGATCGCCAAAAACTTCCGAAGATTATTTTAAAAAATCTACCTAATATGAATCGTGCAGCGTAACGAGTTCATCCAGGGTTCACAAAAATATTCCTTTGTTGTGTCTCTTTGACCTTCTGTTTCACATAACATAGTGAGCGCCACATGGATACTCGTCGGAAGGTTTGCAATCAGGAAGCTCGGGGCTCAAGAACTTTTTAATCGTTTGAGCTCCGGTTACCGAGGGAATCTGTTTCCTGCGCCGATTTCTAAGTGTCGACTTAAAGCATTGGCGACATCCATAACCATAACGCGATCGTCCAATCATTTGATAAATGCCGCTTCAGGAATTTTTGAATAGGTGAGATTGAATTCATGGTTTTCGAAGTGGTTATGTCGAGGCTTTTTGTAATCTTTGAGCGCAAAATTACGTTCTTGGCTGTTTGCTCTCGCGTTCGATCGCGGCTGGCCATACAGTTGGGGCCAGTCGAATGGTGTGGCGCAATTCAATTCCGGACAGAATTCAGATACGTGTAGATGCCCGCTTTCATAAAAGGCCATGCCCGCCCTTATCCCCGCTTTCGTGCCCAGATTAAGTGACTCTATCTTTCCAGACATGCCCACATTATCTGACTCTATAAATCTGCTTATCCACAATAACTGATTTTATCGCCTCGGCGTGCCCACTTTATTTGACTTTATCCGGATCATCGAGGGCACTCATTTCTTTTCTGAGTTCCTTTTCTAGTTGTTTAGCATCCGGAAGTTTGTCTTTTAACTCTGGCGGCAATTCCCGTGTTAACCGATATTCCGAGACCCCAACGGGTTTTTCATTACACCGAAGTGCATACTCGACTTCGAAATAGTCGCGCTCTGAACAGAGAATAATGCCAATGGAGGGTTTTCGTCTACTTCTCGGACAAAATCATCCAAGAGATTGAGATAGAAATTCATTTTACCCACATATTCCGGCTTGAATCGACCAGCTTTAAGCTCAAAAGCCACCAAGGCATGAAGGCGTCGATTATAAAACAAAAGATCAATGAAATACTCTTTGTTGTTGGCTACAATCCGATATTGATTCCCGATAAAGGCGAAACCATAACCCAATTCTAGCATCACCGCCTTGATTTTTTCCACTATTCGGACTTCAAGCTGGACCTCCAGGATCGGTTCTGCCACGCCCAGCATATCGAGCATATACACGTCCTTCATGGCGTGATCGGCCTGTTCCGCCAAATGCACTGGAAGCGCTTTTTGGAAATTGTGTTGTTTGTCCGACAAATAGTGCCGTTCATAAGCTTTGGATTCAATTTGATGGAATAGAACGTTGCGGCTCCACCCCATATCTATGGTGGTTTGAAGATAATACCGCCTTGCTTTCTGGTCTTTCACCTTCGAAAGGATAACGAGGTTCTGTCCCCATGGAATTTCTCCAACAAGTTGTTGGAGATTCTCATCGTCCCTATATTCGAGGTAAAATTGTCTCATATACCAAAGATTTTGCACGGAAAACCCCGAGCGGCCAGAAAATGTATTGCGCAAATCTTGGGAAAGCTGCTCAACGACCGATTTACCCCACCCCAGTTGTTCCTGCTTTTCCGCGATTTCTTTTCCGATCCACCAATAGAGTTGGATCAGCTCTTTATTGGCGGCCTGGGCAACACGAATGCGACTATTCCGGACGAGATCTTTCACATCGTCCAGAATTTTAGGTAATGTCTTTGACTGATGGGTGCGCTATTCATTTAAGTTGTGCCCCACGATTAAAGGATTCCCAGTTTATGGATCTCCTTATTAAACTCATCGGTTTTTCCTGGCGATAATTGACCGCGAAGGTAGGAGCGAACATCACTGCGGCGGGCATTCAAGCGCTCGCAAAACACAGGGATGCTGTAGCCATGCCGAGCCAATTTCGGTTCAATAGTATATAGTTCCGGCGAAAGCACCATCTCTATGATTTCATAATCAATGGGTATTGATCCCGAATCGTATCCCTTTTCCAAGGCTTGTGTGAGGTAATGAGTAATCTGAAGCGGTGTGATCAATCGCTCGGCAAGCTGTTCCATAGCTTCCAGGGTGATGCTGTCGGTTGGCTTTAGGGGTTCTAAGCCGGAAGCCTAGAAAATTCCGATTGGTTGAGCAGTCATCTGTAAGGCACTGCTAAATATGTATTTGTTGAAAACGACGAGAGCGAGCAGCCACAATGGTCGGGTCATATAACGCCCAAGTCGTGACCAAGATGTATGCTTTTTGCGTTTAAAAAAATGGTTAAGACTTTACTCAGCTCACTGTCACGGGATTTTATAGGGATTCCGGCTTACACCCCCGATATGGAGTTCCCATCGGGCAATCACTTCTTTGTATTGGGTTTTTCATTCGGATACGGCGATCTGACTTGAGTTTGGTGAGGACCCATCAACTTTAGATCGATCCCGAAACATTTTCCCTGATAATGGAGCTATGGGGGAGTCCTGTAATGGTATGCCCAGGAAAGCTTCGATAAGAACTGTCTTCCTTTGGTTAAATGATATTTCGAAGACACCGCGGGTTTGGATACCAACATGATAGGAATCTTTAGCTCTTACTAAGAGGAAAAGCAGCAGACGGTGCAGCTGCAAATAATCAAAAGATGAACTGATGGGCAGGAAAATAGAAATGGCACGCTCTCATCCGGGGCTTCGCGTATAGGGGGGTTAAGACCAATGCGTGCAGTTTTCATATCCGAATGTACCAGGAATATTAGGTTTGTCTTCATCATTATGCACTCGATTATCCCAGGCAAAACCTTTAGTGCAATTAAGAAACAATCTAGTTTCCCATCGATTTTTGCTTTGTGTTTCGTCTCGGGCAGTGTGTGAGGTACGTAGACCTAGATTTCTTCGAAGATAGCAGTCAAGTTCATAAGTTTAACCATAATGGAAGGGTAAAGCCTTTTTGAGCCATGATGTATGGCTAGGATAATGTCATTCATGTGGCCACGGGGAGACCAACAATTATAAAAAATAAAGGGAAAATGGGCATTTTTTTTAATTTGAGTGGGGTTTTGGCCAGTTCAATAAAAAGATGTAAAAAAGTGGCAAAAAAGAGGCAAAAAAGGAGAAAAAACATCGGATTTGGCCACTCATTGGCCAAATTCTGGCCATTAAGTGGCCGAATTTACTCGGACCTTCGGGTTGTTAGTGACGCTATGGTCTTCTTCAAAGAATGGTCCCCTAAAAAACTTATAATTTTGTTTTGGTAACAAATACTTCTTTTGTTTTCGCGAACTATTGTTTGTCCCTGTTGAGAGCATTTCAGATAATAGTTGTCCCGTGGCATCGTTCTAATTTTTGTTTTAATTTCAACTGATTAAAAATAATTCCACGTTAAAAACATATCAAGCTCCAATATTTTTGTCCCGTTTGTAATATTTAATAATTAGTAAAGCAATGAGTCTGTCCTCCTGATTTGGCCTTAACTGGCTTTCCAATAGGTATAGTGAAGCAATAGAAAAAGGAGGTGTTTGTGGCAAGTGATCGAGTGCAAGAATGGTTGGAGGACCGGATTCAATCAGAATGGGATTCGGGGAAAAAATACTCGGCCTCGCGAGCGCTGAATGATTTTATGCTCCGATTTAATATCAAGAGCCTGGGGCGACAAAAGAAGCGCGAGTACATCGCACTAATTCAACGCATCAAAGAGCGCATTAAAAAACGCAAGACCCGTAAGATTCAAATTCTTAAAACGGCTAGTCAAGATCTTAATGTCCCCGAACGAATGGTGAGCCGATGGGGAAGGGTGGGGTTATTGCGATTAGACAGCAAGAAATCCGTCGAAGCGGTTGTGCGTCTCGTGCGTGAGCGGGATTACTTTTTGGGGCAGCGGATGCGTCCTGAAGATATCCCGAGCAACGATAGTGAACCTTTATGGGGAAAATAAAAAAGTGGGGGGCGTTGTGAAAAAAATTATTAGCGGATTCGTCTTTTCTCCTTACTTCGCATTATGATGGTGTGGTCAAATCATAAAGTGCATTAAGTTATGCCGCTTTGAAGACAAGACTATTTTTAGTTCCTAATTTTTTGGTTTTCCTTACCGTATCAGTTAGGCCATTGCGTTTCGCAAGTAATCGGTTCATTTTAGTTCAAAGCAAAACCCTGTTGTGGCCTTCGCGATTGTGATTGGTCTTTACCATTAGTAATATTTGTTGGGGATACAGTTATATTTCGGGAGCAGAAAAATTTATGCTGGTGGCATTGCATTAAACACACTTGCCTGTAAAATATAGGTATTTGCCAGAGCTTGAGCTGATCTTAATAACTCAAGGGCTCAATCCACATACATAGCGGTATGCCCAAGTAGAGGAGGACTATCTGCGGGGTATCGGTATGAAATCGGTTAGGGGAAGGGCAGGGTACCTTGATAAATATTTTGTATGTGTGACCGTATCTGTCACAACGATGAGGTAGTTTAAGGTAAGAATAGACCCTTGATCGGAGTGAAAGATGCAAAATGCTTTACAGCTAAACTTATTCCCCGAAGTGATCGAATCCGCCCAACTTGTGGTACAAAACAGCCCGAGGGGCACCTTTTATCGAATTTGGATCGAACAGAATGTCGGTATCTATTCGGTCTGCAAAGAAAGCGGCACTAAGGGCAAGGTGCTGGATCGTCGGTGTTGGCCGGTCGAAAATTTTGATCAGGCTGAAATGTTATTTAAGAAAATAGTAAAGGAAAAAACGGATCTAAACCGCAAATCTCCTCGAAAATACCGGTTGGCCTAATCACCGATATTGAATGCTATCATGCCCTTGTATTTTTAAATCGGTTCACTATAAAAAGGCCTCAACATAAGAGGGAAAACAGGCATATCTGGGGCGCTTTTCGCCTGAACCTTATAACGAATAGAGGTTTAACATTGTCGAACAGCATGTTGTTAGCAAATCCGAAGAAGAAAGGCTCCTACACCATTCTTGTGCCAAAGGACTATTCTGTCCCTAAAGAAGGACTTGAAGAGCTGGTTCGCCAATTATTAAAGCCGAATAAAATTAAATGTTCTGTTTGTAAGAAAAAATTTATTAAGAAATAAACGGGCAATGATTTCTATCTTCTGCGCATCCTTTTTTTTGATGATCCTTTGGACACCCGCCATTTGGAACTGTGTTTTGGACATCCGGCCCATCGATTGTCCATTTATTGGCAATTTTTTGGGAAAATGAGTAGCAATTTTTTGGTCGTAGGATGCAAGTTTGTTATGATTTCTGTCCTAATTTTAGCAACCTTCTTCGAAAACGGATAGATAGAAGGTTAAATGGATGGCCAAATAATGCCATGGATAAGAAATGGACGAATGACAGACATACCTGGTGAAGGCTGTAGGGGCAGCGGGAGGATACAAGCTTGATTTTCAAAAATAAATAACTATTTGATGCATACAGCCGAACAATGTGCGGAAAACGTAGCATTTTGAAGGATGAGTCGGCGAATCGCTCATCAAGTCGCCCTTTTTAGCCATCGACCAAATCTCGGGTGATCGAAAAAACAATCGTCTGTTCAAATGGACGAGGAGGAGATAAAACCCCCAAGTTGACAAATTGAAGGGGTTGGTGAGCCCAACTGGACAGTAATATAGAAAGGATGGGTTTTGACCTGTGTGTGTACGCGAAGCATGCGGTTTAGATCGGCTTGTTGATCTTAGCAAACAGGCACATCAGGAGACGATCGCTCCGGTTGTCCATATGGTGATCCGCAGTTGACTTTTCGACAGGTATACTTTCCAGTACAAGCAACAAGGCAAGGGGCAAATTGGGCATAGCATGGCGCTCATTTGGTCAACCGGCTGTCTGAAGGGCTGGGAAAACAGCTATGAGGTAATTTTTTTGCCGGGCCCCCTGGAATACTTCGAAAATTCAACATGACTCAAAAAAGATTTCGCAGACAGCGTCCGCGGAATTCGGACCTCACCATAAAGCCAATGGGGGTGCAAGAATCCCTGCTCATATCATTAATTATGTTTACGCTATTGGTAGGTGCGGCGATCAAGTCGGACTATTGACAGGATATCGTGGCATTCCTGCTCTAGTGATCCTCCTGCGGTTGGTCCTAACTGGCCACTCTTCTGGCCACCAACTATCCCAACGAGCGATTTTTTACGTGATTGAAGCCGCCAAGAATATCTGACGCGTGCGATAGCTGGAACGATAGAGCAATGTTCGCTTTACGAGCGACCTGCCCTTTGTCACAACAAGGAGGAGATCCGCAGGTTTGCCTATCAGGTCCTCGTGGTCGAGAAAGTCGCAGATTGCAGTAAGATCCTGCTGGTGATTGAATCAGTCATGATCGACCGCATAGAAATCTTCTTGCTCGAACTCAACAACCGGTTTCTCTTCGAATTCTGGCAAAAAAGCGCTTTATTTTTTCAGCGACCATTATTACCTTGATCTGGTCTTCTACAACCGGCTCCCATGCGGATATATCCTGACCTAAAACGGAACAAGCTCTTAACAGGGTTTGGGCGAGATGCAGATGCATGTAAACTACTTATTTTATATGGGGCGATGACGTACTGCGCACCTTCGGTATCATCCTAAGCTGTCTCCAGAACGATGTCATGGTGAAGCCGACCCCATTTAAAGCTGTGATCGTCTACCAATATTAGTAGCCCGCCAGCCCCTTTGGTAGAGGATAAGCCTGACAGCTTATACTTTAGCCCTAAACAAATAATGGAGTTGATAGTGTTCCCTTGGCCGGGTGGCGCGGATTTTTTGGAAATACTGTTCTATTCTGTATAGTGCCGATGGAAAAAATCGCATTATAGGAAGAGGTCTCAATGTTGAGCTTTTTATGTCATCCTAAAGCTAACCGCACAAGAAGTTTGGGAAATTAAAATCTTCTGCCAAGCCAATGCTCCAAGAGCACTCCCCCTCTCCCCCGATATGAAACAGCCTGGGTCAAAAGTGCCAATGGCACTTTTCACCCAGGCTGTTTCTCTAGGAAAAAAACATAATCGGCAACCGGCCATAAAACCGGACAAATACTATTGCAATATTTTATAAAATAGTTATAATTACAGTAAATTGAATCGGACATTCAACCGGACAAAAAGGACGCAACCACAATGAAGGCCCAATCCAACTTGCCAAGCTTTGAGCCCGCCTTGCCAACAATGCGCCTTGGCGAAATCAAGGATCTCGCCCAGCAGGTCATTATCGCCTCCTCCACCCTGGAAGGAAGGATTGCTCCCGAAACCGCCAAGGCCCTGAGTGATCGGTTGCGGTTTTTGAACAGCTACCATTCCAACCTGATTGAAGGGCACAAGACCTCGATTTTGGACATCGAGGCTGCCATGCAAAAGGACTACTCAAAAGACCAGGACAGACGCTATGCGCAAGAGCTATGCGCCGCCCATGTGCGAACCGAAAAGATGTTGATGGAAGAAATTCTGGCGACGCCCCCCAGCAACATCTGCGCTTTGGAGTTTATCGCCCGGATTCATAGGGTGTTTTACGAACAGCTGCCCAAACGGCACCAATTCACTCACAGCCAGGGCGGGTTTACCAAATATTCGGTACTGCCGGGACAGCTGCGCGACGGCCATATTTCCTTGGACGGCGGGCGCACGGCCCATGGACCGGAGGCCCGCCTATTGCCCGCAAAGTTCGATGAGTTCAGCAAAGTTTTCAATCCGGCCCATTTTCATGGCGATGAACGATTGATCGCCGTGGCCGCCAGTCACCACCGGCTTTTATGGCTCCATCCCTTTCGCGATGGCAACGGCAGGGTAGTGCGCCTTTTTTCCGGACTCTGCATGGCCCATATCGGAATCAACCGGGGCAACCTCTGGTCGCTGTCACGGGGCTTTTCCAGGGACAAGCAGTGGTATATGACCAACCTGCAATCGGCGGATTCGCCAACAAATGCAACCAAGGGGTTCGATCAAGCCTTTTATGCGGACTACTGCCTTTACTTCCTGGAAGTCTGCCTGGATCAAATCCAATTCATGGACCAGATCCTGGGGCTCAACCGGATCGACGCCAGGATCGAAGGCTACATAAGAGACCGGGATAAAAAGCGCGGCGCCTTGGAACCCCTTGACCCGCGCGCGGCCAAACTGCTCAAGGCATTATTTTTAATGGGCCAGGTCAAAAGGGGTGAGGCCAGATCCATAATGGGCATGGATGATCAGAGCGATCGCCACGCGCGGCGCATCGTAAGCCAGCTGATCGCCGAAGGCCTGGTTTGCTCCGAATCCCATCGCGCCCCGCTGACCATCGGATTTCCCACAAAGGTGTTGCGCTATTACTTCCCGGATATCTTTGAGCCGTCAATCTTCGGAGAAGATTGATTGTTTCGAAGCAATATCCTTCCTCCGGGGATCACGTCAGCAAGCATAGGGAAGCAGGGGGGCTGAACATAGTTTTCCCCGGCCTCGATGGTCGCGAAGGAGTCAGGCGGCTAAGGCAGTGCTGATCACAGCATAGATAAACGATGCATTAGTATGGTATACAGTACCCGGCATAACGCGGGCAAAGATAACAAGGAGGAAAACCACCCATGGCAGTGATCGTCAAATACGTGATCGTAAGAAACGGCAAAGAGCTCGACCAGGTCTTTTCTGACAAAAAGGAAGCCGAAGCCCACGACAGCAAGCTGGAGGCGGCGGAGAAACTCAGCGTCTTGATCAAACAAGGCGATCTCAAGATCGACGCCACTGCCGAAACCATCGATGCCATCGCCTTTTTGCTCGCCGAAAATGCGCCGGAAGTATTGAAAATCCTAAAACCGGTCAAAGTGGCCAAGCCGGTCCAGAAACGGGCCGGCCGGAAGGCCCAGGCCGACTCCGAACCTGCCGCAAATAAAGAGAGCCAAAGCGCTCAGCCAAAAACCAAAAGCAAAGCCGCGTGATTGAGGCCCCATGGTCACCAAGAGCGAGGCCGATGCCCATGATAAGGTTTTGGACGCAGCGTATGAGATCGCCGAGTTGATCCAGCGCTGCGGAGCCGTGGGTATTGATGAGCCGGATTTGGATGCGCTTGCATTGTATCTGGCTCAAAACGCATTCCTGGTAAGAGCCATTCTGCAAGCGGTAAGGCCTGGAAGATAAATTGAAGGCGCGCGGGCAGGGCAGGGGAGGGAAGTCGCGGGCTTGGTGCTTTCCATATTCAACGATGACAATGAGTTGATCAAAAACCATGTTGCCCGTCTTCTTCTATCCCGGTAACATGCCGGCTGCCATACTCAACCCAACATGTCTGAAGGCCTGACTCTTGAATCAATTGATTGAATTGAAAGACATTACCCAGCGGATTTGTACCCTCCGAGGAGTGAAGTTAATGCTCGACCGGGATCTGGCGGATCTTTATGGCGTTGAAACCCGCGTTTTGAATCAGGCGGTGCAGAGGCAGGTCAGACGCTTTCCCGACGATTTTATGTTTCAGCCAAGCAAAGGTGAGTTCGACAAATTGAAATCACAATTTGTGATCTCCAATTTTAAGAAATCATGAATAAAGCCGAACTGCTCCTGCAATTGGCTAAACAGCACGGGCTCTCAAAGGCCGAGGCCCGCAGGGCCGTCGATCTATTCTTTGATTCCATAATCAATGCCCTGGCGAGGGGTGAACGGGTAGAAATTCGTGGGTTATGTGCGTTCAAGGTCAAAACCTACAAGAGCTACGCCGGACGCAATCCCAAGACGGGGCAGGCCGTAGATGTAGGTTCCAAAAAGCTGCCTTTTTTTAAGATGGGGACCGAACTGAAAGAACGGGTAGATCAATGAAGCGCCCACCAATGGATTGCATCAGCAAAACCTGAACAATGCCTAAAGTCAGCAATCCATTTAAGCCCCAAGGGGCGCCCCTTGGGGCCTTCTCGACGTGTAAAGGCATGGCATGCAGGCCGCTGCATGCTGAAGCCAACCCAAAACATCCATATCGGTGCGTAGACTCATCCGAGATTATCGAATTTCGGGGCTTATGGGCGGTCTATGATTTGGTATCCCAACGCGATGAACAGTTTGAAATAAGCGGATAATTGCCCACGCAGATCAATTGCAAGAATTTTTACTCAAGCTAAAGATAATCCAGAGAAGTCGGCGTAGCTTTCTCTCCGTATTGTTGAACATTTTATATTTACAATGATTTTAAATGAATAGATGTATCTATACGTAAAATGGTACCGCAGAAAATAGGTGATAATTTCATCTTGCACATTAATTTAAGTTTTTATATGTAGTAATCCAACGGGCTACTATTATCCGCTTAAAATTTTTTTCTGCATTCATGTTGGTCGAGACCATTTGGCCGCTCCCAAATTGGAGCTCCAAAAGGATTTAGGTGCGCATTGCTCTGAAAGAGCCGAATGCTCCATTTGTTGGAGTGAGGGAGCATTGTGGAAGTTGGCAAAGCAAGGTGCGGCAGTGAAAATGATAGATATAGGTGTAGGTCGGCCCTAAAGGAGTCAGGTGGCTGAGAATCAAGGCAAACAGCCGTCTAAAGAAATGCTCCTTTGATATTTTCAAACAACGACACGGATATCGACTGGCTGGATCAATCGGAACTGCTATCGCTAATGGAATATCGAGTGGTAAATGGAATTCAATTTTGTTTTACTAAGGTTGTGTTAGAGATTTAATGGTTTTTCATTCAACCTGCCAAAACAAATCATTGGCGAAGCATCCGCGCAAGGCATAGCGCCGGATTGGAAACATAGGCTGGATTAAATCTTATTCCAGTTGCCCAATGACCGGATTGACCCCAAAGGTGAGTCAATCCGGTTTTTTAATTTTCTCTACCGTTTTAGAAACCAGCTATGCGGCGACTGAGAAGAAGACCTTGAAGAAGGGTTTAGGCAATTGGTGCATTTACAACCTTGGCAGTAGAAGCAGAAGGGAGTTGGGCGTGAAGACTTTCAGCCCCAGAGGAGATCTGAGACGGAGTACTATAACAGTATTCTTAATTGCCACCCTCATGTTGCTCTTTTGCATGACGGCTTACGCGGATGTCAATATCGACATCCGTTCCGCAGGAGCACTGAGCACGGAGAATCAAGTCAGTTATGTGGTGGCGGTGGAGGATTGCTCAAACGTAACTTCCGTAAGCATCTTTGCTGGTGATACGACTTTAAAAGTATCCGCCTCGGATATGGTCCATATACCAGGTTCTACCAGCGGTTATTCTTATCAGTTCAATGCGCAAGGCTCTGGGCGGTTTAGTCCGCAAGTGATGCTCACTTTTAGTGATGGCACTTCGCAAACCCATGCCGAAACATTTCAAATTGAGAAAAATCCGCCCAAATTATCCTTTAAAGAAATTCGGTTTGCCAATATCGATAATCGGCAACATCTGATCGTCTCGGCGACTGTTCATGAAGATACGGATATCCAATATGTGGGATTTAATGCCATAGGATTGAGGGCATCGGATTTGCGGGCCGCCGCCGGCGTCGTTGATCACGCGCGAAAAAATGCTTTTGCGGTCACCGACGGAACGCAAAAAGTATATCCGATAATTAACGGGCAACAAGAATTTAGTTTGGTGTTGCCGGTTTTGCAAAACTTGGACGCCGCCGCCATCGCCCACGACGGTGTAGTGCTGTTGGATATCGTAGCTGTCGATGCTTCCGGGAACCAAGACTCCATATCCCAGATTTCTTTCACCGGCGAAGATGTGGTCGAAGAAGCGTCGGATCTCCAAGTTAATCCCTCCAGAATCATTTTTACCAATTTGCTGGAAACCGTAAAATTGATTCCTTCGGTGCAATTTCAATTCCGGGGGCGCACTCCCATATTTGGATTGGACAGCGGCATTCGATTTCAGAGCTCCAATCCGGATGTGCTTACCGTTACAGATGAGGGGGTTGCCTATCTTAATCGGGCTCCTGAAACGGGCCAGGAAAGTATTTCAATCACAGTGAGTTATCCGGCATTGGCCCCCGTAACAATACCAGTCCAAATTGATTTAAATAAACAGCTCGTCTCATTAAGAGCCACAGGGCTCAATGCGCAAGGGCAATGGGTTATAGAGAAGTTGAATACCTGGTTACCACTGCCCACCCCCATCATTGCAATTTTCAGCGATAATACCGAAAGCGAAATCAGCGAGCAGTTCCCCCTGGAGTACATTCTGGATGCCGATGCAAAAGGAGTGGTCGAAGCCGACCCCAAGAAAGGAATTCTTAGCCACGCCCTCATCACGGAGTCTGTTCCCGCTCATTTAACCGTGCGTTTGAAAAATCAGCCGATGATTCAAACCACCATACCCGTGGTCGCTCATGATGCCATCCCAGAAATCGATTTTAGTCTCCCCGCAACGGTTATACTTGGACAGAATATAGAAATAACCGCCAATGCATCGGACGACGTGGGCGTCAAGCAGGTACAGTTTTTCATGGACGGTGCCTTGGTCGGGATCAGGGAAAAGGCACCTTTTACCCTCGGCATCCAAACCAACGATGCGTTGCTCGGGAAGATAATCAAATTTCATGTAGTGGTCACCGATACGGCCGGCCAACAGAATTCAACCCAAGAAAAATCAACCCAGGTGGTCGCGGAGCAGAGCGCGAACATACCGGATATGACGGTAGACCTGCCGCTTGAGATGCAACGCTGCGTGGAAGGCAGTCCCGTGCGTTTCCAAGTCAGCACACCTGTCGCGGGGCAGGGCAGCAGCAGCGGTATCCAGTATGTCGAATTTTATCTGGACGGCAAGCGCATCGGAGAGGCTTATTTTCCATTATACATCCCAGTCGGATTGGTCACGAAGGAAGCCTGGCGGTTGGATCAGTTGATCGAATCCACCAGCACGGACGAGACGACCAGAGCCTTTTATGCTGTAGTCTATATGAATGGGGGCGGCAAAGGACAAACTAAATCTCGCCTTATTCGTGTAATTGCCAATCAGCCTCCCACAGTGACAATCATCGCCCCTAAACCCGGCGATTCCTTTTGTGCCGGCCAGGTTGCCAATGTTTCCATTGCGCTGGCGGATGACACTCTTAACGCTGGCACCCTGGCCGAATTGATGCTCAATGGGGAGAAGATCGGACAATTCTATTATCTCGACCGGGAGATGAAGGATGCCCCCATTAGTACCATAGAGGTTATCGGCCCCGGCCGGACCTCCCATCTTTTTCAAGTCCCCATCTCCGAGGAGCTGGTCGGCACCACCATGAATTTGCAGGCCGTTTCGACCGACTTTCATGGGCTGACTTCGCATTCGGAAGTATTGAAGGTACCGGTGCGCGCTGATCAGCCTCCACAAATCGCCATCACCTATCCCACGCCGGGCGCAGCTTTTATTTCCGGAATGCCCGTTGAAATTCGTGCGCAAGCCACAGATGACGTCGGCGTTCAGTCCGTGGAGTTCTTCGTGGATAATCGCATCGTGGGATCAGACACGGTCGCACCATTTACTTTCAATTACGAAACTACCCCTGATCTATCCTCCGAACAGAGCGTTCAAATTTATGCTGTAGCCACGGATACCAAAGGCCAGAAGGGCAGGAGCGCGGATGTCCTGATCACCTTGGGCAAGGACGAACAGCCGCCGGTCGTGAATATCGTATCGCCGCCAGCGACCTCAACCGAAGGCGGGGAGACGCTGGCCGAAGTGGTGGAAAACAGTGAGGTGGTGTTAAAGGCCTCCGGTTACGATAACGTGTCAGTGGACCATTTAATTCTTCGGGGGGTGGCCAAGCAAGGGAATACTTACATCTTAACCGGTAATACTGCTCAAGATATTCTTACCGGCGCAGATTTCGCGCCACAGTCCATCCCAGGGGCCCTGCGCGCTTTTTCTTCCATTAAGCTGATAAAAGTACCTCATTTTTCCAATGCTTCCGGTGTTACTCATGATCGCTACCCCGTAGAAGTCACGGCCACCGACGGGACTGGTAATTCTTCGACGGCCGCCATGGTGATCGCCGTCGGCAGAGACAATCCGCCATCCGTTGTAGCAGCACGAACCGACCGCGAGACCTATCTTCCCGCGGATGTAGTGACGCTGAATGTGCAGGCAAAGGACGATTTGGGTGTCAGTGCCGTGAAAGTCAGCTATTTCATTGACGGGCAATTGCGCCATGACTTGGATGCCCACAAAGGAGTTCTTCCCGACGCCAACGGCCAAATACCGGTAACGGATATTAACAGTTTGGATTTCGTCCCAGGGCCGAATATACAAGCTCAATTCACACTCGATTTGCAAGCATTGGGCCTGTCCAACGCCCCGCACAGCATACGCGCCGAGATTGTGGCGGTGGACAACCGCAATCAGCGTTCCGACGGCAACGGTCCCTTTATCCATGAAGTTAGCGTGGTGGCCGACAACAATCCGCCCGCGGCCGGCATTTATGACCCCGTTCAGGGAAGCAATCTGTACCGCAATGACTTGATAACCGTCCAGTATAAGGCGCAGGACGAATCCAAAGTCGCTCAAATCCGGGTCAGCGCCAACGGCACGCAAGTCCACTCCCGGACCTTTTCAGCGGGAACCGTTACCGGTAGTTTTTCTTATACAGTCCCCGCCACAGGCGAAGAGCTGCTGCTCGCATTGACGGCAACGGATAACTTCGGCAACTCCTTCACCACCAATTGGCGCTACCCCATTCTGGGAGATGAACCGCCCGTTATCTCTATCCGCGCGCCGGCGCCCGGGTCGAAACTGGTCGAAGGAGAAGCATTTACCGTCAGCGCTTCCGTAACGGACAACCGAGCCGTCAAGGAAGCGGAATTTTTTATAAAGCAAAACGAGGCCGTCCTTTTTTCCAAGAAATTTGACAGCACTGAAGTCGCCAATGCCCAAAAGGCAGGCGCATACCTGTCGGTGGGCATGCATGTACCCCATCGGCCTGAAGATGCTGCAACGATTTTGAAAATCGGCGTGCGAGCCAGCGATTTCTCCAACCTGGAGTCTGAAGCTTTAGTTGAACTGGAGATTTTGGACGACCTGGAACCGCCCACGGTCACCATGGAGGAGCCAGCCGCTGCCTTTTCCGTGATCCCGACCACCACCTTCAATGTCAAGGGAGAAGGCTCGGATAATATCTATGTGGGCAACATCGTCCCGATCCTGATCGACGACCAGGGTCAGGAGTCGCAGTTGCCCTGGCAGAATCTCTCTCTGCGAAACTATGTTCAGACCATCACGGCGCCCAATCCCAATTCTTTTGGTTCCGTTGTAGCGGCTCAACGGGTCGTGGCCAAGTTCGACGGCCGCATTACCTTGCCCGAGTCCTATTTTCAGCAAATCGGAAAGACGTATCAACTGGTGCTCAAGGCGCAAGACAATGGCATTAACGAGGGCCGATCGAATGGGGTGCCCTTAACCATTCAAGGCGATACGGAAAAGCCGGTTATCGAATTCGAAAAATTGCCAGACACCGTGTTCGAAGAGCAGGATTTATACTTCAGTGTTCGGATTGTGGATAACATCAAACTGAGTTCCTGCAAGATTTACCTTGAAAACACACCCAATCAGCCTTTGACCGAGCGGACGAATATAAACACGGCGGAGATCAAGCTGGGTGAGGACCTGGTCGTACCGGCCTATAATCCTGTCAATCCGGAAAGCAATCGTTTCACTATCGTCGCGGAAGCCCAGGACAGCTCGGGCAACACAGCTCGCAAAACGAAAATTATCAATGTGTCGGCGGACCGGGCGCCTATCTTGGGCGTCACAAACGAAGTACCGGAAAGTCCCTTGCTCCGGGGCGGACTCGCTTACTGTCTTGTTACGATCGACGATGACTTCGTGTCGCAAGAGCCCGTCTGGTTCTTCCCTTTGTATACTTCATTGGGCGGATTCGAAGAAGAAGGCACACGCAACCCCATGGGGCAGGTGCTTGAGGTAGAAAATGGAGACCAGATCCTCCGGACACCCTATATTGAATTTAATTATCCCGAAGCCGCCGGCCTGCCGGGCCAATTGACCTTGCGCGGCAAACCCTACCTGGAAGCCACCAATGACGGCAAACTGCGCGTATGGCCGCTGGCCGAGATCGGAGCATTTCTTCTTAAACTCGATTTGGGCGCCCAATTCAGCGTCAGATATCGCATGTCCATTTATAAAGCCAATCCATGCGATGCCATGACCGAAGAAGAAATCCTTCAAGATCCGAATGGTCTGGATTTGCAGGCGTATTCGCAGGATTCGGAGATCATGGCGCTGGATATCGAGCCCGAAGTCATGAATGGCAGCGGCCAGATCATTGCTACTTGGGTTGATCATATCCATGTCGATATTCGTGGGCTTCAGCACGCCGGCAGTTTCGAGAAGAATAAAATGAAGTTCTCCGTGCCGGGTTACGTGCCGGTCACTGTTTTTATAAGAGAAACGAGCGCTACGCCGAAACAAGCCATGATCAGCTCACAGCCGGCTGCTCATGCCTTGGCGAATCAGGACGGCATTGGATCTCTGACTTTTGTGCCTTCCCAGCGCGACATCGAGGGCATCAGTATTCTGGCCCATGGCGTGGATCGCTTTTCGGCGCGGCGCGGGCCGGTACCCCTTAAAGTGCTTTCCAACCGCCGCTTGACCGTCGATGCCGAATCGCCACAGCTTTCAATTCTTTCGCCCTCCAACGGGACCCAAGTCACTGCTTTGCAGCGTTTCAACATCGGCGTGCAGGTTTCGGATAACAGCGAGGGGATAAAATCGCTCAAGCTCTACGAGAACAAGAATACCTTGATCCGTGAATCGACCGGAAGTTTCAAGGTGGAGAAATACTCCTTCAGCTATCAGGTGCCGCGGGGATACCGCGGCGGAGAGCTTGAATTAATGGTGGTAGCTGAAGATTACAGCAGCAACGCGCAATCGCAGGTAGTAAATTTGGTGGTCCAGCCCAATGAACCGCCGCAACTGACCTACACTCAATTGGTTACCGCCGGCGGGCTGAAGCGCATCACGGCGCCCGAGCGCCTTAATTACGGCGAGTTCTGGGTCAGGACCGGCGATCATTTCGTGCTGGATGTAAGACTCGACGATGATGCGGGATTGGTAAACTATGTCATCTATCGCGTAGCGCGCAACACGAACCGCATCGAAGTGTTCCGCAAGGATCTGGAACAGCCGGAATGCCCGACTGCGCTGGTCGTGTCTAGAACCGTGTCGGCCGATATCCTCTTCGACCAGGTGGAACCCGCGGAATATGAAGCCGTCGTCACTGATAATTTCGGCAATACGACCACGCGAACGTTCCTAGTGCACCCGCAATCCAATATGACACCGCAAATCCGGATTACTGTTCCGGCCCAGGATCAGTATATCGCGGCTGGCACTTTTACGATCATGGTCGGGCTGGTCGCTACGGATGATCGACCCCTTGCCCAAAGCAATATCGAAATATACGCCAATAACCAAAGGCTATCGATGCTTAGCGGCAAGGTAGTGAACGCGACCGATGAAGTTGGTGGCCACGCCGTGGTGCAACAGGCTTTTGAATCGATGTATGACAGCATCGAATCGGATTACAGCGTGGATATGGCCGATGATTATGGCCGCATCGACAGCCCTTATGCCCTTAAATCCGCCTATGTCATGAATGTCCCCAGCGGGTTGATCCGTAACAATGAGACTGTGGAGATCGTCGCGGTTGTCAAGGATTCGGAAGGCGCGGTGGGGCGTCATCGGATAACCTTCTTTGGCGCTGCCGACGAAATCAAGCCAGAGGTGGCGGTGATAAGCCCGGAAATCGGCTATGGTCCCCCGGAAGCTTCTGACCTCACCTTGGCCTTCAGAGCCTTTGATAATGTCAAGGTCGCCCAAGTGGACCTTTACGCGGCCTATGGCGCCCGCGACAGCGCAGGTAATTATTATCGAACCGGTTTTGGTACTCCCCTTCGGACCGAAAGCAATATTGAAGCCCGTGATTTTGAGCCGATCACGACCCTGAACATCGATACTCCCGAATACCGGCAACTAATTCATGTCGATCGCATCGCAAATATCGCGGCTCTAATCAGCGCTCAAAATCCGAGTTTTGTATTCAACGAAAACGCCCGCTTCGATCGCTGGATTAGATTGGTCGCGCGCGATGCCGCCGGAAATGCGCGCGAGCGCGAAATCAGCTATCCCGTCAAGATCGACGAAAGGCCGGTGGTGGATATCATCGCCCCCTTGAACGGCGCCAAAGTCGTGGAGCAAAGCGCCATGATCGTCAATGTGAACAGCTTTGACGATGTGGGAATCCAGTCTTTGCGCTTAATTGGCACCCATGGCACCAACGCCACTCCCGTATATAATGTTTTGCTCCGTCAACCGCCTTACCAGTTCCAGGTGACTTTGCCGGCCTTTGATCCTGAACATCCGGCTGAAAACATTTACTACCTGCATGTCGAAGCCATCGATACCTATGGCGCGGCCTTTGGTGATCTGGACAAGCATCGCGCCACCGAAGATATCAGCGTCGAAATCGTGCAAGACCAGCCGCCCACCGTCGCCATCGGGTTGCCCAAGAATAACGATACGACCATTGAAGGCGCCTATATGCTAGTACAAGTCAATGCGGTGGACGACGTTGGCATTGATCGGGTGGCGTTGAAAGTGGATGGACTGGTCGATGGCGGTCGCGTATTTACGGACACAGCGTTTCCCTATGAATTTTTAGTGCCCATACCTTTTGGCCAGGCCGGCAAGGATCTCACATTAAGCGCCATCGCAACCGAAATCCGTTTGGCCGGTCAACCGCGCTCGGTGAATACATTGGCACCGGTGGTAGTGCACGTCGAAAAGGACGTCGATGGGCCGACCATCGTTGTTCTGGCGCCTCCTCTGGTGGACGCAACGGTAGTAGAAAAACGGTCGATCAGCTTTGCCGCCGAGGTCAGCGACAATGTACGCGTCAGCTCTCTGCGAATCGATTTACTAGTGGATAAAAACAGTGAACAGGTCTATCAGCGGGTCATGTTGGAAGCACCCTACCAGGGAAGTATTCCGGTGGGCACGATCGATAGCTATACCCAGGACAATTTAGACCAACTTTATATGCTGATGCGCTTCGTCGCCGTAGACGGCGCCGGAAACCAGACGGTCGTGACGCGACCGGTGACTCTGATACGCAACCAGCCTCCGCAAGTCACGAAAATTCAAATCCTCGATTCCCATGGGAATAATATCGGTGACTCGGTTACGACCATTACCGAAGGACGTGAAATCGTCGTCAGCGTCATTGCCAACGACCCGGAAGTTGGCGTGGACAACGTCACTCTTTACAAGGCGATGGGCGCGATCAATAGCAGTACGGTTTATACGGAAGCAGGTCAGGATGAAACCGCGCCATTCCAATATCACCTGAGCATCCCGCAAGGCCATGTGGGCGAATCCATCAGTTTCAAGGCCCAGGCCAGGGACATGGACGGGTACCTCTCCAATTCCAACCTGACCCGCACCTTGACGATTGTCGCCGATCAGCCGCCCACGGCAACCATCATCAAACCGGATAACAATGAATCGGTGATTATCGAAGGCCAGGATATCGATGTCTTCGTGGAAGCCATTGATGATCTCGGCGACGATGGGATCGACCGGGTGGTTTTCTATCTCAATGATGTGCCTGTTCAGACCGAATACAACTCCTATGGCGAAATCGCCAATTCCACAGCCCAGGAGCATGTCTATCGAGCCTTGATCACGCCGCCCGAAGGAGTCCAAGGGTTTGCCATTTATGCCGTGGCCTATGACATCATGGGGCATTCGGGACGTTCCCAGACCGTGCGCGTCGGCAAAATCAAAGACACCGTAGCGCCCAAACTTTCAGTCCTTTACCCTATGGACGGTGAAATATTGACGGCCGCCGAGCGTTTCCGCGCCATGGTGGCGGTAGAAGATATTGGTTCTGAAGCGGATCGTCATGTCTTCATGCATTTTATCCGAGAGTACCAATCGGTAGCGGACGGAAGCTGGACAACCATTGCGGAAAAAGAAGTCGAACTCTTCCGCGATGATCAGCCAGACGTCAAACCGAGCAGCGATCCGAATAATTTCTACTACATCTATTGGCATGATTTCGTTGATGGGACTATTCTTACACGCACCGGGCAGCGAAACGAACGCGTGCGTCTCCAATCAAGGGTAGTAACCCCCAATCACACCACGACAAAAGAGACTTTCCATGAAATCGGCCTGCCGATTGCCGAAAGACGCTTCTTCTCGCCTTCGGGGGACGAGAATGAGAAGTACCTCGCCAATACTGTCTATTACACCGCCGTGGATCAATTCCACGGCCCTGGAAAAACCGGGGCCATGGTGGCCAGCTGGGCTTCCTACGACCCCATGCTGCTTGAACCCGATCTTGGCAACCCATACCAGGTGCCGAGTTATTCACGCTCGGGCCTCTTCATCGCCGATGATATCAGCGATCCCGACACGGCCATGGCCGATGATTATGGGCGTCGGTATGTCTACAGCCAACTGATGGCCGGCGCTTCTGAAATGTTCAGCGGCACGATCACCGAAATCTATGCTGATGCCGACTTTGTTTTGGCCGCCAAGGCCGGCCAGTTAGAATCCTCAACCGCATTGGAGCAGGGCTTTGCGTCGCGATTGAAGTCCGCGATCATGCAGGACCCGGAAACCGGTGGGCTATACCTGGATAATGCCAATGGCGAGCTGCTGATCTACACGGTTCGCAACGGCGATGGCCAAATGGGGCTTCCCTACCTGCTGCGCGGCCACGTGGATATGCCCTATCCCGAAGCGTTCGGCCTGGCCCGCCAGGATGATCTGGTGCTGGTAGCCAACGGCAACGGCGGGGTCCAGGTGATGGATATCAGCAATCTGGCGGCCCCCTATCATGTGGGCTATATCAAACCCAATGGCTATGCCCGGGACGTGGCCATCAAGGATCGCTTCGCATTCATCGCGGCTTCCCATGAAGGACTGGTCGTGGCGGATCTGGCTGATCCCGCCATGCCCATCGTGGCCACCCTGGATACGCTCGGTGTGGCCAACCGGCTTCACATCGAAGGCGCACGGGCCTATGTGACCGATATGGCCGGCGACGGAATGGTCTCGCAATTGAATATCATCAATATCGCCGATCCTTATCATCCCTACTTGGAGCGTGTCGTACCCCTCAAACCGGCCAGGCCGGACCTGGTCCCGGATGGGGCCTATGATGTCACCACCGCTGGCGGCAAGGCCTTTGTGTCGGTGCATTACTCTGATCAGGAAGACAAGCCGGCTCAATCCGTGGTGGAGATGATCGATTTGGCCCAATTGGCGGACGGCCGCGTGGATGCCACGGTGCCCATTATGATTCATCGCCAGGCCACCGCGGATGATTTCGCCTGCCGTGGTTTGAAGGTGGCCCGCGGGGGGTTGCAAGTGGCCGCCGGCAAGCAAGGGATTGCACGAATAGACCTGCCCGCCCTGACGGTATTGCAACACGAACCGGCTTCTTCCGAAAAAGATGTATCGCCGCTGCTGGAGAAGATCACCATCGAACTCTCCCATGTGCTCGAAGACAACGTGGTATTGAGTGATTATGTGCACGTGAATGTGCTTGATGCGAGGATGGGCGAAGAGGTTACAAACCTTTTTGACATTGGTTTTGCGATGCGCAACGGCCAGCCCGCCCGTAGATTCATTGAGCTGACCCGCAAGAGCAATGCTACCCTGGATGTGAACACCGAATACTTCGTCACCATCAATCGCGGCTTGGAGCCTATGAATGGCTTGCCGCTGGCAAGCGATTACTCCTTTGGCTTTGCCACGGCCGCCAGCGCCGACATGGCCCCTGATATCCAGGCAGTCACACCGGCCACCGGCAGCATTGAGGGGGGCACTCCCATCGCGGTGACCGGGAAGAATTTCGGCAACAACCCCACGCTCTATCTCGGCGGCCAGAAGTTGGTCATCGACAAATACGTGACCGCGGCGGCTTCCGGAGCCGCCTTTGACCGCATCGAGGCCAAGACCTACCCCAATTACGCCGGACCGGCTGCGGTCAAGGTGGTCACGGCCAGCGGCCTGCAGGATGAAGTCATCGGCGCGTTCACTTATGTCGATATTTTGAAGATCTCCTTTATCAATCCGCCGGTGGTGCGCGCCTCCCAGGCCGGCCAGGGCGACCGCGTGGAAGTGATCGGCTATGGCTTCCATGACGGTGTGAAGCTCCGGGCCTACAAGAGCGGCCAGCCGGCCCAGTACATCGAAACAGCGGTGGATAATGATCGTTTGACCCTTTACAGCTCCGAGAAGATGATTTGGGTCGTGCCCGATTTCGGACAGGCGTTCCGCGGTTTTGTGGATGTGGAAGTTGTAGATAACAACGGCCGAAGGGACCTTGTGCCCAACGGGTTGTTCTATGGCCGTTTGCGGGTGGATCGGGAATTTGTGCCAGAAAGATCGTTCAGTGCCGAAGAAATTGATCATCTTAAGGGTGATGGCCCGGACCGCTGGTACTACTATCCCGACCCCATGAAACTCCCGCCCGGCCTCATCATGGATATGACCGCTGACACACAGCTGGGTCTTCTTTATGTGCTCGGAAAAGGCGAGGGCGCAGGGGAGGTAGATATTAATTCTCCTGAACTCTATTCCGCTTACACCGCGCCCGGCTGGATATCCCTGATCAAGTACCAACGCAATGCCCTGCAGCAAGCCGCGCCCATGCACGCCCTGGGCTACTACAACCTGTCCCAGGATCTGGTGCCCCAGTGCATGGTGCTGGGAACTTCCCATCTGTATGTGGCGGCCGCGGGCAAGCATTATGAATCGTTCGATACCCCTTATGAGGACCAGCGGGTGATTCTGGTTTATGATCGTGAAAACCGTATGCCCGGCCAAGGCGGCGTGGAACAGCCTGCAGGCAAGGACCGGGATGTGATCTACAGCCTGCCGCTGGACTTCAAGGATGTACCCACGGCCCTGGCCACCAGCGAAAAGCTGCTTTTTGCTTCCAATGCCAATGAAGGCGTGGCGGTCATCAGCCTGGCCGATCCGGCCCGGCCGTCAGTAATTCGCATCCTGCGCACGGCGCGCGTAAACGGGGCCGAAGTCGCATTGAAACCGGATCGGATCCATGTGGATGGTCATATTCTCTATGTGGTGCGCTACCCTTCAGAGATACCAGGACAACTCTACGGCACCTGGCTATTTGATTTGACCAAACCTTCATTGCCCCAGGTGGGCTATGAAAAAATGGGCGGCCCGGCCAGTGCCATGGGGGCTACCCGTCAAATGGCCTATCGTAAAATCGCCGAGCCCAAGGACCCATTGGCCGGGATGTTCGGCGAATCAGACAGCGAAACCACCCAGAGCGTTCTTGATATTTATGATTTGAGCCGGCCCGAAAACCTGCGGTTAAAGGGCACCTATGACCCGCGCGGATTCACACTCAGCGCAGGCAACCCCATCAGCTCCTTTGCCCAGCCGACCATCGCGGGTATCTTCAGTGCCGTACTGATTAACCCTGCATCAGGCTACCCAGAGTCTCCACCAGGTCATGCTCCTGGGATTGGTTACTTCTCTATCTTCGACGCCTCCCGGCCCGAGGAGATTTCCCTTTTGGACGCCATTCGGGTCAATTACCCCAGCCCAGAATGGATGCGGGTTCTGGGCGCCAAACTTTTCAATGACGGCGTGCTGGCGGGCGCCACCTTGACCCGCCTATGGCTCATCGACACCCTGACCTTGGATCTGGTCAGCAGCGAACCGGCCAACGGCGCCGTGGGCGTTCCCCGCAACGCTCCTGTTGTATTGAACTTCAACCTGCCGCTGGAAGCGCCGGACGGCGAGAGCTTGCAAGAGTGGTTGGCGCCCTATCTTTCCCTGGTTTTGGATGACGGCACTGAAAACGGCCAGCCGGTGGCAATCAATATGGCCTTGGATGCCAATGATCCCCGTCGTCTGGTGCTGACCCATTCAAGTGCTCTTGCCGCCGATGGCAACTACAAAGTTGTCCTTAAAGGCGATATCGCCAGCCGCCGCACCTTGGGGCTGTTTGATCACACCATTCGTTTCAAGGCCGGCAGCAGCAACCAGTTGCCGCCGCAAATCGTTTCCGTTGAACCGCCCATGGTCTTGACCACCGGCGGCCAGGTGACGGTGGCCTTGCGGAATGCCGAGTCGCCGGTCTTTGCGGTGAGCGGGCAGAATGCGCCGGTGGCGTCGTCCCAAATCGATCCGGTCAACACCGAAATTATCCGTTTCACTATCAATGTGCCGGCGGCCATGGCAGGTCCGGCTTTGCTGGAAGTCATTAACGCCAGCGGCGGCCGTGATGAGCTGCTCGGTGGGATTCTATATGTCGAGCCGCTGCATTTGGATTCCGTCCAGCCGGCCCAGGGATCGGTCAATGGAGGCACGCAAGTAAAGATAATCGGCCGGGGCTTCCGGCCCGGATTGTCACGCGTGCAGGTTTTCTTCGGCGGCATTCCGGTGGCACAGGAGCATATCAAGCTGCTCGATGCCCAAACCCTGTGGGTAATTACGCCGCCCGGCCGTATCGGATTGGCGGATGTCACTGTTACCCTCGACAGCGGCCAGAGCGCCACCCTGGAAAAGGCCTACGATTACCAGCAACCAATTCAGATGAATATCAAGGCTGCCGGCCGGCGCATCTACGACATGACCCTGGACCCCACTGGTGTCTATCTGGTGGTGGCGGCTGGAGAAGCCGGGGTGCAGATCTACAATGTCGATGCCTCCACTTATACCAGCGGTACGGTCAACCCCGATGAATTGCTTGATGTCAAAGGCGCCATGGTGGCCTCGGTGCATCTGCCCGGCGGGTATTACGCCCTGGGCGTGGCCACTTACTTTGAGCGCAACATGGATCGTGTTTTGGTCACGGCGGGCCGTCCGGGAGATCCGGACAGCGGCCGGCTGTTTATCATCGGTTTTGATTCCACCAACATCGCCGGTTCATCAATTATCACCGAACTGCCGTTGAATAGCGCCTTTGGCCGGGGCATCGAGGCCGGCAACAGCCGGGCTGTTCTCGCCATGGCCGACCAGGGCCTGGGGATAGTGGATATTCATCTACAGACCAAAGCCTACCTCACCGGCAACCAAGTGCTTCCCAATGGCCACAGCGCCTTGGATGTGACCCAGGTTCCCACCCAGCCGGGCGCGGCGGATCTCTATGCCGTGACCTCCGGCCATTTCGACAT
Organism: Deltaproteobacteria bacterium; assembly: GCA_021824175.1. Classification (GTDB taxonomy): domain Bacteria; phylum Desulfobacterota; class Desulfobacteria; order Desulfobacterales; family Desulfosarcinaceae; genus Desulfatitalea. The sequence continues at coordinate 30,411 of JAKALP010000032.1, forward strand.
CAGCAAGAACCTGCTGGTGGACTCCCGCGACAGCAATAGCGGCAGCTTCTATCTCATCGCGCACAGCGCCCAAAGCGGATTTAAAATTATGGGCAGCGTTCCCGTGCCGGCCTCGCGCGTGGTGGTGGATGCCGGTTATGCTTATTTGGCATCAGGAGATAACGGCCTGGTGATCGTGGATATCTCCAATCCAGCCGATCCCCGCATCGTTACTCGTGTCAACACCATCGGCTTTGTCTACGATGTGAGCATCAAAGGGCGCATGGTCTATCTGGCCCAAGGCAAAAAGGGCATCACCACGGTGGATGTCACCGATCCGCGCCACCCCATCGTCAGCAGGGGCATGGAAGCTTTCGATGACAACAGCATCGAAGTGGTGCTGGCCGGCAATTACTCGGCCATCAGCGGCGGCACCGGCGCCACCGCGATAATACAGGTCACGCCCGATGTGGTCTTGAAGATCTTTCTGGTGGAACCGATCAATGGCATTCTGGATCAGGATGCCGAAGGCCGGCTGCTCATCCGGCTGCGTTTCAACAAGGCCATTGACCTGTGGCCCGCCAATCTCAATTACTTCCAGGCCTCCGGTCCAGGCGGCCGGTCTCTCAACGCCCAGGTCCAGATCGTCAATAACGACGCCATCCTGATCTTGCCGAGCAACCAGGGGCTGCAAGTGGGCGATGCGGTGACCGTGCTGGCCAGAGCCGGCGTGCAATCCATCAAACCCGTTACGCAAAATGTGCACATCGTGCTCTACACTTTGGCCCAGGACCAGCGTTTTGTATTTAGCTATCGCGGCGACCGGCCGGACAATATCAAGATTGAGGCGGTGGTGCCGCGCCGCATCCCGCTAAATAGCAGTGAAGCGGTGACCATCTCCAGCCTGGGCATCCCCTTGGATGCCGGCCGGGTGAAAGTGTTTGTCAGCGAACTTCAGATTCCGGTGAGCGGCATCGAGTCCAACGACGATCAAGAGGCCAGCGCCATTATCACGGCCCAGGTGCCGGCCATATCCCACGCCGGACAATACGATGTGACGGTGCAGGTGGAAAAAGATGGTCTGTGGCAGTCAGCGACCTTGGCGGGCGGGCTGATGGTGGATGCCCCCATCCGGTTTGAGAGTTTGACCCCCATGTGGGGCCCCACGGATGGCGGCACCCTGGTCACCATCTTCGGCCAAGGGTTTGAACCCGGCAATACGGTTATGGAGGGGCTCAAGGTGCGCATCGGCGATGTGCCGGTGAAGAATATCCATGTGCTCTCCACCGAGAGGATGGAGGTGATCACCCCCGGCGGCCGGGTGGGCCGTAATGATGTTTTCGGTCAGGATCGTTACGGCAACCAAACCGCGCTCTCGGGCGACAATGGTTTTGGCTATGGTTTGAAATTCAAGGCCAGCCAAAGCGTAGAGTTTTCGCCCACGGATATCCATGTGGATCAAGAGACCGGCGTGGCCGTCACCAACGGTGGACCACATTTTTGGGAAGTTAAATATAGAGGCAAATATATTCAGGACAGCTATCGCGCCGCCACCTTTGATTTGCAGGATCCCAACCAACCCCAGTTGGTGGGTGGCGCCAATGTGGCTACCAGCGATGATCGCGGCAAAGGGGTCATGGAGTGGGCTTATAATCAGTTGGTTCATAATAGGCCCTTTGTGCCGCCTTATAATTTCCACTCGGAAAGAGTGCTCCCAGTCACAGAAATGGACGGCGCGGTGGCCCGTAAGCATCTGTATGTGGCCAATGGCAGCGACGGCGTGGCTTGCCTTAATTTCGACGAACAGAACGGATTGCAGTTCATTTCCCATGCCCTGGAGGAGAGCGAGGATCTGCAGGTGGGCGCCATCGCCAAGTCCGGTTACACGGTCTATGCGGCCCGCACCGGTGGCTTTGAGGGAGAACCGCCAAAGGGGCAGGTGGAAAAGGTCAATTTCCGCGTATTCAGCGATCCCATGGCCACCGGCACCCTGGACGATGCTTATGGCACCGCCATCAAGGGGAGCAGCGCCATGCGACTGGACCACGAGTGGCTTTATGCCGCCGGCTATCGTTCAATAATATATGGATGCGGTGTGGACCTGAATCGAGGCGTCTGCGGCAGAAACTCTCCGGATTTCGTCGGTAGTCCTCCTGCGAGGATTTCTACTGATACGGTGGTCGCCTTCAATCTCTTCGACCCGGTGATCCGGCGCGAATACCAAGTGCCGGGCAGTGTCCACGACATTATCTCCTATGGCGATTTTCTCATCGTGGCCATGGGCGAATCGGGTTTCGTCATCATGAACAAGGAGCGTCCCGAAAACCAGGTCACGATCCAAATCGACGATCAGTTGCAACCCAATCCCGGTCCGGTCCATGGGCTCCGCCTGCTGGGCAATCTGCTTTTCGTAGCAGCGGAAAAGGGCGGGGTGGTGGTTTATAGTCTCGAAGATCCTCTGGCGCCCCATGTGGTTTCAGCAGGCAATGAAGAGCAGGTCCAGTCCCTCGATTACTTCAAGGATCGCTTGATCGGCGTTAACAGCTACCACAATCAGCCAAACAACGTGCCCCAGGGGGTGGTCGACCGCCGCAACAGCCAATTGTTTGTCTTCGACCTGCCCGGCGCCGTGGTGGCCGGCACTATGCCGGAAGAAAACCAGTATATCGCGGAAAACGAACCCTATCAGGTCACTTTCAACGAGTATGTCACTCTGGCCTCTTTGCAGCAATCGGGCGCCGTCATCATCACGCGCCAGGATACCGGCGAGGCCGTGGTCGCCACTATAACGGCTATACAGCCGCTCAATGGGGCTTCCGATCGTTTTGCCATCGCCTTTGCACGCCAGGAAGGTGTCGCTTATCAAATTCGCATCAACGATGCCCGCAACCTGCGCTCAGGCAAATTATGGGCGCCCTTTGTGGGACACCTCAAGGCGGCCTCTATCGGCGCAGTGCGGCCAGTAATTAATGAAGTCGAGAAAGGTGTTTTCCACTATGGCGACCATCCCGCCATCACCATTAAGGGCAGCGGCTTCCGCAACGATCCCGCCCTCGCGGTCTATGTGGATCGACACCCCGTCAGCTACAACTGGATCGACGCCAGCACGCTGCAATTGCCGGCCGGCAGCATCGAGATGCTGCCCATCGATGCCGGAGACCATGATATCTGGGTGGTGGATCATGAATTCATCGCCGGCATGCCCGGCGCCATCATAATGGGTGAAGCACTGCCCGGCGCCAAATTTAAATTGTCTTCGGACAATGGGCCGCCGGAGGGCGGAGACGTGATTCAGATCACCGCCAGCCAACCAGTGATTCTGCCAGGCACCAAGGTGGTGCTGCGCAACCGTTACAACCATGAAATTCGCACCATCGAGGTCTCCCTGGGTGAATATGTCTCCGACCTCTGGGATGACGCCATGAGCCTCACCAGCTTCAAGTTCAGGGTGCCCGGCGTGGTCACCCCCGAAATCTATGATGTCTTCCTGGATATCAATGGCGAAGAAGTATTGGTGGGCAAATACTCCTATGAGATGGATGATGGCCGGGGCATCAACCTTCCCAACTATCCGCCCATGAAGATCGGCGCGGCCGAGACCCGCGGCGACACCATGTTCATCGGCGTCAGGGACGGTCAAGGGCCCACCGAAACCAACCGCTTCCTGATGAAATACGGCCTGGAGATCTACGACATCGCCATTTGGGATCGGCCCATCCGGCTCTCCCAGATTCCCATGGACCAGCCGGTCACCGGCCTTGTGACCTACCAAGATGTGGCTTATCTGGCCGCCGGCAGCAACGGGCTGGTGGTGGTGGATATCTCCGACCTCACCCAGCCATTGGTGCTGGGCAACTTCGGCGTTCCCGGCCACAAAGCCATGGATGTGGCCCTGAATCGCAATCACGGCGTGTTGGCCATGGCCGTGGCCGACGAACTGGGCACCGGTTTTATCCGCTTTTTCGATGTCAATGACCCCGAGCTCGATCCGCCCGTAGGGTATGCGGTCATCAGTTTCAACAAGGATGACCTGATCGGTCAGCCCCTGGATATCCAGTGGCAGGATGATCAGCTCTTCGTTCTGCTTCGCAGGGGAGGGGAGCTTTATCTCGTTATTTTTGATCATTTGAATGGCGCCGTGACTCATACCATCCAGAAGGTGGAGCGCGGTGACCTCGCTGAGCGCAGCAACAGTATTCTTCCCCAAGTTTCAATGATGGTCCAGCATGGTCAAATTGCCATCACCACGGACCAGAACTATCTCGTGCTGCAGCCCGGCCCAAATGGGGGCTATCAGACCATCTACTGGGAAGATATCGACCCGGTCGCGGTCGGCACGACTGAACTTATTTCTCACCAGGGGGCCATATTCGTTGGCGATCCCCAAGGAGTGACCGATACCCCGACGCCGGATCTGGCCATTACGGACATTGATCCGCCCTTTGGCACGGACCTCACGCCGGGCGAGACCGTGCGCATTCAGTTCAACCAGCTCATGGATACCGGCCCCGCAACCTTGTCCGCGGCCATCCATCTGCAAGACGCCCAGGGCACGGATCTGCCGGCCGGCAGCTATACGCTCAGCGGCATCAATACCCTGGCCGGTGGTTACGTGGATGTGACCCTGGCCCAGGATTTAACTTACAACGGCGCGGCGCGGCTGATCATCGGGACCGGGCTGGTAGCATTGAACCATCATCATCTCGTGGCCGCTGCCCAAGGCGATTACCAGGTTACAGCCGGCATCCGGCCGATGGTAAAAGCCGTGCTGCGTATGGTGCAAGGTCAGCCCACGCGTCACTACTTCCATGGCGACGGCACCGAGATCGGCGTCATTCAGGGACAGCGCTTCGGGACCGACCCGGCCGCCCTCACGATTATGATAGGCGACACTCTGGTGCCGGCCGCCAACCTGATCAGTGTCACAGACACGCTGATCCAGTTCAGGATGCCTAAAATCGATGTGAGCCTGCAGGCAGCGGGGTTGACCGTCAGCGTGACGCGCAACGGCGTTACCGGCAGCCTTGCCGGAGCCGTGGTCATTCAGCCCACGGTGATCTTGCAGGATCTGGACCCCAATATCGGACCACCCCAGGGCGGTAATTTCGTGGATCTGTACGGCGTAGCCTTCAGCCCCCATGTCATCGTCAAGTTCGGCGGCACCGTTGCCGGCGACTTGCGGCTGCGCAACGCCAGCCAAATGCAAGTGCGGGTGCCTTCGGGCAGCTTCGGTTATGTCGATGTGACCGTAGAGAGTATTCTCTTCCCGGGTGAACTCAGTACTCTATCCCAAGGCTATTTCTACGCCAACCGTGAAACCGGTTCCGTGGACCTGAATAAAAGCGGGTACAATTTTTCGCCGGTATCCGATCTGCTCGTCAGAGATCAAATTCTTTACGCCATCACCGGCGGCAGTTATCAGGCCCTTTATCGCAGCGGCGAATCGGTAACATGTACGACCGGCACCCAGGGACAACTGGTGGTGGCCGATATCTCCGACCCGGTTCATCCGGAGATGATCAATAAGCAGATCTCCGATCAAGAGAAACCCTTCCATCTGGATATCTCCTTGCCTCCAGCGGGATTTACTTCCCTGGCACTGGAAGAAAATAATTTACTGCTCGTGGGCGGGGACCGACTCTACCATCTGGATGTCACTTTGGCCGCCGATCCTTTGGTGCTGGCCGAAATCCCCTTGCCCGGCACGGCACGAGCCGTGGCCGCCCGCAACGGCCTGGTCTATGTCACCACCGAGGCCGGCTTGAGCATCTTCCAAATCCCCGATGACCGCCGCATTCGCGAGCGTCTGATGCTCGACGCGGAAAAGTTGGGTGGCGCGCCCGATCAGATGACCTTCGGCGAGAATTTGCTGTGGATTACTTTGCCCTCGGCCGAAAGAATCGTGGCCTTGGATTTGGTTGCCGGCCGCTTCGATATCGTGCGCAGTTTTCTTACCCGGGATGCCAATGGCAATCCCATTGTGCCCCAGGAGATGATCGTCCGGGATGATCTGCTGCTGGTCTCCAGCGGCCATGCCGGTACAGTGGTCGCCTTCGCCGCGCAATCCAACGGCACCTACACGCCTGTGGCCCAGGTAGCCCTGACCTATTTGATCTCCGCCGGCGAGATCCACGCGGGGCGCATGGCCTTGCGGGGCCAGACCCTCTATGTGGCCGCCGGTGAAGGGGATGTGCAGGTATTCGATATCAGCGCGTGGCTGGATAACCGTTTTACCGAACCGGTCACCCTGCAGAATTACTACGCCGTGCCCGGCGCCGTGCGCAGCATCTCCCTGGGCCGCGGTGCAATCTATGCCGGCACGGCCCATGTGTATGTGAATGGCAAGCCGGCGGAAAACCCGTTGAACGACGGCACTCAGGCATCGGGTTGCGCCGGAAGTCTCGACACCCTGGTGGACAAATACCTGACCATCGTGGAGCAGGTTCCCCAGCCCCGCGGTATATTGCCGGCCGACAAACCCGTGGAAATCCAGTTCAACCGAATCGTCGATCCAGTGCAATTGATTGAACAAGGCTCTTCGCTGTTTGAAGTCACCCTAAACGGCGTACCGGTGCAAGGCTATGTCTATAGCCAGGTCAACAACACCGGCACTCGACTCTTCTTCCGTCCGGCCCAGCCCTTCATAGGGCAGACGGAGTATGCCGTGCGGCTCTCTTCGGCCATCTCCGATCTGCAAGGCCAGACCCTGCGGCGCGACTATCGCTTCCGCTTCAGCGCCGAAGCGCATCGGCAACCTGTTATCAAGCGCATCGAGCCAGTGGCCGGTTCCTGGCGCGGAGGCACGCAGATTATTCTGCGGGGCGAGAATTTTGACGCCGCAACCACGATCACCATTGGAGGAAGAAGCGTGCCCGCGGCGGATATCACCAGCCGCTCCGACACCGAACTGACTTTTATCCTGCCGGCCCTGGAGCAATCGCCCGAAGAGAATTTGCTGGTGGGCGTCACCGTGGCCAATGGTCGCTTGACCCACTTCCAGGATGCCATGTTCACCTATGTGGCCGACCCGGTCATAGACGCCATCGGAAGTTTTGAACTTCTCGCTAGTAAATTCGATTCTACTGCCAAGCGTTTCTTGTTCAATGCCGGCGAGCGCGCCGCGGTGCGCGGCAAAGGATTGAGTCTGGACACCCAGCTTACCGTCAACGGCAAGCCGGCCCAACAGGTCACCATGCCGGACGCGCACACGTTGAGCTTCGTCATCCCCAACGATACCGTAGGGCCGCTGATCGTGGCCGTCAGCAATATGGGCCGTTTCACCGATAGCCCGGTGGACCGCGTGATCAATCAAGAGCTGGTGGTGCAGATGCAGGCGACCCAGCAGCTGTCCGGCGACTATCCGTACGTGGCCCGAAGCGGAGATCTCTTGCTGCTGGCCGGCGGTCAAAAAGCAACGCTCGCCACCACCCGCGACAGTGCTACACCAGTAGTACTGGCTGAGATCCAGGTGGGCGGCCAAATCCGCGGCGCAGCCCTGTCCGGCGGATACGCCGTCTTCTGCGTGGGCAGCCCCCAGGCGCTGGTCGTTTATGACATCGTCAATGTGTATGCGCCCAAGCTGGTCAATCGCATTGCCAACTCCAGCAATGTCAGCCACGACCGCTTGTTGCTGGTCGATGATGTATTCGTCACCAAGGACAGCACTACCCTGCGCATGGGGCACGTGCGTGGCATGGGCTGGCAAGAGTTGGCCTTGAGCGCTGTCGATATCGCCGCCGATGACCGCTATCTCTATGTGCTGACCGGCAATTCGATTCAGGTGCGGCCCATCGCCGATTGGCAGACCCAAGCCTTGACGCAGGTTCAGTTCCACAATCTGGTGGGGCCGGCACGCTTGAAGATTTCGGCCCAGCGGCTGTTGGCGATCGGCGCCGGCGCGGTGGAAGCGTATCTGACCGGTGAAATAGAAAGCACCGGGCACATGGAAAAACTGGGAGTATATAACAATTCCGGCCTGATCGACGCTGCCATGAGCGGAGAATTATTGGCGGTACTGGCGGGCGATGGCATCAACCGCTCGCTGAATTTGCTGGACGTCAACCAACCCCAGCCATATGCGACTGCTTTGAGCGTCGAGCATAAAGTTGAAATACGCGCCGACAGTTGGGTCAGGAGCAATAACAACATCAACCTGTCCGGCGACTTGCTCGAACTGTTCGGGTCGTCCTCCTATTGCAACCTTGAGATTCCCATCCCCAACACCCTCGCCACGCTGCCGCTGCGCCATCTCACCGATGGAGACGAGCCCGTGGCCTTGCAAGTGGGCGGATATGCTTCCGGCTGGCAGAATGTGATTCTGGAAGTACATCGGGATCTGGATAACGCTAATCTGCCCGGCTCCAGCCGGTTGATCGGCAATCAACTCCAGTTCCAGATTCTTGGCGATGCTTATGAAACCAGTCAGACCTATGCCCTGAATCTATTCAATCCTCCGGCTGATGTGGTCGACGGCGGATCGTTGACCCACGACCTGCCCTGGTATCTGCGCGGTGCCCCGCTGTTCGGCGTGGCGCCCATGAAGGTGACCGCGCTCACACCGGCCCTGACCGTCACGGGCCGGGCCACGCAATTCGCCATTCTAGGCACGGGCTTGGATCAAGCCACGGGCGTTACCTTGGGGACCGTCACTTTGTCACCCTCCCAATGGACCATTAACGCCGATGGCACCGAATTGGCCTTTACGGCCCAATTCAACACGCCCGGGATTCATACGCTGGCCGTCGCCCAGAACGGTTCAGCCCAATACCTGCCCGCCGCCCTGGTGGTGGATCAGGCCCTGACCATCACCAATGTCAGCAGCGATAACAGCCGCGGCAGCAATCGCGTCAGCGACACCGGCGGCACCCATATCTTGATCCAGGGAACCGGCTTCAACGGCATGCTGGAAGTGCATTGGTTTGAAGCCAATGCTGGCTATGCGCCCAATAGCGCCAATATGGTTACCCATACCGTGGACAGCCAGGGCATTCGATTCACCACCCCGCCCTGCGAGCCCGGCAAACAGTATCAGATCGTGATCTCTAAACCCCTGACCAATGAACAGGTGACCGCTCCGACGCTACTGTCGGCCGTGGATGATACCGCGCCCAAATTGATCAGATACCAGAGTATGACCCAGCTGCTGCCATTGCGCCTGGAATTCAGCGAGCCGGTAACGGCCACGGGGTTCAATGTCTCTGTGCAGCGCTATGATTACAGCAATGCGCCCAGCGAGATAGTGTCGGCTAACTTTGACCTCGTCAGCAGCGGCAAGATCGTGGAACTGCACCTTAAGACCGGTTATTCCCTGGACAACAACCGCGTCTACACCATTCAAATCCAGGGCTTGGCCGATCTGAACGGCAACCAGGCCGTTTCCGGATCGGGCTTCTTGACCAACGGCAACTATGAGCAGAAGCTGACCACCAGCGACACCCTGCCCCCGAGAGAGCTGCAGCTGATCCGTCAGTCCGACAATGCGCTGGTGACTCCAGCCATGGTATTGACCCGCGGCCGGGCCTACGTGTTTGTTCCAGCGGCCATCGATAACATGACGGTGGCCAATTTGATCAACTACGAAGTACGCATCTCCACCGACAGCGGGCTGACCTTTGGCGCACCAATTGATATGCGATTTAAGAAGATCCCCCTGGAGGTTAAGGAAGCAGACCAGGGCATCGCCATCCGGGTCCGCGCCATTGATGCAGTTGGCCTGTGGAGTGAAAAACGCTTCGATATAGCGGTGGCTGACCCGCAGCTGACCATCGGACCGCTATATACTGAGCCGGCGGCCGTGGAAGAGCTGACCCAAGCCGTGATTCATTTCAACGTCGGCGGCGATGCCGACATGATCAAGGCTGCGCGAATGCGGGTCTTGGACCGTATCTTCCCGGCCCAATTGGCCATCAACGGCAGCAGCGCCACCATCTCCTTAACCTATCTGAACCCGCGTCTGAGCGAGATGACCGGCGATCAAGTGCCCGTGCGCCTCTACTTGGATTATGGTTTTGCCGCCACCACGTATACGGATGACGGTTATGTCCTGCATAAGGACATTACTCCGCCCACCGTGGCCATCGTGGCGCCGGAAAATGGCGCCTCCGTACCCATGGGCGAAGTCACCCATGTATTGATCCAATCCTTTGATCGTTATGGTATCGACCGGGTGGAAGTGTCGGTCAACGCCGGGGCTTTCCAACTCCTGGCCAATCCCAACCGCTTTGACTTCACGCCGCAAGATCTTAATCCGGTCACTATCACCGCCCGGGCCGTGGACAGCAACGGCAATGTCAGCGTTGCCGGCCCCAACAGCAGCATTACGGTTCAGCCCTATGATCCCCAACAAGCCGAACCGCGCATCGACATCATCGCACCGGCCGACGGCAGCGCCTTCCATGAAAAAGAAACCGTTGCCCTGGAACTTATGCTGCGCAACACCACCAGCGCCCAACTCTTCATGGACGTGGGCGGCAATGAAAGCAACAGCCTCAATCCAGCACCGCTGACCGTCAACCGCGGGGCCAATGATCCTGAACGGTTTGCCCTGAACGTCCAATTGCCCGCCGTGGATGGCAACATCGTGGTGGTTTTGCGGCTCACCGCGGGTGGATTGACCGCCCGCCGCTTCATCAATGTCAAGGATGACAACGGCATTGATCAGCAGCCCCAGGTCTCCATTTTGCCCGCCGCGACCATCTTGTCCGGCACCCAGCTCTGGATCAAGGCCGCGCCGCCCGCGCAAATGGATGATTTCTCCGATACCTCTTCCGTGACGGTCCGCGACCCGGCGCCCACCGTGGTCGGTCAATTTGCCATGGATAACATGGCCCACTCCGTGGCGATTGGCTCAAGCGGCGCTGCCGTGGAAGTCGAGGCCGTGCTGCGGGATCGTTCCGGGAATGCCCACAGCCAGACCCAGACCCTGAGTAAAATGGCTTATCTGGGCGATAGCTCGACGTCGATATACAGCCCGGCTTCGCCGGCCGCGGTCACCGGCCCCGTGGTGGCCGTACCCGGCTTGACCCAGGCCGGCTCATTGGTGATGGCCGTCAACATCCGCGAGGGTGGCTGGCAGTTGCGCACGGCGGAAGCGGTGCTGGACAGTGGCTCCAGCGGTGAAATCACCCAGCTGCACTTTACCGGCACCGGTGTCTTGGCCGAACTCCAGGAAGCAAACGGAAGCACCATCGTCTTCTGGCCCATCGAAAATGGACAGCTGGGCAGCCATGTGCTGCGTCCTCTGGATGGAGACCTGCTTGGCGGAACCGGTAACACCATCTTTGTTCGCCACGGGGCGCTATACGACGGCTACCTTATCGCCGGCAGTGATTTTGTACCTGTGGCGGGCCTCATGCTCAATGAGGAGCCGCTGGCCACCACAGTTGATGCGGACCGCCTCTTCGTGCTCACGGCCGCGGGATTGCACTGCCTGACGCTCCAAAGCCAGAACCATCCGCAGCTGGCCGAGGAGTTCTTCACGGCCCTGGCCTCTGGCAGCGGTCTATCCGTGTCCGACGATCAGATAGCCGTATTCAAGGGAACGAGCATGCACCGCTACCGGCTGTTGGATGAAAACGGCACCGTGCAAGACATGGGGACCTTGGATGCCGGCGGCACCATCCGTACCGGGGTGTTTGACGGTGAATTGCTATGGGTCCTGGCCGATGGACCTTACGCGGATCTGACCTGGCAAGCCTACCTGAACAACCAACTGGTAGCTTTGCGCCGCAGCGGCGCCGACGCCATCGTGTTTGCCGATAACCGTTTATATGAACGATTAGCCGATGGATCGATCCACACGACTCCCATCATCGCCACACAAGTCAACACCGCTTTTGCACCTGCACTGATCGAATCCCCGGCCGGCGTGCTGGTGGAAGACTTGGTTTCCAGCAACACCCTGGGCGGCGACACCATTGCCTTCTCCAATGGCAGCGGGCAAATTTTGGCCGCCCAGGCGATCTGGCGTAATCAGCAACGCAACTGGTTCCTCCCCAGGGTCGCCTTGGGCTCTGGCCCCATTCATGTGGTGCGGACCGATCGCGGCGGGCACGTGGATAGTATTAATTTAACCCGCAATGAAAGCTTGCTCTCCCAGTTCGACGCCATCACCCCCGAGAACCAGGCGGTCTATGCCAAGGGCGCCTATATCCCGGCCCATATCACGTTAAGCGCTCAGGCGCGCATTGCCCAAGCCAGCAGCCAATTGGATGGCCTGGCTAGCCGCATGGCTTTTGATGACGGTCCATCCGGTTTTGCTTTCCTGCAGCTGCCCGCCACGGCCGACAGCGCCCAGGTCGGCTTGACTTTGCAGGGGACTCTGGTGGCGGATAGCCAGGTGACCTTGATCGATAACAACACCGGCATGGAAACCGTGCGCATCCTGCAACCGGCTTCCAATCAGGGGTTTACCGAAGGCGACGCGCTTCCCGTTGAATACAGCATCGCCCATACCAATCCCGAACCTTTGAATTACACTGAAATCGCATTGCTGGACTTCAACCAGAACGTGATCAGCCGCGTATTGACCAATGCTCTCAGCGGCCGGGCCGAACTGCAACTGCCTACCGTAGAGGCCTGGGAGAATTACTTCGTGCGCGTGCGGGCTTACTTTGGTCCCACCTACGCCTATGCCCAGCAACAGGTCGGCATCCGGCTCTTCCCCCAGCACCAATTGCCTGCCTTGACCATCTCCGGCGTGGGCGACCGCATCCTGCGCGGTTCGAAGCTCAATTGCACGATCACCACGGCTCTGACCGCGGAACTGAGCGCCAGCTTGTCGGTATTCAATGATGCCAATCAACTGCTGGACTCCGGCGCCACCCAGGTGAGCCTGACGGTTCCACAAGGCACTGCTTCCTTGCGTATCGTGGCCCAATTGTCCGATCACCTGGGCAACACACGCAGCATCGAGCAACTGGTCCAGGTCATCGATACCCTATCGCTTGGCGGCAGCCAATCCCGCTCCTTCCAGGCGGCCCTGGCCGATGTCGGCAAGGCCTGGTTCGCGCATTCCAGAACCCTTTATGACATCAACGATCAGGCGCTCGTTACCCTTGAAGCGCGCATCACCGCGTTGGATCATCTGGCCGATCGTCTGGTCGTGGCCCTTGAAGGCATCGGTATTGTGGTACTTGATCCGGCCGACAACTACAGAATCCTGAGCAACCTGCCGGTCAGCGACACCATCAGCCAGCTTAGAGTCTCCGATAACCGGTTGCTGGCCCTGGTCGGCAGCCAACTGCGCGCATACACCATTTCCGGCAATGCCATCGAGCCGCTCAAAACCATCACGCTCAACGGCCCGGTGCGCGACATCCAGGCCCGCGCCAGCGGTTTTGCCATCGTGACCCAGGCTGAATTGGCCATCGTGGATCAAAACATGACGGTCACTCAGCGCCTGGCGGGCGCCTTCATGGCCATGGCTCAATATGGCGGCTATCTATTCGTCACTGACATCAATGGCCGGCTGCACGTAGTATCCGGCAGCTTGACCCAGAGTCAGAGCTATGAGTTAAGCGCCCCCGCCGAACGGCTGCTGCCCCTGCAAGGGGATTTGGCCGCCATCAGCGCCGACGGCGTCTTGCGAATCATCGACATCCGCGATCCATCCCGGCCCACCATGATCGGGACCTTCGAACTGGATTATCAAGGGCCGGTGCTTCAGAGCATCATTGCCGGCGGACAGCTCTTCATCGGCGGCGATGACGGCCCGGTCATCCATTTGCAGCGCGATACCATTACGCCTTTGCAGCGCTACCAATCCGAGCGCGCCCGCGGCAACATCACCGGCCTGGCCGCTGTCGATGGCCGCTTTGTGGCCGCCGCCGAGCAATACGGCGCCATTATTCTGGATCACCAGGCCAGCGGCGGGTGGCAAGAGCAGGTCTACCCTTCGGCCTTCAGTGTGGCCACCCGGGCCGTGGAGGCGGCCAACGGCATCTATTACCTGATGCAATCCGATTCAAACCGGATTCTGGCCCTGACGCCCCAAGGCAACGGCAAGTTCAAAGAGCAGATCGTGCTCAAGGGCGCCAATTTCAGCCGCCTGGCGATCACCGGCGATCGGGTGGTGGCCGCGGCCGGCGATACCCTCTATTTGGCTCTCCTGAGCAACCCCAGCGTAACCGGCGTTGTCCCAGTCAGCACCGGCAACCCCATCGAAGCTTTGGCCGTGGCCGGTGACAGCCTGATCGTTGCCACCTCCGGCGGTACCGTATTCCGGGTGGATGCCGGTGCTTTGCCCATCGATCCGACCAGGGTGCGCATCAGCTCCATTCTCAACACGGCCCAGCCCGTGCGCCGCATGGCCTGCGACAACGACTACCTCTATTATGCCATGGGGTCCGTGGTTCATCGTCTGCGCTTGAGCGATGCCGATGACCAGTTCCTGGATCTGGGTCAGACCATTGATGCTCTATCGGTCAGCCCAGGCCGTTTATGGATAGCCCGGGGCAACCAGGTGACCAGCTACAACACCCATCAGTGGAGCGCATCCGCCCAAACCACCCTGACCATGGACCACGCGGTCACCGCGCTGGCGAGCGACATTGATCAGTTGGCCATTGCCATGGGCGCTTTTGGCTTAAAGCTTTATCAACTCTCCATGTCCCAGGTCAGTGCCAGTCCGGCCCTGGTTCAGCCCACGGCGAACACCGTCTATGTGCAGAACCAGCAGATCAAATTGAATCCCTGGCAAACCGCCGGTATCAATGCCGTACGATATCTTATCAACGGCGAAACCGTGGCCGTGCGCACCAGTGCACCCTTCAGCGCCGGCGTGCCCGTGCCGGCCGACCTGCGCAATGGCCAGCCCTTTGAAGTGGTGGCCAGCGTGGAGACGGTCTGGGGCGAGCAATTTACTTCCGCCGCCCGCCGACTCATGCTCCAGGGCGAAGGATTGCCCGCCAACCCGTTCAGCGTGGAGCTGCAGATCGACGGCCAGTTCCTGCCCCGGCCCCTTGAACTGCGCGCCTTTATCCACGACAGCACCCAGGCCATCGCCCAGGTGGAGTTTTACTACAGTGCGACGGCCAGTGGTCCTTTCCAGCTCATCGGCAAGCATTACGGGCCCGAGTATGTGATCTACCGTGATTTCGGCGCCGAAACCAACGGCCACTACATCAAGGTCCGGGCTGTCGACGTTTACGGCAACATCGCCGATGCGGGGCCCTATCCATTCATGCGGCTTTCCGATCCGTTCAAGCCCAATGCGGCTTTCAGCCTGGAAGGAGATGTGATCAACAACCAACCCGTGGCCGGGCACCCCTTTACCGTGGTCGTGAATGTCAATGACACCTCCAGCGGCTCGGGCGTGGAGCTGGCCCTGTTGAGGCGGGATGACATGATCGTGGCGGCTGCCTTTGCCGATGGCCAGTTGCGTTACAATGAAACTGCCCCGGCCGCCGGGCAGACATTCAATTATAGTATCTACGTGCGCGACCGTGCCATGAACGAGCGCACGGTGACCCAAAGCTACACGGCCCTGGCCGATGCGCCGCCGAGTATCGCCCTGGTCACCGCACCCACATCCATCCGTGAACAAGAACGCTTCAATGTAAGGGTGCGCGCCAACGACGACATGCGGCTGCAACGCATTGATCTGCGTTGGAACGGCCTGGTGACCAGCCGCACCATTGATCCACCCAGCAATAGCGCGGATACCACCATAGCCATCGCCGACATTCGTGGTCAGCGCTTGGGCCAGGCGGTGGACGAGTCCCTCTCGGTTGCCGTCTTCGACAGCCTGAACCAGCAGGCCACCCAGAACCGCACCATAACCGTGCGGCCCAACACAGCGCCTAATGCGACGTTGTTGAATATCACCACACCGGCCAACAGCTTCTTTAACACCTACGTGCCGGTCACAATTCAGGGGCTTGAAAACGCCGACGACGGACCCTTAAGCGAACTGACGGTCACCTTAATCGATATTACCTCTGGTTCTCCCAAGGAGATCCGGCGACTGACCACTTACAATGATATCCTGTATACTAGTCTGCTATCACCCAAGGATGATCAGTATGGTTCCCAGTTCCGCTTCTTCGTCAGACTGACCGACAGCCTGGCCCAGAGCAGTGACAGCGCGGTTCAAAGCATCAATTTGACCCGAGTGCCCAACCTGATCCGATTTGACACTTTGGGCACAAGCGGTCTGAACCCCACCATGGTGCAAGCCGGCACAGATGCCTTGCTGCAAGTGCTGGTGCTGGACTCCGCGGCCAAACCTGTACCGGCCCAGAACATCAACTTTAAAATCGTTGCCGGTTCTTCCGGCGTAAATACACCTTTAGGCAGCGCCACGACCGCCGCGGACGGAACTGCCCGCATCAATTTCAGCACCCAGCGTCAGGCCGGCGATTACCGCATCCAGGCCACTATTCAAAACTACAGCGGCGTTACCGCGGTGCACAATCTGCAAGTGCAGACCGGCGACATCGCCCGCGTTGATATCGCCAACCTGGCGCCGGTGCCAGCCGGCGGTGTGGCCACCCTGCAAATCAGCGCCAAAGACAGCGGCGGCAACATCGTCACGGCAGCTAACGAAGAGTTGTTGGCCATCCGTATCCCCCACAACGGCTTCAACTTCGGCTTTGCCTCCAACGTGCGCTTCGAACCACTGCCGGTTGGCGAGCAAGCCTTCATCTCCCTGGTCAACGGTCAAGCCGCCGTGGAGGTCGGGGTGGCCGAGACCGCGGGTGCCTACAGCGCTGAGATCAGCTTCATCGACCCTCTCCACATCGTTCCGGTCTATTACGACCATGACGGCCTTGCCGCGACAGCGCCCATTGCCGTCAATACGATCCCAATCCAAGTGCTATGCGAACAAGCCGACCATCTGAATCTGACTCTGATGGGAACAACCAACCGCTTGTACGGCGACCCGAATCTGCTGGAGGCGGGCGAAACCGCCACGGTTGCCGTGAATGTGAAGGATAAATTCGGCAATACCGTCACGACCATGAAGAACAGCAACGGCCAGTCAATGGATGCCAATTTCAGCGCGACCATAACTTTATCCGGCCAAGCCCGCAGCAATGGAGCTTCCAGCCCCTTGAACCTTAATATTGTGCGCGGCGCGGCTCAATTCCCGGTCAGCGACGATTCGGCCGAGACCGTGACCGTGGCGGTGGCCAACATCAGTCCGGTGCCTTCGGGCTTTAACTCCAGCGACCGGCTGACCTTGAATTTCCAGAACATGGCGCCTTACATCACTCAGGCCGCCTTTGGCAAAGCGCACAACGACCTGCGCTCGCCCATGATCTTTACCTACACCCAGGCTATTGAGGCTGCCGGCAATTCCGCCCCGCTGGCCATCACCCTGGACGGCCAGGCCGTGGCCGGTAACTTTACTGCATCTGGCGCCACCGTCACCTTCGTGCCAGATCAGCCTATAGCGCTTAATCGGCCCTACAATTACTCCACGGCTGGTTCCATTTTGCGAAGCGTTTCGACACAACGGCCGGTGGCGGTTCAGCAGAGTACTTTGCAAAGTCCATTGGCCGCCATTGATCCCGACGGCGCTCTGTACGCGCTGCAGGGCCGGTCAAATGCTGTAGACCTGCTCTTCGGCCCCGGCGTGGCGAGCGAAGCCATCGGCAACGGTACCATTACTATCCAAGGCAGCAGCCATTCCCTGAACTGGGAAACCGGCCACTATTCCATGCCTGATCTGGCCCTGCCCGATGGCACGGAAGTAACCGTTTCCGTGGCCGGCTATTATGGCGGAGATGAAAACGGGGTTCCGGCTACCGTAGCAAATACAGCGACATTATTGGCCTTGGTGCCCAGCGCCGATTTTGACGGCGACGGCCTGACCAATGAGTATGAAGTGGCTCTCGGCCTGGATCCCACCAACCCTGATTCGGACGGAGATGGGATTTCCGATGCCAACGAAGACCCGGACAACGATGGTTTGACCAATGCCCAGGAAGCGGCCGCCGGCACCAATGCGCTCAGCGCCGACAGCGATGAGGATGGTTTGCCCGACGGCGACGAGCTTCACCTCTATGGCACTGATCCTTTGAACGCCGACAGCGACGGTGATGGCCTCGCCGATGGCCTGGAAATCGCCACCGCCAATGATCCAAACAATGCCATTATTGCCGATATTCAAGATTGGGTGACGGCTCTGAGCGTCACACCCGATACTGTCGCTCTGACCTTCACCAGCGGTATTGAACAGCAAGTACAGCTGCACGTTATGGCGACCGTGAGCGTGGCTGGCGTCAATTATGAAATCGATGTAACCGAAGGACGTTTCGGCACAACCTACACCACCAGCGACAG
Source organism: Deltaproteobacteria bacterium (assembly GCA_021824175.1). Taxonomy (GTDB): domain Bacteria; phylum Desulfobacterota; class Desulfobacteria; order Desulfobacterales; family Desulfosarcinaceae; genus Desulfatitalea. Next base: position 48,678 of record JAKALP010000032.1, read on the forward strand.
CGCCGTTGCCCAGCTTCAAGCCGACGGTAATTACCGCGTAACCGGCGCGGGCAATGCCGCGTTGACCGCCACCTTGAACGGCATCAGCGCCACCTGTGCGCTTTCCGTGGAAGCAGGCATCCAGACCGAAGTCCCCTAGTTGCGCTTGTTGCCCACCACCCCGGCCCAGCAACTCTTCAGCGGTTCCGATGGCGCGGTGGTGTTCCTGGAAGTGGTCAGTGAAATGTCCATCCGGATCCGTTCGGTCAGCGTGGACGGTGCCCAGATACCCCTCTACCTGTTGCGGAATGCCCATCCGCACAGCGATCCGGTCTATGCCGAGGTCGTAGATGGATATGATAACTTCAGCTTTTCACCTCAATCGGGCGATTGCGCACCATCGGATTCTTATTGCGCCAATTACTTCAGACGCTTCAACCTGATCCGCATTACCTTCCAAGGAGCGGTGCCGGAGAACGTCCAGGGCCAGGTGGCTGTTGAGGTAGCCACCGTGGATTCCGACAACAACAATGAAGTAATAGAAGTTAAGAATTTGATGACGACCCTGCCGGTATCCCCAGATCCCCAGCCCACGGTTCAGATCGATGCCGGCCTGCCCAGTGTGATCAACCGATCAGTGGGGCAAGCCCTGGAAGTCCCGGTCACTGTCACCGATGCGGCCTTTAACCGTATCGAGGTTCAATATCTGCTCGACGGTGAACCCCTGGCTCAGCAGATCCAACCGCCATATCCCATGTTGGATCCGGGCATCGAACAGCAGTCCCAGGCAAAATACGTCGCCAAAGCTGCCGAGGGCTATGGCGAGGGCGGTTATGCGGAATGGTCCCGCTTTGTCATATCCGTGGGCACGGCCGGAAATTACCATTTAAGACTGGGCGGCTCCAATGCCCATGCACTGATCTTCCCCATGGACGCCTACGGGCGGATCATCTGGAACCCGGTGCAGGAGTTAGACCTATATGCGGATTCGGATCAGACCTTTGAGCTGGCCGCGGGCTGGTATGTGCTTTCCCTGGCGGTGAGCTTCGACGGCTACTTCGACTACTCTGCAAGCGCTCATCAGCAGTATTCCGAACCCTATGGCACTTCGGATGCGGGGATTGAAGGCCGAACTTACACTTTGAATTTTGAAAGCGATTTGGGTGATCCCGGCCGCGCCGCGCCGTTACTCACTGCGGCCTTTATACGGTTTGAGCCGCGTTTGAAGGTCGATCGTTCCATGGGATATCAGGCCCTGGGGAACGCCTATGTAATCAAAGAGAGTGATGTGGGCAGCCATGCTCTCTCCATTCGCGCGATTGAACATACTGCGACGGGCGAGCGCCAATATACGGTAGGCGCCTATACTTTGAATGTGTCGGCAGCCTCCTGTGTGCCAGGCACCCTGGAGCTGGTATATCCCGGCATAGGCCAGCCTCTCTACATTTCCGAACTCGGTCGAACCATGGGCGGCGACTCTTCCAACCAAAGGGACATCACATTGAAAGCCGATGCCCCTGGTGGTGTTGCTTCGATTGAATGGCTCAATGCGCCATCCATTGGTAACATATGCCCCATTTACTACTCGAATTACTATAGCTGCATATCGCAGGGTTCAGTGATTGCGAGCAACTCTCCGGTGCCAGCGCGCCTCGAGACCGCCGATCAAATCCATTTTGCCCTGACCAATACCGCGGCCTATCTGGCAATGCTCAAGACTGGCATGAATGAGCTGCGCTTTAGGATTACCACCAACTGCGGACAGGTGAGCGAACAGGTGTTCATGGTGGATATCCAGGAGGATCCTGGAGCCGAAATCGAACTGACTTCCGGTCAGCCGGACCTGACACTCGCGCTTGGCGAAAGCCGCACACTCCCTGTCACGGTGACCGATGCCGGCCGCAACGTGATGGCTGTGGGCGCCTTAATGACGCCCTTGGGCTGGACCATGCCGAACCAAGGGGAAGGTGAGGGCTCGGGAGCAAATCAGGGTACGCTAAATACTTATTCAGACTATTTATACCCCCTCGTCACGGGAGATAATATTAATTTGGGCCTTAGAGTCTTAGCGGACAGCATGTCGACCAGTGGCAGTTCCGGTGGAAATGGTGGCGGCGGCGGTGGAATGCCTGTCTCTGTGCCGCCCGAATTGATCGACCCAAATGCCATACGCACCATGGTGGCAATGCTCTCACCGTCTTCGGCCTGGGCCTTTGCCATCGGCTCCGGTACCACTGATGGCATAAATGTCTCTCAGTGGCGCCTGTGGCAGGCGGATAGCGATAGTTTCGTTTACCAACTGCCTGTCACATTGCCCATGAGCGTATATAATTTTGGCGATTATGAATTGCACCTGGTGACGGTCGAAACCAACGGCAGGGTTACCATCGGCGCTCCGATTCCGATGCATCTGCGGGGCAATGTTTTGCCGCCTGCTATCACGCTTGAAAACCCGATGGCCCTGCCGGCGGCGGGCAACAATTTTTCGGTCAAGTTCCAGGCCTGGAAAAACGGTGGGGCCATCAGCCGGGTGACCTTAACCGCCACCGGTGCGGTGGCTGCAGGGAGTACGCAAGCCGAAATACAGGGCAATGGCCAATCCTCCATGGATAGCTATTTCGAGTTGACTGTCGCACAGGGCGCCCAGCCCGGTGATGTGATCGATATCACCGTGACCGCCTTCGATGATCGCGGCAATTCGGATGAAGCAACCATGCAAGTGAGTGTAGGCACCCTTGAGCAGTGGACCGTGGAAGTGACGGGCGACACTTATGCCAGCAATGATATGTTCTTCCGGCCGGTCGTGGTGCGAAGTGGCGGTATTTTGCGTTGCCAATGGGAAGCCCCAATGCTCGATTCCCTGGTGGTGGAAGCCGGGGGTCAGGTGATCGTGAATAGTTACAATGTTCCGGAGCTGAGAGTAAACACCGCCCTGCGCCTTGACACTGGCGGCGTGCTGAGCATTGAGCCCAGCTATTTGGACAGCAAATCTAACCCTGGTGGTGGTGCTCATGGCGGTGATGCCAGTAATCCTCTTTCCTTGAGAGCGTTCGGAGATTTTCGCCATCCAAACACTATTGGAGGCAGTGCCTACGGATATCCGCACTATTATTGTTCTTGGTATAGTTGTTATACAATTTATGACCACATCAACGGTGGCGGTGCCATGCGCATCGAGGCCCCGCAGCTGATCGTCAACGGCACCATTCAAGCCAATGGCCAAAGCCTGACGGCAGCCCAATCCCGCTATAGTGGCGGTTATGGCGGCGGTGGCGCCGGAGGTTCCCTCGCAATCGATGCCGGCGATCTTTCCGGAACTGGAACCATCCAGGCCAATGGCGGCGATGTATTCAACGCTGAACAAGGCTCGGGTGCCGGCGGCCGCATCGCCGTGTACTATAACACTTACAATGGAGGGGCCCAGGATGCCTCATCCGGCCTGCATTTGGAGGCCTTGGCCGGCCAGGCGTCCACTGATGCGACGCACAGCGGGGCAGGGACGGTATTCCTCAAACGGCCCGATCAACTCTATGGCGATCTTCTGCTGGATGCCGGCGGCCGGTTCAGTGATACCTCCCAGACCACCTTGCGATCCGTGGGGCGTTGGACCATTGGGGCCATTGCCCCCGTGGCCGGCACGTCCGATCGATACCGTGTTGATCTTCTTGGCACGCCCAACTTTGAAATACCCGATGTCAATGACAGCAAAACCTTCCCAGGTCTGCGCGGACTCCAAGTGCGCTTGAACGCTAACGATCCCCTTGCGCCGCTTTATCCGGTGGTAGATAACGGCGCCAACTACCTGATCGTGCAAGCCGGCCAGAACATCTCTTCAAACGTCGGCAACGACCTCATCGGGGTGATCCGCCTGGATAAACTTCAGATTTCAGAAGGAGTCCACCTGGCGGTCAAAGACACCATTCATGCAGATGAAAACCTCATCGAAGATCCGGACAGCTTGGCACTGGTGGATGATATTTACAGCCCCAACCAATATCATGTGGGTGCGCTCAACCTCAGCGATTCAAACCAGGTCTATCTCGGCGACCTCTATGCCGATAGCCTGAATTTGAGCAACAGCAAGGTGCGCGTTACCGGCCAGACAGTAATCACCGGCAATGTCTCTCTAAGCGCCGGCGCAACTTTGGCTGCTACCACGGTCGCCATCAATGGACAGCTGATACTCAACAATGCCAGCTTGAGCGTGGATCAGTTGAGCGGCATCACCGCTCTTTCCTTGACCAACAGCAATTTGCATGTCGCTTCGGCCCAGATAACCGTTCCCTCCTCGGTTTCCATGACCAATAGCATTTTTTCCCTGGCCCAGGGGCGCTTGGCCATCAATGGCGATCTCGAACTCATTGGCGGCTCCCTAAGCGTGCCGGACCTGGCCGTCAGCGGCCAATGGACCATCCAAGGCGCCCAGGTCCAGGTAGCACAGTTGGCATTGGGGGCCAATCTCGTGATGGCCGGCGGCAGCTTGACCATTGCCAATGGTCCGCTTCAGATCCCCGGCAACGTCCAACTGAGCGATGTTGGTGTTTTCAACGCGCCGGATCTATCCATTGGTGGCCAATTGACCATGACCGGCGGCGCGCAGCTTACCACGGGCAGCATCGATGTGGCCCAGGCCGGAGTGGTCAACAATGCTGCCATTACTACCGTCCATTTTGGGGTCCAGCAGGATTTGAGCCTGGAAAACAATGCAATCCTCACGGTACAGACTACTACGGGAATGGCTTCTCAGGCGCTTGAGTTGAGTGTGGGCCAAGCGCTGCGGGTTCAAACCGGCGCGGTTATTGATGCCAATGGTAAGGGCTATCTGGCCCAACACACCTGGAACAACGCGCCATACACCAACACCTATACCGGTGGCAGCCATGGTGGGATCGGCGGGCTACATCCAGATACGAATTGGGACCATTACATTGCGCTGCCGTCTTATGGGGATTTCTATCATCCTGCTTATCCGGGCAGCGGCGGCAACAACTCTGTTGGCGGCGGGGTCATCCATATTGATGCGGCCGCTCTTTTTCTCGATGGCGGCATCATCCGTGCGAACGGAACCCCCTACCAATATGGCAGCGATTCGGGCGCGGGCGGCAGTATTGATCTGCATACGGGCTTGATTGAAGCCGTAGGCAGCGCCAACCGCATCGAAGCCAATGGCGGTGGTGATTGGAGCCAATCCATCGACCATACCGGCGCCGGCGGCAGAGTAAGAATCCGTTATGCTCAGAACAATGGCCTGAATTGGCAATATGTCACAGCGCGGGCCGGAGCATCTTCTTCCTCCTACGCCAACTTCGGCAGCGCTGGTACTGTGTTGATCCACCAACTCAACCAGTACCCGGTACTTAAAGTGGTCAGTTACGATCCCCAGGCCGGCCGCAGCATTACTTCCACCATGACCACGAATCTGGAAGTCTTCGGGCAACAAGTTATTGCGGCCGTTGAAGTCTTGCCGAATCAGCGCTGGGGCATCGATGTGCAGGACTCCCTGGATGCGGACAAGAATTATGTCGGCTACCTCATCGATCTGGATGCGGACGATTTTGAGGGCCCCTATTACGAAGTCGTGGCGGTTGAAGGCAGCCATCGCCTGATCGTTCAAACCAGCGACGATTTAAGCGCCGTTGTAGGCAACACGTTGGCTGGCGCCCACCGGTTCGAAAGAGTGGAAGTGACCGGTTCGCGGGTCGATTTCGGCCAGGATCGGGTCATTGTGGATGATTTGGCCGATATCCAGGCATCGACGGACAGCCAGATACGTATCAATATGCCTTCGAATCTGATCACTCAGATGGTGGACACCAACCCCGTGGGCGCCTGGACTATCCTTGGCGATCATTCTCTCTCAACGTTGACCCTGGATGGCTATGACCTCAATGTGGCCAGATTGCACATTACCGGTGATTTGAATGTCGGCAATACTGCCGCCCTGTCCGCAGAGCTTGTTGATGTAAACAACATCATGATGCAAAACGGCATCATCAGTGCTCATCAAATGGATGTGGCCGGAGATCTCTCCGTGCTTGCCGGCTCCTCTCTCACGGCGGCAACGATCAATGCCGGCGATATCATGATGCAAAGCAGTACGGCTACTGTTCAGCAGATCCATGTCACTGGCAATTTGTCCATGGCCGGTTCGGTCATTACTTCGCCGGCTTGCACTGCCACCCAATGCTTCCCATTGACCATCGATGTGACCGAGTTGTTCTCGGTTCATTCCGGGTCAGCCATCGATGTGAGCGGCAAGGGGTATGTGGCCCAACAAACAGTCAATAATACCAATTATAGCTCAAGCAATGCAGCTGGAAGCCATGCAGGCCAAGGAGGCTCATCGTCCGGGCAGCTTGTGGCCTATGGTGATTACCAGCATCCGTCTTTCCCGGGTGCTGGCAGTTCCTATAAATGTTATTCTTGTTACCCCAATATAGCGGGTTATGCGGGAGGTGGTGTAGTAACGATTATTGCTGAGCGTATAGAAATAAACCAAGGCTCGATACTGGCAAATGGGCAATACAATGCGCAAGATCAATATTTCCCCACCGGTGCAGGCGGCAGCATTAATATCCAAACCAATACCATTGCACAAAGCGGCAGCGGCAACCGCATCGAGGCTAATGGTGGCGGCAGTTGGACCAATACGGCTTCCGTAGGTTACACAGGCGGTGGTGGACGCATCCGCGTTCAATATAATATCGCCACAGGGTTCTCTTTAGCCTCTTCAGTGGCCTGTGGCGGACCTTCCCCCTATTCCAGCAGTTACGTAAATTATATGGGCAGTGCCGGAACCGTCTTTCTCCAGGCCGGCAATGTTGCACATTTAAAGATCTCCAATACCGACTCCATCAACAGCAGTAACCTGCGATCCTCCGCAAGGACCCCTATGGAGGTCATTGGTCACCACCCCATTACCGCCGTGACCCTGCAGCAAGGTTATAGCGATCGCTGGGTGATCACTACCAGTGACACTCTGGCAGCCGACAAAAACTACATAGGCTATCTGGTGGACCTGAATGCTTCTGAATTTTTGAGCCCGCACTATCCCATCGTGGGCCAGGTCAACGCTAATCAGTTGGTTGTACAAACTAACGATAACCTGGCGGCCGCCAATCTGGTGGGCAACTACTTTATCGGCGTGCACAACTTGGAGACGTTGACCGTGCAGAGCTGGACCACCGCCGATTTCGGGTGGGATCGCGTGATCGTGAACAATACCGCCGGATCGATCTACGATACCACCAGCAACATCATTTCCGGCGATGGCAGCGTGCTGCCGACAAAACAATAGAAGAAGATGAAAGTTAATGTTTTTTGCGATTAGATATATTCAGATGGGCTATTAAGAAAGTATATGTCGTACAGGGGCACAAAACCACGAAGGATGATCGGGGGCAGTTTTGAATTGAAGTGAATTGAAGAATTCTTTCCTCAGCGTCTTGGCGACCGGGCGGGAGAAAATGCAAGGTTAATCGGGCAAAGATCCAAAACCACAAAGAATAGGGCAGGGGACTTTGCGGCAAGTAATATAGATAAGGAGACATAGCAAATGCGTTACATCATGATTTTATTATTGGTTTTAGGTATTTCGGGTTGCGGCAAAAAAGATGAGAAAATTGCATCGGTGGGCGGCAAGGCCGTCAGCCAGTCCGAATTCGACGCCTATTTGAAATTCAAGCGTTTAAACGCCAAGGACGACAAGCAGCGGGGCGCCTTGCTCGACCAATATCTCGATCGGGCCGCCTTGGCCGCGGCCATTGAAAAGAGCGATGTGCTGGATCAGGCGTCAATAAAGACCGAATTGGAAGAATTTCGCAAGGAGATGCTGATCAGTCGCTATTTCGAAAAGTATTTGCAGGATAAGGTCAGCGACGAGGCCGTGCAGAATTACTACAACACCCACACATCCGATTGGGAAGAAACCCAGGTGCATGTGGCCCATATCCTGATCCGCACCAACCCCAAGATGAGTGAGCTCGAACGCAAGGCGAAGCTTACCACCGCCCAGGAGATCTACTCCAAAATCCGCGGTGGCAAAGATTTCGGCAAGATGGCCGAGCAGTTCAGCGAAGACAAGGTGTCGGCCAAAAGCGGCGGGGACCTGGGGTGGGTCAAGCAGGGCGGTATCGACCCCAATTTTTCCAAGATCGCCTTTGAAACCAAGGAGGGCGAACTCTCCGAACCGTTCGAAACCCCCTTTGGCTACCATGTGATCAAGGTCATTGAAGCGCCGCGCACCATTAAACGCTCCTTTGAAACCGCGGCCGGCGAAATCCGGTATCGTTTGAAGAATGAAGCCAAGAAAGCCGAGCTGGATCGTCTCAAAGGAAACGTCAAGGTCGAAAAGAAGAAGTAATAAAAAGGAATCGATGCGATGTGTATTGCAACCCAACAAGCAGTTTGCCGACCGGAGTTCGATTTCCGAGCGGCCCGCCGGCCAGAGGGCAGGGCAGGGGAGCTCACTCGAACTTTGAAGGGCCTCATGGTTCTTCTTTTCGTGTTCTCGGTACTTGCCTGCGGCAATCGGGGCACCAAAGGATCAGCCGGCGAAGATAAAGTGCTGGCCCGCATCAACGGCAGCGCCATTACCCAGCTTGATCTGAATTTGTCCATCGAGAGCACCCTGGGTTCCCAGGGCGGCGCGATGCTGGATGATAAGGGCCGGCATAGTCTTTTGGAAAGCCTGGTGGCGGCCCGGGCCATCGCCCAGGTCCAGGAAAAGGCATTGAGCCCCGAGCAGAATAAAGCCTTGGAGAAGAAAGTGGCCGCCTATCGGGAGCAGTTGCTGGTCAAAATGTATCTGGCCAAGAACACCCAAAGCGAACCGGTGACCCAGCAAATGGTGCAGGAGTATTATGACGGCCATTTGGAGCAATTCGGCGGCGCCACGGTCCGGGCCTTTGAAATGATCACCACCCAGGGCGCCATGACCGATGCGGTCCGCGATCAGTTGCTCAGCGCCATGACCGATGCTTCCAAGATCAGCGATTGGCCCGCCGCGGTTGAGCGCTTGAAGAAAAAGGGGGTTCCGGCCGTCTACAGCAAAGCCTCGTCCGATGTAAAGATTTTGGAACCCAAGCTGCGTGAAATCATTGCCAAGTTATCCGCCGGGCAAACGTCGGACCCGACCTTCATCAGCGGACAGTTCTACATTGTCCGAGTCACCGGCGATACAAGGATCGCCGCGCGGCCGTTGAATGAAGTAAGTTCCGAAATCCGTAAAATACTTCTGCCCGTGCAGTTGAAAAAAGCAACCAAACAGGCCTCCGATCAGGTGTTGGGAAAAGCAAAGGTGGAATACACTAAATGAACACGACCGCATCAGGAACCGGACATCTTCCCACTGTTGGAATTCAATCGCCTGTGACGCTGACCCGCAGATCCCACGGTTTGATCTACAGGATTTGCAACTGCCTTGCCGGCGCCCTGACCTGCGGCCTCCTGTCGCTGCTGATTGCTTCCGCAGCGCTGGCCGCCAATCTCACCATCCAAGTCAAGGATCAGGATAACGCCCCTTACGCCGGTATTAAGGTTTACGCTTACACCCAAGCGGGTTCCTACACCGGTCGCACGGCCACCACCGATACCGGGGGAATCGCGGCATTCGGCGATGTCAGCCAGTTCAGCGCCGGCAATTACAAATTCAAAGCAGTATTGCTGGGCCATGATTTCTACCTGGAAAATGTGGCCTTGCCCGCCACCACCCAAGCCAGCATCGTGATTCCCAAGGCCAATGTCACCATCAGCGTGAGATCCGCCGGGCTTGCGGCCGCCGGCGTCAAAGTCTATCTCTACACGGGTGCCGGTTCCTATCTTTCCGTCAATGCCACCGCCGACAGCCAGGGCCAGGTCGTCTTCGCGCTGCCCGTGGGCGGCGTCTTTGATTTCCGCGCCGATGTTCTGGGCACCCAATATTGGAAAGATAATTACACCGTGCTCAGCGGCGCCAATGCCGTGACCCTGGATGCCGGCGGCGGGCGTCTGAGCGTCACGCTGCAAAAAGCCGCCGGTCAACCCATGGGCATGGTCCCTCTTTATCTTTTCAATAACAGCGGCACCTACCTTGGCAAACAGGTGAACACCGATCTTTCCGGCAACGGCGTGTTCGATGTCCCCAGCGGCACCTACCGCATTCGGGCCGACTACCTGGGCTATCAGATTTTTAGCGCCAGCACTCCGGTCAGCGCCAATACATCGCTGACCTTTGAAATCCCCCATAAAGACATCACCATCACCGTCAACGGGCAGGAAGGAAGTCCCGCGCCCATTGTTGGCGCCAAAATCTATCTCTTCACCAAAGCGGGCGCCTATGTCGCCCAAAGCCAGACCGCGGATGCCGCCGGCCAGGTGCGCTTCAATCTGCCGGATCAGGAGTATCGGGTGCGGGCCGATTACATGACGCTTCAAATCATGTCCGATCCCTTCCGGTTTCAGGATTTTACCTTCTCCATTCCCATGGCCGAAGCCGAAGTCAGCGTCGTCCGGGGCAACCTGCCGCTTGCCAACGTACCGGTTTATCTCTTTTCAGCCAGCAACGCTTTCACCGGCACCACCATTACTACCGACGCCAGCGGCAAAGCCCTTTTCCGGATGCCGGCCTCCACCACGCCCATTGCCACAACACCGGCCGTTTCATGGCGATTCCGGGCCGATTACCAGACCAATCAATACTTCACCGATTATCTTCCTCTGCCGGCGGGAGTGCGCACGCCCGTTGAGCTTTCCACCGGCGGCGGCACCCTCTCGTTTAACGTATTTCTCTCAAAGAACGGCACCGAACCCTTGCCGGGCGTCAACTGCTATGTGTTCAACGCCATCACCGGAGCCTATACCGGGCTGAACAGCGCCACCAACAGCGAGGGCAAAGTCGTTTTCGATCTGCCCGCCGGCCGATATCAAATCCGGGTGGATTATCTGGGCTATCAGTTCCTCAGCGGCACCTACGAAATCACCACGGCCGCCACCGAAGTATTCGCCATACCCCATCAGCCGGTGCAGATCACGGTCAACGGCCTCTTTGACACCCCAGAGCCGATACAGGGCGTCTCCGTCTACCTGTTCAATGCCAGCGAGCAGTATTTGTCCCAGACCGTTGTCACCGACGCCCAGGGGCATGTCCAATTCAATCTGCCTGAAAAAGAGTATAAGGTGCGCGTCGATTACCTGGGGCAGCAGATCATGTCCGGGGCGTTTGTCGGCCAGGGACCCAATACCGTCGTAAACATTCCCATGGCCGAAGCCCAGGTGCGCGTTACGGGCGCCGGCCACGGTCTGCCCAATGCCACGGTTTATGTTTACAGCGCCTCCCAGAGCTATCTCAATGTCAGCGGCACCACCGATGCCGACGGCCGCGTCGATTTCCGGCTTCCGGCCGGCACCTATACCTTCCGTACCAAGTACCTGGGCCACACTTACGAAAGCACCAATAACGCCCTGGCGGCCCAGGCCGCCCAACCCATAGAAATCGCCACCGGCGGCGGCGCGTTTACCTTTACTCTTCTCCAAGGCGCAGATCAGCCCCTGGCCAACACCAAGTGCTACCTCTTCAACAGTGCCCAAGATCAATATCTGAACATGTGGGCCATTACCAACGAGCAAGGCCAGCTGAGCTTGGAACTCTCCGACGGCACCTTCACCATCCGCGCCGACCATCTGGGGTATCAATTCTTTTCCAGTGCGTTCCAAGTGCCCCAGACCATGAGCCACACTTTCACTATCCCCCATCAAGCCATACCAGTGGCCATCAACGGCGTGCTGGACGACACGCCAATGCCTCTGCCGGAAGTAAAGACTTACCTCTTCAGCGCCGCTGAATCCTACCTGGGGCTCAGCCAGATCACCGACAGCCACGGCATCGTCACTTACAATTTGCCCGATAAGGAATATAAAGTGCGCGCCGACTACCTGGGCTATCAGTTCATGTCCTTGGCGTTTAAAAGCGCGCCGGCGACCCTATCCATCCCCATGGTCCACGCCCAGGTCAATGTCCTGGGCATCGGCCAGCCCCTGCCGGGCGTCAAAGTGTATGTGTTCACCCCGTCGGGCAGTTATATCGGCATGAACGGCGTCACCGACGCCCAAGGCGCGGTTTCCTTTGATCTGCCGGCCAAAAGCTACAAATTCCGGGCCGATTACCAGGGCAGCCAGTTCATGAGCGATGCCTTGGCCCTGACCGTCGGGCAACCCAACACCGTGACCATCGACACCGGCGGCGGCGTCTTCGGGCTGCGGGTGGAGAAAGATCCCGCCAACCCCCTGGCCGGCCTGCCTTGCTATGTCTACTCGGGCGCTAACAGCTACCTGGGGCTCTTCGGCACCACCGACGCCCAGGGTCGCGTCACCTTCAATCTGGCCAACGGGCAGTATCGCTTTAAGGTCAAGTATGCGGGCTATGATTTCATGATCGAGGGCGTCAATGTGCCCCAGACGCTCTCCCAAACCTTGACCATCGGCCATCAGCGCCGCCACATCTTTGTCCAGGGCATCAATCCGGGACCCGCGCCCCTGGTCGGCCAGACGGTCTACGTCTTCAAAGGCGATGGGACCTATATCAACCAGTCGGCCGTCACCGATGCGGAAGGCCATGTCTTCTTCGATCTTCCCGCCAACGATTATAAAGCCAAGGTGACCTACAAAGGCATCACCTACTGGACCGATATTCTGAACCCCTACGGCAACCTGCTGCGCATCAATCTCGGCACCGGATCCGTGCTGCCTCCTATCCAGAACCTGGCCGCGGCCATCAACGCCGGCAATCAAATCGTGCTCACCTGGACAGCGCCCGCCAACACCAACGGCCTGACGCTGGCCGGCTACCATGTCTACCGCCGCCAGGTATGCCAACCCGGCTTCGAACGCATCACTACCACGCCGCTCACCGCCGCCACATTTACCGATGGCAACATCACGCCCACCGGCACCTACGCCTATTACGTGACCGCGGTGACCGACTCCGGCGTTGAGGGTTACGCCAGCAACGTGGCCGCCGTAGAGTTCGGCGGCAGCCTCAACGATGACAACACCACCGGCATCACCAATCTGAGCGCCTCCTGGAACCAGGGCGTGGCCACCTTGAACTGGACGGCCGTGCAAGGCTGCGCCTATCAAATTTACCGCGGCCCGGCCCCCGGCAGCCTGGTCCCCTTGCAACGCAGCACCAGCGCGGTTTTTACAGACACTGGCGCCAATCGGGATCAACCCTGGTATTACCAGGTGGCCACCGTCAAAACCCTGTGCGATCCGGCCAGCGGCCAGCCAATCGATAAAATCGGCCCGTTCTCGGCCCTCGTGACCCTGGCCCCTCTGCAATCTCCCGGCACGGTCACCACCAACCTGAGCATCAACGGCAACGGCGATTACATCATCGCCACCGGCGCCGGCCAAGGCTACATCTTGGAAGGCGGCTACAGCGGCTATAACGGCCAGGTGATCGTCACCGCCACCCTCGGCGGCCAGACCGTGACCGGCACGGCCAGCGACGGCCACTTCAGCATCACCCTGCCCACGCCCGGCAATTGGCAGATCGTCATCAGCGAGCCCGACGGCTGGCCCAGCACCACCCTGGAGACCGCCTGGCAGATCGACGACCAGCCCCCGACGCTCACCGTGGACGGCGCCGCGACCCGCACCACCAGCGACAGCATGATCACCATCACCGGATTGGCCGAGGACCGGCAGTCGGCCCTGCTGGGAGTCCGTATCACCTCGGACCGTTACCCCGGCACCACCTTCGGCACCACCCTGGCCAGCCTGGGCAACTTCAGCGGCCAAGTACCCCTGAAGACCGGCGACAATCACCTGACCGTCACCGCCCTGGATGTCCATAACAACGGCGCCTCCCAGTCCATCACCGTCACCCAGACTCTGACCACGCTGCCGGTCGTCCAGATTATCAGCCCGGCCGACGGCAGCACCGTGACCACCGCGCGCGTCAGCGTCACAGGCACCGTGCGCTCGACCCTGGCGCCCGATAAAATCCGGCTGGTGCTCGGCAATCAGATTGATTTTCCCAGCGGCGCCAATGGAGACTATGCTTTTTCTTTCGATGGCGTCACCCTGGCCGAAGGGGCCAACATCATCACGGTGCGGGCTGAAACCGCCTATGGCAATGTCAGCGCCCAAGCCACCGTGCAGTACGCCACCACGGCCGCCAACGAAACAGCCACCAAACCCCAGATCGAAGTCTACGCTCCGCTGCCCGACAGCTACCTGAGCGCCAATCCCATGGTCACCGGTCTGGCGCGCAGCGAACTGGGCATCAAATCGGTCACCGTCAACGGCCAGTCCGCCCAAACCACTGGTCTGGGCACGGCTTATACCTCATTCCAGGCCGGTTTGACCTTTGGCGGCAGTGAATCCCAGGCCACCATCACCATCACGGCCACGGACCTGGCCAACCACAGCAATACTCTGAGTTACAAGGTCTATCAGGACGGCACGCCGCCGGTCATCACGCTCAACAGCCCCGTGCAGCTGCCGCCGACGGTCAACAGCACCACCCAAAGCCCCTATGCCATCAGCGGCCGGATCACCGATCTTCATCTGGCCGGCGCCACCATCAACGACCAGCCCATCTCGCTGGCACCCGCGGGCCAGGCCGGAACCTACACCTTCAGCGCCGTATTGCCGCTGACCTACGGCAACGACCAGCGCATCGTGCTGGCGGCGCGTGACTTTGCCGGCAACCGCACCAGCACCGAGTGGATCGTGCGCCTGGACAACAATCTGACCATCGAAGTGATCGCCCCCCGCGACGGCGCCCAGCTCCAAGGCCAGGGCAGTTCCATCTCCGTGACGGTCACCGCGCGGATTTCCGGCGCCCAGGCCGGGGATGTCTTCAAAGTGGCCCTGGATGGCGGCGCGCCCCAAACCATGAGCCGTTCCGGCGCCGTGGGCAACTACACGTTAAGCTTGGCCGCGGCCCAGGCCGATCACAGCCTGAACATCAGCGTGGAAAATAGCTCCGGCACCGTATTGTCCTCCACCAGCACCAGCTTCAGCGTCTCGAACATGAACAGCGTGCCCCTGGCCGTGGAGAGCCAAAAACCGGACAACGGCGCCACGGGCGTCGAACCCAACGATTTTATCGCCTTGTACTTCAACAAGGCCATCGACCCGGCCTTGTTGCAGATTCAAGTGCAGGAGACCGCCCACGGCCAAACCTATGCTTCCCAGGCCGGCGGCGCCGATATCACCCAGTTGAGCAAAGTAAATCTCATCGAAGTCAGCCGCGACCTCGTACCCGTGCCCGGCGGCGTCTCCCATTTCCCGGCCAACCGCATGGCCGCCTTCTACCCCAGCCGCGACATCGCCTACGGCGCCGCCGTCTATGTGACCGCCAGATACAACGGCGCGGAGATCGCACGCTCCTCGTACAGCGTGCGCCCGCTGCCCACCTTCATCGAAGGCATCGTGACCGCCACGACCAACGATCCCTTGGCCGACATCGAAGTCTCCATCCCCCAACTGGGGTTGTGCGCGCAAACCGACAAGGATGGCGGCTTCGGGCTGGGCTATCAATTGCCGGCCAGCCGCAACATCCCCGGCGGCCGCTTCAAAGCCATCGTCAACCCTGGTTTAAAGAACCCCAATTTCGGCACCATCGATCAATGGGTCAATGTCACCGAGGGACGCCTCAACAGCATGGCCACCGTGCTTCTGCCCGCGCTCAACCCGGACCAGCCCTTCCGGCGCATCCGCTCGGGCGAAGCCCAGAGCGTGCTGGCCTCCGGGGCTCTGGTGCTGGACCTGAGCCAGGCCGCGCTCACCTTCCCCGATTGGCGCGACCAGGGCGATGTGCACGTTCAGATATTGCAGATCAACGAAGTCGCCCACCGCGTGATGCCCACGGCCGCGCCTTACTGGGTCTTTGCCCTGCAGCCCGGCGGCATCGGCGTCAGTGGCGGCGTGGGCGTGCGCATGGCCGTGCCCCTGCGTGATGAGAGCTACAACTATCTTCTGGGCAAGGGGCTCTATGTCGTCATGGTGGGCCTGGAACCCAATTCGCTGACCCTCATGCCCGTCGGAGTGGGCAAACTGGATATGCAAACCAAGACGCTCACCAGCGTGGCTCCCCTGGCGATGCAGCGCCTGGACTACATCGGCTTTGCTTCGGTGCCGGCTGAGGCCCAAGCGGTGATCGGGCAGTTTGTCAAAGGAGAAATCTCGTTGCGGCAACTCACCGCGGAACTGGACAATTACCGCTGACGCCCGCCGACGTGGAAAGGATCTGCGCGTTGAATTCAATCGCAACCAGACGCAACATGCGTGACCATCTCGTGCTTCAAAGGGATTCGCTTATGAACTT
>JAKALP010000033.1 GCA_021824175.1 Deltaproteobacteria bacterium
ACCCTTGTTTTTCCAAATAAAAAAGCCTCCCAGCAGGAGGCCCATTTAATTCGAAAACCGCATATCGTTTGTCAATTATTGTGAAAATTACGCCGGATTTGGTTCCGTTGTTTTTGGGGATCTACACCTGGCCCAGGCCGTAGTGGGATCGCCCATTGACGCCGGTCCGGACCTGAGCCATGAATAAAAAATAGACCAACACTGCCCAAGGCCGGCATTGCCGGCCCCGGCGCTATCAAATCCTTGCCTTGCAATAGCATGGAAGCCGTGCTATTGTGCTATCATGATACAGTCGTTCAAGAATCAGGCAACCGAGGATTTGTTTAACGGGGCCGCTACAAAAGCGGCGTTGAAGCTATGCCCCAGAAACTTATGGAATATCGTGTCCCGCAAGCTCGATCAGATGGACTCCATTGTATCTCTGAATGAACTTCGAGTTCCGCCTGGTAATCATTTAGAAGGGCTCAAAGGAGATCGCAAGGGTCAACACAGCATTCGCGTCAATGATCAATATCGAATCTGTTTCAAGTGGACCGAATCGGGGCCCAGCGATGTTGAGGTAACGGATTATCATTAAAGATATATATTCAGGAGATGGTTATGATTAGAATCCCGACCCATAGAGCGCCAACCCATCCCGGCGAAATGCTGTGGGAAGAATTTTTAAAACCCATGGGTCTTACGCAGCGCCAGTTGGCTGATTCGATCCATGTCCCTTATCAAAGAATCAATGAAATCATTAATGGCCGCCGGGGAATTACTCCCAGCACCGCATTGCGACTGTCGAAGTATTTTGACGTTTCGCCCGATTTTTGGCTGAATCTTCAACTCCGGTGGGATCTGTACTTCGCCCAACAAGCGGAAGCTGACCAGTTAAGTTTAATCAGCCCCGCGATTTCATAAATGCTTCGAAGATAGCAATATCGCCCTCAGCCGGCCCTCTGCCTTTCAGGCCGCCTGCAACAGAAATTCTACTTTGACTGCTTCAAAGGGAAAGACAATGCGGCCGTCGTCAACGCGATCGAGAATACCGGCGTTGAGCAGCGCGGTCACATCGCCGTGCACGGCCTTCACATCCCGCCCCATGCGCCGCGCGGCTTCGCGGATGGACACCGGCCCCGCGCCGCACAGCACCTTCAGCAGCTCCCAGCGTTTGGCGGTCAATACCCGCCAAAGCAATTCAGGGGTCGCAAAGCTGATGCGCGCTGATTTTTGAGCCCTGCCCGATCTCCACGCCCGCGAAAAATCCGCCAAGGCGTCGGCGGGCGCCCGCACTTCAAGCGTTACGGTTTTCATGATGCCACCTCGCGATATCTTTCTGAAAGTCGGCGACCAAACGCTCCGGAGTAGTAAACCCATAGGCGCTTTGCCTGCCGCCGTAATGCCGGTGATCGCCCTTGCCGGCCTCATTATCATAGCGCAAAACGCACTCGCCCCCCACGACATACGCCAGCCTGTACTTGAACAGGTGGGTCGACCCTTCGAGCGGCTTTGGAAGGCGCCATAACACCAACTCCGCAAATGCCGATTCAGTATAGACGACACGCGTGCAAATGAGCTCAACGGCTTTCATGTTGGAAAAGATACCAACAATAGCTGTTGTTGTCAACAACTCCAACACAACATCTTGCTCTGCGCTCTATGTGTCCTCAGTGGATAGCAATTCTGGGCTATTCGCAATTCTGTAGGCCCGGTCCTGGCTCCAGGCGCCTAATTCCTTCGTCAAAAAATTACCATGGATGGCACGATTTACATGGCTGTGCAGGTTTGTCTGCTGCATGCTAAATAAATTCTGTTAAGGTAACAAAAAGTTGCAGTCAATATAGTCTGTATCGTATTGTACGTTCACTGCCTCGTCTGTTTAGTCTAATTATAAACCCACCGCTACTAAGCTGTATTAAAATTTGTTCAATAAAGTCTGCTTCTTTTGTTAGCGTAACATCTCCGACGGCAATCAAAATGTCGTTGTTCCTCAATCCCATTCGTCTGAATATAGAATTTGGCATAAGTCGTTTTATGCTTAAGCCAATTTCTTCAAATAGAAGTGCAAATATAATAGTTCAGTTTGTTTACGCGCGAATCCTTAACTTTAATAGACCCATCCTCTCAGCTTAGCTGGCTTATTCACTGCCTGAGCACCAAAAGCATATCCCTTTACCTTTCCAAGTTGGAAATTTTTATCTCGTGGGCAGGTTACCCCACCCTGCAAAAAGGATTGTACCGCTTTTCGCGGCCGATGGTGGTGGCTTCCATGTGGCCGGTGTAGACGGCGGTGTCGTCGGGCAGGGTGAAGAGTTTGGTGTGGATGCTGTTGATCAGGGTGTTGAAGTCGCCGCCGGCGAAATCGGTGCGGCCAATGGAGCCGGCAAACAGGGTGTCGCCCACGAAGACGGCTTTGCCGGAATAGAGCGAGATGCCGCCGGGCGTGTGGCCGGGCGTGTGAAGTACTTTGAATTGGAGTTGCCCCACCTGAACCGTATCGCCGTCATTGAGCAGGCGGTCGGCGTCGGGCGAATCTTCGGAGCGCAGGCCCCACATGGCGGCGCCGCGGGCCAGTTGGCTGAGCATGGGCGCATCCAGGGGGTGGATCATCAGTTCGGCGCCGGAGGCTTTTTTCAAGGCCTTATTGCCGCTGACATGATCAAAATGGCCGTGGGTGTTGATGATGACTTTGAGCGTCAGTTTATCCTTGGCCAGGGCCAGCAGTATTTTGTCGGCATCGCCGCCCGGATCAATGACCGCGGCGTGCTGCGTGGCCGGGCAACCGACGATGAAGCAATTGGCCTGCAAGGGTCCCACGGGCATGGTCCGGATGATCATGTTGTTTCGTCCTTTCTATTTAGTGCATGAACGAAAACCCCCTATTTTCCCAATTTCTGCGTTGGGGCAAAATTTTAATCCTCGAAATACTACGTGTATGTCTGCGGTTAAAATTTTGCCTCCGCCTTGAACTTGGAAAAATATGGGCTTTTCGTTCATGCACTATTTATTTAATCCATCCGTGCCATCCGTGTAATCCGTGGTCAATTTTTTACCACGGATTACACGGATGGCACGGATAGGTGGAGCATTTAATAGATATCGATAAGCCTTGCCGAATTACTTCCCCAACGCCCTCAATCGCCATTGATTTCTTCCGGTTTTTCTTCCATGGCGGGCATGGGAAGAGATACGGGTTGCAATTCGCCCGCTTCGATGCCCTTGCGCACGCTGTCCAGAATGCCGTTGATAAAGGCGCCCGATTCGGGCGAGCCGAAGCGTTTGCCGATGTCGATGGCCTCATTGATGGAGACTTTGGCCGGGATATCGGCGCAGTAAAGCAGTTCGAACACGGCGATGCGCAAAATGTTGCGGTCCACGCAGGCCATGCGCCGGATCTTCCAGTTGCTGGAGTAGCGCTCAACGATGGCATCAATGTCCATGCGATGGTCGAGCACGCCCTGTACAAGGTGCTCGAAAAAGGCCTGATAGCGCTTGGCGGGCGCGAAACAGCGGCAGTAATCGGTGAGCGCCTCCGCGCTAAAGGCGTTGTTCATGTCCATGCTGAATAGCGCTTGCATGGCCAGTTCTCTGGCTTGTCTTCGGGTACCCATAGCTAAATCTTTTCCACCACGCCCATGAGGTTGGCCATCTCCACGGCCGCCAGGGCCGCATCCCACCCCTTGTTGCCCGACTTGGAGCCGGCGCGCTCGATGGCTTGTTCCAGCGAGTCGGTGGTCAGCACGCCGAAGATGATGGGCCGGCCGGTCTCCATGCTGGCGGCGGCGATGCCTTTGGAGACTTCAGCGCTCACGTAGTCAAAGTGGGGTGTGGCGCCCCGGATCACGGCGCCCAGGCAGATCACGGCATCGTGGTGTTTTTTCTCCGCCAGCTTTTTGGCCACCAGTGGGATTTCAAAAGCGCCGGGCACTTTGACGATGTCGATGTCCTTGGCTTTGGTGCCGCTGCGGGTCAGGGCGTCAATGGCGCCGCCCACCAGTTTGTCGGTGATGAAGTCATTGAAGCGGCTCACCACGATAGCGAATTTTTTGCCTTCGGCCACCAGATTGGCTTCGATGATATTGGGCATGGAATTTCCTCCGCTTGAATTCAACGTAGAAGATTTTGGGGATGTTTTCTTTTGCATAATTACGGTTCTAAGAGGCTCTGCGTTTCGTCACTCCCGCGAAGGCGGGAGTCCAGGAACTATTGAAATACTGGTTCCCCGCTTTCGCGGGGAAGACTATATCGAACATAGAATCCATTAAATTTGTACTACCCCCTTCTTTTTAGGAGGTAGTACAAATTTATTGCTCCTGCGTATCCAGGTGCAGCAAATGCCCCATCTTCAACTTCTTGCACTCCAGGTAGCAGCGGTTGTGCTCATTGGGCGCCACTTCAATGGGAATCTGCTCCACGATGCTCAGGCCGTAGCCGTCCAAACCCACCATCTTCTTGGGATTGTTGGTGAGCAGGCGCATCTGGCGCACGCCGATGTTGCGCAGCATCTGGGCGCCGATGCCGTAATCGCGCAGGTCGTCTTTAAAGCCCAGTTTGCGGTTGGCCTCTACCGTGTCCAGGCCGTGCTTTTGCTGCAACTCATAGGCTTTGAGCTTGTTGACCAGGCCAATGCCGCGGCCCTCCTGGCGCAGGTAGACAATTACGCCCGAGCCCTCTTTTGCAATCATGCCCATGGCTCTGTGAAGCTGGTCGCCGCAGTCGCAGCGCTGGGAACCGAAGATGTCGCCGGTCATACACTCGGAGTGCACCCGCACCAAGACGGGTTGGTTGGGGTCGATCTCGCCTTTGACCAGGGCCACATGCAGTTGATCATCCACTTCATTTTCAAAGGCGATGATTTTGAACTCGCCGCCATATGCGGTGGGAATAGTGGTTTCCGCGGCCCGGCGCACGAACAGCTCGTTGCGCATGCGGTACTCCACCAGATCGGCGATGGTAACGATGCCCAGGCCGTGCTCTTCGCTGAAGCGTTCCAGGGTAGGCATGCGCGCCATGGTGCCGTCGTCGTCCATGATTTCGCAGATCACACCGGCCGGCCGAAGCCCGGCCAAACGGGCCAGGTCCACCGAGCCCTCGGTCTGGCCCACGCGCACCATGACGCCGCCGTTGCGGGCCCGCAGCGGGAAGATGTGGCCCGGCCGCACCAGGTCGCTGGACTTAGCGTTGTCGGCCACGGCGGTCTGAATGGTGGTGGCCCGGTCCGCGGCCGAAATGCCGGTGGTGACGCCGTGTTTGGCCTCGATGGAAACCGTAAAACCGGTTTGAAAGGGGGAAGTATTGTTGCGCACCATCAGCGGTAGTTCAAGCTGGTCGCACTTATCGCTGGTCAGGGAGAGGCAGATCAATCCCCGCCCGTATTTGGCCATGAAGTTGATGGCCTGGGGCGTCACTTTCTCCGCGGCCATGGTCAGGTCGCCTTCATTCTCCCGGTCTTCGTCATCCACCAGGATGACCATTTTGCCGGTTTTGATATCTTCAATGGCTTGTTCAACCGTTATGCGTGACATGACTTCTTTTTACACTCCATTTACTAAAATTTATTTTACACCACATAGGGTTTGGCGCGGCGGCGCCGCAACCCCTGCGGCTGAATACGGCTTTTAACTCATCCGTGCCATCCGTGGTCAATTTTTTTTACCACGGATTACACGGATGGCACGGATGGGGTGGACCAGGCAATGGAGCGCCTACCGATCCAAAAACCCCGAACGCGCCAGAAACTCCATATCGATGCCGCTGGCCTTGGCCGGGGCTGGTTTTTGACCGCGCTGCAAGAACCGCTCAACATACTTGCCGATGAGATCGGTTTCAATATTAAATCTGGCGCCCACGCCCTTGAGCCCGATGGTCGTCAGCTTGGCCGTGTGCGGGATGATGCTCACCGTAAATCCCTCATCGTCGCACCCGTTGATGGTCAGGCTGATGCCATCCACGGCCACCGACCCCTTGGTGATCATATAGCGGGTCAGTTCCGGCGGCGCGCTGAAACGCAAAATGATTGCATTTGCCGCCCGTTCGCTGCTCTTAAGTTCAGCCAGGCCGTCGACATGGCCTGAAACCAGGTGGCCGTCCAGGCGGTCCGACAACCGCAAGGCCCGCTCCAGATTGACCCGCTCGCCGGTTTTGACCGCCGCGAAAGTGGTCCTGGACAAGGTTTCGGGCGACACATCGGCTGTGAAGCGACGACCTTCCAGGGCAGTGACCGTCAAGCAGGCGCCGTTGACGGCGATGCTGTCACCGATGCGGGTGGCCTCCAGCTCGAAATCGGCGGTCACGGCAATGGCCTTGGCCTCGCCGGCCGGCCGTACGCCCGTGATGGTGCCCATTCCTTCGATGATGCCGGTAAACATAGGGACTCTGTGCCTGGTTGTCATTCTTTCATGGTCTATCGGTTTCGCTCTGTGCCGATGTAGTGCGTTGATATGGTTTTAAGAGGAAAGCTTAAAGTATGAAAGTTGAAGTATTCTATCTATTTAAAATGTCAAAATTCCATAACTTAAAACTTTTCACTTAAGACTTTAAACTACCTCTTCCTATACCCCTGCACCATAATATCTTCGCCCACCATGGCCACGGTCACATCGCGCAGTGGCAGCGCTTCGGCCATTTTAAACGGGCCGACGCCGCGGCACATGGGTATGCCATCATCACCGCCCAGCAGTTTGGGCGCGTAGAAGAATACAATCTTGTCCACGATGTCGGCTGCCAAGGCGCTGGCCGCCACATTGGCGCCGCCCTCGATCAGGATGCTGGTGATGCCCATTTTGCCCAGCAGCGGCATGAGCAGGGTCAAATCGATGCGCCCCTTTTTCAGCGGTGCTTCCAGGATTTTGGCGCCGGCCGCGGTCAGGCGCCGGCGGTCTACATCCGAGGCTTCGGCCCCGCAGATCACGTAGGTCGGCGCGGACGATTGCTGGGACAACATCTGGGCCCTCTTGGGCATGGAGGCTTTGGTATCGAGCACCAGGCGGATGGGGTCGGCCCCCGGTCCATCGGCCAGGCGGGTGGTCAATTTGGGATCATCGGCTTTGACCGTGCCCACGCCCACCAGGATGGCATCCATATGCTGGCGCAGCCAGTGAACCTGTTCGCGGGCCGCTTCGCCCGTCACCCAGCGGGCATCGCCGCTGCGGGTGGCGATGCGACCGTCCAGGGTTGCGGCCATCTTGAGCACCACAAAGGGCCGCTTGGTCTGACAAAATTTGATAAAGATTTCGTTAAGCCGCCGGGCCTCTGCCTCCATCACGCCGCAAACCACTTCAATGCCATGGGCCTGCAAAAAGGCATGCCCGCCGCCCTGGACATCGGGGTTGGGATCGGCCATGGCCGACACGACCCGTTGGATGCCGCTGGTTATTATCCTTCCGGTGCACGGCGGGGTGCGGCCAGTGTGATTGCACGGCTCCAGGGTCACATAAAGGGTGGCGCCGACCGCCAGATCGCCGGCGGCATCCAGAGCATGGACTTCGGCATGGGGGCCGCCCACGGCCTGGTGATAGCCTTGGCCCACCACTTGGCCATCTCGGACCACCACGGCCCCCACCATGGGATTGGGCGATACCCGCCCGGCCCCCTTGGCGGCCAGTTCCAGGGCCATGGCCATATATGCGTGGTCATCCATCCGTTCGATGCCCGTAATCCTTGAATCGTATTTTGCAAAAAACGTTGCCTGGTCGATCAGGCCGCGGGAGTACTTCTTAACCCGCTATCTGTCCATTGTTACAAGACTCATAGTGAACGGTTCCACCCATAAACAAATCAACGAATCAACCAATCAACGAATCAACGAATCAACTAATCAACTAAAACTATTTCTGGCTGAGCAACGATTTGAGCTCAGCCACGAAATCGTTGACATCCTTGAATTCCCGGTAGACCGAGGCAAACCTCACATAGGCGATATCGTTCAGCGAGTGCAGCTGGGCCATGATCTTTTCGCCCACCACCCGCGAGGGGATCTCCTTTTCGCCGGTCTCGCGCAGATCCCGTTCCAGGTCATCGATGAAGTCTTCGATGACATTCATGCTGATGTCCAATTTCTGGCAGGCCTTGCGCATGCCTGAACGCACCTTCTCGCGATTGAACACTTCCCGGCGCCCATCCTTTTTGACGATCATGATGGGAATCTCTTCAATGTGCTCATAGGTGGTAAAGCGCCGGCTGCAATCGATGCACTCCCGGCGCCGCCGGATTACATCGCCATCCTTGCTGACCCTGGAATCGATTACCTTGTTGTCCATTTCGCCGCAAAAAGGGCACTTCATTCAGGCACCTCCGTCTCGCTGATAGAGAGTTTTTCAAGCTCCACTCCTGCTTCGGCCAACATCTCAATAGCTAACGGATCCGCATACCCGTCCTGGTATACGATCCGGACAATCCCCGCGTTGATGATCATTTTGGCGCAAATGGAACAGGGCTGGGTGGTGCAGAACAGCGTGCCCCCTTTGATGGAGACCCCGTGATAGGCGGCCTGGATAATGGCGTTTTGCTCGGCATGAATGCCCCGGCACAGCTCATGGCGTTCGCCCGAAGGCACCTTGAGCTGCTGGCGCAGACACCCGACTTCAGCGCAGTGGCGCACATTGCTGGGCGCGCCGTTATAGCCCGTGGACAACAGACGGCGGTCCTTGACGATCACCGCGCCCACGGCCCGGCGCAGACAGGTGGTGCGCTTGGCCACCAGACAGGTGATGTCCATGAAGTAGGTGTCCCAGGAGGGGCGTTCTCTCTCCATTTTTTTCCCTTAGGCATACAGCGGAAACGCATGGCACAACTCCGCCACTTCCAGGCGGGTGCGCTCCAGGATTCTTTTGTCGTCGCGGTTTTTCAGCACTTCGATGATCAAGGCCGCGATCTGGCGCATTTCAGTAATGCCCATGCCGCGGCTGGTGACATACGGCGTGCCGATGCGCACACCGCTGGTGATGGCCGGGCTGCGCTGGTCGAAAGGCACGGCGTTTTTATTGACGGTGATGCCGGCTTGGCCCAGGGCCGCCTCAGCCTCTTTGCCGGTGATGTTCCAGGAGCTCAAATCCACCAGCATCAGGTGGTTGTCCGTGCCGCCCGATACCAGGTTCAATCCGGCCGATTGCAAGCCTTCTGCTAAGGCCTGGGCATTGGCCAGAACGCACTCTTGGTAAGTCTTGAATTGGGGGCTCAGGGCTTCCTGGAACGCCACGGCCTTGGCCGCGATCACGTGCATCAGCGGTCCGCCCTGGATGCCTGGAAATACTTCGCTGCGCAGCTTATCCCCATGGGCCGACTTGGCCAGAATCAACCCACCGCGTGGGCCGCGCAAGGTTTTATGGGTAGTCGAGGTTACCACGTCCGAATATGGCACCGGTGATGGATGCAGTCCCACGGCCACCAAACCGGCGATATGGGCCATGTCCACCATCAAAAAGGCGCCCACTTCCTTGGCAATCTGGCTAAAGGCCTCAAAATCAAGGATGCGCGGATAGGCGCTGGCGCCGGCCACGATCATTTTGGGGCGGTGCTCCTTGGCCAGACGGCGCAGTTCGGCATAGTCGATGGTACCGGTCTTCTGGCTGACCCCGTAATGAATGAAATGGTAGAATTGACCCGAAAAGCTCACCTTGGCCCCGTGGGTCAGATGGCCGCCGTGGGCCAGATTCATGCCCAGCACTGTGTCACCCGGTTTGAGCAGGGCAAAATAGGCCGCCATGTTGGCCTGGGAGCCAGAGTGGGGCTGGACATTGGTGTATTCAGCTCCGAATAAGCGTGTGGCGCGGGCCACGGCCAGTTCTTCAGCCACATCCACGAAGTCGCAACCACCGTAATAGCGCTTGCCGGGATATCCTTCGGCATATTTGTTGGTCAGCAAACTGCCCTGGGCCGCCATGACGGCGCGGCTGGCGATATTTTCCGATGCAATCAGCTCCAGATGGTTGGTTTGGCGCTCAAGTTCATTTTCCAGAACCCGCGCAATTTCCGGGTCAACGTCGGTGATGCAATGATTATTCAATGTCTGCGGTCCCCTCTATCTGAAATCTTCGACGAATTCGCTCCGTCGATACTCTATACAGGATCATCTTAACGCTTATCGTCCGGCGCACCATCGAACTGGTCCAGGCGGCGTTGGTGGCGGCCGCCTTCAAAAGCGGTTTCCATCCAGGTTTTTACGATCTCCTTGGCCAGCACATCGCCGATGACCCGGCCGCCCATCACCAGAATATTGGCGTCATTGTGGCGGCGGCTCATGCCGGCGGAGAAAAGATCGTTGCACAAGGCGGCCCGCACGTGAGGAAAGCGGTTGGCTACCATGGACATTCCCAGGCCAGTGCCGCACAGCAAAATGCCGCGGCCAAAGCGGCCCTGGGAAACAGCCGAGGCCACCTGGCGGCCGATGTCGGGATAATCCACCGAGGCTTCGCTAAAAGCTCCCATGTCCTCGACCTCATGCCCTTGTTCAACCAAGTGACGTTTGATGGTCTCCTTGAGTCCAAAGGCGGCATGGTCACAGCCGATTACCAGTTTCATGATCTCTACCCCTTCTTCTTTCGCAAATCCATTCAGCCACGGAACAAAAGGGCCGGACTTTAGGTCCTCGTTTTCCCAATGGAAGCCACACGAAAAATCCAAGTCTACCATATCATGTGGTGTAACAGCAGTTCATAGCTTTATATGATGACAACCGCAAGAAAAAACCCCGGCTTTTTTGGCCTTTACCCAGATAAGAATCATCGCTATTGCCAGGTTGATCAGGTCGGGAGGGATCAATGTCCTTGGGATGGAAACCTGGGATCGCGGCAAAGGCCTGGTGATCCCGCAGCCCGGTTATTGACACGGCATGGCATCAATTGCATACTTGGATCGCATATCAATCTATTATCGTTAAATATTTTTAGATCAGAGCATGGACCCTACCGTCAAAGACCACCGCGTGAACGAATATCTGCTGCGCCTCAACCGCTGCATCGATTATATTCAGAAGCACTATGCCGATTCCTTGAATCTGTCTAAGCTGGCCGAAGTGGCCTGCTTTTCACGCTTTCATTTTCATCGTTTGTTCCGAGCTTTGATTGGCGAAACCGTGAATGATTTCGTTCAGCGGGTGCGTCTGGAAAAAGCCACCCAACGGCTTATCCTGTATAAAGATCAGCCCATCACCGACATTGCGCTCTCCTGCGGCTTTTCCAGTTCGCAGAATTTTGCCCGGTGTTTTAAATCGTACTTCGGTGTAACGCCTTCGCACGTGCGGGCCGAGTACAATTGGAGCACCTGGGCAGCCAGCTTGAATCTGATGAAAGAAGAAAACGGGGCCCAACGCCATCCCGAGCAGGCCGAGCGCCTCCGGAATTATCTTCGCCAGCACAATATTGCCGCTGATGACCTCATCTCTTCTTCCACGCCCATGCCAGTGACCATTCAACAGTTGCCCGCCTTGCGCGTGGCCTATGTGCGCACCCGAGGCCCCTACCAGGTGGAAGCCATCCGTTCGGCGTTTGACAGCGTGTTGCGGTGGGCCAGACCCAAGGGATTGCTGGATGGCAATCCCATCGTGTTGGGAGTGTTATGGAGTACTCCCAGCATTACGCCCAGGGAAAAATTGATCTATGATGCCGGCATCGCCATGCCCGATACGATTAAGGCCGATAAATGGGTCAATATCCAAACCCTGAAGGGCGGTCGTTTTGCGGTGTGCCACTGCGAAGTCGAAGACCGGCGCCATGAAGAGGCCTGGATGCAGCTGATCCTCAACTGGCTCGTAGCCAGCGATTACCAGCCCGATGATCGTCCCGGCTATGAAATTTACTACTCTGATTCAACCTCCAACGACCAAAGGCGCACCCTCTTAGACTTGTGTCTACCCATCAAGCCCCTCAAGGGTTGATCCTCTGGCCGCAATGCCTGATATGATGGATCTGACTTTGGTTGAGCAAGATTTGAAACCACAACCGCAATTTTAGGCAAGTCGAGCCAGGGCCTCGCACGTATATTGAGGACAATCCAAACGGTTCTTATGGCACCACTGTGTCAGCCATTTCAAAAAAGGAGGTCACCCCATGGGCTTTGTCAAATCATTGGAACAAATTATGGCCAACCGCCGCGTTACGGCGGACTTTTATGATGCGGAAATGCTCACGGTCTTCTGGGAGACCAAGCCGGCGATCGTGGCCCGGCTCCTGCCGCCGCCCTTGAAACCAGCGGACTATCCATTGGCCATGGCCTTTGTGGCCAACTACCCCAAGACCAACTTCGACGTCACTTATAGCGAGGCGGCCCTGTTTTTAAGGGCGACGTATGAGGGCCAGGAAGGCAACTACTGTCTGGCCATGCCCGTGACCAACGACATGGCCATGGTGGGCGGCCGGGAGTTTTTCGGTTATCCCAAGAAAATGGCGGCCATCGAGTTAAAACGCCAGGGCGATACGGCGGTAGGCTGGGCCGAACGGCGCGGCAGCCGCTTTTTCGAGCTGCGGGTCAAACTCAGCGGCCGCCTCAACCAGCCCGGCGCTGA
Organism: Deltaproteobacteria bacterium; assembly: GCA_021824175.1. Taxonomy (GTDB): domain Bacteria; phylum Desulfobacterota; class Desulfobacteria; order Desulfobacterales; family Desulfosarcinaceae; genus Desulfatitalea. Next base: position 12,482 of record JAKALP010000033.1, read on the forward strand.
AAAAATGAGCTCCCCCCAGGTGGATGCGTCGGGCGCCATCCACGGCTTTGCCTACACCTATCGCTTCTTCCCCACACCCCAGGCCACGCCGCTGGAGTACAACCCCTGGCTGATGCGCCAAGAGACCCTGCTGCGTCCAAAAAGCATTGAGATGGGTGAAGCTGAAGTCATTTTCAACGATTCTGCTTACGATCCCTGGGCCGAAGTGGAGATCGTGAAAATGCTGGGCGCGATCTACATGGTGGGCGACAACTCCATGCTCTCCGGCAAGGCCCTGACAGCCGTGGACCCCATCCAGTTTGCACCCTATGCGTTTAATCGGGTGGATATGAAGTAGATCACTGATTAGCTGACCAACCAAGAAATGGATGCGACCATGAATCACCGCAACATCGACATCAATATCAGCAAAGAGACTGCCGCCATGCTCAAGGAGGTGACCCAGTTCAGCCTGCAGGTGGTGCGGCCCGCCGGCATCGAGCTGGATAAACTGCCCGACCCCGAGCAGGTCATCGCGCCCGGCTCCCGGTTGTGGGAGGTGATCCAGGGGCACCGGGAAATGGGGCTGCACACCCTTTATCTGCCCAAACATGTGGGCGGCCTGGCCGATGGGCTTGATCCCATGGCCACGCTCCTGCTGAACGAGCAGCTGGGGTACGCGGATGCCGGTCTGGCCATCAGCCTGAGCGTGGCTTGCATGCCCTTTGCTTTGGCTGCCTTGATTCCTGATCCCGAGCTGCAGCAGTTGGCGCGGGATTTTTGTGAAGATAAAAAAGGGCAGCTCATCGGCTGCTGGGCCATCACCGAGCCGGATCACGGCACGGATTGGTTCCTGGGCGGCGCCAATCCCAAGTGCGCGCCGGGGCTGACTGCCGAACTCAAGGGCGACGAGTACATCATCAATGGTGAAAAATCCTCCTGGGTGTCCAACGGCACCATCGCCACCCATGCGGTGCTGCACGTGGCTTTGGACCCCTCCCGCGGCATGCACGGTCAAGGAGTGGCGGTTCTGCCCTTAAATCTGCCCGGCATCTCCAAAGGCAAACCCCTGGACAAGATGGGCCAGCGGGCCTTGAACCAGGGATCGATCATCTTCCAGGACGCCAGGGTGCCCAAGAAGTACATGGTGATTGCCCACCCCGATCTTCTCAACGAGGCGGCCAAGCGGGGCACAGGGCTGGCCACGGTTAACGGCGGCACGGCCATCATCATGGCGGGTTTGGCGCGAGCTGCTTTTGACGAAGCTCTTGAGTATGCCAAAAAAAGAATCCAGGGCGGCACAACCCTGTTTGAACACGCCCCCATCAAGTTGAAGCTGCTGCGCATGTTCAGCCAGGTGGAAGCGGTGCGGGCCGCGGTGCGGCGCATGAATTTGTACAACCGTCAAAACCCCATGGCCCCGGCCGTGGCCCATGCCGTGGCCGCCAAAATTCTGGCCACCGAAACCGCCACGGATGTGGCCAGCGATGCCATGCAGATCTTCGGCGGCTACGGCCTGGCCAGGGAGTTTTCCATTGAGAAGATGTTTCGCGACGCCCGGGCCAGCATGATCGAAGATGGGGTCAATGATGCTTTGGCCATCAAGGCGGCGGATTTTTTATGACGAGGCGGATTCTATGGAAGCAAAGAGTGGCTTGCGGATATTCAATGGCGCGATAGCAATCATCACCGGCGGAGCTTCGGGCATTGGCCGGGCCATGGCCGAAGATCTGGCCCGGCGCGGCGCTCAAGTTGTAATTGCCGATTTGCAGGAGGAGCTGGCCCAATCCGTGGCGTCAGGAATAACGGCCGCCGGGGGCAAGGCCACGGCCATGAAGGTGGATGTCACCGATGGACCGGCGTTGCACCACCTGATCGGCAAAACCGCCAGCCAATTCGGCCGCCTGGATTATCTCTTCAACAACGCCGGCATTGTGATCAACGGCACGATCCAGCAACTGGTCGGCGAAGACTGGGACCGCATTCTCAACATCAACCTGCGCAGCGTGGTTCATGGCGTAAACGCAGCCTTGCCCATCATGCTCTCCCAGGGATTCGGACACATCGTCAACACCGGCTCCCTCTCCGGACTCCTTCCGTTTCCATCCATGATCGCCTATGCCACCACCAAACATGCCGTGGTGGGACTCTCCAAATCACTGCGGGTGGAAGTGGGCTTTATGGGCGTGCGCGTCAGCGTGCTCTGCCCTGGTTTTATCAAGACGCCGCTGCTGCAAGGCGGTGGTAAATTCGGCAAGAGTTACTCGCAGCTTTCCCCTGAAACCGCCGAACGCCTGCGGGCCAAACTCAACCCCATGCCCCCCGAGCAATTTGCCCAAAAAGCCCTGGACGGCGTGGCCAAAAACAAAGCTATCATCGTGGGCCGCCGGGATTGGCAAATGGCCTGGCGCCTGCACGGCCTGCTGCCCGTCTGGAGCATGAAACTCATGGGCCGGGTCTACAAGAGAAGATTGATCCGTCTGGGGCTCTGGTCCAAGGGAAATGGAATAAGCAGGTAGGGGCATTGGCCTGCTCGTAAGCCCTGACGGGCGAGGAGGGGGGGCGGCGTTTATAACAAATTATTCGGTAGTATACCGAGTTTGGCGAATAAAGGCGTATAATGGGGTATAAAGGGGTACAAATTCATAAGAAACAACTCCCCTGAATATATGGCTTCACGGTTCTGCCTTTCGATGTCTTCATGCGGCGCACCATGCCCGACTTCAAAGTAGAGCAATAAGAACAGCAGCCCCCAAAAGAATTGTTGAAGGCTGGGAAGAGAAGAAAATAGCACTTTCGCACTCTCCTGGATTTCGACCAATTCTTCTGTGGCAATTTCCAATTCAAGCTTTTGTGACCCCTTTGCTTTTGCCAAGCGCGTTTTAATTTTTATTTACTCGCACAAAGCCACCAAGCCACGAAGATGCCGCGGTGACTTGGTGGCTTTGTGCGAGAATCAAATAGATCTTCTTCCGCATTTAACTTCTATTAATTCATAGAACAAGTTGTGACTACGCCTTGTGCTCCCCGCTAATTTACCGCTTTTGAAATTTCAGCGAAACGCCTTTCGGTGGGCATCACAAAAAGGCATTTGCCGCCGCTTCTTTTGGCCCAGAGTTCGCCCAAAGCTTTCTTTTCCTTTGATTCATCATCCCAAAGGTGTTCGCCCTTGTACTCAACCACCAATATGCGCCCGTCCTTGAGCTTGCATACAAAATCCGGATAGAATTTGTCGGTCGAGGTTTGCAGCCAAAAAGAGTAGCCCGGCCGTCGCACGGGATTTCTAACCCAAAATTCAATCTCATCCATTTGATCGATATATTGGGCGCATTCAAACTCCTCGCCTTGGGGCTTTAAATCGCCGATCTGGGGGTAGTAATGCTTTTGGAAAACATATCTGCCTTTATATACCAATGAATAGGCATATCTTTTAGGATCGGCCGCAAAGGAGAAACAGATATCGGTAGATACACATATGGATGATTCGTCATCAAACAGGAGTTTTTGATAAACCCTGTTTTTCATTGCGCGCCGGTATGAATCTATTTTGTTCTCAACAGCCTTTTTTAGCCGGTACTTATCTACCAAAAGCTGCTCCAAGGTAATTTTCCTCTGTGCCATCAGGATTTGGACAACCCGGTTTATAAAAATGCCGCTGTCCTGGGCGGATATGTCCTGGTGCGCAATGGATCGGTCCAGCCAATAGACCAAATCCGCCACGCCCCATTTTGAATCATTCGCGAATAATTCCATCTGACTGTGAAGCTTGGTATGAAATCTTGCGGCGATATGTCCGTTTTCCATGACATCGATTTCTCCGGCCTGCGCCGCTGGTCGTTTCGTTGAAAACTCCCCTTCGGTCAAAAAAGCATCGCATTTAGCCAACTCCCAAGGGTGGTCAAGAAAATGGGTCTCCTCGAACTGCTCAAAAAGGCCGCCCTGCCTGAGCGCCAAAACCGGAATCTTGAACGGTATTTGCTTTTCCGAAGGGGCGGTTTTTTCTTTTTTGGAACGTCCGTCTGATGAAACATAAAACGCCTGATCAATAACCTCCTTGCCGGCATATGTAGCGCAACACCCTTTAATCTCTTCCCTTTCCAACTCGGACATTTCACCTGTAAAATAAAGCTCCTTCGTGTCCGGGTTGAAAGTCACCTTTTTTCCGGTTTCAAGGGAGAGCGCCTCTAATCTGGGCGTTTCCTGAAGGGTAACCTTGGTTACCCCTCCAAAAAGCGCATCATCAAATAACGGAATCTCCACGGGAGCATTCTCGCTGTGAACAATAAGATCCTTGGCCTCTTGCCGCTCAAAACCGTTTTGAACAAGCGCATCCGTCAGGGTGTTGGCAACCTCCGCGAAACTCGCCGAAGCAGCAAAAGCATAGGCCATGTTCAGCTCGTCGTGTTGTTTCCAATGCGCGCCCGGCAGCCGCAACACCCTGCCCAATATCTGCTCCACGGCCGTGGCCGAACGCGATTCCGCCAAGGAGCACAACACGTAGGCGAATGGATAATCCCAACCCTCTCTAAGGGCCTGGATGGTGATGACATATCGAATGGGAGTATCCGGGCTTGCAATATCCACCCCTTCAAGCTCTTTGGTTGCGCCGGTTGCCACGGCGATTTGCTCTTCGGGAATGTTGAAATCCGTGACCAGGCATTGCTTGACCACATCCACGGTCAGTGTCTCCTGCTCCTTGCGCTGGGGCTGGGCCTGAATGAGCATGATGGGCCGGATATACTCGCCGCTATACTGCCGCTCCATGTTCGCCGTCTTTTCCAGGCGGTTGAGGCAATGAACCACATCCGAAAGCAGCTCTTTCCAATCCGGCCGGGTTTGCAGGCGGATCGGAAGCTTGATCATCTGGGCTGTCTTCAGGTCAGCGGCCGATGCGCTGAACAACACATTGCTGGAATGATCGTCGCGCGTCGGGATGGCCGTGAATTCGATGATGCAGGAGGGATAAAACCTGGCCAGGGTCTCGAAGGACAAAGAGGTGCGCGCATTATGCGCCTCATCCACAACCAAGATAGGCCGCCTCACCCTCAATACATTGGCCAGGGAATGGATCAGGTTCCCGCTTTGGCCCTTTTCCAGACCATCCAGCACATGGGGCGCAAGCCCGGCAAAATGGTCCATTAAATCGCCCGAATCCTTATAGACCCGCCGGCCCACGGTATCTTCCACCCGAAAAGATTGCATGGTGGTGATAATGATAGTGGTTTCCGCATCCAGATGCGCGCGTTTCATATAGAGCGCCTGTTCCACGTTAAGAACATTGAAGGCGCCAAAGGAGGCGCCCACGGCCTGATGATAGGGGGGACTTCGATCCCGCAAGGCATTGTGGGTCTGTTCCAAAATGGCGTTGGAGGGTACCAGCCACAACACCATCGGCCTATCAACCCGGACGAGCTCCTTGGCGGCCGTGCCGATACTGTGACAAGCAACAATCGTCTTGCCGCCGCCCGTGGGGATGCGCAGGCAGACATAGGGCAGGCCCGGCAGTTCAGCCACGTTTTTATAGGGGATATTGGCGCCCATGGTTTTGGCCGTAACAGAGTAAAAGGAGACATTGGCGTCTCCGGTGCGGACGCACTCCTGAAAATAACTTTTCAAGGCATCCAAGGCCCATTCCTGGTAATCCTTGAGTTCAAGCATCAATCCACCTTCAGCTCGTAGGGTATCTGGTGAAATACAACCCGCTCCTGCTTTAAGCGGGCCGCGCCGATGCGGCAACTGGTGCCGTAAACGATCCTTGGGCCGTCATGGGGCGGCAATTCGGCAAGGGTGCCCAGGGTAAGGGCGTTGCCGCCCTGGGGAGATTTGTCCCCTAACACCCCATTGTAAAGAAGATAAATGGCGGTTCCGTTATGTGCGCCGATCAGAGGAGACTTGCCGGAAACCTCATCGGGCAGCGGTGAGCTGGTAGCCTTGAAGAAGACAAAGCGGGCAAGATCGATGAAGGAGACGCTTTCGGCAATTTGGCCGTTTTGATCAAATAGGGGGTCGCCGAGGGTGCAGTATTGGAAGCCACCGTCGAGGCCGGGAACTAATTTCGTTTGCTTCTTGTCTTTTTACGAATAGCCATTAATGGCATTCGCAAGTCTTTTTCGGGTTACAGTTTGACAAATGGTACGATCCATCTCGATTAATACAAATCTGCGATTCCCCTTTAGCTCTTTATTTGCCTGGAGGGTCGCATGGCCGATAGAGCCAGTTCCAGAAAAGGAATCTAAAATAAGGTCATTAGGACTTGTTATATATTTCATTAAACGCATTAAAACTTCATGGTCCTTGGGATTTTCGAATACCTTCTGGCCACCAAAAATATTTCTGAGGAACTTAACGACCACCTGGGACTGTTTATGAATTACGCTTGGCATAACTTGAGCACCCACCAGCTCTTCATCTTCACTATCTCTACCGTTCTCAATTGAAAACAGATGTGCTTTGCGGATCGGGGGTTCTGTATGATCTTTTCTAAAAACAACCAACCCTCTATCAATTTCATTTTGCATCACTTCCGGTGTTGCAAAGCCCCACCCCCTCTCCGGTACATCGCAGGGTTTTCTAGTAATAGGGTGTAAAACATCATACCTTGGACCACCTCCACCAGGCCAAGAAATATCTCTGTCGCGCCATACTCCATTTTGGTCTATGTGTTTATATCTACTCAATTTCCTCGCAGGAGACTCTTTTGGGAGTGATTTATACCAGGCCCGTAAATCATTGTCATTTTCGTAAAATCATCACCATACTGCTCTTTTAGCTCGAAATATTTTGTCTTCACTTCATCGGCACCAGGCTTCGACTCTCTCCATTTTGTCTTATTCTGTTTTAAAAAGGATTTCAGCCCAATTTTAAACCAGATGAAAAAATCATATGCTTCCCCATCAGGCCCTTCTATTCTGTTTCTGTTGATAGCAGGTTTTGCAGCCATTTTGAAAATTCAAACCACGGCAAGGCGGTGCAATTTCCGGGAAGCTTTTTCTTCTGGCTAATGTTGCACACCAGGGTTCCATCACCGGCCTTATTGGGTCCGACCATCTCTTTGAACCGGTTCATTGAGGTCACGTGATGCACAGAGGGCGTTGCGGTGAGCTTGATCTCCACCGGCCAGAGTTTGGCGCGGGCCTGGATGAGCAGATCGATTTCGAGGCCGCTTTGGGAACGCCAAAAATAGAGGGCCGGTTTTAGACCTGCCTGCAGAAAGCATTTCCACGCCTCGCTTACCATCAAGCCTTCGAAAAGAGCTCCGGCCATGCTGCCCCTGAGTGTTGATTCCGGGGAGGGTTGACGGGTGAGAAAGCAAACCAAGGACGGATCGGTAAGGTAGAATTTGGGGGCCTTGATGATGCGTTTGCCGAAGTTGTCATAAAATGGCGGCAGTAGATAGCAAAGGTAGCTCACCTCAAGGATTTTGAGCCAAGCTTTGATGGTGGGCTGACTCACGCCGCAATTTCCCGCTAATCGCGCGGGATGAAACTCCTGGGCGTGATGGGCGCTGCAAAGATTGATAAAAGCTTCAAAGGCGTGAAAGTTGCGGATGTTCTCCAATTGCCGCACGTCTCTCTCAAGATAGGTTTGGATATAGGATTTAATCCACAAATCCCTTTTGGCGGGTTCACAGGCAGGCTCCGGGAATAAGCCGGTCCAAACGATTTCTTCCAATGATTTGCCCAATGTTTGGATTTCATTGATGGCAAAAGGCGCCAATTCGAGAATCGCGATCCTGCCAGCCAGGGTTTCGCCCAGGCTTTTCATCAGATGAAACTGCTGCGAGCCGGTCATGATCCATAAACCGGGGGTGCGATTGCGATCGATTCTCATCTTGATGTATTGCAGCAGTTGCGGCACATATTGAACTTCGTCAAATATGACTTGGCCATCTTTGAATTGATCCAAAAAACCATTGGGATCATCCATGGCAAACTGCCGGTTTAAAGGATCATCAAAAGTAACATAGGGCGCGTCCTTTAGCATGTGTTGGATAAATGTGGATTTGCCGGCCTGACGTGGGCCGGTAATCAATACGGCGGGAAACGTCGCGATGGCGCTGGTAAATGTTTCGGCAAGATGTCTGGGGATATACATGTTGACCATATTAAAGTGTTATTTTAATTTGGTCAATGCTTTATAGAATCTGTTCAGTGAATGAAGAGCATCGATGGTTGGGTGAGATTTTATCTGAGGCAGAGGTCAAATAGGAAAAAAGTAAAAATTGGGGGAGCCGATGTTCTATATCGGCCCCCCCAAATTTTTATTAGGCAAAATATTTTTTAAGAATCAAAGAGGCATTGGTTCCGCCAAAACCAAAGGAGTTGGTCATGGCGTAGGTGATGTCAGCTTTGCGGGCCACGTTGGGGATATAGTCTAAGTCACACTCTTCATCCGGGTTGTCCAGATTGATGGTGGGCGGCAGGATGCCACGGGTCAGGGTTAGGGCCGTGATCACGGTTTCCACTCCGCCCGCGCCGCCCAGCAGATGCCCGGTCATGGATTTGGTGGAGCTGATGGGAACACTCTTGGCCAGATCGCCGAACACCATTTTGATAGCTCGGGTTTCGTAAAGATCGTTCAAGGGCGTGGAGGTTCCATGGGCGTTGATGTAGCCGATCTGGTGCTTTTGGATGCCGGCATCGTCAATGGCTGCCTGCATGCAGCGGGCCGCGCCTTCGCCGTCGGGTGGCGGTGAGGTCATGTGATAGCCGTCGCCGCTCATGCCGTAACCCACCATCTCCGCATAGATCTTGGCGCCCCGGGCCAAGGCATGGTCCAAGGATTCCAGGATCACCATGCCGCAGCCTTCCCCCATCACGAATCCATCGCGATCCTTGTCAAAAGGGCGTGACGCCCGCTGGGGATCGCCGTTGCGGGTGGACAACGCCTTCATGGCGCAGAAGCCGGCAATGCCGGTACGGGTGATCACTGACTCCACGCCGCCGCTGATCATGGCGTCGGCTTTGCCATATTTGATAATTTCATAAGCATCGCCAATGGCATGGGCCCCGGCCGCGCAGGCCGTGGCCACCGATGAGTTGGGGCCTTTGGCGCCGAATTGGATGGAGATCATGCCCGGCGCCATGTTGCCGATAATCAATGGAATGAAAAAGGGGCTGACCCGGTTCGGGCCTTTGTGTTCGACCGTGTGGGCTGTAAGCTCCAACATGCTCAGTCCGCCCAGTCCGCAGCCGGTTAACACGCCCACGCGGTGACCATTGGAAGGATCGATTTTAAGGCCGGAATCCTCTATGGCCATGCGCGCGGCGGCAATGGCAAAGGCGATAAATGTTTCGGTCCGTTTGGCCTCTTTCTTGGGCATGAAGTCTTCGGCGTTGAAGCCTTTGACTTCGGCGGCGATTTTGGTGGCATAGTCGGAGGTGTCAAAACGGGTGATTTCGCCCACGCCCGATTTGCCGGCAATAAGTCCCGACCAGCTCTCCTCCACGCCGATTCCCAAGGGTGTGACTAAACCGACTCCGGTTACCACTACCCGTCGTTCCAAAAGAGCCTCCTTAGTGGGCGTTGATGTAGTCGATGGCGTCCTTTACGGTCACCAGCTTCTCGGCGTCCTCATCGGAAATGTCGATGTCGAACTCTTCTTCCATGGACATGATCAACTCCACCAGGTCCAGGGAGTCGGCGCCCAGGTCGTCTACAAAAGAGGCTTCCGGAACAACTTCTTCAATATCTACGCTCAATTTTTCGGCAATGATTTTTCTGATTTTGTCTTCAACTGACATGGATGTTCTCCTTTCCCTTGCGTCAGCGCCCCATCCATTTTGCGGCGTCCAGGCGCCGGGGGCTGCCAATCCATAAAATAATTGAAATCCGATTCAGATAGACTATCGCTATTGCAACCGCCGTCGGCCTAAGGGCATCACGGCGGAATCAACCCAACTACATATACATGCCACCATTGACATGCAGCACCTGGCCAGTGATATAGGCCGCGGCGTCCGAAGCCAAGAAAGCCACGGCTTCGGCCACATCTTCGGGCGAACCCATGCGGCCCAAAGGAATCGAGGCCAGCATGGCGGTTTTAACCTTTTCGGGCAACACGGCGGTCATGGCTGTATCGATAAAACCCGGCGCCACGGCATTGACCGTCACATTCCGGCTGGCATACTCCCGGGCCGTGGTTTTGGTCAGGCCGATGAGACCGGCCTTGGCCGCCACGTAGTTGGCCTGGCCGATGTTGCCCATGGCCCCCACGATGGAAGAGATGTTGATAATGCGGCCGCCGTGCTGTTTGGCCATGATGCGGGTGGCCACCTGGGAGCAGAGGAACGGCCCCTTGAGGTCCACGCTGAGCACCGCGTCCCAGTCCGCTTCTTTCATGCGGGCCAGCAGGGCGTCGCGGGTGATGCCGGCATTGTTGACCAGCACATCCACGCGGCCCACCTCATCCATGATGGCATCGAAAAAAGCGGTCACTTCAGCCGCCACGGCCACGTTGGCCCACAGCCCCTTGGCTTGCCCGCCTGCCTTGGCCACGATCTCAATGGTCTCAGCCGCGGCCGCCTCTTCAGCGGCGCGGTCACCCGCGAAATAGTTAAAATAGATCCGGCTTTCCGCTGCTGCCAGTCGCTGGCAGATGGCCCGTCCGATGCCGCGCGAGCCGCCGGTCACTACGATGATGCGTTGCGCTTTTTCCGTCATCTCTACCTCTCGAAAACGATGTCCGCGATGCGATCCATGTCCGTGGCCCAGTTGGCTCGGGCCATCAACAGCTCCTGATGGGCCGTGGCCTTGAGATGCTCCTGCAGAGCGCCGCCCGTCAGGCCGGCCGCCAAAGCGATCTTGAGTCCATTGTCATTGATCAATTGGGCCACCTCGCCGGCAAATACCCTGGCCATGGCCTTGAATTTGTCAGCTTCAGCCTCATTGGCGCGCGCCAGCCGTACCGCTTTGCGCGCCAGGGCTGCACCCACTTCCACATAGGTCATCATATCCGCCAGGGCGAACATGACCGCCTGCTGACGGGTCTGCTTGGTTTCATGGGCCAGGTCGATGGAGCGGTTTAGGGCCTGGGCTGCCAGACCATAGAAATGGCAACCGGCATCCGGGGTCTCCTTGGCCAGGTTTTCCATCTCGGATGTGATGCGGCCGTAGAACTCACCTTTGCTTTTGCGGCTGGTCTTCCAGCGGAAGGTGCTGATAATGCTCTGCTGGATTTCGCTGGTGCCTTCATAGATGCAGGTGATCTTGACATCGCGTTTGACTTTTTCCACTCCGAACTCACGGATGTAGCCATAGCCGCCCAGGGCCTGGATGCAGTCGTTGGCGCAACGGTCGGCCGATTCGGTGGCAAAGAGCTTGCCGATGGCGCCTTCCACTTGCAGATCCTCTTCGCTGCTGTCCAGCATGTGAGCCACTTCATCGATGTAGGCATCGGCCGCCGCCATGCGCACCACATTGGGCACGATCAGCTTGTGGGTATAACCCTGTTTTTCCGACAGGGGCGAACCGAATTGAATGCGCTCCTTGGCATAGGGAATGGCAATCTCCAAAGCCGCTTCTCCAGCGCCCAGCCCCATGGAGGCCACCATCAGACGGGTATAGCCGAACACCACGTTGGCCTGCTTGAGACCTTTGCCCGGCTCGCCGCCAATGAGATTTTCGATGGGCACGTAAACATCATCAAAGGTGAGGGGCGAAGTGTTGGAGGCTCGGATGCCATGCTTTTCCTCGCCCTTGTGCTGCTTGAACCCTGGCGCGCCTTTTTCCACAATAAAGAAACTGTGGCCTTCGGGCGTTTCGGCCAGAACGGTGACAATGTCGGCATACCCACCGGTGGAGATGAATTGCTTGTTGCCCGTGATTTTGTAGCCGGTCACCTTGCCGTTGCCGTCAGTCACCGGTACGGCCTTGGTCTTGAGCGAAGCCAGATTGCTGCCCGCGCCCGGCTCGGTCACGGCATAGGCCACCAGGGAGTTGCCTTCGGCGATGCGGCCCAGCCATTTGGCTTTCTGCTCTTCGGTGGCGCCGACCAAAATAGGGTCTGAACCCAATTGGATGGCGAAAAAGCCGGTGGCCACGCCCAGGCAGATGCGGGCCATCTCCTGGACCACTTTGCAGCAGTCCCGGGCTCCGCCGCCCATGCCGCCGTATTGTTCCGGAATAAAGAGCAGTTGCAGTCCGATTTCGGGCCCCAACATTTCTCGGATCTGGGCTTCGGGGAAAACCTCTTCCTTGTCCCATTCCAGGATATTTTCTTTTGTCAACAGCCGTTTACGGAGTTGGCGGACCGTCTCCACCACCATCTCCCGGGACTCAGCATCCAAACCGCGGTATTCAATATCGGCCATTAATACGTGTCCTTATGTATATTTGGTCTGTTTGGAATTAATCTTTGTCGGTTTCGATAGCCGTCCGGCCTTTATAGGCGCCGCAATTGGGGCAGGCGTGGTGGGGTAAAATCGGTTCGTTGCACTCGGCGCAAGTGGCCAAATTGGGGGCCTCGATTTTTTGGTGGGTACGCCGTTTGTCCCGTCTTGACTTGGATATTTTACGCTTTGGTAGTGCCATGAGTAATCTCCCAACAATCTGAAATTATGAACAATAATTCAATTTAAAGACCTTTTTGAATGCAAACGCCTCTAGTAATTAAATTCATATGGCTTGTCAAGAAATTTTATCCCGCCAATCTCGGAGGCCCTTGTACCATATCGGTTGATGTGCTATGCAAACCATTTTTGAGCCAATACCCCGCCGCGCCATAATCTCTTTATAATCCAGGTTTTTGGCATGGTTTAGGTCTTTTCCAATAATTGGAGGTTCCCGTTTTGCTCTTGGCGCCGCTTTTTTGTTTGTAATTGATGGAGTCGCCGGCAAGGGCCGCCCCGTTCAACTGATTGACTAGTTTATCTTTGCTCATATAAAAAGCAATAAGTAAAGTGGGAACCCACCAAATTTTTTAAACTAAAGGATCAATTTTTCATGACCACTATCCGAACGCGATTTGCGCCCAGCCCCACTGGATATTTGCATGTGGGCGGGGCCCGCACCGCTTTATTTAACTGGCTCTATGCCCGTCACACCGGGGGTCGGTTTATATTAAGGATCGAAGACACCGACCAGGTCCGCTCCACCGAACAATCGGTTCAGGCCATTTTCGATGCCCTCCAATGGCTGGAGATTGATTGGGATGAAGGCCCTTTTTATCAGAGCCAGCGGTTGCCCATCTACAACAACTACATTGACCGGCTGGTAACAGAGGGTCATGCCTATTACTGCACCTGCACCCCGGAACAGATCGAGGCCATGCGCGAAAAAGCCCGTGCCACGGGCGCCAAACCGCGCTACGACGGTACGTGCAGAGAAAAGGGCTTGGCCCCTTCGCCGGATGCCGTGGTGCGCTTCAAAGCTCCCCTGGACGGCGGCTCCACCGTGGTGCGCGATGTGGTCAAAGGCGACATCGTCTTTGCCAATGAGGAGTTGGACGACTTCGTGCTGCGTCGCACCGACGGCATGCCCACCTATAATTTTGCCGCCGTAGTGGACGATGTCACCATGACCATCACCACCGTGATCCGGGGCGATGATCACGTCATGAACACCCCCAAGCAGATTCTGCTCTACCAGGCCTTGGGCGCGCCCCTGCCCACCTTTGCCCATGTGCCCATGGTGCTGGGCAATGACCGCACGCGCTTGTCCAAACGCCATGGCGCCACCTCCGTGACCGCTTACCGCGACATGGGGTTGCTGCCGGACGCCTTTATTAATTTCTTGGCGCGGCTGGGGTGGTCGTTTGGGGATCAGGAGTTTTTCAAGCGCGCCGAGCTAATTGAAAAATTCAGCCTGGAGCGGGTGGGCAAATCAGCCGGGGTCTTTGATCCGGTCAAGCTCAATGCCTTGAATGCCGACCACATTCAGGCTGCCACGCCCCTGCAATTGGTCCCGCACGTGAGACCCTTTTTGCAGGCCCAAGGCTGGGATGCCAGCGACGATGCATACTTACAGGGTGTGATTCACACCTTGCAGGCTCGCAGCAAGACTCTCCAGGAGATGGCCCTGCAAGCCCATTTTTACTATGCCGCCGACTTGGCTCTGGATGCGCAGGCCGCCCAGAAATTCCTCACGGCCACTGTTTTGGAGCCGCTCAAATATCTAAAGGAGCAATTGGCGGCTTTGCCCAGCTTCAATGAAAAAGAGCTGGAAACGGTCTTTGTGCAATTGATGGAAAAATTTCAGCTCAAACTGGGCAAGATCGCCCAGCCCGTGCGCGTGGCCCTGACCGGCACCACGGTCAGTCCGGGCATTTTTGAGATCATGGCTGTTCTTGGAAAACAAAGAGTGCTGGAGAGACTGGATAGAGCGATTGAGTACATCGGCAAACGGTAATTGGCTGAGAGGTCAAGGTTGACCCGGTCAACCTTTAGCCCACTCAACCATCAACGAAACACTTGACTCCCACGCCCATCTTCATTATGTACGGGGCTGCTTTTACTGGGGGATCGTCTAGCGGTAGGACTACGGACTCTGACTCCGTCTGCCGAGGTTCGAATCCTCGTCCCCCAGCCAATAGAAGATCAAGGGGCCATGTCTTTGGATGTGGCCCTTTTTCTTTCCTCTAGAAATTGAGCCCGCGTGTGTGAAAGCCATCCGCGCTAATTGCCAAGGCCGCCGGGCATTTCCGGCAAAACCATTTTGATAAAGAAGGTGACGATCTCCGAGATGCGGTTGCTCAGAATCGCCACAATGGCCGGAATGACCGCGGCTACCAGTGAAGAGCCATAAGCGGACAGGGTGGGCAGGTTATGGATCAATTTGAGCTTGTCCAGTCCAAGGCCATTTTTGCGCAAGAGCCGATACTCCATGGAGAGAATGCCCAGCAGGGTGAAGAAAAGAAATACCTGGGCGATCCACATGCCGAAAGCATGCATCTCCTGCAAGGTGTGCATGGCCAGAAAACGATAAACCGCGAAGGGAATGGCAATGGCCGCAAAGAGGTGCAGACCTTTGCTCAGGCCGGTATCCCCTCTTAATGCGACCGCCATGAAACCGAAAAACAGCGCATATAAAATCCACTTGGCGGCCGAGAGAATCACAAAGACCAAATAAGAAAGCACGGGGTATGGAAAGTGGACTTGGCTGACCGGCAAATATTGATACATGGCGATCAGCAGTGGAACGGCGGCCAGGAGTGCACCGATTTGGAGAAAAGCAACCGCTTCGGTTGGCGCCAGCTGGCTGAATATCAATGCATGGGAGGGCAACTCCGCGCTTTGGGTTTGGCTGCCGAAAAAGTGATCGTATTCTACTACCTTGTGCTGGTACTGGCGCGGGGATAATTCTGCCTTTTCCAATTTACTTGAAAGGGCTTTGTGTATGGATTTGAGCCGCTCGTTGTTTGACCGTCCTTTTAACAACGCATCCAACTGCGCGGCCATGTCTTTGGTGTGGTCGGATAAATTGTTCTCAAGAGCGCTGATCTCATCCTGTTTTTTGAAGAGCCAGAAGGTGGCAATGAGCCAGGCGCAGATAAAAGGCACCGGGATAAAGGCCCAGGTGACCGTGACATTGATCAGCAGGAAGATAAACAGGTAGCGCCCGACCGATTGCCACGCGGGTTTAAAGACGAATCGCGGTTCGCGGCAAGCCCGTTTCCAGAGGTGGTAGAGCAGGCCGGCCAGGACGATATAGATGAATAGTCCGTCAATCTCGGTCACAAAGGCCCGGAATTGCCCGGCGCTCAAGATCTTTTCAGTGCTGCGCCACGGCCAGGAGAGCACGCCGGCTGCACCCGTGAAGCAGATGATCAAAAACCACTGCTTCCATCGTGGCAGCGGCGATAGTACTTCGCTTTGGCCTTCCCGGCCCACAATCCGCAGCAGCAGCCACCCCAGACTGAACAGCACACCCATGCCCAAACCGCTCAGCACCCATTGGTAGGAAAGCCTTGGCCCTAGTAAACAGGCGGCGATAAGCGCCAAGGCGGACAGCCTTTGGTACCACTGCTTGTCAGGAGCAAAAACAACCAGACGTTGGAGCTGTTTGGCCATCAGGGGCCATGCCGCCATTGCCATGAATAGTACTACGAGCCAGCGGTCCCATCCGGCGGCCCACCCGGCATCGAACCAAGCCAGATAGGAGAGGGATGCGGCCAGGCCCAGACCGAACATGAGCGAACGCAATCCAAACAAAGCGAAAAACGCGATGATAGCGCCGGTTAGAAGAATTCCGCTGATGTCAAAGGCGCTCAACCGATGCGCGCTTGATCCAGCCAAAACGCTGTTGAGCCAATCGAGCACCTGGGACAAAAGCTCCTGGAACACTCCTCCTTGATCCATCCATTTCACCTGGTGACAAAGAAGGAGGTAGATAATGAGGAGTATTATAAAAAGAGTGAATCGGACACTCTTGAGAGTGATGGTCGCCATGCGGCGGAAAAAGCCGTGCCTGGCGGGCGATGGCCTTGCTTCCATCGGTTTGCTCCACAAGTGCTGAAAATGATGGAAGTAAAACGGAATCAGCGCGGCCATGGCCGCCCACAGTATCCACAAGCTGCTTTCGCTCAGGTCGGCCACATTGAAATAAGGATACTCCTTGAATATTTGCCCCTGCATAAAGCGCAGGTTGATCACCAGCGACCAGATGGAAATCACCGGCGTTTCGATCAGGTAACGGCAGAGCCGCGAGGCCAGCGCCATCCAAAGTTGCCAGCTGCTCAACAGGCCCAGGAGAAGGGCCGCGGCGCAAACATTGGACCAGTGGTCTTCATTGTCAAAGAGGTCTTTTTTGATGAAAAAGAGCAGCCCCAGAAAGGGCGCCAGCAATAAGAGCGTGCGGTAGAAGTGCAACAGGAGGTTGGCCGGTGCCCGTTCTTCCAGGTGACGCATGAAGTCGCGCTGGGACTCTTCCTGTTTGGCTTGGTTAAACGGCGCGGCTCGGTACAGGGACAGTCCCGCCGTCAGGTCCGCGATAGTCTGGCCGGGCATGGTCAGAATCTGCTGCTTACCAAGGGTCAGGGGCCCTTGCCATACGGCCCGGCCCTCTTCCAACCGGTTGGGCAGCGGCGGGTTGAATTTGGGCGCTTCCCCCGAACCAAACTCAAAAACGATCTGATCCTGGGCGCTGAGCAAGGGCCGCGTGGCCAGGCTGCCGACCCTGTTTTCATCCACCCCATCCAAACCCGCGTCCCATAACGGTCTGGGATGAAACGCCACCGCGGGAAAGCCGGTCGCCATTAAAGAGGTTTGGACTTTGCCTACCCGGTCTTGAATGAAAACACGGCTGGGTGGCAGCAGCGTTGACACAAATTCGTGCTGTTCCCGCAGCTGGTCCATGGCTTGCTTGTTGAGCAGATGTTGAAACTCTCCGAACACGCCTGCGACGAAATCCTTTTCGTCGATATAACCCTGGGCCAGGGCTTCAAAATATGGGTGATCGGGGTCAATGGTGATCTCCAAGTTCAGCTTGTAGAGGGTATTGTCCAGGGCTTTGACCGCCTTGGGGTCCGCGGTGTTGTTGGTCAGAGAAGAAAACGGGCGGGAGATGATAACGGCTTTTCTCCCAAAGGCGGGCTGGTTGGGGGCCTGGCGCCGTACTTCTTGCGCGGTAGCGCAGTCCGGCTCCGAGGCCCCTTGAAGGCAGACCGTCAGGGTTTGCGGCAGTTGCTTTGGCTCCAGCGGCACCAGAAGATCAAAGATTCCGTAGTGATCCGCGCGGAAAGAAATGGGGGGATCGAGTCCTTTAAAGGCCAGTTGCAGGGCGGCAAACTTGGGGCCTGTTCCGGCCACCCAGAGCTGTTTCAATTCGGGTAGAAAAAGCGCGGTAGTAATTTGCGGCGGCCGGCGGGCGGCCCAATCGTCCAGCCGCACTTCAAGGGTGTCGATGGGTTGCCCCTGCTGGTCGTAAACCTTGAGAAACACCGCATCAACAAAAGGCGGCGGCGCAATGGAGAGCTCAAAGCCGCCATCCGATCGGCTTTGGGTGACGGCCAGCGTCTTTTCTCCGCTGCCCAATCCGACCAAAGAGTGAGACGGCGCCTTGCCCCGCAACACCATTTGATCGTTGTCCAGCGTTGGCGCTATCACCTCATCGAGGCTGACGGCGTGGGTCTGACGCAGCGGTGTCAATACTGATAATCTTCCCACCAACTGCAAGTAGTAAATGCAGATAAACAAAAAGACCAAGGCCATGACCCACGAGACGATTTGCTTCCCATATGCGTTATCGGCCCAGCGAGGTTTTACTGTTGGCGCGGGCGTCTCATTTTTAGCGTCATTGGATTGGTTCATGCCACTCTCCTCACATTAAGCTTTCTGCCATGTGTACCGCGGCCATGGCGCGGTGTTGGGCCAGGGCCGCTTTCAGCCGGCCATACATGGGCCGCTGGGGTTTCAGGCGTTCTAAAGCGCCGGGTAAATCATTTGAAGCCAGAATCTCTTCCATCACTTCCAGCCCTTGGCGATGGTCGATCTCCCGGCTCAGATTCCAGTTGGGATCCAGCTTCTGGGGATCGACTTTGCCGAAAACCAGGTGGTAGGCCAGCAGGATCAGACCATCGGTGAGCAGCATGTCCCGGTCGGCCTGGACGAGAATATCGGCCGAGGTGTTCTTCTCCAGAAATGTTTGCAGACCGACCAGCGCGGAATAGTGGTAGTCTTCCGGCTCCAGGCCCTCGTCAGCGCTGGCGGCAATGAGTTTGATCATGGTTTCGATCCTGGCCCCGTCGGTCCAAAGCACCTCGAATTGCCGCTTTTCATAAAGCAGCGGCAAAATCATGGTGGAGGCAAGTTTTTCTTCACCGATGGAAAGTTCTCCCGTGGTGCGCAGGGCATCAATCCGGTAACGAAGGATGGCGCCGGCTGGATCGGACTGGGCCCAGACATTCGATACAAGGATTAAAAGAGAAACAAGACCGATAAAAATCTGTTTGCGCCAATTCAACGATGGATCCCAGAGTTCGTGTCGCATCGAATCGCCTCTTGGATGTCATTGGAGGTGAAGAAATTACTTTGAGGATTTGTCTTTTTTACTTCTGCGAGGGACGCAAATCCCTAATGTTTGCTGGAACCGCTATCACAACCAGCGGTAAAAATAAATAAGAAGGGGCTGGTCGAACGACCAGCCCCTTCTGGCTTGGGTTGTGATCTCACGGATAGGCGGTGCTACACAACAGTCACATTGAAGGCATCGTCCATGGGGTCTTTGAAGGGCACGCTGAGCCGCAGCAAGCCATTTTCGTAGCTCGCGGTGGCGGCATCGGCTTTTACAGGGCAGCAAAAGCCCGAGGTGGTTACATAGTCAAAGTCTTCCCTGGGCGCAACCAATTGAAATGCATCACTATTGACCCGCAATCGGATATCTTCTTTCTTAACGCCTGGAATTGAGATTTCCAGGTTGAGGGCATTGGTTTCATCATCCACATAGGAACAAAATTGGGCGGGAACCCGTTGTCTTTCATCGCTCATGGCGGTTACCTCCTTATGGGTTGCGGCCTCCCGTCGGGGAGGGGCTGCATTGGCGTCTATACGTGGCGCGCGACGCGCCGTGGCATAAACCTAATGCGCAATCCATATTATTCAAGTAGGGGTTGGGCGGCTTTAGGCCGCGTCGGATATGCTGGTCATCTCGCCGGAATTTTCCATACGCCCTTTGGTCTGCTGGATCAAATCGTTGATTTGGGGATTGGTCAATTGGAGGTGTTTGGCGGATGGGGTTTCGGCCAGATCCATGATTCCCGATGAATTCATGCCGTCATAACCCGAGAATTTGGCGATCAGGTTGGATAGATGAACAATGCAATTTTCTTTGTTCATGGCGTCTGGGGCCAAAATCTTATGGTTTTGGGTGGTCTGGACATAATCAAAGGAGAAATTCCATTTCTGTAAAAGCTTGCCGCCAAAGGCGATATGGTAGTTGCGCACGGTCTCCGCGATGGCCTGGGGCGTGATTTCGGCCCCGAACTTCCGACGCCTTTCCATTTCCGCCATGATCTGGATCAGTGCCAGGGCGCCGATGTCATGGAGCAGGCCGGCCACAAAGGGGTCCACGGTCAGGTCGCGGCGCATGGGTTCGGCCAGCAGGTCAGCCGCATAGGCCGAAGCCAGGGCGTGCTCCCACAGCTTTTGCAGCAAGGATTTGAATTTATGGTTATCGGTGGCATATAGGCGTTGATTGGCGAGCGCCGTGACGATTTGTTCGGTGGTGCTGATGCCGATGCGGCCGATGGCCTGGGAAGTGGTGATGCTGGTGCCATAACAACGGTAGGCCACGGAGTTGGCCATGCGAATCACCTTGGAGGCGATCACCATGTCTTTTTGCAGTGCTTTGGCGATCTCTTCGATATCGGCATTGGCGGCTACCAGTTGACGAAATTGAATGCTCACTTCGGGCTGGGCCGGCAATTCCAGATCCCCTTTGCGCAAGGCCCGGTTGATATCTTCGAAAATGGTGTCAGCGGTCATGGTCTTGGCCGGGGGCGCGGGAGCGCTGGGGGGATGGGCGGACGCAGCGGGTTTGCCGGCTTTGCTCAAACCGAATTTTTCCATTTTGGCGCGCAGCAACTGGATGTTGAAGGGCTTGGCAATGTAGTCATCGCATCCGCCTTGGATGCAGGCCATGACCTTATTCCGGTCCGCCTGGCCGGTGACCATGATGATCTTGGCCCGTTTTTCCTTGGGCAGAGCATGATCCGCTTCGCATTGTCGGATTTTTAAAAGAACCTCGACGCCATCCAGGTCGGGCATCTCAATGTCCAGGGTGATCATTTGGAAAGGCTGCTTTTCTTCCAGGGCCTTTTCCACGGCCGTGATGGCCTCCTGGCCATTGTTCACCCCGTGGCAGACCCCGAAAGTGCCCATGAGGGTTTGCATTTTCACGCGGCTGGCCGCTTCATCGTCTACTACCAGAATCTTCATTGTGTCTGTAAGCGTTAGCTTCCTAATTTCACGGGATGAGTCCTAATACCCCTGCGGTTGGGGTCGGGACTCAATTCCCATTGGTTTCAATTCACCTGGCGCTACCTTATCGATACGATCCCCTGGTGCTGTGTTCGGTCCGCCGATTCCCTTTTCGCTCAAATAGCGCTTCAGACGGGCCAATTCCTGATCCAGCCGCTGCAATGTGACCGGGCCTTGGCCCAATTCGCCGCCGCGCCCAATGTTTTCCAGATCCAGGGCCACGGCCGCCAGCGTCTCGGCCGTCAGGTTGGCGGCGCCGCCTTTGATGGCGTGGGCTTGCTTGCGCACCGTTTCGGCATCATTGGCAGCCAGGGCTTGGGCGATCAGTCCAATTTGACTCTGGGCGGTTTTGACGAACTCCTCCAGCACGCCGCTGAGGACTTCTGTTTGCCCCAGGAACTCCTCCAGAGCGCGCTCCCAATCCATGGGCTGCGCCGCTGAAGCTGGAGCGGCGCCGGGGGCGTCGGCTTCCAAAGGTTCGGCCGCGGCCTGCTCCTGGCGCGGCAGCCAGCGCTGGACGGTCGCCAGCAAGGATTTGCGGCGCAGGGGTTTGGTGATGAAATCATCCATGCCAGCCTGGCGCGCTTTTTCCTCATACCCTTTGAGAGCATGGGCCGTGACCGCCACGATGGGGGTGGCCCGGAGAGCGCCTCCCTGTATTTCCTGCTCGATGCGGCGAATGGCGCGGGCCGCCTCGTAGCCATCCATGATGGGCATCTCCAGGTCCATCAGCACCAGGTCGTAGGCGTGGCGCTCAAAAAGCTCCACCGCGGCCTGGCCGTTATTGGCCACATCCACCTCATAGCCAGCCGAAGTCAGGTGCATCACCGCCACCTGCTGATTGGTCAGATAGTCATCGGCCAGCAGCAACCGTCTTTTCGGGCCTTGGGCTGGTTCCTGTTCCACGCAGCGCGGCAGGCCTTCGATGGTGCACTGGTTGCTGGGACGGCACACCTCGGCGATGGCGCTTTTGAGATCATCAAACTTCAGCGGCTTGGCCAGGCAGCGGTCAAATCCCAGGCTGCGGAAATCTTCACCCGAGGCAATCTCCTGCAAGCCGGTGACGGCGATGACCGGTGTCTGCTGGTAGCTCTCCATCTTGCGGGCCTGCTGGGCCAGCTCAAAGCCGCTCATGGTGGGCATGCGGAAATCGGTGATGATCAGATTAAAACTTTCATCGGCCGCGGCCGCCGCGCGCAGGGCTTCCAATGCCTCGGGGCCGTCCTTGGCCGCCTGGGCCCGGCACCCCAGCACATCCAGATATTTCAGCGCGAACTGCCGGCTGGTGGCGCAATCGTCCACGATCAACACGTGCAAGGCGGTTTGGGGCGCGGCATCCGGCGCTTCGGCTTCCATCGCTGTTTCCGGCGGCAGCTCAAAGGTCAAGTCAAACCACATGGTGGTGCCCTGACCCGGCCGGCTCTCCAATTGCAGCCGGCCGCCCATGAGATCCACCAGGGATTTGCTGATGGTGGCGCCCAGGCCCGTGCCCCCGAATTTGCGGGTGGTGCTCACATCGGCCTGGGTGAAGCTGTCAAAGATGGAGCTGTGACGGTCAGCGGCAATGCCGATGCCCGTATCATCCACGCTGAAGCGTACCGTTACTTGATTGGAAGTCTGGGAGATCCATTCGGCCTTGATGCGGATTTCTCCTTTGGGGGTGAACTTCACGGCATTGTGAGCCAGATTGAGCAACACCTGCTTGAGCCGGGTGGGGTCCCCCTTCACGCGCCGCGGCACCTGGGGGGAGAGAAACAGGTTGAGCTCCAGCCCTTGGCGGTCGGCCTGCACGGCCATGGTTTCGCCCACCGCGTGGAGCACGGCCTGGGGATCGAAGAGCGTGTTTTCGATCAACAGCTTGCCCGCTTCGATTTTGGAAAAGTCCAAAATTTCATTGATCAACTCCAGCAGGTGGTGTGATTCGCGCTCGATAATGCCGATGATCCGGCGCTGGTTGTCATCCAGGCGCGTGGTCAGGGCCACCTCGGTCATGCCGATAATGCCATTCAGCGGTGTGCGGATCTCATGGCTCATGCGGGCCAGAAAGTCGCTTTTGGCCCGGCTGGCATTCTCGGCCTCCTGCTTGGCCTGGCGCAATTCCGCGGCCTGGCGCCAGACTTCATCGTTTTCGGCCGGACGGTGCTTGAATCGCTCCCAGGACAGATGCGCGATGCCTAAAAGGCCGAACAGCAGCAAGGCCGCGGTGAAAAGATCGGCATGGCCGCTGTGCTGATAGGCCCATAACGCGAAAAGGATCAGCACGCCCAAATAGGCCATGGGCCATTTGAGGTGAGCCATCCGTTGATGCAGTTTTTTGTTGAACATTTTCAAGCACGACCTGTTTTGGGGCGTCAAATGCAACTGGGCCTGTGGAATACCACCTTAAAAAAGGGATTAATAATCTATATAGGTATCGTCAGAATGACTTGCGTACTTTAGCTTTAAACAACCTCCGGACCAGCTTGATTTCAAGCATTGAATCTCCTATGCTGCGCCCATGGAAAAAAGCGGGGCGGATAAGGTCCGCCCCTCAATATTTTGCCCTGGCAACCCAGGAGGACCATGGCCGGCCTGAACATCAGCGCAGCGATTATTGCGGACCAGCGTTTGCTTCAGCCGGAGCGCGGCTCGTCGGATATGCCGGGCCAGACCGGACCAGCCATCGAGCCCTGGATCAAGATCTGCGCGGCGGAATTGGACGAGATCATTTTGGTGGGCGCTGATCCGGTGGCCTTGCTGGCCTGGGACCGGCTGATCGTGAGCGACCATTTTGAAACCCCCGGCCTCCTGAGCGGCATTCACGCTGGCGTATTTGCCGCGCGCCGCGACCATGTGTTTGTCACCGCGGGGACCCTGCCGGTTCCTTCGGCGCTCCTGCTGGCTTTGATGTGGCACAGCCTAGACCCGCGCTGCGATGCCTTGGTGCTGGAAACCGAGTTCGGCGTCCAACCGCTGCCCGCGATTTTTGCCAGGCGCAGCTTAAAAGTATTAAGCAAACAATTGGCCAAAGGGGAGGTTGATCCCCGTCGATTCCTGCGGCAACTGCGCATTCAACCCATCCTGGAAAAACAGTGGCGGGCCTGCGACCCGGCCTGGGCGCCATATTTCCAAGAAAAGGCCGAGAACCGATGGTCTTTAAAAGCAAATGGTACATCACATGACTAGGCCGCATCCAACCCTCATGGTCTCGGCCAAGGCCCAAAAATCCTTGGCCCGGCGTCACCCCTGGATTTTTTCCGGCGCCGTCCAGAAGCAAGATCCGGCCATTGAAGCCGGCGCCACGGTGGCGGTGCGCGCGGCGGACGGCCGTTTTCTGGCCTGGGGCGCTTATTCGCCCCAATCCCAGATCCGGGCGCGGGTCTGGTCGTTTGATGAAGACAAAGATATCGGGCCCGCTTTTTTCCAGGACCGCATCCGGTCCGCCCTCCAGGTCCGCCGAACCTTGCCTTTGCTGTCGCCATGCACGGCCCTGCGGCTGATCAACGCCGAGTCGGACAGCCTGCCCGGACTGATCGTGGATCGCTACGCTGATTTTCTGGTGTGCCAGTTTCTGAGCGCCGGGGCCCACTTTTGGAAAGCGGACATTCTGCAACAGCTTCGTGAGCTGGTGCCGGTCAAAGGTGTCTATGAGCGTTCGGACGCCGAGGTGCGGACCAAAGAGGGCCTGGGCCTGGAAAGCGGTCTGCTTTGGGGCGAGATGCCGCCGGAGCGGATCGAAGTGCAATGGGGCCAAATCCGATTGTGGGCCGATGTGATCCACGGCCACAAAACCGGCTTGTACCTGGATCAACGCGAAAACCAGGCCCAGGTCACTGACTTTGCCAAAGACGCCGAAGTGCTCAACTGCTTCAGCTATACGGGCGGTTTCGGGCTCTGGGCCTTGCGGGGCGGGGCGGCCCATGTCACCCAGATCGATGCTTCAGCCGAAGTGGTATCCCTGGCCCGCGAAAACGCGACGCTCAATGGACTTGAAAACCAGCCGGTGGAGTATGTGGTCGGCAATGTGTTCGATCAGTTGCGCGCCTATCGCGACCGCCGCCGTCAATTTGATCTGATCATCCTCGACCCGCCCAAATTCGTGGCCTCGGCCGCGCAGATGAACAAAGGTTGCCGGGGTTACAAGGACATCAATCTGCTGGCCTTTAAACTTCTGCGGCCCGGCGGCATATTGATGACCTTCTCCTGCTCGGGCTTGGTGGAGCCAGCTCTCTTTCAGAAGATCGTGGCCGACGCGGCCATCGATGCCGGACGCCATGCGCGCCTCATCGCACCGCTCTCCCAAGGCGCGGACCATCCCGTGGCCCTCAACTTCCCCGAAGGGCATTATCTCAAAGGGCATATTTGCTTGGTGGATGGGTAAGCTGAGGCGCACCGCAATAAGTACGAACCCAAATCATCCGTGTGATCCGTGGTCAATATTTTTACCATGGATAGTACGGATCTCATGGATGGGCGGAGTCGCTCAATGGGTGCTGCCCGCAAGCTGGGAAGATAGAGAGCGGTTCCCCACGGCTATATTTTCAAGAGAGCTTGTAGTATGGTGCCGCACATGAACAAAAGCGTGTATCAAAAAATCGGGGCCGCCACGCTGATCATGATGGCCACTATCTTTTTGAGCCGGGTGCTGGGCGTGTTAAGGGAGTCGGTGTTGGCGGCCCTGGGCGGCGCGGGCACTTCCGTGGATGCGTACAAGGCGGCGTTTGTGTTGCCTGAAATCCTCAACCACATCATGGCCAGCGGATACTTTTCCGTAGCTTTTATTCCCATCTTTTCGAGTTATCTGGCCAAGCGGGACGATGCCGGCGGCTGGCGCGTTTTTTCTACCATCATGACGGTATTTGGCCTGGTGCTGGTCGTGTTAATCGCGGCCGCCATGTTGCTGGCGCCCCAATTGATGCAACTGCTGGCCCCCGGACGCGCCAATCCGGAGTTTTTCTCCATGGCCGTTCGCATGACCCGCATTTTACTTCCGGCCCAGCTCTTCTTCTTTGCCGGCGGCATGTTCATGGCCGTGCAATTCGCCAAGGAACGCTTTTTACTGCCGGCCTTGTCCGGGGTGCTTTACAACCTGGGCATCATCGCGGCCGGTCTTGGTCTGAACGCCTGGTTGGGGGTGGAAGGATTTGCCTGGGGCGCTTTGGGCGGTGCTTTTGTCGGCAATTTCTGGCTTCAGGTGGTGGGCGCGCGACGGCTGGGGATGCGGTTTACGCCCAATCTGGATTGGCGCCATCCCGACCTGAAACGTTACATCCTGCTGACCCTGCCGTTGATGCTGGGACTGACCATGACCTTTTCCACGGAGATCTTCTCCAAGTTCTTCGGCAGTTTTCTACCCACCGGCGCCATTGCCCAGATCGATTACGCCTGGCGCATCGTCCTTATGCTGGTGGCCTTTTTCGGCCAGGCCGTGGGCGTGGCCTCTTATCCGTTTCTGGCCCGCCTGGCGGCCGAACAGCGTCTGGATGAGATGAACCAATTGTTTAACAACACCTTGCGCTATCTGGCGCTGGTGATCCCGGTATCCGTCTTGATCTTCGTGGTGCGCCACGAAGTGATTCGAATTCTCTTTGAACGGCACGCCTTCTCGTCTGCGGACACCCGGGCCACGGCCCTGGCCCTGGCTGGCATGCTGCTGGGAGCGGTGGCCATCGCGGCCCAGACCGTGGTCAACCGCGGATTCTACGCCCTGCAAAACACAATGCTGCCGGCGATTTTCGGCTCGGTGGCCGTGGCCTTGAGTTTGCCGATTTACTGGATCGGGCTCAACACCATGGGCGTCTTGGGCATCGGCCTGGCCATCTCCTGTTCAGCCCTGATTCAAGTGCAGATTCTCTTTGGCCTCTGGAATCGCAAAAGCCATAACACCCAAAGCCGGGGCGTCTATCGATTCTATGCCAAGATCTTTGCGCTTTGCGTGCCGGTGGCCGCGGTATTACTGCTGGCGCAGCAATTCCTGCTCCAATGGATCAACCGCGCGACCTTCATCGGAAGCATTTCGATCATCGCGGTTCAAGGTATTCTATTTTTACTTCTCATGGCCTTGGCAACCTGGCTGTTCAAGATCGAGGAAGCTCAACAGCTTTGGCGCAAGGCGGCTAAACGGCTGCCGCTGCCGGGGCTACGGCGGGGGGTTCAAGCCTGATGTCGGTGGCAGCACAAGAGGTCGGCTTACTGCAAGGTAATTGCTTTTTCCGGACAGATCTCCTGGCAGCAAAAGCAGGCAATGCAGATATCAGCATCCACGATGGGCAGATCTTCCGGCAAAGATAGCGCCTGCACCGGGCACTGCGCCACGCAGGTGCCGCAAGCGGTACAGCGGGACGGATCAGCCTTAGGGCGCAGGATGGCTTTGCTGTGGAGAAAGGCCCGGATAGCCTCGCTGCCCGCTCGCGCCTGGTCGCCCATGGGCGGCAGTTTGAAATTCGGGATCTGAATCAACTCGCCGTCAATTTCGATTTTTTCCAAATCAAAATCGCCCAGTCCCAGGGCCTTGGCCCTTTGCAGAAAGGGCAGTCGCTGGGCCGGACACCCCATCATGTGGGCCACCACGCTGTCCAGGGCCACGGCATTGTCCGCCGCCAGGACGCGGCCGGTTGGATCATGACTTTGGGCATGGGAGCCTCCTCTGTTTGTCCGTAATCGTGCGGTCAAAATCGAACTATGTGAAGTCTATCTGATTTTTTCCGTAAGGTTGATCCATTGACAGATGTGACTGATATTTTTTAGAATATGCATCTATGGCGCGTGGCATTCGGCAACCTGCGCCTGAGCAATTGGTTCCACCCCAAGATCTTCCGTCCGAATTACTTCTATCGAGAGTTCGCTTCGATGGGGACAGACGCTGTGTTGGAGCACGGCAAAAGTGCTTTGTCAATGGAAGCAAAGGGGACAGTATGCCACATGTGCTTGAAAGCGAATTGAGCGGGCCGGGCGTAATCATCAGGTTCAGCGGTCAAGTGAACGGTGATGAGATCTATCGTTTGAATGAGCAGCTCATGGCGGACCCTGCCTTCATCCGCTGGCGCTATCAAATTTGGGATTTTTCGGAAGTGGCACAACTCCAGGCCACATTGGACCAGTTAAGGCTTTTTGCCTTGCAGGACGCTGCCGCGGCCAAGCTGAATCCAAGCCAGAAAATCGCCATCATTCCTCGCCAGCAACCGGCCAGCGGCCTGGACCGGACATTCCACACCCTGGAGAAGGTCTGGGGCGCCTATGAATCCCGGTCTTTCTCTGATCTCGATGCGGCCCACAAATGGTGTACCCAACCGTAATGCGGCAAAATGATTCTTTTATAAAAGCCTTCCAGTGGAGCGTGCGGCTGAATATGCCTTGATTTTGCCCTTTGGATTGGGATACGGAACGCTGACGCTTGACGCGGCAGACCCTTGGCCCATCTCAACCGGGTCCAATTCCAAAGGATCACGCCTTATATGGCAGCCAATCAGCGCAAATATCAAAAGAGGCTCAAATGCTAAGGGCATTGTGCAAAGCGACAATGGTGGGATTGGCACTGCTGTGTTGGACCCTGCCGGCATTGGCTGGGGATGTGCTGCCGGTCATGGTGAGCATCGCCCCCCAACGCTATTTCGTCGAGCAAATCGGCAAACAACATGTTGCGGTGGAAGTACTGGTGCCGCCCGGCCTGGACCCGCACACCTATGAGCCCAAACCCGGTCAGATGGCGGCCCTGGCCAAGGCCAAAATCTATTTCGCGGTGGGTGTGCCGTTTGAAAAGGCGTGGCTGCCCAAATTCAGTGCAGCCAATCCATTGATGCGCGTCGTGCATACGGATCAGGGCATTGTCAAAATTCCCATGGTTGACCACGACCATCTCGAGAAGCCGCGGGCCGGCGAGGTCCAGGAGCATGATTCAGATGGTTTTGATCCCCATATTTGGCTTTCGCCGCCCCTGGTTAAACTTCAGGCCCAATCCATACTGAATGCGTTGCAGGCTATCGATCCGGACCATGGTGATGAATATGCGGCCAACGGCCGGCGCTTCATGGCCGAAATAGATCAATTGGACGCGGACTTAAGAAGCATCTTCGCGGGTAAAACCGGTTTGCGGTTCATGGTGTTTCACCCGGCCTGGGGTTATTTTGCCCAAGCCTATGGCCTGGAGCAGGTGCCCATCGAAATGGCGGGCAAGGAACCCAAGCCAGCCCAGCTTGAAGCTTTGATCATCCGAGCCAAACAGCGGGGCATCCAGGTGGTTTTCGCGCAACCCCAGTATTCCGCCAAAAGCGCTCAGATTGTCGCCCAAGAGATCCATGGCCAGGTGGTCTTGGCTGATCCCATGGCGGCGGATTGGGCCTCCAACTTGCGCGCGGTGGCCGAGAAATTTAAAGCGGCTTTAAAATAGCATCCGCATAGGAATTACTCCATGAGCACCCCGACGGTTCAAATCAACAATGTAAGCTTTGCTTATAACGGCGATGCGGTGCTGCAAAGTGTGAATCTGACCATTCAACCCGGCGATTTTACGGCGGTCATCGGCCCTAACGGCGGCGGTAAAACCACCTTGTTGAAATTGATCCTGGGGCTGCTCACCCCGGCTGAGGGCAGCATTGCAGTGTTGGGCCGCACGCCGCAAAAAGCATCGCCCTCCATTGGATACGTCCCTCAGAATGCCCATATCAACAGCAATTTTCCAATTACGGCCCTGGACGTGGTCCTGATGGGCAAGCTTGATCCGCGCAAACGCTGGGCGCGCGGAACAGTAGCGGACGATCGGCGGCAGGCTCTGGCCGCGCTGGAGCAAATCGAGATGGGAACCTATGCCGATACGCGCATTGGTGAGCTCTCCGGTGGCCAGCGCCAGCGGGTCTTTATCGCCCGGGCCCTGGTGACCCGCCCGGCTCTGCTGCTGCTGGATGAGCCCACCTCCGGCATTGATACCAAAGGCCAAGCGGATTTTTTCCGGCTGCTCAAGGAACTCAACCGCGACATCACCATTCTGGCGGTGAGCCACGATCTGCTGGTGATCTCGCGCTATGTCAAGTCCGTGACTTGCGTGAACCGCCGGCTGCATTATCACGGCCAGGCCGAAATCACTTCTGAGATGCTGGAAACCATGTATCCCTGCACGGCTCAGGAGGTGTGCCCCGTGGAGCTCGTGGCTCACGGCCTGCCGCACCGGGTGCTGATGGATCACCAGGACCGGGAGCCGCGCAAATGATCGATGCCCTGCAGTTTGAATTCATGCGCCACGCCCTGCTGGCCGGCCTGTTGGCCAGCATCATCTGCGGTATCATGGGAACTCTGGTGGTGGTCAATCGCATCGTGTTCCTATCCGGCGGTATCGCCCATGCGGCCTATGGCGGCATTGGTCTGGCCCTTTACTTTGGCTGGCCCTACCTGGCGGGGACGCTCGGGTTTTCCCTGGCGTCGGCCCTGGTGATGGCGGCCGTCAGCATGCGGGTCAAACATCGCGCCGATACCATCATCGGCGTCATCTGGGCCCTGGGCATGGCCCTGGGCATCATCCTGATCGATTTGTCGCCGGGCTACAATGTGGATCTGATGAGCTATCTGTTCGGCAGCATTCTTACCGTGCCTGGGTCGGATTTGCTGATCATGGCCGGCCTGGGCGTGCTGATTATCCTGGCGGCGTTCTATTACTACAAGGACCTTCTGGCCCTCTCCTACGATGAAGAGTTCGCCCAGATCCGCGGTGTGCCAGTCAAGGGGCTGTATATCGGGATGATCGCGTTGCTGGCCGTGACCATCGTGATGGTCATTCAGGTGGTGGGTCTGATCCTGGTCATTGCCCTGCTGACCATTCCGCCGTTCATCATGGAGAAATATGCCCGCTCCCTGGCGCAAATGATGATCGGCGCCATTTTGCTGGGAGCCCTGTTCACCCTCGGGGGCCTTTGGTTTTCCTACCGGTATAATGTCTCGTCGGGGGCCGCGATCATCATGGTGGCCGGCCTGGCCTTTTTGTTGACCCTGTTGATCGAACGCCTGCGCCGTTTGATTGACAAAAAAGCGGTTTTTTTCTAAGTGTACTCGACTTGCCGGACTCTCCCGGAGCAAGCGCAAAACCTCGAAGGAGCAAACGCGGGTATGAACGCACAGCAAACCCTTGTCATGAACGGCCGTGAATTGAGCTTTGAAAACGGCCAAACCTTACTGGAAGTGGCCCGGCGCCATCATATCGATATCCCGACGCTCTGCCACCTCAAAGGTACCATGCCCACCGGCTCTTGCCGCATCTGCGTGGTGGAAGTAGAAGGCGCCCAAACACTGCTGGCCGCCTGCGCCACGCGCGCGGTGGCGGGCATGAAGGTGCAGACCGAATCCGCCGAAGTGGTCAAAGCCCGGCGGATGATCTTGCAGTTGATGCTCAGCTCGGGCAATCACAATTGCGCCATACGCGGCAGCAATGATCAGGAGTGGACCGATTTTCAGCTCAAGGTTCACGGGGAAGACGGCAGCGCCGAGCTGTGCCCGGTGTGGGGCGACTGCCGGCTGCAGGATCTGGCTTACCGCTATCAGGTCAGCGGCCAGCACTTTGCCGCCACCCCGGCCCGCTATCCCATCGAGGATGTCAATCCCTTTATCGTCAGGGATTTTTCGCGCTGCATCCAGTGCGGCCGCTGTGTGCAGGCCTGTAACGAAGTGCAGGTCAATAACGCCATCCAGTTCGGCTACCGGGGCGTGGAGACCAAAATCATCGCCGCCGGTGACCGGCCTTTAAAAGATTCCGATTGCGTGTTCTGCGGCGAATGCGTCCAGGCCTGCCCCGTGGGCGCCCTGGTGGAAAAAGATGGCCGTTACAGCGTGCGGCCCTGGGAAACCCAGAAGGTGCGTACCACCTGCAGCTATTGCGGCGTGGGCTGCCAGATCTATCTGCATGTCAAAGACAATCAGGTCGTGAAGGTCACCGGCGCTGATCTGCCACCCAACAACGGCAGCTTGTGCGTCAAGGGCCGCTTCGGCTATCACTTCATCGGCTCGCCCGAACGGCTCACCGATCCCCTGATCAAAGAGAACGGCACCTTTCGCAAAGCCTCCTGGGACGAGGCTCTGAACCTGGTGGCCAAGCGCTTCAAAGAGATCCGCGACACCCACGGCGGCGATCGCATGGGCGTGCTCACCTCGGCGCGCATGACCAACGAAGACAACTACGTGGCCCAGAAGTTCACCAGGGCCGTGCTCAAGACCAACAATATCGACCATTGCGCCCGGCTTTGACATAGCTCCACCGTGGCCGGTCTGGCCGCAGCATTCGGTTCCGGCGCAATGACCAACACCATCGCCGATATCGAAACCGCCGACGTTATTTTAATCACGGGTTCAAATACTACCGAAAATCACCCCGTGCTTTCTGCTTTTGTCAAACGGGCCGCCAAATTCCGGGGCGCCAAGCTGATCGTGGTGGACCCGCGCCGCATCAAGCTCACCGAGTTCGCCACCCATTGGTTGCGGCCCAATCTTGGCACCGACGTGGCCTGGATCAACGGCATGCTGCATGTGATCCTCAAAGAGAAGATGCAGAATGCGGAATTTATCAAGAATCGCACCGAAGGATTTGATGCGCTGCAAAAAGTAGTAGAAAAATATACTCCCGAATTCGTGGAAGGCATCACCGGCATACCGGCTGAAAGCCTGGTCGCGGCGGCCAAACTCTTCGCCGGCGCCAGGACGGGAAGTATTTTATACTGCATGGGCATCACCCAGCACATCAGCGGTACGGACAACGTGAAGTCCCTGGCCAATCTGGCCATGCTGACCGGCCACCTGGGCAAAGCCGGCACCGGGGTCAATCCCCTGCGCGGCCAGAACAATGTACAGGGCGCCTGCGACATGGGCGGTCTGCCCAATGTCTACACCGCTTATCAGCCCGTGGCCGATCTGGCCATTGCCAAGAAGATGGAAGACGCCTGGGGCGTCACCGGGCTTTCCACCAAAATCGGCCTCAAGGCCACTGAAATGATTCCCAAGGCCCACAGCGGAGAATTGAAAGCGCTTTACATCATCGGCGAAAACCCTCTGGTGTCGGACGCGGATTTGGGCCACGTGCAGAAGAGTCTGAAGCATTTGGACTTCCTGGT
The DNA here is from genome assembly GCA_021824175.1 of Deltaproteobacteria bacterium. Classification (GTDB taxonomy): domain Bacteria; phylum Desulfobacterota; class Desulfobacteria; order Desulfobacterales; family Desulfosarcinaceae; genus Desulfatitalea. The sequence goes on from JAKALP010000033.1 coordinate 45,435, forward strand.
CGTCCAAGACATCTTCCTCACTGAAACCGCCCAAATGGCCGACGTCGTACTTCCATCGGCCTGTTTCGCGGAAAAAGAAGGCACCTTCTCCAACACCGAACGCCGGGTGCAGCGCGTGCGCCGGGCCGTCTCCCCGCCGGGCCAAAGCAAAGACGACTGGTGGATCACGGCTGAAATCGCCACCCACATGGGCTACCCCATGAAATACGAGAGCAGCCAGGCCATCTTCGAAGAGATCGCCAAGGTAACGCCATCCTATGGCGGCATCACTTACGCGCGCATTGAAGGCGTCGGGCTGCATTGGCCCTGCCCCACCCAAGAACATCCAGGCACACCCATTTTGCACGGCCAGCAGTTTACCCGCGGCAAGGGTCTGTTCCACGCCATTGAGTGGATTCCGCCCGCCGAGCAGGTGGACGATGAGTACCCACTCTTTTTGACTACCGGGCGCCTGCTTTACCAGTACCACACCGGCACCATGACCATGAAGAGCGCCGATTTGAACGAACGCGCGCCGGAATCCTTCGCCGAACTCTCCAGTACCGATGCGCGCAAGTACGGCCTGCGGGACGGTGATCAAATCACCGTCGCCTCCCGCCGCGGCGCGATCAAAGTCAAAGTGAAAATACTGCCCAAGGCCGTGGACGGCACCCTCTTCATCCCCTTCCACTTCGCCCAGGGCGCGGCCAACGTTTTGACCAACGCGGCCCTAGACCCGATTTCGGGCATCCCCGAATTCAAAGTGTGCGCGGTGAAGATCAACAAGGCTGCTTAAGCCGCTTTACTATGCTTGGCTTGTAGCATTTTCGCGGTGCGCAAAGCGCGCCCTACGCTCCGCCCATATGCCGTAGGGTGCGCTTTGCGCACCGCATCGTTAGCAAATCAAGACTAAGTTAACGGCATTGGCTTGTAGATAGAAAACAACGAGGGCCGCTACACCATGGAGCGGCCCTCGTGCATGTTTTAAACTGCCTCTTTGTCTGCCCACAAATCAGAATCGTGAAAAAGCGGTCTCGGCAATGAGTAATGGATATGAACCAGTCAGCATAATTCCGCCGTCCGCTGGCATTTTTTCTGTTGATCGATCCACTCAACTATTTGTCCACTATCAGAATCTTAAAAAGTAGATTGGGATTATTTCTCCTCATTCCGCTGTTTATCCGATAAAACTGTTTTTGCCGGCATTTTCAGCAAGCATACTGGAGAAGGAATGCTTCTTTGCATTAATCCATAAGCCTTTGTCTTCGCTCCTGGATAGAAAACCGATCAGCTTAATCGCCACAAAGGCTAACGCAATCACAAATAGCATGGCGCCTACTCGGAGGTAGTCGCGGACAGGATACTTTCGGGTGATCGCGTGTTGCATCATCATACGGCTCATAACCCCCCCAGCGCACGAGTAAGAATTCGCAATGGTCTAAATCTTTTCGCGATACCTGCCGACCGTTGTAATCTAATCCGTATATTACTTTTTTAGCCCCCTCTTTTTGCTTCTGTTAAGTGAGCAGCAATAGCTATGCCATTTTGATAGATACAAATAATTGTCAACATTTCAAGGGGGTTGAGCTTTTCTTGGAAGAAAATATATAAACTGAATTTGCGCTAAAAGTATGAAGAAAATTCCACATTCAGGGTAATCAAAGACTCAAACAATAGGTAATCGCGCAGCGTCTGATCCCCCTGCTTTTGAATTGTCTGCGGGGTCGGGGAGTTTCTCAAACAAAGTTCCGTCATGCCCGTCCCGCATAAATACGGGACGGGCATGACGAAAGAAACACCCCGAGTCCTGAAGTACCTTTGGCCCAACAAAAGAATTGGAAAGCCTATCGAAGGCCCCGAGCCCATATTCGGGAAGAGAAGGTTTTAAAGCCTTTCTGAATAAATCCTTTATTCATTTCAAAATCATGCTATGCTGTTCCCAGCTTAGACGAATACATCTAATACTTACCGACAAATTGCTCTAAAGTACTGAGGTGACGCCATGCCGAACTTCCCTCAGTTGGAGCGCCTTTTCTGGCTCCACGCCCAGGCCAAGAATAACCGGCGGCCCAATGCCGCGCGACTGGCCGCCCACTTCGAGATTTCCACCAAGACCGCCCAGCGGGATATCAACCACCTGCGCGACCGCTTCCATGCCCCTCTTGAATACGACCCGGCGCGCAAAGGCTATTACTACACCGATGACCTCTACGAATTGCCCTGCCTGCCGGCCAGTCAACAGGAAGTGCTTTGCCTGCTGGCGGCCCGCCGCCTGCTGGAGAAATCCGCCGGCGGCTACATCAGCCGCGAATTGGAATGCCTGGGGGAGAAGATCTTTGCCGGCGCGCATCCCTCCATGTTGAGCGGCGCTTGCGCGGACCAAGCCTTTTCCGCTGTCTGGAGCGGCTATTCGCCGGCCCAGGAAGAGATCTTCCGCCGCGCCGCCTGGGCCTTGCTGCGCCATCGGCTGATTTGCTTTGATTACCGCTCGCCCCAAACCGATGCGAGCACCCACCGCCAGGCCGAACCCCATCACCTGCTGCATTACAATGCCTCCTGGGTGCTCATTGCCTGGTGCCGTCAAAGGCAAGCCTTCCGCAACTTCTACCTGGCCCGCATGACCGTCTTGACGACCAGCGACGAAACCTTCGAACCCCGGCCCGAAAGTGCCTGGCGGCCTTTGCTGCAAAGCGCCTTCGGTCTTTTTTTCGGCGATGAAACCGTTGCCGTCACGCTGCGCTTTTCACCCTTTCGCGCCCGCTGGATACGCGAACAACATTGGCATCCCGCCCAGACCCTGAAAGAACTGGCCAACGGCGGACTGGAACTAACCCTGCCCGCCGCTGATTTTCGTGAAATCAAAATGAAAATCCTGCAATTCGGCGCCGACTGCGAAGTAATCGCGCCCCTGGCCCTGCGGGAGGAAATCGAAAACGAAATCGCTAAAATGGCCGGCTTGTATAAAGGTAACACAACCAATTCAAAAGTTGACGAACCAGGGTCCGCCGCTACCGTCCTCCGAGACTGAACACGTATGGAAGCATGTTGCTTAATAGACTTAACGGGAAGCACGGACGGACTCCCTCTCCCCGGCGGGGAGAGGGCTGGGGTGAGGGGAAAATTTTTTTTAGACCTAGGAACCTGAATGTCCCACCAGCCTTGATATGAGAGATGCTGCATCCATGCCCATTACAATTTGAACCAGAAATCAAGGAGCGCTGATTTATGCCCCCAACCCGCCGCGATTTTATCAAATGTATTGGTGTCCTGCCGCTGGCGGCGGCCCTGGCCCGCGCGGCCCCGGCCAAACCGCCGGCCGCAACACCCCAAAGGCGCCTGCTGCTCAACCGCTTCTCCATCGCCGGGTTCCAGTACTATAACGGCCCGGCCCTGGCGCGCGGCCTGCGACCGGGCGATGAGCTGGACCATATCGTTGAATTTGAGGACGGCCGGCGCCACCAGATGACCTATAAAGGCGTCAAGGGCATCGATCCCCGCCGCTTCAAAATTGGCGCCAGCTTAAAACTGACCCCCGAGCCGCGCAACCCCCACGACCCCTTTGCCGTGGAAATCCACCTGGGCCGCGCCAAGCTCGGCTACGTGCCCCGCTCGGACAACAAACACATCAGCCGCCTGCTGGAACAGGGAGCCGGCCTGGAGTGCCGCGTGATCGAAATAGATACGCAAAGCGAAGTTTGGGACCGGGTAAGGGTGAAAGTGTGGCTGGCATGAAATCACTTTTGATGCCTGGGAATTGGTGGCCTCACGACATTAGGATGGTGCAAGTTTTTTACTGATTCAATTCCAATATTGGAGGACTGACGTCCATGTCTTTTGCTAATTTCTTTCACACCGCTACTGGCAACCAACCGTTTCCGTGGCAGATCGCGCTTTACGAAAAATTCGCCAACGGCCAAATTCCGACAGCCGCCAACATTCCCACCGGTCTTGGCAAGACATCCATCGTTGCGATCTGGCTTATCGCGCTTGCGTTCTATCCGGACAAGGTGCCGCGCCGCTTAGTTTATGTCGTCAACCGACGTACGGTGGTTGACCAGACGACCGACGAAGTCGAAAAGCTGCGCATGGCTCTTTCAGAAAAACCGGGGCTCAGAGAGATCGCGGAAAAACTTCGCTCGCTTTGTGCCCTGCCGATGCCCACGCCTGAGTGCCCTCCGCTGGCCGTCAGCACCTTGCGCGGTCAATTCGCGGACAACCGCGAATGGTCGGCCGACCCAGCCCGCCCTGCCGTCATTATCGGCACGGTGGACATGATTGGTAGTGGCCTGCTGTTCAGCCGCTACACGGTCGGCTTCAAACTCCGTCCGCACCACGCCGCCTTTCTCGCGCAAGATGTATTGCTCGTGCATGATGAGGCGCACCTTGAACCCGCATTTCAGCATTTGCTCAGCAGTATTGTTGCTGAACAAACCCGTTCCAGGGAATGGCGCAAGTTCCGCGTTATGGAACTTTCGGCGACCACGCGCTCAATGGCATCGAACCAATCATTGGAACTATCCAAGGACGATGAAAACAATGAGTTCGTCAAAAAGCGCTTGAACGCCGTCAAGAAACTCGCATGTGTCGCGCCCGCCGAAAAAGAAAAAGCAGCGGATAAAATCTTTACACTGGCGCTTGAAAAAAAGGATTCCAGTCGCGCCATTCTGATTTTTGTCCGTTCGGTTGACGATGCCACTAAAATCGCCGCCGCCCTGGACAAAGGCGCGTTGAAAGACAAAGTCGTGACGCTCACCGGAACCATGCGCGGCAAAGAGCGCGACGAATTGGTGCAACAACCCATTTTTCAACGTTTTCTGCCGGATTCTTCCCGTATGGATAATATCGTGTCGGCCGATGGCACGGTCTTTCTTGTCGCCACCAGCGCCGGAGAGGTCGGCGTAAACATTTCCGCCGATGACCTTGTCTGCGATCTATCGACCTACGAAAGCATGGCGCAACGATTTGGCCGCGTGAACCGTTTCGGCATGAACGACGACAGCACAGTTACTGTGGTCTATCCGAATGAGTTCCCACACACCAAAAAAATCAGTGATGCGAAGCATGAGGTTGCAGAAGGAAAAAAAGACGCTGAAAAAAAACTGCAAGAAGCCAAAGAGAAATTCTCCCTTGATATCGCCATCGAAAACACGCTCGGCCTTTTGCACAAACTGGCTGGAGACGCCAGCCCCGCCGCGCTCGACCGACTCCCGGCCGACGAACGCGCCGCAGCATTCAGCCCGCCGCCGAAAATGCGCACCGCCACGGATGTACAATTCGATGCCTGGGCGCTCACTTCCATCCGCGAAACCATCGCCGCCCGTCCGCCGGTCGCGCCTTACTTGCATGGAGAGGCGGAATGGGAACCGGCCGAAACCCATGTTGCCTGGCGCGAAGAGGTTGAAGTCGTCATGGACGAACTGCTCGACCTCTATCCGCCGGAAGAATTGCTATCGGATTATCCTCTTAAACCGCATGAGCTTTTATGCGATGTAAGCAATCGTGTATTAGAGAAAATCGCCTCGTTGGCCGCCGCCGCATCAAACCCCAAATTATCCATATGGCTCGTTTCTGAATCAGGAGAGATCAAAATTCTACCTATTTCATGTTTTGCAGACCTTTCCGCCACTTATTCCAAGGGCGCCTCGAAACAAACGCCCCAGGAAAAAAGAGCCATTGAGCGGCTCAAAACAGAAATTGCCGACGCCACCATTATTCTGCCGCCATCTCTTGGCGGAATAAAAAACGGCCTGCTTTCGGCCGACCACGCCGGAAATAACGATGTCGCAGATGTTTCCGAAATCCAAAATACAAGGCTCCGAATCTATTCCGCCACACCCGAACTTCCCGAACGCTACGCCGCAAACTATCGGCTCACCCATTTCATCGACACAAAGCCGGAGGGCAAAGACGATGAAATCGAGCTGCCAAGGCGATATTGGCTTTGGCTTGAAGTGAAAAATGCCTTGCATATGGAACGACGAACCGCTTCGCAACCGGAGAGGCTTGCAGAACACACCGCGAAAACGATGGCCAATGCGGCCGCCATCGCCGAAACGCTCTTGCCTGCAGCGGCCGATAGGGAACCCGATCTGCGGCGCTGCCTCGTCGTCGCCGCTCAACTACACGACCCTGGTAAAAACCGCCGCCAGTGGCAACTCAGCATCGGAAACAACGCATATGATCCGTCCAAACCCGAGACCATCCTGGCAAAGTCTGGCGGCGCCATGCGTTCGCGCAACCTGGCAGAGAACTACCGTCACGAGTTCGGTTCGCTCGCGGATGCCTTAACCTCGGCCGACTTCACCGATTTATCTTCCATGGAGCGAGACATTGTGCTTCACCTCGTAGCCGCGCATCACGGACGAGCGCGGCCGCATTATCCGGTAGAAGAAGTCTTCGATTACAACTCACTGCCCGATGCTTGCGCCGCATTGGCCGCTGAAGTTCCGCCACGTTTCGCCCGGCTCCAGCGAGTTTTCGGACGGTGGGGGCTCACCTGGCTCGAATCGCTGCTTCGCTCCGCCGACTATGCCGCCAGTGCGGGAACCGTCGCCAAAAACGCCGCACTACCCGTCCACCGCAACGACGGCAAGCTCAAGCAATACGAGCAAACGGCCATCCAAAAGGACGACGAATTGAGGATTACGCTTCACGTGGATGTCGCCAACCCCGGACAATACTTCGCCTGCTGTGGATTGTTTGAACTTACCGCTCGCCTTGCGCCGCAGGCAATGGCGCATTTCGAACAGGATGGCGCCGCCAAACAGTGGCGGTTCATCATCGTGAATGCCATTAAGCATGACGGCCAGCCGCTTACCCTTGAAGCGCTTTTCGATCAAATCAGCGTAGTTGAAACTATTGCGACCGATCCGAATGACACGCCGCAAACTCCGCTGAGATTCGGCGAACCCTTTAATCTGCTGATCGATTGGTGGCGCCATGAAGGTGGACGGCTCGGTAAGCTTAAAACTTGGGCGGGTCAAATGGGTGTCCTGTCAATCGCCGAAGACATGAAAAAGACACTCAGAAAAATACTTTTGGGCACAGGGACAGGCATCGAAAATATTCTATTTACTCGGAGCGTCGAGAATGCAGGGCAACCCTTCTATTTCGATGCAAACTATGCAGTCAATGCGCAAGCGCAGGATGTCGGTTTTTCCGTGGACAAACTTAAAAAAGGTGGCATCAAGGTTAGGACCGCCATCGTTCCCGCCGCGGAACTGCTGTGCCTCATCGGTCTTCAACGCTGCCGTCCCATGTGGATGGCCAACAAATCTGGCCAAGAACGCTTGTACGATTACTACGTGTGGAACCAAAAGCTTCCTGTGTCGCTCGTTTCAGCGGCCGTTGCGGGTTATTTGCCTACTGGCTGTCAACGACTTCGTTTCGCAAACCCATCAAGAGCAAAAGATTATCGGGCATTTCTGCCAGCTGTTTTTATGTGATTTTTTTAACGAACAACTTAATGCAAAGAAAAGGAGAAACCAATGGACAACGCAATTCTTCAAAAGTTCGACCATTACCTCACTACCGATGGTCCCGCCGCCCTCGTCATTCGCGAGCATCTTATCCCGGTTGAAGGCGCTGACGGCGTCTGCTTCCCTTCAACATACGCGAATATCGGTTACAATATCGACGGCGAAGACCGGGCAAGAAACCCTGACGCAAAGAATGTTGCCATAGTCGACAGCGTCGGTTCTCAGGCCAACCGCATTGAACCGATGTTTACTGAAGATCCATACAAAGCATTGGTTCCGCAGATCATTATCACGGCCGGCAATCAATCCATCAACCTGCTCAATGCCGGACACCGGGCAGGAGATGCTATTGTTCGCTATTCCGAGATAGGCGGCGACTTGCGGTCAGCGTTTAGGGAAACCCTTAAGGGCAACGCGCTGCCGCTCGCCAAGATCGCCCCCACATCGCTGGTTTTTGGAGTCTGGGATTCCCGCGATACCCAAGCCAAGCTCCCACGACTCGTCGCGTCAACCATCCGAGCATTCAATGTCCGCAAGCTCAAACGTTCGGCCACTTATCTTGCTCCCGTGGATTATGTTAGCGAAGGCGTCATCTCAGCGGAGGATGCCCAAAAAGCCGATGGTAGTTCAAAGAACCCACTTTCAAGTACTGGCTTTGTCAACGCACTTGCCAATGAGACGCACGGTGGTGTTATCGCCGAAGGCGGAATCCGCCGCGATGCGGTTTTGGCCCTTTCGGCACTGAAATTGCTGAAAGCGGAGAATAAAGAGGGTCAAAATGCCACGGAAAAACTACAGCGCTACATACTTGGTCTTGCCCTTGTTGCTTTTACAAAACTACCGCTCGGTTATTACCGCCAGGGCACTATTCTTGTCCTTGACCCCCACCAGCCGCGAGAGTTTACTGAGGTGACGCTGGACGGAAAGAGACAGCCTTGCGCCATCAGCCATGAAGACGTCCTTACTTTCGCGAAAGCCGCCGCAAAGGAATTCGGAGTCAGCGAAAAAAGAAATCTGAATTTTAATAAAGACGCCGCCAAGGATAAAATCAAGGAAGTCAAAAGCAAGGAGGCCAAAAGTAAGAAGGGTAAGGAGTAATCAATGGTCGAATATTTCCGCATCAGCATTCATTTTCTTGGCGGCGAATTCCACGGCCGTGGCGACCACGGCGAACCCGAATGGCCGCCGTCTCCGTTACGTCTGTATCAGGCGATGGTGGCTGCCAGCGCGCGCCTTCTCAGAAATTCGGATGAAGCGCTCCACTGGCTTGAACAACAACCGCCACCGGTTATCGCCGCGCCAAAACGCGCCGCGATTCAACCACATGGTTACAAAATCTACGTTCCCGATAATGTCGGCGACATCGTAGCGAAATCATGGTCGAGCGGCAAAGAAGACGACATCGCCAGCTACCGTACGGAGAAGCTCATCCGTCCGACGTTTTTGGCCGATGATGAGGGGCTTCCTGTCGCGCATTACCTGTGGCCGATTGCTGTATCGCAACGAGACTTTCCGGCGGCTGCCCTTATTCCCGCCGTACGCGCCATCTCCCAATTCGGCTGGGGAGTCGATCTGGTCGTGGCCGACGCCTCCGTCATTTCGGAAGCGGAAGCAGACGCGATTACTGGTGAGCGCTGGCTGCCGGCCAAGGCGGCCGGCGGTGTTTCCCTTCGCGTGCCTGTTGACGGCACGCTTGCGGATTTGAAGGAACGCCACCAAGCGTTTCTCGACCGGATCAGCCTATCAAAGAATGCGACGTTCAAACCGGTTCCACCACTTTCACAGTTTAAGGTCGTCACTTATAGGCGCGAATCGGAGATGTCGCGTCCGCCCTATGCTGTATTTGCCCTGCGCAAACCTGATGACAGCGGCTTTGCCACTTTCTCACTCACCCGGCGCGCTTTGCATCTTAGCGGCATGCTGCGACACGCGGCCAAGCAGGAGGATTTTGCCAAGCCTCTTGGCTGGGACAACCAAAAAATCAACGAGTTCGTCCTGGGGCACGGCGAACAAAAAGGTGACAAACACGCTCCCGTTGACGGCCCACGCCTCGTCTTCATACCTTTACCTTCAATCGAATGGCGGGGTTCGGAAAAGGGTCGAACAGTCGGAGCGGCTCGTCGCGTGCTCGTTACGGTTAAAGGCGAGGTGGCGGACAACGAGTTTCGCCGCATTGTTAGCGGTTTCGAAGGCCGTGAACTAGTCGATGAAAAGACCGGTCAAACGGTTGCGTTTCTCCGCCGCCAGTCCGACAGAGACGGTGCTGTAGCGCAATACTTCGCGGAGTCGACCACCTGGGCGACGGTCACCCCGGTGATTCTGCCCGGCTATGATGACCCCTGCAAACTGCGCCAATGCCTTGATGATGACACGATCACGCCTGAGAAGAAAAAGAGCGTCGTTCACAATCTGGAAAAGCGCATACTTAATTTGCTACGCAAGGCGCTCCGGCAAGATGATTACCCTGAAGACCTCATTCAAAACGCCCAGTTCCAATGGCGGGGTGCAGGATTCCTTTCTGGAACGGATATGGCGACCAATTATGCGGTTCCTGATCAGCATCGCCGTTTTCGCCGCCTGCATGTCCGCGTCGTATTTGACCGTCCAATCTCGGGGCCGCTCTGCATCGGCGGAGGTCGGTTTACCGGTCTGGGCCTTTTTACCAGTTGCGCCCCGTTTCTACCGGTATCGAAGGGATGAAAACAAGATGACGAAAGAAATAGATAGCCCAAGAGAAACTGGCATACAGGCCACCGCCCTGCTCGAAAAAGCCCTCGCCATCGCCCTCCACGCCCACCAAGGCCAGAAGGACAAAGCCGGGGCCCCGTATATTCTCCATCCCCTGCGCGTGATGCTGCGCATGGAGACGGAGCTGGAGATGATCGCGGCGGTGTTGCATGATGTGGTGGAGGATTCGGGGTTGACTATCGAGGATCTTCGCCGGGAAGGTATGCCGGAGGCGGCGCTGGCGGCTGTGGCGCATCTAACGCGGGCAGAAGAAGAGTCGTATGAAGAATTCATCGAGCGGGTGAAGCAAAACGATATCGCCCGCAAGGTCAAGCTGGCGGATCTGGAAGACAATATGAATATCAAGCGCATGGCGCGGCCCACGGAAAAGGATTTGGCGCGCTTGAAAAAATACCGGCGGGCTTGGTTTGCTTTGAAGGGCGATCAAGTGGAACCGCCCATTTAAAAAGATCAGTAATTGGCTACCCAGGCATGGAATAGGCTACTCAATGGCTACTGGAGGAAAACACGTGAAAAAGGACGCGCAACCGGATGCGCTTGTTCCCATGGAGCACATCACCGGCAGGATCTATACCATCCGTGGCATACGGGTGATACTCGACCGCGATTTGGCGGCGCTTTATCAAGTGGAAACCAAAGTGCTCAAGCAGGCGGTCAAACGCAACATAGAGCGATTCCCGGAAGACTTTATGTTCGAACTGACCAGCGAGGAACTTAAAAATTGGAGGTCACAAATTGTGACCTCCAATGCGGACAAAATGGGCTTGAGATATCCGCCCATGGCCTTCACCGAGCAGGGCGTGGCCATGCTCTCCAGCGTATTGCGCAGCCCGCGCGCCATTCAGGTCAACATCCAGATCATGCGGGCCTTTACCCAATTGCGGCGCATGCTGGGCGGCTACAAGGAGCTGAAGCGCAAGATCGAAGATATGGAGCAGAAATACGATCAGAACTTCCAGATTGTGTTCGAGGCGATCAAGCAATTGCTGGAGGTTGAAGCAAGGCCTAAAAAGAGGATCGGCTTCACCGGCGAAAAATCTCAGGATATTTCGAGCACGGCGCGGAGAAGGTGAGGGGTAAGCGATGGGACCGGAAGTAAATAATGATGCCCTGGCCGCGGATGCCATCATCCCGGCCCGCATGCTCAATGAGTATGTCTACTGCCCGCGGCTGGCTTATCTGATGTGGGTGCAGGGCGAATTCGCCCACAACGCCGACACGGTGGAGGGCGCCATCCGCCACCGGCGCGTGGATCAGGCCGCGGGAATTCTTCCGGAAGAAAAAGAAGAAGAGAAGATCCACGCCCGCTCGGTGCATTTGACTTCCGAGCGCTTGGGCTTGACGGCCAGGATCGATCTGGTGGAGGGCGACGGCGAGGGCGTGCGGCCCGTGGATTACAAGAAGGGCAAGCGGCCCCATGTGGCGGCCGGCGCCTATGACCCGGAGCGGGTGCAGGTCTGCGCGCAGGGATTGCTGCTGCGGGAGCATGCCTTTGCCTGCGATTCGGGCTTTCTTTACTTCGCCGGATCGCGCGAGCGGGTGCCGGTCCAGTTCGATGAAGACTTGATCGCGTTGACCCTGCGCGCCATCGAGGGTTTGCGCGGCCTGTCCGGTTTGGACAAGCCGCCGGCGCCGCTGGCCGACAGCCCCAAGTGCGGCCGCTGCTCGCTGGCCGGCATCTGTCTGCCTGATGAGGTGAGTTTCATCAATCACGCCACGGCCGACGTTCGGCCGATCTTTGCCCAAAGAACAACAGGATTGCCGCTGTATGTCCAATCGGCCGGCAGCTATTTGAAGAAGGACGGCGACCAGATCATAGTCGAAGAGAAGAAGGAACGCGTGGCCGAGGCGCGGTATAACGATGTTTCCCAGTTGGTATTGTTCGGGCCTGCCGGCATCAGCACCCCCGCGCTGCACGAATGCTTCCGGCGTGAGATCCCGGTCACCTTCATGAGCTACGGCGGCTGGTTCATCGGCCACACCGTGGGCACGGGCCATCGCAATGTCATGACCCGCACGCTGCAATACCAGGCCAGCTTTGATCCCCAAGCCTGCCTGCGGCTGGCGCGGCGGCTGGTGGTGGGCAAAATCCACAACAGCCGGACCCTGCTGCGCCGCAACTGGAAGGCCTTGAGCGAGGAAGAAGAGGCCAAGGCTCCGCCGGACCTGCTTCAGGCCCTGAAGAACGATATGGCCCAGGCCGCCCGCGCCGACTCGATCCCCGTGCTGCTGGGCGTGGAGGGCAACGCGGCCCGGCGCTATTTCGAAAACTTGCTCGGCATGGTATCGCCCGGCTGTCGCCAAGGCGCGGAAGGTTTCGACTTCAATGCCCGCAACCGTCGGCCGCCCAAGGACCCGGTCAATGCTCTGCTCTCCTTTGCCTATGCCATGCTGACCCGTGAATGGACCATGACGTTGTCCGCCGTGGGGCTGGACCCCTATCGCGGATTTTATCACCAGTTGCGCCACGGCCGGCCCGCCTTGGCTCTGGATTTGATGGAGCCGTTCCGGCCCCTGGTGGCCGATTCGGCCGTGCTCATGGCGATCAACAATGGAGAGATCAAGGCCGATGATTTTATCCGCGGCGCGGCCGGATGCGCGCTGAAACCGGCGGGCCGCAAGCGGTTTATCGCGGCCTTTGAGCGCCGCATGGCTCAGGAGGTGACCCACCCTATTTTCAAATACCGGATCGACTACCGCCGCCTGTTCGAAGTCCAGGCCCGGCTGCTGGTCCGGTATCTGGCGGGTGAAATTCCGCGGTACCCCAATTTTCTGACACGCTGATGCTCATGGAACACACCTACCTGGTCTGTTATGATATTCGCGAACCTCGGCGCTGGCGCAAGGTGTATAAGACCATGAAAGGCTATGGTGACTGGTTGCAGCTTTCGGTTTTTCAGTGCCGGCTCAGCAAGGAAAAGGTATTGCACATGAGCGCTGATCTTGCCGAGCTGGTCGATCGGGAACAGGACAATATAATGATCATCGATTTGGGACCGGCGGACACCGTCAAACTGCGGGTTGAAGTGATCGGCAAGCCTTTTGAGCCGATTGAGCGCAAACCTCTGATTATCTGATTTTTATGCCGTGGCGGTTCGAGCGCTCCAATGATGAAGAAAAAGCTGTCAGCGCTCGCAATGAATAAGTTCTTTGAAAAATTGGAAATGCAAATGAATCGGACCTTAACTATCGAAAGCTGGGGCCGCGGTGCGGCCCAATTTGCCAGGCGCTCGCAACTAAGCTATATAATCCGCCACTGTAAAGGCTTTGCAAGGGCGGACTTTTCCGGAGCATCACTGCTCCGGCCTCATTGAAGCACAAGGTTGGCCGGCGATGGGAAGCAAACTCCAAAGCCTTTTCCGGAGCATCACTGCTCCGGCCTCATTGAAGCGGGTATTTATTTTATACTTTAAAGCGGTAATAACAGCTTTTCCGGAGCATCACTGCTCCGGCCTCATTGAAGCCGCCACTAAAGATGATTGTTGAAAACGGAAGCGCTGCTTTTCCGGAGCATCACTGCTCCGGCCTCATTGAAGCTGTCCAGTTCGCACGGGTCCACGTCGAAGATGTTGGCTTTTCCGGAGCATCACTGCTCCGGCCTCATTGAAGCTGATTTCCAAGTTATACCCATCCCCATCTACATACAGGCTTTTCCGGAGCATCACTGCTCCGGCCTCATTGAAGCTCCCGTAGGAGTTGACAATTTACGGCAATCGTCTGCTTTTCCGGAGCATCACTGCTCCGGCCTCATTGAAGCGATGAAAACAAAACCAACTGGTCAAGTACTGGGGACCTTTTCCGGAGCATCACTGCTCCGGCCTCATTGAAGCCTTGAAAGGGCGGAATGCATCCTGGTGGCCCTTGACCTTTTCCGGAGCATCACTGCTCCGGCCTCATTGAAGCCACCGTCGTTCCGAACCCATGTTAGGGCCAAGAACGGACTTTTCCGGAGCATCACTGCTCCGGCCTCATTGAAGCTTCTTCCAGGGTGGCAAGCAAGGATAGAGTACGCAAGCTTTTCCGGAGCATCACTGCTCCGGCCTCATTGAAGCTTTGCTTTTTATTTACCCTAACCGTTCCCCTGGCGGAACTTTTCCGGAGCATCACTGCTCCGGCCTCATTGAAGCGTTGCCGCGAACTGGATCTCGCTCAAAGATGTCGGCCCTTTTCCGGAGCATCACTGCTCCGGCCTCATTGAAGCGGGATTAGCGGTTTTGGACTTCGATTTTGTCGGCACTTTTCCGGAGCATCACTGCTCCGGCCTCATTGAAGCCCTGTATAGAACATTGCAACACCCGGACAGGTAGATGCTTTTCCGGAGCATCACTGCTCCGGCCTCATTGAAGCTTGGGCATATAATAAAAATATCTTATAATATCAAATACTTTTCCGGAGCATCACTGCTCCGGCCTCATTGAAGCTTATAAGCCCATGCCAGTAATTCGCATTCTCGGCAGACTTTTCCGGAGCATCACTGCTCCGGCCTCATTGAAGCAAGCGCTTGTTCCTTCACATAAAGTATATTGCGAAACCTTTTCCGGAGCATCACTGCTCCGGCCTCATTGAAGCTGACCGCTGTATTGTGGATACTATCGCCTATTCGACTTTTCCGGAGCATCACTGCTCCGGCCTCATTGAAGCGGCCGCTCACGGGAAGAAAAGGGGCGAATGCAGGCCTTTTCCGGAGCATCACTGCTCCGGCCTCATTGAAGCATTGTTTCGGTTCGCTTGTGATCCGTATAGATGGCCCTTTTCCGGAGCATCACTGCTCCGGCCTCATTGAAGCTTGGCAACTCAAGGCTTGCTGGACTGAAGCCGGGGCGCTTTTCCGGAGCATCACTGCTCCGGCCTCATTGAAGCAAGTTCAACTCTTGCTATCGAATCCGCGAAATAGGGCCTTTTCCGGAGCATCACTGCTCCGGCCTCATTGAAGCATCTGCGTGTGACGCACGGGCGAGTTTTTATCAAACCTTTTCCGGAGCATCACTGCTCCGGCCTCATTGAAGCATGGAAGCAGTGGGGGAGAAGGCAGTCCGGGAAGGACTTTTCCGGAGCATCACTGCTCCGGCCTCATTGAAGCCTTCGGGTTCCTGGAGTATTTCTCCAGGCAGTAGCCTTTTCCGGAGCATCACTGCTCCGGCCTCATTGAAGCAGAGCATAGCATGCCTTGCCTACTTTACAGAGCCCTCTTTTCCGGAGCATCACTGCTCCGGCCTCATTGAAGCACTACCGCCTGGAAGGATTTGAAGGCCGAAGTGGCCTTTTCCGGAGCAACACTGCTCCGGCCTCATTGAAGCAATTTAAATCGCAAAAAATTGTGCGCGCTGAGGCGCTTTTCCGGAGCATCACTGCTCCGGCCTCATTGAAGCTTCGAAGTGGGATGACGCGGCCCGCGATGCGGCCGTGCTTTTCCGGAGCATCACTGCTCCGGCCTCATTGAAGCTTGGACCGCCTGCGAGTGGCAGCCGCCCGGCATGGAGTCTTTTCCGGAGCATCACTGCTTCGGCCTCATTGAAGCTGAGTATGGCTGATTTGGCTGCAACCGATGTAACGATCTTTTCCGGAGCATCACTGCTCCGGCCTCATTGAAGCTCCGATAACTCGCCTTTATCGCCCCAGGCCGAGCAGACTTTTCCGGAGCATCACTGCTCCGGCCTCATTGAAGCGCTGAATGCCGTTCGTTGACTTGCAATCCTCGTTTGCCTATACTGCCTTCAGTCTGCGCTCGGAGCGCGGAACGCCGGTCGCGAGGGGGCCACCCTGCCTAGCAGCGTCCGGCGAGCCGGATCGTGCGCCGGTCCGGTCGGGCTCACTTCCGCAGTAGTACTCCGAGCCGTTGCCTCTTCACATACGGCAGGACCCACCGGCCGCTTTTCTGGAGCAATATGGCTTCAGCCTTATTGAAGCAGTTGAATTACTTCATTTGACATCGCCCAATTCTCGGAATAGATTCCAAAAGAATCCATCGTCCGGCTGTGTGGGGGCCACCCTGTCAGAAGCCGTCGGCGGGTCGGACAGTGGCCGGTCCGGCCCATTTTCGGAGAAAAACGGTTCCGGTCTCATTGAAGCATCAGATTTAGATCATTCAGCCACGGAACGTTTCGGACGTTAGAGCGGGGGACTTCCCTTGGGAAGGTGCATCTGGCGCCGTGGTTGGATGTCCAAACAGGGTCGGGATTTCAGAGCTATAATTACTACTGCCGCGTTGAGGCGTGTTGCCGTTCGTTACCCCGTGGCGCCCGCCGATAGCCGCGCCATTTTCGCGGAGGCCGCCTTTCGCGCCGGGATCACGCGCGAGTTCATCGCGCATGCCCCGGCTCGAAAGGAAAGATGCTGACAAGCCTGGCGTCGATGGACGGGCTTTCGGCGATGATCGGGCCGCGCGACCATGAGTCGGCCCTCGGTTTGGGCCGTGTAAACGTGAAGTTCAATGGCGCCGCTTGGGTTATTGGGGGAGTTTTAACTGGGGGCATTGCAGGGCGTCGAACTCTGGATCTTTATGGACCAGGGTGCCGTTTTCAAGCAAGGCGGCCGCGCCGATCCAGGCGTCGGCCAGGGAAAGGTGATGGGTGGCTTTGATTTGAGCCGCGCGCTCCAGCAGGGCTTCACTTTCATGGATGATTTCGAGCGGTAAGGAACGGCATTGTTCATAGGCCAGTCGCCCGGAGGATTCGTTTTCATCCTTCCATACGCGATAGAACAGCTCCATCAGGGATATAAAGCATATTTTGCAGACAACCGTCCCCCTTTGAGCCTGATAGAGCAAGTCGGCCACCTGATCCGCGCCCGATTCATTATCGCGTAATGATAATAGCGCCGATGTATCCAGAAGATATCGTTTCATTCTGTTTTTCTATCTTTTCTTCTTTCCTTGAGCAGCCGCCGGACGGCGCCTCCGGCGCCCTGGCCTCGAAATGCTTCGATGGGGTTGGCCCGCACGGGCACGACCCGAATGTGGTTGTCCTCGACTATCCATTCAATCCGATCGGCCGCCGTCAGTTGAAACTTGCGCCTGATTTCGGCGGGGATAACGGTTTGGCCTCTGGTGGTAATGGTGCTGCGCATGACAGCCTCCTCTTGAATTATCTATTTTAGAAAAATGTAATTCGGACCGGCGGGCTTTGTCAATACCGGTGATGCGGGCATGAAAACAAGAAGGGCCGGCGGCCTACCGGCTGCCGGCCCTGAGAATAAGCCGTTTGAGGGCCCGAGCGTCGACTAATGTTCGCTTTCAGGATGGAACACGTCCACATCCTTGAGATCATCGCCCAGGTAGGCGCGCTCGTTGGGGCCCAGAATGCCTAGGGAGAGGCACAGCAGGGTCCACAGGTGCACGGTTTGCCAGGCATGGTGGCGCACTTCGCTCAGGTCGTGAACTTGAGCATGGCAGTTGTGGCAAGGGGTGATGCAGTACTGGGCGCCGGTGGCCAGGATCTGGTTGGCCTTCATTTCGCCGTACTTGCGGCGCTGCTCGGTAAAGCCTGATTGCAGATACCCGCCGCCGCCGCCGCAGCAGAAGTTGTTGGAGCGGTTGGGGTACATGTCGATGAAGTTTTCTTCACCCACCACGGCTTTCACTACATAGCGCAGGTCCTCGGCGACCGGATCACCAAAGCTTTTACGCACCAACTGGCAGGGATCCTGAACCGTGAATTTGATTTTGCGCTCCTTGTTCCACTCGGAGCTGGGCTTGAGTTTGCCCTCGCGAATCCACTGGGCATAGAGTTGAATGATGCTTTTGATTTCGAAGTTGTAGGGAATCTTGAACTTTTGCAGTCCGAACCGGACCGCGAAGAGTTCGTGCCCTCACTCCGTGTTGAGCCACACTTTGCAGCCCAAATCTTCTACGGCCTTGACCTTGGTGCGGACGATCTTCTCCCAGTTCTCGTCATCGGCCATAAACAGGCAGTAGTTTTCCGCGGCCCACCCTTTGCTGCCGTAGGTCCAGTCGGCGCCGGCCAGGTTCAGGATCTTCCACAGGGGCACCATTTCATCGGGCTCGGTCACGGGTTCGCGAGAGTTCTGATTCAGGAAGTAGTAAGCACCTTCCCTGTTCACATCCGCGGTCATTTCGGCGAATTCGGGCTGGGCCTCCTGATATTCGCCCAACACATCTTCCACCACGAACTGGAAATCTTCTTCCGTGGCGCCCATGGCGCTGCAGGTATCGTTGCGCAGAGCCATGTCGCAGGAGCCCAAAATGCCCTTGGGTCGCTTATCTCTGGGCCAGGTTTGCCGCGCGTAGAACACCAGTTGCGGAATGTTGATTTTCATGGGGCAGACATAGACGCAGCGGGTGCACATGCTGCACATCCAGACCCAGGGGGTCGTGGTGATCTCCTCGTCCATTCCCAGGGCTGCCATGCGCAAGAATTTGCGCGGGTCCATTCCTTCCAGGCCAGTGGCCGGGCAGCCCGATGAGCACGCACCGCAGGTCAGGCAGAGGTTGAGATTCCCGCCCTCGGGAAGCAACCCCTTGACCTTGTCGATGAAGGTGCTCTGTTTTTTGCCGCCAAGTTTGATTGCTTGTTCAGCCATTCAACGTAACCTCCATATCTGATAGCCGTCTATCTAAAATCCGGTTGAGCGCGATGGAACTTATCACTTCAAATAAAACCGCGGGTGAAAGGGGCTCTCCGCAACCCATGAGAAAGCCGAACCTACAGCCGCAGTTTCCAAAGGGGCCTATCTAATCGGATATGTCTCATTGTGTCAATAGTTAAAGGTGGCCGCTACGATTTCCGCTTTGGGACGGCCAATTTGTTGTAAAGCGTGCTGCCCAGCCATCCACCGATCAAATCCGCTCCAAAGTCAGCTGCGTCGGCAGTGCGTTCCGGCACAAAGGATTGGTGCCATTCGTCGCTGAGGCCGTACAATGCCGTCAGCACGGTGGCCAAAAGTATGATCGCCGTGCGGCGATTCCGCAGAATTGATAAGGTATTCAACGCGCGATAGAAGAGCAGGCCCAACAGGGCATAAACACAGATATGAATGACTTTGTCAAAATAGGGCCAGCGGGGCACCACATCGGGCGTGGCAAAGCAGGATTAGAT
>JAKALP010000011.1 GCA_021824175.1 Deltaproteobacteria bacterium
CGACCACGGCCGCGGGCCGGCCGTTGATGAAGACGCCATGGGCGCACCCCTCTTCGGTTACTTCCCAGGAGTTGGGTCCGCAGCACGAAGCGTGCTCACCCTTATCGCCCACGCGCAGGGCGGGTTTGAAGTCGATGAAGACATCGGGCGAGGCGGTCACGGCCGGCCCTTCCACGTCATGTTTGCACCCCGGACAGCCATGGTCATCTTCGGGGCAATGGGCTTTGTCGCCCAGACGTGCGGCACCTGGCATGGGAATCTCCTTTTCTTGTGCTTGAACGAAAACCCCCTATTTTCCCAATTTCTGCGTTGGGGCAAAATTTTAATCCTCGAAATACTATGTGTATGTCTGCGGTTAAAATTTTGCCTCCGCCTTCCTGTCCCGTCGAACTTTGGCGGGAGAACTTGAAAAAATATGGGCTTTTCGTTCAAGCACTATCTACATGGTGGCGCAAACGGTGCAGCCCTTTAGGGGGGAATGTTTTGCCGTTGCGTTGCGCGCCGTCGGCGCGCTATTAAGCGAAGGTGTTGGGATCAAACCCGGTTGGCTGCAACCGGTCGGAGCGGCGCATGGCCGCGTCAAATCGCCGTGAGTTCTAAACCAAGGCGGATGAGGAGTCAAGGGTGGGTGTGAGTCAAGAGTGTTGCGCATCGGTGTTTTTCCAAATCGTACTCGTACGCGTACGCGTACTCGAAAAACTTTTTAAATCATTCGAGTACGAGTACGCGTACGAGTACGAGTACGACCCACACGAATGCATTAGGTATGCAACAGCCGTGACTTACACCCGTGTGGGGGAGGGGTGAGTCACGACTGTTGCACGGCCTTGTTTGCGGCATCGGTATCGGAATCGGAATCGAAAGACTGCGATAGCGATACCGATGCCGATCTAAGCAACACTCCTGACTTACACTCGTCAAGGGTGTGGCCCAGGGTTTCCAGGGTGGTCACATATCTTTTAGATGAGAACCACACCCAAAAATAACAAGGTGTCTGTTTATGTCGCCCCCGCGAATGCGGGGGGCCAGATTTGATTTTCCTGGATCCCCGCATTCGCGGGGAAGACTTAAACGATCACTGTGCTACTTTCTTAAATAATAAGGAATCAGATATGCAAAACCCTGCCCCAAAAGAGGCTATTCCCCTTTACAGCCGGGTCGCCACCATGATTCGGCACAAAATTTTATCAGGTCAATATAGACCCGGCCAACGCCTGCCCACTGAGGATGAGCTGGTGGAATCTTATGGTGTCAGCAGAATCACCATCCGCGGCGCCATGGCCATATTGGAAACTAACGGCTTAATCAACCGAACCAGGGGAAGAGGCACATTTGTGGCCGAGGTTATCCCGGAAACCCCGATAACCATTCATACCAGCTTGAATGAGGTCATGCTCTCGATTGCCGTCGGCCAGACCAAGCCTTTGGAGATCAAAACACTGCCGATCAGCGAAACCCGTATTCCAAAGGATATCCATAAATTTTTCGGCGCAGCCGATTCAGAAAAGATTTGTAGAATACGGCGTTTGTTCACCCATAAGAACATTTCATCCGTACTTGAAAACTACATGCCCCTGGACATCGCCAAACACATCACGAAGAAAGAGCTCGCGCAAAAAAAATCCGTCCAGATGATCTTAAAAGAAAAAATTGGTCTTAAAGTCACCAAGGGGGAGATGTACCTGCAGGCCATTGCCGCGGATCACGACCTATCCGATATTCTGCGCTGCCAAGCCTTTGAACCGCTAATTCAGATCCAAACCTTCTTCTGGTATGAATCCATGAAGCCCTTTGAAATTGTGAATCGGTACTACCGGGCCAGTAATTTTAAGTATAAGATGGATTTGGATATATCTTGAAAATAGAGCTTTCGCCGTCAACTATGTTTTTTACAAGCCATCTCAAAATAAAGATTTTGGACCAAAATCGCGGCGGAGGCAAATTTTAAACCGCAGACATACTGAAGTATTTCGAGGATTTAAAATTTGCCTCCAACAAAGAGTCTGGGCCAAAAGATTATTTTGAGATGGCTTGTAGATGGAGAGTAATAACAATAAAAAGAAAAAGCGCCCCGCAAAGGGACGCTTTTTCTGTGTATTGAGATTTGCCAACCAAGCTGGTTATTTGGTGGTTTTAACCATCTCTTCGGCCTGGGCTGCTACGTTCTCGGCCGTGAAGCCAAACTTGGCCAGTACAGTATTTCCGGGGGCCGAGGCCCCAAAGCTAGTCATGCCAATCATGCGGCCCTTATCACCAATGTAGCGTTCCCAACCCATGGATACGCCGGCTTCAACTGCCAGACGTGCTGTGACTTCGGGCAGCAGTACTTCCTTTTTGTAGTCATCGTCGTTTTGCTCGAACAATTCCCAACTGGGCATGTTGATGACGCGGACCGCAATCTTCTTCTCGGCCAATATCTTCTGGGCCTTGAGGGCCAGATGTACTTCGGCGCCAGTGCCGATAAGCAGTATATCGGGCTTGCCTTTGCAATCGGAAAGCACATAACCGCCGCGCGCCAGACGGCCACCGGTCTGTTTGGGATCGAGCACGGGCAGGTTCTGGCGGCTCAGAGCCAAGATCACCGGGCTGTTGTTGGTGCGAATGGCTTGCAGCCAGGCATCCACGGTTTCATTGGCGTCGCAGGGTCGCAACACCGTGACATTGGGCATGGCGCGCAGGGAGGCCAGATGCTCCACCGGCTGATGGGTGGGGCCATCTTCGCCCACGGCAATGGAGTCGTGGGTAAACACGTAAACCAGCGGCAGTTTCATCAAGGCCGCCACGCGGATGGCCGGACGCACGTAGTCGGCGAACACCAGGAAGGTGCCGCCAAAAGGCCGGATGCCGCCGTGCAAGAACAGGCCAGACATGACAGCGCCCATGGCATGTTCGCGCACGCCGAAACGGATGTTGCGACCGTCATAATGGCCTTTTTGGAACTCGGGCATCCCCTTGAGGAAAGTATTGTTGGACGGCGCCAGATCGGCGGAACCGCCCATCAGGGTCGGCACGCGCTGGGCCAGGGCATTCAGGGCCTTGCCCGAGGCGGCCCTGGTGGCCACGGCTCCGTCTTCGGGTTTGAAGACCAGCAGATCCTTATCCCATCCACGGGGCAGAAAGCCGCTGATGGCGTTGACCCATTGATCCGCCAGTTGGGGATGAGCCTTGGCATATTCGTTATAGCGTTTTTGCCACACCTCCTCGAAGACTCGCCCTTTTTGAAGGGCTTGGCGAAAATGGTCCAATACCTCCTGCGGTACGCAGAACTTCTCGTCCCGATCACACCCCAGGAAATCCTTGGTGAGGCAAATTTCCTCTTCCCCTAAAGGAGAGCCATGGGCATCGGCCGAGTCCTGCTTGTTGGGACTGCCGTAGGCGATATGGGTTCGCAAAATAATCAGCGAGGGCCGGTCGCTCTCCGCTTGGGCGGCATGCAAGGCCTTTTCGATGGCAGCCAGATCGTTGCCGTCTTCGACAGTCTGCACATGCCAGTTGTAAGCGGCAAAACGCTGGCCCACGTTTTCGGTGAAGGTGATATCGGTGGAACCTTCGATGGAGATGCCGTTGTCATCGTAGAGACAGATCAGGCGTCCCAAACCTAGATGGCCGGCCAGGGAAAGGGCTTCGGCGGCCACGCCTTCCATCAAGTCGCCGTCGCCACATACGACATAAGTGTGATGGTCGACGATGGGGAAATGGGGCTGATTATAACGGGCGGCCAAATGGCGCTCGGCCATGGCCAGACCCACGGCATTGGCAATGCCCTGTCCCAGGGGGCCGGTGGTGGTCTCCACGCCAGGGGTGTGGCCGTACTCGGGATGGCCGGGTGTCTTGCTGCCCCACTGGCGGAAATTTTTAAGGTCATCCAGGGTCACATCATAACCGGTAAGGCAAAGCAGGCTGTACAACAGCATGGAAGCGTGGCCGCCGGAGAGCACGAATCGATCGCGGTCAGGCCAGGCTGGATTGGCGGGATTGTGCTTCATAACGCGGGTCCAGAGCACAAAACCGGCCGCGGCCAACCCCATGGGAGCGCCGGGATGGCCCGAATTGGCTTTCTGAATGGCATCCATTGCCAAGGTGCGGATGGTGTTGACGCAGCGTTGCTCCAGTTGAAGATGACTCTCGGAAGTCCGACATTCCATAATTAAAGTCTCCTTAGAGAATTGGGATTTTAAGACGGCCGGTTTGTTACAATGGATTTTACCGACTTGCAAGGTTTTGGTTGGTTGGTTGATTGAGTAGGACTGTATTGGAACGTCCCATCATAAAAGCAGATCAACGAATGGAAGATTCAATTCAATCAAAAAAGGGCTTAACCAATTAACGAATCAACCAATCAATGAATCAACGAACTACAATCCCCTCATCCACTCTGGCTTCAGAGCCACCCGGCCCGCCAAAGCTTGATCGATCAAATTCAAAACCGCCGCGCGATCCTTGGGCAGCCGGGCGCGGATGGGAAGATAATTGGAGGCGTGGTTGGCGTGGAACAGCCCTTTGGATAGATGGGTATTGGCGAAAATGGTGCGCAGTTCACGCAGCATCTCTTCGGGGCCAAGCAGGGGAAAGCGGCCTTCGCAATAGTCGGCATACATGGGGGTATTGGGAACCAGCATCAGACTGAGCGCACCCACGTAATCGGGGTCGATTTCCGATAAGACTTTCCCGGTGGCCTCGGCATGCACCTGGGAACGTTCGCGGCCGGCCACGCCCAGAATCACGGTGATAGAGAGTTTGAAACCGGCTCTTTTTGCTTTGCGCCCCATGTCGATCATTTTGGCGGCCGTGGCGCCTTTGCTAATAGCCTTGAGGGTTTCGTCATCACCGGTTTCCAACCCCATATAAAGGATACCCAGTCCGTTATCGTGAAGAAGTTTCAGCTCTTCTTCGCTTTTCATGGAGATGCTTTTGGTGTTGGCGTAGGCGCCGATGCGGGTCACCCAGGGCAATTGTTCGCGAATGGCTTGTAAAATGGCCAACAGCCTCTTCTGGGGAATGATCAGGGCATCGCCATCACATAAAAAGACACGCCTCTGACGCTTGCAGTATTGAGCGGCAAAGGCGATGTCCTGCCAGATGATGTCGTCTGGTTTGATCCTGAAGCGCTCGCCCCGGTAGGTGCCGCAAAAAGCGCATTTGTTGTGGGAGCACCCCACGGTCACTTGCAGCAAAATAGAGTCGGCCTCGCTGGGCGGCCGGATGATGTTGCCTTCGTAATGCATGGTTCCTTTATCCCCTCGAAATATAGTCGTTTCTCCAGTTCAAGTTACTGCTGGGATGGGTCAATCTAACGTCGAAATCCCTGAATTTCAACCCGCCTTCCATTACGCCATTCCGAGTCGAAGGACAATATGCCCTACCACCAACAATCTATCCCACATAAATATAAACGGGCCAACGGGCCAACGGGGCCAACGGGCCAACGGGCCAACGGGCAAACGGGCTAACGGTCAAACGCCCCTCACTGTACCGGCATAGCAATCGTATGTGCATACGCTGCCGTTCCACCGATAGCCATTACCCTGATTTTGCTGCCATAGACCATCTGTTCATCCGTCAATGTGATCTCTGCTAGCCAGGTTGGCCCTTTTAGCAGCTGATTGGCTAACAGCCGCGGCGCCTGATTGGCCTCTTGGAAAAGTTGCCGGCGTTGTTCATCCGTGGCATCTGGCGGTGCTTGCACTTTTAGTCGATTCAGATCAAACTGCTCAATCCACAGATGATCCGCTTCCGGAGGAACAATGCCGCTGATGTGCAATTGATGTTCACCCACCATCGCCATTTGAACTCGCAGGGGCTTGGGCAAGTTGAGCGCCAGGCAAGGGTCTCCGAGCAGGTTGTATAGCAGACTCTCATTGCGTAGCAAATTTTTGATCTCGTAGAGATCCTGGTTGTCCTCCTGCGGTGGTCCCAGCAGCTCACGCGTCCGGGGATCGTGCGCCCTGATTTGCGCCAGAGTGTACTTGCCGATTTTGTATAGGATTTGACGGCTATCCACCAACAAATCGCCGATTGTGGTGCTGCGCCCCTGGATATTGTGGGCAATACTTCCGGCCAGATAGAAATTGGTCAACACATTCAAGTTGCCGGCCGCGGCCACCACCGCCACCGGCCCGCCCGGATGGTTGAGGAAAGCTTCAGCCATACTCGGCCCTTGCGCGGTGGGCAGATTGTAGGTTCCGGCCTCACATGCCAATAACAGCAAAGGACCAACCGCCGCCGTGGAAGGCAAGGCAGCCACGGAATCCACCATCATGCGAATCTCTTCGTGGTTGATTTCAGCGCAGCGCAGGTTGTTGTAGTCCCCATGCCCCACCACCATGCTGATGAACGCGGGTTGGGCGACAGCGTTGAGAAATTGAGAAGGCTGCTCGGTCAGCGGCCCGCTGCAGGCCGAATCTGGATAGCTGGAAATCACATAGGGGTAGAGTCCATCCGGTAGCAGGTTTTCTACATATTGCAAGGTGGTTTGATACATGGGGTCATGGTGATCCTTGGCGCCGGTCCACAGTACCGCGCGGTAGTAGGAGGGAACCAGCGGACGCTCCTCATGTTCTACGATTTTGGCCAACTGGATGGCCAGTTGGGCTTCATTTCTCACCGGCAGGCGCCCTACGGCCACTTCCATTTGGCCATCATGATCAATATCGCCGAAGGGTGCATCGCTTTCCATGGGCCTCAAGGGCTTGTCTTTCTCATAGGGATACCCCGTCGGCCCGATAAAGGTTGGCAGGTGCCAATCCGCGGCCTCTTCTCCAGGTCCGGCGCAATCGCCCACCAGCAGGATATAGCGGCACTGGCCATGGGATTTCTTAATTTCCTGCTGAATCCACCGTTCGATATCGTTGACCTCGGGCGATGCGGACCAAGACCGGAACTTCACCTCAAAGCCTTGCCGTTCACGCCGGGCCCGCCAAGGTGCCAATCCATCCACAAACCGGTCCCGCGTGATGACCAGGTATTTCTTGGATTGCGTCCGCAGGACGGTCACTTTTTCCGCCTGAGACGGTTGCAGCCATAAGTAGGCCACGACCACGGCGGCCAATATCAGACCCAAAATCAGATAGATGTAAAATCGCTTCATGCCCGGACCCGTTTGGTAATTGTTGAATCATTGAATTGCGGAATCGCCACCATAGTTTTTTCAAGCAGGGATTTTATCACTAGGGGAAATCTGAATTAAAATCACCCTAAATGTCAAATATTGGTTTCAATAATTTTACACCTTGAAAAAAAGCCTGACCCTTTTTATGCTGTATTCCACATTTGAAATTGATCTTCAGCCTGATTCCCATTGAAAGGCGCGGTTATCTCCAACTCAGAGACTGGTAGCGTTTCCGGCATGAACATTGCGTTTCCGTTCCTTGAATCAGAGCGGTGATTTCAAAGTAAACCAGGATAGTGAAGCAAAGAGATCATAGGTGAGGAGCGTTCCCGGCCTCAAAACCAATCACCAAAGGAGAAAAACATGATCACCATGCAGCGCATTCTTTTCCCTGTGGACTTGACTGAAAATTCTGAAAAACTGGTTCAATACGTGAAGACCATGGCCGGCAAATTCGATGCCGAAGTCCATGTCTTGTTCGTGGTTCGCATTTTCCAGTACTTCACCGACATCTACGTGGCTCCGCCCTCTATCTCAATTTTTGAAAATGAACTGGTGGAAGGGGCTCGCAGGAAAATGGATGAATTTGTTCTATCCAACTTCAGCGGTCTTCCCCGCTGCCGGGGCGAAGTAGTGCTGGGTGATCCCTCCGATGCCATTATCAATTACATCGGAGAGCATGCCATCGACCTGGTCATCATGGGAACCCACGGCCGCAAAGGACTGGACCGCGTTCTCTTCGGATCGGTTGCCGAACGGGTTGTCAAAACTTCGAAGGTGCCTGTGCTGGTGGCTAATCCATTTCATGTGAAGCAAGGCGCCTAAATATTTCCGTCGGCATCGTCAAAAGCGATTCTTAACGGAAAACCGCGATGTGGATTGGAATTGGTCGAAGAGTACTTCAAGATCGATTCCTACAAAGTTTTAAGCCTAATCTTTTTTAAAAAGGCTTATATGTAAGATTTATGGGTGGAGAGTTTCAGTCCGCCTTGGAGCGGAAAAGTTTATACAATTTTGGATTTGTGCACACTTCGTAGTATTTGTGCGAAGAGATTTTGATCATCTTCAGAGTCTTGGCGTCCACTACCGGGATCTGAGACTCTCGGATAATCAGCCGTTGATAACGCCCGCTTTTGGTGGGGAATCGGCCAGTATGTAGGGTGCAACTTCGGCCGTGAATATCTTTCAAGTCAGACTTGATTACCTGTAAATCAATTTCCTTGGAGAGCTTTTCAAAGCCTGCGCTGTTGAGCTCAATACCGTTGACATTGAAGCGTGTATAGAGATCGTCGGCCGTAGCCGCCATCTCTTCATCTGACTGCGTTTGAAATACAAAGAGATTGAACATCCCCTTTTTCGCGGCCAGCAGCCTGCGCCCGATTTTGGAGCAACTCGACAATCGGTCGGCATGATTGATCGCGGGCGAGATCATGATGCGGTTGTTGCCATCAAAAAGGAATGTGGGAGCCTTGTCCCGGTAGCTGATACCGACCCCTAGTTCCAAGATAGGCAGCAAATGCCGCCGGCTCTTCTCATTGTATCGTTGGATGATGATCAGCATGTTGAGGGCGATGCCGCAAGCCCGCGCCACGGCATACCAATCACTGGGGGCATTTTCTCTTTCAAAGATGGAAAGGATGATGGCATCGCCTTCAATAAAAATCTTGACCGCATCATATTCGGAAAGGATTTCGGAAATCGGATCAAAAAAATTCAAGCTGAAATAGGAGGCCGGATTCAAGCCGCGCTCATTCATCTGATGGGTGATGTCCGTGGAACCACGCACATCGGCCTTGATGACCACATGATTGATAATCGGTGTTTGGTCAGTGGTCTGTTCATTGGAAAGCAGATATTCAAAAAGGGTATTATTCTCCCGCGAAAGGGTAATGGCCTTTTCGTCAACGGAAAGATGCACCCGCTCCATGGCATCATTGATCACGTCGCAAATGCTTAAATCCCGGTGGTAACGGGCAAAGGCGTTCAAAAAACGGATCAGGTAGGCCTTGCGCTTGGAAGAGGTGATCTGCTCCATGGACTTAATCTTCTTGTTCAAGGGGGCCAGATTGAAGGCTCGTCCGTAAACCTGGGATAATCGCTTGAGACGACTTTTAATCAACCGTCGCGCGCGGATGGAGATCAAATACTGCATCACCTGCTGCGGTGCCAGCGGTGGGCAGTATTCAAGGTATTCGGGCTGCATTTCATATGAGGCCGCGATGCGGTCAATGGCTCCTTTCTTCCGGAATTGATGATAGAAGAAATCGAGCACGGCTTTCTGGTGCCGGACCAATTGCTTCAACCGCTCGATCTCCTTCGAGTCCCCTTTTTGCTTCTTCAACGCTTGCAGATCGGCCTTGGTGCGGCGCCAATTCAGCAAAGTATCGATATTGCCGATATGCCGCAAGTACCCATCAATTTTATCGATGTAGGCTTTTTGGCTGCTTTCCAACACCGGATTCTCATCCAACACCGGTGTTACTTTACGCTGGTCCACGGGCAACCCTTCGGCGGCAGGGTCCTGAAGATCGAGCTGGTTGATGAGATAACGAATAAAAAAGAGAAGATTTTCATACTTCTCCGGATCTTCAATGCGACGCCCCAGGGACAGATCATACTCTTCGATCATAAACTGTTCATTATCGAAGTCCTTCATATGCAGAATGGATGTGCCGATCACATCCTCAAAAAAAGAGGAGCGGTTGCCGAAGATCGCCTCGCGCATCACCTGGATCTCTTTTTTTTCAATTTGGACCCAGAATCCACAGACTTCCTTACCAACCCGCTGCAAGATCGTGGGGCGATCCTGGATGACCAGTTGTAATTTATCCTTGAGTTTGGGCGCCTCGGTCCAATCGTTGTGAACCGCCAAATCGGATTTGCGTACGGTTTTCTTCAGCCGTCCCACCAAATGGTCGTATTGGGTGCGGATCTCCTCCAGCAACATTTTGAGCACCGCGGCTTGCGCCAGATACTCGATCTGGGGTTCACGTCGCGCCTTGGCCTTGTTGAGCGCGTCGGTCATGATCTCTTTATAAAGCTGTTTGTGGGCGTCCACCTCCTTGACCCAACTGACCTGCCCGGCATCGCCGCCCCTTTTTTCGACCCCGGCATGTCGCGAGACAAGCTGGGAAATAATTTTGCGCAGAGAAAGCACAAAACCAGGACTTATCAACACATCATGGCGGATATTGTCCACGCCAGGCACTAGACGGTCCAATGAGAAGTTTATTTTGTAGCTGTTTAGAAGAAAAGAGGTGAGCGGCGGCAGCTTTTTGGCGGATGAAAACAAACCGAGCAGGCGCGGTATGCGATCGAACTTGAAGGGCATAGGGTCCTTATGATCACAGGATAGTTACTACAAGCTGTCTCAAAATAATCTTCTGGCCCAAAATCCATTTTTGAGATGGCTTTTTAATCTCATAAACAACTTCCCCTACACGGTATCACAGAGATGAAAAAAAATCCATCATTTCGTTCTGTTACATACCGCGCCGACTAAACGGGCCATAATATATGTTTTTGAATTGCCAAACGGAATGAATTACCGAAATTCGGGGAAGCGATTTTCGGACACCAACCGGATTAGGGTCGATACAACGGTGCTGTCGTAAAGAGCACCACTGTTGTCTTGCAGTTCGTCCAGGGCGCGCTGCAATCCCAGCGATGGTCGGTAAGGGCGGTGGGAAGCAATGGTTTCAAACACATCGGCCACGGCAAGAATCCGTGCCTGGAGCAGTATATCTTTCTCCTTGAGACCTTGGGGGTATCCGCTGCCGTCCAAGCGTTCGTGATGCTGAAGGATAATCTCCGCCAGCGGCCAGGGAAACTCGATCTGCTTCAAAATATCATAACCGGCGCGCACGTGATTTTTGATCAACTCATACTCCAAGTCGGACAAGCGGCCCGGCTTGGCCAAAATTCCAGCAGGCACGGTAATTTTGCCCAGATCATGGATGACGGCAGCCATGCGCAAGCCATAAACATCATCGTCAGACAAACTCATTTCCTTAGCCACGGTGCAAGCCAGCTCAGCCACCCGCTGCTGGTGTCCGGCGGTATAAGGATCACGCATTTCGACCGCCACTGAAATGGCCTGGACAATACCTTCCATGGCGCGCTGAAATTTATCCAGATTCAGTTTGAGGTCCGCCAGAGCTTTCAAACGTTCCTGTTTCGAATTTCTTTCGGACAGCACCCGTTTTAGTCGTGCGATAAACTCGGCAATGCGCAAAGGTTTCTGTATAAAATCACTAGCCCCTTGCTGTACAATATCTTCGTAGTTGAAATCCCCCACATAGCCGGTCATCACGATGACATCGGCCTCATACTGGGTCTTGACGATCCGCCCCAATTCAATCCCGCTCATTTCTGGCATCTTGATATCGGTAACGACCACATCCACGGGATAGGCTTGCAGGATCTTCAATGCTTCTCCGGGGCTTTCGGCCGCGAAGCAATTGAACCCGGACAACGTCAATCCCGATTTAAGCATGAGGCGCACCGACTCATCATCATCGACAACCAAGATAATGCTCTCATTGGGTTGGGGCATTGGGGCCATAATCACTTCCTATCTCTTGGCCAAACGGATTTCTACGGAGCGGGCATGGGCTTCCAATCCCTCCACCCGGGCCAGACAGATGATGTCTTGGGCCTCTTTTTGAAACGCTTCGGCCGTATAGTGGATAATGCTCGTATTTTTTAAAAAATGATTTACGGACAACGCTGAAGAAAAACGCGCGGTTCCAGCCGTGGGCAACACGTGGTTGGGGCCAGCAACATAATCGCCTACCGGTTCCGGGGTATTTTTCCCTAAAAATACGGCACCTGCGTGCCGGATGCGGCCGACATACGCAAACGGATCTTGTACCTGGAGCTCTAAATGCTCCGGCGCCATGCGGTTGGCCAACTCAATGGCCATATTTATGTCCGGCACCACCAGCAAAGCGCCAAAGGATTTCAGCGATTCTTCAGCGATCTCGCGTCGGGGCAACTCGGCGACCTGGTTTACCAATGACTGCCGCACCGCTTGAGCCAGGGGCAAGGAATCGGTCATCAGGATACTCGACGCCTTGGGATCATGCTCTGCCTGGGAAAGAAGATCAGCGGCAATGCAGGCCGGGTCTGCGTGTTCATCGGCAATGATCAACACTTCGCTGGGTCCGGCGATCATATCGATCTGCACCATGCCCGCCACCAGCTTTTTGGCCAGGGTCACAAATACATTGCCCGGCCCAACAATTACATCCACTTTAGCAATGCTGGTGGTGCCAAAAGCCAACGCAGCTATGGCCCAGGCGCTGCCGACTTTGTAAATTTCATCCACACCGGCAGCCTGGGCCGCAACCAGCAGATGGGGGCTGACATTACCATCGCGGGTGGGCGGCGTCACCATTACCACCCGCTTGACACCAGCGATCTTGGCGGGTATCGCGCCCATCAACACCGATGAAACCAATGGAGTTTGCCCCTGTCGGCCCCCTGGAACATATACCCCAGCCGCATCTACCGGGTTGACCATCTGCCCTAAAAAAGTCCCGGGGCGCGATGTATCATTCCAGGAGCGAGACATCTGTTTTTGATGAAAAGCGGAAATCTGTTCAACGGCCCGGTTCAGGGCTTTTTTGAATTGGCGATCCACTTTTTTCGCGGCCGCTTTGATCTCAGTGGTCGAAACCTGTATCTGATCAATTTCCATCTGGGGTGCATCAAAACGGCGGGTGTATTCCAGCAGCGCTTGATCACCTTTTTTACGGACATCGGCCAGAATGCGTTCCACTGCCACCAGATCCTTGCGTCCGAAGGCTAAATCTCTCTTTTCAATACGGTCTATGCGCTTAGCAGCCGATTCCGATGGGTAGTGCAAAATATTCATGCCGATAGTCCCTTTCTTTGAAGCGTCCAGATGCGTTGCGTGGTAGGTCCGGCGAGGTCCATTTCGAAGGCATATCTGATAGAGCTTTGAAATATGGGCAATTTGCGGCGCCGTGTCAAGCCGGATTTAATCGTTCCTTTTTTTTCATCGAAGCCAGCCACCGCTCTTTGGAGGATCACATTTTTCCCGCTGGGGGGGGGGCCACCAAGGATGCAATAAATCATACGCTGAATGTCTACTTTTGTATGTGACAATATCACGGAAGATGATACTCCTTCTCGAATCCCAAAAAGACATAAAAGATTTTATTCAACTTTTTAAGCTTAAAGGTCATGGCATAGCCTTTGCTGATTTACCCATTTATGTTGCGCTTGATCGACCATAAGAAGCTCAATTGCCTTGCCCTGGACTTGTACGGATCTCAATCCCTTTCACCCTTAATGAATGGAGT
Organism: Deltaproteobacteria bacterium; assembly: GCA_021824175.1. Taxonomy (GTDB): domain Bacteria; phylum Desulfobacterota; class Desulfobacteria; order Desulfobacterales; family Desulfosarcinaceae; genus Desulfatitalea. Next base: position 13,438 of record JAKALP010000011.1, read on the forward strand.
AGATTGCATGACTGGCAAAAAATTATTCCCCCCCCTCGCAGCTATTTTTCTAGTTCTCATTTTGGCAGCCGGTGCTGCGGCGGCCCCCGGAGACTTCAACATTGGCCTCAACTGGGGAGGCCGAGCCCCCATTGCATCAGTGTATCTCTTCCCGCAAGATACGGATGTTAATGACGGGATTTTTAGATTTGATTCTTGGGGACTTTTGAGCTACCGCCTTTGGGGTCCACGTTTTCAATTCTCGCTCAATGGATTTAACCTCGAGCGCCGCAAGAGCTACACACTGATCTACTATCGAGGCAGCCAAAGCGCTCCTGAAATCATCTGCCTCGGCAGCAGCACCACCAACCGCAGAGGGTTCCTCAATATTACGGGACGTGCAGATGTATGCAGTATGCCGAGCACCACAGATCCTGATTATTTCCATGGAGCTCAAATTATGTTGGTGCCCTCAGACAGTGTAGTGTGTGCCCAGGGTGATTTTCTAACACCCGAAAGTGAGAAGAATCTGATCACCTATCATTCTATACGGTTTACCGATACTGATGGCTGCCCAGCGGAAAATGAAGTAAACCCGCCCCCACCGGCTGATAATCAACCTCCAACCGGGGGCACGGGTACAGGGGATCCTGAACCATCTTCACCCCCAGCAGACTCGGGGGGCGGAAGCAGCGGTGAAGTACTACCATATTAGCTTTAGGGTAGCCTGACAAAACTAAAAATAACTCTAAAAAGGGCCTTTGGCTTACCAAAGGCCCTTTTGTGTTTCTGAGAAATGCTTCCCTTTAAGCTACGATGCTTAGGGTGCTTTTCGGCATCGCATTTCAACCCTCCGAGATTAGCCCAATACTCCACCAAAAAGATAGGGATTCCGGCAACTTGAAGATTTATGGGCAAGAGTCTTGAGGTAGCGCTTTGCTATTGACTTGTTGTTACAATTCTAAGATAAACAGTCCTTTGTTTAACCTTCGAAACGCCAAAGCTGATTTTGTATCACTGTATCTATCCAATTGGAGGAATCAAATGAGCCCGAAACGAATTTACAACTTCAACGCCGGACCAGCGGCCCTTCCCCAAACTGTACTGGAAGAGATTCAAAAGGATTTCCTGAATTTTAAAGGTTCGGGCATGTCCATTACCGAGGTCAGCCATCGTTCCAAATGGTTCGACGAGGTGATCAACGATGCGGTGGCGCGGGTCAAGCGCATCCTCAAGCTGGACGCTCGTTACCAGGTGCTGTTCCTGCAGGGCGGGGCCAGCATGCAGTTTGCTCAAATTCCTATGAATTTCCTGGACGACACCCGTACGGCCGACTATGTCAATACCGGCACATGGTCTACCAAAGCCATCAAGGAAGCCAAGTTGCTCGGTAAAAAAATCCAGGTGGTGGCCTCCTCTGAGGATCGCAACTTTGCCTATATCCCCAAAAACATAAAGTTTACGCCTGGCGCCACCTATGTGCACATCACCTCTAACAACACCATTAAGGGCACCCAGTGGGCCAACTACCCTGACACAGGCGACGCGCCACTGGTTGCCGACATGTCTTCGGACATCTTCTCCCGCCCCTTTGATGCCAGCAAGTTCGGGTTGATTTATGCCGGCGCCCAGAAGAACATGGGTCCAGCCGGTGTCTGCCTGGTGGTGGTGCGCGATGACCTGCTCAAGCTGGAAGCCCAGAATCTGCCGACCATGCTGAAGTACTCCACCCATGCCAAAGAGAACTCCATGTACAATACGCCGCCGTGCTTCTCCGTTTATACAGTACAACTGGTCCTCAAATGGCTCGAAGAAACAGTGGGTGGCCTGGACAAGATGGCGGCCATCAACCAGAAAAAAGCGGACCTGATTTACAATCTGCTCGACACCAGCGGTTTTTACCGCGGTACGGCCGACAAGGACAGCCGGTCCCAAATGAATGTCACTTTCAGACTGCCTACGGAAGATCTGGAGAAGAAATTCATTGCTGAAGCCACGGCCAGTGATATGGGCGGACTTAAGGGCCACCGCTCCGTGGGCGGCTGCAGAGCATCCATCTACAATGCTACAGGCGTCAAAGCGGTGGAAGCGCTGGTGGATTTCATGAAGAGTTTTGAAAAGAAGAACGGATAGAGATCGCTCACTTTAAGAAACACATATCACCCGGCCTGCCGCACGAATCCATGTGCAGGCGGCCGGGTGTTCATGTCTTTATTGCCTCACGCAATTGATCATCAGCGCAATGGGATCCCATTCTTTCAAGTTCCCCCCTCCCTATTTGTCCATACCAAATAATAACCTAATCCATCTCGGTGTTATTCAGAGTGATGCTACCCCTGCAGGTCCCAAAGCACACTCTCAAAACAGACAAAATCATACTCTGGGATACCCTCCCGCGGCAACCGCAAGTGTTATTACTGGTTTTTATTTGACGTTTTTCTGAAATCCGAATACTTACAACTATGGATCATTTATAAATAAGCTACCAATAAAGGCTTAAGCTTTTGAGGGGGATGAGCCTTTTGTCCAGCACTCAACGGCTAACCCATTTTCAAATAATCCCCAAATAGGAGGTATGGCATGGACAAAATACTTCGCATCAATATGAGTGGTACCAAGGGTCCAACGATCAAAACCGAACCTCTGGGTGACTATACTGGCTTGGGCGGTCGGGCCATGACTTCAACCATCGTGGCCAAGGAGGTTTCTCCGACCTGCCATGCCCTCAGTGCTGAAAATAAGTTAGTGATATCCCCTGGCATTCTCAGTGGAACGGCAGCAGCCATGTCTGGTCGCATCTCCGTGGGCTGCAAAAGCCCCCTGACTGGTGGCATCAAGGAATCCAACTCCGGGGGACAGCCCAGCCAGATGCTGGCGCGCCTGGGGTATGCCGCCATCATTCTTGAGGGCAAGCCTGGCAATGATCACCTGTACAAAGTGGTTATAAATAAGGACGGCGCTACCATTGCCCCGGCCGACGAACTCAAAATGCTGGGCAATTATGATGTGGTTGAAAAAATGAAAGCAGCGCATGGCGAAAAAATCGCCTGCATTTCCATTGGGCCGGCCGGAGAGATGAAGATGGGTGCGGCTTCCATCGCTTTCACCGATATGGAGTTGCGGCCAACCCGTCATGCCGGCCGCGGTGGGGTGGGTGCAGTTATGGGTGCCAAAGGGGTCAAAGTAATCGTCGTTGACGACGCTGGCACTCAGATGCGCCAAGGCAAAAACCCTGAAAAATTCAAGGAGGCCAACAAGGCTTTTGTGGCCGGACTGCGCCAGCACCCGGTAACGGGAAAAGGTATGGCAGCTTATGGCACCAATGTGTTGACCAATGTCATCAACGAAGCCGGCGGGTATCCCACACGGAATTTCAAAACCGGCCAGTTTGAAGGGGCCGCGAAAATCGGTGGCGAAGCCCTGGCCAAACTTGAAAATGAACGCGGCGGGGAAGGATCGGCCACTAATGGCTGTCATCGGGGTTGTGTCGTGCGTTGCTCGGGCACATTCTACGACAAGAATGGGCAGTACGTAACCAAACAGCCGGAATATGAAACGGTTTGGGCCCACGGCGGCCATTGCGGCATTGATGATCTAGATGCCATCGCCCAGATGGACCGCCTGGAAGACGATTTCGGCTTGGATACCATTGAGATGGGTGTCACCCTTGGTGTGGCCATGGACGCTGGACTGGCCAAATTCGGCGACGCCAAGGCGGCAATTAAGTTAATTAAGGAAGTCGGCCAGGGCACGCCTTTGGGACGGATCCTGGGTAGCGGTGCGGCTGTCACCGGCAAAGTATTCGGCGTAGAGCGCGTGCCCGTGGTCAAGGGGCAGGCCATGCCGGCCTATGATCCCAGGGCGGTTAAGGGCATTGGTGTAACCTATGCCACTTCCACCATGGGGGCGGACCACACCGCTGGCTACGCTGTGACCGCCAACGTGCTGGGAGTCGGCGGGACGGTCAATGCGTTGAAACCCGAGGGACAGGTGGAACTGTCGCGTAATCTGCAAGTGGCTACGGCTGCGGTGGATGCCACCGGCATGTGTATCTTTGTCACCTTTGCCACTCTCGATATCCCCGAGGCGTTCCAGGCCTTGCTGGACCTCATGGAGAGCTGTACCGGCCAACCCATGACCGCTGAAAAATTCATCGATTTCGGCAAGCGTATTCTTAAGCTGGAACGGGAATTCAACATAGCGGCTGGTTTCACCAAGTCCCACGACCGGCTGCCCGAATACTTCAAGAAAGAGTCTTTGACACCACACAAAGTAGTATTTGATGTGAAGGATCAGGAGTTAGATCAAGTTTTCAACTTTTAATCTAAATGAGTTTTGAGGGCGTCACGTCATATGACTGGCGCCCCTTTTTTTGACCATGCAGCCTCAAGCTTCCCTTTGTTTGCGCTTATCACAAGTTGCCGTTGGACAACTTTGCTCCTTATTTCACATGGGTGTCGGGATAAAAACCTTTGCTGGTACCCCCCTGACCGCGCTCTTATGCGATCAGCTGGGTATCGCGATGAGTTATATCGAAGAGCGTGTCCAAACCGTATTTATTAATTACCGGGCTGTGGATAGGCTCGATGCAATCATCATCCAGCCTTCCATGATAATTGCCTTGTCAGCGGCTATGCCGGGTTTGGCGGGCGCCACCCTGCGCAAGGGAGGAATGCTGGCTGGATTTCGCGAAGGCATCTCCCATGACCCCAAATCTTCGACTCCAGTGGATGGTGAGGAAGAAACCATCATCACTCTGAAACTGTTCAACCAGGTGGCCGAGGATTTGACTCCGCATTTGTTGGAAGTCGGTATCTGGGTACAGGGAAGAATACTGCAGGAAGCATTGTTACATTCGGAATTGGTTGCCGAGATAGAAGAAGATTCAATCCAATGGAATGCAAAGCATCTCACCATTGCCCAATTCAAGGAAATCCTTTGGCCAGCGGACTGGATTTTACTGCAGGTTACCTCTCGATAAATCCAATAAACGTAAAATAAGAAGGCCGGGGCATTTAGCCCCGGCCTTCTTCCCAACCAGATGGGAGTAAAATCCCCTACCCCGCCTTAAAGCCAATTTCATCGAGACGAACAGCCCCTATTAAAGCAAACGGCGTACCAATTCCAGCCAATAATTATCAATTAAAATTTTTAAAATGATATTAATATATTATAAAAATATAACTACCATCGATTTATAATGCTGCCATTCCAAATGAGCCATACCCTGAAAAAAAAGTTATAGGTCTCAGGAAATAAAGTACATAAAAAAGACCAAAGCCGCCTTTCGGCGGCTTTGGCTATGTAGGAAGGACAGATGATGCCAGGCTGGGCATCACGGCTTGGTATGGCTACTTACATAGTTCGAACAGGGCGGCCGCGCCCATGCCGCCGCCAATACACATCGATTCAACGCCGTATCTGACGCCGAGCCGCTTCATGTTGGCCAGCAAAGTGGCCAACAGCTTGGAGCCGGTGCAACCCAAGGGATGGCCCAGGGCAATGGCGCCGCCGTTGATGTTGATGATTTTATCCGGACTATCCGAAGCCCACAGTTTCTTGTCCCCGATACCGATCTGCTGGGCGCAGTATAGGGCTTGTGAGGCAAAAGCCTCGTTGAGCTCCCAAAGACCGATATCTTTGGCTTTCAATCCCGCCTTATCCAATAGCTTGGGTACCGCATAGGCCGGGCCGACGCCCATTTCATCGGATTTGCAGCCGGCTGTGGTGTAGCAGACAAGCTTGGCGATGGGCTTCACATTGTATTTTTTCACCGCATCCGCGCTCATGATAATGGACGCAGCGGCACCATCCGTGGTTTGGGAAGAGTTGCCAGCCGTCACCGATCCCATGGCCGCGAAAGCCGGTTTGAGTCCAGCCAGACCTTCCAGGGTGGTTTCCCGGACACCATCATCGGTTTTCTGAACAAAAGTCTCGCGCACAATGGTGCCGTCCGCTTTTTCAACAAAGCGATCGGCAGTCGTGGGAATGATTTCGGTGAAAAAGCCGTTCTTCTGGGCGGCCGCTGCCTTTGCCTGGGAATGGAAGGCGAACTCATCCTGCATCTGCCGCGTGACGTTATAACGTTTGGCCACATTTTCAGCGGTGATACCCATGGATATGTAAACATCCGGATTGACTTTGGCCCAATCCGCCATAGGTCTGGGCAGGTTTCCGCCCATGGGGACAATGGACATGGATTCTACACCGCCTGCCATCGTGACTTCGGACCAGCCGGACATCACGCGAAGCGCCGACTGGGCCACTGATTCCAACCCCGAGGCGCAGAACCGATTGACGGTGGCGCCGGTGATGCTATCCGGCAATTGGGCCATCTGCAAAGCGACCCGGCCGAGATTTAAGCCTTGTTCGGCTTCCGGGAAAGCGCATCCCAACATAAAGTCGTCGATAATGGCTGGATCGATACCGGCTCTTTCCACCGCGCCTTTAATGGCTTGAACAATGAGTTTTTCGGGACGCGTCTGAGCCAACGCACCTTTGCCTCTTCTACAACCTGGCGTCCTGACGGCGCTTACTATATATGCATCTCTCATGTAAGGTATCCTCCTGTAGTCTTCGTTAGATAAACAACGGTTTGCCGGTTTTCATGATGTTCTCGGCCATCTTCTGTGTACTTTCGGTCTTCCACAGATCGACGAATGCTTCTCTTTCGAGCTTCATCAAATATTCTTCCGACACCAGTTGCCCCTGCGTAGCTTCGCCGCCGGACATGCAGTAAATGGCTTTCTTGGCGATGAATTCCATATGGGGTGGAATATAGCCCCCATTTTTCATATCGTTCATCTGGGCCCAGACCATTCCTTGGGCCGCTTGCCCCATGACTGGGTATTTCTTCTTGGCCGGGGGTGTATAGCCATCTTCGGCCAAACGGAGTACCTCTTTCTTAGCCTCACCAATGAGGTTGTCTTTATTGAAGACAATCCGGTCCGACGGCCTGAGGAACCCCATTGCCCGAGCCTCCTGCGCGGACATGGAAGTTTTGGCCTGGGCCACATTCAGGAATGCCGGTACCAGGTAGGCGCCATAATCTTGAATGGTCGCGTTGGCCGGAACCGAATCCATGTAGCGCTGCCACAAGTGCATCATGCCGCAGCCGCCGGGCACCAGGCCCGCGCCGATTTCAACCAATCCCATCACCAAATCAGCATGGGCCACGATCCGGCTGGCGGCCAGACAGATCTCGCAACCTCCGCCGAGCGCCAATCCATAGGCCGCGGCTACGCTGGGAATGGGCGCATACTTCATCGTCATAATGCCTTCGTGAACCTTTTTGATAAAGGCATTGATCTCATCAAATTTTCCCGCTTTGGCCAGGCCCAGCATAAAATCGAGATCACCGCCGGCGGAAAATGTTCCCGGCATCCCTGGTGTTTGATTGCCGAAGACAATGCCAACACCATTTTTATAGACATACTCCGAAGCTTCGGCCATGAAATCAACGATGCTTCTATTCATGGCGTTCATCTTGGTGTGGAACTCGATGTTGAAAACGCCGTCACCCAGATCAAAGAGAGAAGCCGAATCGCTGGTCTTAACCACCTTGCCGGCGGCCCGCAGATCGGATAGAATGATGTTTTCTTTGCTGGTCTTGATCTCTTTGTAGGATTTGGAAGCAAAGTCGTAATAAAGGCGCTTGCCGTTCTGCAGCTTGTAGAAGGTCTCATTGCCCGCGGCCAGCATGCTCTTTATTTTTTCCGGCACTTTGAAACCATCTTGTTCCATCTTCTTCACGGATTCTTTAAGGCCGATGGCATCCCAGGACTCAAAAGGCCCCATCTCGAAGCCGTAGCCCCACTTCATGGCGTTGTCGATTTCCACGATGGTATCGGCGATTTCCGGAATCCGATTGGTGGAATAAATGAGCTGACTGGCGGTGCATTTCCAGGCGAATTTGGCGCCTTTGTCATCGCCGTATGTTACTGCCTTGAGCTTCTCCGGCAGAGTTTTGGCTTTTTTGGCGGCCTCAATGCAAGGAAAACTCACCTTATCATAGGTCTCATAGGCGCCAGTCTTAGGGTTAATAACCTTGCGGATGGTCTTCCACTCGGGGGTCAGCTCCTTGGTGTAAAAGCCGGCCTTGGTTTTGTTGCCTAATTTGCCATCGGCGATCAATTTCTTCATGAAGTCCGGAAGAATAAAAGCATCGCGTTCCTCGTCATTGGTGACCAGGTTGTAAGTATTGGTGGCCACGTGGGCGGCCGTATCCAATCCGACCAAGTCTGAGGTCTTGAAAACGGCGGTTTTTGGTCTTCCGATGGCCGGTCCGAAGAGTGCATCCACTTCCGGAATGGTCAGGCCATCTTCCAACATATACTGCATGGTCCGGCAGCTGCCGTAAACGCCGATGCGGTTGCCGATGAAATTGGGTGTATCTTTGGCCCACACGATACCTTTGCCCAGTTTCTTTTCACCGAAAGCGGCCATGAACTCTAAGATCTCCCGGTCCGTTTCCTGGCCGGGGATGATCTCGAGAAGATGCATCCAACGAACTGGATTAAAAAAATGGGTGCCGAGGAAATGCTTTTTGAAACCTGCGCTCAAGCCCTGGGACATCTCCTTGAGCGGAATACCGGAGGTGTTTGAAGAGACGATGGTATTTTCCGAACGAATGGCATCAATGCGTTTAAACAGTTGCTGTTTGATCTTCAAATTTTCAACCACCACTTCGACGATCCAGTCACATTCCTTAAGCTTATCGAAATCATCTTCAAGGTTTCCAGTGGAGATGAGCGCCGGATCATTCTTTTTGTCCAGAAACAACGGCGGCTTGGCTTTTAAGGCCGCCTCCATCCCCGCGGTAACGATCTTGTTGCGGGCCTTGGGATTTTTCTTTTCTTCTTCTTTGAGATCAAAAGGAACGATATCGAGCAAAAGGGTTTTGATGCCGGCCCCTGCCAATAACGCGGCGATACCGCCTCCCATGATCCCGGACCCGATGACCGCTGCCTGTTTTATTCTTCTAACCATGACACCTCCTCATACCATTAAGCTTTTATTTTGCCAGATCAGCTGGATAGCTGAACCAGCGTCAATGGAAACCATTTTCTTGGCCAAATATGAATGAGCGTTCATTCAGTTATCGCAGGATCAGGCGCATGTCAAGAGAAATCCCAGACATTCTGCAATTACGACGCGCATTTTTATAATTTGGTAGTTGCAATAAAATGCTGCCGCCGATTAATATTTAACGCGATCAAAGCGATATGATTTTTTCCTCCTTTTCCAATAGGAAAGAACGAACCCCGAATATAATGACCATGACCACCGTTGATCATAACACCAACAAACTGGCCAAGTTTCTGGAATATGTGCTTGGTCGCCGACCCGATGAATTCGGTTTGATCCCGGATTCCCAAGGATATGTGAAAATCAAGACCCTCCTCCAAGCGCTGCACGAGGATCCCGAGTGGCGGCATGTACGCCAAGGCCAGCTCAATACCCTTCTTCTACTGGAACGTCCGGCCCCGATTGAAATTGATGGGGCAATGATACGAGCCCGCCTGAGGGATAAACTGCCGGCCCTTATCACACCCAAGCAATGGCCCAAACTGCTTTACACCTGTGTCCGGCGCAGAGCTTATCCTATTGTTCTCGAAAAAGGCCTGCAATCCGGCGGTTGGCCGGCTATTCTGCTATCGGCCGAAGTGACCATGGCTCAACGTTTGGGGCACCGCATGGATAACGATCCAGTATTACTGACCGTGCAGGTCTCCCAGGCCCAAGGCGCCGGCATTCAATTCCAGCAATATGGCGAGCACCTTTTTATAACGGATTTTATCCCTGTGGGGAACTTCAGTGGCCCTCCCTTGCCCAAAGAAAAGATAGGGGCCGCCGATTCCAAGAAACCGCCCCTGCCTAAAACGCCAGGGAGCTTTTTCCCGGATTTGGCGGCCACGGATCAGCATGGCGCAGCTCCCCACCAACGCCCCAAGCGCAATGAAATCGAATGGAAAAAAGATCGTCGGCAGGCACGAAGGGAAAAGCAGCGCCGGGGGTTTGGTTGATGTTGAATGGTTGGGTGGTCAAAAATTGTTAATCCCAATCAACTAATCAACCAAATTAACCAATTAACCATTTGACAAGCCCTAACAGACTTGCTATCTGAACGTTTTTTCAAATGGGCCGTTAGCTCAACCAGGCAGAGCACCTGACTCTTAATCAGTAGGTTGTTGGTTCGATTCCAACACGGCCCACCACCTCAAAATTAAAGGGGAATTTTCACCCGCAAGTAAAAATCAGATCGTCTATCCTTGCTCCGGCCCAGTGTCGGGGCTCTATCATCCATAAGGAGGCCAAATGAGACGGTACGAAACCATTGTTATTATTGACCCTGATCTTTCGGAAGAAGATCGCACCTCCCTTCTAAACCGCGCCAAAGAGATTATCCCGCAGCAGCAAGGAGTTTTCATTCAGGAAGACCTCTGGGGTGTCCGCAAGCTGGCTTATGAAATCAATAAGAAGCCGCGCGGATTTTACGCCTTGTTGGATTATTGCGGAACTGGCAAGGCTGTAGATGAATTAGAGCGGCTTTTTCGCATCGATGATCGGGCCATGAAATTCATCACGGTTCAGCTCGCCGCGGAAGCCGACCCCGAAAAGATTAAAGCGGACATCGCGGCCGCCAAAGCCAACGCCCAGCAGGCGGCATCAGCCACCGAGCAAGCGGCCCCATCCATCCAACCAATGGAAACTCAAGATGATGACTCATCGATGGAAGAAACCGGTGAGGGCGAAACCACCCCAGAGCGATAGAGGAGCAATCAATGAACAGTCGAAATTCAAATGCGAAACCCGCACCCCGTCGTAAGCGCAGAGTATATCATCGCCGCAAGGTCTGCCGGTTTTGCGCGGATAGCAAAATTATTATCGATTACAAGGATTCAAAAACCTTACGATATTTCATCACCGAACGAGGCAAGATCATTCCGCGCCGTATCACCGGTACTTGCGCGAGCCATCAACGAACACTGACCCTGGCCATCAAGCGAGCCCGTGCCATCGCCTTGCTGCCGTTTGTGGGCAGCATGGATTAAACGAATTCCGCCGGCGGCTAACTCGTATCGTGTCCATGAGGCAACGCGTTCAACGCATTGATCCAAATGGTACCACCGTCCGCGCGGCATTGGAGGTTAAATGAAAGTCATACTTAAAGAAACCATCGACTCTTTGGGTATCATAGGCAGCGAAGTCAAAGTGGCGGACGGCTATGCCCGCAATTATCTCTTACCCCAGGGCAAGGCGGTACCGGCTACACCCCAATATCGCAAAATCCTTGAGCATGAACGGGCCAAATTCGAACTGCAGATCGCCAAGGAAAAAGAGATCGCCCAGCAAATGGCCCAACGCCTTGAGGGCGTGGCCTGCCAAGTGGCCGCCAAGGTCCATGAAGGCGACCGTCTGTACGGTTCGGTGACTGTACGTGATATTGTCGCGGCCCTCGCGAAAAACGATATCCAAGTAGAAAAACGGATGGTTCTGCTCAGTGAACCCATTAAAAACCTGGGAACTTTCCAGGTACCCATTCGCGTGTACAAAGATGTTGAGCCCAAAATCACGGTAAACGTGGTACCTGAATAGTCTTTTTGGCCACGCCGGGGTGCGGATGACCCTAACTCGCACCTCGGCGGACTCCTCCTCTCTTTGCGGCGCTGCCATGGTGGCTAACCCAAAAGATCCCTCCCTGCAAAAACTTCCGCCCCAAAGTATCGAGGCCGAAGAGTCGATTCTCAGCGCTGTTCTTCTGGACAATACTACTTTATTGGATGTATTGGAGATTCTCACCTCCGAAGATTTTTATCGCACCGCTCACCAGAAGATATTCGCCACAATTGAAGCACTCTACGCCAAATCTGAACCCGTGGACCTTATCACCCTGACCAACGCCCTGCGTGAAAAAAATCTGCTGGAAGAGATCGGCGGAGCCGCCTATTTAGCGAGGATCGTAGACACGGTGCCTTCGGCCATCAATGTCGCCCACTACGCCCGCATCGTCCGAGAGAAGTCAACATTGCGGCGCCTGATCGCCAAGGCCGGCGAAATCACCCAGCGCTGTTATGAAGAGGCCAATGAATTTGATCTGGTGCTGGACTTTTCCGAAAGCGCCATTTTCGAAATCTCCCAAAATAAACACCGCGCCGCCTTTCACCCCTTGAGCAAAATCATCGATGTCAATATCGATGCTTTGGAAAAGCGCCAAGCCCATCGCGCCCTGGTGACTGGAATCCCCACCGGCTTTACCCAATTGGACACTTATACCTCCGGGTTGCAAGGCTCGGACCTCATTATCCTCGCGGCTCGCCCGGCCATGGGCAAAACTGCTTTGGCCCTCAACATTGCCCGTAATGCGGCCATGGAAGCCAATGTGCCCGTGGCCATTTTCTCTCTGGAAATGTCCAAGGAGCAGCTCTCCATGCGTATGCTGTGCGCAGAAGCGCGCGTGGACTCATCGCGCCTGCGCAGCGGTTTTCTAAATCCCGATGACTGGAGCAATATCATTGAAGCTGCCGGTGTTCTGACCGAAGCGCCCATCTATATCGACGACTCACCGGACATTTCCGCCACTTCCATTCGCACCAAGTCCCGCCGGCTGCGGATGGACAAGGATTTGGGGTTGATCATCGTCGACTACCTACAACTCATGCGGGGTAGTCATAACATCGAACGTCGTGACTTGGAGATTTCCGAAATCTCTCGCTCCCTCAAGCTGTTGGCCAAAGAGCTCAATGTGCCGGTGCTGGCCCTTTCTCAGCTCAACCGCAAACTGGAAGAACGCAGCGACAAACGCCCCCAGCTCTCCGATTTGCGGGAATCGGGCGCCCTGGAGCAAGATGCCGACGTCGTCGCCTTCATCTACCGTGACGAAGTATATAACAAAGAAGAAAACAATCCCAACCGCGGCATAGCGGAAGTAATTCTGGCCAAACAGCGCAATGGCCCCACCGGCATCGTGCCGCTCACGTTTTTAGGCCAATATACGCGCTTTGAGAACCTGACGCGATGAAACAAATTTGGGGCCAGACCAAGGGGCTTAAAGCCAGCCAGCTCAACCGTTTGGAAAAGCTTTACCGCCGCCGGGTGCCTCCTGAATTCCTGATCACCCCAGAGGTGGCCAAGGAGTTGGCTGAGCTTTCCTTCGAGATCCAGTGCCAGATCGGCCTTATCATCAACCGCGCCGGCAAGATCGAATACGTCCTCGTGGGGGACCACCAGAGCATTCTTATCCCCGAACTCTCGGACTACCGTTCCGGTCCAGGCCGCCTGCGGGGCGTTCGCTGCATTCATACCCATCTGGACGGCGAGCCCCTCAATCAAGACGATTTCACTGATCTTTCGCTGCTGCGCCTGGATCTGATGGCTGCAATCGGCATTAACGCCCAAGGCCTGCCTCAGGAGGTTCACTGGGCTCATATTCTTCCAAAGGCCGTTGCTGGCCAAACACCGTATGAAATTCAAGCCTCTCTGGCCCCCCATCAGCTGGCCATCCAGTGTGATGAAATTATTCGCGCCCTGGAACAGGAAATGGGGCAGTTTCGCACGCCACGCCATCGCGAAGGCGTCGAACGGGCCCTGCTGATCAGTGTGACCAACGCGCCGCGCAAAAAAGCGTTAAACTCCCTGGCCGAGCTTGACGAGCTGTGCATTTCGGGTGGCATCGAAGTGGTGGATTCAGTACTACAACTCCGCAAAGAAATTGATCCGCGCACCCTCATCGGCAGCGGTAAACTGCAAGAGCTGGCCATCCGGGCCTTGCAGCAAGAGGTTTCCCTGATAGTGTTCGACCAGGATCTCAATCCTTCCCAGATTCGCTCCATTGCCGATCAGATCGCTCTTAAAGTCATCGATCGCACCCAGTTGATTCTGGATATCTTCGCCCAGCGCGCCCGAAGCAAAGAGGGCAAATTGCAGGTAGAATTGGCCCAATTGAAGTATTTACTGCCCCGCCTGGTCACCAAGAATACCGCCATGTCGCGCCTGACCGGCGGCATCGGCGGCCGCGGACCTGGCGAAACCAAATTGGAGATCAACCGCCGTCGGGTGCGCGACCGAATCCATCGGTTGGAAAAAGAACTGGAGCAAGTCCAGAAACACCGCCAGACCCGGCGACGCCAGCGGGAACAGAAAGGCGTCCCAATCATCTCCATCATCGGTTACACCAATGCCGGCAAATCCACACTGCTCAACACCTTAACCCATAGCCGGGTGTTGGCTGAAAGCCGCATGTTCGCCACCCTGGACCCCTCCAGCCGCCGGCTGCGTTTTCCCAGAGACATGGAAGTCTTGATTACGGACACGGTCGGATTTATTCGTGACCTGCCCAAGGACCTAGTAGTCGCCTTCCGAGCCACCCTGGAAGAATTGGAAAGCGCCGATCTGCTGTTGCATGTGATCGACATCAGCAACCCGCGCCATGATGAGCAAATCCAGGCCGTTGAGGCCATTTTAGAAGATTTGGATTTGGATGGCATCCCCCGGTTGCGGGCCTTGAACAAGAAAGATCTTCTGCCCCCGGATATGATCTCACAATTTGCTGAGCGCCTGGAGGGCGTAGCGATTTGCGCCCGCGATCGCAGCACCTTGACGCCGCTCATCGAGCGCATGGCCCACTTGATTGAACGCACCGGAAGCAATCAATAAGTTGCCCCCACCTTAGTTGCAACAACGAAAAAAGAGCTTGAATTCTGGTACAATTCCCGGCTAAACAAGAAAGTGACAGAGCATCAGCGATGCCCTGTGTTTACTGAAAGCAAGCGGAGAATTATTTATGAATGGCCCGGACGGCAGCAATATTTGCCACAACTTGATAAAAGAATCGTTATCAGACGAATCCGAGGACCCTGGATCAAAGCGTTTTCGGCTCGCGGCTGAAAATGTGAACCATAGGCGCTGCGCTCGCGCGTAACCTGCCGGTTTGCCTCCGGCTGCGCCATCTTCCGCCGCAGCCGAAATTGAGGCAAACCATGAACTACCCTAAAAGCCCTCAGCATATAAACTCCAAACGGCATGCATTACCCATGATCGGGAGGGCCGTGGCATGAGCAAACGTTTGCTCCACAGGCACACGGCCAGCGTGGATGCACCCGCGGCCAGCCAGCGAGGCTCAAGCGAACACCAGCGGCGGCTGGTCAAACTGTGCACGGTGACCATTCAAGATGCCTTGGACGAGCTCCAAACCACCCGCCAGGGATTGGATGCCAAACAGGCCGAGGAACGTCTGGACGAGTTCGGGCCCAATGAACTTTCCCATGGCAAGCGCCTGGGGTTCTGGGCCGACATGGTCGACCGCGTCAAAAGCCCGCTGGTGGTTCAACTGCTTGTTATCGCGCTGGTATCGACCATTATCGGAGAGTTGAAGTCCGCGGTCATCGTCAGCGCCATGGTCCTGCTTAGCGTGGGGTTGAGCCATATTCTCGACCGGCGCTCCAACCAAGCGGTCGAAACGCTGGGCAAACGCGTCCAATCACGTACGTTCGTATTAAGAGACGGGGCCGAACTAGAGGTGCGAATTTCAGAAATCGTGCCTGGCGATATTGTTCTGCTTCAAGCCGGCTCCATCATTCCGGCCGATCTGCGTTTGATCGCGGCCAAAGATTTCTTTGTCAGCGAATCCGCCTTGACCGGCGAATCCATGCCCGTGGAAAAGGTGGCCGCCCCCTCCGGTAGCTCCGCATCATCGGACTTCACTCCCATCCAACTGCCCAATGCCTGTTTGCTCGGTACTTCCGTCACCAGTGGCACCGCGCGCGGGGTGGTGGTCAACACCGGCATTCGAACCTTGTTCGGCGCCATTTCAGAACGCCTGGCCCAAAAGCGGGAAGAAACCAATTTTGACCAAGGCGTGCGTTCCTTTACCTGGCTCATGATCCGGTTCATGGTCGTCATGGTTTGCGTCGTCTTCTTCCTTGTGGGCTTGACCAAAGGCAACTGGATTGAAGCACTGTTGTTTGCGCTCTCCATCGCGGTCGGTCTGACTCCGGAAATGCTTCCCATGATCGTCACAGTGAACTTGGCCAAAGGCGCTTTGACCATGGCCAAGAAAAAAGTCATCGTCAAACGGCTGCCGTCGATCCAAAATTTCGGAGCCATGGATATCCTGTGCACGGATAAAACCGGAACCCTGACCCAGGACCGTGTAGTATTGGAACAGCATGTGGATATTCTGGGCAATGTCAGCGAAGAAGTCCTCAACTATGCCTATCTCAATAGCTATTTTCAAACGGGTTTGCGCAATCTGATCGACCGCGCCGTCATCGAATTTGCCGACCTGGATACCGGGGGGTGCCACCTGGTAGATGAACTTCCCTTTGATTTTCAGCGCCGGCGCATGTCCGTGGTAGTAGAGTATGAAGGCGACCATGTTTTGATCTGCAAAGGCGCGGTGGAGGAGATTTACTCCTGCTGCAATCGCTATCAAATTGATGACGAGGTCTATCCCCTCATTGACATGATCCGCAGCGATATCTTCGAAGAGGTGGAAAGACTTAACCGCGATGGGTTCCGGGTTCTTGGAATCGCGTACCGCGAATTTCCCTCAAACAAAAACGTATTCTCCATCCAAGATGAGTCCCAGCTCATATTGCTGGGGTATATTGCTTTCTTCGATCCGCCCAAGGTATCCGCCATGGATGCCATCAAACTGCTCTCCAGCGCGGGCGTACAAGTCAAAGTGCTGACCGGCGATAACGGCCTGGTCACTGAAAAAGTCTGCCATGATGTGGGCTTGGAAGTACAGCGGATGATTACGGGCAGCGAGTTGGCGAGGTTTTCAGCCGAAGAATTCTCCAAGGCGGTTCAGGAAAGCAATGTCTTTGTCAAAATCTCTCCCATGCAAAAGGAGCAAATCGTAAAAGACCTGCGCCAACGAGGATATGTCGTGGGCTTTATGGGTGACGGCATCAATGACGCTCCGGCGCTCAAGGCCGCTGATGTTGGCATCTCGGTGGATTCCGCCGTGGATGTGGCTAAGGAGGCCGCCGATATCGTATTACTGGAGAAAAGCCTGCTGGTCCTGGAAGAAGGCATCCTGGAAGGCCGCAGGGTCTTTGCCAACATCATCAAATATATCCGCATGGGCGCAAGTTCTAATTTCGGCAACATGTTCAGCGTGGTGGGCGCGAGTTATCTGCTGCCGTTTCTGCCCATGCAACCGGTGCAAATACTGACCAACAATCTGCTCTATGACTTCTCCCAAACCGGAATCCCCACGGACAATGTGGATGAAGAGCTTATCACCAAGGCCCTCAAGTGGAACATCAAGCATCTCAAAAAGTTCATGATCTTCATTGGCCCCATCAGCTCTATATTCGATTACGCCACGTTTGCCCTGATGTGGTTTTTCTTCCATTGCAGCGCCTTTCTCGATCCCGCCACCTCTCCCGCGCAAAAAGAGTCGCTGGCCAAACTTTTTCAAACCGGCTGGTTTGTGGAATCGCTGTTGACGCAAACCCTGATCGTCCACATCATCCGGACCCGACGTGTGCCTTTTTCAGGCAGCCGGGCCTCGACCCACATGATCCTGACCACCCTTGGAATCATGGCCCTGGGAGCATGGTTGCCCTACTCCCCCTTTGCCGCCAACCTGGGGATGGTTGCGCTGCCTGCGGTTTACTGGGTTTGGATCGCGCTCTTCCTGATCACATACGCCATCATCACGCATGGGGTGAAGAGTTGGTTTTTCAAGCGTTACGGAGGTGATTGAGCATGGATACCCTATTGGATGCCCTGCAAGAAGGCCGGCTCTTTGAGCTGCCCGAAAATGACAAATTGGATGCCCTCCAATTCCTGGCCCATATCATTGAAGCCTTTCCCGAGGTCCCGGCCGGAACCGATGTGGTCGGACATGTGCTGAAGAGGGAACAATCGACCAACACCGCTCTGGGCATGGGCTGGGCCTGCCCCCATGCCCGCGTGCCATTCGATGAGGATCTGATGTGCGTCATCGGCTGGAGCCCCACAGGGATCAACTATGGCGCTCCTGATGGCAAACCCGTTGTCCTGGTGGTCATGTACCTGGTCCCCGGAAACCAGCGCAATCACTACCTGCGGGAAATCTCCATGCTCGCCAAGGCGCTTCAAACCTATCCCAACCTTGATAGCCTGCGCGGTGCCAAGGACTTGGATGGCGTGCGAAACTACCTCTTGGATTTGATCGATGTAACCAAGGAGACCGCGGGGCCTGATGTGCGCGCCCGAATGATCCGATTGCAAGCCAAACCTGCCGCTATTGGTGCAGTGCCGTTTAAAGACCTGACCAATCTGATCGTGGAGCCCGTGACCATTGTATCGGGCCCAGGGATCAAACCTGTGGCGCTCTCCCAGAACCCCAACCTCGTCGAGTGGCTCGATACCCTCAGCGATCTGATTGAGAAGATGGATGCCTCGGGGGTCTACCAGAATAGCAATTGGCGCATTTTGCGCCGGGGTGTGGTGAACTACCAGGGCGGGCGGGTTGTTCACGATTGTCTGGCGATCCGCGTGGCCCAGAACAATCTCGCCAAAACGAAGTAAAGCGCATCTCTTCTTCTCAGAATCACGCCTCTTCGTATTGCGGTCTTTACCCACAAATTGACCATACCGATTTTCAATCCATTACCAGCCTTCTCAAAAAAGGATTTTGGCCAAATTACTTTTTGGAGATGGTTTGATGAAGTATTTCTGAAATTTAGATTTTGCCCCATCCGGCGCTGAAATCAGGAAGGCAGGGGTCTTCCGGTCATACCCTATGCATCTATCACCGCCGGCCGCAGATGGGCCGGGCACTGGAGCAGAAAATAGCGGTCGGTCATGCCGGCGATGAAATCGCGCACGATTTCGGCGGGTTTGTGGCTGGAAGTGTAATCAGCGGACATGTCGGATAGATAATTGGTGAAGATTTTGGAATACTGCCGGCCGGTTTGCAGGTCCTCGAGATAGGTTTCAAACAGCAGTTCAAATAAGGCGCGGATGGCATTGGAGTGCTTCTTGATCATGGGGTTCAAGTAAATGCGATCCAGGTTGAACTCCTTCAGCTTCTTGAGCGCTTTGGATACGCGGTCGCTGAAGGCGATGTACTCCTGTTGATGGCTGCAGTGGATGATGTCGGTCACCAGATTGTAGACGATTGTGCCATTGCTGTTGCCCAGAACCGCGACTACTTCTTTGGGAATTTCCGAACGCTGGATCACATTGAGCCGGATGGCGTCTTCCAGATCACGGCCGATATAAGCCACGGTGTCGGCCATGCGCACCACGCATCCTTCCATGGTCATGGGCCTAAGGGCATGCTGGGCGTCGATCTTTTTCAAGGCGATCTCCTGGGCCAGGGTATCGAAATTCTTCTCGCGGTTGGGTTTGAGCTCTTGATTGTGGATCTCGCCGTCATGGCAAAGGATGCCGTCTAAGGTTTGCAGGCACAGGTTCCAGCCCCGGCCTTTGCGTTCCACCTGATCCAAAAATTGGATGCTCTGAACATTATGTAGAAAATTGCCGATGCCGGCGGATTGGCAGAGTTGGGCCAGGTAGCGCTCACCGTCATGGCCAAAGGGAGTGTGGCCGATGTCGTGGCCCAGGGCGATGGCCTCGATCAGATCTTCGTTGAGATGCAAAAAACGGCCGATGGTGCGGGCGATCTTGGAGACCAGCTGGACATGCAGTACGCGATGGGTGATGTGGTCGTTGCGGATCAGGTAGAAAACCTGGGTTTTGTCGATATAGCGCGCATAGGCCATGGAGTGCAAGATGCGGTCTGTATCCAGGGCATACTCTTGGCGGTAACCGGATTGAATGTTCTCTTCGGGCCGGCGCCGCAGCCCATTTTCACTCCGGGCCGCAAAGGGGGAAAACATGGCGTTTTCCCGGTTATGCAGGTCGTGTTTCAGGGTGGCCATGGTGGTGAGGATATCGTCGTTTGCTTCCATATTGATTGATCTTCCCTCAATAACGCGGAGTGGGGCTTGAGCGGATCTGGCCCTCACCCCGGCTTTTTCTCCCCAAGGGGAGATAGTGCGCCTATACGGGGGTCAAGGCGCATAGGCCATGCGGTGTTCTTATTCTTCCACCCCGCTAACGATTTTTTCCACGGCTGCTTCCAGGGCTTTGACAAAAGCAGGCGCGGCAGCAAAGAGTTCCAGGGGCAATCCGTCATCAAAGGTTTTGACTACTTTGGGATCAAAAGGCAGCGTGCCCAGGAAAGGTACTTCCATCTGGGCAGCAGTGGCCTGACCCCCATTGCTTTTAAACAGGGATATGGGTTTCCCACAGCAGGGGCAGGCAAAGGGGCCCATATTTTCGATCAGCCCCAACATGTCCAGATGAATCGCGCGGCAGAAGTTGATGGATTTGCGCACATCGGCCAGGGCCACCTCCTGGGGGGTGGTAACGATCACGGCCTTGGCTTCGGGGATGGTCTGGGCCACGCTCAGGGGTTCGTCGCCGGTACCCGGCGGCGCGTCGATGATTAAGAAATCGAGCCGGCCCCACTGGGCTTCGCCAATAAACTGCCGGATCACGCCGCTCTTGGCCGGGCCGCGCCAGATCACGGCCTGATCCTTGTTCTGCATGAGCGATTGCATGGAGATGACTTTGAGGTAGGGGGTCACGGTTTTGGGCAGCACTTTCTGATCGGTGGTCAGATCGAGCAGTCCTTTGACGCCCATCATGCCGGCCAGGCTGGGGCCGTGAATATCCACATCCAACAGGCCGACCTGATAGCCCCTGGAGGCCAGGACCAGGGCCAAGGCGGCGGATATGCTGGATTTGCCCACCCCGCCTTTACCGCTCATCACCAGCAGCTTATGCCGGATCTGGCCCAAGGTCTGAGTGATCTTTTCATCGACGCCGGGGCCTGTGGCGCCGCTATGGTCATGGGCACATCCTTTGGATTTGCCGCAAGTGGTATTGTCTTTCTTTGAGGTCATGGATTGTTCTCCCTATCAATATCAATTGTAATCTCGACAATCACCGCATCTATTTCACGCGACTGAATATAAGATGACCCGGCATCGGTTCAAGTCCCAAGTTCATGGGAGCTCTCAAACCAGCTGGTCATGCGCTCCAGCCAGCGCTGGGTATGACTGCCAGGCCAATAGATTCGGCGGCATTGGGCACAGGTTTTAAAAACGCGGTGTTGCTGCCAGACATACTCCGGCACCCGGCCGAATGCCTCCTCACGCATCAAGCCGACCAATAGCTGATTGCATTGGATGCAACGCGTAAAAGGGTGCAGGTCGCGGCGCTTGATATGCAACTGCGCCATAACCTGGCGGGCCTGCGCCAATGGTTGATCATGGTCAATAAACATCAGCGGCTGGGAAACCAGGGCGCGTCGGACTTTGGTGCTGCGGGTCAGCACGATGCGATTAGGACCGGAAAGCCTGGACAAGCGATCGGCATTGGGTGGATGGGGATCGATTAAGGTGTCAAAGCCCGCCAGCCGCAGTTGCTTGGCCAGCCGCCCCAGGCTGCTGTCCGCCACAAACGCGGGATTTGTCGCGCTCTTTTCCATTACGGCCCCTGTGGAGGCTCCAATACAAAGGTCTGGGGCGGCAGCTCCACATTGGTCCATAACCGCTCCATGGACCAGGTGACCGCATCACCATCGGGTGATTTGACTTGCACCTGAACCGGCAGATCATATCCTTGAATCGAGCGCCACTCCTGCCAATGAGCTTCGTATTCTATTTTATGGTCCGGATCAAATCGCCGCAGGCATTGGATGCGGCCACTGTCATCAGCCTGAAGATCGGCCAGTGGGTTGTTCCAGCGGTCCTTCAAAATCACCGCCTTGGTCCCATTATCCCCTTGGGCCCAGCGGACGACCGTAAAATCGGGCAAAGCCGGACGGCCGCAAAGGGTCTCCAGCAGGGCTTCAACGCCAATGGGGATATGGATAAAGGGCTCCAAGGCCGTGGGGGATTGCTTAACATGGTAGTATTTGCGGTCCTCCATTGAAACGATGGAAATCTGCGCTCCATCGCTGGCCAGACTCGACAACGGCTGCCCCAAAGGGTTGAGCAGTTCGACCCGCAGGCGGTCGGGCAGCGCCGCGGCCAAGGCCGCGCGCAGATTCAAGGTCTGGTCCTTGGTCTGAATCCGGATGCGGAATATTCCTTTAAAACGCGTCAGCTCCTTGTTTTGGCCGCGCCACTGAGCCACCAGTTGGGCCGCGGATTCATCGCTGGCCGGCGGTTGGAAGAATCCGGCGCAACCGTTCAAGCACAGGGCCATCAGCAATAGTAGAAGTAAAAGGACAAAGGCCGTGGATCGGCCACGGAGGAGGATGATTGGGGCGTAATAGAGATTCATGGGGTAATGGATATTCTACGGCTTGCCATTTAGCGCGCGGATCTTTTCTTCCAACTGGGTACGATCCTTTTTTTGGACTTCCAACGAGTGCCGGTAGTATTTCAGGGCTTTTTCCTTTTGATCCAGCTTCAGATGGGCGTCGCCCGCATGTTCGAGGATGATGGGGTCCTCGGGCACCAGACTGATGGCCCGATTCAACCATTTGAGGGCCTCTTCGTAATTGCCCTGCTTGTAGTAAACCCATCCCAGACTATCGGCGATATAGCCGTCATCCGGTTTTTTAGACAAAGCCCTTTGAATCAACGCTTCGGCTTCATCCAGATGGATGCCGAGATCGGCATAGGTGTATCCCAAAAAATTCAAGGCCTCCACATCATCGGGTTCAAGCTTCAGCACGCGTTTCATGGCATCAATGGCCGCTTGCTTGTTGCCTGCTTTATCCTGCACCACGCCCAGGCGGAAGAAAATGCGATAATTCTGTTCATCTATGCCCGCGCCCTTCTCCAGGGTGGCTATGGCGTCGTCATAACGCCCAAGCTCTTCGTAAAAAGAGCCGAGATAAAGGTAGTAGTCCGCAGTGTCCGGATCGGCCACCAGGGCTTGCTCAATAACGGCGATGGATTGGTCGATCTGCCCCTTATCACGATACAGGACGGCCCGATGCACCACGGCGTTCTCATAAAACCGTGAAGTCGGTTCGACCTTGGCCAGATGGTCCAGTGCTTTTTGAGTCTCCTTTTGACCGTCATAAGCAACCCCGGCCAGGTAGTGCAGCTCAGAACTTTGGGGTGCGCCCTTGAGCATGCCTTCCACGGCCCAGGTCGCCTTTTCATACTGTTTGGGCTCCAGGTAATTTTCCAATACATAGGTCAGGACGGCCGTATCCTGTGTGCTGCGCTCGCCCAGCGATTGGAGCAGGGCCGCGGCCCGGTCCTTACGCCCCAGTTTGTTATACTCAACGGCCAACTCAAAGGCGGCGGCTGTATTGTCAGGGCTGTAGACAAGAATCTCTTCGTAGGTTTGAATCACCTTGGCGGTTTGCTTCCGGGCGCGATAGATGTTGATGAGCTCGAATCGGGCTTCATCCAAAGAGGGTTCCAAGGCCAAGGATTTATTAAAGGCGGCGATGGCTGGCTCGTATTTGCCCTGGGCCGAGAGAACTTTGCCACTGAAAAAGTAGGCCGCATAGGAACTCGGGAAGTTGTCTACCATAACCTGGAATACCCGCTCGGCATTGGTAAGATCATTTTCATTCCAGTAAATTCTTCCCAGTTGCAGATAAACGTTGGGATCGGCGGGATTCTGCGCCAGGGCGCGTTCGAAAAGCACCTTGGCTTCTTTGACCTCGCCCCGTTGCAAATGAATACGACCGGCCAGCAACAGAGCCTCGACATTGTTTGGATCGGTGCTCAGGACTTGCTGAACCAATGCCAGAGCGTCATCCGGCTTTTGCCGCATGACAAACAAATTGGCCAGCTCCAGTTTGATGACGGCCGATTGGGGATCATACTGGCCAGCTTTTTCCAGATAGTATTGGGCTTCGCTGGCCTGTCCCTGTTTGAGCTTCATCTGGGCGACGGTGAAGTAATAGTAGGCGGGGGCACTGCTATCGGTCCGTTGCGCAGCTGGGGCGGTTGTCACCTCGGTCCCGGTTTGGCCATCGGTTTTGATCATCCGGCCCGGACAACCGGCCAGCAAGCCGCTCCAACTCGCCAGGATCAGAAAAAACGCAATTTTTTTTCGCATGGTATCCATCCCAAGGGTATACCCAATTATCGGTCCCCTCGGCAGAGAACTTCATGAAAAATCAGGCGTGGCTGAACAAGGGGTTCATACAAGCCATCTCAAAATAGAATTTTAGGCCAAAGAGCTATTTTGAGATGGCGTGCAGTTAATCATCACTGGTGGTGTAGGCCTCGAAATCTGGAATTTCGCTTTTAAAGAAGTCCCTCATTTTTTTAATCACATTTTTCTCGATCTGGCGGACTCGCTCCCGCGAGATGCCATAACGGTCACCAATTTCCTGGAGGGTCACGGGCGTATCGGAAAAAATGCGCTGATCAAAAATTTCCAACTCCCTTTCAGTCATCTGCTCGCGGAATTCAGCCACCTTGTGGTGCAGCAGCTCTTCGAGTTGCTTTTTGGCCACCCGATCTTCGGCTGAGGCGGTGCCTTCTTCGCTGACGAACTCGATGCGCTCGGTGTCCGAGCCCTCTTTGACCGGTGAATCCAATGAGACATCCCAACCATCCAGACGCTGGTCCATGTCGATGATTTCCCGTTCCGACACGCCCAAACGCTGGGAGAGCAGTTTCGGTTTGGGATCAAAACCGAGTTCGATCAGGTGTTGCTTCTCTTTTTTCAATTTGAAGAAAAGCTTGCGCTGCCCCTGGGTGGTTCCGATTTTGACCAGGCGCCAGTTGTCCATGATGAATTTGAGAATATAGGCTTTAATCCAAAATGAGGCATAATAGGAGAATTTTACATTTTTATAGGGGTCAAACTTCTTCACGGCCTGCATCAGGCCGATGTTGCCCTCCTGGATCAGGTCGAGCAGGTTCTGCATCCAAACCCGCTGGAATTCCAATGCAATCTTAACAACCAGTCGTAAATTGGAGGTCACCAGTTGATAGGCCGCCTCCATGTCGCCCTCTTCCTGTACCCGACGCCCCAGCTCAACCTCTTCTTCCCGTGTCAGCAACCGGTAGCGGCTGATCTCGGAAAGATAGCGTTGCAGCGGATCAAACTTGGTGACCGCCTTTTCGGAATCGGGGCGGGTACTGCGGTTGTCGATGGCCATTTTCTTCGGCGCCTTATTTGAATTCTCAGACGCCTCTATCGAATTTTGGTCTTTACCCATTTGTTTGGCTTTCAAATTCTTGAATTGCACGCACTGCAAGATTCTTGTTTTTTGACAAAACGCTTCAGCCGGGGATGGACTTTGCGGTGTTCCTATGGTATTTCCCCGTCAATTCGTCACCACTCAGCGCCTGTAGCTCAGCTGGATAGAGCAACGGACTTCTAATCCGTAGGCCGGGGGTTCGACTCCCTCCAGGCGCGCCACCTTTGATCATCTGATCCAGCCCGTTCTGCACTCGACGTCCTTTTTTTCATCACTGGATTACCCCCGATGAAAACCGGTTGAACGCCAAAAAGTGATAAATTAGCACACTGTCCATTGGTTTTCAAAAGCTAAAACGCACGAGCGGCCCTCCTGCTGCGCGGGCTACACCCATGCGCAACCGGTTTTTCAAGATCGGTACCTGTTTCGAAACGCCGTCGTGCCGATGCCCATCCCGGCTTAGACAACGCTTTGATCTTGCGTTCGTCCACTGCCGCCGTCCCAATGGATCACCACGTTTTTTGCTCGTCATCCTGGACCTGCCGCGCGCTTTCCCTGAGTTTGTCCTCGGCTACAATGGGACGCCGCTGCTCCTTGATTTGGGCGTAAGCGAACTCCTTTTCCACCCGTACCACCTCCAACGTGGCCATGACCACGGGCTCGGGCTGAAACTGTTTGCCTTTGTATTCCACAGGCGGCTTCTCCTCCACCACATCAAATAAGGCACCGGTCACCACACCCTGATTAGCGCCGATATTCATCAGGACCTGGGCGCCGGTCACTTCGACCACAAAGGCCTGCAACGGATGGTGGGCGATAATGGTGGTCAAAATCTCACGATTGAGCCAGTGCAGATCCTTCTGGAGGGTCACCGCGGACGCGAACTGCCGCTGGATCTCCTGGGGTGCGGCCTGCTGGGCGCGCATATCCGCCAGCTGGTATTTGAGCAGGGTGCCTTCGGACAGGTGAAACAAAGTCCCCTTACCCACTATGGTCGCACCGCAGGCCACGGCCAGCCGCTTGAGGGAATCGGTATTGGCAAGCTCCTTTTGGGTCAACCCCAGCTTTTCGATTACCATTTCCAGGATATAAGGCTCCATGACGCTCACCCGACCCGAGGTGTTGAGCTGATCGGCCAGGTTTAAGATCAATACCCTGGCAAAACCGTCCCTGGACGCGAGGCCACCGGTTTCCACAGGTTCCAAGAGGATGAGCATGGTGGCTTGGCTGCTCCAGGTGTCCTGGAGATTTTCCTTGGCGGTGCGAACGCCATCCTTGTAATTTTGCACGTAGCGGGTTACCTGGGCGTCCACTTCCCGCCGCTTTTCGGCATCCTTTTCCAGCAGAAGCATCTTTTGGGCATTGGCCGCCAGGGTGGTGGCAAAGGGGTCGCTGTGATTGATGGTCTGGGCCTTGTGGTACGACTCCAAGGCCTTATCCCATTCGCCCTGACGCTCAAAGGTCATGCCTTTATTGGAGGTGGCCTCCACATAGTAAGGGTCCAAGGCAACGGCCTGGTCGTACATGCTCAGCGACTTTTGGTACTCGCCACGGCCGGTGTAGATCCGACCCAATTGGTTATAGGCCATGGCGCGATGGCTGGGATTGCCACCCGCCTTATCAATGGCTTTGCGATATTCGGCTTCCGCCTCCTGGGGTTTATTCTGGCTGTAAAGCAAATCACCCCTGACCACATGGGTATAGGCGCGTTCGCCGGCTTTCTGCTCCACCTCCTTGGCCATGGACATGGCTTTTTCAGGTTGGCCCTGTCTGGCATACACCTGGGAAAGGCCTTCTTTGCCCACGATCTCCCCTTCGCCCTGATTGGTGGAAAGAGTATAAAAGGTCTTCTCGGCGGTTTTCAGGTCACCCTCTTTTAAGGCCGCGTACCCTTGGACGCTTTTGGCGCGGACATTGGCAGGGTCCTTTTTAACCACTTCCTGGCTCAGAACCTTGGCGATTTCGGGTTGCCGGTTCTGCAGCTTACGCTCCGCCAAAGCAATCAGAAGATTCTCGGTGGTCTTGCCGCCGCCCTGAATATAATCGAGCAATGTCAAATCCGGCCCCACGATGCACACGGTGGGAAGTACCAGCCGCGCGGCATAAAGATCGGACACCGCGCCGCTGTCCACTAAAATGGAGAAATTGAGTTTGCTTTGAGCCAGGAAGCCATTGACCTTGTCAGCCGGCGCGCGGGTGATGCCCCAGACCACGAGATCGGCGTTTTTATACTTTTTGGCCAGACCATCCAACGACAGCAACCCTTCTTGACTGGATTTGGAATCCACGTCAAAGAAGTAAAGGATCAGCATGGGTTGTTCTTTCATGCCGGCCAGTTCGAACGTTTTTCCCTTAGGGTCCTTCAGAGTGAACAAAGGCGCGGGTTGACCGGCCTTGAGCTGTCCGTATCCATTGCCGCTGATGGCCAGCACGAGAACGACCATAACGACCGCAATGCTGATCCAGCGAGTCAAGGACTGCATGGCGACCTCCTTATTTGCGGAGTAATAAAATTATCTATAGTCTATTCGATGCGCCGCATGGCAACGCTGACCGGCGTTTCTCCCGCCTCCAGTTCGACTTGTGCTTCCCACTCCAGATAACCGGTAAGATTCAACCGCAATTCATATTTGCCCAGGGGCAAGGGCACCACCAAAGGCGTAAGTCCTTTAAGACCGTTATTCACAAAAACTTTAGCACCTTGGGGTTCGCTGCTGATCTTCAGCAGCGCCAACTGTTCCGGAGTCACTTGCGTTACGGGGTGGGTGGCTGTGTTGTCCGTCGCGGCCGCGCCGCCGGCATTGTCTGGCGCCGGAGTGGCTTCCGTAGCCGTCCCTCCGGCCGTGTGGCTGGCCGGACGCGGCCAGAAGAGGTAACCACCGGTCAAGGCAATGACGATCAAAACCAGCGTCGCCACGGCCAGGACGATCTTCTTGTTTGGCGCCCGGCCGATCGCTTTAACGGTTTTGTCTTCAACCGCGGGAAGAATGGAAGTCAGAGCCTCGGCCATCTCGCGGCCGGTTTGAAATCGAGCTTCGGGTTGCTTGGCTAAACTCTTGAGGATCAGATCGGAAAGCATTTTGGGAATAAACGGATCGGCCGTGGCTGGGGATTCGGGATTATCATTGGTGATGGCCCTGAAAATGGCGGCGATATTGCTGCCCGCAAATGGCCGGCGGCCCACCACGATCTCATAGAGAATGACTCCCAAGGAGAAGAGATCCGAGCGGCCGTCCACGCCCTGGCCCATAACCTGCTCAGGCGCCATGTAAACGGGCGTACCAAGAATTTCACCAGCCTGCGTCTGATGGCCGGCCCCGGTGTCTTCAATGCGCGCGATGCCGAAGTCGGTCAGCTTGACCTGCTTTTCTTCGGTAAAAATAATGTTGGAGGGTTTTATATCGCGGTGCACGATACCTTGCCGATGGGCATAGTCCAAGGTCAGAGCCACTTGTCGCGCAATATCGATACACATCGGCAACGGCAGCCGTTGCGAGCGTACGACGTCGTTGAAAGGCTCGCCCTTCAAATACTCCATGGCGATGTAGATCGTGCCTTGATCTTCGCCCACGTCATAGATGGTGACGATGTTGGGGTGGGACAAGCGTCCGATGGCGCGGGCTTCCTTGAGGAAGCGGGCTACGAATGCTTCGCTGGTGACCCGGTCCGGTCGAAGTACTTTTAATGCCACCATGCGATCGATCTGGGGGTCGTGGGCCTGGAAGACCACGCCCATGGTGCCTTTGCCCAACTCTTTGATGATGCGGTATCGGCCGTATTGAGCAGTCATGGTCACTATCTTCCCAAAAATTGCAGCACAGTATCAAAGGGTATGACAAATCCAATCATATTGGTGCCCCGAAAACGACCTTTGACCACTCCGGTCAGACGCCCGTGATCATCGAGAATAGGGCTGCCGCTGCTGCCCGGCTCAATGTGCAGGCGCACTTGCAAGAGCACGGTGCCCTCTACCCGTCGCG
Source organism: Deltaproteobacteria bacterium (assembly GCA_021824175.1). Classification (GTDB taxonomy): domain Bacteria; phylum Desulfobacterota; class Desulfobacteria; order Desulfobacterales; family Desulfosarcinaceae; genus Desulfatitalea. Next base: position 42,538 of record JAKALP010000011.1, read on the forward strand.
GCGGACCATCCAGCATCCCGCTTTGAATCTCAGCCATTTTGCCTTGGGCGCATGACAAGGCGAACAATTTTTCTTTTTCACCGGTGAGATAGCGACCATGGTCCAGGGAAACCACCTGATCCAACCTGCCCTTCATCTGGATGAGGCACAAATCGAGGTCCGCATCGAGCTTGATCACTCGGCCTTCTTTTTCATGGCCATTATGCAATCGCACGCTGACCGCGTGCCCCATCTTGAGGTCATGGGCGGTGGTCAGAATCAGGCCGCTGCGATCCAGGGCAAAACCGCTCACTTGAAGCGGTGCGCCGTTTCGGTCAGAGTAAATGCAGACAACGGCATTGAGCTGGTTGCGCACCTCATTGGGAACCACAGCCGTGACCACGGCTGCACCGCTATCCGGTATCTTCACATATCCATCCAGATACTCCCAGAAAGCGTTTAGCAGTGGGCTGTTCTCCCCCCGCAGGGGATCAACGATGATCCGGGTGGCCAATGGAGAATGGGCTTTCAGCGAAATGAGCCAATGCTGGTTCTGGGTCTCGGCATCCAGCTGTACCTGCATGCCCTCTTGGGTGGCTCGGGACAGCTCAAATCCATTGTTTTCCAACCAAGGCCGGATAACCTCTTCAGTCTCAAAGATCGGCATGGAGAAGATGCGCTCGTGGTTTTCGGTGCCGGCAACGGCCGGAGAAACCAGCAGCACCAAATAATAGAGGATTGCCACGCAGCATGCGCCAACGAATTTCATGTCACCTTGGCCAACACAACGGTCACATTGTCCTTGCCGCCTGCTTCATTGGCCAGCGCGATGAGATGTTCCGCCTTGAAGACCAGATCCCCATTGCCTTCTAACACGCGGATAATATCATCGTCTTCCACCAAATCGGTCAAGCCGTCCGAGCAAAGCAAAAACAGATCGCCATTAAAAATGGGACCGCGCAAGGTGTCCAGGGCCGGCGAAGGCCGGACGCCCACGGCTCTTAGAATAATGTTGCGCATCCGGTGGGATCGGGCTTGTTCAGCCGTGATCAGGCCTTGATCAAGCTGATCCTGCACCAGGGAATGATCTTTGGTAAGTTGTTTAAGGTTGCCTTGGCGCAGTCGGTAGGTTCTGCTGTCTCCCATGTGGCCGATGACAAATCCCGTGGCGGTAAAGGCCAGCAATTCCGCGGTGCACCCCATACCCTTATGTTCAGGGTGTTTGTCGGCATGGTCCAAGATCCGGTCATTGGCTTCCTGAAAGGTGGATTGCACCCGTTCAACCAGGTCTTGTTCCGATGAAGTCGCCCCGCTTTGAAAAAGTTCGACCGCGGTTTGGGCGAATATCTGACTGGCCATTTCACCGGCCGCCGCGCCGCCCATGCCATCCGCCACCAGGCAGTAACCCACCTCGGGATTGATCATGAAGGCATCTTCATTATTGGAACGTATGCGTCCTACATCGGTCAAGCCGATGAATTCAATTTTATGCATAATTCAATGTCGTCAGCATGAAGTTGGTAAGATCAAACGCTTCGTAAGGCATTTGGGCTATTGGCTCACTGGCAACTGTCATTGATGAATTTTTTTACTATGATATCCGATTATTGTCAATATTGTTCCCAATGCGCCGCGCAAATCACCTCCCTGAACTTACGGCCAACCCGCCTGACCGCCCCGCCGTGGCGATGCGCACCACCCATGCCGCAAGCCACTCCTCCTCTTTGCGCCGCGGTTCCCGGCAGGTCTTAATGATATCGGCCTAAAGTGATGATCGCTGAAGCCGACATTACAAGAAGATTGCGCCCCAAGAGGGGCTGTGGTATTCATTGATTAACAAACTTCTGATTTAATAGCATTATTATGAAAATTAAGCCCATATTCCCCCGCTTCCCCAACGCGATATTGGCCGCGGCGGCATGCATTTTAATGCTCGCTGGCTGGGCAGCGGCTTCCGATCCCCCATCGATGTTTCGTTCGGACGAATATGTGGTGTACAAAATGGGTGTTGAAGACACGCCGTCCACCATGGCTCGAGATTTTCTCGGCGCGGCGGAGCTCGGTTGGCGCATTGAGGAGGCAAACACGCCTAAGGATTTGCGGCCGGGCCAATATGTCGTAATCCCCCTCAAAGCCAATAACAAAGCGGGAATTTTATACAACGGAGTCCAGCAGGTCCCTATTTTATGCTATCACCGCTTCGGCGCGGACGGCGATTCCCCCCTGAGCATTCCCGGCGACATTTTTGAGCAGCAAATGAGCTATCTCAAAGAGAATGGTTTTACGGTCATCACGCCGGAACAGTTGTCGGAATTTTTGGAATACCGCGCGCCCCTGCCCAAGAAATCGGTGTTGATCACCGTGGATGATGGCTACAGTTCGTTCTTCAGCGTAGCCTTTCCGATCCTGAAAAAGTATGGTTTTTCGGCCACGATCTTCGTTTACGTCAATTATATCGGAGTATCCAGCAAAGCCCTGAGCTGGGACCAATTGCGAACATTAAAGGCCGAAGGGGTCACTATAGGCTCCCACACCATCATGCACTCTGATCTGTCGAAACAGGGGCAAGGGGAAAGCGATCAGGCTTACTTAAAGCGACTGGAGCATGAGATCGTGGATTCTAAAAAGAAGATTGACGCCCGGCTCGAACAGGACACCCTGTATTTTGCTTATCCATTTGGCCGAGCCAACGATAAAGCCATGGCCGTGACCCAAAAGGCGGGCTACAAGCTGGCCATGACCGTCCATCACGGCAGCAATCCATTTTACGCCAATGCCTTTGCATTGCAGCGGGACCAAGTACTTCAAAGGGATTTGATTTCATTCCAGACCCATCTCAAAACCTTTCAGGCGATGCCGTTGAGGTGACCGCATGCCAAAGATCACAGTTTGTATTGGTTTCATTTTGCTGATCTTGGGGTGCATCGGCGCTGCCTCCGGCGTTGCTTGGGCGGAGCAGACCCAAAGCCGGCTGTGTACCCAATTCCTGAGCAACGCCCGAAGCCTTGAAGAGCGGGGCGATTTCCCCGCGGCCCTGGAGAAGTATAAAATCGCGCTCACGGTCGACCCTTCCAGTAGCGCGGCTGAGAAAGGCCGGGCGCGGGTAAGCCGGATATTGTCTCAATCAGCGGATCATTACTACCAGTTGGGATGGCAGTACTACGAGCAAGGCAAATACGGTTTGACCCTGAATGCTTTCTTGACCGCATTGAAATACCAACCGGACAACCCGCAGGCTTCCAAAATCCTGATATCCAGACCACTGCCCGACGGGTACGTCGACATTGTGCATGTCATGCAGCCTGGTGAAACGCTCTCCACCATTGCCAAGGAATATTATGGGGATTACAAAAAATTTGATGTGCTCGCCCATTATAATCATATCGATGATGCCGCCATGGTGCCAGTGGGCCAGCAAATCAGCGTGCCACAACTCTCCAGCCTGTCGCTTAGCCTGCTCATCGGCAAAGAAATTCCTTGGCCATTGGAAGCTGCCGCCGTGGCCCAGGCCTCATGGCCGACAGAAGAGAAGCAGCGCCTTTCAGGACCCGTAACTGGGAGTCAAGACGCGGCTGATGAGCAGATATTGGCCTATCGCAAGAGCGGCATCGATTTGTTTAAGCAGGGCAAATATACCGATGCGGTTTTTGAACTCAATAAAGTCGTTCAGGCAGCTCCCAAAGACGCCTTGGCCCGCAACTACCTGGCCAAGGCTTATTATCAACAAGCCATGGCGGATGAAAACAACGGCAATTATCTGAAGGCCAATAAGAGTTATGAAGCCGCCCTGCGATGTGATCCGGAGTGTACCCAATGCGCTGAAAATGCCAAGCGCAGCATGGACAGATTCAAAGAGACCCACTACACTAAGGGCAATGTCCATTTCACCAAGGGAGAGCTGGCCGATGCCATGATGGAGTGGCAGATGGTGTATGATGCTGATCCCAAGTACCAAGAGGTGGAGCAAAACTTGACCAAGGCCAAATCTCTGCTTGAAAAAATGGGAAAAATCAAGAACACAGAGGAGTAACGGCAGACCGACAATCGGGTGGGACCTGCCGGATCTCATCCTGCCCGCTGAACTGATGCGTCCATGCGCCCACTGCACTGTGCGCGGATTGGATGTGTCCTCAACCCATCAAAGGTTCAATGCCCCATGACCGCTACGCCATTTATCTCCGTCCAACTGGTTCACCTCCAAGGGCCTTCCAAAGGCGAGATCCAGGATTTGGGTGACAGTGAAATCCGCATCGGCCGGCATCCCGACTGCCAGGTGAACTTTCCCAAAGATTTGACCACCCTTTCCAGAGTGCACGCCCGGATTATACGGGAAGGCAATCGCTTCAAACTGATTGACCAGAGCACCAACGGCACCTTTGTCAATGGCCAGCGGGTGACGGAGGCCTATCTTAAAGATGGAGATGTATTGATGTTCTCCGATGGCGGGCCCAAGGTGAGCTTTCTGACCCAAACCAGCACAGCGGCGCCTGTTTCATCTAAACCGGCGCCGCCCACTGCCCGACCCGAACCCGCTGCCTCGCCGGCATTTCAGGCCCGCGCAACGACCGGCCTCGGATTTGGCGCCCCGCCGCCCACGCCCAAGCCGGCCCCAATGACGCCGCCGTCCCATGCCGCCACTCAGCCGATTTCCAGGCCAGTGCCGCCGGCGCCCGAAACCGTCAAAGCGCCCCTGGCCATTCAGTATGGGCCGGCCCTGAAATCGTTTCAAACCCTGCCCATTGTCATTGGCAGCGCGCCGGGCTGCGATTTCATCATCAGCCACCCCAATGTGGGGGATCACCACGCCCAAATCTTTTTTGCCGCCAATCAATATTGGATCAAAGATTTGACCGGCCGGGGCACCATCCTGATCAACAGCCAGCCCATCCCCGGCCAAGCAGCCCTGACTCCGGATATGCAGTTGGCCCTGAGCGACCGTGGCCCGAAATTCCGCTTTATGGCCGGCGGCCGGCTGGCGGAAATTGACGAGCCGCTGCCGGCCACACCCGCACCGTCTGCTCCGCCGCAAGCGGACCGAGCCTCTAAGGGGCCGGGCGCGACCGACTCTAAAAAAGGGAACTTCTTCAAGAAATTCTTTTCATAGTACTCCATAAGATATCTTCGACTTTCAACCCTTCCTGGAGTCTGTCATGCCGATTCAGCCGCCACCCTTCAAAATACTTTGCCTGGCGCCCTTTCATCCCGACCCTGAACGGATCTGGCAAGGTCCGCCGCTGCCGGTGGATCGCTTCAACATCGATGAGGTGATCGATCAATTGCAGATCCGCTTTTTTCTTCCATTGGATCAGCACCTGTGCCCGGCGGGTGGCATCGCGCTTCGCTTCGATACTCTCAAGTCCATGCATCCCGATGGACTGGCCAAATCCAACGCCTACCTAAGCCGGCTGCTGCAATTGAAAGAGTATTTGAAAAATGCCCGCCGCCAAGGGGTGGGTGCGGCGCGCATCCGCGAAGAGCTGCGGCAATGGCCCGATATGCCTCCCATCGCCATCTTGGAAGATCGCCCCGCCGGCAAAGCCGCCGCGGCGGCCGGCGCCCTGGATAATCTTCTGAGCATGGTGGATCTGCCGGGCAGTCCATCAACGCCCGCCGAAGCAATACGAGATGAGGTTCACCAAATCGATGTCATTGTCCAGCAAATCCTGGACACCGTGTTTCGCAACCCCGGCTTCAGCCAGATGGAGCGCGCCTGGGGCGGTCTGCGATTGCTGCTGCAGCAAAGTACTTCTCAGGCGGATAGCCGAGTTTCCGCGGCTGCGATGCAGGCCGATTCCATGGAGCAGTCTCTGGAGTCCCTCACCGCCCATGTCATCAATGATCTGCCCAATGTCGTGCTGTTAGATCTGCCCTTTGACCACAGCCCCTTGGCCATGCAGCGCTTGAGCGCCGCGGCCCAATGGGCCGCCACCTTGATGGTGCCGATGGTGGCCTGGGTTCCGGTTGATTTCTTCCAGATCCAGTCGTGGCGGCAGCTCACGACCCTGCCCTTTTTGCCCCATCATTTAGACACGCCGCTGTATGCCAAGTTTTCCAAGCTCAAAGCCTCTGATGAAGGGCAGTGGCTCTGTCTGACATGCAACCGGATATTAGCCCGCTTCCCCTATGGCAAAGATAACCCACCGCGCCAAGTCGTCTTTAAAGAAAATGAAAAACCTTGGATCTCCCCGGTTTGGGCGCTGGGTGCGCTTATCACCCAAAGCGCGGAACAAACCGGGTGGCCGACTCGCTTCACTGATATCCAGCAATTCCAGCTTCTAAATCTGGCTTTGCATACACCAGATGATTCGGACCCCGCCGCCACCGAAGTACTTCTGGCCCGCGACCGGCTGGATCAGCTGTCACGCGCCGGGTTCACGCCCCTGTCTTCTGAACAGGGGCGCGATTTAGCCTTTTGCCCCAAAGCGGTCACCATCAACGGCAATTCTTTGGCGTTTCAACTGCTGCTCAGCCTGACTACCCAGTTTATATTATGGTGCAAAGATCATCTGCCAGCGCAGCTCGGCCCCGATGAGTTGCGACATCAACTGGAAGAAGCTCTGAGGCAGTTCAGCGCCCGGAGCAAGCCCCCGGGATTTGAAAAGATTGCGGTGAGCACCGATGTTGCCAACCCCGAGGGAAGAATTCCGGTACACTTTGTCTTAACACCGCATCCATCCGTGCTGCCTGGCAATCAGGTGATTGAATTGCGGATGGACTGGTAATCGCACTCACGGGCATTGACACGCATCGTAAGCTCTTCCTCGATCTGACTGCCATCGGCGTACAATACTTCCGCCAAGGTCCGCACGGCCATAGTAAGATGTTCTTCATCCGCCATGGTGAAATTCAAACGCATGGTTTCCAGTCCGTGTCCGGGTTGGGCGAAGAAGAATTTGCCCGGCACAAAGGCCACCTTGCGTTTCACTGCCCGGCAGTAAATTTCTTCCATATCAGTGCCCATCCGGCCCCGCAGCCAGATAAACATCCCCCCCTCGGGCTTTGACCAGCCGCACTCCGCCGGCATGTAGCGGGCCAAGGCATCGAGCATGGCGTCCCGCCGGGGGCGATAGAGGGATAGAATTCGGGGCAAATGGTCGGCCATGTGCCCGCCGCTAATATACTCCGCGGCCATAGCCTGATTGAAAGTACTGGTATGCAGGTCGATGCCCTGCTTGGCCACCACCAGCCAATCTTGAATCGGCTTGGGCGCCACGCAATACCCGATGCGCAAGCCTGGCGCGAACACTTTGGACAGGGTGCCGACATAGATGACGTGCTCTGGTGCCATGCTCTTTATCGACGGGACTGACTCGCCGTCATACCGCAAAGCGCTGTAAGGATCATCTTCCACGAGAAGAACATCATACTTCTGGATTAAATGCGCGATGGCGCGTCGGCGGTGCTCGAGGATGGTCCGACCAGTTGGATTTTGAAAGGTCGGCACCAGGTAGAGAAACTGGATTGGCTGCCGGCGTAGCAGATCTTCCAACGCCTCGGGGATCAAACCCTGGTCGTCTGTCGGCACGCAGACCCATCGCGGCTCATAGGGCCGAAAGGCCTGCAATGCGCCCACATAGGTCGGGGCCTCCACCGCCACTCCATCTCCTTTGGAAATCAGCACCAGACCAAGGGCATCCAGCGCGCCCTGGGAGCCGCTGGTGATCAAAATATGGCTGGCCGAAGCTTGAATTCCCTGCATGGCGAGGTGATCCGCCAGAGCCTGGCGCAACGGCCCAAAACCTTCGGTGGCATCGTACTGCAAGGCCGCGGCGCCGTATTTGGTGAGCACGCTATCGGTCAATTGCCGCACAATGGTCAGGGGGAAACTCTGAGGCGCGGGGATGCCGCCGGCCAGCGACACCATGCCGGGTTGTGAGACCACTTTCAAGATTTCGCGTATGGCGTTAACGCCCATCTGCCGAGTTCTTCCAGCAAAAACGGTGTGCATAGGTCACCCTCAATTCCAGGTTTCAGGTTCGGATTGCACGAGCGATCCACGTGTGATCCATTGCTTGATGTTAACAACTTTGATAAATAATAACAGATACAGAATTTAGAATTTTTTTGCATAACAGATGAGGTCTAACCATTGGTCGCCCTGCAACCGATACCCGCCAGCGAAGGATTTCGTTATCTGGCCCTGGCGCAAACGCTCGAAAGCAGTATTCGCGACGGCACTTTCCGCGCCGGCGAACGACTGCCTTCCATCCGTGAGCTGCACCACAAGACCCGTCTGAGCATATCTACTGTTTACCAGGCACTGATCGAGCTTGAAAAACGGGGACTGATCGATCCACGTCCCAAATCCGGTTATTATGTCAAACCGTTGCTTGAAAATATCCTGCCCTCGCCCCAAACCCGGTCCCCGCGCGTCACGCCCAGCAAGGTCACCATCAACAACCTGGCTTTCGCCGTACTGGAGGCCATGGGCGATCCAGACATCCTTCAGCTTGGCGGGTCGGTCATGGCACCGGGATTGATGCCCGTTAAAGCGCTGGCCCAGAGCCTCAAAACCACAGCCATGGAGAAACTGGCCGCCTTGATGGCAGTATATGAACACCCCATGGGTCATATCGGGTTGCGCCGTCAGATCGCCCAGCGGCACATGGAAGTATTAAAGGACGTTAGCGCGGAAGATATATTGACCACCAACGGTTGTTTCGAAGCCGTCGCCATGGGCTTGCAGGCTGTGGCCGCCAAGGGGGATATTATTGTGGTGGAGTCTCCGACCTTCCCTTGGTATCTGCAATTGATCGAAGACTTGGGCATGCTGGCATTGGAAATTCCCACCGATCCAAAAGAGGGGATCGACTTGGACGCGTTACAGCAAGCCTTGGCGCGCAATCCCGTCAAGGCCTGCATCTTCAACACCAATTTCCAAAATCCGCTGGGTTTTCTGCCCAGCGACGAAAAAAAGCGGGCCTTGGTGAAACTGCTCAACGCCAAAGAGATCCCGGTGATCGAAGATGATATCTACGCTGAACTCTACTTCGGCCGCTCACGCCCGATTCCGTTGAAAGCATTTGACACCAAGGGGTTGGTGCTTTACTGCGGTTCCTTTTCAAAGACCGTGTCGCCGGGGTTACGCGTGGGCTGGTGCATGCCGGGAATTTTTATTGAAAAAGTCAAACGGTTAAAACTCTATGTCTCTATCTCTTCCCCTACCCTTACCCAGGAAGTATTGAGCCAATACATGCAAAAGGGCAATTTTGATCGTCATCTACGCAAGCTGCGCACCACGCTGCAGCGCCAGATGGCGGATATGACCCTGGCCATTGCCCGCTATTTCCCCGAGGGTACGCGCATGTCAACCCCCCAGGGAGGATTGACCCTCTGGGTGCAACTCAAGGAAGGCGTGGACAGCCTCGAACTGTTCCGCCGGGCGCTGGAGGCCAAGATTGCAGTGTTTCCAGGCGTCATCTGCGCCAACAGCGATGCGTATCGCCACTGTATTCGAATCAGCTGCGGCTTACCTTATGATCATAGACTGGACCAAGGCTTACAAACCCTGGCTCGAATTGTACGTTCATTTTACTAGTACAATTAGAAAAGAAGGCACCCATATGAAGATCAGTGAAATCGGAGGAGAATTTGCCCTCATTGAACGCTTGGCCGCCATTGCACCCGGTCAAGGTCCGGAAGTAATCAAAGGAATCGGCGATGATGCGGCGGTGCTGCGCGTTGGGCCGGAGCCTGCGCCCTATTTGCTGGTCACTACCGATATTCTGGTGGAGGATCAGCATTTCAAACGGGCATGGTCAACCCCATATCAAATCGGGCGCAAGGCCGCTGAATGCAACGTCAGCGACATTGCCGCCATGGGCGGGCGGCCCCAATGGATGTTTGTCTCCATCGTGCTGCCCCATGATGCTCAAGTGGAGTGGGTCGAAGATCTCTACCGCGGCATGGGCGATTCGTGCCAAACGCATAATATCCTCTTACTGGGCGGTGACACCACCCAGGGCGCGTCGGCCGCCATTAACATTACCTTGATTGGCTGGGCCACCCCCGACCAACTTTGCATGCGCGCTGACGCCCAGCCCGGCGATATGCTGGTGGTCACCGGCCCCTTGGGCGCATCCGCGGCTGCCTTGGCCCTGCTCAACAGCGGCGAGAAACCGTCGGATTATCTTCTTCAAAAGCATTTGACGCCCAACTGCCGCCTGGATATATCCAGCCAAATCGCGCCCCTGGCCAACGCCATGATCGATATCAGCGATGGCCTGGGCTCGGAAGTGCGCCACATCTGCAAGCAAAGTCAGGTAGGCGCCCAAATTAATGCCGCAGCCATCCCTATCCATGACGATGTGCGAGCCACGGCCCGCAAGCTGGGAGTTGATCCTTTGCAATGGGCCCTTAGCGGCGGTGAAGACTTCGAAATACTCTTTTCTATTTCGCCCGCGAATTGGGAAGAATTAAAGAAGAAGCAATTGGTCTGCTATCCGGTAGGAATGGTGACCAGCCATTCTGGCACGATTGTGTTGCAATCCGCTGAAGGAAAAATCTTGCCTTTGCCCGGCGGCTTTGACCACTTCAGGGAATAATCTTACTTCGATTAAAAAGTATTTCAAATTTGTAGAGCAAAAAAATGAAAGCCTACATCGTCAGGCTTCGCTCTTCTGGCCTTGGTTTGCGCTCTCCTTGGGCGGCCGCTTGCTCCGGCCGCGCGGCGGTCTCTTACGCTCGGATGGTCCGCTCTTTGGCCGCTCCGAGCCGCTGCCGCGTTTAGTGCGCGGTGCGCCTGAACGCGAGTGGGGGCGGCGCTTCTTGTCCGTGCCTTCGGCGCCGGTGCTTTCCGTGGCACGCGGTTTACGTTTGGCGGGTGGGGGTGGCGGCGGTGGCGTCATCCACTCCTCTTCGGGCTGCACACAGGCGAGTTTGCGGCCGATAAAGGTTTCGATATTGGGAATATAAAAGCTGTCCTCTTCGTCGGCGAAGCTGATGGATGTTCCAGTGGCGCCGGCGCGGCCGGTGCGGCCGATACGGTGCACGTAATCTTCGGCATCTCTGGGCAGTGTGTAGTTGATGACATGAGCCATGCCTTCAATATGAATGCCCCGCCCAGCCACATCGGTGGCTACCAGCACTCTGATTTTGCCGGCTTTGAAATCTTCCAGCGTGCGGATGCGGGCCCGCTGGCGGACATCACCGGACAACACGGCGCAATCAATCTGATAACGGGTGAAGAGATCGGCCAGCTTGCGGGTTTCATCCTTACGGTTGCAGAATACCAGCACACGCTCAAGGTTGCTCCGGGTGATGATGTTATAGAGTAAAATATACTTCTCTTCGCGTGTGACGATATATATGATCTGCTCCACGGTATCCACCGCCACCTGCTTGGGCTGAATTTCTACCGTGATGGGATCGGTGGTCCATTGGGAAGCCAGACGGGTCACCTCGGGCGTCAAGGTAGCGCTGAAAAGCAAAGTCTGACGCTTGGTCTTGTGGGGCGTGGCCAATACGATCTTGCGCACGTCGGGGATAAATCCCATATCGAGCATGCGGTCGGCTTCGTCGATGATCAGGATCTCCACGTTTCCCAGGCGCACGTCGCCCTGGCGTTTGAAATCCAGCAGTCGTCCGGGCGTGGCCACCACGATATCAATTTTAGACTGCGCCAAAAGCCGACGCTGTTTTTCGTAGTCCATGCCGCCGAAGACGCTCACAATAGTCAACTGGGTGTATTTGGACAGCAGGCGCGCCTCTTCGGCGATCTGAAGCACCAATTCGCGGGTTGGCGCCAGCACCAGCACACGCGGCTCGCCTTTGGAAGATTTCTCCACCAGCGGTTTGCCGAGCAAGTGGGTGATGACCGTGATCAAAAAAGCCGCGGTCTTGCCGGTGCCGGTTTGAGCCCGGCCGGTGGCATCTTTGCCCTTCAAGGTACTGGGAAGAATTTCGGCTTGAATGGGCGTGCAGTATTGGAATCCCAAATCAGAAATCGCATGCATGACCGGTATGGGCAGATCGAAATCATGGAATCTAACCTGGCCCTCAACCGGCGCCACGTCAAAGAGGGCGGGATCCCACGATGGGACTTGGGGTTGAGCCGCGGCGATCTGGTTGCCCCCTTCTCTATCCGTGGCGCGCCGACGGCGACGGTTGCGGTTGTTGCCTTCAGCACGTTCAGCCGGCGGGAGGGATTCGCTTTTCTCGGAAGCCGGCCGATCGAGCGGATCGCCGGAGCACTGACTCTCAGGAGTCGATTGTGGAATACTTCTTTTTTGAAAAAAACCGATTTTGTTTAATAACGACTTAATTAATTGTATCAACGTCCGCTTCTTTCTCTGTCGATCTTTGCAAACCCTTTTGGATATAGCAAAACCATTAGTTGTTAACTCTTCTCACCGTGATCCGCCCACCCGAGGTAAGGCACGAACAGATGCCGAATCTCCTCCAAGGACTCCTCGATGGCGGTGGGCATCGATTTAGCGAACATATCCAGCAAAATAATGGCATTGACCATGGAGTCCTGCTGGCAGGCCGAGCGCAGTCTCTTTGCAAAGGCATGGTTGACGATTTGAATTTGGGCGTAGGTTTGGCTGAGCCTTTCAAAGATCAAATCGGGCGGATGCCCTTCACGGCAAATAAAATATTGAGACAGCAAGTAGGTGGAGGTCGCGCGCCAAATCGTCTCCGCCATACTGGCAAAGGGCAGATGGAACCTTGCCATGGGCTTGAAGAAGGCTGTCAGCGGGCATCCGCTGGTGGCCATCAGCAGCCCCATCAATGAACACACCGCCCGTTGGACCGTAGTGGTGGTTGAAATGAGCCGTTCGGCCGTCACCACGACCACGGTCACTTCGTCATAAGACAGCAGCTGATCAAAATGCTCCACCAGACGCACCATGTTCACCGCGGCCGGGCAATGGGGCACTGATGCGATATCCAACGGGCAATTGGGGCACTGCTTGACGCCCAGGCCAGCCCAGGCGGGCAGCATATCTGGTGGAGCATCCGTGGATTGCAAGGTCTTGGCGTCCAACATCACCTTGTGGGCATGGTTTTGCTCGCCTTCAATTTGAAAACGGTATTCAATTTCAATGGCAGCCATTTGAAAGGATGGATCTCCCCATTACCCCTACCTTCTCACCCCAAGGGCGAGAGGGCGCGCTTGTTCAGGTGCATCGCGCCGTCCGGACAAACCCTGCTGCTCTTAATCCGCAAAACGTCCGGCAAAGATATACTCCAGCCCACTGAGACTGTAATCGATCTCCATGGATAAAAACTGTGACAACGAGTGCAATGTTACAATGGCATTCTTATCGGCGTCTTCACTGCTGACGCTGTTGATGCGCGCCAGCAGTCCCTCATTGACCATCTGCACCTTGCGGTAGTGATTTTCCAGCGTCTTGAAATCAAACTTCATGCCTGGCTGGTCTTTGTACTTGAAGTACTGCGCCAGCAGGTACATGGATGCCGTACGCACGGTGGTTTCCTCGATGGTGGCGAAGGGCAGATGAAATCGCGCCATGGGTTTTAAGAATTCCATCACCGGGCAGTCGCTGGTGGCCATGATTACGCCGAAAATGGCCGACAACCCCTCCATCACCGATGTCTTCTTGAGATAGGTTCGTTCAGCGGTTTCACAAACCACGGTGCAGTCATGATAAGAAAATACGGTCTTGAAGGTTTGCACCAGCTCCATGATATTCACGGCAATGGGACAATTGGCGTTGTGGTCCGGCTGTAAAGGGCACTCACGGCACTGTTTGTGTTGCAACCGCACCCACTCCGGCGTGTCAGACAACTCCTCCGCTGGGATCAAGCTCAAGGTATCCGGATTCAAGGAAATCTTGTAATCCTTGACTGGGCCGTTCACAAACTGGAAATGGTAGTGAAATTGAAACGGACTCCGTTTAATCATAGCAGTTCCTTTCATTCAGTACCTTGCCGGTAAGCGAGTTATCCGGGCATGTTCGGCTTTTCCCCATCATAAACTATTATCGCTTCTGCTTGACCGCCTGCATCAAATTGCTGACCGTCTCTTTGAGCTTCAGGTTCTGTTCCTTTAATGCCTTGATCTGCTCAATGTAACCGGCCTTGATCCCTTCCATCTCATCGCGGATCTTTTTTTCCTTCTCGACAAATTGGGCTTCCAATCTGACCTGCAGCTGCTCCAAAGCTCCCTGTTTGCGCTGGGCCGCGGCTTCCGCTTCGGCTATCACTTGTTGAGAGCGCCGATACCTTTGGGAAGCCTCTACTTTGCGTCGAAAGCCCCAGGAAGTAAATACTGCAATAATCAAGCCAGTAAGTGCCACCAGCCGTAAATAGAGGGCCACGTTCAGACCTTCCAACCAACCAGGGAATTTTACCCGATCGGCTAAGGCCGCGAACACCACCAGCACCATAAGTGCCGTATAGCAAAGGATTTTGAAAAATTTTCCCATAGCCCCTTAGCCTATTGACTTAAATGCTCAGAAAGCATCATCCATAGCGAATGCCATCCACCGGCTTCATTTTGGCGGCCTTGGAGGCCGGATAAAATGAAGCCAAGATGCAAATACCCAGTGTCCCCAGAAAAATCACCGCCAAATCCACCACGGTGATTTTCACCGGCAGGCTGGTCAAGAAATACACATTTCCCGGCAACTCGATAAATGGATATTTTGCCAATATCAAACAGACAAAGAACCCGCCACACGCCCCCAGACCAATGCCCACCAAGCCAATCACCATGCCTTTTTGCAAAAAAATGGACCGGATGCTGCGTTGGCTGGCGCCCATGACCCGCAAAATGGCGATGTCCTTGACCTTCTCCTTGATCATGATGATCAGGGCGCTGGCGATGTTAAAGGCCGCCACGACAATAATCAATGTCAGGATCACATACATCATGAGTTTTTGCAGCCGCAGCATGGAGAAGAGGTTGTAGTGCATCTGCTTCCAATTTCTGGCCCAATATTGAAGCCCCAGGGTCCCCAGAATCTCGCCGCTGACCGTCTCCACATCATCGACGTTTTGGACTTTTACTTCGATCCCGGTGGCTAAGTCGCCGCACCCCACCATCTGTTGCAGCCGATGGATATTCATAAACCCCATGACGCCATCATATTGATGCATGCCCGTATCGTATAGCCCGACCACCTTCAGCCGCCACATCTTGGGAACCATTCGGGCATCGGCGCTCTCCGATCCCACCACCATGATCATCAAACCTTCGCCGACTTTGGCATGGACCTTTTCAGCCAAAACTCGGCCCAGGACAATGCCAGCTTCCTGTTGGGCGCTGGAATCATCGGTGAGAAGTTGCCCAAGACTGCGCTTACCCTCAAGATTCACCTGCACGGTGCTGCGCTGCGGATCAATTCCCTTGAGCACAATGGCCGACAACCCCGCGGGTGAACGCACCATGCCCTGGGCATTTACATAGGGCGCGGCCGAAGTCACCCCAGGAACCTTTTCAATCAACTTGATATCTTTTTGGTAGTCACTGATCCATTCATTGAACCGCATGACCACGATATGCGCTTCGATGCCCAGAATGCGCCGTTTCAGTTCAGATTGAAAACCGGTCATCACGGCAATTACTACAATCAGAACCATCACCCCGACAGCGACGCCCAGGGTGGCCAGTACCGTGATCAGGGGGACCAATTTGCGCTGGCTCTTGATCTTCAAAAACCGCTGCGCCACAAAACTTTCAAAAGACATAATTACTTTTCCAACTCAAATTCGCTACAAAAGCTGCGCCAGCAGCTTGTCGTCATGGGCATTTAAGACAAGGCGACAAGCTACCTCAAATAAAAATTTTGGGTCAAAATCGAGTTGGAGGCGAATTTCGAACCGCAGACATACTCATGTATTTCGAGGATTTAAAATTTGCCTCCAACAAAGAGTTTAGGCCAAAAGCTTATTTTGAGGTAGCTCACAATAAAGTGCAATACCATGCCGTCGCGCTTACTTCAGCCTCGGCGGGTAGGGTCCGGGTTTGGACCCGGCGATTTCCACGGCGCCGGCTGCTTTTTCAAAAAATACAGGAGAACCCGCGTCTCCAACAATCGCATACATATATCCCGAGTGCCGCAAATCATCCAGGGCTGATCTGAGCAATGCTCGCCCCACACCTTGGCCTCGCCAAGGATCGACCACACCAATAGGCCCCACAAAATTCTTAAAGGTACAGTTGACGCAGCAAAAACCAGCCAGACCCCCCTCGTGAACAGCCACATAACAACCGATAGGGTGCTGTCCAAAGGCTGCGGCGCACTCCTGTGCCCACATGGGATTGAAGCAGGCTGCAATCCATTGCGTGACTTGATTCTGCTCATAGGCCATGGGCCTGCGGATGATGATGTCGAGAGCTCCAAGGTGTTGGATCTCTATCTGCCGATGCGGCAGCGCATACAGTTTGATCAGCATATCGGCCATGGTAATTCCCTCTTCAATGTAACTTATTAACAATAAATGATTTTTGGCACAAGGGCGAATTCACGGCGCTGTTGTCGGATCATGCTGGAAATCGATACCGGTCAATCGCCAGGGTCTGCCATCCCACCTGGTGCCATCAAAGAAAGAGCGTGGATTTTTCGGATCATGAGTTGCATGCGCTACACGTTATGGCATTGACAATCGGAGCAATCTGGCGCACAAGTTTCAATAGCGTTACCGGTAACCCGCAAGCCAATCCAACTCATCAAGCGAGGTCCACGGCTTATGGCCACACTCAAAGAACGTCGCCGCACTGACAAAGAGCGCCAAAAACGATGGCGTCTGCGCCAGCGCGAAAAGGGCAAAAAGCAGATCTCGGCCATGTTGAGCCTCAAGGCCCAAATCATCCTAAACCGTGAAAAACGGCGCACCCATTCCACGACTTCGGATGTCATCGAGCGAGCGGTTCTTCAGTTGGCCGAGGCACCCAAAGACGCCAAGCCCCAAGAGCCAGCATAAGCACACAGCGAAACAACTTCGATAGGAAACTATTCGAACAGCCATTTTCACTTCGACCGCACCTTTACATTCAAGGGGCTTTATGCCATCATTGCACCCGTTGTTGGCGCAGCCCCAGGAATTTAAAGCCATGGCCGATATCAATGACATTGTATTGATTTATGTAGAAGATAAGCCCCAGGCGTTTGCCCGTATTGAGGATATTGAGCCTGACATCAAAAAGGGATGGTATCACGTCCATTTGCTTCTGCTTCAAATCCCGCTGGTGGCCGTCACCTGGATTTTACGGGATGCCTACATCAATGGCGAAACATTCACCATGGAAGGCAAGCCCATGCGCCTGGAGCGCGTGGAAAGCCCCAAGCCCAAGGCCAAACCCCAAGACAAAACATCCCCGAATAACAGCCCCAAACAGGGCAAGGTGATCTCCCTCACCGATCTGAAAAAGAAGTAAATGCCAAGGATTGTCTTATCGGCCTCACGACGTACCGATATCCCCGCGTTTTATATGCCCTGGTTCATGGCTCAGCTCGAAAAGGGCCATTTTGAAATGGTGAACCCCTATACCCACCAAATCACCTGTCTACCGGCGCAGCCGGATGGCATTCACACCATCGTGTTTTGGTCCAAGAATTTTGGCCCTTTCCTGGATGGCGCGTACGGCCGACGTTTGACTCAAATGGGGTACCATCTTTTTTTCAACTTCACCATCAACTCACCTCACGCAATCCTGGAACCAGGGGTCCCGCCGTTGACGGCGCGGTTGGAACAGTTGCACCGTTTGGCTCACTCCTTCGGCCCGGCAGCCGTGCAGTGGCGTCTGGACCCGATCTGCTACTTCGAAGTCGCAACGGGCCAATCCCAAGACAATCTGGCGCATTTTGAGGTCATTGCCGAACACGCGGCCAAAGCGGGAGTTACCCTCTGCATCACAAGCTTCGTGGACCTTTACAGCAAAGTACGGCGCCGCGCGGCAGGATCAGATCTGCGCTGGATCGATCCGCCGATGCCGGAAAAAATTGAACGGATTGAACGCTTGGCCCATCATCTGGGCATCCTGGGAATTCAACTGCACTTGTGTTGCGAAAAGGAGTTGCTGGCGGCACTGCCCAAGGAGAGCAAGGTGCGAGGCGCGGCCTGCATACCCAACCACCGCCTGGCCGAGCTATACGGGCCGGATATTTCCCTGGCCAGGGATACCGGCCAACGTGCGGCCGCCGGTTGTGGCTGTCGTATATCCAAAGACATCGGCAATTATCGGTTGCACCCCTGCCACCACAATTGCCTCTTTTGCTACGCCAATCCGCAAGCGGATCACCTGTCATGAAAATCGGCCCCATCGAGTTGAGCAATCCCACGGTATTCGCTCCCCTGGCCGGCATCACCAACCTGCCCATGCGTCTGCTGGCCAAAGCCGCGGGTTGCGCTCTGGTTTACTCCGAGATGGTCAGCGCCAATGGTTTGGCCCATGGCGCGGCCAAGACGCGGCAACTGTTGGCCAGCACCCCTGCTGAAAAGCCGCTCAATATCCAGATCTTCGGCAGCGATCCGGCCATGATGGCCGAGGCCGCCCGTCAGGTCGAAGCCAGCGGCGCGCAGATGGTGGATATTAATTGTGGGTGCGCGGTCAAAAAGATTCTGAAATGCAATTCGGGCGTGGCGCTCATGCGCGAACCGCGCCAGGCCGAAGCCGTCATCCGCGCGGTACGGGCCGCAATCAAAATTCCTTTGACCATCAAAATCCGGACTGGCTGGGACCCCTCGGGAAATGAGGCCCTGGAAATGGCGCGTATCGCCCAGGATAATGGCGTGAACGCCATTGCCGTGCACCCCCGCACGGCCAAACAGGCATTTACCGGCCACGCCGATTGGACGTTGATCGGCCGGATAAAAACGCTGGTCCGCATCCCGGTCATCGGCAACGGCGACATCGCCCGCGCCTCCGATGCCCTGCGCATGCTGACCGAAACCGGCTGCGACGCGGTGATGGTGGGCCGTGCGGCCGTGGGCAACCCATTTATCTTTGCTCAAATTATTGACGTGCTGGCGGACCGGACACCCCGCGAAGCCAGCATTCCCGAGCGTTTAGTAGTCATGGAAGAATATATCAATGCCACGGTGGCGTATTTGGGGGAAAAAGCGGCC
The DNA here is from genome assembly GCA_021824175.1 of Deltaproteobacteria bacterium. Taxonomy (GTDB): domain Bacteria; phylum Desulfobacterota; class Desulfobacteria; order Desulfobacterales; family Desulfosarcinaceae; genus Desulfatitalea. The sequence goes on from JAKALP010000011.1 coordinate 61,555, forward strand.
TGCTTTATGCTGCGCAGCCGCCTGGGCTGGTTTGCCAAAGGACTGCCCCAGGCCAGTCAGTTCCGCAACGCCATTCGGCAGGTCCGTTCCAAGGAAGAGTGCCTGGGATTGCTGGAGAAATTTCGCCAAGCAATCGTGGAGAAGTACGAAAGCTGAAGATTTACACCTTTTTATGATTTTGGCCGGATGGCGTAACGAATAAAATACTCGCTACGATGTTTCAAGGGAATGACAGCCACGCGCGCGATTAAATCTTTCAAGCTGGCCGTTTGACCATCATAGAGACCGAATATGGCTTCGTCCATATTGGTGCCAGCTTCCATCTGCTCCTGGAATAATGCCAGCGCAAAAATGGTCTCGGTAGTCGACTTTCCTTCCGCGGCCACATGGGCCCGCAGCCGAATGCCTTTGGCCATTTCATCTTTGCTGGGGAAGACAATCATCTCATTGGTCCTCAGCGCATTGTCGTTTTTCAGCCGGCTGGGGATTAAGCGGGCCACGCCCAAATCTTCCGTAATAATGTACACCGCGATACGGCAGTCATGGCTGGACCGTATCTGAAGCCGCATCTCTTCGCCGTCGGCATACACAGACTTGTCCAGGGATAGTGAAAGCTTCATATTCGCTTCTGGGTCGCTCACGGTTTGGCAAACGGCCGCTTTTGCTTTCACGGTGTACACAGGTTGTTTGGTGGTTTCTCCATCCTTGCTCCCATTGGTCATATTTTCTTCCAAAATATCGATAGTCTCGATTTTAACAAAGGGAATGGTATTCGAAGCTCCTCCATTCAAATGAAAGCCCGCCAGCAATGTATCCAATGTCCATTGTTCCAACGATTGGCTGACGGCCGCCAATCCCGCGGCTTTGACTGCGGTATCGCGGGCCTTGGCCCGGTCATCGCCCACAACGAAAGCGGCCCCCTCTCCCTTGAACCAATTGGTTTCGCAAGCATAACCGCTACCATGGTTCCAGGCCAATATCAGTAGTACGAAGCAAAGGACAACCGCCAGAAGAGTTTTAGGATTCATATAATTTCAGCCGACCACCCGTTTTTCTTTGATCCCGGTGAATGTCTATAAACACCGCCAATTGGGTTTGAAATTCATAAATTAGTTGAAGCATTTTGCCGTTGCCCCTTCAGATACATGGCTTGAATTTGGGGCAATTCAAGAAGTGCTTCCCCTGGACTGCCGGGGATCACGATAAAATCAGCCACCTGGCCGGGAAGTAATTCGCCGCTGCGATTCAGCCTCATTAAATTGGCGACATTGGCCGTAGCACAATGTATGGCAACTTCCAGGGGCAAACCGGCCGCCATCAACAGCTTGAGTTCCTGCCAGGCGCTAACGCCGTGATCAACTCCCAAACCACCAGCATCCGTGCCCAAGGCAATGGTAACGCCCCACTGATGCGCCTTGCTGATCTGGTCCACCTGATGTTCCAGGGTGCGGTGGGCGACGTCGCGCTGGGCAGCGGTCAAGCCGGGCGCCTGGGCAAAAGCCTCCATGGGCATGACGGTGGGGACCCATACCGTACCGTGATCAGCCATGCGCTTCAAATTATCATGGCCCATAAAATAGCCGTGCTCGATGGAATCGCAACCCGCTTCAACGGCCAGGCGCACCGCGGCCTCGCCGTTGGCATGCACCATGACCGGAAGCATTTGGTCATGGGCCCATGCCACCAGTGCTTGAAGTTCTTCCCGGCCAAATTGAGGGCGGCTTTGCTCTCCAAACCGATCAATGCTGTTGATACCCGATTGCATCAGCTTGACATGATCGATGCCTTCTCGACGCAAGCTCAATGCCTGCGCGGGCGAGACATTGTCCGGCAGGGCGCGGCCAACGATTTTGCCGTAGCGGCCTTTGACATGCCAGGCCCAGCAGGTTGCGGCCACATGCACCGGCGCGACAGCGGATAAGAATTTATGCTGCTTGCATCGCAACACAGCCCCATCGCGGTCGCCGCCGTCGCGCACGGCCGCAACGCCATAGCGCCAGTGCTGCTCCAAATGTTTTATAATGACGGCTTGGGCTTGAACAGAGCTTTGCTCCAATTGGGCTGAACGGACATTGGGATCTACACTGCCTGAAAACACCAGATGCACATGGGCATCCATTAACGGCGGCAACACGGTGGCGTTGGAGAAATCCAAGGCCATGGATTGAGCGGGGTGCCACGGTTCAATGGAAGCAATACGGTCGGCACGGATCACAAGAACCATATCCTTTTGGGCGGGTCCACCCAGCCCATCGATGAGCCAGCCAACCCGAACCCGCTGTTCTCCATCTGCATTCATGAATGATGACGGCATCTTTACTTCCACTTTCCGCCTTTTACCATATGCCTTATACCTTTTCAGTCAAATAGCGCCGCAGGAAATCCAGAGCCATCATGGCGAACAATTGCTTATTCATTTGGCGCTGACCAAAAGAAAGTGCGAAGCGCAGGCTTTTACTTCCCTCGGGGGTGGCCAAGCCAATGCAGATGGTGCCCACGGGTTTCTCGGCCGAACCTCCTCCTGGCCCGGCAATACCAGTGGTGGCCAAACCATAGGTGGCCCCGGCCACTCGGCGCGCCCCTTGGGCCATTTGGCGGGCGGTCTCCTCGTCTACCGCTCCCTGTTTGGCCAATGTCTCTTCGGATACACCCAACACGCGGACTTTACTTTCATTGGAGTATACCACCGCCGAGAAGAGAAAGTAATCGGATGATCCGGCTGTATTGGTGATCCAGTTGGACACAAGGCCGCCGGTGCAGCTTTCAGCCAGCGCCAAAGTTGCGCCACGTTGCTTGAGCAGTTCGCCCACTTCGGCGGACAAAGTCCGCTCCTGAGTTGAAAACACGTTGGGCTGCAATCTTTGGACCGCCCATAGAACGGCATCGCCGAGAATCTTTTTTCCTTGGGCTTGATCCCGGGCATTCAAATATAATTTGACTTGGATCTCCGGGAATTTGGCGCGCCAGCCTACTTTAACATCTGGGAAGCAAGTCTCGATGCCAGCCATGCGCTCCCCCACTACGCTTTCGGGTAACCCAAAGGTTGAAACCACGCGGGCTAGGCGGAATTGGTTTTCCGTGCCTATTAGCGTACGCAAGCGGGGAAGCACTTGTGTTTCGAACATGACCTTCATTTCAAAAGGTACACCTGGGAGAAAAAAGAAAGTACATTGCCCCAATTTCATTTCGAACCCAGGCGCCGTGCCATGGGCATTATAAAGGCAAACGGCCCCCTTGGGGATATAGGCCTGTTTGCGATTGGACTCACTCATGGAACGCCCGCGCCGATTGAAAAAAGCGCCGATGTCTTCCAAGGCGCGCTGATCCAGCGCCAACTCAACGCCCGCGGCCTGGGCCGCGGCGGTGGCGCTCAAGTCATCCGGAGTGGGCCCCAACCCACCGGTCACTACCACCGCGTCGGCCCGTGCACTGATCTCGCGAAATATCGCAACCAAAGCGACCAGATCATCCCCAACCGCATGGTGACGGGTGACCTCAATGCCGCTTTGTTCCAGCAGCTCCGCGATATAGGCCGAGTTGCTGTCCACCAAAGCACCGGTACGGATTTCATCCCCAGTGGCCAGAATCTCTGCTCGCATCATTGTTATCCTCTATTTCCAATGAGTTGCCCCATCAGGTGTTTTGGGTTTGGCGTCATCTCAACCATATCACAGCGAACCTTGGCAAAGCCTCGTCCTATGATGCTCTGACCCGCAAAGGAGCAAGCCCCAAGAAATCTTAAAACGCGCGCCATGTCAATTCAAGGCTTGAAAATCGTAAGGACGGGAGGGAGATGCTAACCGCTGGAATAAAAAGACCTGCGGATTTAGCGCAGGTCATTGTCATCAGGTTGGAGGCGGCATCCGGATTTGAACCGGAGAATGGAGGTTTTGCAGACCTCTGCCTTACCACTTGGCTATGCCGCCAAAAAAAATGGAGCGGGAAACGGGATTTGAACCCGCGACTTCAACCTTGGCAAGGTTGCACTCTACCACTGAGTTATTCCCGCTCAGTTGGAAACGGCTAAATAGCGACTATCGAAGAGGTTGTCAATAAAAAATTAGGGCTGCAACAATCTTCGGTAGCGCACAAAGTAATCGATTCCGGACCACAAAGTAAAGATCAACGCCAGCCACAAGAAGAACATTCCGATGGCATGCATATTCAATCCCAAGAAAGAGTAATGCAGCAGCAACGGAATGGCCGCGGTAATCTGAAAAGCGGTTTTGAATTTGCCCAAATTGGAGGCCGACAAATCCTCCCGCTCCTGGGCGATGAGATTGCGCAAGCCCGTGACCGCAATTTCGCGCCCGATGATAATGCACACGATCCAAGCCGGCGCCCAGTTCAAGGCCGCCAGCATAATGAAGGTGCACGACACCAGCAGTTTGTCCGCCACCGGGTCCATCACCTTGCCCAAGTTGGTGACCATTCCCTTTTGGCGGGCCAACATACCGTCAAAGTAGTCGGTGATGGCGGCCAAACTAAAAAACAGAGCGGCTAAGAAACAGGTGAACCGGTTCGGAATCATCAGCAGGAGGACCACTACCGGAACCGCCAGAATGCGAAATAAGGTAAGGGCGTTTGGGTCCCCCAGTAGCCTTTTGACATGGGCCTGCAATTGCTCTTGCATGATCGAATCCTCTACCCCGCAGGGCTTATTTCTTGGCCTTGTTCCAGTCATCCATGAAGGCCTTGATGCCTTTATCGGTCATGGGGTGGGCTGCCAATTTGCTGAGCACATTGAATGGAATGGTGGCAATGTCGGCGCCCATCATGGCCGCTTCCAACACATGCAGCGGGTGGCGCACGCTGGCCACGATGATTTCGGTGTCATAGGCATAATTGCCATACATTTCCACCAATTGTTCCACCAGCAGCATCCCTTCCTGGGCCAGATCATCCAGGCGGCCCACAAAGGGGCTTACATAGGTGGCGCCGGCTTTGGCCGCCATCAGGGCCTGCAGAGGCGAAAATATCAACGTCACGTTGGTTTTGATGCCTTCGGCGGTCAATTGGCGCACGGCCTTGAGGCCATCGATGGTCATCGGAATTTTTATTACGATATTCTGATGGATTTTGGCCAGTTCCCTGGCTTCGCGCACCATGCCGGCCGTATCCAGACTGATTACTTCGGCACTGATGGGCCCGTCCACGATGGCGCAGATTTCAGTGATAATGGTTTTGAAATCGCGCCCCTCCTTGGCAATCAGACTGGGGTTGGTGGTCACGCCGTCCACCATGCCCATGGCATTGGCTTCCTTGATTTCCTCTATATTGGCTGTATCAATGAAGAACTTCATATTTTATCTCCTTCTGGTGGATTGGATCTGAGTCGGATATTTGATTAAATCGTGAAGCAGTTATTCTTTGCTCCTGTGTAGAGCTAAATACTTCTCTTTGCAAGCCTCACTGCAAAAGATCAGCTCTTGGCCGCCCTGATTGATGGACACGCCGTCGCGCCGCGCAAAATAAACGCCGCACTGGGGGTCCTGGATCATCACATCATCGGCCGGAGGGGGAGCTTGGCCGCCAGGCTGAACCTTACTCTGACCGCCACCAAACCACGCCCTGACCGCCCGGTAGATCAACACCCCCAAAACCACATATATCAAGAGCCGAATGAGCATGGTCGAATCTTTTGTTCCTCTGGGTTCAGTTGGGCCAACAACTGGCGCACATCTTTTTTCAATACGGGATGTACAACAGAGGCGTCTATATCACAAATGGGTTGCAGGACAAAGCGCCTTTTGTGCATGCGTTCGTGAGGGATCGTCAAATCCAATACGCGCATCACCAGGTCTTCATAAAAAATGATATCGAGGTCTAACACGCGCGGACCATATCGGACCCCTTTGGAGGTGCGGCCCGCGGCGGCTTGCACGCGTTGCAGCTTACCCAGAAGTTCCAGGGGCGCCAAGACTGTTTCTATCTTGATGGCCCCATTGAGAAACCAATCCTGATCCAGGAAATCCACTGGCTCGGTTTCGTAAAAAGGGGATCGGGCCACCAATTGAATCAGATGGTCGGCTTCCAAAGCCGCGATACCTTGAAGGCAGTTCTGTAACCGGTCTCCCAGATTGGAACCGATGGATATATAGGCCCAGTGTCTGCTCATCCGCTAATATTTCCAGGCCTCCGAGCCCATTGCCCCCTTATAGATCACCCGCGCATCACCCTCCAGATGCACGTGATCAAACTGTTCGCCCTGCTTCCGAAAAAAGATACGCAACAGAGAGCCACTAAGGGTGCGCAGGGAGATGGGCGATTGCATTTGATAGCGCGTGGCCAGCACCAGCGCGGCGGCCACATTACCGGTGCCGCAGGCTAAGGTCTCGTTTTCCACACCGCGCTCGTAAGTTCGGATGGCCCAGAGATCCTTTTCCACCGGCGCTATAAAGTTGACGTTGGTGCCGGCCGGGGCAAACTGCTGATGATACCGGATAGTGTGCCCCACCGCCTTGACATTGGTTCCGGGTAGATCCTTGACTTCCATGACCACATGGGGCACGCCGGTGTTGACCCGGCTGATGGGCAACAAGTAACCGGCCAGTTGCACCGTGTCATCCATGACCAGCTCGGTGGGATCCGTCATTTTGATGCGCACCTGATCGTCGCGCACCTGGGCGGAGATAACTCCGGCCAAAGTTTCGAAAGCCAATTGGGCGGTCGCGATACCATTGAGAACAGCAAACCGGGCCACGCAACGAGCGCCGTTGCCGCACATTTCGGCCACACTGCCATCGGAATTGAAAAAGCGCCATCGAAAATCAGCCTGGGCAGAGGGTTCCACCAGGATCACTCCATCGGCTCCCACGCTCATTCCCCGGCGGCACACCTTGGCCACCCAGTGGGGAAGATCCTCAATTTGGATAGACTGGGCGCGGTTATCGATGATGATAAAATCGTTGCCGCTGCCGCTCATTTTGTAAAATGGGATATCCGTCATCTATTCAACCTTTGCGGAACCAGCCAGTCCTTTTTACTGCCGACCCATGTGGTTCGCTGCTTTGAGCACCCATGCCGGCACCAGTTCGCCACGCACCAGATCCTCCAAATTCTCCCGCTGGCGAATGAGGTCGAAGCGGTCTTCTTTGACCAATACTTCGGCCGCTCTGATGCGTGAACAATAATTGGAAGACATCACAAAGCCGTAGGCCCCGGCGCCCATAACGGCCAATAACTCACCCGGCAGCACATCAACCATACTACGATCTTGAGCGAGAAAATCACTGCTTTCGCAAATGGGCCCCACCACATCGGCCACAATGGTTGCACGCGATTGCTTTTCGACCGGTTCGATGGCATGGTAAGCCTTATACAGGGCGGGACGCATCAAATCATTCATGCCGGCATCTACGATTACAAATTGCTTCTCGCCCGTCTGTTTGCGGTAAAGCACTTTTGTGACCAATATGGCCGCATTGCCCACAATCGCCCGGCCGGGTTCCAGGATTAATTGCAGCCCAGTCTCTTGCACAACTTTAGTGACCGCACGGGCATAGGCTTCAATCCCCGGTGGGGTTTCATCCTTGTATGTGATACCTAATCCTCCGCCCACGTCGAGGTGTTGAAGTGAAATGCCGATGTGGCGCAGCTCCGTCACCAATTGTTTAAGTCCGGCCAGGGCCTGTTCAAATGGCTCCAAGGTAGTGATCTGCGAGCCCAAATGGCAGTCCACCCCCACGATTTCAATGTTGGCCATTTGCTGGGCGGCGCGATACCCTTCGACGGCCGTGGCAATATCAATACCGAATTTGGTTTTCTTCAAACCTGTAGAGATATAGGGGTGGGTTTTGGGGTCTACATCGGGATTGACGCGAATGGCTGCCCGCGCCCGGCGCTTGAGTTCTCCAGCGCGCGCATTGATCAAATTTAATTCTTCCATGGATTCAATATTAAATGCCAGAATTCCATGGCTGATGGCGGCGTCAATCTCATCCGCGCGCTTGCCCACGCCAGAGTAGACGACCTTTTGCGAAATAAAGCCGGCTTTCAGCCCGCGGAACAATTCCCCGCCTGAGACGATATCCAGCCCGCCCCCCCACTGCCGGAACAGCGTCAAAATTGCTTGACTGCTGTTGGCTTTGGCCGAATAGCACACCAATGGTTTGACGGCCGCGAAGGCATTCTGAAATGCTTTGAAATGACGCTCCAAAGTGGCGTGGCTATACAGGTAGAGGGGCGTACCCACATCAAGGGCGATATCGGCCACCGGAACGGCTTCGCAGTGAAGGCGGTTTTGTATGTAATGGAAGTGATGCATGGGACACCTGAAGCAGACTAAATGATGCTATACTATTACTGCGCAGAGCGATCGATTACCACCATATTGGAATCGCTCCCCCGATCACCGGCCGAGCCTACGGGCTGTACTTTGTAGGTGTAGACGAAACCGGACGCCACCAATTCGCTGTAGGTGACGCTCTCGGTTGCCGGATCGATTTTTGCGGTGCCGATGGTCTGGAACACCAGAGGGCAGCCGGGGCACGGCTTAGCCGGGTCGCTGGTGGCCCGCAGTACCAGATAGGAAGCATTGCCACCGCTATTGGGCCACGTCAGCGTGACCCGATTGTCTTCCAAGCGGCCCTTGAGCGCGGTTACCGTGGTTAAAGAGGACCGGTTGGGAGGGACGGGGGCGGCTTTGATTCCACAGCCCATGGTGATAGCGGTTATAATCCACGCGGCAATGGCGATCTCGAAACCACCTGAACAGCGTTTACGACTTGGCAGCTTCATGGCTCCCCTGCTGGTTTTGATCAGAGCGGCTCTCCAGATCCAATTGCTTCCGGGCGGTCTCAATTGCGGCGCGCACATTGTCCGTGGACGTTCCACCGGCCGATTGCCGCCGAGCGATCATGTGCTCCAAGGTGAGGTGATCAAATATATCTTCTTCAATCTGTTTGGCGAAATTCTTCAATTCCTTGATGGACAACTCATGCAGTTCCTTGCCATTGGCCAGCGCATACGCCACAGCCTGGCCCACGATGGCGTGGGCGCTGCGGAAAGCCACGCCCTGGGCCACCAGGTAATCGGCCATGTCCGTGGCATTCAAGAATCCAGTGGAGGCGGCATTGCGCAGGACATCGATGTTAACTTTGATGGTGGGCAGCATTTTGACGGTGATATCCAGGCAACTTTGCAAGGTGTCAACGGCATCAAACAAAGAAGCTTTGTCTTCCTGCATGTCGCGGTTGTAGGTCAGAGGCAGGCCCTTCATCAATGTCAACAAGGCGAAGAGGTCGCCAAAGACCCGGCCGGTTTTGCCGCGGATCAGTTCGGGGATATCCGGATTCTTCTTCTGGGGCATAATGCTGCTGCCGGTGGAGAAAGCATCCGCCAGTTCGATGAAGCGAAATTCGGATGATGACCACAGTACCAACTCTTCGGACATCCGGCTGAAGTGCACCATGCAGATACTGGCGGCCGAGAGAAACTCCAGAATAAAATCGCGGTCTGCCACGGTATCCATGCTGTTGGCCGTGACCACTGGAAACCCCAGCAGTTCCGCGGTATATTTGCGATCAATGGGATAGGTGGTGCCGGCCAGAGCCGCGGCGCCCAGGGGCATGACATTGGTGCGCTTGAGGCTATCGATAAAACGCTCGCTGTCACGGCTGAACATCTCGTAATAAGCCATCCAGTGATGGGCCAGCAGCACGGGCTGGGCCCGTTGCAAGTGGGTGTATCCGGGCATGATGGTATCGACATGCTGCTCGGCCAACTGGATGAATTCCCGCCGCAAGTCCTGCAGCTGCACGATCACCTGCCGGGTGACATCCCGCAGAAACATGCGTACATCCAATGCCACCTGATCATTGCGGCTGCGAGCGGTGTGCAGCTTCTGAGCGACCTTGCCCACTTCCTGCAGCAAGCGGGCCTCGATGTGCATATGAATATCTTCCAGGCTGTCGTCAAAGATAAAGTTGCCCTGGTCCAGCTCCCGTTTGATGCGCCATAACCCTTCGGATAGGGCCGTGGCCTCTTCGTCAGTAAGTACTCCAACCTTGGCCAGCATGCGGCAGTGGGCCACGCTGCCCTCGATATCGTAAGGGTAGAGCCGTTTGTCCACATCAATGGAAGAAGTAAATTCTTCCACGCTGGTGTCGGTGCGCTCGGAAAACCGGCCGTCCCATGGTTTGTCACTCATGTGTTTTTCCCTATTGTATCGCTGAGTCGTTTGATGGTTGGAGCAAGAGAGCCGCGACCCGACGAATCAACCAATCTACCAATCAACGAATTAACGATTCATCAGCTTCTGAATCCTCAGCCGCAATGCATTCAAGCGGATGAATCCTTCCGCATCTTTCTGCCGATATACCGCATCGCCTTCGAAAGTCGCATGGGCCTCGCTGTAAAGTGAGTGTTCTGATTTGCGGCCTGTCACCGTCACGCTGCCTTTGTAGAGTTTGACCCGAACTACGCCGGAGACATTGCGCTGGGTATCGTCGATCATGTTCTGCAGCAAGCGTCTTTCGGGCGAAAACCAGAAGCCGTTGTAGATTAGCGATGCGAACTTGGGAATCAGGCTGTCGCGCAGATGATGTACTTCGCGGTCCAGTGTGATCGATTCCATGGCCATATGGGCTTTGCGCAGAATGGTGCCACCGGGGGTTTCATAGACTCCGCGGGATTTCATGCCCACGAAGCGATTTTCCACCAGATCCACCCGGCCGATGCCATGCTTGCCACCCAGCCGGTTCAACTCGGCCAGCATCTTGGCCGGACTGAGTTCCTTGCCGTTAACGGCCGTGGGATTGCCTTGGGTGAAGGTAATTTCCACGATTTCCGGAGCATCAGGCGCTTGCTGGGGTGAAACCGTCAATTGGAAGATATCGTCGGGTGGCGCGGCCCAGGGATCTTCCAAAATGCCTCCCTCATAACTGATGTGAAGCAAATTGCCATCCATGCTGTACGGTTTGGAAGGCGTCGTCGGCACGCGGATGCCATGTTTTTTGGCGAACTCCATCAGCGCAGTCCGAGAAGTCAAATCCCACTCCCGCCAGGGAGCGACGATCTTGATTTGGGGGTCCATGGAAAAGTAAGTCAGCTCAAAACGCACTTGATCATTGCCCTTGCCCGTGGCGCCGTGGCTGACCGCATCGGCGCCTTCGATCTTGGCGATCTCCATCTGGCGCTTGGCGATCAGGGGCCGGGCAATGGAGGTCCCCAAGAGATATTCACCCTCATAAATGGTGTTGGCGCGGAACATGGGAAAGACATAATCGCGCACAAATTCTTCCTTCAGATCTTCCACGTAGGCTTTCTTGGCGCCGGTGCGCAGGGCGTTTTGCTCCACATAGGCCATGGGATCCGGTTGTCCCAAATCCGCGGAAAAAGTCACCACCTCGCATTTATAGGTCTCAATAAGCCACTTCAGGATAACCGAAGTGTCCAGACCGCCGGAATAGGCTAATACTACTTTTTTGATTTTATCGGTCACTGCTTTGCTCCTTTTTAATTACTTCATCCAAACACTGAATCATCCCATCAATCTCTTCCTTGCTGATAATCAATGGCGGTATGAAACGCAGAATATTGTCCTGCACACAGTTGATCAGGTATCCGCGTGCCATGCACTCCTTGACAATGGGCGCACCGGCGGTATTGAGCCGCGCCCCCACCAGCAGGCCTAAGCCCCGCACCTCTTGAATGATGGGATGTTTGCTCTTCAATTTCTCCAACTGTTGCCGCAAATAACTCCCCTTTTCCTCCACCTGATCCAAGATACCTTCTTCGGTAAGAATTTTAAGTGTCTTGAGGGCCACGGCCGTGACCAAGGGGGTGCCGCCAAAAGTACTGGCATGGGCGCCGGGCACAAAGCTTGCCGCCACTTTCTGGGTGGCCAGCATGGCGCCGATGGGAAGCCCGTTGCCCAAGGCCTTGGCCGATGTGAGGATATCGGGAGCAATCCCGAAATGCTCGTAGGCAAAGAGTTTGCCGGTACGGCCGATACCGGTCTGGACCTCATCGAAGATCAGCAGGCAGCCGGCTTCATCACACAGACGCCGCACCTGGGCCAGATACTCCTTGCCGGGCACCACGATGCCGCCCTCGCCTTGGACCGGTTCCAGCATTACGGCGCAGGTGGCCGGCCCGATGGCGCAACTCAAATCTTCGATATCGTTAAAGGGCACGAAATCGAATCCTTCCAGAATGGGATCATAGCCCTTGCGCACCTTTTCCTGGCCGGTAGCCGACAGTGTGGCCATGGTACGGCCGTGAAAGGATTGCTTCATGCTCACGATGCGAAAACGCTCCGGCGTACCGTTGTCCTTGAAGTACTTGCGCGCCAGTTTGATAGCCGCCTCGTTGGCTTCGGCGCCACTGTTGCCGAAAAAGACCCGATCAGCAAATGAATGTTCCGTCAGCCAGGCGGCCAGCTCGGTCTGGGGTTGGGTGTAGTACAAATTGGAGACATGCCAAAGCGTTTTGGCCTGGGCGCTGATGGTCTCCACCAGGGCCGGATGGGCATGGCCCAGATTGCATACGGCGATGCCGGCCACAAAATCCACATACGACTTGCCCTGATCATCCCAGACCGTGCACCCCTGCCCCTTGACCAGGGCCAGGGGAAATCGCGCATAGGTGTTGGCGATGTGCTGGTCGGCGGTTATTTTGATATCCATAGGGTCCTCGTTTATTCGTTGATTGGTTGATTGGTTGATTCGAATGCCAGACTGCTTTTCCAGGGTTTCACGAATCAACGAACAAACCAAATACTGTTACCTCAACGTTACTTCCGTTCCAATGCCCTCATCCGTGAATAACTCCAACAAAATAGCATGACGCTTTTTGCCGTTGATGATGGGCACTTTCTTGACACCGCCCTTGATGGCTTCCAGGGCATATTCGATCTTGGGAATCATGCCCCCGGTGATTTTGCCGGTGTCGATCATCTCCTTGGCGGTTTCGGCATCGATGGAGGAGATCAGGCGGCCCTGTTCATCCAGCACGCCGTCCACATCGGTCATCAGTATCAAGCGACCGGCGTTCAGAGCCATGGCCACATGACTGGCCACCAGGTCAGCGTTGATATTGTAGGTCTCGCCGGACTCGCCCACGCCCACGGGCGCGATGATGGGAATGAAGCCATCCTTGGTCAGGGTATGAATGATGGCCGGATTAACGCGGGTCACTTCGCCCACCATACCCGGATCGATGATCTCGGGTGGCTTGGTGGCGTCCTCCTGCAACACGATCTGCATTTTGGATGCTTGAATCAAGCCGCCGTCCTTGCCGCTCAAGCCCACGGCGCGCACCCCTTGCTGATTGATCTGGGCTACGATGGATTTATTGATCTTGCCGCCCAAAACCATCTCTACTACGTCCATGGTGGGGCCGTCGGTCATGCGCATGCCGCGCACGAATTTGGGCCGAATCCCCATTTGGTCTAAAACCGAATTGATTTGCGGGCCGCCGCCGTGCACCACTACCGGGTGCATGCCGATGAACTTGAGCAGACTGATGTCGCGAGCAAAATCTTCCTTGAGCTGTTCGTCTACCATAGCATGGCCGCCATACTTCACCACTATAGTCATGCCGGCGAAATTACGGATATAAGGCAGGGCTTCTATCAGAATATCGGCCACACTGGTTGTGGGAATGCTTTCTTCCATTTCTCTTTTTCCTGTGTTCTTCATAATATAAACCGACTTAAATCTTCGTCTTTCTTAATTGCTTCCAGTTTTCTCTCCACATAAGCGGCATCCACTTCTACACGAGTTAAATCCTGCCTTGGTGCGTCAAACAGCACATCTTCCAGCAAGCACTCCATTAAAGTGTGCAAACGGCGCGCGCCGATATTTTCGGTGCGCTCGTTGACTTCTTGCGCCATGGCCGCAATTCTTTCGATGGCATCGTCGGTGAAAGTCAGCTCCACGCCTTCGGTGCGCAGCAAAGCGATATATTGCAGCACCAGGGCGTTGCGCGGCTCGCGCAGTATCCGCGCGAACTCTTCGCTTCCCAGGGCATCGAGTTCCACCCGAATGGGGAAGCGCCCCTGCAGCTCCGGAATCAGGTCCGAAGGTTTGATGGCATGAAACGCCCCCGAAGCGATAAAAAGAATATGATCCGTGCGCACCGGTCCATATTTGGTATTGACCGTGCTGCCCTCCACAATGGGAAGTAAATCGCGTTGCACCCCTTCCCGGGACACATCCGGGCCCTGGCTCTGGCCCTTGGCCACGATCTTATCAATCTCATCCAGGAAGATAATGCCCGACTGCTCCACTTTGGCAACGGCTGTGCGCACCACTTTATCCATATCGATGAGATTCTGAATCTCTTCCTGGGTAAGAATCTCCAGGGCTTCGGGCACTTTGATCTTGCGGCGCTTGAGATTCTTGGGCATCAGGCTGCCCAGCATATCCTTGAAATTGATGCCCATCTCTTCCATGCCCACGTTGGAGAAGATTTCCACCATCGGCATGGAGCGGTCGGGCAGATCCAGGTCCACGTACCGATTGTCCAGTTTGCCTTTGCGCAGCATGCGGCGCAGCTTCTCACGGGTGGAGGAGTGCTCTTCGCTGGCGGCCGTCATCACTTCCAGGGCCGGCTCCGTGCTGGTTGGACGCTCGGCAGGCTCAGAACCACCGGCCTTGGGCAGCAATAAATCGAGCAAGCGCTCTTCGGCAATACTGTGGGCCTTTTCCTGAACCGCTTCTTGCTCGCCCTGGCGCACATGGTTGACGGTCAACTCCACCAGGTCCCGCACCATGGACTCCACATCCCGGCCCACATAGCCCACCTCCGTGAACTTGGAGGCCTCCACCTTGTAAAAGGGCGAATCGGTCAACAAAGAGAGCCGCCGCGCGATTTCTGTTTTTCCCACGCCTGTGGGCCCGATCAGAATTATATTCTTGGGCGATATCTCGTCCCGCAGATCATCTTGCACCTGTTGCCGCCGCCAGCGGTTGCGCAGCGCAATGGCCACGGAACGCTTGGCCTTATGCTGGCCGATGATGTACCGATCCAGTTCGGCGACAATTTCAGACGGTTTCAAATCCTGCATCGTAGGTCAACTCTTCGATGGTCACATGGTCATTGGTATACACGCATAGCGCGGCAGCAATCTTCATGGCTTCCTCAGCCACCTGACGCGGGCTCAGATTGCTGTGGCGCACCAGTGCCGTGGCCGCGGCTTGGACCGCCGCGCCGCCCGAGCCGATGCCGATGATGCCTTCATCGGGTTCGATCACATCGCCGGTGCCGGAGATCAAAAAGAGCTTCTGAAGATCGGCGGCGATCATCAAGGCTTCCAACTGGCGCAGGATCTTGTCGGTTCGCCAATCCCTGGCCAGCTCCACAGCTGCCCGGGTCAGGTTGCCATTGTAACGCTCCAGTTTGGCCTGCAGGCGTTCGGACAGGTTCATGGCATCGGCCGTGGCCCCGGCAAATCCGACCAAAATCGTATCATTGTAAATCCGGCGCACTTTGCGGGCCTGGTGCTTGATCACCGTATTGTTCAGGGTCACCTGGCCGTCACCCGCCAACACCACTTTGCCCTTGTGCCGTAAGGCCAGGATAGTGGTGCCGTGCAAGGCGTAATTATTGCCGCTGCTCATAAGACAACCTCCCCAATGCCTTCACCATTTCACCGTCGCGGATGGGCCTTATCGTAAGCGGCCATCAAACGGTCGATGCTTACGTGGGTGTAGCGTTGGGTAGTAGAAAGACTGCTATGCCCCAACAATTCCTGCACCGCCCGCAAGTCCGCGCCCGCATCCAACAGATGGGTGGCAAAGGAGTGCCGCATGGCATGGGGCGATATGGGCACGGTCAATCCGCAGGCCCGGGCAAACTTATCCACGACCCTGGCAATGGAACGCGTAGTCAACCGGCCGAAATTCTTGTTGAGAAATAAAGCACCATCGCCCGGCAATGTACTGCCTATTTCCGTGGCGAGTACTTCCCGATACGTCTGAATGGCGACCAGAGCCTTTTGTCCGATGGGCACAATGCGTTCTTTACTGCCTTTACCCAGGACACGGATCAACCCATTTTGGGCATCAACATTTTCCACATTGAGCCCCGCCAACTCGGAGACGCGAACACCACCCGAATAAAGGGTTTCCAACATGGCCCGGTTGCGCCACCCCAGAATACCCTCGGGCTCAATGTGGTCCAAGAGCCGGAACATGTCGTCCACTGACAGATAGACGGGCATGGGTTTGCCGTGCTTGGGAGTACGAACCGCTTCGGCCGGGTTGGTTTCGATGCACCGCAGCTTTTGAAGGTAACGAAAAAAAGAGCGCACGGCCGCCAGCTTACGAGCGATGGTGGTCTTGCGGTTGCGGCCATGCAGATAGCCCAAAAAACCGCGAATCCGCATGGCATCCACTTGACTGACCCGCACCGCTTTAAGCCGCTCGGATGCGCCGTCTACACCATCGGGGTCGCCGGCCACAAAAGCCGCGAACTCTTCCAAATCGTTACGGTAGGCCCGCAAGGTGTGGGCCGAATAACCCTTTTCGGCCGCCAGACTCTGAATAAATTGCTCGATGCACGCCATCAGGGTATCGGTGCTCATCACTGTACCCCCAATCTACTCCTGCTGCCATCCCGGTCGGCGATACGGGCACCGCTTAGGCCGCTTTGCGGGTCTTCTTCTTCAAGCGTGAAATTTGACGGCGGGTGCGGGAGGCGATCTTCTTATCCTTGGCCGTCAAGGCATCCCGGCGTTTGGCTTTAAGGGATTTGATCTTCGCTTTGATCTCTTTGACTGAAGCAGGGGTTTTGGCCTTGGGCGCTTCCTTAATGCCCCGGGCTTGCTTGATGACCACCAGCAACTCCGACTTATTCATGCCGTGCACGCCAACTACGCCCTCAATCCCCTTGGCGATTTCGCGCAATTCTTTGACCGTCATTTTATCCAGGGGTTTTTCTTTTGCTTCTTTGTCTTTGGCCATCTTTAATGCCTCTCCTTTCTCACCAGTCGATCTAAATTAGCAGCGGAGGCCATTTGAGCCTCCGCCTGAACTCCCGCCGCGGTGCCATATTGCGTTTATGGCTCTCATTTTAACCGCCAAGGAGTTGGCCCCCTGTACCATCCGGGGCCAATATCCCTGATTTAAAAAAGGCTTAATTACCCCACTTGTTTCTGAAATGTCAACAATGGGGGGGCATGTAGTGTCCGCTCACGCCCTTCCGCCTTATGCCTTCGCCATCACCCTATCCCTTCTTCTCTATAAAAGCCCTGAACAGGTCAATGGGCAGCGGGAAGATAGTGGTGGTGTTGTGCTCGGAAGCCATCTCCCGCATGGTCTGCAAATAGCGCAACTGCAAGGCGGTGGGGTCCTTGGAGATGATCTCCGCGGCTTCGGCCAGCCGGTTGGCGGCTTGGAATTCACCTTCGGCATTGATTACCTTGGCCCGTCGTTCGCGCTCGGCTTCAGCCTGTTTGGCCATGGCGCGCTGCATCTCGGCCGGCAAATCGATATGTTTCAACTCCACCGTAGACACCTTGATCCCCCAGGGGTCCGTGTGCGTATCGAGAATCTCCTGGAGCTGGGTGTTGATTTTTTCACGGTCGGAGAGCAGTTCATCCAGGTCGGCCTGGCCGCATACGCTACGCAGCGTGGTCTGAGCCAGCTGGGACATGGCGTAGCCATAGTTCTCTACTTCGACAATGGCTTTG
The DNA here is from genome assembly GCA_021824175.1 of Deltaproteobacteria bacterium. Lineage (GTDB taxonomy): Bacteria > Desulfobacterota > Desulfobacteria > Desulfobacterales > Desulfosarcinaceae > Desulfatitalea. The sequence continues at coordinate 79,193 of JAKALP010000011.1, forward strand.
ACCGGATTGATGACCCGGAAATAGATCACCGCGTTGACTTTGACCGATACATTGTCCCGGGTGATCACATCCTGGGGGTCTACATCCATGGCCACCAGCCGCATGCTGACCTTCACCATGCGATCGATCACCGGAATCAGCAGAATCAAGCCAGGCCCCTTGGCGTCAATGACGCGGCCCAATCGGAAGATGACACCACGCTCATATTCATTGAGAATCTTGATGGCCGACCAGAAGAAGAAAAGGACCAGGACGATGACAAAAACCATCGGTGCTGCGAACATTTGGACCCCCTTGTTGTTGGTTGATTCGTTGATTGGTTTATTCGTTGAATGGTTTATTCGTTGATTCGTTGATTGGGTGAATCGTGGATGGCTAATATATGTGTGGTTGATGATGAATTCTGACTTCTGATTTCTGAATACCGGAGATCCCCCACCCAATCAGCCGATCAACCATTCACCTGCTTAACCACAACCACCAGCCCATCCACGGCCTCAATCCTCACCTTAGTGCCCACCGCGACTGACTCTTTAAATCGGGCCTGCCATAATTCGCCGTGGACCAATACTTTGCCTTCCAACCCCTGGCAGACCTTGACCAGGCCGATCTCGCCCACCAATCCGTCAGCGCCGGTATGCGGGCGGCGCACATGGGCGCGGACCACCAAGGCCACCATGCCGATAAAAAAACCGCTTACCAGTACGACGGTGGGAATCAATACGCGCCAGGCAATCTGAAATTCAGAGCCAGCCCCCTTGAAGAGCATCATGGAGCCCAGCACAAGGCTCAATACGCCGGCCACGCTCAGCATGCCGTAACTGGCGACCTTAATCTCCAATATGAAGAAGATGACCGAGAGCAGAATCAGCAAAATGCCGGCCACGTTCACCGGCAAGGTTTGGAAGGCGAAAAATGCCAGAATCAAGGAAATGGCGCCGATCACGCCCGGCAGGACCGCCCCCGGCTGTGAGAGTTCAAAATAGAGACCGGCTAAACCGATCATCATCAGAATGTAGGCGATATTGGGGTCGCTGATCAATTTGAGAATCTTGATCCGCAGGCTGGGTTCGATTTCGATCCTGGGCCGCCCCTTGAGGGCCAGCTTGCCCTTTCCCGGCACTTCGCGGCCATCGATCTGGTTGATCAGATCATCCATATCCTTGGCGATCAGATCGACCACTTTCAGTTCCACAGCTTCGTTGGCTGTAATCGAAACGCTTTCGCGCACCGCTTTTTCAATCCAGGCTTCATTGCGTCCCCGGCGTTTGGCCACCCCCTTGGCAAAGGCCACCATGTCGTTGGTGATCTTCTCATTCATTACTTTGTCGGGCTCCTTGTCACACCCCATGCTCACGGGATGAGCGGCGCCGATATTGGTTTCCGGCGCCATGGCCGCGATATCGGCCGCCATGGTGATCATCACGCCGGCCGAAGCGGCCCGCGCTCCACTGGGAGCCACATAAACCACCACCGGCACCTCGCAGGCATAGATGGCCTGAACGATTTTGCGCATCGATTCCACCGCGCCCCCCGGTGTATCCAACTTGATGATCACGGCGGCGGCCCGACGCTGGGATGCTTCTTGCAAGTTATCGGAAAGAAACTCCGCCAAGCCGGTGCCGATGGTGTCGGCCGCGGTGATAATCATGATCGGCTTGCCCTCTTCCTTGGCCTGAAGCTCAGGAGTTTCCTTTGCGCCAACATCTTTCTTGGCAGCCTGAGCCACCATGGGAAAAAGCATAATCAAAGATAAAAGCCAGAGGGCCATCCGACGCATGGCATCTACTCCTCCAATGGAAATGGGTCAATTAGCAGCATCTGCGGCACAAACCACAACAGGCCGTTAGCGTCTCGAAATCATTGCCAGGAAAGTAACTCAATTATACTACAGCGAGATACGCAAGAACGCCATGACCTTTTTCATATCTTCCCAGACCGCTCTTTTGAGTTCGGGCTGCCGCAAGAGATCGGCGGGATGAAAGGTGGGCATTATCTTGATGCCGTCCTGATCGTGAAATCGGCCGTGCAATTCAGCAAGTGGTTCGGTGGTATCCAACAATGTCTGAGTGGCGCACGTACCCAGGGTGCATATTACCTTGGGCTGTATCGCCACGATCTGGCGGGTCAGAAATCCGCGACAGGCCTTAATTTCTTCGGCCTGGGGCGATAGTTCGGACTTCGGGCAGCATTTGACGATATTGCACAGATAGACCTGATCACGGCGCAATTTCATGGCTTCGATGATTCGATCGAGCAGTTGACCGGCCCCATCCACGAAGGGCCGCCCGCTGTGATCCTCCTCAACGCCAGGTCCATGGCCGATAAAAATGATCTGGGCCTTGGGGTTGCCCTCGCCGAAAACGATCTGGGTCCGATGTTGGTGCAGGCCGCACCGGCGGCATTCGCCGAGGTCATTCCGTATGGCATCGAGCGTTTCCAGGGCGGCGGCTGAACCGGTGCCGCCCCCAACTGTGGCACGCGAGCTGCCTTCAGGTTTATGGCTTGGCGCTTGCCCCCAACGTTCCAGCGTTGCCAGCGCTGCGGCCGAGCACGCGAACCCCTTGCAGCCCCATTGAGCCATCTGATTTAGGCTTTGGCGCAAGGCAGACAAGATATCATTTGGGGTAAAAGGTTGGTCCATTAATTTATTTACGGCGCCCCTTGGTGGTTATTCGCTTACCCAAAGAAGCAATCCGATCCAACAGCAGATGAGCCAAATCTTCCTTGGACATCAGATCCACCGGCTCGCGTGTGCCGTCTTTGAAATAGAAAGTGGCCCGGTTGGTATCGGCGCCGAATCCGGCCTCGGTGCTGCCAATCAAATTGCCGACAATCATATCTAAATTTTTGGCCGTAAGTTTTTGGGAGGCAAAACTGTCTAACTCATGCGTCTCAGCCGCAAAACCGACCACGATCTGCTTTTTCTTCCGCTGCCCCACGGTTTTTAAAATGTCCTGGGTACGTTCCAGAGCAATGGAGAGCTGAGCCTGATCTTTCTTGATTTTTAGATTAGCCGCCTTCACTGGCCTAAAATCGGCCACGGCCGCGGTCTTGATGATCACATCCTGCTGGTCCACCTCAGCCAATACCGCCGCGGCCATTTCAGCAGCGCTGGTTACCTGAATGGTTTTGACGTTCAAGGGTGGCGTCAAAGAGGTTGGGCCGGAAATCAAGGTCACGGCCGCCCCCCGCATAGCCGCGGCCCTGGCAATGGCATAGCCCATTTTACCGGTGGATGGATTGGAGATAAACCGCACCGGATCGATGGCCTCGCGGGTGGGGCCAGCGGTGATCAACACATTGCGGCCATGGAAATCTTTGGGCGCCAATAGAGCTGAAATAGCTACCATGATGACCGGAGGGTCGGGCAGGCGTCCCGGTCCGGTGGTTCCGCACGCCAATTCCCCGGCATCGGGATCGAGCACCGTATAGCCGAATTCCTTCAGCGTTTTAAGGTTGCGTTGCACTGGTTTGCTGGCGAACATGTTGCTGTTCATGGCCGGGCAGATCAAAACGGGACAAGTGATGGCCAGCATGAAGGTGCTCAGGGCATCATCAGCGATGCCATTGGCCAACTTGCCGATGATATTGGCCGTGGCCGGCGCGATCACCACGCCCTGGGCTTGCTGGGCCCAATGAATATGCTGCACTGCGGCTTCATCGCTGGTTTCAAACAAGGTGCGGCAAACCCGCTGTTGGCTCAGGGCTTCAAAGGTCATGGGGCCGACAAAGTATTCGGCATTGGCGGTCATAATGACACGCACCCGGGCTTCCCGTTTGACGAGCAGACGCAGCAGCTCCACGCTTTTATACGCGGCAATGCCGCCGCAAACCCCCAGAACGATATTTTTGCCTTTGATGGTATCCACCATTGTCTTCTGAATTTCCTCTTATTTGCGATCCCGCCCATTCGTTCACGATGCTGCCATCCGTGTCATCAGTGTAATCCGTGGTCTATTTTTACCACGGATTACACTGATGACGCGGATCAACAAAAAAGGATCAACGCGGGCGCCCCACAGCGCCTTCATTCTCCATGGGAGCCACCCAGATTTCAACCTTATTGGTAAAGCTGCCTTCGCTGATGCCGATCACGCACCAGCGATTGGTTTTCTCAAACAGCATGATGGAGCGCGCGGATGATAGAGAGCCCATTTTGTGCCAGCCGTCCACGGGCATTTTGCTTTCAAAAAAAGTGACCAAAGACTTGGTGTCTATGACTCCCTTTAGAACCATGACGCCCGAGGTCATGCCGGCCGTTTTCATCACAAAGGTCTCTTTCTTCTCCAAGGTCAGCTCCCGAGGCAGCATGACATCACCGAAATCGTAGTAGATTGGGGAGATCTCCTTGGTCACAGCCTGCGGCGCAGCTGGGGCGGAAGCGTTCTTTGCGGCCGCGGACGAGGAGGAGGATGAGGCGCCCGCTGGTTCTTTGGCGCCCAAAGTAGTGCATCCCGAAACCGCAATGGCCATTACAACCATGACGCACACGGTCATGGTATAAAAATTTGCATTTTTCTTTTTCATCCATTTCTCCTTTAATCTGAGACTCAATTTCGCTCGCGGTCTCGCTGGCGTTTCATCAAATCCTTCCATTCGCGCAGTATTAGCTCCGTCTCTTTCCGCGTGGGTGCCGGCTGGGTTTCAATTTGACGCTCCACTTGGGCCAGGGCTTCGCGCAGTTCAGCCCGCTGGGGATCTTGGGCCAGAAGGTGACGGTAGATCCAGGCGGCCTTGCGCAGATACCCTTGTTCGGCAAATAGCTTGGCCATGCTGGCCGTGTAGAGCGGCGAAGCTGGGGCTGTCATTATTTCTTATGATCCGGATTGCCTTTGAAATTAAAAATAAGCTCGTCGGAGCGGACCATTCCCAGCTCCTGACGGGCGATGTACTCCATATACGCGGGATCGCTTTGTAACCGCGAAATGATATGATCGGTCTTGAGGTTTTCCTGAGTCAGACGCTCATTTTCGTGCAGCAATCCAGCGTGTGTGACCCGCAGACGGTGCAGTTCCACCAAACCATTGTCGCTGAATGCCACCAGCAGCAGCAAAAAAACCATCGCCGCCGCAATGATGAATAGGCTGATTTTATGCCGACGCGCCATGCTGTTTTTTCTTCTTTCGCACCAAATCCACAACCAGTTGGATCTCCGGGACCCCGACCATCCGGGCAAACCCGATATAAACCAATACCCCGGTTATCACACAGCCAGCCACCACCGGCAATAACACAATACTTCTCTTGATCTCAGCGGCCCCCAGCCATCTGGCCAGAGCCCAGATACTGATTCCCATGAAGAGCGCGCAGAGAGCCGACTTCATCACTGATAGACTGATTCGACGCCAGCCCAGGGCTCCCAGTCTTCTCCTTAACGCCACAATCAGCAACCCTAAATTCAACATCGAAGAAAGAGAAAGCGCCAGCGCCAATCCATTGTGACCCATGGGCCGCATCAATACCACTCCAAGCATCACATTGGCGGCCACTGCCCATACGGCCATACGCACCGGTGTGCGTGTGTCTTTTAAAGCGTAGAATACGTTCAACACCACACGCACGGCTGAAAAGCCCCATAAACCAATACCATAGTATAACAAGGCGCTGGCCGTCAATTGGGTGGTATGTTGATCAAAAGCACCCCTTTTGAATAGAAGCGCCACGATGGGCTCACGTAGAACTATCAATCCGACCATGGCCGGTAAGGTGATAAAAGAGACCAACTGGATAGCGTGGGCGAATGTGCGGCGCAGGGCCTCGAATTGCTGCTCCGTGGATTGCCTGGCCATGGTAGGCAACACCACTGTAGCCGCCGCGACACCAAAAATACCGAGGGGAAACTGCACCAGGCGATCCGCGTAGTATAGGCAGGAGACGCTGCCTTGGGGCAGCAATGAAGCCAGTAGGGTTATGACCAGACTATTGATCTGGTAGACGGCCGCGCCGAAGAGAACCGGCCCCATCATCTTGGCCATTTCGAAAATGGCCGGGTGCCAAAAACGGCTTGGACGCCAAAAATAGATTTTATTCCGAATCAAGAAAGGAATCTGTAATATCAACTGCAGGACGCCGCCCGCCAACACGCCCGAGGCCAGCCATTTTACCAAAACGACTTTTGAACCACTGAAGAACGCGCCCGCGCTGATCGCTGTAATCATGGAGATGTTCAAAAAAACCGGAGCCAGCGCCGGTGCCGCAAAATGCCCCAGCACATTAAGGATGCCCATGCTCAAGGCCACCAGGCCGATGGAAATAACATAGGGCAACATGATCCGGGTCAAATTCACCGTGAGCATAAACTTTTCAGGATCGGCGGCGAAACCCGGCGCCATGACACGAACCACCCAGGGCGCGGCAATAATCAATAAAAGCACAATCAGGGTCAAGACCAGAGCCAGACAGCGTATGGCGCTATTGACCAGTCGATCGGCTTCCAGCCGACCCTGACGCAACAGGCAATCGGTATAAACCGGTACAAACACGATGCTTAATGAGCCTTCACCGAACATACGCCGTAACAAATTGGGAATCCGGAAGGCGGCCACAAAGGCATCGGAAACCAGACCGGCGCCAAAGACCGATGCGATCACAATATCCCGTGCGGCGCCCAATACGCGGCTGAGCAGCGTTGCGCTCCCAACCACGCCATAGGCGCGGTGTATTTTGCTGCGCGCGGTCTCGCCGCTCGGATCGGAGCATAGGGAACGGGATGGGTCTATCTGGTTGGCATCTCTATCTACCGCGCCTGGAGAATCGCCTTCCTGGCGATTTTTGGAGGGGGCATTTCTCTTGGGAAAAATGATTGACATTGTCCAAACCGACCTATATAAGATCCCATTTTAAATCAGCCATCATGCGCAAAGTGAAAGGAGCTTTACAGTGGCTAATCATAAATCTGCACTCAAACGCGCCGGACAGAACCAAACACGGCGCGCACGCAACCGCGTCGTCAAAACCCGCGTGAAAAACGTGGTGAAAAAAGTCCGGCAGGCCGCAGCCCAGAAATCGGTCGATGAGACCAACACCAATTTGAAGGTTGCCCAGGCAGCTATTGATAAAGCGGCAAAAAAAGGGGTTTTGCACCATCGCACGGCCGCCAGAAAAATCTCCCGCCTGGCCAAGCTGGCCCAATCCGTAAAACCATAGTAAGCCACAGCTTATCCTATTCAATAACAAAGCGCTCGGAGCATTCACTGCCGAGCGCTTTGCCAATGGATCTTGCCGCAATCGTATATCCTTTGTGAAAGCCGGGCCTGGAAATTCCAGGCTAGTGATCTCACTAAAATGAATCGGTCAAGCGATCATAGACCGATTCGGCCAAACGCTGACTCACCGTATTGATAGCCTGCAACCGATTGATGTCGGACACCGCATAGGCTTGCTCTGCCCGAAGTTGCTGGGCTTGCCACAGCACTTTGCCCTTGGGATCTTTGAGAGTAAAGGATGCGGTAATCACTACCCGCCGTTCCGTGGCGGTAATACTGCCACTACGCGCAATGGTTTCCGTAGCCAATGAATCAATCACGCCTGTAAGCACTGCTTCGGCTTGGTCGGGCTGGGCGACCACATTCTGGCCTCGCCGGGTGAGCTCGTCAATGACGGCATTGGTCACCTTCATTTCCAATCCCGACTCCGCCGTGCGATTGTTCATCACGCTCATATGGATGCGTTTAATGCCTCCCGGTAGAGAACCGCTGCCGGAAAGCTGGTAACCGCAGGCCCAGAACAACGTCAGCAGGGCAGCAAGCATAGCCCCGAGCCATGGCGCACGCAAATCTCTGACAATGCCAATGGGGCACAATTTATGGGAGCAGGAATCAGCCAACAATATTCACCAATTTGTTCTTGACCACAATCACTTTTTTCGGGCCTTGCGGACCGATAAATTTCGTGACGCGTTCATCGGCGAAGGCGGCCTGTTTCAGGCTCTCCTCGTCAGCATCCATTGGAGCGGTAAAACGACCGCGCAATTTGCCATTAACTTGTACGACTATGGTGACTTCGTCTTTAACTAACGCATCGGCGCGAAATTTTGGCCATGGCGCTAAAATGGTGCTCTGGGTATGGCCCAAAGCCTGCCAAAGCTCTTCGGCAAAGTGGGGCACGATGGGCGACAGCAACAATGCCATCGACTCCAGGGCATGCCGCATCACGCCCGCCTGAAATTTATCACTGTCCGCCCGGGGTTCAAGACCTGATGCCAGATTCACCAATTCCATGATGGCGCTGATCGCGGTGTTGAAATGAAAACGTTCCTCGATGTCCCGAGTGACCTTTTCTATGGTCTGATGGGCTTTTTGATTGATGGGCCGCAACGTCTCGGGAAGCTCCGCGGGTGGCGCGTCGTAAGGTTTGATATCTTTTACTATGGCCAGCCAACTGTAAGCCAGGCGCCACACCCGGTTGAGAAAACGCGCACTGCCTTCCACGCCTTGATCGCTCCATTCCAGATCTCTTTCGGGCGGAGCCGCGAAGAGACAAAAAAGACGCGTGGTGTCGGCGCCGTAATTCTCCAATAACGTATTGGGGTCCACGACGTTGCGCTTGGATTTGGACATCTTCTCCACCCGGCCCACGGTCACCTTCTGGCCGCACAAGGTGCACTGCAATTGCCCCTGGACCTCCGCCACCTGCTCGGGGAAGAGATAGCCGTGCTGGGGACAGGTCACGGCCTCCTTGCACACCATGCCCTGGGTCAGCAGACGGGTGAAAGGCTCTTTATAGTTGACCAGGTCGAAATCATGGAGCACTCGCGTAAAATAGCGTGAGTAAAGCAGATGCAAAATGGCATGTTCCACGCCGCCGATGTATTGGTCCACCGGCATCCAGTAATCCACGGCCTTTTTTTCGAACATGGCCTGATCGCAACGCGGGCTGCAGTAACGCTCGAAGTACCAGGAGGACTCCACGAAGGTGTCCATGGTATCGGTTTCTCTTCGAGCCTGGGGATTGCCGCACTTAGGACAAGTGGTTTTGGCGAAGTATTGCAAAGTCGGCAGCGGGGAGTGCCCCCCTTCCAGCAAATGGGCATCCTCGGGAAGTACAATGGGCAGATCTTTTTCAGGTACCGGCACGGTGCCACACTGGTCGCAGTGGATCATGGGCACGGGCGCGCCCCAGTAACGCTGGCGCGAAATGCCCCAATCGCGCAGCCGGAAACTCACGGCGCGCTTTCCGATATTGTGGGCCTCCAGATAATCGGCGATCTTCTCCATGGCTTGCCGATTGGGTAGGCCATTGAATTCTCCCGAGTTGATCATCGTGCCGTCATCGGCATAGGCTGCTTCCATGGTGGCGCCGTCCAGAACGCCATCGGACGGTTGAACCACCGGAATGATGGGCAAGCCATATTTGCGCGCAAAATCAAAATCGCGCTGATCGTGGGCCGGTACCGACATTACGGCACCCGTGCCATACTCCATGAGGGCAAAATTGGCGGTATAGATGGGCATGCGCCGGCCGTTCATGGGGTTGAGGCAATAGCGGCCGGTGAACACCCCTTCTTTCTCGTAATTTTCAAGCGCCTTGCTGCTGCGATCCTGCAAGCTGATGCGCTCGATAAATGCTTCCACGGCCGCGGCCTGTTCAGTTCCAGTAGCCAACTCGGGCACCAGAGGATGCTCGGGCGCCAGACACATAAAAGTGGCGCCGCACACTGTATCGTGACGGGTAGTGAAGACCGGAATTGCTTTGTCGCTGTTTTCTATCGCGAAGCGGATTTCGGCGCCCTGGCTGCGTCCGATCCAGTTCTTCTGCATGGTGGTGACTTTGTCCGGCCAGCCGGGCAATTGATCGCAGTAAAGCAGCAAATCCTGAGCATAGTCGCTAATGCGGAAGAACCATTGACTGAGCTTTTTCTGCCGCACGGCTTGACCGCAGCGCCAGCACATGCCGGCCTCTACTTGCTCGTTGGCCAGCACCGTAGCGCAAGTGGCGCACCAGTTGACAAACGACTCTTTGCGATAGGCCATGCCCTTTTCATACATTTTGAGAAACAGCCACTGTTCCCAACGGTAGTATTCGGGGCGGCAGGTGGCAATCTCCCGATCCCAGTCATAAGAGAAGCCCAGTTGCTTGAGCTGATTGCGCATGTAAGCGATATTCTCGTAGGTCCAGCGCGCCGGATGGGTCTTGTTGGCGATGGCCGCGTTTTCGGCCGGCATGCCGAACGCATCCCAGCCCATGGGGTGCAGCACGTTGAATCCCTGCATGCGTTTGTAGCGCGCCACCACATCACCAATGGTGTAATTGCGCACATGCCCCATGTGAATCTTGCCCGATGGGTAAGGGAACATCTCCAACAGATAGTATTTGGGCCGGTCGGGTTGAATATCCACTTTGAACAGCTGGGCTTTTTCCCAGGCTGTTTGCCATTTCCGCTCTATTTTTCGGGCTTCGTAACGTTCTTCCATGGTTGGTCACCTATTCTCAACTGCTTGGTAAAAATTTGATTTCAAATGCCATAAGTCCCGGCAAAGTGCAAGGATAGGTGTAGGGTATTGACTAACCCTCCGCTATTGCATATGAATCGAAGCGTTACACCACGGTTAGCCCCCTGCAATGCATTTCCAATTGATTACCGAATGACGTCAGAGGAACCCGATTACATGAGCAGTAAAATATTGATCAACGCCATCGATCCGGAAGAGGTTCGTATCGCCAAGGTTCAAGACAACCGCATGGAGGAATTCCAGATTGAGATGGCCGGTCGCGAAAGCATCCACGGCAATATCTACAAGGGCGTGGTGACACGGATCGAACCCAGCTTGCAGGCCGTTTTTGTGGATTTTGGCGCCGAGCGCAACGGTTTTTTGCAGCAACATGAAATTCATACCGATTATTTTCAGGAAACCAACAACGGCGGGCGTTCCATCGAAAACCTGATCACCAAGGGCCAGGAGATCATGGTCCAGGTGACCAAAGATCCCATGATGAAAAAAGGGGCCATGCTGACCACCTTCATCTCCCTGCCGGGCCGTCATATCGTGCTGATGCCGGGCAATACGCAAAACGGCATATCCAGAAAAATCGAAGATGAAGAGGAGCGCAAGCGCCTCAAAGAGGTCATTCAATCTCTGACCATCCCTGATGGCTTCGGCATTATCGTTCGCACGGCCGGGATGGGGTGCACCAAGTCCCAAATCTCCAAGGACTTGAGCTATCTTCTGCGGCTGTGGCGCAATATCAATGAAAAGGGCTTGCGCGAAACAGCTCCCGCCGCTCTATATAAAGAGCGCAGCCTGGCCGTGCGCTCGATTCGCGACTATTTTACTCCCGACGTCAACGAAATTCTCATCGACGACGAGGATGTATATCAGGAAGTCAAGAATTTCGTTCAGATCATCTCGCCGCGCCACAACCGGATCGTCAAGCTGCACACCGCGGACAAACCTATTTTTTCCAAGCACCAGCTTGAAGAACAGATCGCCACGATCTTCGAGAACCGGGTGCCCCTCAAATCGGGCGGCTCCATCGTCATCGAGCAAACAGAGGCTCTGGTGGCCATTGATGTCAACTCGGGCAAGGCCACCCGCGAAAAGGATCTTGAAAAGACCGCGCTGATCACCAACCTGGACGCGGCCGAAGAAGTGGCGCGCCAGATCCGCTTACGAGATCTTGGCGGCCTGATCGTGGTGGATTTTATCGATATGCGGGAAATTAAAAACCGTGGTGCCGTCGAGCGTGCCTTGCGCGAGCATGTGAAGCGCGATAAGGCCCGGGTGCGCATCGGCCGCATTTCTCAATTCGGTCTGCTGGAGATGGCGCGCCAGCGCCTGGCGCCCTCCATCGAATTTGGCAGCCTGCTGCCCTGCCCGTACTGCAAGGGCAAAGGTCTGACACCCTCCACCGAGACCCTGGCCGTGCGCTTTTTGCGTCAGCTCAAGACCGTCACCCACAAGAGCGGGCTGCAAAAAGTCCACAGCAGCGTGCCCAAGGCCGTGGCCGAATATGTGCTCAATAAGAAACGCAAAGAGATAGTGGAGTTGGAGATACAGCGCGGCTTTGCGTTGACTATTGAGGGCGATGACAATATGCCCCCTACCGAATGCCAGATCCAGTGTGATCCAGAGTGCTAAAGTGCTTGAACGGAAAGCACTAAACAGTTCAATAGCTCCGCAACGACCCAACTAATTCCTTGATCGAAGCGATTTTCTTCTCCCGCAGGTAATCCGCGATGCCGTCGATGATCTCCAACGTGCAGCGCGGATTGATGAAGTTGGCCGTGCCCACCTGAACCGCGCTGGCGCCGGCGATGATGAACTCCAGCGCATCCTCGGCACACATGATGCCGCCGATACCCACCACGGGTATTTTGACGGCCCTGGCCACCTGCCACACCATGCGCACTGCCACCGGTTTGATGGCCGGGCCCGACAACCCCCCGGTATTATTGGCCAGCTTGGGACGCCGGGTGTGAATATCGATGGCCATGCCGGTGATGGTGTTAATCAGAGACACCGAATCCGCCCCGTTGGCTTCAGCGCTTTTGGCGATCTGGGTAATGTCCGTCACATTGGGGGAGAGCTTGACCATGACATGGCGCTGAAATTTGGTCCGCACCGCCTTGGTCACTTCGCCGGCTGCGTGGGCATCGGCGCCAAACGCAATCCCCCCATGCTTCACGTTGGGACATGAGATATTTACTTCCACGCCCGCCACCGTCACCTCTTGATTGAGGCGTTCGGCCAAGGCGGCGTAGGCGCTGATATCTACGCCATAAATATTGACCAACACCGGTGTTTGCAGTGTCTTAAGAAATGGCAGTTTGTATTTGAGAAAGGCTTCTATGCCCACGTTTTCAAGACCAATGGCGTTGAGCATGCCGCAGGCCGTTTCGACAATGCGCGGCGGTGGATTGCCCTTGGTGGGCTGTAGTGACAGTCCTTTGACGATCACAGCGCCCAGACGGGTCAGATCCACCAATTCGTCAAATTCCCGGGCATAACCAAAAGTTCCTGATGCGGTCATGACCGGATTGCGAAGCGCCAAACCACCAATATCGACGCTCAAATCAGGCGATGTCATAAGTCCAACGGCCTTCCACCTTCTTACAGCTTATACCTTCTACTTGCCTCGTTAGTTCTCGCCCTTATAGCCCATCGCTGAAAATAATCAAGTTTGACGAGCCCACGACCGATAATGGTGATGGGTCAACTCCCGATCGATCCCATAACCATAGCATGATGAAAGGTTCGAAGCCGCACTATGAAACTTCTCAAACGCAGCCCCAACCCTCCCGACGAGGCCGATCTCCAGAAGCTGGCCGAACGCGCCGCCCTCAACCAGGAAAAATGTGACGTATATTTACGCAGTATCACGGCCCTTCTGCATTACTTGCAGGCTTTTGCCTTGGATATCGAAGAGATTCAATCGGCCCGGTTCAAGGAAGAGGTCCAGGAACTTAACGAGCAGTTCCGGGATGCCGATCGCCCCAAGCGGCTGGAGCTGGACTTCGAAAATAAAAAACCACGGATCGAATCCTTTATCGAGCACCAACATAGCTATCTGAAGGATCGCGAAAAGGAACTGCGCGATATCATTGACCTGCTCACCAAAGCCTTGGCCAATCTGAACGTGGAAAACCGTGAATTTTACCAACGGATTAATCAGCAGGGTGAAAAGATAATCGAAATCAGCGGATTGGACGATATCAAGAAAATCAAAAACGCCCTGAAGATCGAAGTGGAACAGATGCGGGAGATCGTCAACCTCAAGCAAGACCAGGAAAAGCGCCAAATCCGGCACTTGGCCAGCCAGGTGAACTCCCTGCAAACCGAGCTGGAGAACGCCAAGGCCAAGGCCATGACCGATGGCTTGACCGGGGTCTACAATCGCCAAGCCCTTGACGACTATCTGGAAGAAAAAATTGAGCGCAGCCGGGAAACCGGTGCTGATTTCAGCATCTTGATGATCGACATTGACAACTTTAAGCAGATTAATGACAAATATGGGCATGTGATTGGCGACCGGGTTCTGGTGGCCCTGGCCCAGAAGTGCCGGGGATTAATCCGCGGCGAAGATTTTATCGCCCGCTACGGCGGTGAAGAGTTCACCCTTCTGCTGGAGGGCGCCTCCTACCGCCACGCCATAAAAAAAGCCGAACAAATCTGCGCCACTATCGCCTCCGTGCGTTATGCCACGAGCGAATCCCAAAGTGATGACTACCTCTCCTTGACCGTGAGCATCGGTGTCAGCCAGTACAAAAAAGGCGATACCTGCCAGGCACTTATCCAACGCGCCGACCAGGCCTTGTATGAAGCCAAGCACAAAGGCAAAAATCGCGTGATCGGTAGAAAACCTTGAATAAATAGTCAGGATGAACTATTTTGTTCGGCGATTTGGACTGTCGCGAATTTCGGCAAACCTTTTGCATTAGCATCGGCCCGAATATTGAACGCCAAATCCCCAAGGGAGACTGTTAATGTACTCTAGCGATCTCGTGCAGTTCCAGAAACCTGACCTCTGCCATTTAAATAGTGACCATACCGTAGTGGACATGCACTTTCATTCCACTTACTCCGACGGCCTCAACCGCATCGATAAAATCGCCAATCAGGCCCGCCGCCTGGGAATCGGCATCGCCATTACCGATCATAATGAGATCCGCGGCGCCCTGGAAATCGATCAATATGAGGATATCCTCAGTATCCCCGGCATCGAGCTGACTGTGGCCGAGGGGTCACACCTGCTGGTCTATTTTTACAACACCCAAGACTTGCAACGCTTCTATGAGAATGAAGTGGTGCCGTTTAAAGGGTGCGGGGTGATGACCTCATTGAACCTGACCATGGCTGATGCCATCGAACGCGCCCAACGCTACCGTTGCGTGATCATATTTGCCCACCCCTATTGCGCCATGTTTACCGGTGTCTGCAATATCCAGTTTTCTGACAGCCAACGTCAGGAGCTCTTCCAAATGGCGGACGGAGTCGAGGTGATCAACGCCAACAACCTGAATAAGTGGAATCTCAAATGTACCGTGCTGGGCTTTAACTTGGGCCGCTCCATGGTGGGCGGCAGCGACGGCCACACCGTTAACCACATGGGCCAAGTCGTGACCTATGCCAAATGCCCCAAAACGCGTCATGCCTTCCTGGACGCCGTGGCCAGCAGAAGCAATCAGGTCATGGGCAAAGAGATCACGCTGCTTCGCAAGGTTACTTCCAATAGTCTCAAACTGCGCTCCAACCTGAACAACTGCCACGATCTGCTGGAAAAGAATATCCGCTACGGCAAGAAGATCATTGACTTCAAGTCCAGAGCGATCCGCGCCAGCATCCGGCGCAGCATCGAGACCCATATCAAGCCGCAACGGCTCAAAAGCTACTTCGGCATGTAGCACGCGCAGCGATCATTGACCGGCTGAGCGCTCTATCCGGTAGATACTGCCAGTTTACTCACAAAACCAATCACTTGAAATATTGCGGGCAGGCATAAAGCCCGCCCGCATGGCGCTTGAAATTCCTAAAGTCAATGACATTGACTTAAAGCTTGAAAGTCATCAAAATACTTCCCGTATCCACCGTATCACCGGGATTAATATCGACCGAGGCGATTTCGGCATCCACGGGAGAGGCCACCGAAGACTCCATCTTCATGGATTCGAGGGTCACCAGTTCCTGCCCTTTATAGATCCGATCGCCGGCTTTGGCTTTGATTTCCACAACCAGGCCGGGCATGGGGCACTTCAGCACGTTTTCAGGCGCTTTGGGTGCGGGCGGGGGCATATGCGCCGCCAACCGCCATTCCCGTGGGTTGTAAATTTCAAACTCGCGAATGATGCCGCAAAAGGCGGCCTCAATGAAATTGCCGCTGTAGCGCAGCCTGAAATGGTGAGCTTGGCCGTTGATAGTTAATTTCAATCGACGCCGGTAGTACTCCATGGGCGGCGTTATGACTTCATAAAGAATTCGGTTCACCTTGATCCGCCAGTGGTTTTCGGTCTGCTCCTGGCGGATTTCCACTTCGAACACATTGCCGTTGCTCTTGGAAACATAAGCAGCCGGGCCTTTGACCGGCGAAGCAGACCCCACGCGGGCCTTGAGGGGCAATAGACTGCGTTGAACCAGATCTTCGCGCAGGTGGTAAATCAAAGTGGTGGCGATGGCCATGAAATGCAAGGTGGGCTGAGACAGCGGCGTCGGTGCCTTTTGATTGAGTAAATGCTCCTCTATGAAGTTGGTGGAAAGATCTCCACTGATAAAGGACGGATGGGTCATCACGCGATTGACGAAATCCACATTGGTGTGCACGCCTTCGATGTGATAGCCATTGAGCGCCTGGACCATTGTCTGGCGGGCCTGCTCACGATCCTCTCCCCAGGTAATGACCTTAGCCAGCATGGAGTCGTAGAAAAGATGCACGGTGCTGCCGGCAGCGACGCCACTGTCGACCCGGACCTGTGGACCTCGCGGTTCGGCATAGCGCGTGATCAACCCCACCGAGGGAACAAATCCTTTGTCTGTATCTTCAGCGCAGATGCGCGCTTCGAAAGCCCAGCCCGACAATTGAACCTTCTCCTGAGACAGAAGCATTACACCGCCATCGGCGATGCGCAGTTGCAGCTCCACCAGATCCAAACCGGTGACTTTTTCGGTTACTGGATGTTCTACCTGCAAGCGCGTATTCATCTCTAAGAAGTAAAATTGATTGTCCGGCGCCAGGATGAACTCCACGGTGCCGGCATTGACGTAGCCGGCCTTGCGGGCCAGTTCGCAGGCCATGGTGCCCATTTTTTTACGCAGGGCCGCGTCCAGGACGGTTGAAGGCGACTCTTCGATGATCTTTTGATAGCGCCGCTGGATGGAGCACTCGCGCTCGCCCAGGTGAACGATATTGCCGTGCATATCGGCCATGATCTGAATTTCGATGTGGCGCGGGCTGCGGATGAAGCGCTCGATAAAAATACTGTCATCGCCGAAAGCCTTCAGGGTTTCCTGCTGGCAGGCCTTTAGCGCGCCAGCCAGCTGTCCGGGCTCATCCACCGTGCGCATGCCTTTGCCGCCGCCGCCGGCCGCGGGTTTGAGCAATACTGGGTACCCTACTTCCTGGGCCACGGCAGAGGCTTCCTCCAGAGAGGTTATGGCTTCCAAGTGGCCGGGCACCGTGGGCACGCCGGCTGCAACCGCCAGCTTCTTGGCCGCAATCTTGTCGCCAAGGGTAGCAATTACAGGGGCCGGAGGACCGATGAAGGTCAGGCCGGCCTTGACTACCATTTCGGCAAAGGCTGCGTTTTCCGACAGAAAACCATAACCCGGATGAATGGCCTGGCAACCGGTCTTCAAAGCGGTTTCAATGATCTTCTCCTTGTTCAGGTAAGATTCGGCCGGCCGGGCACCGCCCAGTTCCATTGCTTCGTCCGCTTCGATGACATGGACGCTGCGAAAATCGGGTGCCGAGTAAACCGCCACGGTGCCGATGCCCAGGCGTTTGCAGGTTTGAATGACGCGAACGGTGATTTCGCCGCGATTGGCGATCAAAATTTTATTGAACATGGTTGAACCTCATAGTGGGATGTTGCCGTGTTTGCGATCCGGACGCGAACCGATTTTGCTTTCCAGAAACTGCAGACTGCGGATCAACCGGTGGCGGGTCTGGCTGGGGAAGATCACGTCATCGATATAGCCGCGCTTGGCCGCCAGAAAAGGATTGACATAGTACTTGCGGTACTGCTCCATCTTCTCATTGAGCAGTGCTTCGGGGTCCGCGGCGCTGTCGATCTCCTTGCGGTAGATAATTTCCGAGGCTCCCCGCGGGCCCAGCACGGCGATCTCCGCCGTAGGCCAGGCATAGTTGATATCGCAATGAATATGCTTGGAGTTCATCACCAGATAGGCGCCGCCATAGGCTTTACGCACAATGACCGTAATACGGGGTACGGTTGCCTCGGTAAAGGCATAGAGCAGTTTGGCGCCATGGCGGATGATGCCGCCGTGCTCTTGTTCCGGACCGGGCATGAAGCCAGGCACATCCACCAGGGAGACCAGGGGGATATTGAAAGCATCGCAGAAGCGTACAAAACGAGCGGCCTTGAAAGATGCGTTGTTGTCCAGCACGCCGGCCAGCACGGCCGGCTGATTGGCTACCAAACCAATGGTCTGGCCGCCCAGGCGCCCAAAGCCGCAAATGATGTTGCGCGCGAAGCGGGAATGTACCTCCAAAAATTCAGCGCCATCCAAAATACTATAGATCAGCACATTCATGTCATAGCTCTGGTTGGGGTTGGGCGGCACCAGATAGTCCAGGGTTGGATCGGTACGCTCGGGTGGATCATTCAGATCCAGGAAGGGTGCTTTTTGCTTATTGTTGGAGGGTAGATAATTGATCAACTGGCGAATCCCCCTCAAACACAAGACGTCATTGGGATACGCGAAATGCGCCACGCCGCTGGTTGCGCTGTGGACGCTGGCCCCTCCCAGCTCTTCGGCGCTGATGTCTTTGTGGATAACGGTCTTAACCACGTTGGGGCCGGTGACGAACATGTTGGAAGTGCTCTCGACCATGAAGATAAAATCGGTAATGGAGGGGCTGTAGACCGCGCCACCCGCGCAGGGTCCCATCATGCACGAAATCTGGGGGATGACACCGCTGGCATTGACGTTGCGGTGGAAGATCTCGCCGTAGGCGGCCAAGGCATCCACGCCTTCCTGGATGCGCGCGCCGCCCGAATCGTTCAAACCGATCACCGGTGAGCCCACGCGGCTGGCCAGATCCATGACCTTACAAATCTTCTGGGAGTGGCCTTCACCCAGGGAGCCGCCCATTACGGTAAAGTCCTGGCTAAAGACAAATACTTCGCGGCCGTTGATTTTACCGTGACCAGTGATGACGCCATCACCCGGATAACTGGTGCCTTGACTGCCCAGTCCGCCGCGCCCCGCCTTAAGGATATCGATCTCCTCAAACGAGCCTTCATCCAACAAAAGATCGATGCGCTCTCGGGCCGTCAACTTTCCCCGTTGATGTTGGGCCTCAATGCGGTCCAATCCGCCGCCCTGGTAGGCATGATCCCGCATCTTGGCCAGTTCCAGAATGTTGCTGTGCATGATCTCAACCATGGCCGTTCCTTTCATTGCAAAGAATCGTAACCAACCGCCGCATGTTAACAGCGGTAGCAAAGGGCTGAATGCCCCGGCCTAAGCGATAGGTGCCGCACGATATTTAATAAAAGGGGAGAGACGGCGGACACATCGTTTAGCCTTGTGTCCCCGCCGGTTAGAGCATATTTGAAGCGCCCGGAATGACACGTCATTCCAGCCAGCCACAGGCGGGCGCGCCGCGCAAGGACGGGCTAATTTATATGACCATCAGCGGCTTTGCAATAGGAAGATTTGTATGGATTGGTAACAGACCTTAGCGCACCCGCGACATGAACTTACCGGTTTCAGTGTTGATGCGCACCCAATCGCCAGGGGACATATATTCCGGGACCATTACCACCCGGCCATTAGTCAGGGTGGCGGGCTTGTCGCGGTTGGTAGCCGTGGCGCCTTTGATCACAGGCGCGGTTTCGACGATCTCGGACTCCACCGAGGGTGGCAGCTCGATGGCAACCACTTGCCCATCCAGCATGACGGCCGAAAGGCCTTCCATGTTTTCTACTAGCCAGTCCCGTTGATCTTCCAGTTGATCGCCGTTCAGGCTGTACTGCTCATAATTTTCCGAATCCATGAAATGGTAGTTCTCTTGATCGGTGTAGAGATATTGAATGGGACGCCGTTCGAGAATCAGCTCCTCCAGCACGTCGTTGCTCTTGAAGGTCTGCTCAAGATTTTGGCCCCCCGGAATGCTCACCAAGCGCACCCGGAACAAAGTATTGCCCCCACGGGCCGATGGGGTCTGCATTTCGATGTCCCGCACCCGATAAGCCGCGCCTTTGACGCTGACCACATTGCCCTTGCGAAGTTGAGAAGCTTTCATATGAAGTAATTCCTATGATTGAAATTTTTGATTCTTTTAGCATTCAGGCTACCGATCTATATCATATAAATTTGACTGCAAGCCATCTCAAAAAAGAGGCTGCACCCCGCAGGAGTGCAGCCTGAATCGAAAGCGATGGGCTGTCTCTATTTTCTTTCGTCCACCGGAAAACCGGCGCGAAACCATTCGTGCCAGCCGCCCTTCAGCACATGGCCATCCCCGTCATTATGATTCTCGGGCTGCGACGGTTAAGCCAATGCACCCCAATGGCGCCGATCAGCGGTATTGAAAAAAGTCCCCTTGCGTCCCGTAAAGTTGCCTTGCAGCACCAGCGCCTCAGGAGAAACCATTATTCCCATACCCCAAGCCAGCAGCGTCGCGTACCGATAAAGACGGCTCATACCCCCCGCCATTGTCTTCGATCCATTGAGCACCATAAGCGTTCTATTGCGGCAAGTGCTATCTCTCGGCCGTGGCCACGGCGATCTCCTGCCGCGTGAATCCTTTGGGAACGCCCTCATATGGTGTACGTTTTTTATAAGCCACTGTCTTCGGGTCCCGCATGGTCTTGAGAATGTCGATGCTCTCTTTGAGCCCCTTGTTGATCCGGCACATCTCAATGGACATACCCACTATCTGGGCTACGGCCTGGGCGAAATTCACATCATTAATGGTAAATTCCCATGGCGTGGCCGTGTAGATCCGCATACTCCCCATCAGGTGCTCTCCCACAACAATAGGTACGGCCAAAATGGAAGCAACTCCCTCTTTACGGGCTTCCTCGGGGTATTGGATGCGCGGATCGTCGGATACATCATAGATCGCCACGGGTTGTCGGTCTTGCAGGGCCGCAGCAATGGAGCGCAGCGCGCTGATGGGGCCCTTCTTCAAATACTCTTGACTGAGACCAAAGCTGCCAGCCAGTTTTAGCTCTTCGCTGCCGGGGCTGAAGAGAAACAGCGAACATCCCTTGACATTCAAGGCATGGGTGACCCCTTCGACCGTGATCAATACAATCTCTTCCGGATCACGAATGGTGGAAATGGCCTTGGTGATTTGGACCAGCGTGTCATAATTGACTCTCACGCGTTCCATGGTGTCCTCCTTTCTTTTTGGGTAAAGGGAAAGATCACTGCTTGGAACTATGTCGAATAATAGCGCTTAATTTCAAGCCGGTGCCTGGGCAATGTGCGTGAAGATGGGGTAGGTCAGTGGGCGATGTCTTCGTCAAGCCATACGCCTAAATTTTCATAACGCGGCGCTGTTTGCAACAAGATTCATGTCCCTGTGAGCCAACTCAAAGAAAGCATTTTGGGTCAAAATTGCGGCTGCAGCAAAAAAGGAGAGGGCAAGATCCACAATGAATCTTGCCCACAAGGGAGAGGATGAAGGTGTATGAAAAAGTCAGCTTCCGGTTATAGTAGATAGCAGCAACTATGCCAATTTCAGTAAAATGAAGAATAGCCCAGAATGCTTGGCTTTTTCCTGCTGCGCCCACCATCACTGCGGTTAAAAGGTGCCAATATCCGTCACTCGTTGCTGATAATTGGCAGTCGGGCACATGGAAAAACCTGGGATGGGATGGCAAAGCGCTCTAGGCTATTTCCCATCTTTTCCTTGATTACCCGAGGCTAAAGCGCTCTTAATGCCCGTCACATTCACATTTTCGAGATATTGGACGATGTTGCCGTAGATGCTGTGATAGCCGTAACCGCCGTTGACGAGCTCATCAATGGCCGCCTGTTTGCTCCAGCCCTGGATAATGATGCGGTACATGGCGATCACCGCACCCGTGCGGTCTGAACCATGCCAGCAGTGCACCAGGATGGGCCCCTGGGCGCTCTGAATCGTCTTTAAGGCTGTGATGACATCTTCATCCTTGATCTTGGCGGCGTTCATGGGCACATCAATCAACTTCAGGGCCGTACCCTCCGCTTCGTCCTTGTCGCTGTGAAATTCTCTCAAATTGAGGACGCTCTTTATCCCCCGCTGTTCCAGAGCTTTCATGCCGGTGTCATCGGGTTGGGCGCTGCGGTAAAGATGATCATCCACCTTGTAGAAATTCTTCAGGGCCGGATCATTGACCGGTGTGGCCCATTGGCCGGGACGTGGGGTTTGATCCGCCGCTAAAGCAAGCAAAGGAAGAACCAAGCAAAAAATAAACACGCCCATCAGCCATAATCGCAGCCACTCTTTTTTCATGATTTGCCTACCCTTCTCTTTTGATCGGTATCTTGGATTCACAAGGCACGCCCGTTTGACACAGGCCGCAGCCGTAACCGTCAAAGCCAAAGCGTTCCTTGACATAGGCGCTGGTCTTGCGCACATGTTGCAAGCATTTATTCTTATCCTTGCCAGCTTCGGTAATAGCTCCGGCCGGACAACGGGCCGCGCACTTTTTACAGATTCCGTGGCTGAAGTAAAGACAGTAGGCCCGATGGTCATGGTACGGCCGAGGCGTCGGCGGAATTTGGACCTCGGCCACCACTGAGCCCACCCGCATGGCCTTGCCGGCTGAAGTGATGAGACCATCGCACAGGCCAAAGGTCCCCAGGCCGGCGGCATAGGCGGCATGGCGTTCGGACCAGGTGGAAGACAAACCGTATTGCGGTGAAATGCGCCGGCTGAACTGGGGGGTCAGCACCGGTGCCACTGCCCGGCACCCCTTTTCGGTCAATGCCGCCACCAGATGCCGGCGCAGCTTGACATTGACCTCTTCGCCAAAAATGCGGGCCCGGGCCCAACGATCGGAAGGGTAGATCTTCTCCTTGCGATTATCGGCTTTGGTAGCCTCGGTTTGGGGAAGAATATAGCTGATGACCGTCAAATTCTCCGGCCGTACGCCTTTGGCGCCAAAAGTGAGCGCGAACAATTCCCAGGGGGAGACAAAAAAAGGTCCCACATGCTCTTTATACGCTTCATACAAAGGGTCGTCACCCCTGGAAAATCCCACCAGGGGTTTAGCAAAAGCTTTTTCCTGATCGTTATTTTGCAGCGTATTCTCCGGTGAATCAGCAATGAATGCTTCGATCACCATTCTAATCCAATCGGCATTGACAGTCGACCCAGCCATTATCTTCTCTACCCCTCCACCCCTGTGTCCGCCTCACCCCGCTCCCAACTTGGAGAAGGGGCGCCCTTTCGGATGCTCAAGTAGCATATTAGCAAATTCTGATTCCCCAAGTTCCTCAGCCCCTTTGTGCCTTTGTGCCTTTGCCCCTCAGTCCCTCACGGAAAAATCCCCGCCCCCACCGGGCACCCTTCGGGTCGCGGCCGCCCCTCGGCTTCGGCGGTAAGTACTTTCAACAGACATTGATACTGGGGTGCCGCCTGGAGCAATTTAGGTCCGATGGTGATAAGTTTGTCTACCTGTTCTTTGCTCAATTTGAAAGAAGTCGGTAGATCCAGGTAGTAACGAGGGTTTTCACCGGGAATCTGGGATGCTGCTTCGAAATTGATCTCGATCACATAGGGGTCGACATCCGCCGCAAAGGGGAAGATTTTGGGGGGATTGGGGCATTTGTCCAGCAAGGCTTTGCACTTTTCATCATTTTTCTGCTCTTGCACCCGGGCATAGAGCTCTTCACGCAACTGGGTGACGCTGGCATGAGCATAATTATCCATGGCTACGGTAGCGGTTTTTTCCGCCACAGTAAAAAATCCCGGTGGCGACTCCTTGCGGCTGAGAAGATCTTCGCTTTGGGTGCGGGCATTGACCACGATCATCACCAGATGCTGAATCACGCCGTCATTGATGCGGGTGCGGATAAAACCGCGATCAAAGGCATCCAGGACAGCACGGGCGCCGATATTGTCCGACAAGCCGCCGTCCATCAGATGAATATAAGTATTTTGTTTGTCCAGATAGACGCTGAGGTTCTTGGCGGCATCGTAGCGCTCGCTGATCCACTCCTTGGGTGCCATGGCACCCTGGAACCAGGCCGGTGGCGTGTAGCCTTCAGCCACAGGAAAATTTCGTAGGCTGATGGGGGTGAGCAAGTAGGGAAAGGCGGAAGAAGCTGCCACGGCGCGCGACACTTTATACTGGTCCAGGCGGGAGCCAATGGCGTCAAAGTGCTCCTGGGTGAAATCAAAGCGCCGATCCACGCCCAAATTGGTGGCGTTAAGAATCACGAAGGGCCGCCCGTTGTGCTGCAATTGGCCAAAGAGAGCGGATTGGAAGATATCCTTATCATACAGCTCCGCGGCCATATCGATGCGGCTGAAATAAGGCGAGGGCAAGCGAAACCAGTTAACGGGGTTGAAAAGCTGTATGGCCAAAGCGCCCTGGATATCGCGGTCTAGAAATGTGGGCCGGAATTCGTTGAAAAGTTTTTCCCGGAAAAGACCATAATAGGCCGCGGTAAACGAGCCGCCCGATACCGAGGATATGCAGTCCACTTCATCGAGAAGACTTTTTTCTTCGCCATCGATGCGCACTGCCGTATCGCGCAATGCTTCCATGATGCCATAGGAGAGGGCCGCGGCCCGGGTGCCGCCGCCTGAGAACATGAGGCAAACAAAAAGGGCGTCGCTGTTGCGCGGGCCGGGCGCCAATGCGTCGAAGCGATAGCCGCTTTGGGCGTCAAAGGCAGTGGCTTGATTATTGACTTCATAATGGGCGCAGGCTGATGCTAAGATCCAGGCCGTGAAAAGCAAAATCAGAAGCACAAGGGCCCAACGACTTTTCGGCGTCATCTTCAGACCTCCTCAAATTCAACGATCATGGGCATTAAAGAAGAAGTATTGTGCAGATCAATGGTTTGCTTCTCCGGCGTAAAATTATTGGGCGGCCCCAGACTGATTTCATATGAACCGCCTTCAAGTTCGAGCTTTTTGTTGGTGCTGCCCATAAATGCATCATTGATCAGCACACGACGACTGCGCGAAAACAACACAACCAAATATTCTTTTGCCATAGCCCCTCCTCCTATATGATAAACCGAGTGGATCGCCCAATTCCTCCCTCATTCGAGGCTGATATAACACTCCCTCTTGAAAGGAGGAGAGCAGACCGCATAAAAAATCAGATCGCTGGTACCGACATTTTCAATTCGCTGGGCAGTATCTGCGGGGATGCGGACCACATCGCCAGCATTCACCGTGACTGGTTCACCGGCACCGATCTGTACCCGGCCCCGCCCCTGGACAATAATGTAGCGTTCGGCCGTGTCTGTCAATTTATGCCAGGCTGTGGTCACGCCTGGCGCCACGCGAGCCCTGGCGATGGACACCCATTCGTCGCCGCCGTCGTTGGCGACTTCCACAATAAAACAACGTTCAGCCGTCTCAAATTCAACGGCGTCGGCTGCTTTTTTGATTTGCGCGCGCAATTTAATCCTCCAAACACATAAGGTGGGTTAATCTGAAACGATATTAAACTCCCGCTATGAACTAGAGTCCAGAGGTAGAAGAATTTCCACGCTCAGCCCGCCGCCCTCACTGTTCTTGGCGCTGATTTGGCCCAGGTGCATGGTCACGGCGCGGTGGGCAATGGCCAGTCCCAGCCCGGCGCCGCCGCTGGCGCGATCCTTGGGGTGCCCAGCCCTGAAAAAGGGTTGAAACAAATTTCCGAGGGCTTCCGGGGCCACCCCTGGGCCGTAATCGCGGATGATGATTTGAGCAAAACGTTGATCCAACGTTGATTGAACCGACTGCACGATGTCCACCCGCGAGCCTACCGGCGCAAAACGCAGTGCATTACGCACCACATTTTCGATGGCGCTGCGGATAAGGTTGCTGTCCATCTGAAGTACACATTTTTGTTGGATCGTAAAAACGACGGAGCACTGTCGGGTCTGCCCTTCAAAGGCCGCATCCTGGGCGACGCGCTGCACGATCTCTTCCAGGGCCACGGGACGCAGTTGCAGGGCGGGCTCGGCGTTTTCGAGACGCGACAAGGTCAGCACTTGGGTAATGAGCTGGCTCAATTTGTCCGCCTCCTGGCCGATGCGATCAATAAAGCGTTTCACTTCCGGGCCCGCATGCTTACGGCTGATTTCAAGCGCCACATTGAGTCGCGTCAACGGCGAGCGCAACTCATGGGCCACATCGCGCAGCAGCCGTTCATGGGCGTGCATCAAAGTCTCGATTTGGGTGGCCATGGCATCGAAATCTTTGCCCAGGTTAGCGATTTCGTCCTGGCGCGGGCCAATTTCCTTGGACACCCGCACGGTCAGATCACCTTGGGAGAATTTGCGCACAGCGCTTTGCAGGGTCTTTATGGGCATGGTCAAATAGCGGGCAAACCAGAAGCAGATCAATCCGGAAGCTATCAAAGCCGCCAGCAGTCTAAGAAGATGGCCGGGCGTAAGCGAAAAGAAGTAATTCACCAATCCGACCGGCAGTTCAAGCATGATCGCGTAATGCTGGCCGCTGTCACTGGTGATTTTAATGGAGATCAACGGATGGGTGGCCAAATTCTTGAATTGCACACCGGACGCCGCTATCGTCTGAAGGGCCAAAGCCCTGGCATCACCGGGCAGATCCAGCCCCCTGAGTGCCTCGCCTTGCGCCGAGATCATGTGCAACCGAAAGGAGGAAATGGTGTCGATTTGTCTTAAAAATCCGTCCAGGGCCTCAGAGCCGCTTTTTTCATAAAGCTCAGCACCCATCTTGCCGGCGGTCGCCAGATTAAAAGTAAAATAATTTTTGGCCTGGAAGATAAAGGCTTGGGCGGGGAAGAAGGCGGTTACAATAATAGTGGCTACCAGGGCCGCCACCACCGCGGCCCAAAACGCCAGAAATATCTTCAGAAAAAGGGTACGCATAGGGTTGGAGTTATCCTTGCTTCGGTTTAGGCTGCATAAACATATCCCTCCCCACGCACCGATTTGATTACTTCCGACGCATCGGCCTCGGCCCTCAATTTTTTGCGCAACTTGCTGATGTGCACATCAATGCTTCGATCTAAAGGCGAATAATCACGGCCCAGCACCGCCTGGTTCAGCGTTTCGCGGCTGACCACCTGGCCGGCGGAGAGCACCAATATTTTGAGCAGAGTAAATTCCACGGCCGTCAGATCAATCACCCGTCCGGCCTGGGTCACTCGCCGGGCCGAAATATCCATTTCCAGATCGCCTACCGTGATTCGCTTTTTGTCGGCGGCGGGTGAGCAAACCGTCTCATTGCCGCGGGTGCGGCGCAAAATAGCCCGGATGCGGGCAATCAGTTCTCGGGGATTGAATGGCTTGGCCAGATAGTCGTCGGCACCGATCTCCAGGCCCACGATGCGATCCACTTCATCTCCGCGGGCGGTCAGCATTAAAACGGGCACGTCACTCTGCTTGCGGATCTTCTGTAAGGCCTCAAACCCACTGCAGCCAGGCAACATGACGTCCAGAATAACGAGAGCATAATGCCCGGCAGAAACCTTGGCTACTCCTTCAAGGCCGTTATGGCATGCTTCAACCTGCAAACTTTCATCGGTCAAATATTCAGTCAGCAGGTTGCACAATTCGATGTCGTCATCGATCAGCAAGAGGGTTTCACAGGCCATGGCACTCCTTTCCGGCCTTTACCATTCCTGTTACAAGCCATCTCAAAAAAAGGATTTTGGTTCAAAATCGCGGCGGAGGCAGATTTTAAACCGGAGACATACTAAAGTATTTCGAGGATCTAAAATTTGCCTCCAACAAAGAGTTTGGACCAAAAGACTTTTTTGAGTGGCTTGTAGCACCTTATCTGATCTTGGACAATCAAAGTGTAAAGAATTGTTAAGAAACCTTTTGATGGGATTGTCTAAATTTTGCAAATCTTAACTTCACTTTCATTTTATTTTGAGCTAAGAGTGATTCACCAAGAGAGATGAATGGGGACGCCCGCACCTGGAGGCGTTGGCAACAAGATCACAGAGGAGGAGAAAGAGATGAAAACATGGAAAGGCATATTATTCGTTTTGCTTTGCTGTAGCGTCATGGTGGCCTGCGGGGGTGGGGATGATTCAGCTTCCCAGTCAGACCAATCCACCGCCGATTTGAGCAGCACCGAACAGGCTCAGCTCGTGGCCGCCACCCTTTCGACCGATCAGGGCGGAGTTGGGAAAGACATTGCAACGGTTGCCAAACCAGCATCCCTGCAAACCCAGGCTTCAGGCCAAGCATCCCTGACAGTATCCGCCAAGATTGAATATTCTGATGCCGATGGCCATTATCAGGACAACTATGATGCGGCGACGACCGATCACATCAAATACAAAAGCCAAATCACTGGCAAGCTTACGACCAATGCTTGTTATTTCCAGGATCTGAGCATTGACAACGGCTCCGAATTTATTGTGGACGGCCTCACAACCGGATCGGCCGTTATCAATGGTGCCCACCACAACCATTCCCACTATGTCCGCAAGGCCACCTTCAACAGCAATCAGGTTAGTTTCGATTTGGCGTGCGATTTAAGCCTCTCGGGGGTAATCGTGGACATGAATACAACGGACTGTATTCCCGAAGAGGGCACCATCGAAGGCTCAATCGCCGGCTCTTATGTACGCAATGGGGCGCATGCCAATATCAGCAAACAGATCAATTTCCAGTTTACCGTCACCTATATGGGCGACAATACCGCTGAGATCCAGGTGAGCGGAAATGCGGTGTTCTCGGTGAATCTGAACACCGGTGCCGTGACAGAGACGGATTAATAAAGATCCATTTATTCGGATCTGATACAATCCAAACTACAAGCTAATGCCAGTTGAAGTGAAAGCCGCCTTCATCTGGCATTGGCTTTTTGAGGGCCATAAAACCTTCATCGGATTGTGATCGGAGTAGCCGGGGCAATGCTCCTGCAGAGAAATAGGCTTATGAACCGCTGCTCAAAAGATCTTCCATTCGTGCGCGTACGCCCTTCCCTATTTCATCGGCGCCAAGGCCGTCAATTTCAGCAAATTCAATGGGAGCGCCGAGTTTCAAGGCCATCCGACCCGGTTTGATCAGCAGACTGCCTTTGCGCATGATTTCGAAAGCTCCAGTCATGACCGCCGGCACCACCGCCGCGCCGGCCTTTTGAGCCAGCACAAAGGCGCCGCGCTTGAACGGCTGCATTTGGCCGTCCAGGGTGCGGCCCCCTTCGGGGAGAATTAGAATCGACGTCCCGCCCGCCGCCACCTGCCGGGCATAATGCAGGCTTTTCAAGGCGCTGCGCCCGCTGGTCTGACTGATAGGGATCATGCCTAGACGCCGAATCACGCGGCCATAAAAAAACCATTCAAAATGCTCGTCGAGCTCCACGCCGCGGAAGTAGTTGGGGATGAACCCATAAAGCACCAATACATCCAGGATATTGACGTGATTGCAGATAAACAAGTAAGTCCGGTCCTTCCGGACATGCTCAAGGCCTTCCACTGCCACTCGAACAAACAGGCAGCGCATAATCATCCGGCAGGCCCATTTGGAAAAACCGGCAAAACGCTTGGGGTCAGCGCAAAGACTCAGCAGTATTACTACCGAGCTCAACAAGACAAAGCTGGACAACCCAGTTATCCACACCAGAATAGAGATCAGTATTTCACCCCACCGCCGCATGCGCTGTATCATGGATTATTCTGCTTTTTGGGGTTGTGGGGTTGAGAGATGGAATGCTTCTTAAAAAATTCCCAGATGACTTCCGCTCCATTAATGTCCATACATTTGGCTCCGAGCATGCGGGGGCGGTCAGGCGTCTTGCTGCCTGGGAACGTGTGGCCTCCGCCTTTGATGGTGTACAATACCACTTCGCGGCCATTGACATCGGGCCCATAGGCATCCACTTCCACACGGCAGTTGTCCCTGGGGTCGCGGTCCGGTAATATCTTCTTTTCGCTCTTCAGTGGCAATCGGTCCGCCGCCACCCAATACTTCACCGTATCTTCAGTTGAAATAACCTTGCCATAGGATATGCCCAAGGTCCGCATCTCACCGCCGTTCCAGGGAATAATTGGGTCCGCGGTACCATTCATGATCAAGACCGGCAGCGGCCGCTCTGGCTGCTGGCCCGCGAGATTGGCCGGCAGATTGGCGATCACCGCGGCAACGGCCGCCAGTTTAGCTCCCAGCTCGATCCCCAGGCGGTAAGCCATCATGCCGCCATTGGAAACTCCGGTTACATATACTCGACTGGCATCGGCCTCGCCGCGTTGAATAAATCCATCGATAAGGCTGCGCATGAACCCCACGTCATCAACCGCCCGGACCTGTTTGCTGCGCCGAAAGGTTTCGCCGCGCCCGTCGTTCCAGCGACCGTTGAGACCGCTGGGGTAAACCACAATAAAGCCTTCGCGGTCCGCAATGGTATCCAACCCGGTCCATTTGGCCAGGTTCTCGGCGCTGGCCCCGCCGGCGCCGTGCAGCACAATGACCAACGGGCCTGGCCTTTGAGGTGTTTTGTTGGTGGGGTAGTGCACGGTGTATTGGCGTTCGACGCCGGCGACATTGACCGCCCGCTCTTGAAATTCAGAAGGCGCATCACCAGCGAAGGCTCCGGAATGGAATTTAAGGAATGCCAGGAAGAGAAAGCCTAACCTTTTTAGCAACGAAACAATCGTCCGGGTCTTAAGCATAGTGCTTCTCCAATGTTCGATCCGCGGCGATGTTACATTCGCCTCACGCGCTTTGTCAAACACCCGAAGGCGCTCTAAATCAATCCATCATATTGATTTTTAGACATAAAGCATCTATTATGACTCATAGCGCGCGAAGAAATGAACATCCGTGAAGAATTTATAGGATTGTCCGGCCTGTTCTACGGCCGAATCAAGGGCCAAGGGGACGCTCGCATCGACCTCTAAACAGATTAGACCCTCTATTAATGCTTAAAAAAATCCTCGCCACCCCCCTGGTCGTAACCATTGTTCTATCCGCCGCAATTCTTGCCGGCATGCTGGCGCCAAACTGTCCCTGGCAAGCCTTGGAAAATAAAAATTACGATTTCTTGACTGCTTTTTTCCGCAGCCCGTCCAACCAGCCCATCGCCATCATCGCCATTGATGACGAAAGCATCCGAAAATATGGTGATTGGCCCTGGCCCCGCTCGCGCCTGACTGAGATGATCAACCTGCTATCGACCCATGGCGCCGCGGCCTTGGGTATCTGCCAACTCTACACCCAGCCGGAACATAACCCTGCATTGGAGCAAATCGATACCCTAAGGGCTCAAATCGCGGACCCCAAATTCAAACTCGATAAAAAAAGCGTTCTTGCCTTAGAAGAGCTGCTGCACAACTCCCAAGAGGACCTCAATGAAGATACGGCTCTGATTTCCGCGGTGCGAAAGGCCAAGAATGTAGTACTACCCATTGTGTTCACCAAGGTTGCCCGGGCCGTGGATACGGATGGACGGATGCCGGGCCTGCTGAATATCAACTCTTTTAGTGTTACACGGCTGCCACCCGAACCACCCAGAACAGCGCCCGACTTGTTCAGATGGTTGAATCGCGAACAGCTGTTGCCCCTGGTTGCCAATGGCGTTCTGACCACTTTCGAAGAACTGGCTTCCAAGGCCGGTGCGCTCGGCCACCTGAACCATTTCGAGGACCCGGATGGGGTCCTGCGCCGCACGCCATTGCTAATAGAGTATGAAGGACGACTATTTCCCTCTCTATCCTTGCAGGTGGCCCTGAAATTTTTGGATGCCCGGCTCGGAGACCTGACCATTGAGCGCGGATTTTTACGCCAAACCCTGCTCAATGTGAAGCAGATCCAAATCAACACGGATGGCGCCTTTAACCTTCTGGTGAATTTAAACCCGCGCTGGCTCAAGCAAAGAACTTTTTCCTTCAGCGAGGTGATGGGCAAAAACATCTCTGCCTCCGTTTTCAAGGACAAAATCGTATTTATCGGTCTGACGAGTAAAGTCTTGGCGCCATCCCTGCGACTGGGCGCCGGTGGCCGAGCCTCCAGCGTGGAGATCAATGCCGGGGCATTGAGCGCCATACTGGCTCCCGTGCGGCTCTCAATCCCCGCCTGGGCCCTCTGGCTTGAAATGGGAGCCCTGCTCTACTTTGCTTTCTTCCTTGTTTTTGTCATTCCCAGGGTCAGCATTAAACTCGGGGCTGCCATTGTCGCCGTCTTTATTGTCTCCTGGTATGCCATGACCGCCGGCCTGCTGCTCGGCTATGGGTACCATGTGCGCTGGACAGGGCCGGTATTGCTGGCCGGTTGCGGGTTCATTATCATTCAAATCATGTTCTACTCACGCAAACAGCGCCAGGAAATCCTGGACGCCAACAAAACCCTTGGCTTGACCTATCAAGGCCAGGGATTGCTGGATATGGCCTATGAACGCTTCATGCTCTGCCCAATGGAAGATTCCACCATCAGAAATCTACTTTACAATCTGGCGCTGGATTTTGAGCGCAAACGGATGTTCAACAAGGCCCTGGCCATCTACAAGCAGATCCGCAACCAGGGCGCATTCATGGATATCGATCAGCGCTGCGAGCGTTTGAAAGCCATTGAGGGCGCCGCGGCCATGAGCCCGGCGGCCGGACGAACCGAACGACCGCTGATCATAGGTGACGCCAAAGCCAAACCGACCATCGGCCGCTATGAGATTGTCCGGGAACTCGGCCGTGGCGCCATGGGGACCGTGTATTTGGGGCGCGATCCCAAGATCAACCGCGAAGTAGCCATCAAAACCCTTGCCTATGCGGCCGTGGGGCCCAGCGAACTCAAAGAAGTAAAAACGCGATTTTTCCGTGAAGCCCAGGCCGCCGGCAACCTATCCCATCCCAACATTGTCTCCATCTATGATGTAGGTGAAGAACACGACATGGCCTACATCGCCATGGAGGTGCTCAACGGTCGGGAGCTGACGGTCCACTGCCAAACGGATAACCTTTTGCCGCCGGCCAGGGTCCTGGCCATTATCGCGGATGTCTCCCAGGCACTGGAGTACGCCCATCGCAAAGGGGTCGTGCACCGGGATATTAAACCCGCCAATATCATGGTGCTGGCGGACGACCGGGTCAAAGTCACCGATTTCAGTATTGCCCAGGTCATCGACGCCTCCAAAACCAGGACCGGCGAGATTCTGGGCACCCCGAACTACATGTCGCCCGAGCAGATCGCCGGCGAAAAAATCGACGGCCGCTCGGATCTGTTCTCCCTGGGCATCATCCTGTATGAGCTGCTCAGCGGGAAAAAACCCTTCAAAGGTGACACCCTCACGGCTTTAGCCTTTGCCATTGCCCAAACCCCCCATGCGCCGTTATTGAGTTTGGTCACGGACCTGCCGCCTTGCTGTGAGGCCATCGTCAACAAATTACTGGCCAAAAAGGCCTCCAACCGCTATGCTTCAGCGGCGCAAGTAACCAGTGCCATTGAAGCGTGCCGAGATGTTTTGCGCTGAAATCCTCGCCCACGGAAAGGAGATTCGCCATGGCGATGCTGGTTCTGATGCATGAAGGTCTTACCATCAAGGAGATTCCCTTGGAAAAGCCGCTGATCCGCATCGGGCGCAAAATCGGCTCTGAAATTTTCCTGGAAGACAAACTGGCCAGCCAAAATCACGCCAAAATTGAAATCCTGCCCGACCCCAAGCAAAAGGGCCACGTGATCCATATCCTCGAAGATCTTCAAAGCACCAACCATACCTACGTCAATGGCCAAGAGATCACCCGCAAAGAACTCGTGCACGAAGACACCATCCGTATCGGCAAACATGTCTTCAAATTCATCGAAGAAGCAGCCATGGACGGCGACAAGACGACCAAGCTTCACAAAAGCTGGATTCGGGGTGTGTATTACACCAAGGAGTAAATGAGCGCTCCAATACCATCTCATGACGATGGACGAGCTGCCTTGGCACCCACCGGTCCGCGCGCAGGACACAGAAAATTCCCTCCAAAGAAAATACAGTAATATCAAAGGCAAGCAACCATTAAGACTATCTCGAAATAGGGGAATGCCTAAAAACTCGAGCCAAAAACCCTATGCCGCCCTATCCAAAACCTATTTATTAACACGGTAGTTAAAAAATATTGTGATCTATCCTATCGCATTATAAAGTTGGCCATAGGCTTTCAAAGTGTTCCATCCTAATCAAGCAAGAGGGGGTGCGCTGCCATGAAATGGATAGCATTTATTATTTGCCTGATTATTCCATCCGCAGCATTGGCGCTGACCGTGGAAGGCAATTCTTATGAAGATTCAGTCACCATCAAAGGCCACGAACTGAAACTGATCGGCGCGGGTCTTCGCGAAATTTACGGCTTCAATGTCTACACCCTTGGGGCTTACAGCGAAACCGGGGGGTGCGAAGACCAGGAGATCATAGACAAGGAAGAGGTCAAATATCTGCGGTTAAATATTCTGCGCAATATCGATTCGGAGAAAGTGGTCCGCCGAATCAATGAGGCCTTTAACGACAGCCTGCCTCCCAATGTATCGCCCAATCTACTGAAGCATAGAGATCAATCGTTTTCCTACTTCAAGGGACGGTGCCTCAAAGGCACGGTTTTCGAATTTATCTATATCCCCGGCACTGGAACGATATTTAAACAAAATGGAAAAATCATGGGGCCGACCATACCGGGCAAGGAGTATCATACGGCTTTTTGGAATGTCTACTTCGGTAAAAAAACCTGTTGCTCAGAATTAAAAGATCAGCTTCTGGTTAAATGCAGACCGGAGCAGCCATTAAGGCCGATGGAGTCGGACGATCCATACTCTGTGTATAGAAATTAGTTTCGAATAAATAGTCGGCCAGCGTGTGGCGGATATCAAATGAAATCATGGGCTGTACTGCTATGCTGGATGGAAATTCCGAAAACAGTCCGGTGATATTCTTCGCGCATTCATCGCTCCGGTTCTGCCCATGGAGGTAGACGCTTGAGTTGGAAGTTGGAATGAAGATGTCCTGACACTCGCTTCAAACGGTACCTCGGATGGGGGAGATTGCCATGAAGAGATTGAATCAATCCTGGAATATGCTTTTATTGTTGTTCAGCTTTATACTCCTATGCTCGCCAGCCTGGGGTGCGGATGAGATTAAAATCGGCATTATCGGCCCCATGGAGATGATATATGGCCAAAACCATTGGAACGGCGCCGTGCTGGCGGCCGACGAGCTCAACGCCGCCGGTGGCATCAAAGTCGGCGAAAAGCGTATGAAGGTCAAATTGATCAAAGCCGATTCCGATGAGATCTTCAGCACCGCCACCGCCGTCAATGCCATCGAGCAGCTGATCTTGCGGGACAAGGTCAACTTTGTAATGGGTGGCATCGTCACCGAGGCTTGCCTGGCCATGCAGGATGTGGCCATGGACAATAAGACATTGTTCTTTACGGCCGGTCCGGCCCATCCCGAACTGTGCGACCGGGTCATTCGAGATTACAATCGCTATAAGTACTACTTTCGCCTCAGCCCCTTTAACTCAACTTATCTATCTAAAAATCTGATCAGCTTCGTGCGCTCCATCACGGCTAAGATGAACAAGGAATTAGACATTAAACAAATCAAAGTCGGCATCCTGGCTGAAAAGGACATGTGGGCCGATCCCATTGTCGCGGATGCCAAGCAGATGCTGCCTAAAATGGGGCTGGAAATTGCAGGCGTTTGGCGCATATCGCCATCGGCCAAGACCCTCACCGCCGAGCTGGCGGATGTTCAGCGTTCCGGCTGCCACATCCTGTTGACGATCCTCAACGGCCCGGCGGGCGTTGTACTGGGCCGGCAGTATGGCGAACTGAAAGTCCCCACGATCATTACAGGCATTCTGACCCAGTGCGCAACGCTCAAGTGGATGGACATCACCCAGGGTATGGGCAACTATGTCATGACGGCCACCAACTATGTCCAGGACATGGAGTACAACGAGCTGACAAAGCCCTTTGTGGATGAGTTCATCAAGCGCTATGGCGATTTGCCGGCCTTTACGGCGGACACCTACACAGGGGTCAAATATATTTTGCGACAGACCATTGAAGAAGTGGGATCGTTAGACCCTGAAAAGATGATTCCCTACCTCGAATCCCATTACATCAAGGTGCCGCCGGGTATTGGCGCCCTGGAAAAAGATGAGTTGGGGCGACACCGCCACGATCTGAAATGGGGGCCGGGTTATATCACCGGCATTGGCGCCCAGTGGCAGGACGGCAAATTTGTGGCGGTCTGGCCGCACTTTGTCTGGCAC
Source organism: Deltaproteobacteria bacterium (assembly GCA_021824175.1). Lineage (GTDB taxonomy): Bacteria > Desulfobacterota > Desulfobacteria > Desulfobacterales > Desulfosarcinaceae > Desulfatitalea. The sequence goes on from JAKALP010000011.1 coordinate 115,221, forward strand.
AGCCCTTACTGGGATTTCGCGGTGGAGCCATCGGACACTCCGACATCCAATGAAATCTCTTACAAAGGTATGAAGCCCTTTGTCTTTCCGCCATGGGTGGTAGAAGCCTACGGAAAGAAGTAGAATCATCCATTTTTTTCGATGGCCTCAATCCGTTGCAGCACCGGCGGATGGGAGTAATTCAGAAACACATAAAACGGATGCGGACACAGGTTGCTCAAATTATCCACGGATAGTTTCTTCAATGCCTGGGCCAAAGCCTTGCCTTGGGGTGCGGTAGCGGCGGCAAAACGATCGGCCTCATATTCGTGGCGCCGGGAGAGATATTGCATGGCAATGCCCATCACGGTATCCAGGGGCGCATAAAGCAGACCAAAAAAGACCAGGCCGGCATAGACCGACACATGCTCCACCCCAAAAGCCTGAAACAGGGCGGGATAGGAGACAAACCAGGAGAGGATGTAGAACATCAGGCCGGATTGAGCGATGCCGATGATCATCATTTTCAGAATATGTTTCTGTTTGAAATGACCCATTTCGTGAGCCAGCACCGCCACAAGTTCTTCCGTGGTGTGCTTGGCGATCAGAGTATCAAACAGAGCGATGCGCCGGTGGCGGCCGAAACCGGTAAAAAAGGCATTGCTTTTCGTGCTGCGCTTGGAACCGTCCATAACCACGATGTTGTCCAGCGGGAAGTTGATCTGGCGGGCATAGGCCAAAATGGCCGCGCGCAACTCCCCTTCGGCCAGGGGTTCAAACTTGTTGAACAACGGCATGATCCAGGTGGGGGCAATATACTGCATCAGCAACATAAACCCGACGGTAAGCAGCCAGCAATACCACCAGGCATTGACGCCAGCGTATTGGAAAAAAAGCAAAACAACCGCCAGTAAGGGCGCGCCGATCAAAACAGCCAAAACCAAGGCCTTGAAACGATCGAAGATGTAGGTCTTCCAAGTGGTTTTGTTAAACCCAAAGCGCGCTTCGATGACAAAGGTATCGTACAGGGCAAAGGGCTGGCCTATCAAGACCTTGAAGAATCCCAAGGCGCCGATAAAAATCAACCCCGTCGCCACCGGCGGATAATTCAAAGCACGCACCCAGCCATCCAACCAGGTGAACCCGCCGCCAAACCAGAAGATAAGTAAGACCGTCAAATCAACCAAGCGGGTAATCCAGCCGAAACGGGTGTTGATCCGCAAGTAGTTCTGGGAGCGTCGGTATTGATCGGCGTCATACCAGCCGGTGAGCTTGGGGGGCAGCTCGGCGCTGAGCTGCCCGAGGTTCAATATGTCGGCAGTCAAATTTAATGCTGTATCCAGAAGCAATGCCAAAAGAATAATCAGAGCGATGAGGTTCATGAGGTCGCCTCAATTGGGGGGGCTGGCGACACCACTGGCTTGCGCCGGCCCTTGCGGAGCTGATCGACGAACTCACCGATGGTCCGGTGCACCCGCTCTGAACCTTCGCCCAGCAAAATCCCATGCCGCTTGATGTTAAACGTGATGTATTGCTTATCTTCCGAGCCAATGCGCTGAAAAATCCGCTCCGATCCTTTGGGATTGACTACCGGATCATCCATGGATTGCGCCACCAGAGCCGGCACGCGAATGTGCTCTATCCTGGGCTCCACCGCATCCATCAGACGCTCCAGTTCACGCACGCCGGCAATGGGGTTGCGGAGGTAATTGATGTGGGGATTTTCGGGATGGTTTTCCACATATTCCTTGCGGGCTTCTTCCCAGCGCATCCGCTTCATCAAGCGGTTCCAGGTATCCACCAGGGGCACCAAACGGGTGGCCGCGTCTTGCAGACGTAACGGAGTGGCTACGGCGAAAACCCCTAATAAATCATCGATGCGACTGGCCAGCTCCAGCGCCAGGGCGGCGCCAGTGGAAAAACCACCCACAATGACCTGTTTGCAAATACTGCTGATCAGCAAATACCCCTCTTCCACGGAATGAATCCACTCCTTATAGGAACACTGGGCCAGATCCTCGGGCGCCGTGCCGTGCCCTTTCAGCCGCGGCACATAGACCCAATACCCTTTGCGGCCCAAATATTCGGCCAGGGTTTTGACTTCCGCCGGGGCTGCCATATAACCATGGCACAACAAAATACCCACTTTGCGCGAGCGGCCGCGAATCAGAATGGGCCGGCCGATATGCTGGGGTTTGGTCTCGCCTTGAAGATAAAAGCGATGGTAATCGGCCTCGAACTCCTGCTCGGCTTTTTGGCGAAAGAATTTGGCGATGCGCCGGCGCAAAATGAAGCCCGGCATCCAGCTTAACCAGGAGATCTTGCGTTGCAGCACTTCCAAAGGCTCTGCTTCGTTCGCCATCACCGCGATGGGGTTATCAACGCGCGCCCGGTTGAAATCAAACATGGTGCGCAGCTTGGAAGTATTGAGCAGTAAACAGGCCCCTTCCTTGTGCGCCACCCCTTTTTCTTCGGCAATGGCCAGAAAATCCGATAGCTTTTGATAACGGTCATCCAGCAGCAGGTGATCCTGATCCTCTTGCATGCTGGTGTGCACATGCCCCCCTGATGCGGGGACCCCCTGCTGAATGGCCAGGAAAGCCCGTCTACGGAAATTGTCGATGCGCAAGCGCCGGCGCGGGCTCTTCTTGAGCAACGAGGCGAAGATATGATCGTGATTGATGGTGGTCAAATCATAGATGCCGGCCATGTATCGTTCCATGATCCGCATGGCCGCCTTACGCAGACAGGGAAGACAGGGCAATGGATCGTCGAAACCGAATGGCTCGGGGCGATGGATATCTTTAAGAATAGACTTTTTTTGTAAGTACGGACCGATTTCAATGGGTGCGCCGAAGCGCATATCAATGTCCACACCAGCCGTCAGCATTGCCCCTTCGGTCATCAACTCTTCCACCGCCCGTTCGGAAAGATCTTCCACAAACCATTTGGCCAGCTTGTTTAAGACATTCAACCGGGCCCGCAGTGGGTAGTAAGTGAGATTGACGGGCACGATATAGGTGCCCAATGGGCTCACTTCAGCCGAGTCCGGCAGGTTGAACATGGGACGCAGGCGTTCGATCTCCCTGGAATCATCCCGCGTTAATGTTGCGATGCGTTGCCTGTAAAACTCGGTACGCAAGGCCAAGTGCGCGGCGCCTGTGTGGGGCCGATGTTTACCATGGGCATGGGAGACCATGAACCGGCCTTTTTCAATTATCTTCTTGTTTTTCACCATGCGGCCTTCGGGGAAAATGATCCAGGAAGCCTCATTGGTCAGCAGAGTTTTAACGATCAAACGGTCTCGATGTGGGTCTTTGGTGGAGACCGCCCCCACTGATTCAAGAAAACGCCCCAACGCCCCACCATAGAATTCGGACGAAGCCAGGGACCAGATCGGGGACTTGAGAATTTTGTTCAGGTAATAGGGCACCAGGAAGGTTTCCAGGCGGGTAAAATGGTTGACCACGAAGATCTTGGCGCCATTGGGAATATTTTCGGTGCCATGCAGATTGACGCGGGCCCTGGAAAGATTGGAGAGGGTTTTAATGGCCAGACTTGTGGTTCGGTAAGCAAACGGGTTCATAGCGTTAATGATGTTGACACGATTTTGGGTTCAAATTACATTGCCGCTTTATTCCTGTGACAATACCACTGGAGGCTCCGGTGTACTCAAAAATACTTATTCTGCGATTTCCCAAGACGGTGGTTCAAAACCCCATCGTCTGCTACCTGGCCCGCAATCATGACCTTGTATTCAACATACTTCATGCCGGCATCCTCCCGGGCAAAGAGGGGTATATGGTGTTGGAGCTCTCCGGCCAACGCAAGAACTTCAAAGAAGGCGTCCAGTACCTCAAATCCCAAGGAGTGGATGTACAAAACGCTTCTCAGGAAGTCAAACGCGACGATACGGCCTGCGTCCAGTGCGGCGCGTGCACCGCGGTATGCCCCACCGGTGCCCTGTCCATCCAGCGCCCGGATATGGCCGTTATCTTTGACCAGCAGAAATGCAGCGTCTGTGAGTTGTGCGTACCGGCTTGCCCGCCCCGGGCCATGAAGGTACGCCCCATCCGGCAGGCTTTCTTTTAAATGCAAAACTGCACAGCCGTGGCACTCAGCGGCGGCATCGATTCCCTGGTCAGCGCCGCGTTGCTTAAAGAACAGGGCCGGCGCCTGATCGGTGTACATTTCCTCAATGGATATGAAACCGGTATGGCGCCAGGAAGCGGGCCTTATACGGATGCCTCGATTGCCTCGGCGCTGGAGCACGCCCAGCGCACCATGCTTCCTTTGGGCGAACAACTGGGCATCCCTATATATATTATCGACCTTCGCGCCGAATTCCAAAGCCTGGTAGTTAATTATTTTATCAGCACCTATCAGTCTGGCAAGACACCAAACCCTTGCATAGTGTGCAACCCATCAATAAAATTTGATATTTTACTAAAAAAAGCCGCTTCCTGGGGGGCCAATCGCGTGGCGACCGGACACTATGCCCGCATTGAAACAGCCGCCGACGGCGGCAAACGCCTTTTCAGCGGCAAAGATAAACGCAAAGACCAATCCTATTTTCTCGCACGCTTGAACCAAACACAACTGGCTGTGGCGGAGTTTCCCCTGGGCCAGATGAACAAGGAGCAGACTCGGCGGATCGCCCGCCAAAGAGGGCTCATCCCGGTGTGTGCCCAGGAGAGCCAAGATGTCTGTTTCATCAAAGACGGCGCCTATGGCGACTTTCTGGCCAACCAGCCCGGATTCCATCCCCTGGAAGGCCCCATCGAAGATATCAACGGCCAAGTCCTTGGCCGCCACAAAGGGTTGCACCGGTACACCATCGGCCAGCGCCGCGGTCTCAACTGCCCTTCCAGCGAGCCATTCTACGTCGTGCGCATGGACCAGAAACGCCGCAGCTTAGTGGTTGGGCGGAAAAATGATTTGTTCACCGACACATGCCAGGTCAATCAAATCAACTGGATCAGCGGGCCGCCGGATCGGCCGATTCAAGTCATGACCAGGGTCCGTTACCGCCACAAAGCCGTACCATCTACCCTGATTCCGCTGGACAGCACCCGCGCCCAAATCTGCTTTGAAAACCCTGAAGCGGCCGTAACGCCAGGCCAAGGGGCCGTCTTCTACCAGGCAGAAGAAGTACTGGGCGGAGGCTGGATTGAATGAAGCGCTTCACCACCATTACCTTGGGCTGCAAGGTCAATCAATGTGAGTCCGCAGCGATTTGTCAACGGTTGAGCGACTCGGGCCTGCAAGCCGTCCACGATCAAATCAAACCCGATGTTGTGGTGATCAACACCTGCACCGTCACCGGAAAAGCGGCCATGCAATCCCGCCAGGCGGTGCGCCAGGCCATTCGTAAATATCCCCAGGCCCAAATCATTGTCACCGGCTGTTATGCCCAAACCGCTCCTGAAGAGATCCAGGCCATGCCCGGCGTGGATTTGGTGGTTGGCCATGAAGACAAATTGCGCTTGGATGAAGTCATATCGAGAGGGGCGCCAAATCTCTCCCCCTTAGGCCCCAGATCACGAACTGAAGGTGACTCCTGTGAGTTTTCTGCCTTGCCCTCCATTGCACGCGAGGACCGCACCCGTGCTTTTCTGAAGATTCAGGATGGGTGCAACACCCGCTGCACCTACTGCATCGTCCCCTATGCCCGGGGCAACAGCCGCAGCATGCCGCCCGCCGAGGTTCTGGATCACTTGCGCCAGTTGGGCCGGGATGGCATTAAAGAGGTAGTGCTCACTGGCATTCATCTGGGGGCCTATGGCAGCGATTTCCGGCCTCCAATGCCCCTCCCTGTTTTACTACAATCCATCAACGCCGAAGGGCCGGTTCACCGCATTCGCTTGAGTTCCATTGAGCCCACCGAAGTAGATTCGCGCCTGATCGAGTTGATCGCGTTTAGCCATGGTAAACTCTGTCGCCACCTGCACATCCCGCTGCAGAGCGGAGATGACACCATCCTGCGGCGCATGGGCCGGCCCTATTCTCGCGAACAGTTCGCCCAGGTCATTAAGGAAATACATCGCCAGATGCCCGAAGCAGCCATCGGCGTGGATGTAATGGCCGGATTCCCTGGTGAAACCGACGAAGCATTTGAAAACTCTTACCATTTGATCGAAGAGCTGCCCGTGACCTACTTGCATGTCTTCCCCTTTTCTGCCCGCAAAGGGACGCCGGCCGCCGGTTTTAAGCCCAAGGTCCCAGAACGCATCAGCAAAGATCGCTGCCTGCGGCTGCGCCTTTTGGGTCAAGCCAAACAAAAAGCGTTTTACCAATCCATGGTGGGGCGACACTTGGAAGTACTGATTGAATCCAACGAAAACGGACGGGCCAAGGGGTGGAGCGACAACTATCTGCCGGTGATAATTCCAGAAGTGCTCGTCGAAGCAAATCACCTGGTGATGACGCAAATTATCGGCTTAAACTCCGAGGGAGAGGTTGTGGCGCACCTTGTGAACAAACAGTAAGCTGCGGAGATCAGGTGGTTCCTCCGGCTATGTTAATAGCCGACAGCATGGGCACAAAGAATAAACAGCACCATCGATTACAAGCCATCGCAAAAAAGTCTTTTGACCCAGAATCCTTTTTTGAGACGGCTTGTAGACTCATGTGGATGCCCCTGGTTGTCTCCATTAAAATCTGGGCGCGAAAATATCTTCCAGCCGGTCCAGATCATTGATCCGGTCCCACTTTCCGCCGCCGCTTTCGGTCTTCTGGCGCCACTGCTCGCAGCGTTCAAGATAAATCTTCGGATCGCGAATATCTTCTCGCAGTTTGGTCACATTCAAGGCAAGCACCTTGAAACCGGTCAGCTGAAATGGCACATCACGAATATGGCCCTTGGCCAATTCCTCCTGCAGATCACTGAAAATCAGAATATACTTCTGACCGGCACCGGTTTCATTGAGATATTCGATGGCCTGCAATATGCCGCCGGAAATGTCTGTATAATTGCTGCCGGCTACCGATCCCATGAACTCGTCAATCATCTTGTGAAAGGCCCGTTTTTGCTGATTTGCCACTGAAGGGCGGGCGTCAAACTTGACTTTGGCGACGATATCTTTTTCGCTGAAACTGCCGGTGTCGATCCTTCCGACGGCTAGCGCATCGCCCGGTTGAAGCGTGCCCAGCAAATAATTGATAATGCCCTGGGCCTTTTTCAACTCACCGGAATAGGTGCCGGAAGTGTCCAGCAGCATATAAACCCCTTTGGAATGATCGGCGCTCTTAGTGCACCCGATCAATACTACCAAACAGAACACGATCACGAGCGGTGACCTCACCTTCATGCGGCCACCTCCTTGTTTTGGGATCTATTCTCCATTAAAGAAGAAACATCCAAATTCTCTTCCTCAGTTGAAGTCACGCTGCTGCTATTTCCCTTGGATAATGCCATCCGCTGCATGATAAAGCCTTCTATCCAAAGGGGCGCAAACGCCACCAAATCGTAGATATTGATCAGAAGTCGTGTGGCGTAGAATCCAATGTTACCCAGCAGGCGTAGTATAAACGCCAGAGCTCGGAGGCTCCACACTGATAGGATACCGATAACGGTCCTTGAAGAGGAGACAAACGATTCAAACGGAACAGCCATAAAGGATAGGATGAAAGGCAAGATAAATCCCATAATCATCTGCCCGATTTTGGGGATGCTGCTTATCGCGGACTTATCTGGCTCCACACCGGCCAGGCTTTGGCGCAAGGCCTCGATATCGGCCACCATACGGTCGCGAATCAAAGCCAAAGACGATTCAAAGCCCGCGACCAGAAGCAAACAGCCGAACAAAACCCAGAACGCCGCATGACGCTTGCTATCTTCCATGCTCTCAATTCGGGAGAAAAGATGGGTGATACGCAGGGTGTCCATCACGTAGAAACCAAGGACGATTTCCGAACACACGACCAACATGCCGGCCACATCGGCCCATCTGAAAGGTCCAATATAGCTGTTGCCACCCATGATTTCCGACATGGGCATAGCCACCAGATTGAAATTAACGATGGCGCCGACCACAGCGATAGCCAAAACTATACCGGAAATAAAAAATTGGGTCAGAGAAGAAGATGAAAGCTGCCGCTCGGCCAAATCGCTCTGGATAAGGATTTTCTCATAATCGCTCATGTAGCGATCAATTATTTTGGAGCGTTGGGAGAGATTGGTAATGGTTTTTTCTACATTGCCCAGCGTTTTTTGTACCCCGCGCCAGAAAGGCAGCATGCGGCTTAAAAGGGTGTGCCGTTCGGCCACGTCACGGCGATGTCGCTCCAAGGCTATTTTATGCTGATCAATGAGCGTATTATGAATATCTTCCAACATATTGATCACCATGCGATCCCCACTGGGCTTAATGTTCGCGATGGCATCAATGACCTTCACCCAGTCGGGCAGCGCTTGAGGAATTTCAGCAGCTTTGGTGTAGTCTTCTTCGATCTTTAACAAATCTTCGGTTAGCTTGCGCTGCACCTGGGGGTAACCCTCCAAATCACGCTGCACCGCCACGCTGATACGGTCAAACTCCCGTTCGACCTTTCGTTCGGCGGTTTCCAGCCCCGCATTCAGTAGTACCTCTTTATTGCGTGCAGCCAGTCGTTTTTCCGCTAATTTTACCGAAGCAGCCGCTAATCGCATGCCATTGTAAATAATACGCCCCATGGAGGTCATGGAGCGGTGGAAAGGCTTACGGGCAAAGTACATGGCCAGCCATATGACCAAAGCCATGAAAGCCAGGTAAAGGTAAGGCATTGACGTAATGGATAGCAGGCTTTCCATGATCACCTCCACTTAGGTTGAGATAATTGCTTGCGATGCCCCAAGGCCTATGCTGAACGCTAAAATCATCTGCCCATTTTTGTGTCGGGAGGGCGAGCAGATAGAGGTTCAATTTCCCTGTTGGGTCCGGGTCATGGCCGTCACGCAGTTTTGACCGACGCTTTGGGTCAGGCCATTAAACCGGGATTTTGGCGCCTTGGCAAACCCGTCGCCTTATTGCAAATGCCAAATGGAATTGCATCTATGTGGTGCACGTGCAAGCCATATGCCTAAACAACAATTTTTTCTCCGGCGATTTCAGACCGATTGATACGCGCTCTCCTTTGGCATTCAGGGGAAAAGTGGGCGCAACGGAGAATCTGATGCCACCAAACGTATACTAAAGAAGACACTCTGTAAATTTGGGTAAACCGTCCATGGACTCTGAACGGATTTGAGCGGGTTTAAAAGGGGGATTAGAGCTGTTCTTTTGAAACGCTACCTATTCAATAGAAGGTCCTGGAGTGGGAGCAGGAGCAGAGCCTTCCTTATTGCCGGGCTGATGGATAGCCACCGCTTGTTCGCCATCCAGCCGCACATCATAAAAAACGTAAGCCTTGGCCATTTCCCGTAAATTGTTTATCGCCGAAGTCAATTCATCCAGATGGTTTGCGCCTTGGGCATCGCTCAGTCTTGAATCACTTTTTATCCCCTCCAGGATGGTGACGCATTGCCCGCTTTGTTTCCAGATATAGAGCAATAGCTCCTGCAGATTGGCTGCCAGCTCATTTAAACCTGCCCCGATTTGACCCAGTTCATCATTGCTATCTAACGTTACGGTTTCATTCAATTTGCCTTGAGCCAATCGGGTGACCGCGCGCCGGATAGCATGAATGGGACGATGGATTTGATGTAGCGCCGTGCGCGCCCAAATCATGGAAAGGAATAAGATCGCCAGGAAGGCGCTCGTCAGCAAAAACAAAATACGCAGTTTGAATTTTGCAAAGGATGGGGCAACTGTGTTGGCATGAGCGCCATCAAGCGGCCCGGGAGGCAACAAGCCAGGGGATAACAATAGATTCGTCAGCTCATTATAAACACAGATGTAAGCTGCCAAGGTTGTGAGCACAACGAGTAGCACATACAACCATAACCATCTTCGGATATGCGAAAATCCGTTTTTCTTCATTGGCAGCCATGCAAGCGGGTAAGCGTTGTTATATGCAAGCTTTTACAAGCCATCTCAATAAAATCTTCTGGCTCAAACTCTTTGTTGGAGGCAAATTTTAAATCCCCAAAATACTTCAGTATGTCTGCGGTTTAAAATTTGCATCCAGAGCTTTATCCCGCAGGTCCTTAGCGGGAGATTTTGAACCAAAATCCTCTTTTGAGTTAGCTTGTAGCCTCAGCCGAGCATAATCCGCCTATTCCAATAGGAATTTAACCCGTTAGCTGATGGCAAGCTTGTTCATCGCATTGACTTCGTCATCCAAAAGAATGCGATCAAGCTCAACAACCACAAGCAGTCCCTTGTCCGTTTCACACACACCACTGATATACTTGCTGCGCAGCCCCTGCATGATAATGTCTGGAGCTGGAAATACAGCATTGGTTTTGACTCGGATAATCGGCGTAACGCCATCCACAATATACCCCACACGCTTCTTTCCGGCTTGAGCTACCAATGCCCAAATTCGCTCCCGTTGGGCAAGCACGGTTACACCTAATAGCCGCCCCAAATCAATGATAGGCAGGACTTCTCCCCGCAACCGAATGATTCCTTCGACGAAGGATGGCACATTGCCGACTGAATTGATGACCGGATCACGCAAAATTTCACGAACTGTGAGTATGTTGGCGCCAAAAAGCTTTGATCCAACCTTGAACCCGACCAGTTGCAATATGTCTTCTTGATCAAAAATCAGTGCCACGGCTTGCTCACTTTTGGAGATCAATCCTAAAGCTTATTTATAAACGCTTCGGATATGAAAAGCGAATAAGGGCGGGGGTGTTTGGCAATCAGCAAATTCACTCCCCGCCCTGTCTTGATTACACGAAACCGCTTAATCATCTTCTCCTGGATTGGATCGGTCGTTAGCGTAAGACACACGATCCATGGCTTCGCCTTTACGAATCTTAAATTGGGCCACCTGGCGTGTCAGGTTTGCGGAGAGTCGCTGCATTTCCAAGGTAATACCCACGACCTGGCCGGCATTGACGGCGGTTTGTTTGGCATGTCCCGCGGATTCTGTGGTGACATCCCGCAGGCGCTGCGAGCGTACCGCTTGCTGATCGGTCATCTCCTTAACTTTTTCAGTACGCGACACGATGCCGCGCATCTCATCGCCCACGACATTGGCTTGTTCGGTGGTCTTGGCCACCTGCCGAGAAATATTTGTAGCCTTCTCGACCAGGGCGGCCAGAGCACGCTGGGCAGCTTCACGCCGTTCGCCCTGCTGACCTGCCATGCCGGCAATGCTTTGGGCCAATTTGTTGAGTTCGTCTACCAGCTTGTTTACTTCCACAGTGTTCGAGGAGAGCAAACCAGCAGCACGACCGATCTCTTCGATGGCGCGCATGTTGATTTCACCACCCTGGGCGATCTTGTGCAGCGCATCCTGAGAGCGGTCGGTCAATCGCGTACCTTCTTCTACTTTGTTGGTGGAGTCTTTGATCAATTGCTTGATCTCTTTGGCAGCTTCCGAAGAGCGTTGGGCCAGCTTACCGACTTCGTCGGCAACCACCGCAAAACCACGTCCATGGACACCGGCGCGGGCCGCTTCGATGGCGGCGTTAAGAGCCAGCAAGTTGGTCTGTTCCGCGATTTCCGTGATCACGCTGATGATTTCAGCGATCTGTTCAGAAGAGCTTTTAATGGCGCGCATACCACTAACCGTCGCATCGACGGTGGTACGACCTTCTTCAGCAGCCGACAACACCAATCGGCCTTGTTCAGTAGCTCGCTCCGCGGCTCGGGTCATCTCTTCCACCGATCGCGCAATCAAGCGCATGGCTTCAGTCACCTGAGCCACCTGTTCACTTTGCTGTTGGGCACTGCTGGTAACCTTGGCGCCGGTCTCGCCCATGGCCGCCACGCGTTCGGTGGCCACGCTGGCTTCCTGAATCTGCTCGCCCGCGGCGTCATCCATGCGTTTCATGTAGCTCATCAGTTCGTCCATGAGCCGATAGGATTTGTTGGCGGCATCGGATTGACCACTGGAAGCTTTCTGAACCTGGCTGGCGGTTTCACCCATCTGGGACACCGTATCGAGAATTAGACCCATCTGCTTCTCTTCCTGCTCAGCACGGTCCCTGTTGGAAGTCGCGCGTCGGGCCACCTCACTGGATTGGCTGTTCACACCCCTGGCAGCGTCTTCCACCATGCCGAAGGAGTCGCGCAACGCCTTCATCATGTTGTTAAATTCGCGCCCCATCATACCGATTTCATCCCGTGTGGACACCGGCACGTCCAGGGTCATATCCCGCTCCTTGGCCACCTGTCGAATGGTATTGGCCATACCGATAATGGGCCGTGCGATGGTGCCGGCGACAAACCAGATCACTATGATCATCAACAAGATGCCCATGATACCGACGACCATGGCCTGGTTGGCGATTTTATTGGCTTCGTCCCGAATTTCATCCAAGGGAATATTGGCGGCAAAACTCCACTGTTTTTCGGACTGACCTACTTTTACTGGAGAAAAGGCGAAATAAGTGGCTTTGCCAGTGGTTTTGGACTTTTCTTGTTCTTCTTCAAACTTCTTGCCGGCTGCTACAGCTTTCATCGCATCTTCGCTAAACCCAAAGATGCTCATGGGCTCGCCAACCGTAGACCATTTGGTGGGATGTGCCGCGATTTTGCCATTGTTGGAAAGCAAGAAGCCAAATCCTTTCTTACCCAATCGGATCTGCTTGACAATCGGCTCTAAAGACTTCAGAGGGATATCAATACCCACCACGCCAACGGTCTTGCCTTGGAATTTGATGGGAGCTGCCAAAACGGTTTTTAATTGCTGCTCGCCATTAATTTCAAATGGGGTAGGATCAAAGATAACTTCCTGGCCGGTCTTCAAGGGAACTTGATAGTAGTCGCCCCGGCTGGTTTTGGTGTCATTGTATTCCTGAAGTGGCTGAACACTGATTTCACCTTCCAGACGGTTCCAATATGGGATGTAGCGCCCGGTGATGTCATGGCCGATGGCGTTGATAAAATCTTGATCCCGGTCATCCAATGCATTGGGTTCCCAGCAGGTCCATACGGCGATAAAATAGGGATATTGCTCCAGTACGTTGCGCAACATACCGTTGATCATGTAGCGCGGGGGAATACCTTTAATCTTCATGCCTTCCATGGTTTGCGCAAGAGTACGGGCGGCGTCCATGCCCACCTGTATATCAGCCTGCACCACGGTGGCATAATGGCGCGCCACCTCTACGGCCTTCTCCCTGGCTTGGGTTTCAGCCGATTTACGCGCTTGAAACCCAAGTACGGAAACGGCGACAGAAAGTACCACCGCGGCCATCACTGAAATCAGGGCCACCATCTTGGGTCTCAACCCCAGAGAACTGATCTTATCCCACATACGCCTTGCCTCCTGTCCGTAGTTGCCAAAAATCGTTTCTAGGCAATTACAAAATCCCAATCAAATCTTTTTGTAAATGGTTTAGGCAATTGGTTGGAAAGTCTGCCCCGATGGGTGGGGTGGACGGGCTCCCGGCCGGATACTGCTGCGCTTCAAGGTACACAGAAAGCACGGGTAAACACATCATGTTTTAACCTTGATACGATTATTCCTATCGGCAATCAACCGGACTACTTGAGATCTTAATTGCCCGGTCATGCCGCTGAATGAATTGCTGCTATGCCCGATCGATCTAAAATAATAACGTTGACGCTTATTTATAGAATAAAGGAGGAATGGTTGTCAAACAAAAGATCATGTCCAAAGTATATAAATACCAAACAATATTTACCAGTTGCCCGCGCATCAACCGACCGTACCGGTTAAGAGAAAGCCAAGATAGTCGCAAAGACAAAAAAGACTTAATTTTTTCGACACCACCGCGCCTGATCCTTCCTTCTATAGCATGAGTTAGTACCCGCACGGATAGTGCCATTGATTTGAAATCACGAAGCTATCAGCTGATTTGAAAGAACGAAAAAATCGGCCTAAAGCAAATCCACCACCGGCGGACGGCTCAGAGCAACGGGTATATGAATGCGGTGAATCTATTGAAGTAAAAAGCAAAGGCGCTACAGCCATGCTGGCAGCAGGCCGTGGCGCCTCATAACGGATAGCCGTTTGTGTGGGGCCAAGGCGGTGGCATGAATTATAAGCTCATTCCGCGGTCGGAGATTCAATGGCTATGCACCTTGGGGCACGGTCGTTTTCATCTCGCTTCGTTCATTTTGTCTCCGAATCAGGGAATTAATTTGTACCTGCTGGGAAAGAGATGGGGCAACAAATTCAACCCCGATTCTTTTTATCATCAAAGAAGAGATGGCGTTGGCCGACGGCGTGTCGATGGTCGAAACCAGACGGCCCGTCAATTCGCGCATGAAAAATCCTTTGCCAGCGGCGAAAAAATCAAGTTTCAAGTCTTTTCGACCATTGAGCAATTGGGATACCGAATCCAAATCAACAAAATTGAAGGCCATACCCGATGAACTGATTTCGACCATTTGTCCCATCATTTTAGGTTGGGTGTCGATGATCACATACACGTTGTCATCGACCGATATACGTCCCTCTTTCCTACGATTTGCCGCTAATGTCCTTTCCATTTTATAGAAGACTCCTCCCCCTTACAATTGCGCGCCTGAAGGCAGCCTGGTGAAACGCCTCCAGCATAAAAAGATACAACTCGACGAAATCTTTAGGATAACAGGTCGTATGAGTGTGTACTTGGCCGATCAAAAGCAATCCGTGTGCCATATTACAGCATTTTGATACTAAAGCATTTTTTGCAGCCAGCGGGCTTTTGTCCGGATAAAAATTGCACGTTTCCATAACCGTGTACGTTTTTTGCACACCTAAAATCGGACCAAACCCAAGATTGGCGGGCGCTTCTCTTTTTGCTTGCAAATGCCGATATAGAAAGGCAGATCAGTCGCAAAATCGCGGGGAAGAACAGCTAAACCAGTATGGTATACTTGAGAAAAGGCAATAGCCATTCCCAGATCAGGTCATCTCATGATATGAGCCACGCCACATGAACAATTTCCGAATCCATTCCCGGACCCTGGCTCAGGCATTTTATCCCGGCATTGTCAAAGGCGTTGCCTTATCAATCTGGCTGTTGCTTCTCTGCTGGGCCTCCCCAGCCTTGGCTTTGGAGATGTTCGAGCGCAACCCTTTCTATGTTTACTTCCCAGATGATCAATCCCAATTAGCCTCCAGGCTGCTGACTGCCTGCGAGCCCATGACCGAATTCATTAAGGCCCATGGCCTCGAGGTCCCCTTGCCCATTCACGTAGTGGTGGATGAAAACCTCGATCTGCCCAGGGTTGGTGTAGAAACCATGCCGCATCACCAAATCCGCATTCCCCTGAGGGCACCTGGCGTGCTGGAAGATGGCGGCAATGAAGCCGATCCATGGAGTTACTTCCTTTTTATGGGGCTTGCCTCTCAGGCCATTCACAATGAGCGTTCGGGCATCCCAGGAGCCCTTCATACCCTCTTTGGCGAAGTCAGCTCTCCTAATTTGATTCTGCCCGAATGGGGTGTCGATGGTATCGCATTTCTTCTTTATGAAAAGTATCAGAGTATCGAAGTAAAAGCGCCTATGGCGGACAGCATTTTCACTGCCGGCCCTATCCCGGACTTGGACCGAGCCAGCAACCACCCCGATGTCTGGCCGGGCCGATTGAGCCACCGCATCTATGGCCGCCCGTTTATCGCCTGGTTGGATGAAAAATATGGATGGGAGAAAGTATTGGCAGTCATTCAGCTCCACGGTCGGGGCTTAATCCCCATTGAAATCGATAATGAGGCCCGCGCCGTATTCGGCCAGAGCTGGGACCGGGTTTGGCAGGATTTTAAGAAGGATCACGACGGTCTTGTGCACAACGGCAAGAGCCTGCCAATCGTGGGATATTGGGACCATCCGTTTATCTACTGGAATGATGTGGGTGTTCATCCGGGATTGCAGAGCGAAGCCTTGCGCGGGCGCTACGGTTTTATGGATGCCCACGGCTGGCTGCGCCTGAGTGAATACGATGCCAAAGGAGTATGTTATATCAAGATCCAACGCAACGCCTCCGTGATCCAAGTACCCCAGGCCCATATGTGGGACCCAGGTCCGGGCGATGTGGCCGTCACCCGCAGGGGAAGCCGGCCCGTATTGGTATTGAATGCTAGTGCACCCTATGCGCCCCGTAACGGCCAAGCGCCTTCGGCAAAGATAGAACAGCAGTTCATCGAAGCTCCGCCGGATGTACTTGAACTCTCAGGCCCCATGGCCGATGTTTACGGCCGGATCGCCGTGGCGGCCAATACTGCCGGTAACTGGGATATCTGGCTGTATGACGGCACCTGGCACCGCATCACCAGCGCCCCGAGCGTGGAAATGGATCCTTGGCTCGAAAATGACCAGCTCATCTTTGCTTCCAATATATCAGGCCGGTTTCAAATTCATAATCATGACCTGCAGCAGCTTACCGATGCACCGACCGCCGCGGTCCTGCCGCGACATAAGACCTTCTTGTACCTAAAGACCAACGGTTGGCAGCCAATGGTCTTGCCCGCCCAGGAACTCCCACCCTTGCCGCTGGAACTGCCGCCAGCGCCCGGCCCGGCTCCGCCGGGCGAATCCGTTTTCGCGGCCGAGGCCAAGAAGTATTCGCCTCTCAAAAGCATTTGGCCCAACTATGTGATGCCCGACCTCTTTGCCGACTTGAACAATTTTCAAATCGGGGTCTCCACCCGCGCGGAAGATGTCACCAAACAGTACGCCTGGGATGCGGGTGTACGGTATTCTCCCAACGACGACTTGTTCTCATGGCGATGGGGCGGGCAAGCCAAAGACTGGAATACCCGGGCGACGCGCTACCCATTTGGTTATACCACCAGCCGCATGACGACCGTTGATGAATTGCGCACTGATATTAAATTGGGTTGGTCACCCCAAATAGTGCGTGAGTTGGAGCTTGCCCTCAACTGGCGGTATTACGAAGACCTGCGGGAAGAAAGACTATCTGATGATGAGTGGTGGAGCTCCTTGAGCTACCGTCGGACCTTTGATCGCCTGCGGACATCGGCAAATGTCGATCTGTTTGCGGAAAACAGCCAATCCCTCTACGGCGAGTTGTCGTATCGATTTGGACAAAGAATCAGTACCGTCGTACAGTTTTGGGGCGGAAAAACATGGGGTGATCTGAAGGCCGGTCACAACACTTTCCGCATTGGCGGCAATTCCGCCGAAGGCTATTTCACCCAACGACCTACACGATTATTTCCATTGCGTGGGTTTGCCAATAGCTTTCTCGATGCCGGTCAGGCCGCGACCCTTGGCATTGAGACTTTTTGGCCATTGGCCAGTCTGCAATCGGGCTATAAAATGGTGCCCCTATTTCTAAGAAATATCAGCATCGGCACCTTTGCCGACAGTGGCTTTGCATCGCAACATCTCTCCAGCGATGAAATTCTCGCCAGCGCTGGCTTCGAACTGATCACCGGCATGGAGTTGGCCTGGGGATACATGGCCGACTTTCGCATGGGATGGGCCTGGCCGTTGCGAAAACCAGCGGATGTGGACCAATCCGGGCCTGTCTTTCTGATCCAGATTGGAAGGCCACTCTAGCTGCAAGCGCCATCTTGATCTCAACCGACAATATGCTATAGTCGCCCATCACCCGCAAGCCATGCGGGCAATAAATCCAATCTTTTCGAGGTCAAATCACAATGAGCAGTTTCTGGACCTGGTGGCAGCATTTGCCGGAACACATCAATCCCGTCATCTTCCAAATCGGCAGCTTCCGGTTGCAATACTACGGGCTGATGTATCTCGTCGCCTTTGGCATTACCTATCTGATGGCCTCTTATCGTCTCAAAACCGAAGATCGTTGGCACTTTTACTCCAAAGAACATCTTCAGGGGCTGATCACGGCGATGATCATCGGTTTGATCATCGGCGCCCGCCTGGGCTATGTCGTTTTTTACAAGCCGGGCTACTATTTTACCCACCCATTGGAAATCGTCTTACCGTTTGAGTTTGAGCACGGCATCCGATTCACCGGCATCTCCGGCATGTCGTATCATGGCGGATTGATCGGCACTTTCATTGGTCTTTGCTATTATAGCCGCAAATTCAATTTGGGAATCCGGAATAGCGCTGATCTTCTGGCGCCGTGTGGGGCTTTAGGTTATACCTTCGGTCGCATTGGAAACTTCATCAACGGAGAACTATGGGGGCGAGTGACCACCGCGCCCATCGGCATGTACTTCCCCCACGCCGACGGTGCCAAGATGCTGCACCACCCTTCTCAACTCTATGAGGCCTTTGGCGAAGGCTTTTTACTTTTTATCTTGCTCTGGTCATTGCGCAAGCGGCTGAAAATGCCGGGTGCCACTTTTGTTTTGTATCTAATGGGCTATGCCATCGCCCGATTTGTGATTGAATTCTTCCGTGAACCAGACGCCCATCTCGGTTTTATCTTCTTAAAATTCTCCATGGGCCAGATTCTGTGCAGCGCCATGATCCTGGCCGCAATTGTTTTTTTCATCGTGTACCGAAGAATGAACAAGTCTTAAGTTGAAAAAGATTTGGATTCCGACACAGGCAGGGATAACAATACCGGCGCCGGGCAAAGACCACTTCAGAAGAGAGCGCTGGATATTACAAACCGATAAAATACCGGTGAAAGCAATCATCCGAGTTCAACTCTGGATGAAATGTCGTGGCCATGAGCTGATCCTTTTGCACAAAGATCGGATCCTGGCCACGCACGGCGTGAGTGGTTACCCCTGCGCCGACTTTATCGATGCGGGGCGCCCGAATAAAAATGGCGGGATAGTTCAACAGATTCAGTTGCGGGACGTCCACCGGCTGGGTATCACTGGCTACCTGACGTCCATAGGCATTGCGCGTGACGCTGATGGGCAGTACCCCCACGCTGCCGGGACGACCATCCACCTGCGCCGCCAGTAGAATAGCGCCGGCGCATACCCCCCAAACCGGCATGCCGTCCTGGATGCGCTGGGTCAACAGCTGCAGCATATTAAACTCAAGGAGGAATTTACTCATCACGGTGCTCTCGCCACCGGGGATGATCAATCGGTCAATGCGGCCAAGTACTTCCCTATCCCGCACAATGGTGTATGCTACGCCACAGCGCTTTAAATGCGGGATATGATCTAAAAATGCGCCCTGCAAACCCAACAAGCCAACCAGCATACGACGATCCAATTTCGGAAAGCATTCCCATCCATGCCGGCTGGGAATGCTTCTAAAGCTTACGTGTTCAAAACCTTTTACCTTATGCTTTCCGTCTCCTAAATCCCCCGCTCCGCCATTTTGACTGCCAAAGTCTTTGCTTCCAGCCCAATCATGGCCGAGCCCAAATTCTTTGAAATCTCCGCCAATCGCTTCGGATCTTGATAGTGGATGACGGCTTGCACGATGGCATGGGCCATCTTGGGCGGATTTTGGGACTTGAAAATGCCTGAACCGACGAAGACGCCGTCCGACCCTAAGGCCATCATCAAGGCCGCGTCCGCCGGTGTGGCCACACCGCCGGCCGCGAAATTAACGACAGACAAACGGCCCAGTTCCCGTGTCTGCTTGACTATCGCCAGTGGCACGCGCATTTCCGCTGCCTTCTGAATCATCTGGTGCTCATCCAATCCTTTGAGGGCGTCGATCTCTTCGTTGATGGCGCGCATGTGGCGTACGGCTTCCACGATATTGCCGGTGCCGGCCTCGCCCTTGGTGCGGATCATGGCCGCGCCCTCATTGATGCGGCGCAATGCTTCCCCTAGGTTGCGCGCTCCGCAGACAAAGGGCACTTTAAATTGACTTTTGTCCACATGGCGGCTTTCATCCGCCGGGGTCAATACTTCACTCTCGTCGATGAAATCAACGCCCAAGGCCTCCAAAATCCGTGCTTCCATAAAGTGACCGATGCGCACCTTGGCCATGACCGGAATGGAAACCGACGCCATAATGGCCTCGATCATGCCGGGGTCGCTCATGCGCGCCACCATGCCATCTTTGCGAATATCCGAAGGAACCCGCTCCAGCGCCATCACCGCGCAAGCGCCCGCTTCCTGGGCGATTCGGGCATGTTCGGGAGTGGTGACATCCATGATGACGCCGTTTTTGAACATTTCGGCAAAGCCCTTATTGATCTTTTCTCTTTCCATATGCCTTCCCCTGAGTATTATTTGTGCCGCCCCTGCCGGGCGAGCGTTCCATCCATTGCAACGGCGGCGGAATTTGGAATTGCATTCAAAACAATAGCCCTTGCATTTAACGTTACAATGGAATAATTATACCGGTACATTTAATTACTTGTCCGGCATGTGTCAAGCATGAATTCAAAGCAGCCCCTATATCAGAAAATCGCTGAAACCATCAAGGCACGCATTGCTTCCGGCGAGTACCGGCCAGGCCAAAAGATACCACCCATCCGCAACCTGACCTCATCATTGGGCGTCAACAAGGCCACGGTGCACAAAGCGTTTGAGCAGCTCAAGCGTGAAGGGCTCATTGACAATAAAGTGGGCAGCGGCTCCTACGTCCGCTTTCCTGAAAAGATCTATGCCCCCTCCGGCTTTTTTGATTTCAGGACCGATTATCTCAACGAACGTTTTTTCCCATATCAGCAGGCCCAATCCATATTCAATCAATTGTTCGAAAGCGAAAAGGCCCATGCCCTGGCTCCTACGCCAGTGGAAGGCGATCCCGAACTGCTGCGGGTGCTCAGCCGCCGCTACCACTTGCCGGCCGAGCGTATGCTGATCATATCCGGCGCCCAACAGGGGCTGGATCTGGTTTCCAAAGTGTTTTCGGCCAAAATTTCCGAATCCATATTGTTCGAGGACCCCACCTACCCAGGGGCCATCTCCTTATTCAAAGCCCGTTACTTTGTGCCGCTGCAAAACGATGGACCGGATCTGGATCAGTTGGACCGCAGTCTATCTACCAATATCCAGCTCTTTTACACCATGCCGTCGGTGCACAATCCCACCGGCATCTCTTACAGCATGGTCAAAAAAGAAGCCGTGGCCCAACGCGCTCAAGACCACGGCTTCTATGTGATAGAGGATGACTACCTGGGAGAGCTAAACGGCCGCGCTCCCCGAATGATCGATATCGAACCGCAGCGTACCATCCATATCAAATCCTTTGCCCAAACCACTTTAGCGGGTATCCGTCTGGGATTGATGGTCGTGCCCGAAGATCTCTACGCCCAATTCATCTATGCTAAATACTCTTCGGATATCTCCTCCTCGGGCTTACTGCAAAAATTCCTGCGCGAATTCATCACCCTCGGCCATTATGACCAGCATTTGAAAAAGGTAGTCAAACGCGCAGCCCAAAGACGGGCGCGTCTTGCCGCGTTATTCGCGCAATTTCCTTTCTTAACTCAATATCCCGGTCAATCTGGGTATAGCATCTGGTGTGGGTCCGCCCTGCCCATGCCTGTAACGGATGCGCCCTGGAGCCCAGGTCAGGAGTTCTCGTTTTCGCAGGAGTTTAATCGCTATTTCAAACTGAGCTTCATGCATTTGGATGAAGAAGAATTCACCGAAGGCATCGCCTATTTACAAAATTACCTGACGCTGGCCCGAAGCTGATGAGGCTGTCCATCCATACCGTTTTATTCTTCCTATTTAATGCGCCGACCGGGGTGAACCATACACGCTTCGCAAAAAACGGTCGCAATCGTCGCAGAAGTTGTCGCCGCGGCCATCGATCACGGCGCGCACATACCCTTGGTAACCGAATTTGTTGAATTCCCCTTTGCTCATGGGGCACAAGGCGCCATCTGATGCAAAGGCGTAACGGCCATGATCGGTGAGGCCCAGATTGTGGCCAACCTCATGCAGGGCCACTTTCAACGTTCGGTCCACCAGCAATTCATAGTCCTGGTCCGATTCGATGCGCTCGGGGCACAATTGGCGCGTGGATACCACGGCCACATCGTTACGGGGATTCTTACCGCCGATGATCACATTATAAAATTCGTCGGCATCCTGGGTTTTCAGGTCCGCGTCGGTGATCCCCAGAGTATGCCCCCGGTACTCGCTGTGCAGTATCATGGTCAATAAAAACGCATCGATGCTGCCCGCGATCGGGCTTTCATGGTGGGATAGCGAAATGTGGCGGATCACTCCTTTAAACGCCGCCAAAAGCCGATCGCCGATCCTTTGCAGGGTACTGTAAGAGACGACATTGCCGATACGCACGATGGTGAGCTTATCGATATCACTGAGCATAGGGTTCAGACTCCTCTTCAATTCGGATGGTTCCCGATACCGAATCAACAGCAGACGCCCCTACTCATGATTATCGCTCCAATACCCTATTTTGTTAAGCAAAATTTTTACCACCCAATGGTGATTTGAGCGATATAGCGCTGGTCGCTGCGCTGGCCGGCGTAAGCGCCCACCTCTTCGGAGTAAGCCGCGAAATCCAGTCGCACCAATCTAAAATCAGCGCTGGCGCCGGCCGTAAAATAGCCTTGGTTGACCCCGCCGCGAATCGATATAAACCAGGGGGTCTTCAGCTCCAGTCCCATGTGCAGGCGTTTGCCCACATCCTTGTCCTCTTCCAGAGCCTGGGTGAAATCCAGATAATCGATGGTGCCCACAAGCCGGAAGTTGGCCAGCATCTTCTCCAGACAGAGGCCGACATTGGCTTGGGTTTTGATATCCTTGGCATCGCCCATGTCCATCTGGGGCAGGTTCAAGACCGACACGCCGATATCGGTTTTGATAAAGTGAATAAAAGGCAGGGTGTAGATGGCGCCCAGATCCGCTGAAAAGCCGGAGCCCGATTTTTGATCGTCTTCAAAACGGTCGCTAAATCCGTTATCGGCGATATCCGCGGCCGTGTAGACCTGCTCCAGACTTTTGCGCTGGATCCATTTAGCGGCGGCGCCGATTCTCAGACCTTTGATGGGCAGGGGCAAACCAAAACCGGCCAACAAGCCTAAATCCTGCACATAATCCACATCAGCCTCGGGCCAAGCCGGATTGCGGATATCGGCATCCAGCGTGGCCTGGGCCAACCCGCCGATCATGATGCCCGTGCTGGCCGCACGGAAACCGGCATATGGAAACAACGATGCCTGCAGATGCTGATGCTCCCCGATGTATTTGCGCATCAAATCCGCGACCTGTCCCTCGTTGTCCGTGTCGATATCTCTAGAGTCGTTGTAAAGGTCGATACTTTTTTTGGAAACGTCCACCATAGGATTGAGCACGGCCAGGTCCAGCCGTTGAATGGCCGACAGGCCGGCCGGATTATAAAACAGAGCATTCTCATCATCCGCCAGGGCAGTAAAAGCGCCGCCCATGCCAATGGGTCGCACGCCGCGGTATAGAACGGGATACGGTTTGGCGTTACATGGAGTAATTTGGGCCAATGCCAACAGAGTGAAGACGGCCACTATGACCGCACTATTTCGAAAAAGGGTGGATTTCACGTTGAGCGCTCCTTTATGCTGTTTAGTAATTATAAACTATCCACATAGTGTTCCAGATCGCCGCTGGTGATTTGGCCGTCTGCGCCCTGATCGATGGCACTCTGGAAGTCCAATATATCCTGGGCCAGGTCGTTGCTTTCCCCTGAAATGGCATTCAAGCTCGTGACCGCGGCGTTCATGTTGGCGATGTCCTGCTCGATTCCAGCCAGGGTTTGGGGAGATGCCGCACTGAAATCGGCTGGATTGCCTCCGTACTGGTCATGGATACCTTGCTCGGTCAGGGTCACCTCGTCGGTTCCCAAATCGCCCATGATGAGTTCACCCAAGGACAACGAGAAATGGGCCATGGAGAGCACCCCCAGTTGAATGGTTTGATCACTGTTCGGGTTCTGGATCAGATTAAGGGTGGCGATGGCATTATTGATATTCGCCAGTTTGGCCGCCACCTCCTCGCTGGACAGCTGCCCATTGGCATTGCCCAGCGCGAGGCCGATCATATCGATATTGCCCGATTGCCCATTGCTGTCCAATTGGTTGATCACCGTGAGGATATTCAAAGTATCCAGCCCAGCGGCGCCGGCATAGGCACTGCTCAGGTATTGCAGCAATTGGGCATCGCCGGGATTGTTCTGAACCAGTGTGGTCAGAATATTGATGGCGGTTTGATAATCGCCGTCATCCATGGCGATCAGGGCCTGCTCGGTTTGAGCCTGCTTCGAGTTCTTATCACCGACACCTTCAAAAATGTTGCTGTCGCCGCAGCCCGCCAAAGCCATCAACACGAGCATTGCAATGGCGAATCGAATATTGAAACTTCTGAGACATGTCATGACCGTCAAGACTCCTTTTCCCGATGAAGTTTGTTAATAGCCTGACCATCTTTGATCGAATATCTGGATCATCGATTGCCAATATTTTGACAGAGAAGAAAACGGAATGAGTGGGGCGCTATCGCACGGTTGCTTAATATTTCTTCGCTTCAGCCCGAAACAACGGATAATGTAGGGTCATTGTCCCTGTCAATCACATTTTGCGGGAAGAGAGAGCAAATGGTGTGCCATGGGAAAGGAGTAAAGACTTCGAGACTGTATTTGGGAGACTCGAACGCCACAAAGGGCTTCCAGGAGATAGGGTTACATGCTGCCCACACCTTGGTCCGCCCGCCATTGCCCAGGGATGGCGACTTCCCATCCCAAAGAGCAAATTGCCTTCCAGAAGGAATCTTCCAATGGCGCTTCTATGCACAATGGTAGACCAGTCCAGGGATGGATCAGTTGCAGCGCGACCGCGGCCAATAGCAGCCGGTGACAATCGTATTGTTGCCTGAACAAACGATTATGCCGGCCGTCGCCGTATATGGTGTCACCGATCACCGGATGGCTGATGTGATGAAAGTGCCGCCGAATCTGGTGCATGCGGCCGGTGCGCGGCCGAACGGATGCCAGGCTGTAACGGCTGGTGGCATGCTGGCCCGTGGCAAAGGGCAGCTCGATGGTCTCCAAACGCTCATAGTCGGTAATGGCAGGTTTGGGGGTTTGACCGGCCTTGGGTTCGGCGGCATTGGGAGTGAGGGGATAATCGATGCTTCCCATCGGATCGATTATGCCCCGCACCACGGCCAGATAGGTTTTGGTGACCTGCTGCTGTTTGAATTTTTCAGCCAGCGCGTGGGCGGTTTGGGTGTTAAAGGCCAGCAGCACAATTCCCGACGTGGGCTGGTCCAGGCGGTGGATCGGATAGATGCGCCGGCCGGTCTGATCCCGCACGACTTGCAGCAGAAACGGTTGATGCCGGTCATCACCAGCGCCACGATGCATCTTCAGTCCGGCTGGTTTGTGGACGGCGACTATCTCCGTATCCTGGTAGAGAATGGTCAAAGGATCGGGCATGACCTCCTCAATGGACTGGTCGGTAAGTGTGAGTCACGACTGTTGCATCGCACAGGTATTCTTACTCGTACTCGAAAAACCTTAAAATCATGCGAGTACGAGTACGCGTACGAGTACGAATACGATTTTGGAAAACACCGCTGTGCAACACACCCCATTCACCCCACCCTTGAGTATCTATGACAAGTGGGATAATAACACGCTCGGTTCAACCATAGAATAACACAAGGGGAATGGAAAATGATCACCCTGCTCGATTACGGCGCAGGCAACGTGCGCAGCGTCATCAACGCCATCGAAAGTCTGGGCGAAACGGTCAAGACCGTGGCCGCGGCCGAGGATATTGCTTCGGCCGAAAAGCTGGTGTTCCCCGGCGTCGGCGCTTTTGGCAGCATGATGCAGATATTGCGGGCCAAACAATTCATCGATCCCCTGAAAGCTTTTCTGGCTTCGGGTCGCCCCTTTCTGGGCATCTGCCTGGGCATGCATGCCCTGTTTGAATTCGGCGAAGAGTCCTTCGGCACCCAGGGGCTGGGGATCTTCAAAGGAGAAGTCAAACGCTTTACTACCGATCTGGCCGTGCCCCACATCGGCTGGAACGGCATCCGCGCGCACCAGTCCTCGCGCATCTTCAACGGCTTGCGCGGCGATGAGAAATTCTACTTCGTGCACTCCTACCACGTAGTGCCCGAAGAAAAGGATGTGATCCTGACCACCACCAATTACGGCTATGAATTTGTCAGCGCCGTACAGCGCCAAAACATCATCGGCACCCAGTACCACCCCGAGAAAAGCGGGGCGGCGGGCTTGCGCCTGTTGAAGAACTTCCTGGACACCGGCGCGGCGCCGGTCCGGCCGAGCCTTAACCTGCAAACCACGCGCCTGGCCAAACGCATCATCGCCTGTCTGGACGTGCGCGCCAATGACCGCAACGATCTGGTGGTCACCAAAGGCGATCAGTACGATGTGCGCGAACAAGGCGAGGTCCGCAACCTGGGCAAACCCGTGGAATTGGCCCACCGCTACTACGAAGAGGGAGCCGATGAAATTACTTTTCTAAACATCACCGGCTTCAGGGACTTTCCCCTGGAAGATATGCCCATGCTGGAAGTGCTCAAACAGACCTCCCGGCGGGTCTTTGTGCCCCTGACCATCGGCGGCGGTATCCGGGATTTTACCGATGCCCAAGGCCGTCGCTACAGCGCCCTGGAGGTGGCCGCGGAATACTTCCGCTCGGGCGCCGATAAGATTTCCATCGGCAGCGATGCCGTGCTCGTCGTGGAAGAGTATCTTAAAACCGGCCAAGCCACCGGCCACAGCGCCATCGAAGAAATCTCGCGGGTCTACGGCAGCCAGGCCGTGGTGATCTCCATTGATCCGCGCCGGGTTTACGTGCCCAAGGCCGAAGCCGTCCCCCATGTGGTGATCCCCACCACCCTGCCCGGTCCCAATGGCGAAGCCTTTTGCTGGTATCAATGCACCATCAAAGGCGGACGCGAAGGCCGGCCCGTGGATGCCGTCACCCTGGCCAAAGTGTGCGAAAAACTGGGAGCCGGGGAAATCCTGCTCAACTGCATCGACCGCGACGGCACCAACTCCGGCTTCGATCTTGAACTGATCCGGGCGGTCAAATCAGCCGTCACCATTCCCGTAATTGCTTCCAGCGGCGCGGGCTGCGCCAAACATTTTCTGGAGGTCTTCACCCAAACCCAGGCCGAATCGGCCCTGGCGGCCGGAATCTTCCACCGCCGGGAAGTGCCCATCGGCGCGGTGAAGCAATATCTGCAAGGCAAAGTAGAGATCCGGCCGAACTTGTAAAAGTATTCGTTAGCCCGTTTGCCCGTTGCCCGTTTGCCCGTTTGCCCGTTTATTAAAAACCGAACTCCGGAAGTCGGTTAAAGCATGATAAAAATGTTATTCCAATGACCAATACATTGAAAATCAAATCCTCCGAGGCCCAGCGGGCCACGGGCCAACGGGCAAACGGGCAAACGCTCTACAACAGCCCATTCTCCAGCAAACTATAATACTTCTCGTGATTGAAGATAATGTGATCGAGCAAACGGATGCCCAGAAGATGCCCGGCATCCTTGAGCTGGCGCGTCACCGCCAGATCATCCTGGCTGGGGCTGAGATTGCCCGAAGGATGGTTGTGGGCCACGATGATGGCCGAGGCCCGGTCGGTGATGGGGTCGGCGAACACCTCCCGCGGATGCACCAGGGCGCGATTGACCAGGCCCACCGACACCGTGCGAATGGCTATGACCTCATTGGCCCCATTCAATGAAATCGTTAAAAAATGCTCCTGGGTCCGATCCGCCATGTGCCGGATCAAGGGATAGGCATCGGGCGGGAAACTGATTTTAAAGCCATGGGGCCGGATGCGCCGCCTGGCAAATTCCAGCCCCGCCATCACGAGCGCGGCTTTGGCCTTGCCCATGCCATGAACGGCCACCAAATCTTCCATGGCCGGTGATGGGCCGGTGCGGTCCAGGATTTGGAGCAGTTTGCCGGCCAGGGCCATTACGTCGCACTGCCGATTGCCGCTGCCCAACAGTACGGCCAGCAGCTCCACATCCGATAAACAATGGACCCCTTTGCGTTGCAGCTTTTCCCTGGGGCGATCCGCCTCGGCGATCTCTTGAATGCGCTTCATGGTGTCGAAGTTGTAGAATTTTCAGCCAGAAAAACGGGTTGACAGCCAAAGGCTTTATATTCAATCCTTTCAATGTGTCAAGATCTGTTGTAGGAATCAGCGCAACCTGGGAAGGGAATGGGAGGGCGTTTCCCGCTCCATCAGAGCACAAAATCGAGTAAGACCCAAAACTGCTCTGTGACCTTCAATAAAGGGACTTTCACACCATGAGCGAAGACTTCTATGGATTAAAACGCAAACACGAAAGAAAAGGATACCGCGCCGAAATCGTTTTCGCGCACAAAGATCGCGCCTACAATGGATCTTTAAAGGATATCAGCGTCGGCGGCGCTTTTGTCGAAACCGCGTCGGTGAACCAATTCTCGGTGGGGGATTTGGTGATCCTCAACATTCCCTATACCACTGGCAAAAAAATCATGAAGCGCAAAGGCCGCATCCAATGGCAGAACAATGTCGGATTCGCGGTGGAGTTTTTATAGGATTTAGCTTCTCAGAGTCGAAATATACGGTTCGAAGATCGACTTGATCTGCGCCAGGGAGTCATCCAAGGGTGGCATAAGAAATTTGGCGAACACATCCAAGTGCACCAGGGCATTGACCGCCGAATCCTTGGACGAGGCCGCCCGCAAGCGTTGCACCATGGCATCATTGAGCTTGGCCACATCATCATAGATGCTCACCAGCCCCCCCAGCCTCATATCATCCAACTTCAACCCCTGATGGGTGAAATAGCACGACAGCAAAAAGGTCGCGGCCGCGCGCCACAAGGTCTCATCCTTGCTGGCGAAAGGCAGATGAAAACGGGCCATGGGCTTGAAAAAGTGGGTGTAGGGACAACTGCTGCCGGCAATCAGCAACCCCATCAGCGAACTCAAGCCCTCTTGGGCCGACGTGTTCTGCACCACCTGACGCTCAGAGCTGGTGACCTGCACCGTAATTTTGTCAAAGGACATCAACTGATCAAAATGATTGATCACCGGCACCAGATTGAGCGCCACCGGACAATGCGGATGGCTGCGCGGCGTCAACGGACAATGGGGGCACTGCTCATAGGTCAGTTTGGTCCAATGGGGCGGCTTGATACCCGTCGGCTTGACCAATTCGATGCTGGCCGCATCAAACACCAGCTCAAACTGCTCCCGGCCCTTGTCCGCCAGGGTGAACTCATAAACAATGGTGAAAGTCTCGCTCATTGAGGCATGGCTCCTGCGGCATTTCGCCGGTTTACCCTGAGATTACACATGCCAGGGATTCTTGGCAATAGTTCAAGCGCCAGATCATGCGTCAGGCGGATGAGTCACGACTGTAGCCCGGCCTTGTTTGAACGTTATCATTTAAACACTTCACCTCTATCCAGTACGCCTTTCCCCCGGTCTTTAGAGAATTGGAATTTTTTAATATACCCCCGAACGCTCGGGAAAGTGCTCCCTCTCCCAATGGAGAAGGCCGGGGTGAGGGGGAGATCCACTTCTTAAACGAATATCAGTTTTTTCTCTATCCTTAACCGCCCCATTGCCGCGCTGCTCCTCAAAAGCACTGATATCCATCCCCCCATTAGCGCACCGTTACGCTCACACTCGCCGTAGCTTTGCCGGCCCAGTTATAGGCTGAGATGGTATAAGTGGCATTGGCCGCGGGTGTAACGCCTATCGAACCGGACATAGCGGTTTGTTCGCCGATACCGTTATCGATTACGATGCGATCCGCATTGACGCTGGTCCAGGTCAAGGTGACCGATTGGCCGGCGCTGATGGCGGCCGGATTAACTTCCAAGGTTACTTCAGGGGCGTACTCGTCAAGATAAGGCGACCAGGTCAGATTCTTGGGTTCACCATTTGGATTGCCTGTGCCGAACAGTTGTTGCATATGGCCGGCAAAATCCACGGTGCAGACCGAATCGCCCATTATAAAGGCAATGCGTCGACCATCCGGTGAAAACACGGGGGAATAAATGTCGGCCGACCCGGTATAAAGAAGCTGCATATGGCCGCCATTGCGGTCCATGAGCCACAAGTCCATGCCGGTGCCGCCGCGATTGGAGACAAATACCAGCCACTGGCTGTCCGGCGACCAGGCGGCCTGGGTTTCCATGGTATCCCCGCTGGTCAGGGCAATGTCACGGTCACCATCGACCCTTTGCAAAACATCATTGGTGCTGTAAAGGTGCGGGTCGATGGTGTAAATGTCTTTGGGGTAAACGGGGTCAGAACCGGTCTCGCCATGATAGTAGTAGGCAATGCTTTGTCCGTCTGGCGACCAGGCCGGACCGGCACCGACTATATCTTTGCCCCACCAGTAGCCAACGGGTGGCAAGTTGTTGTTTTTCAACCCGTTGATGTAAACTCCAGTGCCATTATGTGAGTCGATGACCACCAAATCCTCTTGTTGCGTAAAATAATTTTCTACCATACACACCAGGTGACGGTTGTCCGGAGCAAATGAGGATAGAGTCAAGTGATCCCGTGGCATCGTTGTAGTCCCGCCCGGATAATTGGTGGCTGGCCAACTCAAAATATTGTGTGGATTGTCCACATCCACTATGCCTGTGGTCATATCCACCAAAACAATATCGGCGGTAACATCTTCATAATCGCATACGATGCTTCCCCGAGGAGCGTATGCGTATGTGATGCTTCCCGTCGGGAGACTCTCAACCGGCAGCAATTCCGGGCAGTGCGTTTTGGTAAAAGCTAACAACCGGCCGTCCGGGCTCCAGGCAGGCTCAAGGTATCCCGTGTACTCGCCGCTGGTGCGCTCTGCTTCATCAAGTCCGGTCAGGTTGCGCGGGTCATCCCCGTCAGGTAACAGGGTGTAGATGTTGGTCTGATGCCATTCTGTAGTGTAATTGCGCATAATGGTGTAAGCCAACCGGGTGGTGCGATTGATGAACTCTTCATCAAAGCGATGACTGCCCACCGCAATGGCGCTGCCGCGCTCCGACCCCATATCGCCGCTGAACACCAGCGTAAAAGAAAGCTCGCGGGCATCCACGGGAATAAACGGCGCGGCGCTGATTTCGGCGCGCAACCGCACATAGCCACTGTTGATGGGATCATCCGTCGCAATATAGGTGTAGACATGGCCGTTGGGGGCAAAGACATGCGCGGCATCCACCATCCCATACACGATCTCATCCTGCCCATTGGCATTTACTCCCAGATAGCGGTAAGCCAAGACCAGACTACCGTTACCCAGCGCCTCGTCCCGGCCATTAAAGGCCGAGATATTTCGGGCCTCGAATTCAAAACCATTGATGACAATGCCGTTGTCATCCACCCCGAATCGTACAAAGGGTTTGCGGATCTCTATGGCCCCACGGAAGAAGTAATCCAGCAAATCAGCCGAATAGCCGATGGCGCGGGGGATGAGCTTTGCGGCGTAGTCTTGGTGGCATTTTTCATCAAGCAGAAAGGTTTTGTATAAAGTACGCTCGTTATCAGGAGTTTTGACCAGGGCACTGAAGTAACCCCAGGCCGCCATGTGATGGACGACCTCGCCTTCGCGCTCTTTGCTGATATAGAGCCGAAGGTCCGTGAGGCCGTCGGGAGTCACGACTTCTTCGGGCATGATTTGGGAGAAATTGTAATCGGCTATGTTCAGGCTGCTTTTCTTAGGGTAAGGAAAGTAATGCTTATTATTGCGATCGCTCGCATACTGTTCGGCTGAGAAGATAGTATACTCACTATAAAAATTGGCGCTGGCATACTCGGCCAACCCCGTGCCGGAGGTGATCCACGGTACGTCGGCGTCGGTGTCCCAATAATCGGTGAGGCGCGGATTGCTGAAATTGCTTCTGATTATCGGCAAAGTGAAGAAATTTCCTTTATTATTATTTTGCACGAATTTCTCAAAGAGATTGCCTATTTTGCTTCCAGACCCGGGAGTGTACATAATGTGGCCTTGGACAAAGTCATTGCGCGCATGCGCCGGCACAGCCGCATCTTGTAGCAGGTGCATGGTTTGGCCAAGGGCCCGTATTGTTTTGACTAGATATTCATCACGGCTTTTGGGGTCCGGCGCGACAATGGAGCGTGAATAATCCAGGCCGGTCAGGTAGGTGTAGAAATACTGCCGGGCGCTGGGCCAATCCCAAGCATTATAGGCGATGCTGTCATGATCAATATTGCCTTGCCCGGCGCAATCTTTGCTCAGGCATCCCGTGGCCCAAGTCACGTTGGAGCGGATGGTCCACGTGGGGTACCCATCAAGAGGGCAGTACGGAAACATGAGTGCCCACAGCTCATCGGTTAATCCCGCCTGAGCCCAACTTTTATAGGGGTCTAGAAAATGGTTCGAGGCGCGGCAGATGGGGTGGTCTTCTTGGGTGGCACCGTATTTAAGCCAATATTCTATTGGGTTTCTTTGCAATATTTTCTCTCGGCCCTCAGCAAGTTTAAGTTGGGTTTTCAGATACTGATCAAGAAAAGAGCGGTCAATTGCTTCCTTAGTAATATGAGGGTGCGTATCCGTGTCATTCCATGCATAAACACTGCCTTCATATAAAAGCAGCAATAATAGAACAATAAAGATCCAGATATTTGTTTTCATTTCTTGATTCCCATATTTTTGCGATTGGATTCACTTTCAATTTCTCGTTCTTTCTTGGTTGCAAAGAAGAAGTTTTCAGCAGCAACTCGATCTCTAATACTACTTACAAATTTCGCATGCTCCAACACCGGAAACCCCTCCTTCTTAATCGGCTCCAACTCAATAACCATGCCTTCGTACACCCCTGGGTCTCTGCGTGGAGTAAACATCTCTTCGGTGGTTTTGCCATCGGGGTTAAAAAACTCTTCGTTGTTCCAACAGATGTAGCCTTCTTTGTAGGCCCCCATGAAGTGGCCTCCCGTAGTAATATGGTGGTAGCGGGGGATGGTGAACATTCCGTCGGCATCGGTGATACTATCGGCATTGGCCACGGTTTCATGGCCGCTGGTCAAGGGAATCAGACAGCTCATCCATTGAATATAATACCACTCAACCGCCACCACCGCCCCTTCAATCGGCTGCTTGGTGACCGCATCCACCACCTGGCCCTTGACCATGTAGTGCACGCCGCAGCCAGAGAGCATTAGTGAAAGAGTCAAAATGTAGAATGTTATCGTTGCTCTTGCTATCATCGATAATCCTCCGGTTTTTCTTCTTTGCGAAACTCGCCAATAGTCGCGTGTGCTGTGGCGAGTGGAAATATAAAGATGTCATGGCCCAATGGCTGTAATTCTGGAAATCAATAGCGGTGTATCTTCCAAAGACCGTTTCCAACCGATTCAAAATAGATCCAATAGCTAATGTCGTAGCTCCGCCCCTGGTGTACTTCACTGCGCTTGATGCGGTATTTGGCAACGCCGTCTTCCACGGTAATCAATTGGATGGGCCGCATCTGGGCCGCCACCTGGGGCAGTTGGGCGGCGGTGGCCGTAAAGATCTCCCGGTAGGTGTCCTGGGTGGCGCCGCTGAAGTGGGCTGCCGCCCTTTCAATGTTGCCGGCCGCAAGTTCGTTTTTCATGGCATTCCACTTGGCTTGCAGCAAAGCATCCAACTGGGTGCGGTCATAGACCAGCACCGCCACTTCGTCGGTGTAGGTCAGGTTGGCATAATCGACGGCTTCCACCACCAACCGGCAGAACCCCGGCCCGTCGATCTCCAAGGGATAATTTTCCGGGGTTCCCTGGCCATAGGTCACTTGGCCCCAGCCATAGGCCAGTACGTTGGAGGTGCGCAACTCCACGGGCGCGGCAATGCGCAGCTCGCCTTCGTAGGGCGATAAGGCCGCTTCGGGTATGGTGGTGGCCGTGCAGTACGGGCCGGTGGTATCGGCGGTCACCGCTACGCTCTGGCTGTACTTGCGCCCGGAAGTATCCACGGCGGTCACGGTGATGGTGTTGGCCCCCTGAACCAGGGGCACATGGTTGGCCATGAATTCACTTCCATACTGCAAAGCCGTGACCCCATTGACCGTAATGCCCGTCTCGCGCCCCGCGCTGTTGGCAAAACCCCCGCGCATCGACGCCTCTGGATGATAGTTGGTCTACAATCTATTGTGACCAAAACCCCTGAACTAAAGGGACCCACCAATCAACCGCCATAACCAGGCGCGTGTTGTGAAACCAACCGCGATCTTAAGCAGTTATAATTTTATGTCTATGAGGATGGAATTATCCAATTGTAATATTTCATTCTCCAAGGCACCAGCGGCATGGTAGTATTCAGAAACCAAATCTTTTATGGCCTTAGTAAATTTGTTATTCAAAGGTATGGAGAAGGGATTGATCGTACGCGCATTTTCAAAATTTGCCGCTACTGCTTGGACGAAAAGCTCGGGCTTTTCATAGGTGTATGTAATATTTGGATGATAGGCTGCCATTCGGTACTGATAAAGGAAAAGAAATACAACCGAATGGTCTGATACTAGTCCGATTTTATACCTATCCACATGACTTGCAGTATCAATCTGCCGCTGCTGAAAATATAAAATTTCAGTATCAGTGTTAGTCTCTACATGAGTTTTAACGCCGTTAATGTAGGTGATTTCTCCCAATACACCCAGAAAAGTGTTGAATTCACTATAATAAAATTGTTCCCAATGCATGTCTGTTCGGTAATCTGCTTCCCAATCGCTACAATTGTAAGTCGTTTTGCCACCACCAATTGAAGACAACGATGACTGTAAATCAACTTGATTTGTGATGTAGCCTTCATAACCATTAAAACGGCCTATATAGCTACCGAACATTGAGTATTTCAGAGGCGTCTGAAGATCGTTTTCGGGTGAGTAGGCTTGAATGCAATTTCTTCCGCGCTCCTCACGATACCAGGTGCTTTTAAACCACGTTGGATTCTCGGAATTCGGAGTGCAATGTTGAGTCGGCCCCTCTCCGGCGGCGCAGCATTGGGCATCTTTATAGGCATAGCCACAATCTTCGTATCCCGGCAATCCTGGAGAAGCAATACAACCATCAACTTCGTATGGAACCTTGTACGAAGGCATTCCGCTACAGTTCACGCCGGGCTGACACGCGATACCAGGCTCCGGGTTAGATTCCGGCAAAGATTCAGTATATTTGTAAAAGGGACTAAAATCCCATTCGATTTCGCTTGCATTTGCTGAAGGGTGTTTAATGAGCCATTTATTTAACAGAGAACAGTCGCAAGGAAAACTAATCGCGTTTCCCGCTTCATCCCTGATGATAGCATAATTATTTCTGGAGGTATCCCAAACCGCACAGTTCCCGCCGATACTGACATATACGAACGCACCCTCTTCCAATACGGAGATTCCACCGACAACCGCATTCTCTTCATTGCCCAGCCTGCCGCTGAAAACGATGATATATTTTCCCGGCTCTTGGGCATCGTTGGGATGTTCGAATTCAATGGGGCCGCTCTTATTGTTGCCTGAACTCTGCGTCCCCAAATCAAAAGAACCGCTCCAAAGACTTTGGCGCACACACTGTTTGTTATCATAGTAGATTTCAAATGTACCCACCATTTCATCTTCCGTTTTGTTCTCGATCACATATCCGTGGCCTTCTTCTTCATCTGGAACCAGCTCTACTATCCCCCTAAAAAAGTAGTTTAACAGGGCCGCGGAGTAACCCACGGCGCGGGGCACGAGTTTTGCGGCGTATGACCTGTGGACCTCTTCATCAAGGTAGCAATCCGGGATATACGACCCGTTTAATAATAGAACCTGAGTGCCAAGGTAGCCCATTCGGGCAAAGTTGTTAATAGTTTCGCCATCACCAATTTTGCTGAGGTAGAAAGTTCCATTTGGGTTCATCAGGCTTTTAGCAACCACCTGGGATATATCCGTACTGGTCAGCTTAGGGTAAGGAAAATAATGCGGGTCCCCAGGCGCCTTATTTTCCGCGGCAAACACGGTGTCTTCGCTAAAGAAGTTGGCGTTGGTGTATTCGGCCAGACCTTGATCGGCGGAGGCGGAAGGGTTAGTGCCGTTGTACACTTGCAGATCCCACAAATCAGTTATCAGACCCCGCGCATGTTCGTCTGGGCATGACACATTGTCCGCCGGAAAATATGGGGCGGCAGCCAAGCCATTAATTATGTCGCGGTTATTTTTGGCCCAGGTTTCAAAGTAGAGGGGAGTGTTCCGGGCCATCCAATGCAAGGGATTGTACCACTCTTCTCCCTGTAAAGCATCCGAGGCATGGGCATCATTGCGCACATGGTATGGCACGGCCATGTCCTGCACCAGGTGCATCTGATGGCCCAGCCCCTTGAACAGCATGGCAAAGGTTTGCTTTCGAACGGTCTCCTCCGGCGCCGTTAAGGCATCATAATATAATTGACGCGCGGCGGACCAGCTCTGGTCGCCTTGGACCACACGCGATTGAGCTGCGGCGTCTTGGGCCCACTCCTGAGCCGACTCTCCTTGCGCCGAATCATGCAATCCCATATTGCTGATAGGTTCGTGAAAATGATTCAAAGACCGCACCGATGCTTCCACCACAGGAAGATATTTAGACGCATCTTCTTTCTCGGCGCCGTATTTTAGCCAGTCCTTAATGGTACAAATTGTCTGTTTTGTTTTGTCATCGCAAACGGTGCTCGGCCAGGGGAATCCGTTGGCTGCACCGGGTAATAGTTCCCCAAGCCCTGTCTTGAACCCAATACGATTAAGATAATCTTCGTTCGGCCCCAGTACTGAATAATTGGTTGCGTAATCAGTTAAATCCCTATGTGTCACCTCATCGTTCCAGCTCCATGATACATCATGAAAGAAAGCAATTGTTATCGTTATAACCATGAATAAGAGCCTGACACTATTTTTCATTTGATCCATCCTGCGTTCCAATGATTTAGCACTCAAAAATATATTGGCAAATTCAACGACGATACCTATGATTATGTAATTGATTAAGTACTTGCTGGAATTCTTCCCTAACCGTGTTATAATGCTCTAAAGGCTTGCCATTGCTGCGCCCGCAAGAGATAGATGGAGGCCACCCATCAGTGGTGTTTAGCTTGTCCTTCGCAATCGTCTGTAACGGTATGATCACCCGGTTGCCTTCCCATTTCACTACCTTGCTTAATACTTCGCCTGTCCTGAAAGCATTCCAAGTCCCAATGGCTAACCTTTTATAACCAATTTTGTAAAACTCCGCGGTCATTGATCCTAACGGCCTAAGAAGGGCGGCGTGTCTTGCTGGAATTTCGAAATCCCCTTTTTCGTCGGTTAATGCTTCAGCGGCATCCAAGCAGCGCGACGAGCCACCTCCCACATCAGGGATCATATAGGACCAGGAGGCTACGATCAGCACGCCGGCAAGCGGCTGCCCGGTTGCTTCATCGATAATCCGGCCGCGATGTGGGCCGTCGCATCGAACGGGAACTAAAAACATGAACGCCGCAATAAAAAGGACTCCCCATTTGCCACCCACTTTTCGGTAAAGCTTCTTGATTTGATCCGGGATTTTCATACTGTATTCCTTTTAGTGACAGCCTGCTGACGTATTAGAATCTATCGATCTGCCAGATGCCGTGTTCATCCGTACTGAAATAGATATCAAAAGAGATGTTGTGGGTCTGGCCTTGGATAACTATCGCCTGTCTGGTCCTGCATTTGGCAAATCCATTATCCGCCTGGATCAGTTCAATTTCCGGCATCTCTTGGGCCAGCCGGGGCAGTTGATCGTTCAAAGCTGTAAATGTCTTCTCATACCTTGCGCGGGATTGTGTCTTAAATAGTTGCAGCGCGCCAGCCACATTCCCTGCTGTAAGACAAGCTTTCATGGCGTTCCATTTCTCTTTGAGCAGGACTTCCAACTGTTTGGTGTTGACGATGAGCACGGCCACCTCATCGAAATAAGTTCTATTGCCTGGGCATTTGGCATCGACCTCTATCCGATAGATCCCAGGCTGATTAATGACCAAAGGAATTCGCCCTGGACGTCCCAATCCATATTCAACTTTACCTGGCCCAAAGTCGTCAAATGTACTGCGCAATAACTCACATGGCGAAGCAATATTGATTTCCCCTCTGAATGGAACCAATCCTTCACTTGGCTCTATCGTGGCGCTGCAATATTCACCGCTGGTGTCAACATGAACAGCCACATGAGTAGTATAGCCCTGGCCGGTGGAATCTGTGGCGACAACCGTTATGGTGTTTTCGCCCTGTAGAAGGGGTACATGATTGGCCATGAATTGGGTTCCGTACCGTAAGGCAGCGATGCCATTGACGATCACACCGGTTTCGCGGCCGGCGCTGTTTTGGATAAACCCACGAACCAGCACATCTGGACGGTTAATGGTCTGTTGGTCCTTCGGGGCATCAATTTGCAAAACAAATGGGCTGCCGATGGTAACCAAAGAGGAAGTGGAAATCGTCCCTCCTGGCCCGGTGGCGGTCAGTACATAAGAGGTTGCAGATTCCGGCGATACAGTGACAGATCCGCTCAAGCCAACCACGCCGATTCCTGGATCAATCCGTACTGTCTCTGCGTTTGCCGTCTCCCAGATCATCGTGGAGGCCCCACCCTGTGTAATGACCGGCGGGTTTGCGGTCAAGCTGACCGTCGGCAAGCCGATGACGATTATTTTTACATTATCCGCGGCAGTAAAACTACTGTCGCTCACGGTGAGCTGAACCGTAAACGTGCCTACTACATCCGGCATAAATACTGCTGTCGCTCTGTTTGAATCATAAAGCACCGCGTTGCTGCCCGATGGCCGGCTAATGAATGACCAGTTGTAAATCAATGAGCTACCTTCCGGATCGGACGACCCTTTACCATCCAAGGAGACCAATTGATTAAGGGCCACTTTTTGATCAACTCCCGCCTCCGCGATCGGCGGATCATTCACAGGGTTGATGGTAATGGTCACACTGGCGGTGGCGCCGTAGGTGCCATCGGTGATCGTATAAGAGAAGCGATCGGTTCCATTATAATTGGCGCGGGGAGTGTAAAGTAGCGACCCATTGCCGCGATCCGTCACGGTGCCGTTAGCAGCCTGGGTGAAGCCGGTCAGCCGCAAAGGATCTCCATCAGGATCGCTGTCGTTGGATAGGACCTGGATGCTGACGGGTGTATCTTCATCCGTCACTACGGCATCATTGGTTGCGAGGGGCGCCCTGTTGGTTGGTGATGTGCTGTCGTAGTTTTGACTCAACCAGGAATTGATAGCGACATTGCCATAAACGCGATCACCGCTGAGGCCGGGCCCCTGGGCATCCCCCCACCAGTTAAAGTCGGCTGTTGCTGCAATGGATGATGCATTATAAAGGCCATATGAGCTGTTGCCGCTGAAGTTGTTGTATCCGATTAAAGGTTGCGCGTTACCAGACAGGTAGATGCCATAACCATTACCTGAAAAGGTGTTCCCGCGGATTTCGGCGCCGTTGCAGCCCGCGCCGTAGATATTGAGGCCTTTATCCTTGTTATTGCGAATCGTGCAATTTTTTATGGTTGGCTTGGCATTGTATAAATAGACCGCCCCTTGATTGCCAGATCCGCCATACTCCACCACGCAGTATTCAAGCATGGAGGCGGTGCTGTCGGTGGTTGTAAGAAACTGAATATTGTTCCAGTCACCGGCGGCCGGTACCGTTTGATTTGAAGTAAAGACAATGGGCGTGGTGGCCGTGCCTTGGGCTTTGAGCGCCCCGGCGGTACCGGAGTAGTTGGCGATGGTAAGCGACGCATTGCTGTTGAACTTCATTTTCGCGCCCGCGGCCAGGTTAAGGGTGGTGACGCCATCGCTGCCGTCCGATCCCTGAACGTTGAGATTGCCCGAGACGAAATAGGGTATGGCCGCGGTCCATAACGCATCATGGCTGATAGTTCCACTGTTTACAAAGAGAAAGCTGTCGCTGCTGACATTGGTGAAGCTACAGCCGCCGACGATGGACCCGACATTATCGGCATAGGCTTTGATCGGATAAGCATTGTTCTGGCTGAGGGTGTTACCACTAAAGGCTACTGCGCCTGTAGCCAGAAGATTGATGCCGTTATTGATGGTGCTGTTGGCGACCGAACCGCCAATGGTGCCCGAGTAGTAAAGATCGTAGTTGCCATTGGAGTAAAACCGGCAAGAATCGATAACTGGAGCACCACCAGAGAGGAAAAGTCCATAACTGCTGCTGTTGGTCACGGCAGTATTGCGGATAGTGGGGGCGGATTGGTAAATGTAAATCCCGCCTTGTCCTCCGCCACCGGCGTATTGAATGTTGCAGTAATCCAAAATAGTGGTGGTATCGTTAGTGGTGTTGTTCAATTGGATGCCATTCCAGTAACCGGCCGTGGGAATGTCCTGATTGGAAGTAAATAGGATTGGAGCGGCCGATGTGCCCTGGGCGTTTAGGGCGCCTGGGTTTCCTGAATATCCGCCGATGGTCAGACCGGTGTATTGTTTAAACTTGAGGGTGGCGCCAGGAGAAATGGCCAGCGTGGTGATGCTGTCGCCGCCGTCGGTGCCCTGCACGGTGACTGTAGACGAAACCACATAGGCAATGGCCGCGGTCCAGGTGGCATCCTTGGTCACATTGCCGCTGACGATTTCCAGGAAGCTGGCGTTGTTTACATTGGTAAAGGTGCAGCCGTTGACGATGGGGCCGACGTTGTCGGCATATGCTTTGACTGGATAGGTATTGTTCTGGTTGATGGTATTCCCGCTAAAGGCTATTGCCCCGGCGGCTTGCAGGCTAAGGCCGTTATTGATGGTGCTGTTGGTGATCGACCCGCCGATGGTGCCGGAGTAGTAAAGATCATAATTACCGTTGCTGGTAAACCTGCAATTATCAACAAGCGGCGATCCGCCCGAAAGGTAAAGGCCATGACTGTTGCTGTTACTGATTGTTATATAGCGAATGGCGGGCGAGGCCTGGTAGATATAGAGGGCTCCCTGTCCGCCGCCGCCGGCATATTGAAGGGTACAGTATTCAAGCTTTGTGATGGTGTCCGCGGCGGTATCGTAAACGCGGATGCCATACCAGTTACCGGCGGTCGGGGTGGTGAGGTTTGAAGTAAAAAGGATAGGTTCCGCGGCCGTGCCTTGGGCTAAAAGCGCGCCTGGGTTGCCTGAATAGGCGCCAATGGCGAGCTGTGTGTTTAGGTTGAATCGCACTTGAACTCCGGGCTCGATGGTCAAGGTGGTGATCCCATCAGCACCGTCAGTGCCCTGAATGGTGATACTGCTTGTGACAATATAGGGGCTGCCCGCCTTGGTCCATATAGTGTCTTTGGAAATGGTGCCACTGACAAGGGTCGGTTCCGGGGGTGTCTCATCGATGGTGAAGTCAATGGTGTAAGATTGGGTATTTCCCCAAGTGTCCGCGGCCGTCAAGCTCATCTGATAACTGCCTAGGGCCAGGGGCAGATTGCCGGGTATAAAAGTAAATGTATCGCTGCTTTCGCTGATGGTGCCGCTTACGGGGTGCTGGTTGCCGTCAAGCAACGCGAAGTGGGCCATTACAAAAGCATCATCCACGGCACTCTGGCTATCGGAAAGCGTCGCTCGAATTTGCTGAAGGTTTTGCAGGTGTGCACCTGCTGCGGGCGAAGTGCCGGATAGGGTAGGTGGCTGGTTATCCGCCACGCTGGATAAGGCGACGGAAAGGCTGTTGTTGGCTTCGTCGGCTTCCAAAATATTTGACTGGCTATCGGCGACCACCCGGATAACGGGATCGCCGCCGTTGTAAGTCCAGTTGGTGCTGGCCTGAATGCTGCCTCCCGAAGCTATGGCGCTATTCACGGTAGCGGTGCTGATGCCGACGCCGTCTGCTTGAAAGCCCACGGCAAATGCATCCATAACCGCGCTATTACCGGTGTTGCGGACTGTTGCGGTGAGGGTTATGCTCTGCCCCGGTTGGAGGTGCCCGGCAGGGGTGATGGCGATGCCGCTGACGATCAAATCCGGCATCATAACACTTGTGGTCAGATGCCAGACAGGCCCCAACGTTTCGGCGCTCAGATTATCTTTGGCTTTTACTTGCCAATAATAAGTAACGCCCTGGCTCAGATTATCTTTCACATAGGAAGAGGAAGTTAGGCCTGTTGCTTCCAGGACCAGGCTTGTAGCTGATGTCCCCCAAAAAAGATCATAATAGACCATATCCGTTGGATTGGGATCGCTGCTTACCCAACTTAAATTTATGCCACCAATAGGAGAGATGTTAATGGCATTATCGGCCGGCTGGGGTGAGGAGGGCGCCAGGGGTGGATAGTTTGCGGGGGTCCCGCCGCTTTGATTTTCAGCCGTGGACCAGGGGTCTGCGTCCACGCTTCCGTAGGTTTTATCCCCAGTGGTGTTGGGGCCTGTAGTAGCACCCCACCAATTGTTTTCGGCGTTCAGGGTGCCGGAGCCAGAGTAGTAGAGGCCGTAATTGGTGTTGCCGCTGAAATTGTTGTTGCGAATCACCGGCAGAGCGCTTGAGATATAGATCCCATACAGATTATTGATAAAATTGTTAAAGTTTATCTGAGCTTCATTAGCGCCGCTGCCCACAATATAGATACCAGCATGGCTGCTATAGCGGAAAATACAATAGGTGATGGCGGGCTTGGCATTACTAAGATAGAGCATGCCCTGGCTGCTGCTACCGCCGTATTCCAACATGCAGCGGCTTAGAATCGTTGTGGCGTCGTTGGCCGTGT
This sequence comes from Deltaproteobacteria bacterium, assembly GCA_021824175.1. Taxonomy (GTDB): domain Bacteria; phylum Desulfobacterota; class Desulfobacteria; order Desulfobacterales; family Desulfosarcinaceae; genus Desulfatitalea. The sequence continues at coordinate 157,786 of JAKALP010000011.1, forward strand.
TGTCGATCTTGATGTTGTTCCAGTAGCCGGCCGTGGGCGTGGTCTGATTGGAAGTAAAGACAATGGGCGCCGCGGCCGTGCCTTGGGCATTGAGGGCGCCGGGGTTTCCCGAAGACGCGCCGATGGTCAGACCGCTGCTTTGCTTGAACTTGATCGTGGCGCCTGGGGAGATGGTCAGGGTAGTAATGCTGTCGCCGCCGTCGGTGCCCTGCACGGTGACCGTAGATGAAATCACATAGGCAATGGCCGCGGTCCAGGTGGCATCCTTGGTCACATTGCCGCTGGTGATCTCCAGGTAGCTGGCGCTGTTTACATTGGCAAAAGTGCAGCCGTTGACGATGGGGCCGACGTTATCGGCATATGCTTTAATGGGATAGCTGTTGTTCTGGTTGAGGGTATTGCCGCTGAAGGATACTGCTCCGGTGGCTTGCAAACTGAGGCCGTTATTGATGGTGCTGTTGGTGATCGATCCACCAATGGTGCCGGTATAGTAAAAATCGTAATTGCCGTTGGCGTTGAAGCTGCAAGCGTCGATGATCGGCGTGCCGGTCAAAAGATAAATTCCGTAACTGCCGCTGTTGGCTATGGTCGTATTGCGGATGGTAGGCGAGGCATTGCTGATATTCAATGCACCTTGGCTGGAGCCGCCGGCATACTGGATGGTGCTATAAGAGAGTATCGTGGTGGCGTCGTTGGCCGTGTTGTCGATCTTGATGTTGTTCCAGTAACCGGCCGTGGGCGTGGTCTGGTTGGAAGTAAAGACAATGGGCGCCGCGGCCGTGCCTTGGGCATTGAGGGCGCCGGGGTTGCCCGAAGATGCGCCGATGGTCAGCCCGCAGCTTTGCTTGAACTTGATGGTGGCGCCGGGAGAGATGGTCAGCGTGGTGATGCTGTCGCCGCCGTCGGTTCCCTGCACGGTGACCGCAGACGATATCACATAAGGAATGGCCGCGGTCCAGGTGGCATCCTTGGTCACATTGCCGCTGGCGATCTCCAGGTAGCTGGCGCTGTTTACATTGGCAAAGGTGCAGCCGTTAACGATGGGGCCGACGTTATCGGCATAAGCTTTAATGGGATAGCTGTTGTTCTGATTGAGGGTGTTGCCGCTGAAGGTCACGGCTCCGGCGGCTTGCAGGCTGATGCCGTTATTGATGGTGCTGTTGGAGATCGATCCGCCCATGGTGCCGGTGTAGTAAAGATCATAATTGCCGTTGGCGCTGAAGCTGCAAGCGTCGATGGTCGGCGTACCGGTCAAAAGATAAATTCCATAACTGCCGTTGTTGGCTATGGTCGTATTGCGGACGGTGGGCGAGGCATTGCTGATATTCAGTGCACCTTGGCTGGTGCCGCCGGCGTACTGAATGGAACAATAAGAGAGTATCGTGGTAGCGTCGTTGGCCGTGTTGTCGATCTTGATGTTGCTCCAGTAGCCGGCCGTGGGCGTGGTCTGATTGGAAGTAAAGACAATGGGCGCCGCGGCCGTGCCCTGGGCATTGAGGGCGCCGGGGTTTCCCGAAGACGCGCCGATGTTCAAACCGCTGCTTTGCTTGAACTTGATCGTGGCGCCTGGGGAGATGGTCAGGGTAGTAATGCTGTCGCCGCCGTCGGTGCCCTGCACGGTGACCGTAGATGAAATCACATAGGCAATGGCCGCGGTCCAGGTGGCATCCTTGGTCACATTGCCGCTGGTGATCTCCAGGTAGCTGGCGCTGTTCACGTTGACAAAGGTGCAGCCGTTGACGATGGGGCCGACGTTATCGGCGTATGCTTTGATGGGATAGGTGTTGTTCTGATTGAGGGTGTTGCCGCTGAAGGTCACGGCTCCGGTGGCTTGCAGGCTGAGACCGTTATTGATAGTGCTGTTGCTGATCGATCCGCCGATGGTGCCGATGTAGTAAAGATCATAATTGCCGTTGGCGCTGAAGCTGCAAGCGTCGATGGTCGGTGTGCCATTCAATAAATAAATCCCGTAGCTGCCGCTGTTGGCGATCGTCGTATTGCGGATGGTGGGCGAGGCATTGCTGATGTTCAATGCGCCTTGGCTGGAGCCGCCAGCGTACTGAATAGCACAATACGAGAGTATGGTGGTAGCGTCGTTGGCCGTATTGTCGATCTTGATGTTGTTCCAGTAGCCGGCCGTGGGCGTGGTCTGATTGGAAGTAAAGACAATGGGCGCCGCGGCCGTGCCCTGGGCGATGAGGGCGCCGGGGTTGCCCGAAGCTCCGCCGATGGTCAGCTGGGTGGATTGATTGAAACGCACTTGTACGCCGGGCTCAATGGTCAAGGTGGCGCCAGCACTGCTGGAGCCCTGCACAGTGATACTGCTGGTGACTATGTATGGGCTGCCAGTTAGAGTCCAAGTAGTATCTGAGGAGATGGTACCGCCTACATTGGTGGCAGCTAACATAATGGTGGGCCAGTAAGCCCAGATGATTAACAGGAGGAGTCCAACCCTGACATATCTATTGAGTTTATCTTTTGCCTTCATCCGATTAGACCTCTTTGGTGTGGTTTACATATTTTTCTTTATTACATTTGATGAATTGCTGGGAGAACAAGACCGCAAAATCATATAATTATTTGATATTATTATATATAAATTATTACTATAGTCAGAGCGAGCAAGATCTAAAAAAGCCTTCAGATGGATGAAGGCATAAAAATGCATAAACGGTTTGTCGACTGCCTAAAACAGTTCACAAAATCATTAAATTTTAAGGTGGTTTTGTCTAAAATAGTGAAGCTATAATTGCTGCTGGTCGTAGTATATGGCCTTTTAAGAAAAAGCAAGAACAAACTATATCCAGCTAATCATTGACTGAATCGTAGAAAATGCCTCTATAAGAAAATACGGGCAATCGGTTGAATTTTCAAATTGCAGTAGAAGCAACCGGCACCACAAGCCATCTTAAAGAGAAATACATCGGCCTCAGATTTGCTAAGGGAGCATAATCGCCGCTTTTAACTCTGCAGATGCCATGGGTCGTTCGAACGCTGGTTACCTGTGGTGCAGGCATCTCCCCATGGGAATCAGACAGGTTACCTTTTTTGTCTTGACACCATTATGCAATTTAAACAGAGTAATAGTAGCTTATGAATGCCATCTGTCCAAATCATCCCAATCCAGCGCCTGGTCAGGCCGGTCAGGGTTCTGCTGATGGCAAGAGCCAAGTTTCGGCGCAGGATATAGGTGCTTTTCTCCGTTTTTGCCAAACCCCGTACGCTTATACCCAACGCGATGAGTTACTTGGCGCGGCAGCGGTTCTAAGCCGTCAACTGTTCACCGCAGAGGGCAGTGTCGTCCTGCTATGCGAGCCCCATTCAAGAGAAACGGTCGTTTCGGCCGTCTGTGTGGAGAATGCTGATCTGGAACAACGTTTGAAAAATTTTCGTTTCAACAAGGACACAAATACCGACAATTTGCAACCGCCCGGCATCACCGGCATGGTTGAACCCTGCGAGGGTTTCCACGCCGTGCAGGCTCAATTCAGCGATAATGTCATCAATCAACTGGCGGTGCCCCTGCTACAGAGTGGCGCCAAAATCGGCGCGCTTTGGGTTATCAACAAAAAACAGGGGAATTTTACGAGTGACGATGCCCAGCTTTTATCGGCGGTTGCGGGGGTAACTGCAGCCGCTATGACCGCGTTAGAAGTTCGGCAACAACTGGCTGCTTGCGATCGCAATGCCCAGGATCTCAACCAGGCCAGGGATCGCGCGACCCATCACCTGTCCCATGCCATTAAAACACCACTGTCGGTGTTGATCGCATGTTTGAAGCTTCTGGAAAAGCATTTGGAAACATCCTCCCTGGAAGGATGGCAGAGCATTTACGAACGTGCACACCGAAATCTGGATCGGTTAATGACCATTGAGTATGAAGTGGAAGATATTTTGAGACAATGCGATGAAGAAAATCGATGACGATAGTGATTACGAGCATAGCACGCCAAAGCAGCCGGAAAATACCGGCGGCGACATTCATCCCAAGGCCATCATGGATCAGGGCTGCGATGATAATTTCTTCAGACAGGTCAATATTGAATTTTTGGTGCATGAACTTAAAGCCCCGGTCAGCATCATTGAAACCGGCGTGCGCATGCTTCTTGAAAAGCAGGCGCCTGGCGCGGCCCTGACGCCTTTTCAGTTGCGCACCCTGGAGCGGGTCTTGCGAAATGCTTCCAAGACTCGCGACATGCTGGCTGAACTGTTGGAGGTGGGCCGAGCCCAAAGCGCATGCTTTCACTGCATCCCCTTTCCGCCCCTGCTGATTCTGCGACAGACTTTGATGGCCGTAGTTGAGGCCGGTGATCCAGTGCTTTACGATCAAATGAAAGATCTGCCCGATATGAATGATCGCCTGACCTTTTTGGCCCAACAAGGTATCCGCTTGGATGCTTCCCCTGAAACCGAGCTGATGAGCTTGAATCAGGATCAGATCAAATTCAGCCAGGTGGCGGGCAACTTGATTCAAAATGGTTTTCAATACCGGCGGCGGCATTTATTGATCCACACCGCGCGGCGTCAGGATGTCTTTACCTTGGCCGTCCGCGATGATGGCCCCGGCATTGCTTCCGCTCATCATGAGACCATTTTCCAACGCTACAAACAGATTCTGCCCAATGACGGCATTGCCCGCAGCGGTCACGGGTTAGGTTTGGCTGTGGCCCGAATTCTAGCTCGTTCCATGGGTGGCGATATCGTGGTGGAGAGCGAACTAGGGCAAGGCGCCTTGTTTCGCCTGCATTTACCGCAAACATTTCCCGGCTCAGTCTGACGGAACCAGGCGTCCTCATATGAATCGTTGCTCCAAAGACAAAGGATGGGCGTCAAGATGGCCATTGGTTCTGTTCTTTTACCCCACCCGAGTAGATTGATAACCCCCTACTGCTTTCGCACTGTGCTTTTCAGTGCAAGAAAGAAGATGCGGTACCTGTAGAACTTGGGATGCTGAGGCGATCAGCGGGGAAACGGTCATTACTTAGCGTGAGGCAGCTACTGAGAATACCAAAGGATTTTTTACAGAATTACTTCTCGAATCTATTAATTTTCCAATAAATATGATACCAATCATCCGGAAGGAATTGCCAACGCGCAACCGAACAAGGAGAGAAGAAATGAATAGATATGTAAGTCGCCGTTTCAGACTATTGATGGGCATCATCGTGTTAATGGCGGTGACGCCTGCTTGGGGACAAGAAGCAATCCGGATCGGGGTCGTGGGCCCCATGCGCTTCAACTATGGCCAAGAGCAATGGAACGGCGCCCAAATGGGGGCCGATGAAGTCAATGCCATGGGCGGCGTCAAACTCGGCAACAAACAACTGAAGATTGAACTATTCAAAGCCGACTCCAACGAATTTTTCAGCGTGGCCGCCGCAGCCAGCGCCATGGAGCAGCTTATCCTAAGAGACAAATGCCAATTCGTCATGGGCGGTATCACCTCGGAAGCCACTCTGGCCATGCAGGATGTGGCCGTGGACAACAAAGTGATTTTCTGGAGCATGGGCGCTGCCCACCCAGAGCTATGTAACCGCGTGGCCGAAAATTACGCTCGCTACAAATATTATTTTCGGGGTGCGCCCTTCAACTCGTATTACCTCAACAAAATTCTTATCAACCAGCTCCGAAGCGTCGCCTATGCCATGAAAAAAAACTTGGACATTGAAACCTTCAAAGTGGCCTTGCTCGCCGAAAAGGCCCTCTATGTAGATCCCATGGTCAAGGAGTTCGAAACGCTATTGCCTAAAATGGGCATGGAAATCGTGGGCATCTGGCGCCCTCTGCCCACGGCCAAGGACATGACCAGCGAACTTAAGGCCATAGAAGCCACCAAATGCCATATCATTCTCTGCATCGTTAACGGTCCGTCAGGGATCACCTTAGGGCGCCAATATGGAGAACTGAAGATTCCGGCGGTTGCAATGGGCATTATCACCCAGGCAAACTCGCTTAAATTTTATGAAGCTACCCAAAAAATGGGTGACTATGTCATGACGATGTCTTTGTATACGCCCGATCTGGAGTTCAATGAGCTAACCAAGCCCTTTGTGGACAACTACCTTAAACGTTTTGGTGATTTACCCCAGGCGACGGCTAACACTCACACATTGATCCGATATGTCATCAAACAGGCTGTTGAGGATGTGGGATCTCTTGACCCGGAAAAACTGATTCCTTACTTCGAGAATGGCATTACCAAATTTCCTGCGGGGATCGCTGCCGTTGGACGGGATGAGCTGGGAAGGCCTAACCACGATCTTGTCTGGGGGCCAGGAATTAATACTGGCGCTGGTGCCCAATGGCAGGATGGCAAATTTGTGGCCGTCTGGCCCTATTTTAAATGGATGAGCCCTTACTGGGAGTTCAGCGTGGAGCCGCCGGAAACACCTAATAAAATGAATTACAAAGGCATTGTACCGTTTAAGATCCCCCCATGGGTTATGGCTGCCTATGGGAAAAAATAACGGAAATATGCCTCGTGCTTAAATATGCCATCATAAGCGCTACATCAGCAGAATACCCAAGGGGTTGACACTATTCATAATTGAAAACCGTGGATCAAAAAGTCAAATCGTATCGGGAATTATTATCTTATCCGTTCATGGAGCTATCTTTTTTTTAAAAGATATGTTATATTGCAAGGGTTTAAGCGTATATCCCAACCAGTGTCCCAACCAGAATCTGAAAAAGGGGGTAGCTTTATGAAGAGGTTAAACCTGTTCGGCTTTAGTCTCCTAATGGGTATTCTTCTGTTTGCCGCCAGCTCCCCAGCGTCGGCGGAGGATGAGATCCGGTTCGGTATCATTGGCCCTATGCGTTTCAGTTATGGCCAGGAACAGTGGAACGGGGCCCAGATGGCAGCCGATGAGATCAATGAGGCTGGGGGCATCAAAGTCGGCAATAAAAAGATGAAGATCACAGTAATCAAGGCCGACTCCAATGAATTTTTCAGTATCGCCGCCGCTGCCAGCGCCATGGAGCAATTGATCCTGAGGGACAAATGCAATTTTGTCCTCGGTGGACTGACATCCGAAGCCACCTTGGCCATGCAGGATGTGGCCATGGACCACAAAACCATCTTTTTCAGCGCTGGTCCGGCCCATCCTCAGCTTTGTGACCGGGTGGCTGAAAACTACGCACGATACAAATACTATTTCCGGGGAACTCCATTCAATTCCAACTACCTACAAAAAAACATACTCAACCAGTTGCGCAGCATCTCCGTGGCCATGAAAAAACAATTGAACATCGAGTCCTTCAAAATCGCCATATTGGCTGAAAAGGCCCTATGGGTGGATCCCATAGTGAAGGAGTTTGAAACCACTCTGCCCAAAATGGGCATGGAGGTTGTGGGCACCTGGCGTCCCCAGCCCACGGCTAAAGACCTAATGGCCGAACTGAAGGCCATTGAAGCCACCAATTGCCACATCATAATGGCCGTTATTAATGGTCCAGCTGGCGTAACCTTGGGCCGCCAATATGGCGAACTGAAGATCCCCGCAGTAATTATGGGAATTATCAGCCAAGCGAGTACACTAAAATATTATGAGGCCACCCAAAAAATGGCTGACTATGTGGTCACTTTGGGCACCTACACACCTGAACTAGAAATCAATGAATTGACCCAGCCTTTCATTAAGGAATATATGAAACGGTATAATGAAGTCCCGCAATATACCGCCAATACCCATCAAATCATCAAATATGCCATTAAGCAGGCCATTGAAGACGTGGGGTCATTGGACCCCGAAAAACTGATCCCCTACTTGGAGAGCGGCATCACCAAGATACCTGCAGGGGTTGCTGCCAGCGCAAGAGATGAGCTCGGACGCCCCACTCACGATTTGGTTTGGGGCCCGAACTATACCGTTGGAATTGGAGAGCAGTGGCAGGAAGGCAAGTTGGTTGCCATATGGCCCCACTTCAAATGGATGAGTCCCTACTGGGAATTTAGCGTGGAACCGCCAGATAAGCCAAATGAGATGACTTATAAAGGACTCTATCCCTTCAAAATAGCCCCATGGGTTCTACAAGCCTATGGGAAGAAGTAAATTTTTAACGCGTTGCCGAAAGGCATTAAAACTGCATCGGCGAGGTAATTTAAAGAACACAACTTGAGCAAAAATAATCTTTTCAATTAGCAACCCCTTTGGCTACAAAGGGGTTGCTAACGTTCCGGCCCTCAGCCGCCGGATTTGTAGTATTTCCAGAATTGGTGAACGGGCATCGCTGATATGCTTACCACTCTGCCACCATAAATATGGCTTAGAATGGAATCTATTTCCAATTCACATCATAGGGCGTCCCCGAAAAACGCTTTCACGGAATGAAGCTATGCAACTAATCACACGTATCGTGGAAGTATATTCCCAAATCGATCAACAGGTAACAACATTCCAACTTCGAACAGGATTGCGTTGCCCTGCTGGTTGCGGCCGCTGCTGTCCTGAAGCCGAAGTATACACCTCTCCAATGGAAATGCTGCCTGCGGCCCATGAGTTGCTCTTGCGCGGAGATTCCCAAAGCTGGCTTGAGCGCGTCCGGAAAATAAAGGACGGGTTATGTGTCTTTTATCAACGGCACCCCATCGACCAAGATGGACATTGCGGTCTATATGCACTGCGACCATCCGTCTGCCGCTTGTTTGGATTTGCCAGTGTGCGTAACCGTTTGGGTCAACGCGTCTTATCTACCTGTAAACTCTTGAAGAAGAATCATCCAAGTGATGTTGCCAAGGCCATTGAACACCAACAGGAGGCCCCCTGTTTCTCCCAATTCACCGCCCAGTTGATAGGCATAGATCCATCGGCCAGCCGGTTGGAACCCATCAATATTGCTCTGAGAGAAGCCATTCAGACCCTGGGACTTCAAATGCAGCTCGCTCATGGTGAGAAACTAGGCAGTAATTCTGCTGCATAACTTCCACCTAAACCAATACCGTATTTTTTGGGTATTTATTTAGTATTGCCTTTTGGTTCTTTATTGATATAATACGCAATCACACCCACCACCCCATCCATAAGAGGCGCTGTTGCAGTTGAATCCTTGATCAGTTGCCAACAGGGTTCAAGCCGTCGTTGAAAAAGGAGAGGTGAAAATGAAGGATCTGATTAGTTTCATTGCCCAATCGCTGGTGGACCATCCGAACGAAGTGACAGTATCTGAAGTTGAAGGCAATCAAACCACGGTACTGGAGCTGAAAGTAGCCAAGGAGGATCTTGGCAAGGTGATTGGAAAACAAGGCCGAACTGCCCAAGCGATGCGGACCATCCTGAGCGCGGTTTCATCCAAGGTGAAAAAACGCACCGTTCTCGAAATCATCGAGTAGTTGGAACCGCCCGACCCACAACCGGAGGCTGTGACTGGACGGTGAGCTTGCCCGTCCAGAGCTCCTAACGCGCTTAATCCCGGCGCACCCCAGACAGCCTACCTTAAATCTAAATAAACGATCCACCACAAACGACGCAACGCCTAAGCACAGGTCAATCGTCGGTAATCCGATTTTACAAGGGCCGCTTTAATAAACTCCCTGAAGAGTGGATGGGGAGTCATGGGTCGTGATTTAAACTCTGGATGAAATTGACAACCCAAATACCAGGGGTGATTAATTAGCTCAACAATCTCGACCAAATCGCCTTGGGGTGATGTGCCACTGATTACCAGCCCGCTCTCTTCCAGGCGCGCTTTAAATTCATTGTTGAATTCATATCTATGGCGGTGCCTTTCAGAAATCTCCTCTTTGCCATATGCTTTATGAGCTAATGTTTCTGAAATCAATTTGCACGGATAGGCCCCCAATCGCATGGTGCCGCCTTTATCGGAATGCATATCACGCCTTTGAATCGTCTGGGATTTTTCATCATACCATTCGGTCATTAAATAGATAACGGGGAATTGTGTGGTGGGATCAATTTCAGAGCTGTGAGCCTTAAGCATACCAGCTACATGACGGGCAAACTCTACCACGGCGATCTGCATTCCCAGGCAGATTCCAAAATACGGAACTTTCGTCTCGCGAGCGTAGCGGGCCGCACAAATTTTGCCCTCAATACCGCGAGAGCCAAACCCGCCTGGCACTAGAATCCCATCCACCTGACCGAGCTTTTCAACACAGTTATTCGGCGTAATGCTCTCCGAATCCACAAAGATCAGCTCTACCCTGCTCTTATTCGGTAACCCACCATGGGATAGGGCCTCATTTAAACTCTTATAGGATTCGGTCAAATCCACATATTTTCCCACGATGGCGATTCGGACAACATATTCTGGATGCAGGAGCTGATGGCACAGGTTCTGCCAATCTTCCAGCCGCGGGGCACGCGTCCAAATATTGAGCAGCTCAACGATTTTATTATCGAGACCTTCCTGGTGAAACACGAGAGGCACTTCGTAAATACAGTTGACATCCTTGGCTGTGATGACGGCATCAGTGCTCACATTGCAAAACAATGCGATCTTGGATTTGATATCTTTAGAGAGGAATCGGTCAGTGCGGCATAACAAAATGTCGGGTTGGATACCGATACTACGTAATTCTTTGACGCTATGTTGGGTTGGTTTGGTCTTAAGCTCACCGGCCGTCCCGATGTAGGGCACCAAAGTCAAATGAATGTAGAGCACATTCTCTTTACCCGCATCCGCTCGAAACTGGCGGATGGCCTCTAAGAATGGCAGGCTTTCAATATCACCGATGGTCCCACCAATTTCCACGATAACGACATCCACGCCCTTGGATACCAAGCGAATGCTGTTCTTGATCTCATCGGTAATGTGCGGGATCACCTGCACCGTACCGCCCAAATAGTCGCCCTTCCGCTCTTTGGTGATTACCCGGTCATAAATCTTGCCGGTGGTGAAATTGTTATTGTGTCCCAACTTGGCATGGGTGAAGCGCTCGTAATGCCCTAAATCCAGGTCGGTTTCAGCACCATCATCAGTAACAAAGACCTCGCCATGTTGAAAGGGATTCATGGTCCCCGGATCCACATTGATATAAGGGTCTAGTTTTTGAAGGGTGACCGTCAACCCGCGGCTTTCCAAAAGAGCTCCGATGGAGGCCGATGCCAACCCTTTGCCCAAAGAAGAGAGAACGCCACCTGTGACAAAAATGAACTTGGCTCCCTTTTCACCCATGCGTTTACCGCCTCCCTTTTTATCCGATGATTTTCTTCTGTGTTAGCATAATCCCCGCAGATGTGAAAGGGATAAAGGAGTAATCGGACTACGGTGACTCTTTGGTCAAGCCAATCACTGAAAGGCTACCCACAATCTAATCATCGAATTTCTTTTGAAACTCTTCGATGGTGCGTTTGACTTCATCTGTCGGTGCAGTGCTGGAAGGCTTGTCCGCCTCTACTTTAGGCGCCGTGGGGTATTTCTCCATTAAATGAGGAATGTCGAACAACTCTGCCGGAAGAGACGGATTTACTACGATATCCGCGACTTCGATACGGCGAATCAAGCGATGGTTACGGTAGGTCTCAATTTTGAGGGGGTACCAAAGATCTCCTCTCTTTTGCCATTGGCGATATACAAACTCCAAAGAGTCACCAGAAACTGACGAAGAAGTATCGATCCAGCGCAACGGCAGAAAGCTATCTTTATTGACCCAAACCTGCGCCGGGGATTCATCAGGGTATTGGGCTCCGAGCACATAGACAATCTGGTCTTCATACCGCCCCAGGCTGGTCTTCTCCACATCCACACCATGAATGAGCAATTTTCTATATAGCAGTGGCCGCGACCTGTAGAGCAACAAATCTTTATATTGATCCAAACGCGCATCGGGATTGTCGACTATGTGTCCGTCAAATACCGTCAGGGTTTGATCAAAGACCGCCACATCAATACGCTGACCTTTCTGAAGATTGGTTTCCAACCGATATCGGTCCGGGAACGCGATACTGATGGTTTCATTGATGGGGCTGGTTTGTTCGTCGGCTGAGCCCTCTTCCACGAAGACCTTTTGTACGATGCGCGCACTATGGACCTTGTCCAGTGTTTTTACCATCAGTTCCAGTATATGGGCACCTTGGAGGACATAGGCATTAACCGGAAAGGTTCCCAAACCAAGTCCCAGCAGCAAAACAAACCATCCGAAGCCTTTGATTGCGATCGGCCATGGCCGCCTCCTTTGCGGGAATGGCAGGGAAACCAATAAACCGCGCGAATGCTTCATAATCCACCTTTCACCCCGATCCGGCTTTCACCACTCGGAGTTGCATTGTGAACTCTCTGAATTAACTATGGTGCCCTCTTAGCGCCTTTTGACCATCGGAGCGATGAGCGCAAGGCAAGCTACCCTCCAAAATAGTCAGGCTGAAGGGGTGTAGTAATATTGTGTTTCCTGACTTATCGGAATCACAAGCGCGATGATACCACTCACCTTCAGCCTTCAATCTTCAAAATACCCGACTAATCACCGATAAAAATATCCTCGGGATAGCGAGCCGCCCCACCCAGCTCTTCTTCGATTCGCAGCAGCTGGTTGTATTTAGCGATACGATCGGTCCGGGACATAGAGCCAGTTTTGATTTGCCCAGCATTGACCGCCACGGCCAAGTCCGCGATGAAGCTGTCTTCGGTCTCTCCGGATCGATGAGAAATCACGGTCGTGTACCCAGCCTGTTTTGCCATTTCGATGGCCTCCAGGGTCTCGGTGACCGAGCCAATCTGGTTGAGCTTGATCAGGATGCTGTTGGCCACTCCCTCCTCAATGCCCTTCGCCAAAATCTTGGGATTGGTCACGAACACATCATCGCCCACCAATTGGATCACTTCGTCCAATTGTTCCGTCATCATCTGCCAGCCCTTCCAATCCTGCTCAGCCAACCCATCCTCAATGGAGAGGATCGGATACTTTTCGATCAGTTTAATATAATACTCCACCATGGCCTCAGTTGTCAGCGATTTCTTCTCTGACTTGAGTTCATATTTTCCCTGCTTAAAGAACTCGCTGGCCGCAACGTCCAGCGCTAGCCCCATATCCTTACCTGGTTTGTAGCCTGCGGCCGTCATGGCTTCCAGAATATAGGTTAGGGCTTCTTCATTGGACCCTAAATTCGGTGCGAAACCGCCTTCATCCCCTACCCCAGTGCTGAGTCCTTTTTTATTCAAAATCTTTTTGAGGGCGTGGAACGTTTCAGCGCCCATCTGAATGGCTTCAGAAATCGATTTGGCGCCGAAGGGCACAATCATGAACTCCTGAATATCCAGATTGTTGGACGCATGGGCGCCGCCATTGACCACGTTCATCATGGGCACTGGCAGGGTGCGTGCAGTGATGCCGCCAATGTAACGATACAAGGGCAACCCATAGGCTTGGGCCGCAGCCCGGGCCGCGGCCATAGAAACCCCCAGGATTGCATTGGCACCTAATTTGGATTTATTCTCCGTGCCGTCCAATTCGATCATCGCCCTATCCAGCGCCAGCTGATTGGCGGCATCCATGCCGATAATGGCCTCGGCGATCGTGGTGTTTACGTTTTTCACAGCGTTTTGCACGCTCTTACCACCATAGCGTTTTGAGCGCGTGTTGCGCAACTCAAGGGCTTCACGGGTACCGGTGGAGGCGCCCGAAGGTACCGCCGCACGCCCGGTGGCGCCACAAGCCAGGTTAATGTCCACTTCTACGGTGGGATTGCCGCGGGAATCCAGGATTTCGCGGGCCCTTACATTGATGATCTCGGTCATAACTTCCCCCTGGGTAGCGGTACTTTGAAAAACGATTGGCATTTACGATTGAAACAAAGAGATGAGAATGGCTCTTTTGTCCAAGGTGTAATACTCGACCATCTTTCCAAGTCCGCCAGATAGAATTAAAAAAAATCGCAGGACCAAAGAGCTCCGCTCTCAGGAATCCGTGCGCCAAAAGACGTTCGCTATTGTGTATCCATGATTCATGCTATAGATCGGTATGGCCATTTTTGCTTGACTAAGTTAGGGCGCATGTTACTGCTCTGACTACTGGATGTCAAGCGTAGATAGTCAGCTTTTTTAAGTAGTTAGTGCAGATAACACAACGATCTGGACGGCCTCAGGGATTCGGCCTGGAACCCAAGCGGCCAAGTAATGATCGTTGAAGAAGGACGATTCAAGCTTTGTTCGAAAATACAAAATCTTCAACATCAGGGGAGTGATAACACCATGGAAGCAAAAAACCCCTACTATGAGGGCCATTTGTTCGTTGCCGCCATTCGTGTCCTGGAACACAAAAACGGCGCGCCACCAGCCCTGGATCAGATTGCCGAATTTCTCAAATTCTCCAACGAACAGGCCGGCTTGATCTGCCGCCGTTTGTATGAAGGGGGCATGATCGCCCAGGTGGAGGGAGCATTTGAAGGACGATGGGTAGTAGCCGATCACCTCAAGCTGGAGGAGCTACCCAGAGAAGTGGAATCCACTGAACTGGACAATGCCTTGAAAAAATTCCAGGCCGAACGCAATAAGCTGGCTCAAAAGGTAGAATCAATTAAAGAACAACAAGCCCAAAAAAGAAAAGAGCTTTTTGCCGGGCTTGAAAAAAAATTAAAAAAAGATCTGTCCAAGGAGTGATGGTTTCCTAAAGGTTGCTAACGGATCCCATCCAGACAATTTCCGCTGTTATTCAAAAACGGCGTGTAGCTTGGACCCCTTCCCAACCGGGAGGGCCATCGGCATCCTCAAGGTGCCCCGAATACCAATTAACAACTAACCTTTAACCCTCCGAATGGCCGCACCTAATTGCTGGAACTTAACTTCCAGGGCTTCGTAACCGCGGTCCAAGTGGTAGACGCGGTTGACTTCGGTAGTGTTATCAGCGATCAAACCAGCCAAAATTAAGCAGGCACTGGCCCGCAAGTCCGTGGCCATCACGGGCGCGCCGGAAAGGTGCGGCACGCCTTTGACTAGGGCGGTGTTGCCGGTTATCGTAATATCGGCCCCCATGCGGCGCAGCTCACCCACATGGATGAATCGGTTTTCAAAGATGGTTTCCGAGATGATGCTCGAACCCTGGGCGGTGCTCATCAGTACCATGAATTGGGCCTGCATGTCGGTGGGAAAACCGGGATACGGCAGGGTTTTCAAATCCACACTTTTGATCAGGTCGCTGCCTTGCACGCGGATATCGCCGCCCTGTACCTCAATGCTTGCGCCCGCCAAACGAATTTTGTGGATCACAGCCTCTAGATGATCGGTCTCGGCGCCTTGAATGACCACATCGCCACTCGTGGCAGCGGCGGCGGCGATAAACGTGCCAGCTTCGATGCGGTCCGGAATGATCCGGGCAGTGACAGGATGCAAACGTTCCACCCCCTCGATGACAATCTCAGGGGTGCCCGCTCCCTGGATGCGCGCCCCCATCTGCACCAGCACATCGGCCAATGCCTTAACTTCCGGTTCGCAGGCCGCATTGTGCAGAATCGTAGTCCCCTCGGCCAGCGCGGCCGCCATCAGAATATTTTCAGTGCCGGTGACAGTCACCAGGTCAAAGTAGATCTCAGCACCTCTAAGCCGGTCGCAGCTGGCTTCCACATAGCCGTGGGCCAGCTCAATGACGGCCCCCAGGGATGCGAGCGCCTTTAGATGTAAATTGATCGGCCGCGCGCCAATGGCACAACCACCGGGCAGAGAGACCCGCGCCTTTTTTAACCGTGCCACCAGAGGCCCTAAAACAAGGATGGAGGCCCGCATCTTGCGAACCAGATCATAGGGCGCTTCGTGATTGTTCAATCCAGCGCCATCCACTTGAACCGTATGCCCTTCCATTTGGCAACGAGCTCCAAGGTGGGTCAGCAACTGCATGGTGCTCTGAATATCGCGCAGGTCCGGCACATTGGTAAATGTATTAGGGCCGTCACATAGCAGCCCGGATACCAAAATGGGCAGGGCCGCGTTTTTAGCGCCGCTAACCGCCACACTGCCCTTAAGTTTACGCCCGCCTTGCACAAGAATTTTATCCATTGGTTATATTAATCTCCATCAAAGCGATTTCGCTGGTTATGTATGTCTGTCAATTGCTTCCACCACTCTATGATCGAAAGCCACTCTCGAGCAAAGGTAGTATTGTAAATTGGAAATTGGATGAAGGCCATATGAAAATTAGATGAAAAAAGCGCCTCTCTGGATATCGCAGAGAAGCGCTCTGAATATTGAAGCGGCGATAATGGTTTAAGACGCTTAATGGTGATGACCGCCGCCTTTGCCTTGCACAGTATCCACCACCGCCTTTATGACGCAATAAGTCATGCCCAGGCCGATGACCGTCAACGCATACCAAAGCCCGCCATGAAAGACATAATGGCCCATATCCCAAACCCATTCGAAACAAAATGGAAACATTGCTCTTCTCCTTTCGGCGTGGCCCTATGCTACGGTGGCTTCGTGCCCGATATGCGGGGCAGCGGCATGTGCGTGATCGGGATCAGCACCTTCAACGGGATTCAATTCCCGTTCCTGCGGAAAAATGGGCAGGTAACGGTAAGAGATCATGATCAATATCACGCCGTAAGCCACGGGCAGAATCGTGGTAGCCACCTCCTGCCAGCTGGGAATGTACAGCTGCCAGGTATCAAATGGCATCACCGGCGCAGCCATGGTTTGCAGCACCATGACCCATCGATTGAGGCTGACGCCAATGATACCTAAAAAGGTGGCTGCCACTCGCAGGAAAGAATTCTCACGGCTGGATTTAAATACCAACAGTAGACCGGGAACAAAGCCGCAGACAATGATCTCCACAAAGAGAATCCATTTGCCGTAAAGCGCATTGTTCTGGAAGAAAAAGTCCCAATTGAATCCTTTAGCCGGCGCGGTTTGGTACACCCAGTAAAGGGTATCGGCGCTCTTGGCGATGATGTAGGTCAAAATCATCCAGCCCGATATTTTGGCAAGAAGATAAATGGTGTTGTTCTTAACCAACTTTTTACGGGTGATCTTTTCGGTCAGCCAGGTGATGAACAGCGTAAACGACGGCCCATAGGCCGCCGCCGACCAAGTGAAGAGAAAGAAAGTATATGGCCAGATTGTATTGAGAATGCTTTCCCGATAAGCAAAGGGCCGGCCGAAGAGCACACCTGCCACGCCGCCCAGGGACCCTTGATGGAAGAACGAAAGGAAAGCGCCCGTAGCCGCAAAGATCGCCATGGTGGAGTGCATGTTGTGCCCGAGATTGTGGAAGAAAGGCACTTTGTCAATTTGACGGTTTTCCAGAATCAAAGGAATATATTCGATGGTCAGAACCGCGAAATAGCAGGAAAGACAGAAGGCTACCTCGGTGAGCATGGAGTGCACATTGGCGTGCCAGAAGATAAACCAGGAGCGCAGTGGCTGGCCCACATCAATGGCCAAAATCAGCAAGGCCGAACTGTAGCAGATGAATCCAATGAGCACCGCGTAGTTGATGATGTTTTTCAGGTCATCCTTGCCGAATACATACTTTAGCAGGCCGGAGAAGAAGGCGCCACCGCCCAAAGCGATGACTGCCAGGTCGGCCCAGATCCACAGGGCAAACCCGTAGTAATCATTCATGTTGGTCTGGTTCAAACCCTTGATCCAGCAAAGGAGCATGGCTATGATGCCCCACACCAGAACCCCGCCTACTACTGCTAAACCCAGAAGGAATTTCCATAGGGCACAACGTTTGACGCCCTCGGGTATTAATGCAGAATCCATAAGGTAGTACTCCTTTTAATCGGATAGTAAGCGCTGATGAACTTCAAAGGCCTTCCCTGTCTCGCTTTCATTGGCGTCCATTAGCGACTACCATATATACGAACTGAATATTTTTTCTTCTACCATCCGCTATCCGTTTATGGAGATTTGCTCCCGATACCTGCCCATCTATCCATGTTGGGCCGCGGCGCCCGGCATACCAGGTTGCTCGTCGGCTCGGTAGTTGTCACCGGACCGGCGCACCCACTCCCGGCTGGACAGGTAGTACACCTTGGTGTTGGTGCCCAGGCGTTCCAACAGCCGGAATGCACGGGGGTTGCCGGATTTGTAATGGTTATGCGCATCCGGCTTAACGATCTGATTAACGGCATGACTAGGATCATTCAAATCGCCAAATACAATGGCGCCGGCCGGACAAGCCTGGGCGCAAGCGGTTTGGTACTCTGCTTCCTGAACTTTACGCCCGCCCTCCGTGTATGCCTTGTCCCTGGCCATTTGATAGCGGTGGAAGCAAAAACTGCACTTCTCCACCACACCACGCATGCGCGGAGATACATTGGGGCTCAAATACTTCTCCATGCCGTCCGGCCAGACCGGGTCCCACCAATTGAAATAGCGAGCATGGTAAGGACATGCTCCCATGCAGTAACGGCAGCCAAAGCAGCGGGTGTAGATCTGGCTGACAATGCCGGTATCGGCGCTGTAATCAGTGGCGGTGGCCGGGCAGACCGACACGCACGGCGAATGCCCCTCGTGCTGGCCGGCGCAGTGCTGGCACGGTCGAGGCAGGTAAGCCACTTCAGTATGCGGAAATGTTTTGCCGTTGGTGAGCTGATAGACCCGCATCCAGGTGATGCTCAGCAGTTTATCGGTCTCATCCTGCTTGAAGGGCACATTGTTCTCGGAAAAACAGGCCACCATGCAAGACCCGCAGCCTGTGCATTTATCCACGTCAATGGCCATGCCGTAGCGTCTGGGTGGTTGTTCGTTGTGTATCTGCGTCTGTTTCATCAAAACCTCATTCCATTAACAGCCTGTTAGGCTTTGGCCAAGATAGCTTGAATCCCCCAAGCCGCATCCAACCCGGATGCCGGATCTTCCACAGGGCCGATGAGCTCATTGGTATTCACCCCTTTGCCGGATAAATACCCATCATAGGCGGTGTGTCCCAAACCGCGTGCCATGGCCAGGAGACCGGGCATGATGCCATGATTCAAATGTACACGCACCTTGACCTGGCCATGGGGCGTCGTCAGAATGGCACTCTGGCCTTCGGCCAGACCCAGCTTACCGGCGGTTTCAGGGTTTAGCTCCACAAAGCCTTCGTTGCCCTTGAGCACGGTATCGGGCAGCACTTTGTTCATAAAGGGCGGATTGCCAATATAGCCGCTGCTAAGACGGATGGAGTCGTAGGCCACTAACTGCAACGGGAATTTCTTTTCGTCACCTTCGGGCGCTGGAACGATGGCTCCCAAAATCTTCTTCAAAGGCTCATTCATCATAACGAGCTTGCCCGACTCGGTCTTGAACCCCGGCTCCGGGGATACAACCGCGGGTTCCTTTTCCCAGGCTCCTTTGGCGTTCATGTCCTGCCACTGATTGCCCATGGTCTGCTTCAAGCAAGCGTAGTAATTGTCCCACGGAAAGGATTGCGCCACAGTGCCTTTAAGGGCTTTGGCGATCTGAATTACGGTGTCTCCCAAGTGCTGGGTATTTTGCTGAGGCGCGACTACCGGCCGGCAGAGCCCCACGGTTTGGCGCACCGCTCCGGCACGCATCGGGATATCTTCCCAGCGCTCCAGGTAGAGATGATTGGGAAGAATCAAATCGGCCTGCATGGCGGTCTCATCCATAAAGGAGGAAAAGCTCACCACAAACGGTATCTTTTTGATGGCCTGTTTGATCTTGCCGCAGCCGGTCAGGCTATAGCTGGGGTTAGCCTCGGCTATCATTAACAGCTGCAGTTTTTCCGGGGCCGCATCAACGGCTTCGAAAAAGCGATGGACCGAAGGCGTGCCAGAGCCGTCCACGCGTTTGGCATTGAAGCCTGCATAGGCGATGCCGTCTAAAAATGGCGCAGGCCAGTCAATATAATCATAGGCCGGCATGGCGTGGAGCCCACCTGGCCGGTTGATGTTACCGACCAAGGCATTGAGCGCATTGACGGCCGCAGCCTCTCTCATACTGCCTGGAGCCTGTCCCTTACCATGCCCGAAGATGGCCAATGGCCGTTTGGCGGCAGCAAAGGCCAGAGCGGTTTGAGTAATGGTTGCGGCATCGATTCCCGTGGTGACAGCCACCGCTTCAGGTGTGTAGCTATTTCGGACCATGACCGCGAACAACTCAAAACCTTCGGTGTGGTTATAGATAAAATCCTCATTAAAACGACGCTGATTAATGAGCACATGCGCCATGCCCAAGGCCAGATCAGCTTCGGTGCCGGGTTTGGCGGCCAGCCAAAGATCGGCTTTGGCGGCAGTATTAGACAGGCGAGGCTCGATCTGTACCAAAGTGCCCTTTTGTTCCTTGAGGCGGTTAATGGCCCGCATCATGCGCAACGGCGAACCAAAACCATCCAGCAAGGCACTGCCAAAGCTCAGAATATAGTCAGCGTTCTCAACGTCCAAACCGACAAATCCATCTATGCCCTGGCTGAGGGAAAGCACGGCGCCTTGGGTGTCTTCCACGGAGGGCATGTGGTAGAAATGGGGCGAACCATATGCCTTGATCAATCGCTTGAGCAATTGAGGCACAGTCCCGTCCTCCTGGCCGACCAGAGAGGCGACGGTATGGGACCGCCCCTGGGCTCTCAGGTCCATAAGCTGTTTGGCGACTTCTTCAATGGCCAATGACCAGGATATGGATTCCCATTTGGGCAGACCTTTATCATCCTTGATTTTGCGTAAGGGTCCTTTCACGCGGGTGGGACTGTAAAGCAATTGAAGGCCAGACAGGCCCAATAGGCACACGCCCCCGCCAGGATTGAGAACGGTATTCTCTTGCCCTTCAATTTTAACCGCGCGCTGATCAATTTTACGAACCCGAATACCGCAATGGCCAGGGCAGAGCATACAGGTAGAATCCACATAGGTCGATTCGCCATCGGGCGGTACTGGCGTCCAGGGCCAATTCTGGGACCAAATGGAGAGATCATCGGTCAATTTCCATGGCAAAGGCGATAATGCCGTGCCGACCGCTCCGCCGATGGAAAAAGATAAAAAGCATCGTCTGGACAATTTCATATGATTACCTCAACCGAAGCCCCGTTGGGCGGGGAGTTTGGAGAAATAGGCGGAAGGTAAAGGGAGTAAAGTCGCGGGCCCGCCCAAGGAGAGCGGGTTTCAGGGTATCGAAGCAATTGGGTTGAAGGTACATCATGGCGACTTTGCAGTTACCTCAAGCTTCTACTTGTGGCACACGAAGCATGCGTCCCGGCCGGTCTGAACGCTGGAGTCATGGACCACTTGATAGCGGGCATGGCATTCGGCGCAATCATCCATTTTCATGCGATCCCATGAATTATGCTTCAACCCAGAAATGTTGCGGCCCCAAAGATCTCTGCTGTAGCCGGTGATGCGGTTTTGTTCATAAGATTTAAGATTTTCAGAGGCAGCCATATGGCCATGGCAGGTGACACAGTCTAATTTTGCGCCGTGAATGTGGGCCGCATGGGAGAAAAAGACACAATCCGGCTGCCGGGAGTATACCAACCAGGGAACTTCCCGTCCTTGGACCACGTATTGTTCGAAAAAGGCCTTTTCAGATTCGCTTTGCCCCTGCATTTCGTTGTGGCAGCCTACACATTGGGCTAAGCGAGGCGAACCGGAGAAGCTGCCATCGGTACGGAAGAAATGGCAGCTCTGGCAACCGTTGTCTACTATCTGCAGATGCTGCTTATGGTTGAAATCAAATGGTTGGTGTTTTTTGCTGTAAAGCAAAGTGGGGAATACCCCCCAACCAACGACCATGCTCAGGGCAAAACCAATTAAGAAAAATAGAAAAATATAGGCCCCCTCATCGGGAGCCTTGGCGGATGAATGGGAATCGCCGTGGCTTTGATATTTATCATGGCTGCTCATGGGCACTCCGTTGCTTTGTTTTGGAATCCAACTGGCTTGATTCACGGCGCGAGCGGAAATAGTAGCCATCATATCCCCGACGACCCACCATAAGGCAAACGGGCAACTTGCCCGTGTTGCGCCTTGATGAATCTTATCCCGGCGCCCTCCGCGACGAATGTTCAACATGTTGTCACGAAAGGCTTTCTACTATCTAGGCCACCTCCTTTTTGTCAAGTCTAATCATTGAATGATTCGCTCTAAATCATTGGCTGAATGCCCCATAACTATGCAGGCCGGACAGGAAATAGTTGACACCGAAATAGGTGAACAAAACTGCTAAAAATCCTAGAATGGAAAGTATGGCGATGCGTCGCCCGCGCCAACCGCGCATCATGCGAAAATGTAATAGCGCCGCGTAGATCAACCACGTGATCAAAGACCAGGTCTCTTTCGGATCCCAACTCCAGTAACGCGTCCAGGCCTGCTTGGCCCACACGGCACCGGTGATAATTCCAACCGTAAGGAATAGAAAACCGAACATGACCAACTGGTGGGTCAACTCGTCCAGCAACTCGGAAGGGGGGATATGAATTAAACCACCGCCCTCAGCCTTGAGCTCTTCCTTGGACTTGACCAGATAAAGGATGCTGACCGCAAAGGCCACGGCAAAAGCCGCATACCCCAAGAAGCAGGTGATGACATGGGCGATGAGCCAATTGCTTTTCAAAGCCGGAATAAGCGGCTCGATGGCGCTGCTGGGTTCCAGGGAAGCGTAAGCTAAAGCCAGGCAGGCCAATGGCGCGGCGATGGCGCCAAGGGTCCGCGTTTTATATCGTCGTTCCACCACGATATAAATCACGCCGATGGTCCAGGCGAAAAAGACAAGAGATTCATACATATTGGAAAACGGGGCATGACCATATTCACTCCCCATCCGATAGGATTGTACCCAGCGCAGTAAAATGCCAATCGTGTTGCCGGCCAACGCCACCCAGGAGATCCGGGTGGCCAGCCTACCTGGCATCTCTTTGCGGAAGATCCAGGAAATCAGGTACAATACTCCCGCCAAGCCATAGATAAATGTAACGATTGAGAGGATCAACGAGTTGTCGACCATGGGGACCGTCCTTTTTAATTAAGCCTTCTTGGCATCGCCTTCCGCCAACTGAGCCAAATGCTTGGCCATGCGCTGTAACGTGAATTGGAAGCCCACTCTGTTTTTATTCGATTTACCGGCAACCATGATTCGAGTCGCCTTTTCTTCGCCAGTCACTTCAACCACAACCTGCTGGTGGGACATAAAGAAGACCACCACGCAGCCAAGGATCATTAAAATAAAACCGGCGTACACCACCCAGACTCCTGGATCATAAACCACTTGCAAGCCTGTGGCATAACGCTCCTTAGCGGGAGCGGCATTCTGGGCCGCGGCGGCAATGATTACCTTACCCCTGCGCATGGCATCGAACTTGGCAAACCGCAGCGGTAGCGTTATGGTCTGAACCTCGCCCTCGGGGGAAACTAACTTGCCGAGCAATGCTGGCCCAAGGCTCATGCTCTGGAATTTGGCTTCAGGTTCAAAGCGCTCCAGGGTCAATACCCCCAGACCTTCTGGAATCTGAACCGGCTGTCCGATGGTGGCGGTGCGGGTGTAGATGATGCCCGACTCGACACTTTGGAAGGTGAGTTCAATCGGGGCGTCGGCGCTCAATTTCTCGGGGACATCCTTGGCTGTTGATTCGAGCCGCTCGTAGCTGGATTGGTACACACCAATACCTTTATAATAAAGCGGATCGTTCACCACGATCTGTTTGCGCAGCATCTCACGGCCGTTTTCGGTAATTATGAGGCTGGATCGGAACTCCTTAGGTCGCTGGCCGCCTTCGTAGAACTGCACAGTAAAGTCCTCACAACGGATCGTAAATGGCAGTTTGAATAAACGGCCCGAAGAATTGAGCGTTATGGTGTCGGCGGACTCTCCTTCTGGAATTTTTACAAAACCATCGAAGCCGAACTTGGAACCCACCAGGCCCCCCAATAAAAGAACGACAATACTCAGATGAACTGCGTACACTCCCAATCGAGTCCAACGACCGCGTTCGGCCGTGACGGCAAAGCCTTTATCCGTAGACACGACTTTGCAATACCGAAAACGCCGGCAGAGCCAGCGCTCAAAGAGGGCCTTGAGCTGTGACGCCGGGGGCTGAACTTTCACATCGATGCGATTATTCCGATTGCGATATTGGGATAATTCGAAGCGGGGAGCGCGGTCAAAGATGACCTTCCAGGTCGTCTGTAAACGGTCAATGGAACAAGCAATAATATTGACCACCAACACCAGCAACAACCCCACGAACCACCAGGAGTGGTACATATCGACGATATCGAGCAGCGCAAATACTTGATAGCTAAATGGACCATATTCTTGAATATATGCTTGGGAAGGTCCGTTTTGGGGGATCACCGTGCCGATGATGGACAGCGCCGCCAGACACAACAGTACTACCACGGTCAACTTCAAGGAAACCAGAAAGCGCCACAAACTATCAACATACCCGGGCGACACCTTGGTCTTTTCATCCATACAAAAGCCTCTTAAAAAAATGAATTCAGCACATTATCTCCGGGCTATAGCAGATTGGCCATCAGATGGCAATCAGACCCGAGTGGGATGGTAGGATACCCATAGGGGGATCCTGTATCCTGACCTATTGGAATGTAGAGCTTCAGATGATTTCCATTCGCCTGCAAACCAGCTCAAAAAAAGGATTTTGGGCCAAAATCGCGGCGGGGGCAAATTTTAGACCGCAGGCATACCATTTAGAGGATTTAAAATTTGCCTCCTACAAAGAGTTCGGGCCAAAAAACTTTTTTGAGATGGCTTGTAATATAATGACCGCTCATACCAGCGAGCGACTTTCTTTGTGCTAGACCGGAATTGAAACGGCAGCTTCACTTCTTTCCCGAAGCATTTGGCGCAACAGTCACAACCGCCGCTGCCTGGTTTTCAAGGTAGCGCTTAGCCAGAGCATTGATCTCTTCCAGGGTGATGGCCGCATAATCGGATTCAATGCTGCGTGCCCAGGACAATTGTTCAGGATGTTTGCCGACGCCAACCAGCACACTGTTCAACCAATACGCGTTGGTTTGGCGTAAATCTTTGATTTGAGCCAATGTTGGGTCCAAGGCACGGCGCAACTCGTCGGCGCTGATGCCCTCGGCAGCCATTTGCGCCGCAATTTGTTTGACTTCCTTAACTACGCTGTCCACTTGTTTGGGATCAACCAAGATCATCACATTAAACAGCCCATAGCCCTGGTAGGCACGGGAAGCACGATGATATGCAAACGGAGAATAGGCTGCCCCTAATTTCTCACGAACACGCACCCGCAACCGCTCGGTAAATAACTCCGCCAATATATTCAATCGTCGGGTGCGTTGGACATTCCAGAAATCATTGGTAGGATAGACTACAGCCACCAGGGCTTTATCAATATTGGAATCGGTGAATAAATGCTGCCTTTGGCCCTTCGGAAATTCTACCTTTCGGTTCTGATCAAATCCAGGCTTCTGAGACCGCGGGGATAGTGTTCCCAGATAACGAGCCGCTAATTGAATTACCGTATCAGGATCAAAATCTCCGACGACCGCAAGCTCCAGCGGTGCCTGATTCAATTGACTGCCGAACCACTCCTTGATTGGGGCCAGTCCAAGGCTGGCCATCTGTTGCCAAGTGGGCCAACCGAAACGGCTGTCTCCGCCGGCCAGGAATTTCTGCCCCTGCAATTGCATGACGCCTTCCACTTGATGCGAAAGCCTGCCAAAATCTTGCTCCAATTTCTTTAAAGCCACTTGGAGTGATTCTTGTCGGTAGCCAGGGTCCAAGATGGCGGCTTGAAGCAATTGAAACAACAACGGCAGCTCGTTCTTGGCGGCTTGTCCTCGCAAAGTAAAAGTATCCTCCCGTACATCTAAGGAAATGCTGGCCAGACGCCCGGACAGAGCATTTTCCAGGGCAGTTCGGTCCATGGCGCCGAATCCCGCCTCTTCAGCCGTTCCTTGAGTCACAAGCGCCAGGCCAGGCTGGTTATGTGGTTCCGAAGATCTTCCACCACCGAATGAAAGCGCCGCCAGCACTTCATTTTCTTTAAAAGCGGTTTTCTTCATGAGCAATCGTAGACCATTGGCAAAAGTTACCTGCTGGATGCCCAGATCTGGCAGGAGTACCGTTTCATTGATTGCGCCGGATGTAGCGGGTTCCGGCAAATAGGGGAATTGCATGGCGGCCTGATTCAATGGTGCCTGCACAGGCATTTGGCTGCTCGTTTGATAGGCGGTCAAGATCTTCTCTGCTCCTTGCTGACGATTCTGTGCCAGCTCCGCATTGCCGGTGACCAGCACCAAGCGATGGGAGGCGGCCCAAGTGTCCTTAAACGTTTGATGCACCTGCTCCAGTGTAACGGCGTCCAGCATGGGGCCCAGCAGCGCCATGCGTTGCAGCGGAGATTGAAACACGCGCCAGTCATTGAGCGCGGCAATAATTTCTTCGGCCAGATCCTTGCTGTCTCGCGTGTTCGCTTCATTGAAGTCGCGCTGCAGATCAGCCCGCATAGCGCCTTTGGCTCTTTCGAGCTCGGCGGGCGTAAATCCAAAGAGCAGCACCTGCCGCAAGGTTTGCTCTATGGAAGACAATGTTTTTTCCCAATTGGTCGGCTGGCAATCGGCCGTGATCTCGGCAAAGCGGATCTGGTGCACATAATAGCCGGAATCCACGCGCGCCGAAATCATGATGCCGTCCTGGCTCTGCACCATGGCATCCAGACGCTTTTGTACGATGCGATCAGCTAAGTGTTTTACCAGATCAAATCGCTGATTGTCGGAAGTATCAGAGGGCATGGCGCGCAATTCAGCGGTTTCAATATGGACGGAAGTAGCGCCAGCTTCTTTTTCGAAATGGCAAAATGCTTTTATTCCTTGATGCTGGAAAGTACCGAAGGCAGGAAGTGACCGAACATCGGCGCGAGGCTTAATATCTTCGAATTGTGCCGCGATCATTTTCTGCGTCTGCTCGGGGTCAAACTGACCGACCACGATCAGAATCATATTCTGGGGGCGATACCAGGTGTCATAAAACGAACGAACCATCTTCTGATCAAAATGGAGGATGCTTTCTTCTTTGCCGATGGGCAGATGTTGTTCCAATTGCGTTCCAGGAATTTGGAATTGGAGCGAAGCCTCGAGGGTTCGGTATGAAGCGGAATCGCGTGAGCGCTTTTCGGCCAGAACAACCTTCTTCTCTTTTTCCACCTGGTCCGGCAGCAACAGCGCGCCCTGGGCATACTCTTTCAATACTTGTAGCCCTTCGGCGATGCCCGCCGAATCTCCTTTGGGCAAAATGATATCATAGACGGTGCGATCAAAGGCCGTATGGGCATTGGCATCAGGTCCAAATCGCATGCCGATACGCTGAAAGAATTGAACCAACTCTCCAGGAGGAAAAAGAGCGGACCCATCAAATTGCAGATGTTCGAGGAAATGCGCAAGCCCTTCTTCGCCTTGCGATTCGTACAGCGAACCGCAAAGCACATATAAGTGCATGCTCACCCGGTCTCGAGGCGTCTGGTTCTCCTTCAGAATAAAACGCAGCCCATTGGTGAGCTTTCCGAAGTGAGTTTGGGGATCTGGGGTGATATCGCTGTTCTCCTGCGGCCATACATCGGGTGGCGAATAAACGCGCACGGGCTGGCTTCTTGGGACCGAAGATCCGGCACACCCCAAGATAATGTGAAGAATACTAACAAGGACTACAATTGAAAGTGTTTTTCTCAAACGGGACACAGCGAGCCTCGCTCTTTCCTTCGGCTAAATTGAAAGATCTTTACAGCCGCGCAACCATGGACCGAACCGTGATTGTCTCCGCTGACGGGGGAACAGAGCATGCCAAGTACGCGCCGCAAATTATCCCCAGCCATCAATATCGCTGCACATTAGATTCGCGCAAACCGGGTTAACGAGTGCACAACATCGCCAAAATAAGAATTCAAACTCTTTTGACAAGAGGTAGACTGGTCTCCAAAAACATTCAGCGCCCTCCGCGCAATATCATGCGGGGGCGCTGAATGTGTATTCGTATTGCTTGCCACGAAGTGGACTATGCTTTTACATAAACACCGCGGCTGACGGTTTTGATTTGGCCTTTCTTGCTCAGCTTGTATAACGCATTGCTCAACTGGCGTGATTCAAGACCGGTTTTCTCTCTCAGGCTGGCGATGTTCGCACCGGCGCGGCTTTTCACGATGACGTCCATGACGTTATCGAGCACGGTGTCTTTGCCGCTGGTAGGGGCTTTCTTGGCAGCGCCTTTCTTCTTTGTAGCAGCTTTCGCTTTCTTCCCGGCTTTGGCCACTCTCTTTTTCTTGCCGCCAGCCGCTTTGGTGGCCGCTCCGACCTGGGTACTCAGTTTTTCGAGTTTGCCCGCCAGGGAAGCGAGGTTTTTCGCCAAGGACTTAATCTGTGTCTGAACTTTGCTCATATTACTACCTCCTTAATGTTTTAATTTCCTTACAAAAAAGCCCTAGTTAATTCAGCCCTAATATAAGCTCAAACAATTGTCAACAACTTCCTAAAAAAAAAGTAGCATTTTTTTTCTTCCCAGCGGACGCTCTTCGAGAAAATCTCCGCACAGCCTCTACAGTTCTACATTTAGAAGAAAAAAGCAAAAAGCACTCTTTTTCATAATCTTTCAATAAAATCGTGGATTGGCCCCATTTTTCAGATTTTCCGGACTTTAGGGACCGCTGATGAAGACTTCCACTCTTCATTGAATCCCGCCGATCCATATGGGGGCTGAAATTCGGGTTGTGCTTCCGATTTCTGGAATTATAAAAAGCTGCCATAAATAGATTGCCCATCTCCTATACTTCATATTAACTATATGAAAACACAATATAATATTTTTACTTTGAGATTTTACTGTCTTACCGCTTCTTCCCAAGATGGGCTGCAATTGCCCAAACCCTTATCCTGCGCCATCCTCTTTACCTTCACCAAACGCCAAAAAAAAGCCAAGCAAAGCACAAGCGACTTTTCAATCGCGACATCTGCTATTATCGACCGTTTCCATCCAAGCTTGACAAAAAAAATGAAACCCCATAGTTCTGGCGCTGACAGTGATGTTTAATACGAAATTTCCTTCTCAGCAAAAAGAGGCCGCACTTATGCACGCCCCATCAAAACCCACGTTGAACGGACATGAAATCGGGCACGGCCGCCTCCCCATTGCGTACGAGCGAGTTCTAAACCCTTCTCAACTGGAAGCGGCCACTTTTGGCCAAGGCCCGTTGCTTGTGATTGCGGGTGCCGGCAGCGGCAAGACAAGAACTCTTATTTATCGAGTGGCCCGCCTCGTGGAACAAGGAACCGTCCCCAAAAGAATTTTATTGCTCTCCTTCACACGCAAAGCTTCCGAGGAAATGCTCAGACGGGCCGCCCTTTTGCTTGACGCGCGCTGTCAGGAGGTCTCCGGGGGTACTTTTCACTCCTTTGCGAACAACGTTCTGAGGCGTTTCGCGGCCAAAATCGGGTATCCGCACGGGTTCTCCATTATCGATCGCGCCGATTCGGAGGATCTCATCCATCTCATCCGTAAAGAAATTTCTGCTGCGGAGGATATTCGTGAGCTGCCGCGCAAATCCACGCTGGCCTCAATGTTCAGCCGGGCCGTAAACAAATGCCGTTCATTGGAAGATATTATCTACGAAGAGTATCAACATTTTGGGGATCAAATCGATCAAATATACCAAATATGGCAGTTATACGGACTTAGAAAGAAAGAACATTATTTCCTGGACTATGATGATTTGCTTGTCTGCTGCCAACAGCTGCTGACATCCGACCCGGCGGTCAGAGAGCGACTAATCTCTTCCTACGATTATATCCTGGTGGACGAATATCAAGATACCAACAAGATCCAGGCCGAAATCGTCTTTTTGCTGGCCGGCGAAAAAGGCAACATCATGGTAGTGGGCGACGACGCTCAGAGCATTTACGCCTTCAGGGGTGCCGATCATAAAAACATCATTGATTTCCCGCGGCGCTTCCCCGCAACGCACATCATCAAGTTGGAGGAAAATTACCGCAGCTTGCAACCCATCCTGGATCTGTCCAACCAACTGATCGCTGGAGCCGCTGAAAAGTACTCCAAATGCCTTTATACCCGACGCGGTGGCGGAGAACTGCCCAAGCTGGTCTCCACCATCGGTGAAAATGCACAATCCATCTATGTGGTGAGGGAAATCGGGCGTCTGCGGTCCCAGGGCGTACCCCTGGATCAGATCGCGGTCCTATTTAGGGCCAGCTTTCATTCCTTTGATTTAGAACTGGAGTTGAATCGGGCAGCGATTCCCTTTGTTAAGGTTGGTGGTTTTAAATTCACTGATTCGGCCCACATCAAGGATGTACTGGCCCATATCAAGATTCTAATCGCCCCCCAAGATCGCCTGAGCTGGTATCGTTGTTTACTTTTAGTGGATAAAATCGGCCCCCAGAGCGCCCAACGCATCTTTGAGGCCGTCCGCAAGAGAGAAGCGGGAGCCGTGGGACTCCTGTCCGCCCCCTTGAAGCTCAAAGCGAATCCGGGTCTGGACCGACTCAAAGAGCTCATTGCGGCCATGGACGCCACCCCACACCTGGGCCGCTGGGGCGAGATGATCTTCAACTATTATCTTCCCATTCTTAAAGCCCTGCACGACGACCATCCGCGCCGGCAACGCGACATTGAACAACTATTCTACATCATGGAGCGCTATGATCGGGCGGAAGATTTTATTGCGGATATGGTCCTCGAGCCGCCCAACACGGCCATGGAAGATCATCTCAGCGTGACCGAGCCTGCCCCGGACTGCCTGACATTGTCCACCATTCACTCGGCCAAGGGGTTGGAGTGGAATACCGTATTCATCATTTGGGCCCTGGAAGGCCGGTTCCCGACCCATCACGCCCTTGAACAGGAAGAGATGCTGGAAGAGGAACGCCGGCTTATGTACGTAGCAGCCACTCGTGCTCAGCGAGAGCTGCACATCACCTGCCCAACCCAAATCTTTGACCGCGCAAGCCAAACGTGCCTGTATGAGCCCTCGCGCTTTTTAGAAGGGATTTCTGAAGAGTTTTTGGAACGCAGCTATTTCGATCCAAGGAATGCTTTTCAAAAGAAGGCCCATTTCACATAAATGGCCAGAATAAGCCACAACACAATACAGATAATATAGCCTTTCCAATCGGTTAATTTCTCAGCCATTCCATGTTCGCCCACCTTGCCAAGCCTTGCCTTGCACGACGGACAAACCTTGGCTTCCAGGGGAACATATTCATAACACTCGTGGCATTTTTTAGTGACATAGAGGCGATCTTTGTCAGACGACGATGGTTTGGGCATTGGCCCTCCACTGCATATGTCCGATGGATCACGTTGGTGAAGGGCCGGATCCAAGCTACGCTTTTCAATCCGGCCCTTCACGCGTGTAGATGGTTCATTCACCCATACGCGTAATTATTTGATCATTTTGGTGTTGATCTCGATCTTTCCCTTGGCCTTTAAATCTCTAATCCACTCTTGAGTTGTAGCCTGCTTTTTCTGTTCCGTCAAACGGGTGATGATGGCGCCGCTTTCTTTCTCAAAACCTTCGGCCTCCGGCGGCCTGCGGGCTTTAAGTTGAATGACATACCAACCTTGTTTGCCCTCATAAACCTTGTCTGGCAGTTTATTGGAATCATTTAATGTAAAAACTGCTTGGCTTACCTGAGGATCATAGCCAATACCGGGAATGCTGCCGCTTCGCTTGAAAAAGCCTGTAGACAACGGTTTCAGATCATAAGCGGTCGCCTCCTCCTCCAGGCTTTTGCCTTTCTTCAGCTCCGCCAGGCAGGCTTCGGCATCGGCTTTGGCCATCTCTTTTTGCCGTTTCTGGCTTAAATCCGCGCGGACTTTTTCCTTGATGGTCTCCAAGGGCGGAATGGATGCTTCGCGGCGATCAACTACTTGTAGCAATGCATAGCCATTGCCCAGGTCAACAGTGTCGCTGATGGACATTTTCTTCAACCCGAAGGCTGTGTCGGCGAAAGCTTTGCCGTCGCTGATCCCTTGTTCCTTGAAATTTCGCGCAGTAAAGAAATCGGTGGTTTTGATGTTCAATTGATGAGATTGGGCCACGGCCGCCAGGTCGTCACCTTCATTGACGGAGTTATAAATCTCGTCCGCCTTCTCTTTGGCCATGGCCTTGGCTTTTTCGGCAATCAATTTGGCGCGGATGCTGTTTGAGGCCTGCTCCAGGCTTTGGGTGGTGGCCTCGTTGACTTTTTCCACCTTGATCACATGCCAGCCGAACCGGGTTCGAATCGGCTCGCTGATCTCACCAGCTTTCATGGCAAAGGCTTTATCGGCAAACGGTTTAACCATGGCATCCTTTTTAAAGGCGCCTAAATAACCACCTTGATCCTTGGTAGAATCTTCGGAATACTTTTTGGCCAATTCATCAAAAGGCTT
Source organism: Deltaproteobacteria bacterium (assembly GCA_021824175.1). Lineage (GTDB taxonomy): Bacteria > Desulfobacterota > Desulfobacteria > Desulfobacterales > Desulfosarcinaceae > Desulfatitalea. The sequence goes on from JAKALP010000011.1 coordinate 190,042, forward strand.
ACCTTCGATGGCCAGCTTATAAATCTTTTCCGCTTCCAGCTTGCGGGCGGCAACTGTCTTCTCGTCGGCATTGGCATCCAATTTGAGCAGAATATGGCGGGCTTCCACAGTCTTCTCGCTTTTAAACTCTTCTTGATGCCGTTGATAGTAGGTGTCGATATCTTCCTGAGAAACCTTAATCTGATCCTTGTAGGTTAGAGGATCAAAAAAGAGATAGTTCACTTTCACTTCAGGCTCGGTGAGGTAATTGTTTTCGTTGGCTTTGAAATACTCCGCGATTTCATCATCGGAAAGAGTGATATCCTTATGCCGCTGATTGGTAAAAAGAAGGTAATTCAAATCAGCTTCGGCATTGTACCAATCATACCATTCCTTTGCTTCGGCCTTGGTGGCAAGGATACCGTTGACCACCAGAGCCTGTAGCTTTTCAATGATCATGCCCTCGCGCATGCTGTTGCGAAATTCAGCCGTAGTCATACGGTTTTGGGAGAGAACATATTCAGCCTGGGCTTCATCAAAGACACCATTCTTTTGAAAGGCAGGAATCTTGGCGATGGTTTCGTCCAGAATTTCATCCGTCGCCTGGATATTCAAACGTTTGGCCTCCTGGAGCATTAGCACACGTTGGATAATTTGATCCAAGGCCTGCTGTTCAAGGTTCATGGCCTTGAGCATCTGCTCATCAAAGGAATTGCCGTAAACACGACGATATTGTTCGCGCAGGCGTTCATAAGCTTGATGATAGACATCGTAGGTGATTATCTCGCCGTTGATGTCCGCCACTCTATTGCTGCCGCGATTGCGAAAGCTACCCACCCCCCAAAACACAAACACCACCACAATGGCGAAAAGAAGCGCCTTAATTATCCAACTCCCCGCTTGTCTGCGCATTATACTGAGCATGCCCCGTCCTCTCTTATGATGGAATTCACTGCCTGGCAATTGGCCTTTGCAACCTGGCGATATTAGGTTGGACTCGGTTAATTGTCAATATTTGAATGGGTTGCATAATGAATGGGAAAAAGGTTAATGGCTGCAGGCTGAAAAGCGAAGGAAGAGAACCGCGGGCGGCAGATTAACCTTGTAAATATTCAAAAATTGCATTGACAGCCGCCTGCTCATTTGTTAGGTAGCCCACTCACGTTCGGGGCTGTAGCTCAGCTGGGAGAGCGCTTGACTGGCAGTCAAGAGGCCAGGGGTTCGATCCCCCTCAGCTCCACCAATTCTTTCCAACTCAAAGGGCCGTTCTCATGGAGACGGCCCTGTTTTTTTTGAAGCGATCATTTCGATCAGCACAACACTACTACAGTGGCACCCCACCCGCCAGAGCTCTCGGAAGCGTCCTTGAAGCCAGCCACCATCGGGTGCTTGGACAATAAAGAATGGACTCGGGCCTTGAGAATCCCCATGCCTTTGCCATGAATGATGCGGACCGACAAAATGCCTTTCTGACGGCAAGCCTTTATGTAGTCATCCAGCAAATCCGGCAGTTCTTTTGGGTTGAAGGTATGAAGGTCCAAAACGCCGTCTATAGGAATTTGAATGGGTTGCATACTCCAAAAGATCTTAAAATCCCTTCAAGAGCCTATGAAATCCACTTATAAAAAAAGGCAACCACCCCGGTCAGCACAAAGATGCTCTCCACCATGAATTCCAGGTGCAGACCGGACAAGAGCTTGCCGCGTTCATGCATTTCGATCAGAAACCACAGCAGCAGTGGGCAGATCATCAGATAATAAGCCAACGCTGAAAAGATCCCCAATCCGCCCGCGATCAGCAGCAGTGCCCCAACTCCGGCGGTGATGCCGGTCAGCAGACGAAGTGAATGCTGTTGGCCCAAAAGCAGCGCGATGGTTTCCTTGCCCACAATGCGATCCCCTTGCATGTCCAGGATATCGAAAAACGCGGTACGGTTGAACGCAATGGCCGCTGCCCAAGCCATGGCCAGAATTCCGATAAGCCATTTGCCTTGGGCGGCAGCCAAGGTAGGCAAACCCGCGGTGACAACTCCCCACGCTAAGGCGATCAGAATGGTTTTAGAACCAGGCAAATCCCTGATCCGTCGATATCGCTTTGTGGAGGACAATCCTTCTGGAATCAACCGTAAATTATAGGACAGCCCCAGCAGGCTCATGATCAAAAGGGCCCAAAAGGGCACCGTTCCCATTTGAAAAGCCGCCACCAGCCCAAAAGCGCCGGAGGCTAGAGCCAAAAAGGTCAATAGCCATTTATGGCGGTGGTAAAACCGCTCACGGTTTGGATCGTTATAGCGATCTTCGGCCCGACTGGTGAGATGATTGAGGATATGCATGGACATGACATATAGTACCGCCACACTCAGCGCCGAAAGAGAAACCGGCAACCGCTGCAACAACATGGCCGCGTAGCACAGACAACCAGCACCCAGCGCCACATAGACGTTGGTCAGCAAAGCGAGTCGTTGGGTGCGCATGAGCAGGGAACGCAAGCTGCCTTGCTGCTGCATGGGCATCTGCTCGATTTCGCGCACGACCCGTTTGATGATCCAGGCCGGAGTGGAGGCACCGGCGGTGATGCCGATGGTTTGCATTTTGGACAAAACCGCCGGGTCCAATTCTGCTTCGGTCTCGATATGAAAGGCGGGCTTGCCGGTTTCAGACACGATCTGCGCCAATCGGCGGGTATTGCCGCTCTCTTTGCCGCCCACAATCACCACGGCATCCACCTCCTGGGCCATGCGCCGCACCTCGGCTTGACGGTTTTCGGTGGAATCACAAATGGTGTTAAAAATCTTATAGTGGCTGCGATGCTCAGCCACCCACGCTTTGACTTCCTGGTAGAAGGCTTCATTCTGAGTGGTTTGAGCCACCACAATGGCTTGCTCGAAAACCGGCAGCTGTCTTAGTTCTTCCAGAGTTCCGGCCACATGGCCCCATTGTCCGGCAAAACCAAGCAGGCTGATCACCTCGGGATGGTCCTGGTCGCCGATGATAATGGCCGCATACCCTTTGCGGGCATGGCTTTTTATGATGGATTGGACTTTGACCACCCGCGGGCAAGTGGCATCGATAACCGTGAATCCAGCACTTTTAAGTTTCTGTTTAGTTTCAGGCGGTACCCCGTGGGCCCTCACCAGCACAGTGCCGCTGCCCTTGTCCGGGATCTCCTTGAGAATGGTTACCCCCCGCTCGGAGAACATCTCCAACACCTGAGGGTTGTGAATCAATGGGCCGTATGTGTAAATCGGCTTTTGCTCCTCTCCGGAAGCGTCCAGAGCCAGCTCTACCGCCCGGCGCACGCCCATGCAAAAACCGGAGGTCTTAGCGATGACGATCTTCATGGCTGAAGCAGTATTTTATGATCCACCAATGACAATGCTTGGATTCGGGCCTTAATAAACTTTTGCTCTCCAAAGATATTGACCAGGCGCAGCCCGCCTTCATCGGGCTCCACTTTGTCAACGGCTTCCATGATCAATTGTTCTTGCGCACCTTCTTTTATTAAATACGCATTGGCTTCACACATGGAGTGTTCCCTTTGTTTGCTTGATTGGTTGATTCGTTTTCCTTGGACTGCGGTTCCGCAGGATTCGTTTAAATGCTTTCCTATAAATAGGCATCCACAAGCACGAATCAAGCAATCAACCGCCGTACATGATCCTCGACCAGCTCATCCACCAGATGGGGCAAAGGCGCGGATGAACTTCCCACCACCGTCACCCCTTCCTGATTCAGTGGCAGCAGTACTTTAGGCGCCGCGCTGGTAGCGACTGCCGCGGCCATGGCCGGTGTCATCTCGCCCATCATGGCATGAGCCAGCACAATCCCTAGGGGACCAATAATCACATCCACTTTGGCCGCGGTCTGGATAATGGCGTTTTCTCCTGAGGCGCCCCGGTTGGCCTTGGCCTTGAGCATCTGGGCCGTGGCTATGGCATTGGTGCCCAGGGCGATAATTTCCACCCCTTCACCAAAGGTATCTTTGAGCTTTTTGATGATGGTGCTGCCGATACCGCCGCCTTGACCATCTATGACGCAAATTTTCTTTAGCATGGCTTCACAGTTTGGAAATCTTCTGTTGCATCTTGCGCTGCCGCTTGGGCAACCGTTTGGAGGGGCCTGTTTTCCGAGTGTTGGGCTGCCAACCATTCGAAGTCGATTCTTCACCCCCTCCTTTTTGTTCCATCATTCTGGCCATCATCAAACGATCTTCGAACTCCGCCGCACTGATGACCGCCGCACCCACGCGGGCCGCATAGTCCGCGACCTCGCGATCCGAACTGACTACCGCCAGTTTCTGTTTATGCTGGCCGGCCATGCGCTTGATCACTGAATCCGCCAATTCGCCCGGTGCGGAGTAATACAACTCTATCCCCTTGATCCGGTCGTGCCGGGCCAATTCCAAAGGTGCGTTCTTACCATCAAACACCACTGTTATGGAAAACGCTTTTACTCTTTTATACGCGGCCAAGGCATCGATCAAAGCCTCACGACCGGCTTGCAAGTCATGACGATCGATTTGCTTAAAGTAGGGTGACTGGCGGATCAGATTATATCCATCGACTATGATATGCATGGGCGCTATGGTGGAATAGAGAGTAACAATCAAGTTTTAAGTATGAAGTATAAAGCTTTAAACTGAGGAATTCTATCATTTTGACTCCATTAACATTCAATCTTCAGCCCTCCACCTTCAACCTTCTACCTCCTCAAAGGTAGAATTCCTTCACTTCAAACTTAAAACATCTATCTTAAAATTTTTATTTATACTGCATTCAGCAGCTCCAACACCCGATTCAAATCTTCAGTGCTGTAGAATTCGATCTCCAGCTTGCCCTTTTTGCCGCGCCGTTTAATCTCTACCTTGGTACCGAAGCGGCGGGAGAGCGATTCAGCCACGCTCTTCAAATGGCGATCCTCCGAACCGTTCTTTTTGCGTTCGACCGCTTCAGACGCATTGCGCAAGCGTTTGATTAAATCTTCGGTCTCGCGCACCGACAACCCTTTGCGCACAATGGCGCGCCAGGCGGCATTTTGCTGGGCCGGCGTATCGGCACCCAACAGCGCGCGAGCGTGACCCATGCTGAGCTGACCATCGACGATGCTGGCTTTAATCGGCTCGGGCAACTGTCGTAAACGAAGGAAATTGGCCACCGCCGAACGGCTTTTGCCCACCCGGGTAGAAGCTTGCTCTTGCGTCAAACCGAACTCTTCAATCAAACGGTGATAGGCTTCGGCCTCTTCAATGGGATTGAGGTTCTCCCGCTGGATATTCTCAACGATGGACATCTCCAGCATCTCGGCATCCGAGGCCTCTTTAACGACCACGGGTACGCGGCTCAGTCCGGCCATTCGAGCAGCGCGCAAGCGCCGCTCGCCGGCCACCAGCTCATATCCCCCTTTGATGGGGCGCACCAGCAGGGGCTGCAGAATGCCCTGAACCCGGATGGAGTCGCTCAATTGGCTCAGCTCCTCGGGGGCGAAATGGGTGCGGGGTTGATAGCTGTTGGGCTGAATCAAATCCACGTCGCATTCGATCAGATTCCTCGTGTCCCCTTGCACCGCGGCGCTCTGACTCACCGGGATATCGGGAATCAGCGCATCCAGGCCCCGACCCAAGGCTAATTTCTTTCTCTTTTTGGCTGTGGCATCATCGGAAATTTGGGCAGCGGTCATGCTGTTCCTCACATTGCTATAAAATCCAACGAAGATGGCATGTTAATTAACGATGGATCGATTGATGAGCTCCCGCGCGAGGGAAAAATAGCTTTCCGAACCGATGGAGGCCGCATCATAAAGTAAAATGGGCTTGCCGAAGCTGGGGGATTCACCCAAGCGCACATTGCGCGGGATGATGGTCTTAAATACAAGCTCTTTAAAGTGCGCCGCGGCATCTTCCGCCACCTGATGGGACAAGTTGGTTCGCTTGTCGAACATAGTCAACAGAATGCCGACGATCTCCAGTTGTGGATTCAGGCTGCGCCGAATGCGCTGATAGGTCTGAACCAATTGGCTCAGGCCCTCCAAGGCGTAAAACTCACACTGCAATGGGATCAGCAGAGCATCGGCCGCGGCCATGGCATTGACCGTCAGCAGGCTCAGGGATGGCGGGCAATCGATCAAAATGTAGTCGTAATCGGATCGGGCCGGAGCCAACAGACGTTTAAGAGCCATTTCTCGATCCGGTTGACTCAGCATCTCGATATCAAACCCAATCAACTCGACCCGGGAAGGCAACACTTTCAACCCATTGATTTCAGAGGCCACCACCAGGTCATCCAACCCGGCCTCGCCCATCATGCCGTGGTAAAGGGTCTGGTTTAGCCGGGCCTTGTCCAAGCCAATGCCCGTAGTGGCGTTGGCTTGGGGATCGCAATCCACCAGCAGGGTTTTTTTTTCATAAATCGCCAAGGCTGCGGATAGATTCACCGCCGTGGTGGTTTTGCCCACGCCCCCCTTCTGGTTGGCTATGCAGATGATTTTTGCCATCGGGCGACACTACCATAGTTTATGGGGTTTGAAAAGCGCCTGGGAATATGACATGATGATATCCTGCCATGTTTACAGGCATATGCATTAAGATTAACTTTAGCAGAGAACAAACATTGAGAAAAAAAACGGCGTCTCCATGATCCCTAAAAAATATCAAAAATTCATTGCGGCCAGCTTAACCGCCATTTGTCTGATCGTTTGGCATCAACCGGCCTGGGCCATCTCCTTGAAAGAGGAAAAACAGCTCTCCCAGGAGTTCATGCGCGTGATCAACCGCTATTACAAATTGATCGATGATCCGGTCATCACCGCCTATGTCAATGAAGTGGGCCAAAGATTGCTTTCTCAAATGCCGCCCCAGCCCTTTGCTTACAAGTTCCATGTCATCGATGAGGATGTGTATAACGCTTTTGCCATCCCGGCTGGTTATATCTTTGTCAATAGCGGTCTCTTTTTAGCCATGGATCGTGAAGATGAGCTGGCCGGCATTCTGGCCCATGAAATTTCCCATGTGGTGTGCCGCCACATCTCCCAACGCATCGAGCGCTCAAAAAAAATAGAGCTGGCAACCCTGGCCGGTATGGTGGCCGGAATCTTTCTCGGGGTGGCGGGCGGCGGCGCCGATGCTTCCCAGGCCCTTACATTAGGATCGGTAGCGGCAGGACAATCTGCCTCGCTGGCCTTCAGCCGCGAGGATGAAACCCAAGCAGACCAGTTCGGACTCACCTATTTATATAAAGCCGGTTATACGGCGGATGGGCTGCTTGAGATGCTAAAAAAAATCCGGGGAAAACAATGGTTCGACCAGACCCCCAGCTATATGATGACCCACCCGGCTATTGAAGAGCGCATCTCCGGCATCGACAGTTGGATGCAGAGCCGTGGAAAAGAATCAAAAAAAACCCTACCGCCCTTATGCACCCCGGAGGAGTTCCACCGGCTTCAATACCGCCTGCGGGCACTGTATGGGGATCGCGATACCACCCTCCAATATTTTAAATCACAGCTGGACCAAAAGCCGAAAGATGCTGGTTTGGCCTATGGGTTGGGCCTAACCTATAACCGCCTGGGCAATCAACCGGAAGCCATCGAATACCTGCAGAAGGCCCTGGCGCAAAACGCCTTGGATCCCATGGTGCTCAGCGATCTAGGCAAGGCCTATTTTGAAAGCGGTCGCTTAAGCGATGCCCTGCGGGTGCTCAACGGCGCGGTATCCTTGCGAGGCGCCAATACCCTGGGCTGGTTCTATTTGGGCCGGACCCAAATGGAACTGGGGGATTTCGCCGCCGCGGCCGATGCGTTTGAACACACCATCCAGCAACAAGACGATTATGCCCAAGCCTATTATTTCCTTGGCCAGACCCAGGAAAAATTGGGCCGTGAGCCAGATACGCATTACTATTTGGGATTATACTACTTCCTAAAGGGCGACGACCGCAACGCCCATCATCACCTGGTGCGCGCCCAAAAGAGCGTCCAGGACCCCGCCAAACTTGAAATCATTAAACGGACCTTGGAGATTATCGGGAAACTGCCGCCAGAGCCTCAAGGAGGGCGTTGATGGGGCGAGACACCGATCACCAAAAATTTTCAACTCTCCGTAAGACCTCTTATCAGCTTTAAGCAAAATCGGACCTGATGGCGGCTATGAGTAAAATGCGAACATATCTTTGCTATATCTATGCGGGACTCTTGATCACCCTTTGCGCAGGGGGATGCAGTTATTTCTCCGAGGCAGCGGCGATAAAGTCCACTTTCAAAGACGCCAATGATTCTTTCAGCCAAGGAAGATTTTCGGAGTCGATCCGCAAATACGAGCAGATTGCCGAGAAATATCCTGCTTTGGCGGACAAGGCGCTTTTCAGCATGGGTGTTGCCTTTGCCTTTCCTTGGAACGAAGAAAAAGACTACCAGAAGGCGTTGGAGTGTTTCCAAAAACTCGCCTGGGATTATCCGGAAAGCAGCTACCGCAAGGATAGCGAAGCGCTCATAGAGTATATTCAAGATATCAACCTTAAGGAGAAGCGCATCCATTCACAGCAGGCCAATATCGATGCCTTACAGAGAGAATTGAATTGCACTGAAAATGAGATGGCCGCGCTGAAAGAAAAGACCATGGCCCTTGAACAGACCATTGCGGCGCTTCAGAATGGGCCGGCCGATAGAATTTTGATCGAAAAAAAAGATCGGCGAATGACACTGTTATCCAAAGGCCAGGTGCTCAAGAAATACAAAATCGCTTTGGGGGGAAATCCGGAAGGTCCCAAAGAGAAACAAGGGGATAAAAAAACACCTGAGGGCATCTACTTCATCGATGCCAGAAACAAGGACAGTCGTTTTCACCTCTCTTTGCATATCTCATATCCCAATGCAAAAGACAAAAAGCACGCCAGGGACCTGGGCGTCGCGCCGGGCGGAGACATCATGATCCACGGCCTTAAGAACGGATTCGCGTGGGTGGGAGAGCTGCACACAACCTTTGACTGGACTGAAGGATGCATCGCCGTTACGGATAAAGAGATCGAAGAAATTGAAAAACTGGTACCCAATGGTACGATTGTGGAGATCAAGCCATAGAAGCGCCAGGGGCGGATTCACTTACCAGGAAAACAGATAGCTCTTTTCAAATAACCAATCAAAAATAGATCTAAGGCAGACGAGTGAAAGCAACCAGGTACTTTAATCGACCCATGCACCGGATAAACACTTTGCGAGATTTATCCAGGGGAGTTTGTCTTATCTCCTTGTTCGTCTTCTTTTTATCACTTCTTGGGTGTGCCGCGATGACGGAGATTCATTCAACATCGTGGCAAGCTCCGGATCATCCCGAAGGGCAAATCGAATCCAACCATTTTGTCACTGCCAAGGGAGATGATGTGATCGGGCAGTTGGCCACAATCCGGCTGGAAAATGGCGATACGCTGCCAGACCTTGCCAGACACTTCAGCCTGGGGCTCAATCAAATCAGCGCGGCCAATCCTGGAGTAGACATTTGGGTGCCCGATGCCGGAGAGAACTTACTCTTGCCGCTGAGTTTTACTCTGCCCGATGCTCTCAGAAAAGGCATTGTGATCAACCTGGCCGCCATGCGACTCTTTCAATTTAAAGAAGAGGCCAAGTCACTGGCGGTAACCACCTATCCCATCGGCATCGGCTCTACGGAACGGCCCACGCCCATGGGACAAATGTTCGTTGAGCGCAAGATGGCCCTGCCGACCTGGTATGTGCCGGCTTCAATTGCCGCGGATCATCGCAAGAAAGGAGACCCGTTGCCAGAAAAGGTCCCGCCCGGACCAGACAACCCCTTGGGAGAATATGCGCTCTATTTAAATACACCGAGCTATTTAATCCACGGCACCAACAAACCTGCCAGCATCGGTCTTCGGGCCACCAATGGGTGCATCCGGCTCTATCCGGAAGATGTGAAGCAGCTTTTTGAAGGCACAGCGGTGAATACGCCAGTCAGCATCGTGGATCAGCCCTATCTCATCGGCCACCGCGATGGGGTGGTTTACTTGGAAGTCCATCCACGCCTGGAGGATTCGGAAGCCGATGGAATAGAGAAGATATATGCGAGACTAAAAAGCATCGAGAAGAAATCCGCGCTCAGGCTGGACTGGAAAAAAGTCGAAAAAACAGTAGCCGAATCCCGTGGGATTCCCGTGCCGATTTCCGTGACGGGTCAAGGAGGCCAAGAAAGCGAGGGGCACGCCGTAAAAATCGCCCACCCCGACAGCCTTTATGGCCGCCCGGAGATCCCTGAACTGAAAACGGAGGGCTGGTATGTTCTGGCCGCCGTATTGCCCGACGAGACTAGCGCCGCAAGGTTGTCCGCAATTATCAACCACCAAGGTCCACCGATCCCGGCGCGGGTGCTGCCCAAAAAAGACCGCTATCGTGTCATCGCCGGTCCTTTCGAAGATGCCGGTAAGGCCAAGAAGGCCGTCAAACGATTGAAAATCGATTTGGAACTCGATGGTATTGTCATTGAGCCGTCCCGGAAAAAATAGCGAGTGCGGCGTATTTCAAAATTTTACCTTCTCATGCTCTCTCGGTTACCATTGTTGCGCAACTTTATCTCAGCGATCTGAAATGAACCTATCAATGACGGTATCGTTCCTGATTATTTTCGGACGGACGATTTTGCGAAAAACACTAGGTTCAGCGGAGGGAAGCATTAATTATCCACCCGAGATTTGCGGGGTATTTCAACCCCTCTCTCGCATGCGGGCTCAGACGGATAATCGCTGCCATACAGCGGTTGCGGCCCTGGTGGATGACCGCCCCTGCATTTTGGCTGCTTAATTGCATATTTCCCAGACTTAATATAAGGTCAACCGAATTGAAAGGAGGTGAACGATGATGAAAAAGGTTTTTTGTTTAATTTCACTGTTGATGGTTTTGGCCGTGGCGCTGACAGGCTGTGCGACCAGCGGGGATCTCGAAAAGATGAAGGCCCAGGAAGCACAAGTCAATGCCAAAGCGGATCAGGCGCTGCAGGCCGCTGAAGAGGCCAAGGCCGCTGCCCAGAAGGCTGACGAAGCTGCTAAGGCCGCGGATGAGCGAGCACGGCAGGCCGAGGAGCGGGCGAGGATCGCTGAAGAAAATGCCAAGAAGGCCGATGTGGTGTTTAAAAACTCAATGAAGAAGTAATTGGATGATATAGGGGAGTTGCAGACGTCTTTATTGCACTCCGGGGAAAAGTGGCGGAGATTCATTCTCCGCCACTTTTTTATGCTCGGTCAAAATGTGAGAAATGCATGCTGAATGTTCCCCGGCCCTGGGTGGAAGAACGCAAATCAGTGGAGTAGCCGAACATTTTGGCCAGGGGGACGATGGCACGGATCTCCTGGACGCCCACCTTGGGTTCGATGGCTTCGATCTTGCCGGAGCGCGAATTCAGATCGCCGATGACTTCGCCCATGAACTCCTCGGGCACAAATACTTCCACTTTCATAAAGGGATCTAGCAGAAATCCTCCGCCGGCGTTGAGAGCTTCCTTGCAGGCCATGGCGGCGCTGACTTTGAAGGCCAGCTCCGAACCCTGGGACTCGCGATAATTGCCACCTACCAGAGTCGCGGCCACATCCATGACGGGATATCCCATGACCGTGCCGCTTTCCAAGCTCTCCATAACACCCTTTTCCACAGCGGCCACGAATATCTTTGGAATAACGGTTTCAGCCACCTTGCTCTCAAAACGGTTACCTGTGCCCCTGGGCAATGGCGTTAACCGGAGACGTACTTCACCAAAATGGCGCTGACCGGCCACCTCTTTATCAAAGACCGCCGTACCTTCAGCCTCCTTTTCGATGGACTCGCGATAAACCACCTGGGGTTTGCCGACATTGACTTCAGTATTAAACTCCCGGCGCATGCGGCTGATGATGATCTCCAGATGCAGCTCGCCCATGCCCGAAAGAATCATCTGGCCGGTCTCGTCGTCCAAATGGGTGCGCAGGGTAGGATCTTCGTCCACAAATTTGGCCAACACTTCCTGAACTCGATCCAGGTCCGAGTGGGTTTTGGGTTCCACGGCCACGGAGATCACTGGTTCGTAGATATCGATATTCTCCAACACCACCGGCTTATCCGCACTGCACAGGGTTTCGCCGGTGGAGGAGTCTTTTAGCCCGACCACGCCCACAATGGAACCCGCGCCGGCCACATCAAGGCGGTCGCGCTTGTTGGCATGCATCTGTAAAATGCGCGATAGCTTTTCTTTCTTCTTACGGAAGGGGTTGTAGACCTCCTGGCCGTTTTCCAGATGTCCGCTATATACTCGCACAAAGGAGAGTTTGCGGCCCTCCATCATGAACACTTTGAAGATAAGGGCTGCCAAGGGCTTGTTGTCGGCTGGCGGACAGACGACGATTTCGCCGGTATTGGGGTTGGTGCCCTGGATGGGGGGCAAATCGGCCGGGCTGGGCAAGTAGGCCACAATGGCATCCAACAGCGGCTGAATCCCCTTGTTGCGCAAGGCGCTGCCGCACAGGACCGGCACCAGTTTCAAGTCGATGGTGGCTTTGCGAATGGCGGCCACCAGCGTTTCAACCGGAATGGTCGCCTCGGCCAAATAGGCTTCCATGATGCCATCGTCCACTTCGGCCAAAGTTTCGATGAGGCGGTTGCGATGTTCGGAGGCGTTCAACGCTTCTTCTTCGGTCAGCTCCACATCCCTGAAAGTGGCGCCAAGAGTATCATCATCCCATATGACCGCCTTCATGCGGATTAGGTCAATTATTCCCGTGAAACTGTCTTCCACGCCGTAAGGAAGATAGATCACCAGTGGATTGGCCTTGAGGCGCGTTTTCATCATCTCCACGGTATTGAAGAAGTCGGCCCCGATGCGATCCATTTTGTTCACAAAAGCCAGTTTGGGCACATGGTATTTATCGGCTTGGCGCCAAACGGTTTCCGATTGGGGTTCGACACCGCCCACGGCGCAAAAAACACCCACGGCGCCATCCAGCACCCGCAGGGAACGCTCCACTTCAATGGTAAAATCCACATGGCCGGGGGTATCGATGATGTGAATGTCTTTGCCCTTCCAGGGGCAAGTGGTTACTGCGGATGTAATGGTAATGCCGCGTTCCTGCTCATCCGCCATCCAGTCCATCACGGCTTCGCCGTCATGGACTTCTCCCAGTTTATGGGTGCGGCCCGTGTAGTAAAGAACCCGCTCCGTAACGGTGGTTTTGCCGGCATCGATGTGCGCGATAATGCCGATATTGCGAATATCATGTATTTTAGATGTCTTTGTCATCGTACCCACAGCATGTCTACTTCAAATGGTGTCTGTAAATCCACGTGTCCGACCAGGGTGGCGGCTTCCTGGCCTCCGATCAATATCTTTACCAAGTGAATGCGCTCCACGTTTAAGGCCAAGGTGTTGACCAGGGAGTAAATGGACAACAACTCGCAACCCACACCGCCTGGGTGATTGGCGAAGGAATCGCTTTCAAAATCAACGACCGCGGTTTCCGGATCGTTGATAAAAAATGCGCGGACCTTGGCATCCGCGGGCAGCGTGCGGCTGCCCCCTTTTTCAGGCCCCTGGATCAGCATTTGGACCAATTGGCGGCCCAGCGCCACATCATCCGCCGGTTGGTCCACCACCCGTTGCTCGGCCACGAGGTATCGCCCCTGGGCATCACCGAAATAAAGATGCACCGTTCGTCGGGTGGGCGCCTTTTCGGGCGCCTCCAAGGTCGACTCAACCGGGGCTTCCGGCTGGGAAACCTGTTTGGCGATCCACCATCCGGTGGCTACGGCAATCAGGGCCGCAGAGGTGATCATGACGACTCTGGCGTTGACCCTAAATCCGCGCTGCACAGCCTTCCTCCCTGGGCAAAGGGTTTGGATTTATATAAAAAACCTCAGCCCGCAAATGGAGTCTGCTTTCTAAGCCACTTCCCGGGGGATGTCAAGGGAGCAACCGGACAGCTGGATCGGGGTGTGATTCAGCAGTGTTGCTTTAATCGGCATTGCTATCGTAGTGCTTCGATACCGATACCGATGCCGATTCCGATACCGAAAACAAGGCCGCGCAAGAGTCGAGTCGTGACTCGCACTCGCCGGATCACTGTTTGCCATCGATAAAGCGCATGCTCCCCGCCACCTGCTCAAAAGTATTCTCATCCGCGTCGAAGTAATGGCGGGCCGCGGCCGTGTATCGCAGATTGAAGTAATACGGTGGGAAAAGAGCCCCATAATGAATGGTCTTCATTTCAACGCTGTTTTGGTCCAGATAGGTATAAATCAATTTGAATCCCTGACGGCCGCCGATCATGGCGGGTACGGCAGAGAGTACATATAGATCTCTGATTTGGCGATCAACCTGGATGGTATCGATAACGACCTGGGCCAATTCATTGGGCAGCATCTGGGTATCCATTTTTTGGCCCGTGGCGTGAAATCCCTCGGAGATCGGGCGTTCCTGGATCAGGATATACTGCAAGTAAGGGCCATCCTTGGATAACATTTCATAAGTCGGCGTGGTCAGCCGCATCCAACCATCGGGAACCTGCACGGACCAATGGGCCGCGCTTAATGTGCCATGCACGGGCTGCCACAGGGAGGCGCATCCATTGCAGAAGAAGAAAATGACAATGAGCGCAAGATTTGTTCGCCGCAAATTCAGTAGGCCTTTTAATTGCTGCATTGCCGTAAGTACCCTCGGATAAATTCATTTTCTCCATCCTGGGGAGCCAACGCCAGACTGGTTTCAAAATAGTGCCGGGCTTGCTGGAATTCACCCGCCTTGAAATGCATGATCCCCAAGGCGCGATAGGCCGGCGCAAACCCATTGTTGATATGAATCGCCTTTTCAAAGCAGGCCATGGCCTGAGACGAATTCCCCCCCCGGCGGCTTTCTACTTCTCCAAGCAGGAAGTAGGTTTGGGCATCATCTGGCCGCGTTTCCAGGACCTTTTGGAGATCCTCGGCCGCCTGGCGCCACCATCCTCTTTTTATGGCCGCGCGCGCATCGGCGATGAGGGCCGGCCCCATGTGTACTTCATAGGACTGGAGAGCGGCGGAAGAGGGCCGGCAGTGATCAGTGGGATACCCTTTTTCTACCAACTGCCTTAACCGCGTGGACCGATGGGCCAGCTGATCTGACGCCACCTCAGTCGTGACCGACGCCCCATGGCCCCGCTCATCGGCGGCCTTCATGGCCGCCAACAAAGGAAATACTTCAGCGGGGCAATAACCCGCTTTATGGATCAAGGCCAATCCCTCTTCGTCCGCTTGCTGCTCGGCGGTTTCTCGCCACTGGGCCAAAGCATTCTGTTCATAAGGGAAGTCAGCGGCAGGTGAATTTTGGCCATCGCCGCTCGGCCCGATTTTGTGGGAAAGCATAAATGCTTTTACTCCATGACGGCGAGCGTAATGAACCATTTCATGGGCGATAATCATGGCCAGTTGGTCTTCACTGGAAGTCAGGGAAAGCATACCGGTAGAAAGACAGATCACACCGTTGGGATAGGTCGAAGCATCAGGTTGGGCCTCCTGGATGACTTTAATCGCCACCGGCTCCTGATTACTGTCCAAAAGAGGCCAGAGGCGGCCCGCGATTTGCTGCAACAGCGATATAACCTCGACATCCTCCAACAGGGCCTGATGGGGAATTTTTTCCAATTGGGTCTTTTCGGCCAGATTTTTTAGCCTGGTTTCATGATCCCCCGCGCTGGAGTAATCCGCGGCCCATGCAGACACATGGCCACCCACCCAAAACAACAAGCCACAAAGGATGCACAAAGAATACTTCATCAGCCCCCCCCAGGAAAGTGCTTCAGGGTCAATTCGACCAACGCCTGGGCACCGGCCATGCTTTGAATCTTGAGATCTTCTTTGGCGCCCTGCATGCAATACCAAACAATGTGTCCCTGGGCTTCGATCAGCGCGATACTCAACCAGGTCTTGGGTTGGGCGGTGGATTCGGTTTGATGTCCCATCACCAATACCAGCGCATCCGCGCCGGCCTTCTTCAGCAAAAGGTCCACCGGCCCCACTTCATACTCAAAGGACTCGAGCTTGGCCGGGAAAAATTGGGGGCCATAGGTGTGCAATTGGATGGAACGATTGACCGCCCGAAATAAGCGCTGGACACTCACCGCGTCATTATCTTCGGCCAGACTAGCCTCCGCGGTTTTGACGGCAACATGTTTTGCTTCCAGGCGGCCCTTCAAAGCGCGCTGGATTTGGGCCCGGGCCTCTTGACTGCCTTCCTCGTACGGCATCACCTTGCCATCGGACATCTCTTCGAAAAGATTGACTTCAGGGGACAGGACCAGCACGGTATGCAGGTTTTGGATGTAGGACGAATAATCAGGGTGGCGGCGTTCCGGCGCCGCGGCGCAACCGGCAAACGCGCTTGGCAGCCAAGCCAGGAAGATGATCAGCCATAACTGTTTATTTTGCCTGCGGTCCATTATCCCCTGCGAAATGCTGTGAATCACTGGGTAAGGGTTGCAGCAAGTTTCAAGCCAAGGCGTTTTCTGGCTGATATTATAATTAATTCCAATTTGTTATAGCAGAAGTGACAACGGATATCAGACCGGCTTGCCAAATAAAGGCCTGGCGCCTGACAAATTTCCGTCAACACATTGAACCCAAAATTTTAAGGATGAACCTAATTGACTTTGAAGCAAGGTTAAGTATATTTTGGGCGGTTTTCTTGGGAGAGGATAACCGTTTTAATAATTTTCAAATGGAGGAGTGTGTTATGAAAAAGGCTATTTTTATAATCCTGGCGCTGGCGTTCATTACTGGCTGTGGCCAAAGCGCGGTCAGGTCGGAGTACTGGGACCACGACACCATGTACAAGAGCTGGGACCACATGATTTACAGCTGGTACGGGTATCGCCATCCAACGGCCGCCGATAATCAGAAATCGGTAGAGCAAGGGTGGTGGGGTATCGAGGTACCTTATGTTCCTGGCCAGTAGCACCCTGGCCTCACAAATTTTTGAAAACCGGGCAGCCATTGATCAGCTGCCCGGTTTGTTTATTGAATCTTTGTTTTTTTGATCATCGCCTTTCTTTTCCGGCGCCGGCTTGACCATAACCTGCTGCCACAAGTCAACCAGCCCCTCCTCTTCCCGTGTGCCTGACTTTAGTTTCAGACCCAGCTGCAGAAGCCACAACACCAGCCATCCGCCCCCGATCAAGGCCACGATGGTCAACACCATAATTCCTAAATTTTCAAGGATATCAGATATAAACCGCATGGAACCTCTCGAACATGACGCTGGTGAACATTAAACTTGACTTCGCGGTGAAACCGCCACTTCCCCCACCTTCATGCTATTCATAAAATATTCCCTCGCCGCGCTCAAGTACTGTCTGAAAAGACAGCACAAATCTCAATCTCCGCCGGAGACCGATAGGCGCAATGCCCCCCTTTTTCTATGCACAGTTGCTTCTTGCATTACGATTATTATTATCCCATGCTTTCTGAAACGGTGAGTTTCCCAATAACCAACAATCGAGGAAGATACCGATGATGCTGATCGATCGTTTTATAGAGCGAGGCAAACAATTTCTTGGCTGCAAATACCCCATCCTGTGCGGTGCCATGACTTGGGTGAGCGATCCACAACTGGTCAGCGCCATAGGCAATGCCGGCGGCTTTGGGCTTTTGGCCGGCGGCAATATGCCAGTGGAAACTTTGCGCGCCCAGATTGCCGAAACCAGCCGCTTGACGCCCCATCCCTTTGGCGTCAATGTCATCACCTTGGCGCCGGCGTACAAGGAACATCTCAAAATCATCTGCGATTCAGGCGTGCAGTTCATTGTTTTTGCCGGCGGCATACCTAAAAGAAATGAGATCCAACAGGCCAAAAGCTGCGGGGCCAAAGTGATCTGTTTTGCTTCCACTGAACCTTTGGCCATGATGCAGATCGAACGCGGCGCCGATGCTCTGATGCTCGAAGGTTCCGAGGCGGGCGGACATATCGGACCAGTGGCGCTGTCCGTGTTGATCCAACAAATTTTATTTCAGGTGGACACTGTTCCGATCTTTATTGCCGGCGGTATTGCCACTGGCCGTATGATGGCTCACCTGCTCATGATGGGAGCCGCCGGTATCCAGATGGGCACCCGCTTTGTGATGTCCCAAGAGTGCGTGGCCCATCCCAATTTCAAGGAAGCATTCGCCCGGGCCAAAGCCAAGGATGCCATCGCTGCCCCGCAGTTCGACGGTCGCTTGCCGGTCATCCCCGTAAGAGCGCTCAAGAACGACGGCACCCTAGAATTCAGTAAGCTCCAGCTTGAACTTCTTCACAAACTGGACGAAGGCACCATCGATCGCGAAGAAGCGCAATTTGAAGTAGAGCGTTTCTGGGTGGGGGCTCTGCGGCGGGCGGTCATCGAAGGCGATGTGGCCAAAGGCTCATTGATGGCTGGTCAATCCGTGGGACTGGTTAATAGAATCATGCCCCTGCAAGCCATCATGGATGAGATGGTCAATGATGCCGAAGCCGAGCTCCAGCGGCTGCGAAAAATCATGAAAGAATAATCCCAGGGCAGGTGCATAAGCGCTTTTTGATGGAATTAAACCAAATGGGTTTCAATTCTTCCCTTTGTGGACGTACATCTCGCACCGCTGGCAGTCGAAAATCAGATGATAGGTACGGGCGCCATCGTTTAGTATCCAAGGCTCTTTCGGGGCAGCGGCCTGCCGGGTGAAGCGCGGGCAGGCATCGAGTTGATAGCGCAAGCAGTATTTGGTGGTCATGAGGCGCGTACCAGAGGCATCGACGCCAGCTTCCAAAGCGGATTCGCGAACGATTGCGCCATGGCGGGAGTAGAAGCGTTGCGCATAGGTGTTTAAGACATTGGCGCGATAATCCATTTCTTTCTCCGGGTAGGGCGTTGTATTCGGGACAACCGCATAGATCCATCGCGGATATTCTTCCAGACGCGTGCGCGTAAGCTGCTCCAGGGTCTCTCGCCGCAATTGATTCAGGGTACTCAGAGGCAAAAACCCCGGAGACTCGGGGAAGATAGAAAGTTCTTCGAGCCTATAAATAGTATTTCCAAGGCTGGACAGTTGGGCTGCCGTCTGGCCGCGAACAGTCTCCGGATTACGGGCCGCTTCATAAGAGACATCAAACGTCACCATCGCTTGGTGACCATCTTCATCGGTAGCCTCAAGGCTAATTTGATGCTCATTCTGCCGGAACCGCAGAGTGACACCGATTCGCCGAATGCCGGTAGGCTTCTCCAGTCTTCGCAGAAATTCATGATCGCGATTGCGATAGAGCCGCATTCCAATTTCCAAGCCTTCCATGCTGCTGGGATAGATACGGTCCTGCGCCACCCGGTTGACCCTGAAGCCGGCCAATACCCCCGAAGAAGTAAAGAAACAAAGCCCATCCCCGTTTCTCAAACCCTCCCCTTGCATGCGGAAGAATCCATCTCCCTTGCCCGTGACCGTCCCCACCGCCTTGCCAGTGGACTTGGGCGTATCCATGGCGCCCACTTTCTCTTTGCGCCCGTGGATGAAATAACGGGTGTAGCCGCGATTAAAGGTCCGGTTCAGGTCCGGATCAAAGGAAAGAATTGTTTTGCCAGAACTGGCGCGGCAATGTTGGGGGCTTCCGGCAATGAACCGATCAATCTCCTGCCGAAACGCGGCCGTAACATTTTTGATGTGGGCCTCATCCTTGTATCTGCCCTCGATCTTGAAGGAGGTGATGCCCGCCGCGACCAAATCAGGGATCATCCCGCTCAGATTCAAATCTTTTAAAGAGAGAAGATATTTATTCTCCACGATCCGGCGGCCTTCGCCGTCACTTAGGGTATAACGATGGCGGCAGGGCTGGGCGCACACGCCGCGGTTGCCGCTTCTCTGGCAAAGGGCTTGGCTCATGTAGCATTGCCCGCTATACGAGACGCACAACGCGCCGTGGACAAAGCATTCCAGCTCCAGCGTGGTTTGGGCGCGAATAACACGGATTTCTTCGAAAGAGAGTTCGCGTGCCAGAATCACCCGGCGAAAGCCCACAGCTTCGAGGAACTTCACCTTTTCAGAGGTAGTATTGTGCATCTGGGTGCTGGCGATGAGCGGGATGGGCGGCAAATCGCACTCCAGCAGCCCCAAATCCTGGATGATCAAACCGTCTGCGCCGGAATCATATATTTGTCGAATTAAATCCAGTGCGGACGGAATCTCTTCATTCGTCAAAATGGTATTGAGCGCCACATAGACTCTGGCCGCAAACTGGTGGGCATAATGGACCAGCCCGGCAATATCCGCGATGGAATTGCCGGCCGCGGCCCTGGCGCTGAAGCGGGGCGCACCGATATAAACGGCATCGGCGCCGTGATCAATGGCCGCCTTGCCGATTTGGGCATTGCCAGCCGGAGCCAAAAGTTCAAGAGGGATGCCCTTCATGGATGGCAGTTCTTCCTTAAAAGAAACTCCCGGATAATCTCCTTGGCCTGGTCCAAGGTTGCATATTCCTGGGTAACAATTTCTTTGCTTCCGGCGATCATGGCGGAAAGGGGCCTGTCAGGATTTGGCCGAAAGAGCGCCAACACCGGTTTGCCCAAGGCGCAGGCCCAGCCCAGCTCGTAGCCCACCCCAAGGGATGGCATGGTCACCTCGGCCACCACCAGATCGCAAGCGCTCAGCCAGGCCATGTCACGGTCGTGGATATAGTAATCATCCGGGCCGTCGTCACCGGCTTGGGTCAGCTTCGTATCGCCGACATGCTCGGTAAGCACGGTTCCAAAGGTGCGAAGAAATTCGATCATCGCGTGATAGCGCGCGGCATCGTCCCGCCCGCCCCGGATCGCTCCGGCAAAATAGATTTTCAAAGTCATCACTCCAGATTGATCCGCGCCAGCCAATGATGGGCCGCGCGGATTTCAGCGCAGCCGGGATCGGAAGGCTTTGCGCAGTTATTGCACTTTGGCCTTGGGAACACCCAATTGATCAAGGAGGCTCACGATACTCTGCTTGTCCAGGAAGCCCATGTGGCGGCTCACCTCCTTGCCGTCCTTGTCGAAAAAAATCTGGGTGGGAATGGCCTGAATGCCGAAGCGTTGGGCCTGGTCGCGGTGCTCCCACACATCGATGAAGATGATCGAGGCGCGACCGGCATACTCTTTTTGCAGCTCTGCGATTATGGGGGCCATCATCTTGCAGGGGATGCATTTGGTGGCGCCCAGATCCAGCATGGTGACCTGGCCGGGTGTGGGCACGAGCGGGATGGGGCCCTCAGATTCGGCGGCCCAGGCGGAAGGTGTCAGACAGCAGACCAACAATATTAATACCCACAAACCACGATGCATGCTTTGCATAACCGCTTTCTTCCTTTCCTCAACTCGAAATCAAAGTCTCCATTTACTATCCAATGTCGTTTACTCGAAAGTCGAATCTATCTTCCATTCAGAGCTGCGCACCAGCGCATGGCCGCCATCTGCACCGGGTCCCAGGGGCTGGAGAGCGGCGGTGTGTAGGCCAGATCCAGATCCGCCATGGCCTCCATGGACATCTGGTGAAACAGAGCCGTGGCCACGATGTCGACGCGCTTGGAGATCTCGGCCGCGTGGTGGCCCACCATCTGGGCCCCCAGCAGCCGGACCGTGCGCCGTTCGCCTGTGATACGGATCAAAATCTCCGTGGCGCCGGGGTAGTACACCTTATGATCCCAGGTGGTCAGGCTTACGGTCAATGGGTCGAAGCCCGCCGCCGTTGCCTCCTTGTCACGCAATCCAGTGCGGGCCGCCACCCGGTCAAACACCTTGACCACCTGGGTGCCTAGGGAGCCCTCGAATTGCCGCTGGCCGCCGAGCATGTTCTCCCCAGCCACGCGGCCCTGCTTGTGGGCCGTGGTGCCCAGGGGCATGTAGAGATGGGTTTGCAGTAAGCGGTGCCAGGTATGCACGCAATCACCGGCAGCCCAGATATCAGCGACACCGGTGGCCATGGTGCGATCCACCGCGATGGCGCGGCTCGCGCCCAGGCCGATACCGGCGGTTTGGGCCAGCGCCGTGGCCGGCTTTGCGCCCGAGGCCACGATCACCAGGTCGGCTGCGTGCGTTTCTCCGGTGGCAGTGGTTACCGCGAGCTCGCCCTGGTCGCGCCCAATGGATTGGGCTGCCTGGCCCGTGACCACGCGCACCCCTTTGGCCAGCAGCTCTTTCCGGATGACCTGACCCAGCTCCAGGTCCAGGGTGGTAAGTACTTCCGGGGCGAACTCCAGCAGGGTCACCTCCATGTGCCGACGGGTCAGGGCATCCGCCATTTCCAGTCCGATGTAACCTCCGCCGATCACCACGGCGCGGCGCGTTTTGTTATGCTCGATGTATTGCCTCACGGTAAAGCTGTCGGCCATCCAACGCAGGAAGAAGACGCCGGGAGTGTCCAAACCCTGGATGGGCGGCCGGGCCGATTCGGCGCCCGTGCCGATGAGCAGCCGGTCATAGGGCACGGCCTTAACTTCGCCATTTGGTGCGGTCATTTGGACGATCTTGGCTTGGGCGTCGATTTTCTCGGCCCGGTGGTCGAGCAGTAAATGGATGCCATGGCTTTCGATCTCCTGAATCGTGCGGTGGGCAAGAGTGCGCCAGTCAGCCACTTCACCACTCAGGTAGAACGGTAGGCCGCAGATGCTAAAGTTGGGGTAAGCGTCGGCCGCGGCCAAGGTCACTTGGGCCTGGGCATCCAGCTGTTTGATGCGCAAGGCGGCGCTTATGCCGGCGTCGCTGGCACCGATGATAAGCATACAGGTCATCTGCGTTTCCCCTTTTCAGAACTATTTCGTATACCACCTTCTTGGGTTTGTTCTACTCTTTCAGATATCCTTTAATTTCCTTCTGAATATACTCCCGCAGTTGCGCTTCGTCCTCTAAGAGCGTCCATACTTGATCCAAATTTTTCCAGCGTTGCTCTTTTCCATTACTGACTTCCGATACAATCACGGATTGAGTGGTCAGCTTATAATCGTCAACAAAATGCTCATTGCCTTTTTCTTCTATGTTAATTGCCGTCATCCGTATCCTGCCGCTTTTCAATTCCTTCTCGAACCCGAATTCCACGGCTTGGCGAGTGAGTTCTTCCAGCAACGTACAAGACGGACAGCGAATTGTCCTGTGAAAATAATATACGTTGAAAGCGTGATTTTGGGTTTGCGGCGGTTCGGCATTGGCGCCGGAGAATCCGGTTACGATCAGCACAATGAAAATGATGAAAACCTTTAATTCGTTTTGCATGAATTCTCCGATAACCTGCTTTTTTTAGATTTGATAGCGCGCATGTATCATTGATCGATCGAATACCTTCATCGCCTGCAAGCACCCGGCGATTCAAGCACCACCCAAAAAGGGGTTGGTTATGAAATAGATCCCCAACAGCGCAATCAGCACCCCGGCACCGCGCCGGAACCACATACTACTCTCTTGCCACGCGCTGCTTTCCATCAGCTTGCGCACCATGGCTGTGGAACTGCCGGCCACCACGATGGGCAGGCAGTGGCCCAGGGCGAACAGAACCATCATCAACGCGCCAAAAAGTACTTTTTGCTGTATTGTGACAATAGCCAGAATCGGCGCGATAAAGCCAAAGGTGCACGACCCCGAGAGAATACCATACCCCAGCCCCAATCCGAATGCGCCGAAAACACCCCGGAAATTGAGCCGGTAGAGTAAGGAGCCGGACATGGAACAGGCCTGCACACCCAGCATGCCCAGGGCCACCCAGATCAGGACAAGGCCTACGATTACCTGCCACCAGGAGCCCACATCGCCCAGCATGCGGCCCAACAGGGCGCACACGATGCCCACCAAGGCGATGGTGATGAACAGCCCCAGCGAAAAGGCCCCCGCATACCAGACCGCCCGGCGCGGGTGGATGGCGTATTGCTGGCCCCCCACATAGGCCACGATCAAGGGTATCGATGCCATGTGGCAAGGGCTGAACAGCACGCTGACCATGCCCCATAAACAGGCACCTGCCATAGCAATTGCCGAACCAGCGCTCATCCAGTGGTTTATCGTAATGAAAAATTGGTCTAACATGTCCGACTATACTCCTAACTTAAATCGGTTCGGGCTGATGCCTTTGCCAAAACCCAATTGAATGTCATGGTTTAACCATCACATGGCAAACGCCGGTCGGCGTGCTCACGGCATGTGGGAAGTATTTGCGCTTGAACCACAGCGCGGCGTTGACCAGGGCGATGAGCACCGGCACTTCCACCAGGGGACCGATCACGGCGGCAAAGGCCTGGCCCGAATCCAGACCAAAGACGGCCACGGCCACGGCGATGGCCAGCTCGAAGTTATTGGACGCGGCCGTGAAGGAGAGCGTTGCGGACTGCTCGTAGGTCGCTTTGACTTTCATTGAAAGCCAGAAGGAGACGAAGAACATCACCACAAAGTAGATGCAGAGCGGGATGGCGATGCGCGCCACGTCCAGCGGCAGTGTTACGATATACTCTCCTTTGAGGGAGAACATCACCAGGATAGTGAAGAGCAAAGCAATCAAGGTAATGGGGCTGATCTTGGGAATAAAATGCTTTTCATAGCGCTCGGCGCCCACCGTGTTAAGACCAATGATGCGCGACAGCAGCCCGGCGATGAAGGGAATGCCCAGGTAGATGAAAACGCTTTTGGCGATCTGGCCGATGGAGATATCCACCACCATACCCTGCAGTCCCATCCAACGCGGCAGCACGGTGATGAAAATATAGGCGTAGACCGAGAAGAATAATACTTGGAAGATGGAGTTGAAGGCCACCAGTCCAGCGCAATACTCGCGGTCGCCGCCGGCCAAATCGTTCCAGACGATCACCATGGCGATGCAGCGTGCCAGTCCGATCAGAATCAATCCCGCCATGTACTGCGGATGGCCGGAGAGAAAAGCGATAGCCAGCAGGAACATCAGGACCGGGCCAATAATCCAGTTCTGCGCCAAGGAAAGGGACAGGACTTTGGCATCGCGAAATACAAAACCAAGCTTTTCGTACTTCACCTTGGCCAGGGGCGGATACATCATCAGGATCAAACCGACGGCAATGGGGATGTTAGTGGTGCCAACGGAAAAGCGGTTGATGAAATTCTTGATCTCCGGGAAAAAGTAACCGCCGCCCACGCCCACGAACATAGCCAGAAAGATCCACAGCGTTAGAAAGCGGTCCAGAAAGCTTAATTGTTTGATGGTGCCGTCGGTCATGTCCCCTCCTTGTGGTCATTGAATCTTGTCTTATCTCTTCGCGAACCCCGCTGGCTGGCGTAATTTTACTTCTCTTGTGCTTCCAAAGTCGGTTGAATCGCCAAACGGCGAGCCGCCGGCCGGTCACTTTCAACCCAGTTCACACCCGTCCAGCAATCTGAACCGGCCCATATACGCTTCTATTTTTGGCCGCCGTTCCGGGTCCAGCGGCGGGCAGGACTCAATCCCCTTGGCGCCTTCGGCCAAACGCGCGGCGAAGACTGTACAGGTGGGCTCGCCGCATTTGCGGCAGTTGGTTTTCGGCAGCAGTTTGAGGATTTCGATCAACTGGGGCCGGGGCGCGCCTTTGTAACTGGGAACAATTTCTTCCCGTCTTTCCCAGGCGTCATTAATCTCGCGCTTGAGCCACTCCACGATCTTGCGCGCTTGTTCTTCATCCTTAAGGGCGTTGATGGCGATCTTGCGGCCATGCACGGTAATCAATTTGCCGTGGGCCTTGAAAGTCACCGCCGGCGGATCACGGAGATATTCGAAACCGCCCAGCATGGTGTTGAGGTAGGGTAAAGCGGCGCCCACATCCTGATCCAGATGGGCGAAGCAGTGCACATCCATGGCGCCGGGGTTGCAGGCTGAATTGAAGATCTCCAGGTGATAGCTCTCGAGCAGCATATATTCTCCTATTCCGCCAATGGGTCAAAGGCGATCTGTCCACTGCGAGGCCATAGCTCCCAGGCCGGCGCCGGCAAGACGCTTAGCCGTTGCACGCCATCACGGCTTGCCGGCGGCTTCCTTTAATCTGCCTGCGCAAACACGGACCAAACGCTTACATCAACAGATTCCAGATCATCTTGATCGCAATACCCAGCAGCACGATACCGATTATCAGTTTGACATGGCGGGCCTTGAGTTTATCGGTCATTAACCAAGCTCCCAAAATGGCGCCCAGGGCGGAACCGGCGGCCGTAAAACCCAACAGCGGGATCTGCATGCTTCCGAGCGTGGCATGGCCCAAAAAACCGGACAAGGATGAAAAAATGACGATAAAAGAGGTGGTTGCCGAGGCCTTTTTGGGATCATACCCTAGCCAGACCAGCACCGGCACGATGAAATTGCCGCCGCCCACCCCCAGCAGGCCGCCTAAAAAACCGGCAAATGCGCCCACCGACATGCCCGAAATCAGTTGCTTGCCTTGAGAGCGTTCCCCTTTTTTCGGCGATGGCTTGTAAAAGAGCATCATGCCGGCGGCAAAAAACAAAAAAGCCACAAACATCCAGAGCAATAGGTTGCGATCAAGGCCGGTGCTCACATAAGCGCCCAAAGGCGAAAGCGCGGTAGCCACGACCAAAATGGGAATGGCCACTTTCCACAAGATCAGTTTACTCTTGATAAATCGGAACGAAGCACAAGTCATGGCGATGGCGTTGAGCAGGAGCGCCGTTGCCATGGCCACATGCAGATCAATCCCCAAAGCGATAAACACCGGGACTAAAATGAAAGCCGCCCCAACCCCCGCGATGGTCAGCAAGGTGGTAATGATGAAGGTGATGCCCCCCGCGATGGCGGAAGCAATCATGCTCGCCCCCATGCCGGCGGAAGAGTCTTCCGCCGGCCGACGATAAGACTAACTTTCATAGCCGGAACAAGGTAGGCAGACGCTATGGCCGTCTTCGGTCTGGCGCAGCTTGTTCACAAAGGTCAGTTCGCCGCACCTTTCGCAAGCCTTGGCCGCAAAGACGCCTTTGCCTTTCTTTATTTCAATGGTCTTTACTTCCCCGATATCCAGAAAGTCCGATTCATTTAATCCAATGATACGGTTAATCAGCGGATCGGCTATCTCGGGCGCGATATCCTGAGGCGGCACACCAGCTTTGCGTTGTTGCACGAAAGGCGATTGCAGGGCATTTTCAAAAAACCTGGGTTTGAGCGATACGCGCACCGAGCGCCCGGTCTTCATATCGATGAGGGTAAAGGCCATTTTGTTGTAGTAAAGTTTTTCTATGTTGGACTTGCCGTACGTACAACCGGTGGCCGTCATGACACCGTCGAGAAAGCAGCCGGCCGCGTGGCCCTTACCGGTTTCCGCCTTAACGTGCAGTTCTTTGTCCTGCGATCGTTTTGCGCCCAGGGCCTTCATGGCCGCAAGACCCGCCTTGAGCCCCATGGGCATGGCCGGGCAGCGATGACCGTGAAACTTGAATCCAACATCCAGAATTTCATCAAAAGACTTCATTTGAGTCTCCTTTCGGTGAACGCCAGGTAATTGCGCAACGGCACCGGGGCCTGTTGCCGAATGGCCTTGGCGCGCCGTCGAATGCTTAGTAAGTCAGCGCCTTGGCGCTTTCCATCAGTTCGGCAATTAAAGTAGCCCCCGCAACGATTTGCGCCCCTTCCACGAGCTGTTCGGCGCCGATTTTGCGGGCCTGCAGACAAGGGGAGCAGACCAGCAGTTTTCCTTCGGCCTCCTTGTACGTGGCCATAAGTTCGGCCAGTGGCGGAAATCCGGCCGCCTGGACATGATTGGCATAGCCCTTGGTCGCCAAGAAAACACCCGACGATTGGAGCATGATCGTGACTTCATTTCCCATTGCCAGGGCGGTATTCCCCACCACAAAGGGCAGGGTAGCCTTATCCGGATTTTCTTCGGCGAAGGTGGCGATGATCAACAGTTTCTTGGTTTCAGTGCTCATGGTCTCTCCTTTTCTTTTTAATTTATTTGCATGACCGAAAAACCAATTCTCCGAGTGAAAGCCCTATTTGCAAAGCCAACTTTTCACGTCCGCTTTAGTAGGAATCTTGCCCACTGATTTGACCACGCCATCCACCACCACGGCCGGCGTGCCCATTACGCCATAGCCGGCGATCTTCATCATGTCCGTGACTTTTTCTACCTGGGCCGCCGCTCCCGATTCGGCCACGGCCTCTTTGACGATCTTCTCCGTCTGCTGGCACCTTGGGCAGCCCGGACCTAATACTTTGATCTCCATACGCGACTCCTTGGTCAAATGAAGTAATTAAAAATATAGCCTACCAGTAAAATTCCTAACCCCACCACGCCGGCAAAGGTTGCGATCAAACGCGGTTTGAGGACCTTGCGCAGAATGATCATCTCCGGCAGAGAGAGCGCGATGACCGACATCATAAACGCCAAAACCGTTCCCAGGGCCGCTCCCTTTTCCAATAGGGCCTGTACAATCGGAATGATGCCGGCCGCGTTGGAATACATGGGGATTCCGATCAAAACCGATACAGGCACCGACCACCAGGCTGACTTTCCCATGAAGGAAGCCATCAGGCCTTCCGGCACGTAGCCATGAATGCCGGCGCCCACCGCGATGCCCGCCATCACATAAGGCCACACTTTTCCAACGATATCGAGCACCGCCGCGATACCGTAGTGAATGCGCTCCACCCAATTTTGCGGATTCTCTTCCACATCTGCTTTGCCGCTCTGGATCTGGTAAACCCACTCTTCCAAATGGCGCTCCATCTTCAACCGGCCGATCACCCAGCCGGCGATCATGGCGACCCAAAGCCCGGTGCCCATGTAGATGGCGGCCACCTTCCACCCGAATAGGCCATAGAGCAGCACCACCGCGACCTCATTGACCATCGGGGCTGAAATGAGGAAAGAAAAGGT
>JAKALP010000034.1 GCA_021824175.1 Deltaproteobacteria bacterium
TGGGAACGAATTGACTGAGATTTCTTAACCAGATTACCGGCCCGATTTCAAGGCCAAAATCGGGGTTTTGGGGTGGGTCCAAAATGGTTAGACAAACGGTCGTTTGTTTGACTCGGGTCTCAGTTGTGCCAAATAGGAGACAGGAATACTTCTCAATAAATAACCGGTCGCTCAAACTTTGAAATTGGGCCTCAACGAAAAATATTTCGAAAAAAGAGCGGCAATAATTCTAGCAGTAAAGATTCAACCAAATAGGGATTAGGCCCATATTCAGCCGTTTTAAACGCCTTCTTCTTTTTGTTCTTCTTTTTAGAATTTGTTTCGACTTTATTCTTCTGGCGCATCCTTCCCCCCAAAAACAAATCCCCCCGCCCATTCCGCAATGAGCAGGGGGAAAGTCTTCATTGCCCGATCAAACCTTGACGTATAGCCTCATCGGAACCGAAGCGCAAGGGAAGTTTAGGTGTCCCCACTGGTCCAAATAGGGGGCCCAACTTAAACATTTTAAGTTTTCTGTTTATGCCTAACTCAATCGTACCACCAACACATAAGACCAATTGACCGCTACGGTTACCCCTACTTTTGGACCTGTTTCGTCTTAGGTCCCCACTCCTTGAAAGGATGCTCTTTATCAACTAATAAGCGGAATCGAGAAGATGTTAGTCTTCCATTAAAAACGTCCTTGATTCTCACAATTTTAATGAACGGCCAGAACCCTTCCTGCCACGGATCTCCGAGGGTGGACCACCTGAAAGACAACATGTTATCTTTATATATAAATGCGGCAAGCCCCTCTGTGTCTCTGATCGTCTCTATTTCAGTGTCCGCTCTGTAAATGATGCCATTTACTTCGCTGTGCTCCGCTTCTTTCCACCAAATCCATCTCTCCAAAAAAGAACCAGCAGCTAAAGAGATTACCAAAATGAATATTGTTGTTATGGTTAAACCTATTACGTTTTTAACAAAGTTTGGGCCACGGACTGGCATCCCCCCCCCCTATCTTCATATAGCACAATTAAAGTGGAAATTTTGTATGAGCACCAACAAATATGTCCCAAGTCTCTTTAAATTCCCTGCCTCAATGGCATAAACGGGCAGTTTACCGAAGAAGACCCTCAATATATTCAAGCTCGGCGGTTAGCCTGGCCATTTCTGTTTTCATGTCACTCAAACGTTTCTCTAGTTCCTTTTCCACAATTTTGAGATGATTCATCTGTCTTCGTAAACTCATCGCCAACTTCCGTTTCTCAGGATCACCCAGACCCACTATTTCGCCCATTATATTCACCCATTTACTCTTTTCGGTCCACCCTCCCCTACTCTGGTCGTTTCCAACACCTCATACGAACGCTTCTGTTCAGGTCGAAATAGCTCAGAATATTCTTCATGTTCCTTGCCTCAAGATTGTGTATTGGTGCTCATGTAAAATTCCACCAGCTTCCTAAGAAGCTACTCTATCACCACCCGAGCGACATCATCCACACAAGTCAGCCTATCACTAGAGTGCGGCGCAGCAATTCTTGATCGTTCCAAAAACACCGGATCTTTAAAATACAGCGGCTGCTTGCCATATATCGCTGGATAGCCGGCCACATAAATGATCATGTCGCCCGGCTCAACAATCTTCCCATCTGGCCCCTTCTTTGGCCCAGGCATACGCAAGCACTCATCTACCGTGAGCAAAGGCCGTTGAACCTCCTGATGCGTCTTCGAAACCCTAGCCATCACTGCCGCGGTCCGCTTACCGCTCGTCGTAATGCTTTCTTTGATAACGGTGGTCTGGCCCGTCAGCCGCGACAGATGCTCAGCCGTTTCAACGCGATTCGGCGGAAAGGCATTCTGGATATGACAACCAGATGTAATGCTCTCGTCCTGGCCATAGCCGATCTCGCGGCTTTTTAGCTGGTTTATGTCTTGGCAAATGAGGTAGCACTTTATACCGTAGCCGGCCAGGAATGCCAAGCTCTCTTGAAAGATTTCGATTTTACCCAAGCTCGGGAACTCATCCAGCATCAGCAATAGGCCGTGTTTGTAATTGGCCTTCGGCAGACCATCCTCAAAACTCAGCTTATCAGCGAGCACCCGCACGGCCATGCAAATCATTATCCTGACAAGCGGTCGCAACCGGGCCTTATCGGTCGGCTGCGTAACGACATAGAGGCTGATCGGGTCGTCGCAATGCATCAAATCACGGATGCAAAAATCCGAGCGGCTGACATTGGCCGCAACCACGGGATCGCGATACAAGGAGAGATAAGACAATGCCGTTGAAAGCACCGAGCCGGCTTCTTCTTCCGGCCGGTCCATCTGGTTCCGAGCAGCCGATCCGATGGCCGGATGATTCACCCCGCCGCTGTGAGCATAGGAAGCCATCTCTTTCCACAGATCATCGATGGGCCTATCCGGATCAGAGAGCATGGCATCGCATTCGGGCAGGGTGGCTGCCGGCCGGCCCTCGTTGTGGGCCTTGTATAAAACATGGAGAATTACGCCGACCAACAGAGCAAAGCTCGTCTTTTGCCAGTGGCTCTCCAATCCCTTGCCATCCGGGTCCACGATCAGATGGGCCAAATTCTGAGTGTCGCCGACCTCATACTCGGTGCCGAGCCGGATCTCCGCCAGCGGGTTCCACTTGGCAACGCCTTCTTCCAAAGAGGCGGGCTCGAAGCGCAACACTTTATTGCCGGCGTGCTGCTGCCGCCACCCGGCCGTCAGTGCCCACAATTCACCTTTTAGGTCGGTCACCATACAGCTTTGCGACCAGGACAGTAAAGTTGGAACTACCAACCCGACGCCTTTACCCGACCGAGTGGGAGCGGAAGCCAGCACATGCTCCGGGCCGCTGTGGCGCAAGTAGTAAAATCTTCCCGATTCATCCACCCAACCGCCCACATACACATAGGGGTTGTCGTTTTTCTCCTTGTTGCGAGAAAGAAGCCCTGCGGCTTGGATATCCTTTTTGTCCGCCCAACGGGCCGAGCCATGCAAGTATTCGTTGGGTGTGCTCGTATTAGCGGCGATGGCCCTTTGCACCGCCACCGCCAACAGCCCCAACGCGGCCACCATCATCCCCATGCTTCCGGCCTGCATCACCTGGTTAGGATATTTGACGTTCCACTTCATGGCCCAAGCCAAGATGGCCCACGGCGCATACAGACGGTTAAAATGGTGGCCAAGCACCGTTTGATAGCCGAAATGGTACGCAAAGTACTGCGTGGCAGCCTGCATCCCGGCTAAGAAAGAAGTCAGCACCCAGACCGCCGACATAAGCATCGGCCTTGGCTGGCCCTTTTTTGGCTCGCGGACCTGGGGGCCGACAAGGTTGTTCCTCCGTTTCATGGCTGTCTTCCTCTTTTCTTTGATTTAATCCCGGCCGCGTCCACGACCAGGGGCGTTCCGAGCGGCTTGCGCTTCAGATATGCGGCCGTCGTGGAATCAACAGGCAACACAAAAATTTCTTCGGCTTTTGCCAGAAGAATAAGCACATGACCGCCGACCTTGCGCTGACCGGCATAGGTGTACTCGCCGTCGTCCCGAAACAGGCCATGCTTGGCAACATCCGCGATGCCGGCCCCACGCTTTTGGTTGCGCTCGGCCACATACCTGGAGGCCGCCGCAACCTGATCGGCGCTCAGTTCGCGAGCGGCACCCGGGACGGGCCGTCGCACAACATGATCTCGTTGGGTTCCGCGCTGCTCCACACGACCAGATACATCATCCGGCAGTAGCACTTCACTTCGACGGGCGAAGCGAACCACAGGGAGGCCGGACAGCGTTCGCAAACGATCTCGGTTTTGGGGCGGAGGGAGGGGGCCAAGGCCGCCAGCGTTGGGCTTGGGGTGGCTTGCGGCAGGGCCATGATCTGGACGGCTGACAGGTCCTGCACCGTTGTGGTCGGCAACGGTTCCCGATCCAACGCGGCCATGGCCTCGTCGATCAATTCTTCCTCGGTCTTCTTCTTTTCGTCCATGTAGGCCCTCCTTGAGCCTCTGCAATTGCTGCCGGCGCAGCTCCAAAGCCGGGTCGGCAAAGGTTACGTCGATGTTGGATTCTGCTGCGGCCGCCACAATCCGATTCTTGAATATTTGACTTCCGTTGACCGCCAGTCGTCGGCCATACCGGTCCACGGCAAAACGCAGCGCAACGGACAGGGCCTCAATCGAGGTGTCCCGCGAGACCTGCAATCGGTCGCCGTCATCGCGCACGGCCACCGCGCCGGACGAATAAATGACCGTGCCCTTTTTAGTGATGCTGTCCAAGGCCCCTAGTTCAACTCCCACCAGGGGCTGCTGGTGGGGCTGAAGGCCCGCCAGGGTATCGCCTTTCAGGCCCGCCCTGCCCTGCCTGGATCTGAGAGCTGTCAGGGCCTGGGCGTCACCCGCCAAAGCCTGAGCCTTGAGCCAGTCGGCCCAGGCAAGATGCCGGCTGCGGTCGTACAGCGATTTCTTCTCCTGGAAGTACTGCTGGCGGATCGAACGTATCTTGCCGGAAAAGGCGCTGTGGGCTTGGGCGTATAGTATCTTTTTCGTGACCCGCCCCCCGCCGACCAACTTTATAGCCGCCCGCCGCAATCGGTTCGTGTTTCTTGCGACCTCGATGCGCTGGGCTCGACGTTCTTTCAACTCTCTCCAGGCCGTCGCCCGGTGGCTCTCAACGCGTTGCCGCTCCTGTCGGTATCGGGCGTAGAGCTCCGTGGTGTCGATACGCAGCGGCACAGGCCGTTGGCCATAGCGTCGGCGACTTTGGACCTGCGCTTTCGAGGGCTCAAACGGGCCGAGGCGGCTTTCCAGGCTTTGCATGGAGAATTCCCGAGCCAAGGTGCTGGCCTTTACCCGGACTTCACCCGATTCGACCACCAAGCCGTTGGCCCGTCGTCTAAGCAATAGGCCGTGCTCGGCCATCAGTCGGTGCAGTTCGGCCCAGGTGGGAGCCTGCTTAAAATCGGCCAGGCACTCTTTGCGAATCCAACTCACAAGGCTCTCAATTCCCGCGTGATGCTCCATGTCGGTGGCTCGGTTTTCGGAGAGGCTGCGCCGGGCCTTGTGATCCACTTCTTTTAAGCCAAATTCCTTTTCAAGCTTTGTGCAGATCTCTCCAAGGGTTCGATAGGCAAGATAGGGTTCATGGATTGTTAAGCGGGTTGGATGAATTTTATTTATGGCAATATGGAGGTGCCTATGATCGGTATCGTGATGTACGGTGCTCACCCGTTGATGTTCCGCAAAACCCAGCACGGCACATATGCGCTTTTCGATGTGCTCAAGTACCGTTGGCGACGGAGTTTCACCGGGGGCGAAGGCCACAAGCAAATGGTAGGTTTTATCGTTTGCGGCCCGGGTGTTCTGCTTTTGCGTCGCCAGCACTTCGGCGATTACGGCGCCCATCGAGTCGGCCGCGCAGTTGGTTGCTTTGATTGCCCCAAGGCGTTCATTTTTGCCCTGGCTGCTGGTGATGTATTTGACCAAGCCGGCAAAATCGCTTTGCTTGACGGACCGCATGGGGACGTGTTTGGCAATCATTTTTAGCGGCTAAAATTCTTCGTTCGCCCCTCGGGGCTTGACCACACGGGTCATGATTTCGGCCATCTTGTCTTGGGTGGCCGTGATCTTGGATAGCACCGCCTCAAGATGGGCCTTGCCGATCAAGGCGGTCCGCTCGTCATTGGTCAACCAAAGCTTGATCAAGCCGCCGAGCCGGCCGAGGTCGCCATTGATTTTGGCGAGTTCGCGGACTTGTTCAAAGTCGATGACCCCTTTGAACGCATACCCCTGCCCTACTTCACGCAGATACCGGGCCACTTTCATCCCCGCTCTTTTGGCTTGGGCTTCGATGGCTTGCCTTTCCGAAGACAGGACCGGCACGTGAATTTGGTGGTGGCGTTTTTGTTCCTGGTCTTTTATTTTCATGCTCTGAACCTTGTTGGCCGGCGGTAGCTGGCTGGCCTCGCAGAGCAAGATAGCCCGTTGAGCGCTTGACGCGAATAAGGGGAAGCGGGATTAGAAAAGCGATTCATCGATTAGCTAATTCCGCCTATCTTGCCCATGTTTTTGCATATAACGAAAGATGATTGCTTTAAACATTCCTTTCTTATTCCTTTCTTAAGTCTTTATTACGCCAGGATGAAAATGACAACAAAAAAAGAAATGTTTAAGAAAGGTTTGTGAAACTTTATTGACACAAATCTATATTTGTGAAAGGAAAATGAAAGTAATAATTAAACATATGAGAAAGGCTTATGAAAAAGACCTTATCTGAACGAATTGCCGAACGAATCCGGGCCAAGGTTACAGAAGCCTCGGCCACAGAGCGAAACCTATCCTTGGTCCTGGCTCACCGAGAAGACATCCTCAAAGCCCTCGATGACGGCTGGTCCATCAAGACGGTTTGGGACCAGCTGCACGAGGAGGGCAAAATAGATTTCAGCTACCAGACCTTTCGAAAGTACGTCGTCCGAATTGCAAAGGGGCGACTCCACAAGAAAGAGACCGATAGGGTCGAGAACCGGATAGAAGAGACCGCGCCGGACCCGAACCGAACCATCAAGGGTTTTGCGTATGACCCAACACCAAAGAAAGAGGACCTGATATGAAAAAGATCCACATTATTCTCCAGGGCAAAGGCGGCGTCGGCAAATCGTTGATTGCGGCCACGATAGCCCAGTACAAAGCGTCCAAAGGACAAGAAACCATTTGCATTGACACCGATCCGGTCAATGCTACATTCGGGGGTTATAAGGCCCTCAACGTGCGTCGGCTGAATATTATTGAGGGGGACGAGATCAACCCGCGCAATTTCGATGCAATGGTTGAGGTTATAGCTCAAAGCAAGAATGATGTAATCATAGATAACGGTGCCAGTTCCTTTGTTCCAATGTCGCACTATCTAATCTCAAACCAGGTGCCGGCTCTGCTCGCTGAAATGGGATTTGATCTCATTATTCATACTGTCGTGACCGGCGGGCAGGCGCTGCTCGATACGATAAACGGCTTCGCTCATCTGACCAGCCAGTTTCCCAAAGAGGCCACCTTCATTGTATGGCTCAACCCCTATTGGGGGCCCGTGGAACACGAGGGCAAAGGCTTTGAAGCCATGAAGGCCTACCAAAGCAACAAATCGAAAGTGGCTGCGATTGTGAAAATACCCCAGCTTAAGGCCGAGACCTTCGGCCGGGATTTCAGTGACATGCTTCAATCCCGTCTCACCTTTGACGAGGCTCTGGCAATGGACTCGTTAACAATCATGAGTCGGCAACGACTCAAGTTGGTTAAAACCGAAATGTTTGCGCAGATGGACAGCGCGGCGGTGCTTTAAATGGAAATGAACGAGCTCGTCAAAGAAGTGGCCGCAAAACACGGCATAGCGGTCGGCAAGAACGATCCCATAATGGTGCTCTGCACCATTAATCAAATACTGCTTCAGAAAAACGCCGAAGAACAGGAAAAGCTGTTAGGTCATTTCCAGGAAGAAGTTGAGGCTATATCACACCGATGGAGCGAAGACACAAAGGCCAAGGCCGAAAAGATCATCAACGCGGCCTTGACTACGAGTCGCATGGAGATTCAAAAGGGGATACAAGAGGGCACAAAAAAAGCTGCCGATACCATCACCAAAGAAGTGCAAAACTCGGCAAGTGCTCTGGCCAAACAAGCCGCATTGGTTGCTATGCTGAATGTGATTGGAGCAGGGGTGGCGCTCGTTGCTGCGGCTATTGTTGTTTGGGCAATAAAATTTTAACGGCTAAACTTGAAGAAAAACCACAGAATAAAATGGCCCCTATTTTATAAAGCCGGCTCAACGTCCATACCTCTGTGGAACTCCATACCGATAACGCCCAAATTAAGCACGCCGCACTCAAGCCCAAGAAAAGCAACGATACACCGGCCCTTAAATAAGATATAAATGCGCTGCACACTTAGATTCATAAGTGTTTCCACAAAATTTCCCCTGTATTTAAAACCCTGTTATCGGGCCAGGGTTTCGATGAGTTCTGGCCGCTACAACTAATCTCCAATCAGCGCTATCAGCCGCACAGTTGAAAAGTCGGCACCAAATTCATGCCCATCGTCAACATACTTAAAATATGCGCCCCCTTCTGTCGGCGGCCGGCGATTAAGCAAAAGGTGGGCTATTCTGCCGTCGTGCTCGACTTGAATAATCGGGCGCTTAATCTTCTCAGGGTCTGCTTTTTTAGAAGTGGTTTTTGGTTGGTCCGGATCTTTCGCAGTTTGGTTACCATTCTCATTGTTAATAGTAGGTTCGTTAACGACCACTCTATTATCGGAGGTTTCATTTGCAATAAAATCACGCAAAGCTTTAACCGTTCCCCGCGAGATCTCCTGATCCTCATCGGCCAGCATCTCCTCAACCTCTGTGGGATTGGATTTGTAGGCCGTGTTCAGCTCGTTTAACACCGTCACATCGTTGGTACGGCCTGCGATAAACGCTTTGGCAATGGGTTCCGGCAAATTTAGCAAAGTCAGGTGTTGAGTTACATAAGCCGGAGACTTGCCAATTCGGCGGGCGATTTCGCCTTTCTTTAGACCCCTGGAAATCTCTCGACCGATAAAATCGGCGATCTCCCGGGCCGTCAGACTTTCCCTCTGGATGTTTTCAATCACCCTATCTGCGTCGCTATAATCATCGTCGATAAAAGCAGGGATGGTTGCTTTGCCCGCTATTTTCGATGCTCGAACTCGCCGCGCCCCATGATTAATGAGATAGCGGCCGTCTGCGCCGGCTCGAACCGAAATGGGCGTTTTGACCCCTCTTTCTCGAATAGAAGCCGCCATCTCCTCCAAGCTGTCTTTGGAAAAACCGGGGTTATCATTACTTCGAGGTTGAGAAGGGTCTTCGTCAACTATATCAAGCGATATTTCCAAAGGGGCCGACGTGTTCGGTTCTTTTAAAAGAGCGGATAAATCACCGATAGCCGCCAAACCAGCGAGTTGATTTTTTTTCATGACTGCATCTCCATCTGTTGATAAACGTATGACGCCAGCGCCCTAACCTCTTTCGTTGCTTTGCGTGCAGCAGTTTTTTTGATTTTCCAAACAGGGACGCCTGTTGCTAGCGCATCAGCAATACTGCTTCGCAGACCCACTACGGTCGGTATCATAAGGTCTTTATACGCTGTGTGGAGCACTTTTAAATGCTGGCCGTGCCGAGGGTTTCGCGCATCGACCTTACTCGGCACCATTCCGAGAAATTTTAATTTGGGGTTTGCTTTCCGCATGTTCGAAATCGTAGTCACCATCAGCTTTATGCCTTGAATACTGTACACTTCGA
Organism: Deltaproteobacteria bacterium; assembly: GCA_021824175.1. Taxonomy (GTDB): domain Bacteria; phylum Desulfobacterota; class Desulfobacteria; order Desulfobacterales; family Desulfosarcinaceae; genus Desulfatitalea. Next base: position 9,286 of record JAKALP010000034.1, read on the forward strand.
GCTCAATGGGAGATAAAACGAAATCCGCCGCAAAAAGAGCTGCCGCCAGACCGACGCCGAGAGAGGGGGGAGTATCGATAAGACACATATCGAAACCGCAATCGCTTAAAGCTTCCAAATTGCTTTTGAAAATCGGCGCTACTTCGGTCAGCGTCTTTCTTTCGAGATCAGCAAGCAAGGCTCCAGAGCCTATTAACACAGGGTTTCCTGAGAGGCTTGCAAACCGTGATTTAGAGGCAGGTCCATTTTGAGAAAAAAGATCGCTTGCAAGACAATCGGCTTTAAAATTTTGAAGCGTATAGGAAGCATTCGCCTGAGTGTCGATGTCAATCACAACCACCCGAAGACCACGCTCCACAAAGTCAAACGCCAAATGAACTAGAGTTGAGGTCTTGCCGACCCCTCCTTTTTGGTTGGCTGTCACCAGCGTTTTCATTTCGTCCATCTCCCTTGTGCATATTTTTTTGCCCACTGTTTGACTGTGAAGGCCAGCCGCTTCGGAAGAATTGCCGTTACCAACTCAAAGCCAGGAGGAATGCTGTTCGCTAAATGCGATTTATAGACGCGGGATACGGCTTGAGACACAGCCCCTTTGGTAATTCCCAAAGATTCAACAAACTCGGATTGTTGCCGCCCCTCCACCAGCACTGCATGGGCTATGTCAAGCGTCTGCTGGCTTACATTGAGTCCAATTATAGCCTTTTGAAATTGTGCTTCAGATAGAGGTCTATTCATGAAAATTTTAGCCGCTAAAATTTCTGCGTGTCTTTAAAAACATTGGTTTTAGCAAAAAAAGTTAACACTACCAGCACGCCGAAATGCAGCAGGAAAGGAACGCCAGCCCGAGGACCTCGCATCTCCCAAAGATAAATCATCCGGCCAAACTGATAAACCACATCCAGGGCTATTACCCACGAAGTGATTGGCCACAACAATACATGACTGGCCCATAAACAGCGGACACCATAGGTAATAAGAATTCTTACAATTCCTTGAGTGCGGGGCCTTTTGTTCGAAACAACCGGCCGTTGTGGATTGGCCGGTTTAATCTCGGCCTTAGGACTCAATGAACTATTCGGAAACCTAATCACTTTGGTAACCATAATACTGTCCTTTATATTATTGGCAAGTTTAGCTAAACAACGACTCTTTGTCAATACCCTGCTTCCATTTATTCTTCTGCGATGAAAACTTTTCTCATCGCAGCAATGAATGTTGGTGAACCGATCTTTTCAGGTCGTTTTACAAATGAGGGGATTTTATTGATACATTTTTTATATCGTTCGCTATTTGGCTCTTGTAACATTTGCTCGAATTCAAAATCCAATTGGGCGGAAATCGCCTCCTCCCGTAATCTCTTTAACTCCTCAGCCTGGCGTTTTATCTCTTCAATCCGCGCCCTTTCCCTTTCGATCTCTTTTTCGTGATGGGATTTGTAGTTGGCTGGTTTTGGGTAAGTTCCGGTACGTTCCACAATTCTGAAAAACCAATTAAAGACATCTTTGATTGCATCGATTTTCTCGCGATTATTTTCCACCATATCAAACTGGCAATAACAAAGCGCCTGGATAACACTTTTTGTTGTGATGCTAAATTGCTCGCCCCATCTAGCAACTTGCTTTGGGGTCAATCCTTTTTGACGCCAATAACCGAGTTCTGGATGATGTTCGAGTTGGTTTTGTATTTCGAGTAAAGTAGTAGTTTCTTTTTTAAAACTACTACTAATAGTGGGTTCTGCTCCGATCCTGATATGATCCTGCTCCGATCCTGATATGATCCTGATATTTTTACTCAGTTTTAATTGTTTTTTGAGATCGATTTTATATTCAAAACTTTTCTGGCAGGTATCATATTTCAACGTAAGCACACCGCTGTTTTCAAGCTTCGATACAGCCTTGCGTATAGTAATATAGGGCACTGACAGGGCACGTTCGATCTCGGGCTTATTAAAGACACCATTTTCCCCTCTCTCCTTGAGCCATAAATAAATCACGGTTTGGCTTTTTGACAGGCTTATGGATGGTGCTCCTTTGGTGATATTTTTTGGGGCGGGCGTCGGGGATTTTAGATGGTGCTCCTTTGGTGATATTTTATCCTGTTCCATATCTGATAAGGAGCTGCTATTTTCCTGCTCTTTATCTGATATTTTATTGATCCCATCCTGATCTTGTTCCTGTCCCGTTATGATCCTGCTCCGATCCTGATATGATCCTGATATGATCCTGATATGATCATAATCCCTTTCAGAGAATGCTGGAATCGGTTCGTCGGATTTAGTCACACTGTCAACGGCGCTCTTAGCGTCTTTCATCAGGCCGGCCATGAAAGAATCGACGAGGGTCTTTGACTTTGGCTTTGGCATTGCCCTACGCTCCTATGATGGAGGTTAGCTCCTTGGCCAGCTCTCTGTAGGCTCTGGCGCCGGTCGAAGTGCCGTCGTGCTGGAAAATGGTGGATCTGCTGGATTCTGCTTTTTCAAAAGCCGTATTCACGGGTATCTGTGTTTTGAAAATCTGGTCCTTTTCGAAAGCGCGGTTGATTTGCTCCGTGATTGAATTGCTAATAGACGTCCTTTTATCAACCGAATTGATTAGCAGTCTTAGAAACCGCAGGTCTGGATTGACTTTTGATTGAATTTCTCTAATCAGGCTCACGGCCTTAATCAATCCTTCGACTGAAAAGGTTGATCTTGCTAAAATTGGTACAATTGCAAAATCCGACGCGTAAAGGGTGCACAAAACAAAAGTGCCCATGTTCGGCGGACAATCAATAATGATGTAATCAAACTTTTCACTCAGATTGCTTTTGAGGGCTTTCTTCAATCGAAGGAAACTTTCCGGGGCCTCAGAAATTAGGGTAGGTTCGAGTGAAGCGGTTTCGTTAATGTTTGGAATAAGCACGACGTTTTTACAAGTGGTTGCGTAGATGTGTCCAGTGCTGAAATCTGGTGAAGTGCGGCTCTCAAGCACATCATACAGACTTTTGCGGATTGGGGTGTCTCTGGGCAACAGAAGGGTGGTTGTATTGGATTGGGGATCTGCGTCAACCACAAGGATCTGGTGACCCTGTTTTCCTAAGCCATCGGCAAGATTACAAGTCGTTGTGGTTTTACCGACGCCTCCTTTATTATTGATAACAGAGATTATGTGCCCCATATCTCTCCTTATTTGTTGGAGTGTTTATATATGATTGTTTGGTATTTCATAACTACACGCTTTGTCAACAAAATTTTATGTGTGATATGTTTATAATGGATTTTGATTGTTTTGGGTTGGTGTGGGGACCACTATATGTAGATGCATTGGAAGAATTCGGCTATGGTCTGTGATTTGATGTGGGTGTTTTATGAGCGGGATACTTATACCAGCAAAAATCATTTGTATTTCATTTGGGTAGTCGCCAATAGAAATATCATATCAGGATCATATCAGGATCGGAGCAGGATCATATCAGGAGCAGAGCCAGAATAGATTTGACGCAATTATTCCATTAGTGACCAATAGTTTTGGCAGGGGAGGGGAGGCCTTTGATCAGCATAAATACTGTCTTGCTTCTTATTACCCTCTTGAACGCTCCTTATCGACCGATTCCAAGGCAAGTCGAATACCCGCCTTGTAATCCAGTTTAAGCAAATCTTTATCCTGGCCAAATTTCGTGGGGGTCCGAACAAAGAAGTATTTATTTAACAATCGCGTTAAAAAAATGATGGAACAAAAAGAACAATCCCTCGGCCAGCCTTTAGATCCAAAGATCTCCCATGAAATTGTGTTGACATCCTTTTTCGTAGTCGATAAATCGTCATGAGTCACTTATAAGGAACAGGCTTCATTATTCGAATAGTGTGTCCTCCTCAACATCTATTGCGGCCTCAATCACAATACTTCTACGGCCCGTTGGAACCACCTTACTCACACTGGCACACTGGGGAATATTTGCCCAAAAAAATGAGCAGTCTTGAATCGGCGTTATAGGAGAGGGAGACTATATGATTGACGAAAGCCTTTTAAGCCGTCTGCAACGGTCTAAGTTTTTTTTTATCGCTTACCTTAGCATACCCTTTATTATCTTCGCAGTGACGCAGAACAAGCAGAGCTTTTACATGTATTTCATTATGTCGCTGCTGTTATGCTTTTTAGCGTGTATACTGCGCATAGTCAGAGAGGAAGATAAAAAAGACTATGACCTTGGCATCCTCACGGCAGTAAAAATAATCAATATAGCCACAATTCTATATACACCAAAATATGTATGGATAATAAATGGGATAATAATCAATACCCTACTCATTAATTTCATCCGCCGTCATTCAAAAGTGGGGTTTTCCGAAATTTGGAACAACAGAGTTTTTTTTGCGCTTTACACAACCCTCTACTTGGTGATTTTTTATAAAAGCGTTCCTACCGAACCACTGTTAGCGAGTTATGGGATCCTCTTATCGGGTCTGTTTGTCTATTCGCTATATTGTGCCAAAAAAACAAATATGTTCTACCGAGGGCTATTGTATGGAGCGGTTAGTATAGTAATGGTGATATTGATAGGGAGATATTCAGTCGAAAAATTAAGCATGTTTTACCTATATGTTGAAGCCGTATTCGTCGGGCTGGCCTATGTCTGCTATCTGAATTGGTACAACTATTTTGTGTATTTGCACTACTTACCGTTCGTAAAAAAGAAAAAAGCCCATTTGTTTTTTAATACCGACACTCTTTTAAACATCATTGGAATAGTTGGCCTGTTTGTGGTTACGATGAACTATCCGCTGACCAAAGCAACTGTTATCAACAGTTGTATAGTCGCCATCGCGATTTGGATTCTCTATTCAACTGCAATGGGGCTGTTAAATCTTGGCGAAACCGCCCAAGATATAGCCGAGCATGATGAAGACAAGGAGGTAACAGCCTATTTTAAATCACTGCCGGAAACAATAAGGAGAAAAATTCAAAAAGAAGTAGAGGTTATCAGCGATAGGAAGGAGCGGTGTAAAAGATGTAAGGCAATATATGAGAAGATAAACAGTTTGCCAGACTTTATGAAAAACTTAGGGGAATAAGTTTTATTTATTCAATACCGTTTTCTAATACACCAATCTTATCTATCACTAACTTAATCCTATCTCCAGCGGTTAGAAAACACCCATTTTCAATACCCGAACATTTTGGAATTGTGCCGGACCCGAAAAATTCACCGGGGTGTAGTTGTTCTTCCCAGGAAGCATACGCAATGGCTTCAGCAAGCGTGTGATGCATTCCGGCAGACGTGGTTTTCGCTACTATCCTGTCGTTTATAGTAACACTTACGATTAGGCTATCGATGTACGGCAAAATCTCGTCAGCCGACACAACTACATTCGAAATGGCATTGGCGAAATTTTTTGCTTTCATGGGGCCGAAGCCACATTGTATCTCATCCAACTGTACGTCCCTGGCTGAAAAATCATTAAAGACAACAAAGCCACCAATGGCCTTCAATGCCGCCTCCGGCGTAGCATTCTTCAAGGGCTTACAAATAACAACGCCCAGCTCCAGCTCATAGTCCAATTCAGTTGTGTATTCGGGTACTTTAACCACTGCGCCATGTGTTACAAAATTCATGTGGTTGCCGAGATAGTATATTGGGTACTTGTACCACCGTTTTTTGGGCTTTAGTTTTGGAAATGTCCTGCCCGAAAGCTTTTCGTATGAAACAACAAAAGGGTGTAAGCGCGGAAGGTATTTTTTGACAAAGCCCCGTGCGCTATTGATAGCGTGCTGCTCATACAACATAAAGTCTCGATATGAGAGTGGGTGAAAAGGTAAGAGGCGCGTTGCCGACGACACATCTACCGGGGGTAAGGAACTGTTGCCGCTCTTGATGTGTTTTAAAAAGAATCCGGGATTGTCTATTTCATACGCTAAAATATCGGCTGTCTTTTTAAGCGAAAGGTGGGGAACTATATCGCTGCAACGGTACCAAAGATTACCGTCGGCGGATACCACAGGATATGAATTAGACGAGCTGCCGTCCACCACAACAGAAAGTTTCATAAGCAGCTCCTAAACCTGCTAATTTCGCGGGCTGCGGCAAGCGAACACCGCCACGCAACCCACCATATTAATGCTAACCTCTGCAAAATGCCCATTCAGTACCGAAATCAGATCGTTCAAGTGATCATCGCGATTGTCGAAAAATCCTTTTCGGTTATAGAAAGCCATTACTTTCTTTGCAAAAAAGCCGGCATCCGAATCTTTACCCAAGATGGTGCTCCCGAAAACAACCCCCTTGTCAGCTAAGTAGGGGCCCACGTTTTCAAAAACCACAGATTTTGCTTGCAGCGATCCAGGGAGGCAATGCAGCAGGTAATGCATGCTGATTGAGTCAAATTTGTTGCATGATAGATTCAACGGATCAAGTATATTGGCGCGGTAAATTTCTGGCTTAAAGCGACTTATTCTTGCTGCTGCAACTTCCAGACTGTTTGGGTTAAGATCCAGCAAAGCCAGCCGGCGGTCCGCGCTGCCATTAAAGCACTTATGCGGGTAGTAGCCGGTTCCCACCCCAATATCCAAATGATTTAAGGTCGCATTTTTGACGAACACTTCCTCCAGTATTGATGTGGGGCAATGCCATAGATAAGAATTTGAGAAGCCTAGGACAAACCAATCGTAAACCGATAGCAGGGCTTTGCTATATACAGCCTGGCCAGCCTCTACCTGTTTTGACATAAATAGAGTCTCCATTAAACCCTCCTGGAATGTGTACTTAGCCCGCTAAGGCTTTATTTTCCCCTCTTTGACGAGGGTACAATACTGATGATAGTCGGCCGCAATATGTAAAAGCAGAAATTTTTTTTGAGTATCTAGCCCACGGAAATAAGAAAGCAGTTTTTCCTCATCAGCAGTTTCCGCAACTAGTTTTGGTGAATCGTCTTGTGATAATAAGTCTCGGAGCGATATTCCTATCGCCTCGGCAATACCCTCTAAAAGCTCGGCCGACCCAGGTTTTGCATCATTAAGGATCTCATTAAGGTAGGGTTGAGAAATCCCTACTTTCTCGGCCACAACTTGCTGACTCAAGCCTGGCGTAGATTTGATGGCCTGCTTAAGTCTTATTTTTGCGGTTTTTATCGTGTTTGAGCTCATCGAGTCAATAATTTTAAAGCATCAACGGAAAAAATTCGGAAGGTTATAATTATAGCTATTATAGCTTGACAAGCCCGATAAATATAGCCTATAGCGATAATTGATAATTTGCAAGGACAAACGAAGTTAGAAAGGAAAATGCAAAGGTAATTAAAGGACGACTGTTACCGAAGTAAATCCGATAGCCTTAGCGGCTGAAACAGCCGCATCAACAGATCGAAATATACGCAGAACCCCTTTATCGGTATCAATGTAGCTTGAGAGCTTTGATTTCCCCTCGGCGTTCATGTCCACCACCAGTACCCAACCAGTTCCTGATTTATGAGAGGTAATTCGTGCTTCACGCGTGTACCCCCCACTATGCAAGGTTCTCGCTTCTGATATCTTCATGGGTGTTTTTAAAATGTGTTGACAAAAATAAAAAACGCAAGCATATTTAAAATATACAGGTAAATTTTGAATTTACCAAGCCTTTTAATGACAGGATAGTTAAAATTTCAGAAAAAGTCCACACGTTTAACATTCAAAAGACGGACCTTGCATGAATCCAGGCGGAGAAAGCACAAAAGATCGCGCAAAGAAAAAACTCGAACGAGACCTGGGCGCTTCTTTCATCACTGCCCTGAACGACCCTAGAACAGTAGAGCTGATGGTGAACGCAGACGGAAGAGTTTGGCAAGAACGGTTAGGGGAGCGAATGCGCTGCATCGGCGAGATGCGACCGTCACAGACGCAAGCAATCATCGAAACGATTGCCGGCTACCATGGTAAAGAAGTGACGCATAAAACTCCCCTGATCGAAGGAGAACTACCCCTCGACGGATCACGCTTTGCCGGCCAACTTCCGCCAGTAGTGCCATTTCCCACTTTTTCTATCCGCAAGCGCGCCATAGCGGTCTATACGCTGAGCCAATATATTGAAAGCGGCATTATGACAGCCGCCCAAGGCGAAGAAATTATTAATGCCGTTGTAAATCATCGCAATATCTTGGTTGTAGGCGGAACAGGCTCAGGCAAAACCACTCTGGTCAACGCCATAATCAACGAAATGGTGGTGCAGGACTCCGAAGAGCGCATCTTCATCATCGAGGATACCGGCGAAATCCAATGCAGCGCCCAAAATTTCGTGCAGTATCACACTACCACCGACGTCACCATGACACATCTGCTGCGAACCTCGCTGCGCATGAGGCCCGACCGAATACTAGTCGGCGAAGTGCGCGGCCCCGAAGCCCTCGACCTGCTGATGGCCTGGAACACGGGCCATGAAGGCGGAGCGGCAACACTGCACGCCAATAGCGCCAAGGCTGGTCTGAGTCGGCTTGCCATGCTGATCAGCATGCACAAGGATGCGCCCAAACCCATAGAGCCACTGATTGGTGAAGTAGTGCATTTAATAGTCCACATCGGAAGAACAAATGAAGGCCGTCGCGTTCAAGGAATCATAGGGATTTCCGGCTATAGCGACGGCCGTTACATCATAGGCGAAAGAGGTAGATAATGAAAAAGTTCTGTGTGCTGTTGGTGGTAGTATGTTTGTGTGGCGGTCCTGCCATTGCGTTTGCCGCCGAAGGCGCCGGAGGAGCGCTGCCCTACGAGGGCTGGCTTACCAACCTGCGGGCCTCGGTCACGGGACCCGTGGCATTTACGATCTCAATGATCGGCATAGTGATCGCCGGCGGGGTCCTGATATTCGGCGGCGAACTCAACGCATTTTTCCGCACCCTCATTTTTATTGTACTGGTCATGGCGCTGTTGGTCGGCGCACAGAACATGATGGCCACCTTCTTCGGCCGCGGTGCTGAGCTGGCTTTGGTGAAAAGCATAGCGGCGCTGAGGTGTTGATATGGCGCTGAGGAGAATCCCAATAAGAAGAGTCGCCAACCGGCCCAACCTATTCATGGGCGGCGACCGCGAAATAGTGATGTTCGTGGGCCTCATGGCCGGTGCCCTAATCTTCAGCGCCCAAAACCTGATCGCCACAATCTACGGAATAGGGCTGTGGTTTTCAGCGCTGTTTCTGCTTCGACTGATGGCAAAAGCCGACCCACAGCTAAGACAAGTTTACCTCCGACATCGAAAATACAAGGCCTACTATCCAGCCAAAAGCAGGCCCTACCGGGAATAATTATATGAGCATCGTAGCCATAATAGCTATTGCAACCGGCATCTTAGGAGCAGTTGTTTTGATTGCGACATTTCATCAGCGGCAAAGACCCGAAATGCAATACTTCTCGAAGGAGCAAGGGTTTGCGGACCTGCTGAACTATGCCGCCGTGGTGGACGATGGAGTAGTAGTGTGCAAATCGGGCGCCTTTATAGCTGCCTGGATCTATAAGGGCCTCGACAGCGCCTCGGCCGTCGATCCCGAACGGGAGTTACAAGCCCTGCGCTTGAATCAAGCGTTTGCGGGGCTTGGAAATGGCTGGATGCTGCACGTCGACGCTGTTCGCCGGCCGACCACCAACTATTCGGAAAGGGGCCTCTCTTTTTTCCCCGATCCGGTCACGCGGGCCATCGACGAAGAGCGACGGCGGCTGTTCGAGCGGCTCGGGACCATGTACGAGGGGCGCTTTGTCATCACTCTGACATGGCATCCCCCGGTGCTGATGCAGCGGAAATTTATCGAGCTCATGTTTGACGACGATACCGGCATCCTCTCAAAGACCGAGCGGACAAAAGAACTGATAAAGACCTTCAAGCAGCAGGTCGCCGTAATCGAATCACGCTTATCCGCCGCGGTCAAACTAGTCCGCCTCAAGGGCCGTAAAACGCAGAAAGAAGACGGAAGCCTTGAAACCCGCGACGAACTGCTGGAGTGGCTGAATTATGCAATCTCAGGCAAAAGGCATCCCGTCCTTTTGCCAAGCAACCCTGTTTATATCGATGGGCTGCTGGCGCAAGAATTCCACGGGGGGGTGGTCCCCAAGATCGGCGCGAATTTCATCACGGCCGTCACCATCGAGGGCTTCCCCATGGAGTCCCACCCCGGCATTTTAAACACCCTATCCGAGATTCCCTGCGAGTATCGGTGGTCATCGCGGTATATCTTCCTTGATCAGCACACGGCCCTTAACCAGCTCGATAAGTACCGGAAGAAATGGAAGCAAAAGGTGAGGGGGTTTTTTGATCAGGTGTTCAATACCAATACCGGTGCGGTCAATCAGGATGCCGTGTTGATGGTGGCCGACGCTGAGGCCGCCATCGCCGAGATCAACAGCGGGCTGGTCTCTTCTGGTTTTTATACGAGCTGCATCATCCTAATGGGCGATAACCGCAAACAGCTTGAGCAAGCCACCCAACGGGTTGAGAAGAGCATCAATGCCCTGGGATTTGCGGCCCGCGTCGAAACCATCAACACCATTGAAGCCTACCTGGGCAGCTTGCCGGGCCATGGCACCGAAAATGTCCGCCGGCCGAGCATCAACACACTGAACCTAGCCGATCTTCTCCCAAGCTCCACCATCTGGACGGGAAACGACCGTAATCCCTGCCCGATGTACCCACCCATGTCGCCTCCGCTGATGCACTGCGTCACCAACGGGGCGACACCATTCCGGCTCAACCTTCATATCCGAGACCTCGGCCACAGTCTGATGTTCGGCCCGACCCGCGCCGGCAAGTCCACCCACCTGGGCCTGATCGCGGCGCAATTCCGGCGTTACAGCGGGATGTCCATTTTTGCCTTTGACAAAGGCATGTCGATGTACCCGCTTACCAAAGCGGTCGGCGGCCTGCATTTCTCGGTGGCCTCCGATGACAGTAATCTGGCCTATTGCCCGCTGCAATTTTTGGAAACCAAGGGTGATCGGGCCTGGGCCATGAATTGGATCGACTCCATTTTAGCACTGAATGGAGTCTTCACAACCCCCGAGCAGCGCAACCTGATCGGCCGGGCAATCATGAGCATGCACGAATCGGGTGCCCGCACGCTCTCCGAGTTCAGCGCGACGGTCCAGGACAACACGATCCGCGAGGCCCTGAAGCAATACACGATCGACGGCATGATGGGGCACCTGCTCGACGCCGAAGAAGACGGCCTGAAACTTTCCGATTTCACTACCTTTGAAATCGAAGAGTTGATGAATCTTGGCGAAAAGTACGCGCTGCCTGTGCTCATGTACCTGTTTCGTCGAATTGAGCGTTCCCTGCGAGGCCAGCCGGCCGCCATTCTGTGCGATGAGGCCTGGATCATGTTGGGCCATCCGGTATTCCGCGACAAAATCAGAGAGTGGCTCAAAGCATACGCCAAGAAGAATTGCCTCCTTTTTTTGGCCACTCAGAACCTGAGCGACGCGGCCGGAAGCGGAATTTTGGACGTAATTGTAGAGTCCACCGCGACCAAAATCTTTTTACCGAACGTATATGCCCGCGACGAAGAGACAGCGGCCCTATACCGTCGCATGGGCCTAAACGCCCGCCAAATTGAAATCTTGGCCGGCGCCGTCCCCAAGCGCCATTACTACTGCGTATCGGAGCAGGGCAACCGGCTCTATGAGCTTGCTCTCGGACCCCTATCGTTGGCGTTTGTGGGTGCGACGGACAAGGAGTCAATCGCCCAAATCAAAAACCTCGAACAAAAGCACGGCGCGGCCTGGGTGTATGAGTGGTTGGCGCAACGCGGCTTGAAACTGGCAGATTATTTGGTGGAGGGATGACCATGAACTTAATAGCGGCATTAAAAGGCCTGTGGCCGACCAATAAAAACCAAACCAGCCAAGCCAAATCATTCGAAAACCCATACATATCGGCGCGTCGACACTGGAACAGTCAGATTCGCGCCATGGCCGCGGCCACCAGCACATGGCAACTCGTGGCGCTGTTATGTTTGTTCATCGTCGCGGCCTGTGTAGGAGGTTTGATTCACATCGGAAGTCAATCAAAGTTTGTGCCCTACACCATTGAGATAGATAAAATCGGGCAAGCCCGCGCCGTAGGCCCCATCCACAACGCGAAAGTGGATGGGCGGGTTATTCACCGCGAAATTGCCGATTTCATCGAAGACGCCCGGATGGTGACGCCCGATATCGAAGTACAGCGCAACGCCGTATTCCGAGTCTACGCGAAATTGGCCCCGAACGATCCTGCCACGGCAAAGATGAATGAATGGATGGGCGGCTCAGAAGACAACTCTCCCTTCAAGCGCGCCACCCTTGAAATGGTCAGTGTTGAAATTCAAGCCGCGATGCAACAGACCAAGGACACTTGGCAGGTGGATTGGTCCGAAACCACCAGGGACCGCAACGGCACAATCAAGAGCACTCAACAGATGCGAGCGCTCGTGACCTACTATATCTTAGATTTTACATCCAACACCAGCGAAGAAGAAATCCGGAAGAATCCGGTCGGTCTATATATCCGCGATTTTAGCTGGTCCAGGGTCTCTAACTGAGGGGGAGTTATGAAGAAAGCAGCAATAGTTTGGGTGTTGATGATGGCGGTCGCCCTCGGCAACGCACAAGCGGCGGGGCCATCGATTGATGACAAGTACTTTTCTCCCAACCCACAGCTTACCAAAGAGGAGCGCGACGCTATCAAAAAGGCCATGGCTTACGAACAAAGTGACTACAGAATTAAGCCGGTCACGGGAGAAGATGGCTCGGTGAGGTATCTATTTGGGCAGTCGATGCCCACCATTGTTTGTTCTCCGTTGCAGGTGACCGACATTCAATTGCAGCCCGGAGAGTCATTCAAAGGCATACATATCGGCGACAAGGCCCGATGGAGTGTTGAACCGGCCGTTACGGGGATAGGTGGGGCAGAGACTCTGCATATTATTATCAAACCTTTTGACGTGGGGCTGGAAACCAGCCTTATTTTTTTAACCGACCGCAGAGTTTACCAGTTCAAGCTTAAATCCCATCGCAGCGAGTGGATGCCGAAGGTCAGCTTCGTCTATCCGGACGAAATATTGGAAAAATGGTCTTCGGTTCAAAAGAGCAGTCGTGCGGTTCGGCAGGAGAAGACCACAAAAGAGGGAATGTACTTAGGAGATCTGGACTTTGACTACGATGTCGAAGGTTCAGCCCCATGGAAACCCGTCAGGGTTTACAACGACGGCCAAAAGACAGTGATCGAAATGCCCAACGAGATGACGCAGACTGAAGCTCCGGCCCTTCTGGTCATGCGCAATCCCGATGCTGAAGACGACCTGGCGGTAGTCAATTATCGAATCCACGACAAGCGCTATATTGTGGATTCTTTATTCCCGAGCGCGATTCTGGTGGCCGGCGTGGGCGGGTCCCAGGAGCGCGTCACCATCACCAGGAGGAAAAAATGAGCCGAGCCATTTTTTTCTTCTTTGCAGCGCTGTGCATAGGCTGCGCAACAACTCAGCCGTATGGCGCCTTTGTTGTGTCCTCCGACAAAGACGCATCGATAATGGCCGAGGATGCCGTCGGGCAGTTATGCGCCGTGTACCCTCCGGCCAAAACCGCGTTGAAGATCGAAAATAAAGTTGAAGACCCGACCGGAAAAGCCCTCATCCGGGAGCTGAGGCATAAGGGCTTTGAGGTTTACCAAGGCGTAGCGCCGGAAGATAAGGCCCCCCTGCCAACGTATTATGTCCTCGATCAATTGGGCAAAGACACATGGCGGCTGACCATAGGGATAGGCAAAAGACAGCTTTCACGGCCCTACCATATCGCTCAGGGAGCCCTTGTCGTAGCGGCCGGCAGTTGGACCTATAAGGAGTGAACATGAAAAAGCAACGGACGATGAACCCGGAAGAATCGCCCGAAACCGCGCCGATCGGCTCGGGGGTGCGGCGGATAAACAACGTTCCCCTATATATCATAGGAGCAATCGTCGCGAGTTTCATGATTGTCATGGTTCTTGTTGCTGCCGACAGGAGTCAAAAGAGCAGCGCCGCGAAGCCGAAGGAGGAAGTAAAAGCGGCTAGCAACACCACGGCCGCGTTTGCCAAGGAAATTACGGAAGGAAAGAAAGCGGGAATTGTCGAGCCCGCCAAGCCCCCGACAATCCCTGTGAAGAAGACACAGCAGCAGGCACAGCAAACTGAAGAGCAGACCGAGCCCGCAGGCGCTGAAGACTTGCAGATTAAAGAAGCCACCGAGCATTTAAGGCGGCGCCAAGAGGAGTTGAAGAATCAACCGGCCCCGGTCCCCGTGGACAACGAGGCCGAAATGATTCGGACGAGCAAGTTACAGATGTTCGAAAACGCCGTAAAGTCCGGCACGGCGGTGCAAGCCCAGCCTCAATCCAATTCAGCGGGAGCGGGGACTGCAACCCCAAGAACCCGCGAGGAGATGATTGACCGGATCGCTTCACTGCGGCGGCAGTCCACCGAGGCCGGGGGAGACATCACTGCGCAATACCAGCAACGGCTCACCCAAATCAAAGGAATGGGCTTGGGCGGTACGGAAGGCATAGGCGGCGGTGGGGGGATAGCACTTGCCTCGGCCGCCACCGCGCAACCCTCTGGAGGCAATGGGTACGGGCAATTCGACAATCGGGGCGGCGGTGACCGTTGGCGCCTCGACTCCAAGCCGGAGCCCCCGCGATCACGCTATGAACTGAGGGCGGGAGCGGTCATTCCGGCAATTCTCATTCGTGGCATTAACTCCGAGCTGCCGGGCCAAATCACCGCCCAAGTTTCTCAAAACGTTTACGATACGGCCACGGGCAAATATCTGCTGATCCCACAAGGCACCATGGCGGTGGGGGCCTACTCCAGCGAAGTTATCTACGGCCAAGCCCGCGTATTGGTGGCGTGGCAGCGGCTCACCTTCCCCGATGGCAAAGCGATGGACATCGGGGCCATGCCTGGGGCCGACGAGGCCGGATATTCGGGGTTCGGCGACCTCGTGAACAATCACTACCTGCGGATATTCGGCTCAGCACTCTTGATGTCGGGGATTGTTGCGGGCGTCAGTTTAAGCCAGGACCATCAAGGCGTAGCCACCACAGACACCCAACGAGCCAGTGACGCAATGAGCGAGGCCCTGGGCCAGCAGCTTGGCCAAGTTGCGGCGCAGATGATCTCCAAAAATCTCAATATTGCTCCAACGCTGGAGATTCGCCCAGGCTACAGGCTCAACATTGCCGTCACAAAAGATCTCACCATGCCGGCGCCATATGCGGCCTTTGATTACTAACAATAGGGCAGGGGAGGGCAGAGCCGAATGAAACGAATAGTGCTCTACACGGTGCTGTGGCTGGCGCTCATGGCGGGACCGGCATCGGCGGGAATACCAACCATCGATGGCGCCAATTTAGTCCAAAGCATTATGGGTGTGTTGGAGACCATCAACCAAACCCAACAGATGATCCAGCAGTACTCGACGCAACTGCGACAATATGAAAATCAACTCCAAAACACGATGGGACCCTCGACCTACATTTGGAGCAACGCCCAGGGGTCCATCAACGGGCTGCTCGGCGCGATAAACACGATAGAGTATTATCGGGGTCAGCTCGGGACGCTCGACCGATACCTTAATAATTTCCAAGATGTCGGCCATTATCAAAGCCTATCCAGTCTCACGAGCCGGAATTGTACGCCGGCGCAGACCGCTCAATTGACCGACTCAGAACGTTTTACTTCCGAGGCCCAAAAAAGGTCCAACGACGCCTCCATGCAGGGCATCAATCAGCAACAAGAGTCATTAAGGCAGGACGCTCAAACTCTATCGCAGCTTCAAGCCAACGCCCAAACCGCCACGGGGCAAATGCAAGCGATACAGTACGGCAATCAGTTTGCAGGCAATCAAGCAAGCCAACTTATGCAGATACGGGGTTTGCTAATCGCGGAGCAAAACGCGATGGTAACGCGACAACAGGCGTTGGCCGATCAGGAAGCAAAAGAAGAGGCTAGCGCGGAACAGCTCCGAAAGGGGGATTTTGTATCCAGTCCGCGCCAGGGCTGGTAGAAAGCATAGCTATCGTATG
The DNA here is from genome assembly GCA_021824175.1 of Deltaproteobacteria bacterium. GTDB lineage: Bacteria > Desulfobacterota > Desulfobacteria > Desulfobacterales > Desulfosarcinaceae > Desulfatitalea. The sequence goes on from JAKALP010000034.1 coordinate 25,314, forward strand.
TTCTTAGAAAGGAGCGAATTATGAAGAGGGCGGTATGTATTATCGTACTTATTGTCACTTTGTGTGGGTTTTGCGCCTGCGGCGAGAGCAAAAAAGAGAAGGCTGAAAGACAACAAGGAGAAGCATCAAAAGAACTTCGAAAAGGAGAATTCAAGCCAAGCCCGCGTCAGGGTTGGTAAAGGGGCCGCCATGGGGAAACGTTGGGTAGTAGCAGCCTTGGTAATCATTTTCTGTTGTCTTGCTATAAGCCAAGCCCACGCCGATATTAATAATTCAGGTCTGCTCGATAATGTCATTCGACGTTATTCCAACGCAGCCAGTTCTTGGGTGGGCGTCATCAGAGACGCAGCGAGCCGTTTGTTCTGGACCCTCGTGCTAATCTCCATGGTCTGGACTTTTGGAATGATGGCCTTAAGGCAAGCAGGCCTACAAGAGTTTTTTGCCGAATTCTTGAAGTTTACAATCACTACAGGTTTTTTCTGGTGGCTGCTTACGAATGGACCCAACTTCGCTGATTCAATAATCCGATCTCTGAGAATTTTGGCCGGCAGTGCAACCGGTCTTGGCGACAATATCTATCCATCTGAAGTAGTAGACATCGGATTTAATATCTTTTTCTCCGTTCTGAAACGGACCTCGGCCTGGAAACCTGTGGATAGCACAGCCCTGATACTAATTGCGGTAGTTGTTTTGGTCATCCTTGCCTTGGTCGCCGTTAATATGCTGCTGCTGATTGTTTCTTCGTGGATACTCACATATGCGGGAATATTTTTTTTAGGGTTTGGTGGGTCTAAATGGACTTCCGATATGGCCATTGGGTACTACCGCAGTGTTTTATCTATTGCCGCGCAGCTACTCGTTATGGGGCTTCTCATAGGCATTGGGCAGGGGTTTATCAACGATTACTACCAGCAAATGGCCGAAGGCTTAAGATATGGTGAAATGGGTGTTTTACTAGTTGCAAGCATTGTGCTGTTGGCGCTGGTCAGCAAAGTCCCACCCATGATTGGCCAATTAGCCTTCGGAGGGGGCGGCGGTGGCGGTGTAGGAACTTTTGGAGCCGGTGCCGCATTAGGAGCAGCCGGCGCCCTGATGTCAGGCGCAGCCATGGCGGGTGCAATGGCGAAGGCAGCGGCCACCGGCATGGCGGGAGGGGCGCAAGCCTTAATAGCAGCATATAAGCAAGCCGGGCAAAATGTATCGGAGGGATCGGACATCTTATCCGGCTTTGCCGTTCAAAGCGGGGACGCCTCCCCGGCCGGCAGTGCATCTGAAGCCGCTGGCAGCGAAGCAGGCTTAGCCAAAGAGGGCGGCCAAGCATCAGGTGGAGGCGCGTTCAGTGCCTCCACAACCAGCGGGGCCGGCGACAATAGTTCTTCCCAGGCCGCCAGCAATACCTCACCCGGCGACGGTGCCTCCGAAATCGCAGGCGGCGAAACACCCGCAAGCCCTCCTGGCATCCAAGCCAGCGAAGGGGGTGGTGCGACCTCATCCAGTCCTCCCGGCATCCAAGCCGGCGAAGCAGGAGGCATATCCAGTGCTACCGCAACCAACGGGGCCGGCGACCCAGGCCGTTCCGCAAATAACGGTAAGAATTCTTCCACCTCAGGAAAAACACGCATGCCAACAAAAAGGACCCGTATTGCAGCAGACACAGCGGCGAACCTCATTAAGGGAGCATATGATGTCGCAAAAGGTCATATCGCTAATACTACAACGGGCGGGAAAATAGCAGCAGCAATTAAAAAAAGGGCAGGGGACGCAAATCAAGCGAAGGAAGCCCAAACAAATCAAGAAAATCAAATATCAAAATTACCGGAGTTTAACGGCGACAGCTTGCAGGCGGACCCCGAGCAGGAGATAGCGGCCTTCGTATCCCACCCCTCGACGGGAGCGTTTGCGGAGGACGCCATAACCCAACAAGACACCCATACAAGGAGGAGCGGATGAGAAGATGGTTGTTTACGACACTGGTTGTCGCGGTAGTGGGCGCCGCAATGACGGCGGCGGTTATCAATGCCAAAGCAGATAGCGGCATATTGGAGGGAGATACGCGGTTATCGTGTGAAGCCCTTTTATGTTTAGCATCAGGAAAGAAACCCACTGAATGCGGACCGTCGCTGAATCGGTACTTTTCAATTAATTGCGGTAAGTTCATTGACACCATAAGGGAGCGCAGGAAATTCCTTGATCTGTGCCCCGCGGCGAACCAAAGCCCCGAAATGGCCGGACTTGCCGACGCCCTGGCAAACGGGGCAGGTCGCTGCGACGTGGTATCGCTCAACAAACTGTATATACCGGGTTCAGGCGATTTAGTTTTTTATATCTCGAACCAGATACCAAGTTATTGCGCATACCTCAGCAACCCATACACCTCATATGACGACACCCGGCCGGTTTATGTCGGCCTCCCCGAAAGAGGTGGCCATTGGGTCGAGGCAAAGGACTATGATCAAGAGCTGCGGGCATATAACGAGCGGATTAAGGCCGAAGATGAAGCTAAAGAAAAGGCGCTCAGAGAGCTTCTCGGCACGCTTTAGAAGTATCAGCGTTCCCCCCGCGTTGCGGCTATCCGGCGCAACGGAGGCGCTAAAATGGATCGGACTGATAATGATGACAGGCGACCATGTCAATAAGTATCTATGCGGCGAAGCATATCGGACGCTGTTTAATGCGGGCCGGATCGCCATGCCGCTGTTTGTGACGGTGTTTGCCTACCACTTGTCGAAGCATAAAGTCACGGCACGCCTTTTGGTGCGGCTGTTGGTGGCCGGCGTGCTCGCATCTCCAGCATTCATGGCCCTTAATAAGTTGCTTGGCGGATGGTGGCCGCTAAACATTATGTTCTTGTTCTTTTGTCTTGCGGCCATCACCGCGTTGAACGAGCAGAAGCGCTACCTTTCGGCGGTGCTGGTCGGCATTCTCGGTGGAGCAATTGTTGAATTCTTTTGGCCTGCGCTCTACTACGGGGTTGCGGCGACGCGCTACTTCAAACGGCCCTCTTGTTTGACCGCTATCGTCGCGGTGGCGCTGCTTGCGGTGTGCAGGATAGTAAATGGCTGTTCCTGGGCTCTGATGGCACTCCCCATCATCGTGGGTCCCTCTCTTTTAGCGAAGCGGTATCCGATTTCGATTCCACGCGCCAAATGGTTCTATTACGCCTACTATCCTGCACACCTTTCCATGATTTGGGCCATTCAGGCCATTCAAAAGTTTAGCTGAATAAATTTTAGCCGCTAAAAAATGTTTGACGGCAATTAAAGGTTTAGCTAAACTTTTATCGTAATCGGTTAACGAATTTTCGTGAAAAAGGAGGGAGGACACATGAAAAAAAGCATTGTTGGTGCGGCATTGCTGGTTGTTTTGGCCTTAACCGGCTGTGCCGGGCAGACCGCCGAAGAGAAGGGGACAAAAAACGGTGTTCTGATCGGGGCGGGAGCGGGGGCAATCCTCGGCCAGGTCATCGGCCGCAACACCCAAGGCACGCTCATCGGAGCGGCGGCGGGCGCCGCAGTGGGTGGCCTCGTCGGCAACCGCGTCGGCAACTACATGGACAAGCAAGAGGAAGAACTACGCAAGGCAGCGGCGGCATCCCAGGCGCTGACCGTCCAGCGGGCCAAAGTCGCCGAAGTTGACGCCATTGTGGCTACATTTAAGTCCGATGTGTTGTTTGACGTTGGCTCAGCGAGTCTAAAAACCGGCGCAAACTCCGAGATGGATCGGATCGCCGGCATATTGCAGAAATACCCCGAGACCAAGCTGAAGGTTGAAGGCCACACCGACAGCAGCGGCTCAGAATCCTTCAACCGGAAGCTTTCCGAGAAGCGGGCCGAAGCCGTAAAAACCGCACTGGTGCAGCGCACCGTCGCCCCCGAACGCATCACGACCGCCGGATACGGCGCAAGCATGCCGGTGTCGCCGGACGCGGCTCAAAATCGGCGAGTCAATATCGTAATTCTTCCCACGGCGGCAAGCTGAAGCACAGTGGGCGGGCCATCGGCCCGCCCCAACACGAGGCCCACATGGACCCAATACTCACTAAAGAAGATTTTCTTCTGAATGTGTCGGAAGGCGATTACGAAAAAGGCTCTATCATCCTGTCGTCCGGCAATAACGATATCGGCCGCATCAGCGTGCTGGAGTACCGGCAATTACAAAGGCAGTCATTCAAAAAGCCGCTGCCGTATTTACTGCAATTTTTAAACCTGCTTCGGATAGCATTACACTTTGCAGCGAGATTGGCACTGATGGTGCCGGCAATTTATGTTTATTGTTCGGGCGTAGCAGTGCTTAGCGATGTTGTTGAGCTTAAGGCGCTGAAAACAGCTGATATGTACTCCCCTCCGCTCATTTTCCTCGGCATTATGCTAGGGGCAATCGTTTATTGCTTCGAAGTAATGATCAGGAGAAATGTCCCAGGATTCGTTAATTGCTTTGAAGCACATTTTCAGCGCGCCTTAACCGGGCGATTTCCAGCCTTAAAGACGTTGAAAAAATTCGGCATGCGGTGGATGCCGTCGGAGCAAGCATAAAACATGAACGTGCGCCGCTTGATGAAATCCATACCCTCTTGCTTAGTCGTCTTATTTTTGGCCTTGTGCCTGATCCACCTTGCCGGCGCGCGCATCAACACAACCAAAAGCATTCCTATCGGTCTATATTGGGCCACTTGCGCAAAGCCAAGCAAAGGTTCTTACGTGATGTTTTGTCCCCCCCCAGAGCGAGCGGCTTTTGATGTTGCCAAGGACAGGGGCTACATTACGGCCGGTCCGTGTCCAGGCGGCTACGGTTATATGATGAAGCGGATTTTAGCCGTTAAAGGTGATGCCGTTCGTTCTTGCGAACAAGGCGTGTTCATTAATGGAGCTCTTCTCGCTCTCAGCAAGCCCCTATCTTCTGATCTCTCCGGCCGTGCGCTGCCGCAGTATCGCACCGACAACCACACCCTTGCCGCAGACGAAGTCTTGCTCATGTCGGACGTAAGCGCAACATCCTTTGACGGCCGCTATTTCGGCCCCGTGCCGGTGGCTCAAATCCGATCAGTGATTAAACCCGTCTTCATTTGGTAAGGAGGATTATCAATGCGGCTGTTTATAGCGGAAAAGCCTTCTGTGGCCAAGGCCATCGCCGCCGAGCTACCCATCAAGAGTAAAGGAGATGGATTCATCGATTGCGGCCCGGATGCAGTGACTTGGTGCTTCGGCCACATGTTGGAACAAGCCGAGCCGGACGAGTACACGCCCGATGACGTTCCGCGCAATACTTCAGGGAAGAAGATTTGGCGGGTCGAGGAGCTTCCCATTATCCCTCGAACGTGGATCTTGCGGGTAAAATCTTCATCAAAAGAGCAGCTCCGGATAATCGGTGAGCTCGTGGCCCAGGCCACCGAAATCGTCAATGCCGGCGATCCGGATAGGGAAGGGCAACTGCTCGTTGATGAGGTTTTGGAACATTTTGGAAACAGCAAACCCGTGAAACGGTTTTGGGTCAGCGCCCAAGACTCGGTATCCATTCGCCGAGGGTTGGCGGCGCTAAGAGACAACTCTTCCTATATTGGTTGGGCCGAAGCAGCCAGGGGCCGGCAGCGAGCCGATTGGTTGATCGGCATGAATCTGAGCAGAGCCCACACGTTAAGGGCGCAGCGTGGCGGCTCCAGAGCCCTTTTGACCGTGGGGCGGGTGCAAACCCCCACCTTGGCTCTCGTGGTCGCAAGGGACCGAGAAATAGAGGCCTTTAAGCCCGTGCCCTATCACACCATTCAGGCACAAATACAACATGCCCAAGGGGCCTTTATTGCGTCCTGGACGCCAAGGGAAGATCAGGCGGGACTTGACGCCGAAGGCCGGCTGGTCGATGCGGCCATTGCCGATGCGCTGGTTGCGAAGCTGACCGACCAGTCAGGGCATATCTATGAATACAAGCAAGATGCCAAGAAGCAGAATCAGCCGCTTGTCTTCGCCCTATCTGATATAACCCTGATCGCCTCCAACAAGTTCGGTTACACCGCGCAGCAGGTGTTGGATGCCTGCCAGGCGCTTTACGAAACCCACAAGTTGGCGAGCTATCCGCGCACCGATTGTGCCTATCTGCCCGAATCGCAACATGAGGACGCCACCCAGGTCCTGGCGGCCATAAAGCATGTAAACCCCGAGCTGAGCGCTCTAATAGACGGGGCCGACCCTCGCATCAAGTCCAGGACCTGGGACGATGCGAAGATAACCGCCCACCACGGCATCATCCCGACCATGCATAAGGGCAGTAAAGCCGAACTCAACGAGATCGAGAAGAATATCTACGCCCTCATTGTCAGGGCGTACCTTGCGCAGTTTTATCCCACCCACGAGTACTTGAGCACGAGCGTGGATGTGCTTGTGCAAGACGAGCACCTTGCCGCCAAGGGCAAGGTGGTTACTCGAAACGGGTGGCACGATGTCTACGAAGAAGATGCCGAGCCCGATAAATCCGAAAAAGGCAGCGAAGAACACACCAAGCAGCAACTTCCGGCCATGAAACAGGGCGACCCCGTAACCTGCGTCCAGGCAACGCGTAAGGACGCCAAAACCAAGCCCCCGGCTCGCTTTACCGAGGGCACGCTCATTCGTGCCATGGAGCAGATCCACCGATACGTGGATGATCCGGAGCACAAGAAAATGCTCCGCGAAGGGGACGGCATCGGGACCTCCGCCACTCGGGCCTCCATCATATCGGAGCTAAAGCGCCGGGAGTACCTGACGCCAAAAGGGAAGCAAATCCTAAGTACGCCGCTTGGCCGAAGTTGTGTCGACGCGCTTCCGGCCGTGGTGAAAAATCCGGTATTAACCGCACTCAATGAACGCTTGCTGAAAATGGTTGAGCAAGGCGCATGCGGCTTGACCGCCTTTGTGCAAAAGCAAGAAGAATTCATCCGGGAACAAGTTGCAAAAGCAAACGCGGGATGTGTGACACTGTCCGGTGCCAAGCCGGTGGCCCAAGTGTCCGCGCTGCATAAGTGTATGGCGTGCGGCAGCGGCCTGATACGCCGCAACGGCAAAAAGGGCTTTTGGTGGGGTTGCAGCGCCTACCCCAAATGCACCGCGACCTATCCGGACATAAAGGGATGCCCGGATTATGGCAAAGGGCGAAGCGGCACAACAAAACAGAAAGAAGCAAGTTACGCATCATAACCGATAGGAGTGAAGCATGCATAGCGACGATGTCATCACAGAAAAGCTGGCCGATGCCGCGTTGCCGGGCTATCAGGTGGAATTCAGCCCGGATGAAGCCGAGGCCGTGGGTGCGTTTACTGAAAATGCCATAGAACTTAACGAAGCGCAGGATAGTTCACCCGATATCTTGACTAAGGAGAAGAAGGAGTAAGGGGGTGTTATGCCCGCAATGATGTGCGCAAGTTGCGCAACGGTTGTTCATTACAGAAACCAAAGGGGCATCAAAGCTCCCAAGGTGTGCTCATGCGGTGGAGAGCTCAAGAAGGCCACCTATGTGGATGAAGGCAAGTACTCCATCACCCAAAGCAAGGGCAGAAGGTTTCATTCGCCGGACTACGAAGCACTGACACTCACCGTTTCGCAGCGAATCCGAGAAGTAGTTGAGGCGCTCGGAAAAGCCCCTGAAAAAAACACGGAAAGGAGGCCCGCATTGAAAGCAGCTTTGCATGAAACAGTGGCAAAAGAGTTGATTGAACAATTAGAGGCCGGCACGGCCCCATGGCAAAAGCCTTGGTTGCCGGGGGAGCTGCCTTATAACCCCGTCAGCGGCAACCGCTATAAGGGATTCAACGCAGTCCAGCTTGCGGCCCAAGGCCGCAAAGACCCGCGCTGGCTGACCTACAAACAGGCTAAGAAGCTTGGCGCACAAGTTCTCGAAGGCGAAAAAGCCACCACCATTGTGTATTGGGTCTTCAACGAAGAGAAGCCACGCCTCGACGGGAACGGCAAGCCGGTCCTCAATGAGGCTGGCCGGCCGCTCAAAGACACCGTTCCTCTCGAACGGCCTAAGATGCTCCATGCATCCGTCTTCAACGCCGAGCAAATGGAGGGCCTGCCGGCACTGGAGAAAAGGGAGCTCAATTGGTCGCCCATCCAGCGGGCCGAATCGATTCTTGCCGCTTCTGGGGCGAAATTTGAGCACGAAACAGGTGACCGCTCTTTTTATCGCCTAAGCGATGATACCATCCATATGCCTCGGAAAGAACAATTTGCCGACGCCTCCGGTTATTACTCTAGGGCCCTGCACGAACTGGCCCACTGGTCGGGCCATCCGTCCCGGTTAGGCCGCGAGATCGACCATCCCTACGGAAGCCAAGGCTATGCCCGTGAAGAACTCCGCGCCGAAATCACTTCCATGCTCTTGGGTCAGGAGGTCGGCATCGGCTATGACCCAAAGCAGCACGCGGCCTACGTCGGCGAATGGATCAAGTTGTTGCAGAACGATCCCCTTGAGATCTTCCGGGCCACGGCCGACGCGGAAAAAGCCCAGGCTTATATTGTGGCCTTTGCCCAGGAGCAACAGCAGACGCAAAGCCAAGCTAATGAACAGAAGAAAAAGGAGGAGGGAGTGCAAAACGAAGAATACCAAAAAGAGCTCAGAAAGCTCTTGATACTATCAAGCCTGACACCCGGCGATTACCGACCCTCTGAATCTGTTCGCGACGCAACTCATGCCGCAGTATTCGTGGAATCCAAGCCATTGATCCTGTGTGGACACTATGCCGATAAGATATCCTCGGCAATCGCCATTGATCTTGCCAAAAGCAACACCTTACCGGCTCTGCTGCATGTCGATCCGTCAGCGTTGACAGCAGACGCTATCGCCGGTTCCCAAATCGATTGGAAAACCACTGAAAAATCCGTTGTTGAGAAGGCCTCCGGCAAAGCCGAGGACGGCACCGAGGACGGTCCTTTGTCCGCGATTGTTCTCGATAACGCCTATGCCGATCCCTTGTTCCTTGCGACCAGTTTATGTGTCATCGCCGAGACGGCTCGAATCCTATCGCCCGCCGCGCCGAAAACTCTCGATGATGGAGTAACGCTATCCGCGTTGGCTTGCGGCGAAGAGCCCGCATACATAGCTGGCACGGTTGCTCGCCGCGTTACCGACGAGGTTCGCCTTGCCCGCCGCTGGATGAGCCTTTGTTGGGATTCCCAATTCAAGGATTCGGCCACGCCCGCCATTGACGCTGCAATGAAGGCCCTGGCTCTGGCCGAGGGCAGCGGTTTTGGCGTGGTTCGTTCTCTTCTCCGCGATATCACCGAAATCGAATCCCAGGCGTTGAAACACGCCGAAGAATCAGGCCTCCTCAAAAAGCGCGGCATAGACTTGTCCACTTTGCCCACTTTTGCCGGAACAGAACAGCTCTTGGATACTCTTCTCACGGAACAGGCCCTTACAGCCGTTGCGCCCGAGACGCGGCGACAGTATATCAATGTGCCGTTCCAGGATAAGGAGAAAGCCAAGGCGTTGGGGGCTCGATGGGATCGACAGGAGAAATCTTGGTATATCCCGTCCGGATTTGACCCCGCTCCATTCGCAGAGTGGAGATCCCTAAGCGAAACCGCTGCCAAATCATCCCCCGTTGTTGGGGAGCCCTCAGCCCAATCATTGGCTAGTAATTTGCCCGAATCATTAGCTAGCTCATTAGCTAGCGGGTTGCTCGAAAAATGCTATCTAGCCGTACCCTACGGCGAGCGAATGGCCGCAAAAGCGGCCGGTGCACTTTGGGACCCGGAGGCAAAGGCTTGGTACGCTGGTCCAAAGGCCGATATGGATAAATTAAGCCGGTGGTTTCCAAACGGCTCGAATTTGCACAATCCCGCCATGAGCCCTCGGGATGAATTCGCCGATGCGCTAAAGCAGCTCGGGTGTGTTGTGACCGAGTCTCATCCGATCTTGGACGGCCAAAAGCATCGTATCGAAACAGTGGGTGACAAAAAAGGCGAGCGCTCCGGGTTTTATGTCGGACACATGGACGGGCATCCTGCGGGCTATATCAAAAACAATCGGACGGGCGTCGAAATCAAATGGAAATCCAAGGGCTACACTTTGACCCCGGAAGATAAAGCAAAATTTCAGGCGGAGGCCGCGGCTAAATTGGCCGAGAGAGCTCAAGAGCAAGCCAGATTGCACGAAGCCACTGCTGTCCGGGTGGCCAGTCAGCTCAAGGAGTTGATCCCCGCTGCATCAACGCCTTACCTTGAGCTTAAGGGGGTCAAGGCATCGCCGGGAATCTATACGGACGCACCAGGAGAAACGACCTATGTCCCCGCCTTCGACGTGGATGGGAAGCACTGGAATACTCAGTACATCCGCAAAAGCAGCGAAGACGATCAGAAACCCTTTGTAAAGCGCTTTGCAAAAGATAGTCGGAAAGAGGTATGTTTTCATCCAATCGGCGGTTTTGCCGCCTTGGAAGCGGCGCCCGCCATAGTGATTGCCGAGGGCTATGCCACGGCTAAAACTCTTTCGGAAGCGCTTGGATATGCTGCCGTTGCCGCGTTTGATTCCGGCAATCTTTTGTCGGTAGCGACCGTGCTGCAAACCAAATATCCTGACAAGGCCATCGTCATTGCCGGCGATGACGATCAACATGTTTTTAAAATGCAAGGCATAAATCCTGGAAGATCCAAGGCCAAGGAGGCCGCTGCGGCCGTGGGCGGACGGTATGTCTTCCCCGTTTTTGCGCCGGGCGAACAGACGGCCGACCCCGCGAAGTTCACGGACTTCAACGATTTGGCGGCTAATAGCTCTCTAGGCAAAGAAGCCGTCGAAAGGCAAATCAAATCGGCAGTGGATAAGGCCATCAAGCAAAGCGAAGAAAAAAAGCTTACGCAAACTCGCGGCCCGCAACACCTTGAAGAACAAAAGCGCAAGCTAAAAGTTGGATAGGAGTAAAGTATGGTCAAATTTGATGCTCGGCAGCTCAGGGATCATCTTGTGCGGATCGGCTACGATTCAAGGTTTATCGATCTAGAGATTATCAGTGCATCCAATCTGCACTCTGACCTTCAGGCCGTATTTGAAGCATGGCTTGTGGGTGAAGGCAAAGAGACAGAGTTCGAATTCCAGGGCGTCACGCTTGAGGACATCAAGATCCAAAAGGGCTGTGATTATTTCAGCGCCCTATCCACCATGAGCCTGTTTCTCAAACGCCCGGAAACTATAGAGCTGTTCAAAAAAATTCCTTCTTTTATGTTCCGCCGCCGATGTGGGGGGATTAGATCGGAAGAATAGATCCATGGATTATCGATCCCTTTTGCCCCATCGGTGGCAAACGCTTTCGTTGCAGCAAAAAGTTGATCTACTCCAAGGCATAGAAGACGATCATGCCGGCAAGTTTGCAAGAGTCCCATGCAAGGTCGTTTCCGTCGAATTTCCCGATATCGCGGATTACGGAGAGCTTGACCCCGATAGCTGGACTATCCGGGTCAATGCTCTCCATCTCAAAGAAGAAGCATTCGAATTCGCCGCGGTGCATACGATCCTGCACGAAGGCCGGCACGCCTATCAAAGAGCGGCCGTCTCCAACGAAGTCGCCTCCCCCGATAACGATCAAGTTCGTATATGGCGAGAGAATTACGCCATATACGTCCACAGTTCCGAAACCACCTTCGAGCTTTATCGCAACCAACCCATTGAACGCGATGCCGAGACCTATGCCGTTGCTGAGCTCCAGCGCATAGGCGAGCACCTGGAGCGTTCTTACGGGGAAATGGAGGTCTACCGTAATTACTCCAAGATGCTCGCCGAAGAAAGTGCGCTCTTATCGGCAACGGCCTTAAGCCGTTACGGCGAAAATTACACCGCCAAAATTGAGAGCATAATTCACGAACTCTACGAGCAAAGACAGCAAGAAACTGTAACAGCCAAACCCCAAATGGCCCGGAAGAAATCTTCTATTCATCAGGGACCCCAACAGATGTCTCTGTTTGAGGATTTTGACAATAGGGCCGAACCGCAAACCCCTCCCGTGCCGCCTCAACAAACTACTGTTGAGGCAAGCCCCGCTGCCGCCGTCTCTCGAGAGCAACCCCGGAGCAAGCGCGGGCTGGCCGAGACGGAATATAAGGCCCTGGTGGATAGTCTGACCGAGGAGCAGCGTAGGCAGATAGCGCCGCTCATCCTGGAAAATCCTCCAGCGCCAAGCCTTCAAACGCTCAAAATTCGGCGGGAGCTGGCAAAGCTTCCACAAGAAAAGCCCAACCAGCCCACCGAAGACCGCGTGACCGCATCAGTTTCAAGCGCTCCGGATGCAAGGAACGCAAAAGAACGTGTTCTTGACTTTCTACGGGAGCTTGGTTCCCGTGAAAGCCGCACCGCCGATGAAATTTCCCGCGAGACGGGCGTCAAGAACAACATAGTTCGCGATATCGTCGAAACCTGGCGCCGCAATACAGGCGAAATCCAACGGTTCGACGCAGACAGCGGCCAAAGTCGCCATGCTCGCTACGCATGGGCTGATTCGCCGCAAGGCGAGTTGACAACCACCCCCGAGGGTGATGATATTTCATTAACGGAAAGTGCATCTAACGAGATAGGAGGGGCCAATGGATCGATATTCGGAGCAACTCAAGGGCTACTTGCAAGAGAAGAAGGCGAAAGCGTATCATCAGATGATGCAGGCCGGAGAGCTTCAGGAGTACCTCAAGCTGAAGACGGCAGCGGCCTACCAGCAGAAAGAGGGCCTGTTGGCGGCCGGGATGCCGGACGACATGGCCGAAGAGATCGTAATGGCCGATCTGCTGAATTAGAAGATTTTGCCATCACCCCTGATCTCCGCCTCGGCCAGGGCGGCCCCAAACAAAAATACCGCGATAATATCGCGGCCATCCGTACTCTTTTAGAGCTCAAAGATAGACCGGCGACCCTCCAGGACCAAGCCGCACTTGCCCGCTATGTCGGCTGGGGAGGCCTGCCCCAGGCCTTTGCCCGGCCCGACGGTTCGGTTGCAAAGGGCTGGGAGTCCGAGGCGGCAGAGCTTAAAAGTCTTTTGTCTCCGTCTGAATATGACTCGGCGATTTCTTCCACCCAAGATGCGCACTACACAAGCGAGACGGTTGTTCGCGGCATTTATTCGGCCTTAGAGCAATTCGGCGTGCGGGGCGGCAAATTCCTTGAGCCCGCCGTGGGCATCGGCCATTTCATCGGCCTGATGAGTCATGAGATGCGCAGCCGGTCCAAAATCACCGGCGTCGAAATAGATCCCACGTCGGCGGCCATTGCCAAACATCTGTACCCCTCGCAAATCATCTCGTGTGCGGGCTTTCATGAATTCAAAATTGCGCCCGGCTCTTTCGACGTGGCCATCGGCAACCCGCCCTTCGGGTCAAAGAGTCTTTTTGACGCCGAGCATCCGGATCTGCGCCATTTTTCAATTCATAATTACTTCTTCGCGAAATCGCTAAAAGCACTACGCCCAAATGGTATCCTGGCCATGGTGGTATCATCGAGCATGATGGACAAACGCGGCGAGGCCCAACGCGAGTGGATCTTTCAACACGCCGAACTGTTGGGCGCAGTCCGGTTGCCGAGCAATGCCTTCAAGCAAAACGCCCTGACCGAAGTCACCACTGATATCATTTTTCTGCGCAGACGCGGCGAAGAAGAAAAACCCGATCCCGGTCTTGAACATCAGTGGCTGGAGCTTGCCGAGGTTACCGGCAAGGACGGCGTCCGGTATAGGATCAACACGTATTTTGCCGAACACCCCGAGATGATGTTGGGAGAAATCGGGCCGAATGAAGTGTTGCAGACCGAAGCGGTGGACGGTGTTTATGATTCGGCCCCAGGCCTGCACGGGCCGTTTGATGCGGCCATGCTGCAAAGCGCCATCGAGCGCCTGCCCAGGAATTTTTACAAAGCCGGCCGGATCGCCGAGGAGGTTCGGCGGCCACATATTCTTGTGTCCGACGTGGGCTTTGCGCAGCCCTTTGGATACACACTGGATGACCAGGGGCAGGCCGTTCGGCGCCTGCCCGATCTAAACGGAGAAAAGCTCTTTGAACCCGTTTTATACGCCGACCGGCCGTTGGAGGGGCTGCGGCTGGAGCGCTTTAAAGGGATGCTTCAAATCCGTGACGGTCTGCGGCTGCTCATCCGGGCCGAGATCGATGATTCATCCGAAATGCAGCCCCTTCGGGGCCGATTGAACAAGACTTATGACGAATTCGTAAAAAAGTTCGGCTGCATCTCTTCTTCCGCGAACACCGAGCTGTTTAGGGACGACCCCACGGACTTCCCTTTACTTCGAGCCCTGGAAGTAAATTACGATAAAGGTGTTTCCAAAACCGAAGCCGCCCGGACCGGCGAGGCCCCAAAGCCCCCAAGCGCGGAAAAGGCGGCTATCTTCCGCGTGCGGACCCGCGAGCCGTATAGGTCTGCGATCAAAGCCGATAGCGCCAAGGACGCTCTCGCCATTGTCCTGCGGGAGGATGGCATAGCCGACATGGACCGCATCACCATGCTGGTGGGCAAGGAAGAAGAGGCCGTTGCCCAGGAGCTGGCCGGCTTGCTTTTCTTCAACCCGAAAAGCAATACCTGGGAAACTGCCGATGTCTATCTCTCGGGCAACGTGAAAAGAAAGCTGGCCGAAGCCCGCGAGGCCGCAAAACAAGATTTGCGGTACCTGGATAACGTCAGGTCGTTGGAAAAAATTCAACCCGAGGATGTTCCGGCCGAAAAGATCTTTTTTCAGATCGGCGCCACCTGGATACCGACACGGATCTATGAAGAGTTCGCCCAGGAAATACTTCAAAGCAATACCGTGGTCAGATACAACGCCGATGTCAACGTATGGAGCGTTATCGGCGATAGCCACATAACGACTGCCTTCCAGACAGATAAGATGAGCGCCGTGGATATCTTTAAGGATCTGCTGCGCAACAAAGATATTGCGGTCTTCGATAGAGATGGGGACGGCGTGCCCTTCATCCAGATGGAGTGGACCACCCAGGCTCGCGCCAAGGCGGACGACATGCAGCGGGCGTTTGTCAATTGGGCGCTGGAAAAACCCGAGCGCCGCGACATTGTGGCCCGCGAATTCAACGCGAAGGTCAATACCCACGTCGAAATGAAGCCCGACGGCTCCCACATGGTCTTTCCGGGAATGGGGGTTATAAAGCCTGGGGTCAAGCGTGACGACCAATTGGAGCCGCATCAGAAGAACGCGGTCTGGCGCATGATCCAGCGAGGCGAAGGCCTGCTTGACCACACGGTTGGTTCCGGCAAAACCTTTGCCGCCGTTGCGGCCGGCATGGAAATGAAGCGCATGGGGCTGCTGAAAAAACCAGTCTATATCGTTCCAAACCACCTGGTACAGCAATGGGCCATCGAATTCCAAAGGCTTTACCCCGGCGCCAACGTCCTTGTGATCGGCAAAAAGGATTTTGCCAAGGCCCGGCGACAAGAATTCATTGGGCGCATTGCCACCGGATCATGGGATGCGGTCTTGATGGCCCACTCTTCCTTCGGTTTCATCAAGACGCCGCATGAATACGAAGTGCGTTTTTACAAGGATCAGCTCGACCAGTACAAGCACGCCATCACCGCCATGCGGGCCGCTGATGGCAAGAAGCTCCGCAGTGTGAAACAAATGGAGGCGGCCCGTGATCGGTTGGAAGAAAAGCTCAAGGAGCTGGCCACCAAACCCAGGGACGCGGTTGCTGATTTTTCGGAACTCGGCGTAGATGCCCTTTTTATTGATGAAGCCCACGAGTTTAAAAATTTATTCTACGCCACTTCGCGCACTCGCGTAGCGGGCCTTGGCAATCCCACGGGCTCTAAAAAGGCCTTTGACATGTTCGTGAAGACCCAATTCATACGGGACCAAAACAACGGCCGAGGAGTATTCTTCTTGACGGGAACCCCGGTCTCCAACTCCATCGCCGAGATGTACACGATGATGCGCTATCTCAGGTACGACCGGCTGAAGGAGATGGGCATCAAACACTTCGACCAGTGGGCCAATATGTTTGCCAAAACCGTCAGCGATTGGGAAGTGGATCCTAGCGGCACCCGCTACCGCCTCCAGGCCAAGATGGAATTTGCCAACCTGCCGGGCCTGATGGCGCTGTACAAAGACTTTGCGGACGTCATCACAAGATCCGATCTTAAGGAGATGGCCAAGGCCCGTGGCCAGGTTTGGCCGATCCCCGACATTAAAAACGGCAAACCCGCCAACGTGGTGGCCGAGCGCTCTGATTTCCAAAAGAACTTCATGGACTGGATTGTCTATCGCTTCGATCATATGCCCGAAGATCCGCGCAAGGACAACCCGCTCAAGGCCACCACCGAAGCGATGAAAGGTGCGCTGGATATCCGGTTGATCAAGCCTGAGCTTCCGGACTTCGAGGGGTCCAAGGTCAATCTTGCGGTTCGCAACATCGTGGACATTTATAAAAATTGGGACGAGCGGAAGGGGACCCAGCTGGTCTTTTGTGATTTGTCCGTGCCGCAGGCCTCCGCCTCAAAGGTGCGCGCGGAAATCATGGCCTTGCGCGAATCCATTAAAAAAGCCGAAGAGGCGCTGGCCAAGGCCGATGGCTCGGACCCCGACCACCAAGCGCAGCTTGAGCAGGAGTATATTGACCTGACAGAGCAGTTCGGCAAATACAGCCCCACCGAAATTGCGTCGGTGGACTCTGGCTTTTCCGTCTACGACGATGTAAAAGCCAAGCTGATGAGCGTCGGCATTCCCTCTTCCGAGATCGCCTTTATTCATGATGCCAACACCGATCTTCAAAAAGAAGCCCTCTTTGAAAAGGTTAGAAGCGGTCGCGTCCGTGTCCTCATAGGCTCCACGTCCAAGATGGGCGCCGGAATGAATGTGCAAAACCGGCTGGTTGCCTTGCACCATCTGGATGCGCCATGGCGGCCGGCCGATCTTGAGCAGCGCGAGGGCCGGATTGTACGCCAAGGCAATCTCTTCTATGCCGAGGCCCTGGCAAAGGGCGAAAAATTTGAGGTTGAAATTTTTCGATATGCCACCAATCAGACCTTGGACACCCGCCGCTGGCAAGTCATCGAGCGCAAGGCGGTTTCCATTGCGGCTTTGCGGTCCAAAGACCACGAGTGGGGGACCACCCTTGAGGACGCTTTGGGCGAAGCCGCCAACGCGGCCGAGATGAAGGCCGCTTCTTCAGGCAACCCGCTTATCCTTGAGGAGATCAAGCTTCGACAGGAGATCAAAAAGCTTGAGGCGCTTCGAAGCGGGTCCCGCTCGCAGCGGTGGAGCATGGAGAGCAAGATCAGGGAAGCGGAGACCTTTGAAGGCACTTTTGAGCAAACCATCAAGGATTATTGGGCCAACAAGGCGTTTATCGAGTCCCACCCCAAGGACCGCACCCCCGAAGGGTGGGAGATAACCCTCAACGACCAGGCATTTAAGGCCGTGGGCCTTGTTGCGGTTCCTGGTGTGGTGGAAAGCGACGATAAGGAGGCCGTAAGAGCAAATAAGGCCGCAATAAAGGCGGCTGCGGAGAACAACGAGAAAGCGCTTAAGCTTGCGAAGGCGAAATACGCAAACGCCCTATCGGACACGAATGCAATAGAGAGCATTCGTTACCGCAGCGTTGATTTTGTCATGCGAAAGACTTATTACGGGTATGTGCTGCAGGCGGATCTGGATTCGATGCACCGCTACGATTCGGCGCTGCAAGAAATTCACATCGACACTCGCAAAGGCGATTCTATTTCGCCGGACGGTCTGATAATCCGGCTGGACAACTATTTGGGCCATGTGGCATCATCCGCCGAAACGCTTACAAAGTGGCGTGCCGATAGACTTGCATCTTTGTCCCAATCTGCTAAAAACGCCAGGGAAGAATTGGCTAAGATAGAAGATTTTGAACCGGCGCTACAACACCTGCGGACTAAGCACAGCGCTGTTATCGGCGCACTCGAACAGGAACGAAAGAGTTCGCCGAACGCAAAACCGGACATGTCTTTGTGGGACAGGGGAGGGCGGTCACTTATAGATGACCTAACGCCGGCAGGACGGGAGTCCTCAACGAGTCCCGAACCTGGTGCGGACCCCAACGGCGCCCTTAAGCGTGGCGGCGAAATGGATTCGGGGGTTCCGTCGGTGGCCACGTTGATTAGAGCGTCCAGGTCCGTGAGCCACTCTTCCCCATCCGCGGTCGATCCGCGCCAAAGTGTGCACCCGCAAACGTTTGCCGGAAAAATCACGATGATCGACGGCGCACACGTTTATCAAGAGATGGCTGATGGTAAG
Organism: Deltaproteobacteria bacterium; assembly: GCA_021824175.1. GTDB lineage: Bacteria > Desulfobacterota > Desulfobacteria > Desulfobacterales > Desulfosarcinaceae > Desulfatitalea. The sequence continues at coordinate 43,537 of JAKALP010000034.1, forward strand.
GTTGCGAAGCATGGTCTTGAGCTTTTTAGAAGTACTCCACAGGTGGGGGAGTGTTACAAAATCATCTATCGGCGTGGTGTTGGTCGAGTTGAAGGCCTGGTGTCCGTTGAACAGGCCGCTAAATTGAGCTGCCGGCAGGGAAGAAGTCTATCATGAATCAACTGATCGCGTTAAACGACATCACCAAAAGGATTTACGCTATACGCGGGGTTAAGGTCATGCTGGACCGGGATCTGGCGGAGCTTTATGAGGTTGAAACCAAGGCCCTAAAAAGGAGCGTGCGAAGGCATAGCAATCGGTTTCCCCAGGACTTCATGTTTGAACTAACTGCCGACGAGCTGCAAAACTTGAGGAGCCAAATTGACACCTCAAGTTGGGGCGGCACGCGCTATTTGCCCATGGCCTTTACAGAACAAGGCGTTGCCATGTTATCCGGGATATTGAACAGCGAAAGAGCCGCTGAAGTGAATATTCAGATAATGAGGGCTTTCGTCCAGCTCAGGCACTTCCTGATAGATCACGTCGAATTGAAAAGAGAGCTGGATGAGTTCCGCAAAGAAACCAATGAACGGTTTAAGATCGTTTTCACCGTCATAGACCAATTGATTTCAGCTGACCAAGAGGCGGAGCCCAAGATCGGCTTCATCGAAAACAAATGAATTTAGCATGTTGCCAACTTGAGGTGCCAATTTGGTACCTCAAGTTGAGCAGTCATTATAAGAGCCCCCATGAACAAGCTAGAACTGATCGAAAAATTAGCCGAACAGCACGGGCTGGTAAAAGCCCAGGCCCGGAACTACGTTGATTTGTTCTTCGATTCGATCATCAACGCCCTGGCAAAAGGTGAACGGGTAGAAATTCGTGGATTATGCGCTTTTAAAGTCAAAACCTACAAAAGCTATACCGCACGCAATCCCAAGACAGGACAGGCCGTAAAAGTAGGTTCCAAAAAGCTGCCTTTTTTTAAAATGGGGACCGAGCTGAAAGAACGAGTAGACAAATAATACGCCCACCAAGCCCACCAATGGATTGCACATGAGCAAGCCTGAATGCCTAATTTCAAGCAATCCATCAAGGCCCCAAGGGGTGACCCCTGGGGCCTTTTCTAAGGTTTCTTTTGTGACTGGCATCACGGAGGCTTGGAGCCAACAAAAACGCCCATGCGGTTGCATAGCTTTGCCCGAGATCGTTGGTCCTGGGGGATTATAGGCAGCCATTATTTTGGGGTTGCACGGAAAAGGAGAATTATCGGGAAAATGAAAAATATCTTATTTGCTTTTTGTCTAGCAATCTTGACCTGTTCTTGTGCATCTATAAATGTTGATCCAAACAAAAGAGTAGTTAATTGTAGTGAACTTACTTCCCCCGAAACTGATACCAAAGCCTGTTATATACGAATCGTTACTGATAATGACAACATTCTAAGCGTTGTAGCATTTGGCTCGGCCAGATTTCCCCAAAGTATCAATTTCCAATATGGAAACGGGTGTTATATAAATATTATCCGCGATGTAACTGTTATTGAAAGGGTTAACGATAGCGTTCATAGAGTAATTCTTCGAAATGGTAAAACTATAAAAATCGGCACTTTCAATACGCAATATGGTAGTGCTACGCCCTACAATGCGGCACAATGGAATCTGGTAGTCGCTATAGACGAAGAACGCCTACAAAATCGTTATTCCCAATTTGATCCCTTTAAAAATCTGAAGAAGCTTACTGTCACGAATACCCCGATATCGAGCACACATGCTGAAGCTCTAGCAGAACTCAAGGCCCAAGAAAAGAAACAAGAAGAGGAGAGCAGGAAAAGAATAGAAGAAGAACTATCAAAAAAGGAGCGAGCTGAAATTGAGCAGAAAGCCGCGTCCGCAAGAAATGAGAATAAAAAAAGAGATCTAGCAAAAGCGTCTATTTCAAATCAGCAGAATATAGGCCGACAAATTTGCAAGAACGGAAGCCTACAATATTACACGGCCTATATAATTTTGGGTCAGCCGCAATACATGTATGAATCTGAGAGAGGTTGGATTGCCGCTTTTTTAGAGGGATTCTCAATTGATGGTTACCGCATTCAATTTAGAGTGGCGGGTTGGGGGACGGCTTCGGGCTACTTGCGGCAAAAGCCCTCTGCACATCCTTCACTCGACAACTTTAGCACGCAACCAGGAATTATTTATTGGGATGATGTGAAAGACTGGTATTTATGCGGCGAATAATAGGTGTTTCTAAACATAGAGAGAAAAATCCCCATAGGGTTTTGCGATCAGCCACAAACGCACTATTTTATGGAATTTGCAAGCAAAGCAGCATCCTGGGGTAACCCCAACATTCGAACTACCAGGGGCAAAGTGTGTCACCCTGAACGAATCAAATCTTTATTACAAATCCGATTTTACCACCTATAATTAACCTTTCCTTTTATCTAACCTATTAAAGTATTTTCTAATTTTTAATATGGCTTGATCCTGATGGGGAATTTGTATCAATTACCCCCTTTGGATTTTATGACAAACGAGGGTATGTGAAATTCCGATGGAGCCCCGCAGAATTAGATTTGTATTGGACCCCTGGCATTGTTGGGCATTGGTTCCATGGCATTAAGCTTCGTGCTGGTGTGGTACGGCAAAGAAATCCCGGATTTATTTTTAGCTCTCGGCTCGTTATTCTTGCGAAATTCCCACGGCGGGATAGCATGAGGATCGGACCAAAGGCCAACCTTGTCATGTCTGGCTTTGGTTTCCAGGTCCGCCAAATGCTGATCGGACGAATACTTCTTGTAATGCCAAGCCAGCCCCGCTTTTAACAATGACTCATTGAGGCTTTCAGCTCCCACCGACACCCAGGCAACGGTGCGGCCGTAGCGGTCTTGGGTCACCGGTTTTACTTCCACCATTTTCCCAAATACTATACACGCCGTGAAATCCTTAGCTTTGTTGCCAAAAGCCTGATGCTTTTCCGGGCAATCGATGCCGGCAAGCCTGATCTTAACAGACTCTGTGCCTTGCAGGACCGTGATGGTGTCGCCATCGGAGATCCCGATCACCTTGGCCTGATAAGCCTGGACCGGACACACAAGCAAAAGCAACACAACGAAAACAGTAACCGGCAAAGTTTTTTTACTTAGGTGCATCTTATTTTGACCCTCTTAACAGCTACCCCTTGCACTACAGGCGGCAGGCTATTGATAAAGAAAAAGAAGCGACTAATCACGGTGCGATGCATTCCGGTTTCAATGATGAACGCATCGTTCAACTCATAAAATTCCCAATCGCGCTTTTTCACGGCCGTAAGGTAGTATTCTGGATGCTGCCGCAATTCCCTAAGGTTATGGTGGGCACGCTGGAGAATATTTTCTTTCACCGACTTCTGAGAGACAGGCTTTAATTGGCCCCAACTCATGTCTATGTAAGTCCAGCGTGAGCCGCCGATAACTTTTGACAAATCAACGGCCCCATTTTCCACAGTTTTAAAGACTTCAAATCGGGCGTTGTCAACCATGGGAATTATATCATTTGCAAAGGGCACAATGGATAGATTGATATTTTCAATGTCTGTGCGATATTGGCCCACGATTTTTCCCACCGCCGCCTTAAATTATGATAACATACAGTCGAAATTTTGATGCCCCGCGTACGGCGTTTGCAGGCCTTCACGCGCGAAAGATTTTGCCCCAAAGATTGATGATCGGTTTGATTTGGTCATCGGTTAAATGGCTGTCCAGCTGTGTGCTAGTGTAATAAAGGCCTTTAAGAACATAGAGCATGGCGTCGTATATATCAGGATCATTATACATTAGATCTTGCAAATCAGCCTTATAGATATCACCGTTCCATAATGACAATAAAAACATAGCGCAACGTTTAGCACCGCCATGATCCCCCTGGGCATGGTTCAAAAGTGATTGTAAGGCGCTTTGAAGTTTCCCTGCATCGATCTTGCGTTGTTGGCTGGTCATTTTACCGACTTCAGCAAGCAATCTATCTTTTATTTCATCTCTCGCTTTATTTGCTCTTATCTTCGATAATTCAGTAATTTTATCATTCATTCTTTGAGCGCCTTTTTAACCGATCATCTGTCCTGCGCATATCCTGATCCACCAGTCTTGTTCCAGGTTATGACCGATTAAGCAACCCCGTATTGACCATGGGGGCGGTTGGTGATATGTGGTTTTAAATAAATATTTGATATGATTAATAAAAGTTTACATAAGATATCTTATCAGACACTGGTGCGCAAAAATCGGAAGCTCTGCGGGGCGATATCGCAGCCTAGGTCGGCGTCTGGGCTTTTGTGGCGAAGTAATTCAAAATATCCATGCGCTGATGGGGGATGCCGATGATGTCGATGCTGTTTTCGCCGATGAGATAAAAGATGACATGCGAGCCTTGAGGCCAGCAGTAATAGCCTTGCTTTACATCCGGCCGGTGCCGTCCCAAATATGGATTTTCAGCAATCATTTTAAAGCGTTGCTCCATGGCGCCAAGATATGCGTTGCGTTGCTCGCGCCCCCATCTTTTCAGGGTGTAGCGGCCTATATTGATTAAATCCTGATGTGCGCGCGGTGTGACCCGATAGGTGCTCGTCATTCCAAGTCCAGTTCTTTAATAAGCCGGTCCATGGAAAAATCCTTAATAAATTCTCCATTATTGGCCTGTGCTTCGCCTTCGGCCAGATGTCGCCTTAAAGCCGCAAGCTTATCATTGTGCTCTTCCATGTGTCGCAACGCATCTCTTACCACCTCGCTTGCCGAGCCGTAACGTCCGCTGCTGATTTCGTTTTTAATAAATATTTCCCAATGTTCGCCTAAGCTCAGACTTGTGGTCGCCATGGTCACCCCCCATATATATTCAAATTTGTTAATTATGAATATATAGAACACTTTTTAGCAAAGCAAGGTTTTCCTTGCCGGAGAGCGGGATAAAAGCTTCATCGATATTATAAAACACCGCGGCCAAGGACGGAGTTCACTGAGCTTCAGATGCGACCACGGCGGTGCCCAAGGCCGTGGTGGCCCATGGGCCGATTTGAAAAATGCGATGAGCGCGTAAAAGCCCCAATTTCGCACGATCTATCATAAGCCAAGGCAATGGGCTTCAGGTTTTGTTGATTTTGCTTCTGAGCTTGCCCGAGCATTTGAAGGTGACCACCCTGCGGGCGGCCAGCATCAAGTCTTCTCCGGTGGATGGATTGCGGCCGCGGCGAACGGCTTTGCTCTTAACGCAGAGCTTGCCGAAGCCGCTGATCAAGACATCATCGCCGTCTTGCAGGCTGCGCTTGATGATCTCGATGAGGCTTTCGATAAGCTGCATGCTTTTCTTTTTGTCGAAATCGTTATGTTCGGCAATTGATTCTACGATCTGTGCTTTGGTTAAAGCCATTGCGTCCCCTTCCCCATCAAGGCTTGCATCTTATACAATAATTGTAAACTATTTCAATTAGATCTCGCAATGTAAAAAATTGGATTAGCTTCCTGATCGGATCAACCGATCTCACGAAGAGCAACCCAATTGGGGTGCAAATCCGCAATTACACGATGATGGGAAGATATACTGCCGTCAAGGCGGCTGGAAAAAATTTATTGATTTTTTACCATCGTATGATAGCTATTAACAAAATCCAAAGAAAAAATATAAAAAAACAATTTGGGGCACGATTTTTAAGCGGCAAGGTGTATTTGCTTATTTCACCATGAATTTTTTTATCCCTAGGTTTTTTACATATGACATAACGTTATGAAAATATGGGATATAATAACATCAGAGTGAAGGCGACGGCGAGGAGCATACCGTGATAGATAGGCGGCTTCGATCAAGGGCAATATTGTGGAGATGATCGAAGCAGCAAAAAATAATTACAGGAACATGGTACCTGGTTTGTAGTAGAGCAGTTGGAAGTCATAAATTACCCCCCCTATATTTATGATTTGTAAACTATTTTAGCACCTTATTTTGCATAAACCGTGCGGTGGCGGCTTTACCGACACATTGCTTCACGGTAAATCAACCTTTATTGACTGGAATTTTTTTAATTTAAGTGAGCGCTTTGGCATTTCTTCTTGAATTGCGGGGCGCCAAATTTTTATTGAATATTCTTTTTTGTTCCAAATAGCTCTGAACTGCCTTGATTGGAATTCTGCTGGATGGACCTCTGCCTGGACAGTTGCAGCATTGAAAAAGCCGATCAGATCCCTCGCAACCATGCGCATGGATTCTTTCTTCCCATGCCCATTCCTGCAGGTTTTTCATTTTACTTCATTTCCGCTAAGACGGCCCGCCCTTCGTTGATAAGACCGCAACCCCATGAAAATGGAGCCCCAGAAATGAAATTACTTCTAAATCTCTGTTCTTTATTCATTGTGTTCCTCCTAATAAACTATGGCGTGAGCATTGCTTCCGATGATTCCGTTCAGATTATCAAGATCGCGGACGACGCACAAAGCGCCTTAATCAAGCAAAAAAATGGAAAAATGAAAGTGGTACATGTAGGAGATAAAATAGAAAATTTCGGGACTCTTCAAAACATCACGAAAGATCGTGTTTCAATGAAGACGGCCCAGGGTGAAGTCGTTATCATTTCCCTTCAAAACGGCAAGCCCACGGTTCAACGTATTCAAAAGCTGCCACCACGAAGTCAAAACCTATTAACAACGATAACTTCGACAAACGATACGGGTAAGGCTGCAGGCGCATCGGTCGGCCGTAAAGATAAATAGACAATCTGGCGGAGTCTAATGTTCATCGGAATAGTTTAATGCTGCAACAAGACGAGGCGTGTGATGAAAAGCAGGCTGGTCGTTCAAAATGAGAAGTCCTTTGGAATGAGAATTTATTTGGCTTTTTTGGCGGCGATATTCTTCTTTTTTTGTGCCACCGATAATGCACCTGCTTTTTCCGTCGCTATTATCAAAGACTACGGTGATATATCGGTTATGGCAGTTGATGGCAACTATGACGCCAACTTACCAAATGGTGCTGTTAATAGCGAACCTAGGGAAAAGATTACGCATGCCTTCTATGATTCTCATTCCGACGATTATGATTTCTTATTTATCTTCACAAACTTCGATATCAAAATGCCTTCTGCCGAATCGGTGGCGTTCTATCTGGGTGTCCGCAATGATGTATCGGGAATAGGAGCTGAGCAATTTAATAATACGATATTTTTTGGCAGCGATGGACGATTGCAGGGCACCATCGACATGGGCAATCTGCAAAATCTCTCTTCTGACCCCATGGACCCTGACTTTTCCTTCACTCTGGGTACCATGAGCCACGAGCTGATGCACCGCTGGGCTGCCTTTGTAAAGGTTCGATCACCCAATGGGCAAATTACAAATGATCTTTTAGGACAGGAAAACTCGCATTGGAGCTTTTTGTTGGATACCAAAGGGTCGCTGATGTATGGCAACTCATGGCAAGACAACGGAAATGGTACTTTTACTTCTCTTAAAGGCCGGAAATACTATTCCCCGCTCGATCTCTACCTCATGGGCTTGATTGACAAGACTGATGTCCCCCCCATGCGATTGATTGACAGCCCGGCCACGGATAAGACCCAAGTGTCGAAACCGGGCATCACCATTTCCGGCAGTTCACATTTTGTAACCATCGACGACATTATCGCGGCCGAGGGCGAACGATCTCCCGATCATACTCTATCCCAGAAGAATTTTAAGGTCGGCTGCATATACATTACACGCGCTGGAACATTTTCGGAAAAGAGTCTATCGGCCATTCGCTCAATCATGAATAATTGGGTGGTCTGGCATTCCGGACTGACCAATGGCAAGAGCAGCGTCGAGTTTTTGCAGAATCCTTTGGAAGCGCTGGCCCACAATCCTGGACCGGTCACCCCGCCGAACACCCCCCGTCCCACCCCGGCCGAAGTTCAAGACGCCGTGAATTGGCTTATCTCACAGCAGCACGAGGATGGCCACTGGGGGGACCCCGGCACTACCGGTGAAAAGGATACCGCCGCAGCGCTGCATGCCCTTAAGCTTTTCTCGGATGCCCGGACAAGCATTGCCAATGGTCTGAGCTGGGTCACAAAAAATGGTATCCCCAACAGCACTGATTATTTGTCCAGATTCATTGAATCCCTAAGCCTCAACAGCGCTTCGGTCTCCAATCTTCTCACTGAAATCAATGCCAGGCAAAATTCTGATGGGGCCTGGGGGCCCGCCCGCGGCTACTTGAGCAGCCCGACGGATACCGCCCTGGTGCTGCGTGCTTGGACCACTGCCGGTCAATTTGACAATCCGTTAGTCTCAAGAGTTATTGAGTATTTGAAGGCGAAACAAAATCCGAATGGCGGCTGGGGTGGCAGCCCGCAAGTCAGCGATATTCAGACGACCGCTAATGTGTTGATAGCATTTTCACCGTTGCGGGTGTCCCACGAGTTGAGCCAGGAAGTACAACAAGGACTGTTTTGGCTTAACAGTCAGCAAAAAGAAGACGGCGGCTTTGGCGAAGAATCAAGCACAATCTATGATACGGCGGCTGTTTTAATGGTGCTAAAGCTTTATGCTGGCGCACCTGACTATTTTGGACCCGCCATACAGTATTTACAAAATCGCCAATCCGCCAACGGCAGCTGGCACGACAGCGTATTTGAAACAGCAGTTGCCGCGGAAGCATTGCAAACCTGGAAAGACTCCGTGGATGCGGACCTGGTGGTCAACTCGGCCGACATTTCGTTTTTCCCCCGGACAATCTCGCATACCCCGGAAAATGAGACCATTGATGTCCTTGTTCAAAACAAGGGTCTTGCAAACGCGAACGCTTTCAGAGTGGTGCTCTATGAGAATAGCATCACCGCCGCCAATATGCTTGCCCAGCAAACCCTCAGCCTCGGGGGGCAATCCACCGCCACCGTTCGATTTACGGCAACGTTCAACGACACCCGCGATCACCGGTTATTTATCGTTGCTGATCCCGACAATGTTGTGATCGAAACCCATGAAACCAACAATGTGGCCATAGCTATCCTGTCCAATGACTTGAATATGGACCCGGATCTGCAGGTATTCACGGATAGAATGAGTTTCACGCCCGTAGCTATCAATCAGATCCCGGCCGACATCACTTTGGAAGCGCAGGTCCTCAATGCCGGTAAATCGGATGTTAGTGCAGCAACAGTCGCACTCTATCAAGATACGATTTCCGAGAGTACAAAAGTCGGAGAACGTCAAATCGCCGTCGGAGCGCAATCATCGGTGACGGTAGTATTCCCATTCACCGTTATAGATGGCGAATCACATAATTATATTCTGGTTGCCGATCCCGCAGGGTTGGTGCCGGAACGCAATGAATACAACAATACGGCCATTAAACTCCTTACTTCCAATCCAACCTATGATTTTAGCATTGGCGCCCATGACCTTGCACTTTCCACCACGACGGCAGAAATGGGACAACCCGTTACCATTACCGCGCACATCCGGAACAATGGCAACCGCGATGGGTTCAATGTCCCGGTCCGTTTTTTCATAGTCAAAGAAGCGGTCGAATACGATATCGCCACATTGAACTTCGATTTGCCGGCTGGCGGCCAAATCGATCGGCAAGTGATCTGGAACGCCGATCGCCCTGGTAACGACATGCATGTTTGGGCGCAAGTCGATCCTTTCAATGCATTTGTTGAGGCATCGGAAGTAAATAATGCAGCCTCCGTCTTGCTTACCGTCAATCCCTATCCAGACCCTAATCTCACTCTGACTTACAAGGATATCTCGATCACTCCTTCTCCGGCCTATGAAGGTCAGAGCGCCGTCATTTCAGCGCGAATCTGGAACAATGGCGGCGGGCCGGCCACGAATATCAAGGTTGACTTTAGCTGGAATCAAGCTGGAGAACCGCCGACATTTCTAGGAAGTCGGACCATAGCAACCCTGAATCCGGATCAAAGCACCGATGTGGTTTGGAATTTAGAGCCGCTTGCCATTGCCGGTAAAAGGCAAATCAGCGTGGTAGTCGATCCTGACAATGCCATTAAGGAGATCTCGGAAAGCGACAACAGCGCTTTTAAGGAATTGGAGATACAAACGCTACCGGATTTTATTGTGTCTCCCGCGTCCATCACGTTCAATCCCAGCGCACCGGCTGAAGGAGTATCTGTAAATATCACCGTTGTGGTGCAAAATGCAGGAGGGCAGACTGGGGCAAACGTGCCGATTGTGCTTATGGAAGAGGGACAGCAAATCGCCTCCCAGACTATTGCCAGCGTACCAGGCAATTCCCAGGCCTCCACCTCTTTTAGCTATAATACCAGTGGCAAAGCCGGCGCGCGCCGACTTCAAATCGTAGTAGACCCAGCCCACGCAATCGCCGAACAAAGGACCGACAACAACTCCGCCGAACGCGTCCTCGGCGTGCAAAACGGCAATTTATGGCTCAGCCAGCGTTACATTTCCGCGGATTCCAAGGGCGAACAAACCAGCACGACGTTTTTCTTCCGGCTGGATCAGGCCACCGATGTCAAAGTGGTGGTGGTCAATGCCCGGGATCGCGTTGTTCGCAACTTCACCGGCCCCGAGCTGGCTCACACTACCGGCGCCAGCATCACCTGGGACGGCCGCAATGACCGCGGACAATTGGTAGCTGATGGAGACTACCAAATCCAGGTCCGGGATCTTCTGGGCAATATCCTGGTGGCTCTGCCCGTGACCGTGGATAATAACCTTTCCCCCTTGGCGCTGGCCGCGGGGACAGCGTTTCTATCTAAGAACAACCTGACCTGCATGCTGCCGGATTTGGCCCAATGGCAGTGGTTCGCAGATGAAAGCGGCATCATATTCAGCGTCGAGGTGGATGAAGATACACCCGAATATCCTGCTGGCATTTACACTATGGCGCCGGACGGCCAGGATATTACCCGCATTGTACCCTGGGAGTGGAGTTCGTCCACCGAATACTATTACAGCGGGTATGGATCTTCCAGCACTTTTTACCTTGCTCCGGATAGCGTGCATGTCGGCTTCATACTGCGGAAATCCTCTCCAGACGGTTCCAATATCCAATACAAGCTTTATACGATGAATCGATTTGGCGAAGATCTGACGATGATCGACAGTGTCGATTACCGACTGGACCGCTCTTATGTCTGGGATCGTATCCACGAGATGTACTGGTCTCCAGACGGGGAGTGGTTGGCTTATTGGGTGGGCCACAACCAAAACAACAGTGAGGAGCGGGAGATCATTTTGGTGCGGCGTGACGGATCTGCCAAAACCGCCCTGCCCATGATTCAAGAACGTTTGGTCACGGATGTTCAGTGGTCCCCGGATGGTAAATTGCTGCTCTATGCCGCCACCGATTATCACTGGAACAGCAGTGATTTTGCCACCTTCTTTGTTGCCGACACCACCGGCGCGTCCCATGCAATTTTTGAATTGAACGGAGAGTTGAGAAGCATTCAATGGATCGATTCCAATACCCTTGTCGTGGTCTATCATGACGGCACGCAGAACCAGGATGGAGTTAAAATCCTGGATGCGATTGACAACCGGAATCACTCCCAAACCACATGGTTGGGAGAAACGGATTCAGTTCTTTCTCCGCCGATTATTGCTCCAGCCCGTGATGGATTCGCCTTTATTCGCCAACACGCTGTGGACAGCGACAGCAAAGGCTGGAAGGAAGGGGACGGCTATTGGTCGGTGCAATATTGTACCCCGCAAGCGCAATGCCGGGCACTGCACCAGGCCAGAGCCTTTCCCAACGCTACAAGCCTGTCGGACTTGCAATGGAGCAATCAAGGGGATCGCCTCGTATTCGTCGACTGGGTCAATCAAACGCTTAGCCAATGCGAATACCGGCCCGGTCTGGTGGTCATGGATCCGGTCAGTGGAGAGAAGACGGTCTTCCCCGTCAATGGCACTATAAACCCGTGCTCCTCAGGCCCAGCGCCATACTCCTTCCATGTCTGGTCTCAGCAAAATGGACTGTGGGTCGAGCAAGGAGTCATGCACTTTGGATCTTCCTTCGGCACGCAAACGCTGTCGCTGCCGGGGTTCAGCGCCGATGCGGATGGAAACGGCATTTTGCGCTTGACCCAAGTCGGCGCCGACGAGGCACGATTGAATTATGTGGCTCTCGGCGCAAACGGTCAAACCTACGCGCCGGTCAAGAGCACTGATTTGACCGCCGTCAGCGACCTCCTATCCCAAATTCTGCGACTGGACGGCACCAGCGCCGACGTTACCGGCCACACGCTCGAAGTAAACTGGGCCAAATTGCCCTCTAAACAGACTTTCAGCCTGCAACTCAATGCCAGGGAAATAGTCAATGGGGGCGCCAGCTCCCAGGATTCAGGCACCGGTACGGCTACCAATGGAACCACGCCTCCTTTAGAGGGGCTGACATTGCCCGGCCAAGACACCCTACGATGGATGGCGGACGACGACTGGCTCTTTGGGGTGGCCCAGACGGGGTACAGCCCTAACCCGGATGAAAGTTATCCCTATTTTGCTTTGGATGCCTATTCCGGCAAACCGACCTATTTCCCGCTGGAAGCCGATGAAGGTTTTACTACCCAGTTATCTCCCCACAGCCGCTATTTGACCTACGAAAAGTGGGCCCAGGAAGAAAGCACATGCTATGGCCGCGGCAATTTTGATTTATGGGCGATGCGATCGCTGCTGAATCTGACCGCCGATTTGAAAATCGTGCGCAAGCCATCCTGCCTGGAACTTCGCGGCACGGCCACAGATTTGAATTTCGATCACTACCAGCTTGAATATGCCGATCTGTCGTCACCGGGCACCTGGGCCCAAGTCCAGCCCCCCAAGGACCGCATGGTGGTGGACGATCTGCTGGCCCAGTGGGTGCCGCCGCGCCCGGGCGCCTATGCCGTGCGCCTGACCGTGACCGACAAGGCCGGCCATGTGGCCGTAAAGCAGCGTCGCATCACCTGGGGTCTCCAATCTCCGATGGTTAATCTATTTTTGGATGAAGAGTTCATGTCTCCTAATGGTGACGGCGTTTCGGATACCCTGAACCTTCATTACACGGTCCTTGAGCCGATCCATTTGGAATTCTATATCTATAGTCAATCGGATAACCGGCTCGTGGCCACCCTCTACCGCGATTATGCCAGCCCGCCGGGACCGGATGGGCGCGACAGCATTAGCTGGAACGGCCGCGACCTGAATGGCCAGATTGCGCCTGATGGCCGCTACCGCCTCGAAGTGCTGGATAATGCCTTTGAATTTGTTCTGGACCGCACACCGCCCAAAGTAGCCTTCGAGCTGGGTAAAATCGAAATTGAATCATCTTGTAGCAATGGTGAAGCGTGTATTATTCCAACCAAAATCACCGCACCACTCAAGGGCTTTGTGATCGACGACAACCTCAAGCAGTGGATGATCGAAATTGGCCGTGGCGACAATCCAACTGAATGGCAAGAATTCGCGCATGGATCTGGTACCTATGGCGAAGTAAAAGACGGCCGTATAGAATCCGAAACCATCCATGAACTCAACGTCACGCAAATCGCCCAGGCGGCCGGATGCAAATTCAGGATCATCGCCGAAGATCAGGCCGGAAACAAAACCGTTGCCGCCTCCGAAGTCATGGAAGAGCTGGCCGTGGTCTACCAATGGGCTGACCCTCTGAAAATCAATGCTTCAATGTATACCATTCCCCTGGACCGCAAAGAGGACGGCAGCTTCTTGGTGCATTGGCTCGATCCCATGCCCATCAGCTACCTTAACACGGATACACACTTGCTTAAGGCTTTACTGACCCTTAAGAAGCCCGTCGTACAATTGACTTTACAATATCGTCGTGGCGCGCAATGGCAGGATGGGCCGCAGATTCAGAACCCAGTAGCCGCACAGGATAATTTCCAATTTGCCGGTCGAATACCCAATTTGGAGACCGTGAATGCCGTCCAGTTGAAAGCCGTGGATACGGCTGGAAAAGTATTTTATTCCAATCCCGTTCCCACGCAAAAGATCTTCAGGCTTGGTTGTATAGATCCGGACAGCAAGCTGTTGGTCTCCAGCGTCTACCTTTTTGAAGATCTGACTTATCTGGCTTTAAAATGGGAGGGTACGGATCAAAATAGAAACACAGTGGACGGAGTAATAAAATCCTACGATGCTGCCAAGGGCGATGCTATCCCCACGGGAAGTGTCCCATGGGTACCAGGAACCAAGCCGGATAATGCTAAATATGTATTATCCGCCATTGGAGTAAGCGGCGAGCTATATGAAGACCGAGATCCTCAACCCGAATTCTGTGAATCATCATCAGACCTACCCGGCCCTGAGACTAAAGATGATTCTTTCTTAGTCATCACACGTCCGCTGGGCCGTTGCGGCCTGCAACCTGGTGCCATATCAATCACGGCCACACCGCAATTTCTCACAGGTCAAGCCGGCTATTATACGATAGATAAGACCATGCCTCTCAAGCGTTTGACCTATTATCTCTATGCGAGTCGCAGCTGGCAACAACTGCAAAGCTACGATCTTACCACGGGGCCATTGGGGGGCGTTGAAATCAATGCCTTTGCCCGCAACAATCAGGGACAATATCTCCTTCCGGAAGGCAAGTATCGAGTGAAGGCGGTCTTGGAGACATTGGACGGGCAGGTTTTTGAGATTGATCAGGAAAGAGTTCCCTCGCTCACACCGGCGATAGTACAGAAGATCACCGCGGAAATATTCATCGACCGGACCGCTCCATTGGCCCGAATTACTTCGCCACAGCCAGGCGCCATGATCTGCCCCAATCGCACATGGTTGGACCAAAGTGGCAAACAACACTTCGGCATCGATGTGGCGGCATTGGTGCAGGATAATCTCCAAAGCGGTTTCTTCTCCTCGGCGCCTAATTTGCCTGGCGCGGGCCGATACTTTATAAACTATGCCTATTCACCAGCGCCCCAAGAGTCCGAGTGGTTCACAGGTGGGTTCCGAGATGAAACATCCATTCAAGGCAACGGGACTCAAAGCAGCCTGCTCGGCGTCTGGGATTTGACCGGAATTACCCAGGACGAAATCACCATGCGCCTGATGGTGGATGACGGCAGCGGCAACATGACTTGCCATGAGCAACAAGTGCGAATCGATCAAGTGCATCCCCTGTCCGCCGTTGCAGACACCAAGTTGTTCTCACCCAACGGCGACGGCACGTTGGATCAGGTCAACCTGAATGTCTCCATTGATGAAAGCGTCACTCTGGCGGTCGCCGTAATGCGAGCGGATAGGAGCGTGCTTAAAACGCTGGCCGCGGCCGTTTCCCATCCCGGCGGACCGGTTTCATTCGCCTGGGACGGCACGGATGACGGCGGGCGCCCGGCGCCCGATGGCAGCTATACGATCGTGGTGACTTCAACGGACGCTTGCAGCAACGCGCAGAAAATAGAAATCAAAGATATCGAACTTGACCGGACTCCGCCCACCGTTCAGATTAGCTACCCACAGTCCGGCAGCAGTTTGGGCGTGGTGGTGGAAGTCACCGGCACGGCCGACGATAAGAACTTCGGCGGCTACCGCCTGGTGTTGCTGGATGAAAGCAGCAACGCTCCCCTAAGCGTTCTCGGCTCCTCTGCCTTCAAAGTCACCAATGCTGTCCTGGGTCGCTGGAATACTTTCGGTGCTGAAGGAATGCGCGTCATCCAACTGATAGGCTGGGATAAGGCCGGCAACACCGCTGAAATATCCGTCCCCGTGGATCTGAAGGAGCGCAAGAACCTCATCGTCGATTACAGCGTGGCGCCGCAACTCTTCTCTCCCAACCAGGACGGCAAGCTTGAAAGCGCTTCGTTCAACTTCAGCTTGAATAAGGACCTTGGCGAGAATTTCAATGTCAGCCTGCAGTTGATCAACGGCGCTCAAACAGTGGTGCGCACGCTCTCCGCCAACAATATTGACGGCGGCACACACACACTGATCTGGGACGGCCGCGCTGCTTCCGGTCAGTTGGCCGCCGATGGAACCTATCAGGCCATCCTGCGCGCTGAGCTGGTCAACCATCCAACGGTCATACACCAGGAGATGGTGTCCGTGGTTCTGGATGCCACCGCGCCGATGGTGCAGATCACGGAACCCGCACAAAACGCCTATGTATCCGCCGCATTGAAGATCCGCGGCAGTATAACTGACACCAATCTTGCAAATTATTCTTTGAGCTTAAGCGGCGCTGCGCAACGCGGCATTGACGGCGGGCAGGTGAACCGGACGGATTATACTTTCGCCGAATTCGATGATTTGGAAGATGGCGCTTACACTCTGGCGATTCAGGCCCAGGACAAGGGCCAGATCGAGACGCGGACCAACATCGCCTTTGTCGTTGACAAAACACCACCGGTGCTGACGTTGGAAGGGGCCTCTCAGGACGAAGTATTTGGCGGCAACAAGCCGGTCTTGAACTTGCGCGGCACCATAAAAGAGGCCAATGTAGCGACTTGGCAATTGCGGTATCATACCGCTACCCCGGGCTCAAATAATTGGACGATTCTGGCCCAAGGCGAAAACTTGCAAGGGTCAGCGGTTTCCTTCGCCTGGCCCGTAGGCGCGGGCAGCGGGATTGCGGATGGCAATTATCTGGTCTCCCTGTTCGTCGTGGATAAAGCAGGCTGGGAGAAGGAATCCACCATCGGCATCCGGGTGGATAATACCGCGCCGAATGCCGCCATCGCCGAGCCGACCGAAGGCAGTTATGTCAAGAAAGCCACCGCGATAAAGGGTACCGCCACGGATGACAACCTGGCGACCACCAAGGTAGCGGTCTCCGAGGGCGATTGCGTCCAGGCCTTCCGCTGGAATCCCATCGCCGAGCTTACAACTCCCATAGAAAACGGTGAACTGACCGTCTGGAAAGCATTGCCGCCCGATGGCAAATACTG
>JAKALP010000054.1 GCA_021824175.1 Deltaproteobacteria bacterium
CAATAATTGGTTTATTGAAAAATAACTGTTCGCACTCCAAAGTTGAAACATCATGTCGCTCCCAATTCTTGGGGAAATTTCCGTGGTCCCATTCGAAACCAGTACAATGCGCTAATATTTTGGCCGGCTTAACCATTCAAAATGTATATCATTATTATATACAATTGTCAACGATCGGCTGGGACATAGCGCTATTTTCACCGGGCGCGGCGATCTATCCGCGATCTGGTGCAAAAATTTGTTGGGTAATTGAACATCTCACTCTACTGGCTTTGGCGAACAAAATCTATCTTCTGCCGCAATGTTTTCAATTGGCAGTCCCCTGTCACAGACCAACGCCAAAAATTCAAACACCTCTCTTAAGGCCATAAACACGGAATTAGATGTGGAAAGAAAGAATGAATTAAAAGGAACCAACCTGACAAAGTTCTTATATGTCTCTGCCCTTTAAACTCCACGCCCACAACTTACAATCACACTTTGTTCAAGCCTCTTTCTAAACAATATCATTGACAGCGGTGCTTTTCTTTAATTCGTTTTTAACGAATCGTTGATTACGAACCGTTAAAAACGTATTGAGCTAACCTTATGAAAAATCCATTTCAGTATGGCGGCATTATCAGCGGCCCCTATTTTGCGGACCGCAGCGAGGAAATCAAAGAGCTCTCGCGGGAGATGGAAAACAGCGGCCGGGTTTTTCTGATATCACAACGCCGGTTCGGCAAAACCTGCCTGTTGCATCACCTGAAGGCCGCGCTGGGAAAAAGCGAAATTGCCTGCACCTATATCGATTTGAACGCCTATCCGGACCTTCGCGGCCTCGCCGGAGCGATCACCAGCATGGCCACCCGTGCCCTCGAGTCCAATACGGACAGGGTTTTAAAGATATTCTCAGAATTTCACCGGCTGCGTCCTAAATTGAGCTTGGTGTCCTTAATTAAAAAAGGCATTATGCATAAAACGCTTGAAGGCCATTATCGTTTTGTAGATGGTTTTATGCCTTATTAGATCGGCGATATTCGGCGTTTACCAGGGTGATTTGAATCGGCAGCACATGATGGAAGTAATTGCCGCCCTTTGGGTTCGAAAAATCGAGCATGAAGAATTAACCACAAGTCTGATCCCTGCTTGGATCATCATCTTTTTTCTGTTTCTCCCCTCCCCTGCTCTGGCCTATAGCGCCAAGGTTATCGGCGTAGCCGATGGCGACACCATTGCAGTCCTGCATAGAACCCATGGTTGCGACACAATTTTGCTACTCAATTGCTCGAATGCGGCACCATCAGAACCATCCAGGAGCTCATGAGCCTGACCTGAGGGCCACCATGATATAGCCTCACGTGGCCTCGGAGAATTTCGAGGGCGTAAAAGGCCCGCTCGATTAATGCACGCCGCGGCGGCCGTCACACCGGCCTCGGTGCGGGAGGTGGTCATGGTGGCCATGCGGCCGTAGGCATCATAGCTGTAGGCGACGGGGTACGGCCCATCGCCCCAGGTGTGGGTCACCTGGCCCTGATCGTTGTACGCAAAACGGGTGACTTTGGCCTGGGCGTTGGTTTCGCTGATCTTGCGGCCGGTGGCCGGATCGTAGCCGAAGCTGGTGCGATGGTGGGCCGCGTCTTCGATCCACTCCACCTGGCCCAGGCTGTCGTAATGGGTGGTGACGGTGCCGGTGCGCGGGTCGGTGACCGAGGTGCGGCGGCCGAGGCTGTCATAGCCAAAGGTGGTGGTCACGCCGCTCTTGGTGCGGCTGGAGGTCAGCAATCCGCCCACGGTCACGCTCTGGGCGTCGATGGCAGCGTCCGGGTAGTCGATGGTTTTGGCCGGGTCGGTGCAATCCAACGATTGACTTGCGTAACGGTACGGGTTACACTATATTACATGATCAAGAGTTTCAAACATAAAGGGCTCAAGCAACTCTTTGAGAAGGGAAGTAAACAAGGGGTGAACCCGGAACATACCGCTCGGCTACGACTCATCTTGGCAAGGCTGGATGCGAGCTCAACCCAAGAGGATATGAACCTGCCTGGTCTTGGGTTACATCCCCTGAAAGGTTCCCTGAAAGGTTTTTGGGCTGTCAGGGTGTCCGGCAATTGGCGCGTTATCTTTCGGTTTGAAAGCGGCGACGCCATAGATGTCGATTACTTAGATTACCATTAAGGAGATTTCATATGGTTATGTATAACCCACCGCACCCCGGAGAAGTAGTCCGGCAACTTTGCATAGAGCCATTGAGTTTGTCCATTACGGAAGCAGCTAAAGGTCTGGGCGTGTCCCGCACCGCGTTGTCCGAGTTGCTAAATGGCCGTCGGGGGATATCGCCCGAAATGGCAATCCGCCTGTCAGTGGCCTTCGGCGGCAGCGCCGAAAGCTGGATCACCCAGCAGGCCCAATATGATCTTTGGAAAGCCATGCAGAGAGCCGACAAAATCAAACGCCAGGTCCGGGCATTTGCCTAATAACGCCCCGGAGGCAAGCAGTTTTTGCTGCTTGCCTCTTTCATTGTAAAAAGCACCCTGAATAAAAGATAGTATTAGCGATTGCCCAATTGCCGTTGCACTTTGGAAGATCTTCTCGAAAATACCACTTTAATTCGGTAAACCGGTAAAAACAGCCCTAAATTCTACGACCGCTAACTCGGCAAAAGGTACGATAGGATTTTGACAAATCACAAGTAATTCAGTAAGGTGTCCCCGGAATTCGCCCCCGGAATTCGCTCCTGACCTGTCCCGTATTACTTAACGGGCAATCCCCACACATCTTTTGTTCCTTCTGGGTTCAATATTTTTAAGTCACCAGCATAAACAGGATAAAATTGATCATAATAAATGAATCTATAACTTTTCCCAATCAGCTTATCTTTTTCTTCTCCAAAAGTATCAAAAATACTATGGACTAACAACTTAACAACATCATTCTTATTAATAACGGTATCATTTTCATTTACCAAAATATCTTCTACGACTACATCTACCCACCAATGGCTTAATGGAAATTTTACCTTTCCACCTTCTATCACACCGACATCCTTGATCTTCCCAACAATCTGCAAAGTCAACTTTTTATTGTTACTCAGATTGATGCCGTCAGCAAAAGACAAATCCGCGACAAACGACATTGAGTGCAATATCAACCCTGTCGCTAAAAGCACTGATATATAAAATCGAAAAAGCATAGCAATTCCCATTAAGGTATAAATTCGTCCATCTCTTTTTTGTCTTCACAACAAATAACACGAAGCTCCTTTAAAACAGCCTTTAAAAAGTTTAACGAAGCATCGTAAGCCCTATTTTCGGTTTCAATTGTGTATTTCGCGGATTGCCAAACTACTAATGAATCAAAAGTATGACCATAGGATTTTTCTTTCTCCAAATATACCCCTTTTTCTTTTAGCAGTGCCAAAGTGTCACGTTTATGCACATTTTCATGCAAATCCATCATTTTATCACCAATCGCTCCACATGGCCCTGAAGATTTCTTTAGGTAAGTAATATTTCCCTCAGAATCTGTTGTTGCACCTATTTCAGGCTTGGCATTTTCTTCTGTAGACAATTTATTAATCACGCAATCATTAAGTTCATTGCCTTTCTTACATTTCGGTTTTCCATCAGCGACTTTTGATTCATAGCATGTCTTGTAACTATTTTTAACCTTTTCCATCCATTCAATTTCTTCTTTAATTTTTTCTTCGCATTGACAAAATTCTTTAATTATTTCCAAACCATTGATTTCTTTTAACCCATATAAATCAAATAGATTAATCGAATTATTCCGGTTAAACAAATATAGGTTCAAGCCCCCAAATTCCCTGATGGGATCCCGATTGATCCACCTACCAAGCTCCGGAGAGTAATAGCGGTACCCATAGTAGTACAGTTTTACTTCGCTGTCGTAGTACCTCGTACTAAACCGATACTCATTCTCCCCAGCCAAAAGCCCAACGGCCCGCAATTCGTTTCCATACGGGTCATACTCGTAATGAGCGGCAACCGAACCGTTTCCGGCCTCCACAACCTGCCCCACATTCCCATTGGCATCAAAGAAGTAGTTGTATGTCAAAGAACCCTGAACGGAGGCCAGCAGCCCGCCTACGCCGCCTGCACCTTGCAAAGACTGACTTAAGTCTAAGCCCCAGACGAAGTATTTGTCAACGGACGTTCCGCCGGCCGGGGTGGTGGTCTTCTTGATCAGGTTCCAGCCGTCGTACAGGAACAGGGATTCAGAAGTCAGGAGCCAGGAGCCGGAAGAAAAGGTGGAGACCGATTTTTTAACTCTGCGGCCCATGTAGTCGTAGACAAACTGCACGCGGATGTCGCCACTGGCCGGGCTCTGGGGCGCGGCTTCGATCAGGCGGTTTTCGGCATCGTAGGTGTAGCGCAGGCCGTTGGGCGCGTTTTGCAGGTTGCCGTCCGGATCGTAGGAAGGCGTATAGACCGCGCTGTTGGTGGTGATGGCGGTGTACTGGTTGACGGCATTGGCCGGGGCGTAAGTGGTGATCGCGGCCTCAGCCTGGGCCTGGGTGCGGTTGCCGATGGGATCGTAGAGGTAGCCGCGCTGCTCGGCGGGCACGGGCTGGGTGGTGTTGGCGATGTCTGCTCCCAGGTAGCGCTGGGCGCTGGTCAGCTCGGAGCGGTCGTTGTAGCCGTAGGCGCTAAAAGCAGCCTGGGTAAAGGCCGTGCCGCTGTTGGCCGCCGAGGTGCGCCGTCCGACTTCGTCGTAGCGGTAGTCGTACTGGGAGATGAGCTGGGTATTGAAGCGGTTTTGCACCTGGGTCTTGAGGTTTCTTTGGGGCTCGTACGCATAGGTGGTGCGGCGGCCGCTGGTGGTGCTCAACTGCTGCAGCAGATCGCTGTCCGGCGCATAGGCATAGGTGGCCGTATCGGTGCGGCCGGCGATGTTCCAGGCCAGGGTTTCGAAGCGGCCGGTGGCGGACTGGTAGCCGTAGGTGACGCCGTAATCGGCGCCCAGGTTCAAGCCGGTGGCCCGGCCGGGCACGCCGGTGGTTTCGTAGGTGCGCGCGATGACCTGGCTGTAGAGCCCGGTGATGGATTCGGATTCCAATTGCAGATGATCGTTGTAGGCAAAGGTGCGGCTGCCCACGGCATCGGTGATCTGATGCTGGCGGCCCAGGCGGTCGTAGACAAAGCCGATGTCGGCAGTAGTGTCGGAGTAGTCGATGCCGGTCAGCTCGCCGGTGGCTGGATCGTAGCCATAGGTGGTCACCAGGGGCCGGCCGCCGGCTTGGCGCGCCCAGGTGCGGGTGCGCAGTTTGTTGCCGGAAGTATATGTATAATTGATTTGACTGCCGTCGGCGTACTCCTTGGATTGCAGTAAACCCGTGGCCTCATCATGGTGCCAGCGAGTGACTCACGCCCAAAAAACCTGGACCAAAGATAAAAGATAAGTAAGGTGTCTCCGAATTCAAGGTGTCCCCGGAATTCGCGAGGTGCTGTTTAACGGCGGAGCACCAAATTTTTATTATTTACGCTCTTTATTATTTCCAAGAAAGCTTTTTTTATGTCAGCATAATATTTTTCGCTTTTAATGCCAATGGGAGGGTAAATGATCATATTATTCATATCGGCAATCCCTAACACTTCATCAGGTCTATCTGAAACTTGGAAATAAACCAACCCATTATCAAGCTTAAAAATTCGCAAATCGAAAGTCTTCATTGTTAAATATTCTGGAGAAGCATAATAAAATGGACTTGATTCTAACAAAGTAAATTCTAAGAAGAATTTCTTTTCGACGACTTGGAAATATATAGGTACACTTACTTCCCAAGAGCCTGAAGACTTAACCTTTATTATATGATCATTATCATACCTAAATTCCGTCACGGTTGAATCACCGAACAATAATAGCACATAAACCAAAGAGAATAGAAAAACTAATAATGGAATAAAGAAATATAGTATTTTAATTTTGTTTCTTTTCATATCATTTGAGCTCTTATGATCGCGATTAAAATAGCGATTTATTTGTTTTAGTTGTTGACAGATACCCATCGCTCGTTGGGGTATATTTCTGAAAATATGAAGGAAATGTCGGTGGTCCAAATTTATTTGCGTAATAGCTAAGCCTTTCTTGTGCTAGTCTAGCATACTCAATGCCGAATCTTTCCGAGCAAGCCATTGGATTAGGTAAACCGAAATTTGTTGCCAAAAATTGTTGACTATCAAAATATTCTGGCTGCCATTTAGCCGCCCCTTTTTGAGGTTTCAAAGAAAATAGCCATATCGCTTTCGAGATGACCTTTTCATCAGTATTGTTATCAAGAAATCTTCCAGCGTATTTAGTAGATAGATATTCACCAGTTGCATTTTCAACAACAGCGTAAAAGTGTATAAGGTTTGAAACTAAATCCTCAGTTGAAAAACTCGAAGGCACCTTGTCTACCTCACCGGTTAGCGCCCCCATTACCTTTTTTCGTTCACCCTTGAAGGCGCAAGGTTTTTTAAGTTTTTTAGATGCTGGCAAATACAATAGACTCCTTCCTTTCAACATCTAAAAAACCCTTCTCCCCTCACCTTCCACCATGCTTCGTTTAAGAACAAAAACGGCGGTTGACGAAGAAATTTGAACTCCGTAAACCGCCGTCTATCAGTCTTTTAGGGGAACAAGAGTCAACGGCCGACGTGACCCCTTTCCCGTTCTTCCTCACTTTTTAATAAATCTGATATAAAACAAAAACAATACAAGCATACTGCTCGCGATTAACAAATAGCCAACTGTGACGGCTTGGGTCGGAGATGCAATTGCTCCACTTTTAAAAATAAAAGATCTTGTAATTATCGTTATGACTCCACCACCAAATAACACTAAAAAGCTTAGGATTAAAAAAATCTTTTCAACCATAAAACTGGGTTCCTTGTTAGCGCTATTTTCCAGGCATAAAGGTATCACCGGCGGTAAGAACTATATCAATAGTAGTAAGTGTAAGCCCAATAGCTGGACCGGCTACTGGAGCCTTTGATACAATCGCTTTTGTTGTTGCATAGTAACTTCCAGCATTTAGTACACTCGAAAGCACTGGCGATTTTACTTTGTCACATACAATTCCATAAATTACATTATTGGCAATAGATAGGCCGGTCGTAACTGCTCCTGGAAGAGCACCAGCACCTGAAATAACCAAACTTATACTTACCACGTCAAGTCCCACACCGATGACCCCACCAAGCTTTCTACAGTAGATATTTTCACAATTGCAGCTATATTTATTGTAACACTCTGCATAATAAATAGCGTATTCTTTTTCCTGTTTCATAGCCTTTAGCAAGGCTATTGCCAATTGGGCTTTTTCATGCAAATTCCTGCGTACGGCAACTTCGGCGTTCCAAGCTTTTATTGCGGCATTCATCAACTCGTTCTCAGGGAAATGTTCTTGATTTGCGAGAACCATCTTGTGGTATTCATCAGCGGTTCTGAATGCGTCCTCAAGTCTGGTATCCATTAATTCTCTACCAAGCTTATCTGAAATTCTATCCCTTTCCGCAGTAGCTTCATCTAGTAGTTTCTTTCGCCATTGGCACATCTCATCAGCGCACAGCTGATTTTTCAGTCCTAAAATGTCATATAAACGTATGGTGTTATTATTAACGAATTCGTATAAATTTGTTCCACCTTTTTCTTCAATTGGATCTCTATTAATCCACCGTCCAAGCTGCGGAAAGTAGTATCTGTACCCATAGTAGTACAGGTTTACTTCGGAGTCGTAGTATTTTGTGCTAAATTCCTAGATACGAAGTCACCCCCTAAAGAGCTGTTTTTTAAGGGGTATGGGTTCGGTTTTCATGTCAAAGAGCGCTGATGGTGCCGTTTTAAGGATGGTCTTAGCTTAGTTCGATTCCCCTTAGATATCAAGACATTATTTGGCGGTTAAAGAAAAGGGATTCCTTTTTCTTTAACCGCCTAAATCTAATCGGCAGAATGCCTTTTATTTGGATTGCTCGGATGGGTGATATTGGGAGTGGACTTGCTTTAGATCGTTGATGGTCACGCGGGTGTAGATTTGGGTGGTGTTGATGCTGGCGTGGCCGAGCATCTCCTGGATGTGGCGCACGGGTGCACCGTTTTTTAGCATGTGCGTTGCGCACGAGTGGCGCAGGGTGTGGGTGGATATGGTTTTCTTGATCCCGGCAAGCGCAACGCTGCGATGCACCACGGCCCATACGCCGTTAGGGTCAAGGCGTTGGCCCCAACGGTTTAAGACCAGATGGCCGGGGTCCTTGTCGTGGATGAACTCAGGGCGGACAAAGAGAAGATAGTTTTGGATCAGCTCGCACACGCGGGCACTGACCGGCACCACCCTGTCCTTGTCGCCCTTGCCGGTAATGCGGATGTAACCGCCGTTCAGATCCAGGTCGGCCAGCTTGATCTCGGAGACTTCGGCCCGGCGTATTCCGGTGTCATAGAGGATTTCCAGGATAATGCGGTTGCGGTAGCCTCTGCTTGTGCGCATATCCGGCGCATTCAGCAGCTTTTCAACCTCTTTGGCAGTCAGGATCGCCTTGGGCAAGCGCTGGGGCTGCTTGGGTACGGTCAGGCCTTCTGCCGGATCCTGGAGCAGGTAATCCCTGGCTTTCAAAAAGGCGGTAAAGCCCTTGACGTTGCAAAGGATCTGGATTTGGGTCTGTCTTCCTAACGGGGTTCCCTTGGCGGTTAAAGAAAAAGCAAGGTCCGCTCTGTACTCTTCAAGGGCCTGGCTGGTCAGCTCTTCAAGGTCGGTGAGGTTTTCGCTTTCCAGGAACCGGATAAAATTTTTCAGACTGGAACGGATACCCTTGATGGTAAAGGGCGAACGGCCGCAGCCGCGAAGATATTCAATGTAGGCCGGTATCAGTTGAGCGGTTTTCAATGGTCTTCGTCCTTTTTCTTTTTGTTTCCCGGGTGGGTGGCAACATGGGTCTTTTTCAGGTCAACGGGCACAACCTTGGTGTATTGCTGCGTGGTCTTAAGCTCCTTGTGACCCAACAGCTTTTGGATGTAGCGGATGTCGGCACCGTTTTGCAGCATGTGGGTTGCGCAACTGCGGCGCAGGGTGTGCGGCGATACGGGCTTCTTGATGCCTGCACCCAGCCGGCAGGTGCGCATCATCTGCCGTATGCTGCCTTTGCTCATGGCAAGGCCGAAGTGGTTGATAAACAGGCGGCGCTGCCTGGGGTTCTTGCGGGCATAGTATGGCCGGATCTTTTCCAGATACTCTTTCAAATAAGCTGCGGCCGTCTTGCCCATGGGCACGGCCCGCTGACGGCCGCCTTTGGCTTTGCGGATAAATAGCACACCGTCGGCAAGGTCAATGTGATAGACTTCAAGGCCCAACAACTCGTCAAGCCTGATCCCTGTTGAGTAGAACAGCTCCAATATAGCCCGGTCCCGGATGCCGGTTCTTAAAGACAGGTTGGGTTGCTTGAGCAAGGCGTTGACTTCATCCACGGTCAACACCGTGGCGATTTTGCGCCGGGTGCGGCAGGTCTCCACAAGGCCTTCACACGGGTTGATCAACAGCTTATGGGATTTGATCAGCCATTCAAATAGCCGCTTGACCGGCCGGATCTTCAAGGCTTTGCTTTCGGCGGCAATGGGTTCGGCCATGACCGTTGATCGGTATTCTTCAATAACCTTGGCCGTAACCCGCCTCAGATCGTCCATATCACGCGATTGAAGATAATCGCGGAACTGAGCAAGGCCTTTGCCGTAAGATGCGATGGTGGCCGCGGCATAGCCTTTGGCTTTCAGATGAAGTTTGAACTCTGCTACCGTTACGCCCACTTGCATTGACTCGTCCCTCTCTGCCCCCGCTCTTTCTTGCTTCCCGCCACCACGTTGTTGACTGTTTTCTTTATTTTCAAACAGATAAGTACAAATGGCCGGATCTCGTAGCCCCCTCGTAGTTGCTCACATTGCCTCGAAGTAAGTGCTTTGACCCTCGTAGTTTACTTGCTGACGTGTGGGGCCGTAGTCATGCCATGGGCGTGACGAAGCCCCACTTGTGAGGGCGTAGCTTGTCGAAGCCCCATCAGTTTCTTGATCTCTTCCACCGGCGTTAAGTTCAGATAGCACTTGCCGCCCTCAATGCCCTGGCCCTTGTAGTTCAAGGCATAGGCGTATTCCTTGCCCCTGGAGCCGATACGGGCATACAGGTATTCAAGATCTTCAAGTTGTTTAATGTGGGCTCTGATCTGCCAATCGGTCCAGCCGGTGTGTTCTCTGATCTGTCGGCGGCTAAAATAGACCTCGTCCATGGGGCATTTACTCTTATCGACCATTTGCTTGACCATGTTGTAAATGCCGGTCAAAAGGGTTCGGGACGGTGGGGCCAACTCGTCCAGGCATTGGCCCAGGACCTCGTTGGCTAAGCGGTTGGCCCGATCAATGTCTTCCAAGGTCACTTCAATGTACTGAACCGGCTTTCCCTCAACCTCAACGTTCTTAACAGTTCGTTGATACTGGTACAGGTAGGCAATTACACGGATCAGACCCAAATACTTTTTATGGTCCCTGCGGGTTCTGATGCTGTGATTGGGATAGGCCAGATACTGACTAAAGGGATTGACCACGGCCAAGGGTTTTAGCATGCGTTGGGCGGTGTGGTGCTTTTTGATGATGTGTTCGGATCGCTTCTTTTTGACCAACCCTTCCAAGGTTTCGGCCTGGCGTTGCATTTGATGGATGGCTTCGGTCATCTTGGTGGATTCGTCGATGGTTAAAAACAAAAAACGGGATGCGGTTTCGCCTTCAAGCTCTGCGGCCGTGGTGGTGATCATCACGGCCACCGGGCCTTTGACGGTGTATTCCTCGGTCTTCATCTTGCCGGTGGATTGGTCCTTGCCCGTGGCCGCAACCGTGATCTTTTTAGAGCTTTGGATATTGCGGATCGAGTAGGCCGCCCCACCCATGCCCACCTCTTCTTCAATGGCCAGGATCTTGTTTACCAAGGAGTCTTCTTCTTTATAAAAAAGGGCCTGGTCGGTAATACGGGTGTATTTGACAAAATCTTCTTCGGGCACCAAAGACAACACGGCATCTTGAAGGGTGGACTTTCCGGCGGCGCTGCGGCTCTGGATCAACACGGACAGGGGTTCATCGAGCTTTCTGGATACGGCGGCCAGATAACCCACCAGCTTGTTGGTGTGCTCACCGGTAACGCCGATGGTTTCTAAGTCGGCAAGGATCTCGGTGAACATATCGGGATTTTTGAGCAGCTTTAACGCCTGGGCCTTTTCCTCTTTGGTGGGCTCGTTGGGCGTGTTGTCTTGGGTCTTGGGCTTAAAGGATTCCACCAGGGCCAACAGTTTGCCCACATCTTCCTTGACCAACGCTTCGTCAGCTCCGAACAGATCGGCGCAAAGCTTTGCAAACCATATTCTTGACCTTGAAGAGTAAAGATCAATGGTGGTCAGTTCAAAGGGCTTGTTGCTCGATACATCCACCGAGGCCTTGAGCGTCACTTTAAGCTGTGTGGCCGCCCGCTGGATCCCCTTGACTTCATACTGACGGCCGCCGTAGCCCACGATAAAGCCGTGCTCGGTCTCTTTGTACAGCTCTTGCCCACGTTTACTGACCTTTTCGGATTGCTCTAAACTTGCAGGATTGGCGGCCTTGAGCAGGGATTCAAACTCTTCGGGCGTGTGGCGTTTAAAGTAGATGTTTACGTCCTTGACCGGGAGGGTGACGGAGTAAGCGGTGATCCCTTTTTCTTTTAACCGCAAGGATACGGCGTCAACGGCCCGGAGGCCTGCGTCGTCTGCGTCGAACACGAGATAGGCGGTCTTGATTCTTTTGTGCATCAGGTTCAGATGGTCATCAATCAGACCGTTGACGCCGTAAATCGGGATTACGTTTTTAAAGCCCTGATCGTACAAGGTCAGGGCATCGATGATGGATTCGGTAAGGATAATGCTTTGGGACCGGGCCACCGCCTGGCGATTGACCAGGCCGGACCGGGGGCCGGGAAGGTATAAGTGGGTTACGCCCGCTTCGTCTTCAATGTTGCGGCCGTAGAGATTTTCAATAGCCCCGTTGGCGCTGTACAGCGGGAACACCACGCAGTTGTAAAAGACTTCGTGGCCCTTGGCGTTTAGGATACCGATCTTTTTCAGCGTCTTTATGATCTCTTCATCTTCGGGGATGATTTCTAAAAGGGTGCCGTTGGCATAGCCTGCCCCGAACTCTTTCAAGGATTGGTGGTCGGTGATGCCCCGCTCCTGTTTGAGGTAGCTTACGCCCCGGTTGTCTTGGCCAAGCGCGTGCTGGTAATGGGCCACCACGCGGGCCAGAAGTTTACGCTCTTTGACGGATAAGCCCTTGGGCGATTCTTCGGGCGGCGGCTTTGGGGCCGATTCTTTAAAACCGTTGTCACTTAAGCGCTTGACCGCTTCCTTGAAGTCTACCTGGTCGAATAGCTCCACAAAGCGGATGGCATCACCTGCCGCACCGCAGCCGAAGCACTGCCAAAGGTTCTTAGTTGGATTGATTGAAAGCGATGGGTTTTTGTCGGCGTGGAAGGGACAAAGGCCGAAGTAACCTTTGCCGTTTTTCTTTAGTTCAATGCCCTTGGCTTTGACCAGGGCGACCAGGTCAGTACGCTTGGCTTGCTCGATTACCTGTTATTTACCAACCTCCCATCAAAAAAAGCTGCTGTTTTCAGCCGAATTGATATTGAAGTTTGAAAGTTTTTGATCACCGACAATTTGGCAAACAACGGGCCTTATTCAAGCCTTCCCACCTATGC
>JAKALP010000035.1 GCA_021824175.1 Deltaproteobacteria bacterium
GACAATTGCGCACTCAGATCGAAAACGAACTGCGAGGTTGGCCAATGGACGTCGATGAAAGCCGAGAATATGTAAAAGAACAAGCCCTACAAAGCGTTAATGCAAAAACTTAACCGGAAATTACTGAAAAGGGTTGCCGATTCGGGCAACCCTTCTCTTCTGTATATTGGCGTCCCCAAGGGGATTCGAACCCCTGTCGTCCCGCATGATATGCGGGATGTCCTGATCCGGGCTCGAAAAACGAGAAGGGCTGCCGCACTGGCAACCCTTCTCTTCTGTATATTGGCGTCCCCAAGGGGATTCGAACCCCTGTCGCCGGCGTGAAAGGCCGGTGTCCTGGGCCGGGCTAGACGATGGGGACGGAACTCAATGCCAAGTTTATCTCTTTGCTCCCTGCCCGCCTCAACCCCTGTCGTCCCGCATGGAATGCGGGATGTCCTGGGCCGGGCAGACATTGGGGACTAAACTCAATCCCCACTCTAAGCTGGTGGGCCGTGTTGGACTCGAACCAACGACTCTCTGCTTAAAAGGCAGATACTCTACCTCCTGAGTTAACGGCCCCCAAACAAAAAATGGCTTTTTACAGACCGCGGTTGGCTTTGTCAACAAGAAATTAAAACATTTCACACGGTCACACTTCCTGATGGAAGCAATCCCCGTAGACCACTGTTTTGAGGGACCCATCACCCATTTCCAGAATCAATCCCCCTTTGGATTCCAAGTCCACGGCCCGGCCTTCAAAAGATTCGGTCAAGGTCTGGACTTTAACGGATCGGCCTAAAGTCATGGCCCGCTCCTTCCACTGACCGATCACATGACCCAACCCGCCCTGGCTCAAGCGCTGTTCCAACCGATCCCAGAAAGTGGATAAAATGACGGTCCGAGAGACGGGCCGATTTGTGATTTCGGCCACTGAGATCGCCGGAGGCTCGACATCACGCGTGTCGTTGTGCACATTAACCCCGATGCCCAGGTTGACAAATTCGATGCGATCCGGTTCCGCGGCCATTTGGGATAAAATGCCACATAGTTTGCGGTTCTCGACCAGTACATCATTGGGCCATTTCAATTGGGCGCGAATGCCGTAGAGGTCCTCAAGGGTCGCCGCCATATCCACGGCCGCCGCCAGATTGATCAGGGCGCTGTCAGCCGTGGGGATTTTGGGGCGCAACACCATGGTGAAGTAAAGACCGCCCTGAATTGATTGCCAGGTCCGCTGCAGCCGGCCGCGGCCCTTGGTCTGCCGGTCGGCGACCACCACCGTAAAGTCGGGGCAACCACCGCGGGCTAAGGTCATGGCTTGATCCATGGTCGATCCCAGCTCCGGGAAATAGTGCACCCTTTCGGCCCGGTCGCCAAAGGCCCACGCAAAGGGCGTGTCCGGCGCGGCCAGCAGCCGATAGCCTTTGGGCATGGCCTCGATTTGATAACCGAGTTCCTGCAATTGCCGGATGTGTTTCCAGACGGCTACCCTGGATACCCCGATAAGATCGCTGAGGCGTTCGCCGGAAAGCGCCGTGGATGATTGGCTCAGATGTTTGAGAATTTCCCCTTTCACGGACCTCCCCCCTTCCCCGTGACCGGCTCGATTCCCTGGAGAATTATAACGCCTCCAGCAAGCGGGCATGGATATTGTCAAAGCCACCATTGGACATGATCAGCAACACATCTCCGGACCGTGCTTGCTGACACAGGAAATGGATAATGGCGTCCGTGTCCGGGAAGAAATGAGCGTTCTTGCCGGCCGCACGCAAATCTTCTACGAGTTTTTGAGATGAAAAGCGCTGGCCCTCGGGGATCTTTTCCAGCAAGGGGGCCTGACGGATGCATATTTCATCGGCGACATCAAAGCTGGACGGATAGATCCCCTGAAACACATTGCGCCGACTGGAGTTGGTGCGCGGTTCAAAAACAGCCACCACGCGCCGCGGACCATAAAACGATTTGACCGCCTCAAGGGTAACCTTAACCGCCGTAGGGTGATGGGCAAAGTCGTCGATGACCACGATGCCGTTTTTTACGCCGCGAACTTCCTGACGCCGTTTGACCCCCCTGAAACTTTCCAATGCACTGCGGATATGGGCTTCATCAATTTGAAGATGGTGGCCGACCGCAATACCTGACAACAGGTTGCTCAAATTATGATGGCCGATCATGCGGGTTTTAAATTGCCCCAAAAGCCGGCCTTTATACTTTACTTCAAAGAAGGTGAAAGGCGCATCGACCTTCACTTCCCCCAGCGCCCAATCGGATGCGGTCTCACGGCCGTAGAGCGTCACATGGCTCCGGCATAAGGGGCGAAGCTCGGTGATATTGGCATCGCCGTCACACGCCACCAGCAAGGCGTGGGGTGGGATGCGCTCCAGAAAACGGCCAAAGGCCTGTTTTACATGGGCCAAGTCCGTAAAAATATCCGCATGATCGAATTCCACACTGGTGAGAACGGCCACTTCCGGAGTGTAATGGAGAAATTTGGGGCCTTTGTCAAAATAAGCCGTGTCGTACTCATCACCTTCCAAGACGATCCAGTCTCCCTGCCCAACCTTGTAGTTGCTCTGAAAATCGGCCAAGATACCGCCGATCAAAAAGGAAGGATCCAAACCCGCGCATTGCAGCATCCAGGCGATGAAGGAGGAAGTAGTAGTTTTACCGTGCGTACCGGTAATCACGATTTGCTTTTTACCGGCGGCGGCAAAACGGTTGATCGCTTGAGGCATGGAGCAATATGGCAGCTCCATGGCCTGCATGGCCTGGGCTTCGGGGTTGGTCTTGGATACGGCGTTGCCCACCACTACCAGGTCAGGCCGCGACGCCAAATGCTTTTCCGAAAAGCCTTCGAAGATCTGAATGCCTTTGGCCCGTAAAAAATCGCTCATGGGTGGATAGACATGCTGGTCCGAGCCGGTCACGGTGTAGCCCAGCTCTTGGAGCATGCAGGCCAAAGCGCCCATGGCGGTGCCGCAGATGGCAATGAGATGAACATGGCGGACGGTTTCTATGTTCAGACTTTCCGATGGTTCGGTCATGGATCGATTCCTTTATTCATGATTAGCGGAATTGAATTGCTCCAACCATAATGGATGTCTACCCAAACCTCAAGAGTTGGGCAGGAATGTCGGTCAGGCTGGATTGACACTGCCCAGGGTGTAGATTATTATACGTTGTATTCAATTTCATACGCGGCGACATTCCTTGGCCGGTATCTGAATGGAACAAGAACCCTAATCCACATTCGTCCGATTCGAGATAAAAATGCCCCAAAAAATATCATCCAGCGATGCGGCTTTGATCACGCATCTGAAAGAGATTTCCTCCTGGGTCTCCTCTGTACAAGACCTGGATAAACTTCTGGAGCTGATCATTGCCTCCGCCGCGCGGGTCATGCAAGCCAAAGCCGCTTCTTTGCTGCTGTTGGACCGCAAAACCAATACCCTCTATTTCCAGGTGGCCACTGGTGAAAAACGCAAAGAGGTCAAAGAATACCGCATCAAAATGGGCCAGGGAATCGCCGGTCACGTGGCCCAAACTGGCCAATCCCAATTGATCGAGGATGTCAAAAAAGACCCGCGCTGGTTCAAGGAAATCAGCGAATCGATCCAATTTGAAACCCAATCCATTGCCTGTGTTCCCCTTAAGCGCGGTGAGGCCATCATCGGCGTGATGCAGATCATCGACAAGGAAGACGGCAGTCCTCTGAATCATAGCGACATGCAATTGCTGGAAGAATTTGCTTCCCTGGCAGCCCTGGCGCTGGGGCACGCCCAGAATTTCCAGGAGGTCAAACGCGAGATTCAGGGACTGAAGGAAGAATTGGAGCTGCGTCATGAAATCATCGGCAAGAGTCCTGCCTTGGAAAAGGTCATTACCGATGGATTGAAGGTCGCCAACTCCAAAGCCAGCGCGCTGATCCTCGGCGAAAGCGGCACTGGAAAAGAGCTGCTGGCGCGGCTCATTCACCGCGCCGGGCCGCGTAAGAACAAACCCCTGGTGGTGCTGAATTGCGCTGCCATGCCGGAAACCTTATTGGAAGACGAGCTTTTCGGCCATGAGAAGGGAGCATTTACCGGCGCCGTCAACCGCAAGGTTGGCAAATTTGAAGTGGCCCACGAAGGCACAATCTTTCTGGATGAAATCGGTGAGATGACCCCCGGCATGCAAGCAAAACTGCTGCGGGTACTGCAAGAGGGCAACTTTTACCGGGTGGGCGGCAATATTCCCATATCGGTGGATGTGCGCGTGCTTTCAGCCACCAACAAAAAGCTGGACATTGAAGTGGCTGAAGGTCGCTTCCGCGAAGATCTTTACTACCGTCTCAACGTCGTTCAAATCAATATGCCCACACTGCGTGAGCGCAAAGAGGACATTCCCCTGCTTTCCCAGCATTTCCTGACTGTCTTCAAGGAGGAGACCATCAACCCCAACCTGGTGATCTCCAAAGCGGCCATGGAAAAGATGGTGCAATATGACTGGCCGGGCAATATCCGCGAATTGCGCAACGCCATAGAGCGCGCCGTGGTCATGGGCAATGGCAAGGAGATTCTGCCCGAAGACCTGCCCATAGCCGCCAGCCGAAGCAGCTATCCGGGTATGCAGGTGGGGCTCACCCTGGACGAAGCGTTGAACCAATTCAAAAAGGCTTTTATTATTCTCAACTTGAAAAGCAGTGGGGGCAACCGCAGCAAAGCCGCCAAGGTGATGGCCATCCAGCGCACTTACCTCTCCCGGCTGATCTCCAAGTTCGATATTCAGGGACTCTAGCCCCACCACAATCCCAAATCCCGGCTTCTATCCACCATCAAAAGCCGGGGGTTGCACTTTCGTATAGCAGATCGGGTTTGCCTCTGGGCAAACCCGATGAGTAGCCTTCCGTCAGCCGATTGGATTCGAGCAGCGCCTAACAATTCGCTGACGTTCAACGGCATTGCAACTGCCAAAAAATGTCAACATTTATAATAACATCCCATTACTCCTGCCTTTTTCGCTCCCCTGAATTTTGATCTAAATTTATTTGAGCCATGACCTGACTCAGCGCAAACCTTCGCTGGGTCTAATATTGGTCCAGGGCCAAAAGGGCCATTATCACTAAAGCCGGTAACGCAAATGCCGATCAACTAATTAATGGCATTTGTTTTGCAGTTTACCCCAGCGGGGAAAAAGAACAAAGTACCTGCATCACGATCAAAACAAAGTACCTGCACCACGATCAAAATAATTAATAAGGGAGATTTTACCGGTGATGGTGCCACAGAGAGAACAAAACAGTTTTCGTCCAGTGTCCAAGCCATTTCAGGCCAACTATCAGAGGGTGGAATTTGTGCTGAATAACAGCCAACACCCCATTTACCAGTTTAAGTTGTGGAGGTCCCAGGGAAATTGCGTATTCCTGCTGGTCAAGGACAACTCGGAACTGCTGCCCCAGCTAAAGGTCGGCTGCATTATGCCGATGACATATATGAGCGATAGCAGCTCAATAAAAACAGCGGTCCATAATACACGCATCAGCCGGATCGTGGATGAACGGCAGGGGCGTTTTCAAGGGCATCATCGCGTCGAGCTGGCCATTGTGGCCAGCGCCCAGGCGGTCCATTAGCTGTTCAATAAAGGATAACGCTATTAGACAAAACCATAACCCAACTGATGACTAAGACCATGCGCAAACATTACACCATCCTCGTTATCGATGACAAAGGAAGCCCAGTTCGCGAGACATTGATCTCCAAACGCTTCATCTGGCTGGTTTCCCTCATGGCGTTCATGGCCCTGTCGGTCATAGGTGCGGGCGCTTACCATTACAGCCGGCTCTATCAGAGCGTCACGGAGAACGCCGACATCCGCAACCAACTGCAAAACCAGCAGGCGGGCATTGAGGATCAACGTCGCCAAATCAACTCATTCGCTCAAAGTATCAATGAGCTGAAAGCGAATTTGGTCACGCTCAGCCAATTTGAGCAAAAAGTCCGTATCATGGCCAACCTCGAACACAAAGACGACCAGGCCTCCCTGTTCGCGGTCGGTGGTTCAATGCCGGAAGATCTGGATACGAGCATTCCACTGCAAGAAGATCATGATCGCCTCATCCGCCAAATGCATGAGCAGATCGGCCAGATCAATCAAGGTACAGCCTTGCAGCAAAAAAGCTTTGAAACCCTTCTTTCATCACTTAAAGACAAGCGTAACCTGTTAGCCGCCACCCCATCCTTGCGGCCCACCATGGGGTGGATTTCTTCGGAATTCGGCTACCGGATATCCCCATTTACCGGGCGGCGTGAACTTCACAAAGGCATGGACATCGCCAATCGGGAAGGCACACCAATTATCGCTCCAGCCGATGGCGTTATTACATTTGCGGATAACGGGGGGCTCATGGGCAACATGATCAGCTTGGATCATGGGTATGGCATGCTGACCCGCTATGGCCACTTGGTGAAAATCCTGAAGAAAAAAGGGGACCGCGTCAAACGCGGCGAAGCCATGGCGCTGATGGGCACCACCGGCCGCAGCACCGGGCCACACCTACATTACGAAGTGCGGCTCAACGGTATTCCGGTGAACCCCACGAACTATATTTTGGATTGATCGCTGCCGGACCCCAAAAGCGGATTGCGCCTTATTCCGCTCCACGATGCAAATTCTTCTTGGATGGGATAGAAGTAGATCTTTATATGCTGGGGACGAGACGATGCTATGCGATTGCCTGGGCTCATACTGATCGCCTTCATAGTGGTTTGGCTCTTGAACAGCTGTGCGATGTTGAATTCCCCACCGCGCGTGGCTCATATCCACATCAAAGGCCCGAACAATGTCAGCAAGGAGTACGCCTTTTCTTTCAGCGATCTTGAAAGCGAGGAGATTGGTGGCTTCCAGTTGACCGACCGGTATGCGATCCAAATTGATTTACAGTGGCTTTGGTATGAACTCGAGGACCTCAACGTAAACCCCATCAGAGGCACAACGGAAAATACCACTCCTCTGCTGGCGCCCTGGTTTGTGTGTAAATACAGGTTTTAGTTATCCCCCCCCAGACTCATTCGCACGGACGCCCGGCTTGGCCGGGCGTCGCTTTTTTCAGCCCTATACAAGCTTCCTGAAAATCTCGCCTGCTGCTTGGATGGTGGCATCGATGGCATTGGGATCGTGGGCCGCCGACACAAAAAAGGCTTCGAATTGGGAAGGCGCCAGGTAGACACCGCGGTCCAGCATCTGCTGGTAGTATTTGGAAAAGCGGCCAAGGTTGCTACGCTTGGCATCGGCGAAGCTGTGCACGGGATGAGAGGCGAAGAAAAGACCGAGCATGGAGCCGACCCTGGCCGTCGCCACAGGGAGGCCGGCCTGCTGGGCGGCCTGGGCCAATCCCCGTAAAAGCCGATCTGACGCTTGGTCCAGTTTTTCATAGAAGCCTGGCTGGCGCAATTCCTTAAGGGTGGCAAGACCGGCCGCCATGGCCAGCGGGTTGCCCGAAAGCGTACCAGCCTGGTAGATTGGACCCTGGGGAGCGATCTGGGACATCAAGTCCCGCCGGCCGCCATAAGCACCCACTGGAAGTCCGCCGCCGATAATTTTGCCGAAGCATGAAAGATCGGGCTTGATGCCATACAATTCCTGAGCGCCACCATAAGCCACCCTGAAGCCGGTCATCACTTCATCAAAAATCAACAACACGCCGTGCTGGTCACACAGCTTGCGCAAGGCTTGCAAATAGCCTTCAACCGGCGCCACGAGCCCCATGTTGCCGGCCACCGGCTCAATGATCACGGCGGCAATGCGCGTGCCCTTTTCTGCCATCACTTTTTCCAGCGCCGGCAAGTCATTATAGGGGATGGACAAAGTATGATCCACGAATGCTTGGGGCACGCCAGGACTGCCGGCGATAGCCAGCGTGGCTACCCCGGAACCCGCGCTGACCAACAAGCTGTCGGTATGGCCATGATAGCAACCGTCGAACTTGACGAACATGTCGCGGCCAGTGGCGCCCCGGGCCAGACGGATGGCGCTCATGGTGGCTTCGGTGCCTGAATTCACCATGCGCACCATCTCCACCGACGGCACAGCCTCGACCACCATTTGGGCCAGTTCCACCTCCAGTTCCGTGGGTGCGCCGTACGAGGTCCCCAGCTCCAATGCGCGCGCCAGCGCTTCAACCACGGCCGGGTGACGATGGCCCAGGATCATCGGGCCCCATGAGCCGATGTAATCAATATATCCATTGCCGTCGGCATCATATATCCGACAGCCGTCGGCGCGGGAGATAAACAGAGGATCCGTGCCCACCGCGCGGCAGGCGCGCACTGGGCTGTTGACGCCGCCGGGAATCAATTGCTGGGCGCGCTCGAACAGCGCTTTAGATTTGTTCTTGACCATGGGTTGTCCTTTCTGCGTTTCGATGAGAGCATGGGGTAACCGCGAAAACGGTGAATCTGGAATAACAAAGAGCCTGGGGCGGGTCAAGCCGAGGTGGGCGCCGGCCCAATGGCATTAATCGCGACGCAGCACCGCATAGCTCCAGTGTTGGCTTTGGGGCGCTCTTGCCGTTATGCCAGCCGCGAGCAAATACTTCCTATCCAGCGGCGCGCTTTCGGAGAGGCTGTCTCTTAAAATCCTGGATTCATGCTGTAAGCGGAATAATTAAACCTGCTGTCGGGCCATCGGCCTTTTAAAGGCGCGCATGAAAAGGCTGACTTTGGGAACGGCCGCCGCTGGTGCATGCTGCAATACCGCCAACTTCGACCGCTGGAAACCAAAAAGAGCCTGGAACAGCTGCCGGAGATTTTTCTCCTGGGGTTCGCGCACAAATTGCAATACCAGCATGCTCAGTATTCGCAACAATGAGGATGCTATAAAAATGTAATGCAACGAAAGGGCGCCGCCATTGGTTTGGGTCGGCGCATAGTGATTCAGGACACTGAGGATGAGCCCGCCGGCAATGGGTGCCACGGCGCCCCCGAGACCGGCCGTAATACTGTAGACGGACAAGAACCACACCCGGCCTTGCTGGGGTGAGATTCTGAGCTGCAGGTTGCTGGTGCACAGCCCGACGCCGGCCCAGAAACCGCCGCTGAGAACCTGGATTACTATGGGCAAAAGCAGGTCCTGGGGCCTTACCAGCGCCCACAAGGCCGGCAAGAACGCCACACCCCAACCGGTCAGTTGGATGACCGCCTTGTTTTTAACCCGGTCGGAAATGGTCCCCCAGAATCTCACGGCGAAGAGGTCAACCAGCGCCGCAATGGTGGTCAGCATGGCGATAAAACCATAGCTGTACTTAAGTTCCCTCAGGAAATAGAGGAAAAAAAAGGGGGTAGCCATATGCACTGAAAAATTCCAGCAAAGGGCGAAAACCAAATAGCGGCGGAAAATTTGATCCCTGAAGGGGCCCAGGAGCTCCTGCCAAAAACTCTTGCAGTCAAACCGCGCTTCTAAAACATCGGGTATGCGCTTCAAAAAATGGGAACTCATCAAGCCGAAGATAACGGCACATCCGAAGGGCACCCCAAAGATAAGCGTGGTGCGACCGAAGTCGGCTTTAAGGATGTCGAGCAGGTTGCCAAAGATCAAAACCGAGGCAATGCCGGCGGCACCGCACAGCATGTTGCGAACACCAAAAAAAGTGCCGCGGATCTCATCCGGAACAAGATCCGAAGTCCAGGAAATCCAAGCGATATAACTGACCGAGGAGAAAGCCTGCAAAACCAGAAAACAAGCCAGTACCAGGAAGGGATGCCAACCGCTTGATTCAAAGGGCAGCAACCCGATCACCAGCAGAGGCAGCCACAGCAGCCTGGAGATGGTGGCTGTCCAATAGGCAAGGCTTTTACGCCGGCCTTTGCGGCAAATGAAGTAAGAACCCGGAATTTGAAAAAGAGTGACGATGAAAGGGATGGCCAGCAGCACGCCGATCATCAGATCATTCATCCCCAAAGAGAGCGCAAAGCCGGTTAAAAAAGCGCCGCCGGTGAGATTGGCGTAGACATTTGCGCACATACCGTCAAAAAACGAGTACCGATAGTCATCCCGATCAAAGAGCTTCATATTTCCGACACAGCCCGTGCATTTGCAATCGTGAATCGTTACAGCCAATTGGGTCGAAAACCACCTGATCCCTGAATTCGGCCCATTGCGTAGCAGCAATTGCTGTGCCAGTTGAGAAGCACTACAAGGACCATCCGCAGCTCCACGTTGGCCGGACTAGCTA
The DNA here is from genome assembly GCA_021824175.1 of Deltaproteobacteria bacterium. GTDB lineage: Bacteria > Desulfobacterota > Desulfobacteria > Desulfobacterales > Desulfosarcinaceae > Desulfatitalea. The sequence continues at coordinate 10,190 of JAKALP010000035.1, forward strand.
TAGTTTTTGCAGGCCTGACGGCACTCGGCTTGCCAGGGAAATTGCATCGGTGGTTTTTAAAAGCCTTTTCCTTTGCGGAGTATCCTCTTGCATTCAAATATCATCTCCTATTAAAGTGAACTATATCCGTGGCAAACACGTAAATCGCTCGTTCCGCCCGCTTTTTCCATTACGAACCATGCGTTCCATCTAATGCGCCACGCAATGAAATAGATCCAACACCACCGATCCAAATAGGCTTCCAGACTGCTGTTGAACCAGCGCCGGGTTGATTTCTCTTCTTACTCTCCATGAATAAGATCAAGCGGCAGGCATCCTGGATTTGATAAGACCTCAACACCAACCACCTCGTCATCAATCCCACAAGGAGGTGCCCATGAAAAATACCAGACAATTCCTTGAAGATTTGTTGGCCCCGGCCGGCATCACCATCAATGGTGTGGCTCCCTGGGATATCCAGGTCCACGATGAGCGTTTTTTCAAACAGGTGCTGCGCCAAAAAACACTTGGGCTGGGCGAAGCCTACATGAAGCGTTGGTGGGACTGCCGCCAACTCGATGTCATGATCTACCGGCTGCTCTCCAGTGGGATCGAGAGCAAAGTCGAACTCAACCTGCGCGACCAGCTGCGGTTATTGGCGAGCCTGCTGTTCAACCTTCAGCGCAGGGGGCGCTCCCGCAAGTCGGTTCATCACCACTACGACCTCGGCAACGACCTGTTTTTCTCCTTTCTGGATGAATACAACCAATACAGTTGCGGCTATTTTGACGGTACGGATGATCTGGATCAAGCCCAGCAAAACAAGCTGGAGCTCATTTGCCGCAAATTGAATCTGGCCAAGGGGGAGCGATTGTTGGATATCGGCTGCGGCTGGGGTGGATTGGCCAAATACGCCGCCGAAAATTTCCATTGCGAGGTCACTGCCGTGAATATTTCCCAGGAACAGCTCGTCCATGCCCGCAATATTTGTAAAGGACTGCCGGTGATCGTAAAAGAATGTGACTACCGGGCCGTCGAGGATCGTTTTGATAAAATTGTCTCGGTGGGCATGTTCGAGCATGTCGGCCATAAAAACTACCGCGCTTTCATGAAGGTGGCCCACCGCTGCTTGGAAGATGATGGCATTTTTCTGCTGCATACCATCGGCGGCAACCGCTCCATGCGCAACTGCGATCCCTGGATTTGCAAATACATCTTCCACAACAGTGTACTACCCAGCCCGCTTCAGCTCAGCAGGGCCATGGAAGGACTTTTTATGATGGAAGATTGGCACAATCTGGGTCCCCACTACGACAAAACCCTGTTGGCCTGGAATACCCGCTTCCAGCAAGCCTGGCCGCGCCTCCAGAAGAAGTACGATTCAACCTTTAAGCGCATGTGGGAATACTATCTGCTCACCTGCGCCGGCGCCTTCCGGGCCAGAAGCATCCAGGTTTGGCAGATCGTCATGACCAAGGTGGATATCGCCACGCCGCAGCCCCAGTGCCGGTTTGCCGGGACATCCAAGCCCGCCGTTAAGCATGAGGAGGAGAATGCGATGGCCCTTTCTACTGAATAGATAACTTGGGGTTCGCAAACTTATCATTCCTCCTGTTTTGATCGGGAATAAAATACTCTATCTCAACGGTATGGATAAGCACTGGCCGCATCGTCGGTGGCTGACAACTACTCCCGCCTTTTTTACTTTCCGCGTGACTTTCCAGCCGAGAGTGTAGTAAAAAGAACCTCCATTTTACTGCATGGGGCATGAAAGGAATAAACGCGGTCGGGTCGCCCGGGCCGTGTCAGCCCAGACCACCCACATCCGCCGAATCCGTCACACAGCACCAGCCAAGGTCCTCCCGGAAAGTTGATATTCACCTGCGGGAAAACGCCCGCTGTCGTCGATACATGGACTTGAGATGAACTGCACTGGAAAAGGAGGGCACCATGAGACAGAACATGCGCGTAAAAAGGTTGGTGAGTTTAGTTCTTTGGTTCGTTCTATCCTCAATAATGGCCGTTGCCACAGCCCATGCCGCTCCCAGCAACATTCAAATTTCAGGTCGAATTATGCTGCCGGGGGATTCCGAAGATACCCCGGTGGAGGGCGCCCAGGTCAGCGCTGTGAAGTTTGACCCTAATACCCAGAAGGAGAGCACCGCCGCCTCCATCACCACATCGTCAGACGGGCTCTTTGCGCTGAGCATTCAAGTGGACACAGACGAGGGCGCCGGCGATCCCTCCAATATCATTCAAATCAGAGTCGCCGGCACGGACGCCACTACCCAGGCATACGGCGCTTTCGTCACCAGTTGTTCCCCCTTTCTGGAGGTTCTGAATCTAAAGACCCCCGGCCCCCCGGTGGGCGACCTGGCCAGCCTGGAGCTCTCACCCATCCTGAAGAGTGAGGCGGATGCCCAGTTGGCGGCCATTTCCGCCATAGCCAATGAAGACGGTGTCGATTTCACTAAAGGCATCCTGGTTGGCTCGGTGGAATATAACAACAATGGGAATATGATCTCGGTGGCCGGCGTTCATTTCACCATCAGCGGCGATAACATCGACGGCAGCCGCACCATGTACATGGATGTCAACCACACCTGGAACCGTCAGTTGGACCGCACCACTTCGGGAGGCCCTTTTATCATCTACAACATTCCCCTGAACGCCAATGGCTGGAAGGATGTCGGACTGCAATATGATCTGGCCAATGAGGCCAACGACTATCTCCTGGGCGTCTATCCCTGGGTGCGGGTCTACGCCTATAATTCGGGTCCTGGTTACATTACCGATGCCCATTTCGAAGCCGCCAAAATAGTCACCCCGGCCCAAGATAATCCGGCCGAAGATGATGCCGGAGGTGGTGGCGGCGGGGGTTGTTTTATCGCCAGTGTTGGGCATTAAAGGCCAACTATGGAAGTCGGCTGCTTAGTAAGCGGTCCAGCGGGCGCGCCGGGGATCGGCTGCGCCCGCCGAAAGGTTTGATCGTATGAAATATCTTCTGATTATCATGATTTGCGCCGGGTTGGTCGGATGCCCCGCCCCTTACATTAACGGCCAACCCAATGAAAACTCTGTTTATTTTGAGATACCGGCCGGGTCCAGATTGATTCTTGAAAAGCCGCTCCAGGTCCCGGCGGAGCGCAATAAGCTTTATTTCCAAAACGGCCGGGCCTTGGATTGGGCGGCGGTCAATATTTACCTGCCCTATTGCGCCTTGACGATGACCTCGAAGAATGCGGAAGCTCAACCGGTGCAGCCCGATGACTTTGCGATTCGCGAGATCCGCACCGAGCATTTTTTTAATATCGTCCGCGATGACCAAACACCGGATATCCGTCCGGCGGCGCTGGTAACCGGGCCGCTGGTCGATATGGATCAAGACCACGGCGGCAGGACATACGAAGTGGTAGGCGTGGTCATGGCCCTCGAATCAGAGCATCAACCGAACGTTAAGGCCATGATCTGTGCGGATTGGGGCGTTCCCCAGGGAACACAATTCATCACGGTCGCCAAAATCCGCAAATCATTGGGCAGCTTCTTTGAGCTGGTGCTGAATCTGCCCGCATCCTGAACTAATGAATCGATAATTTTCAAATGCCGGGTTGAAGTCGGTATAAAGGGCATGTCGGTATAAATCGCCAGAGCTATACGGCCAATGCCCCATATCACGGCCCAACACTCCTAAGTAAAAAGGCCGCTTCTGTCGTGATTTTCTTTTCCGAAAGCGGCCACGCACCCATCATCCCGATTACCTCAGGTCATCTCTATTCCAAATCCCTTGGGCCCAACAGCCGGCCGCGCGCCTGCCGCGTACATGAACAAACCAGGCCATATACGGCATAGCCCCCATGGTAATGATTTACCTCGGCCAGTATCCTCCTTGACAAAAACCGGCTGCGAATCACTGGCACAACATATGATCACTTCTCTAAGCAGTGATATCAAAGCCGGGCCTTCCAAAGGAGGTGTATGATGTCCGAGAAAAGCAAAAGAAAAGAGGGAATGGAAGTATATCAGAAGTTGGCCGTACCAGGGACGTCGCATAAGGTGCTGGCGCGCATGGCAGGGATATGGGATACCAATACGGTCTCATGGTTCGAACCCGGCAAGCCACCTGTGACATCCAAGGGCGAGTGCGAACAGAAAATGCTGCTCGACGGGCGCTTTCTTCATCAGAAATTCAAGGGCGACATGATGGGAGCCGCCTTCACAGGCATTGGCATTACCGGTTATGACAACTTCAAGAAGAGATATGTATCGGTCTGGCTCGATTCCATGAGCACCGGCATTTTCTATTTCGAAGGAGTTGCCACCAAAGACCCCCAGACCATCGTCATGGAGTGCCGCACCGAGGACCCTGCCCGCGGACCGGTCAAGTGGCGTTCGGTGACCAAAATCATGGATGAAGACACTCACCTGTTTGAAATGTACATCACGGACAAAAGCGACAAAGAACAAAAGATGATGGAAATAACCTACACCCGGCGGTTATGAGCACTCGGCAGCGCGTCGCGGACCGCCATTTTTCTTTTCGGAAATGATTCGGGTTGTTCTTCTCTCAATGTACTATCCTAGCCAACGCCGAAGTTCTACCACACTATCTCCGCCCGGCCGGGCCGATCTCTACAATGCCCGGCGCGGGCGGTTTGTATCCTGCCCGCAGGGTCAAGGGCCAGCGGACCGCTTTGGTGCTCCGGGGCTCGCCCCAATGGACCTCAAGTTGAGGAATGATCTTTGAGGTAGTAGACATGGACTGGCTTATACCAGCAGACAAAACCACGCACAATCCAGGCTCCCAATCAACCCACCAATCAACGAATCAACCAATCAACGATGTTACCCGAACCATCCCCTTGCCGCCGCCCAAATTCAATGCTACCCAAAAGCATGACCGCAGAGCCCCTATCCCTGTTCGTTCCCCTGGTGGCCGAATGGTTCCGGCTGCGCTACGGCGCGCCCACGCCCATCCAGATTGAAGCCTGGCCGGCCATTGCCCGCGGCGACCATCTGCTCATCACGGCCCCTACCGGCAGCGGCAAGACCATGGCCGCCTTTCTGTGGGCCATCCACCAATGGATCGACGGCCATTGGGAAATCGGCCGCACCCAGGTGTTGTATGTCTCGCCCCTCAAAGCCCTGAACAACGATATCCAGCGCAATCTCTTGTCTCCCCTGGCCGAGTTGCGGGAGATCTTCGTCCACGCCAGCCAACCTTTTCCCGAGATCCGCGTGCTCACCCGCAGCGGCGACACGCCCGCTTCCGAACGCCGTCAGATGATCCGCCGACCGCCGGAAATCCTGATCACCACCCCGGAAAGCGTGCATCTGCTCCTCAGCTCCACCAGCGGCCGGACCATCCTGGGCCATCTGCGCACCGTGATTCTCGATGAAATTCATGCCGTGCTGCCCAGCCGGCGCGGCACGCTGCTGATGGGCAGCATTGAGCGGCTGGTGCGCCTGAGCGGTGAGTTCCAGCGCATCGCCCTTTCGGCCACAATCCAGCCTTTGGCAGCGGCGGCGGCCTTCGTGGGCGGTTTTCAGATGAAGGGCGGCCCCGCGGGCCAAGCTGCGTATCAAGCGCGCCGGGTCTTGATTCAGGCGCCAGCGGCCGCCAAGCAATACAACATCAGCGTGTGCGTGCCCGGTGTGCCCAAAAGCCCGCGCGACCCCAACGACTTCTGGGCTGCCTTTGCCCAAGCCATTGGCGCCCGCCTGCAAGCCAACCGCGCCACCCTGGTCTTCACCAACAGCCGGCGATTGTGCGAAAAACTCACCTTCCTGATCAACCGCGACCAGCAAACCCTGCTGGCCTACGCCCATCACGGCTCACTCTCCAAAGAGATCCGCACCGAAGTCGAACGCAATCTCAAGGCCGGGGCCCTCAAGGCTATCCTGGCCACCGGCTCGCTGGAGCTGGGCATCGATATCGGCGAGTTGGACGAAGTGATTCTGGCGCAAGCCCCCTGGTCCGTGGCCGAAGCGGTCCAGCGCATCGGCCGCGCCGGTCATGGCGTGGGCCAGGTCAGCCGGGGCACCTTTCTGGCCGCCCACCTGGCGGACAAAGTCTGCGCCGCGGTCGTGGCCCGCGCGGTGGGAGAAGGTGGCATTGAATAGAAAACTATTTTAGCTTCTTCAATCATCTGTTCACCCGGCGGGTGCTGCCAATCAGGAGTGTCCGCATCCAACTCATCAATGAAGTGCCGGCCGCGGCACAGACAGATTATGTGGATGTCTTGCGATCGTTATTTGAAGCAGTGGTGGATATCAAGGATGTGATGCTTTTTAGACGACATGACACCTGAAACAGGGTCCCCCTCACGCTAAAACAATGGTGGCCTGCTATACGCCTTCTTGGTATCGAAGGTCCCGTTGTGGGCCAGGTTCCGCTGACAGCGCTGCGGCCCGGTCCACCTTGACTTTTCTCCAGACATATATACCTATCCGTATACACTAAATGCTTTCTGGGGCATGCAGATGGGCTATGTGGTGCTGCAAGGCGGTAACGAATTCAAGGGGCAGATGCGCTGGTCCGATTTGCGCGCTCTGGAACTTTGCGGCGGCATGGATGCGCCGGTGGTGATCATTGCGGCCGCGGCCGCACCGGACGCCAACCACCAGCAAGCCGGTGAGAATGGCCGGCGCTGGTTCGAGTCTCTGGGAGCTCGCAATGTGACGGTTTCACCTTTGATCGACCGGATCAGCGCCCAGGAATCGGAGGTCGCCGCATCGTTGGAGCGCGCGCGCCTGATTTATCTACTGGGCGGCTTTCCAGGCTACCTGGCCCAAACCCTGCGCGACAGCGTTGCCTGGGCGGCGATCCGCTCGTCCCTGGCGCGCGGCTCGGTGTTGGCCGGCAGCAGTGCCGGGGCCATGGTGGTGTGCTCACATTTGTTCGACCCGCAGGTCAAAGAGATCGTTCCCGGGCTGGGCGCCATTGCCAACTGCTGCGTGCTGCCACATCACAACACCTTTGGCCAGCTCTGGGCCCCGCTGCTGCAAAAGGAGCTCCCCCAAGCGACACTCATTGGCATCGATGAGGAGACCGGCATGGTCAGCGATTCGAATCTTGAACGGTGGCAAGTGCTGGGCGGCGGCAAGGTGACGCTCTATATTAAAGGCGCACAGTTCACCTTCACGGACGGCAAGCGTTTCCGTTTGCCGGATGGTAGAGAAGTAAAATGATGGCTATCACGTCTGTCCTTGAGCCGTTATGATAGAGCAAGAGTCAAGCGCAGTCCCGTGGATGTATTTACTCTGCCACTGGTAGGTGTATTGGTCGGCTCCCCTGGTGGGTTTGCCCTGGGTGAAATAGGCGACCACATCATAGCCTTTCACCGCCCAGCCGTGGCTATCGGTATTCACCTGGCTCTTAACACAGGCGCCAAGTGCCGCCAGCATTGCAAACCCCATCACCGGCAAAACAAAGGCAGACCATTTACGGGCTTTTCTCATCAGCCACCTCTTATCCGCAAAGAACATTGGCTTGGCGTTTTATGTGCTTTTGACTTCGTCAGGTCGCCACTCTGGTAGAAGATTGGGCCTCCGTTGGCCGGCGTGCGTTTTTATAAGTGATCAGGGCCGCGATCACGAGCGGGATTACGCCCAGGCAGATAAACACTACGTCACCGGGCAAACGCGCCCATTCGATGGCGCGCACAAACCCCTGATCAAGATAGGCCGCGCTGCGGGCGTGCCAATAGCCATTCTTCAGCACATCGTAGAGTTGCAAGACGCCGCCGGGGAAAAGATTGCCCAGGATCATCAGGAGCAGGCCGATATTCAATCCCCAGAAAGAGACGCGGATATACTTCTCAGGAGTTACCCATTGGGCATCACTGAGCGCCTGGCGGAAACCCAGCACCATCAGGGCCACGGCCTCCATGCCGAAAACCCCCATCATGGCGGCGTGGCCGTGGTTGGGCGTCAGAACAGTGCCGATCTCATAATAGCTGACGATCGGCAGGTTGATTAAAAATCCGAAAATGCCGGCGCCGACGAAATTCCAGAATCCAACGGCCATCAGAAAGTAAAAGGTCCACTTGTGGGCCAGGGCTTTCGGTGGCTTGGAGCCATTTTCATCCCCCCGGGTCAATTTGATAAAGTCCCAGGCATCCAGAGTCAACAGCGTCAGGGGCACCACCTCCATGGCGGAAAATATTGCGGATAACGCCATATTGAGATGGGATTGGCCGGTCCAATACCAATGGTGACCGGTTCCCACCACGCCGCTGCCCAGAAACAGAATGGCATCCAGGTAGATAATGCGTGTGGCGGTGATGCGCGACACCAGGCCCAGTTGAAAAAAAGTCACGGCCACCATGGTGGTGACAAACAGCTCGAAGAATCCCTCCACCCACAGGTGAATGATCCAGAAGCGCCAGGTGTCCACCACCGTAAAATTGGTGTTGCTGCCAAAAAAGAAAGCCGGAAGATAGAACACCGGGATCACGCCCGCGGCGATGGTAAAAAGGACGGCCAGCTCCCGGTGCGACCTGTTCTGGTAAGCCGGTTTGACGAACCGGACCAGCAGCACCATCCAGACGACCAATCCCACCACCAGGATCACCTGCCAGGCGCGCCCCAGATCAAGGTACTCCCAGCCCTGATGGCCGAGCCAGCTCCAAAGGCTGCCCAACATTTGCCGTACGCCCAGCAGTTCACCGAACAAACTGCCAGCCACCAACACAAACAAGGCCCAAAATAATAAATGGATGCCCTGGGTCTGACCTTTGGGCTCGCGCTGGCCCATGGCGGCGGCCAACACCAGGCCACCGGCGATAAACGAAGTGGCGACCCAGAAAATGGCCAGCTGCAAATGCCAGGTGCGCAATACCGTTGTCGGCAGCAATGCATACAAGTCGAAGCCATAAAAAGTGCCCGGCTCGGCGCGGTTGTGCGCCATCGCTCCACCCACCAGTACCTGGGCCAGGAAGAGCAGGGCCACGATGACAAAGTATTTCAGCGTGGCGCGTTGCCCGGGGCTGGCCTGGCCTGGCACCATGATCGCCTGCAGCGTTTGGGCGTCTGTTTTCCAGCCAAGGTAGCTGAATTTGCCAAAGATAAACAAAACGAAGGCGGTTGCGCCCAGCAGTGCAATCAGGCTCAAGGCGCTCCAGAGCAGTGCGGCCTGGGTGGGTCGATTGCCCACCAGCGGTTCATAGGGGAAATTGCTGGTATAGGAGTAATCGAGCCCTGGGCGGTTGACTACCGCGGCCCATGCCGACCAGGCAAAGAAGGCCGTCAACTGCGCCAATTCCGTGGGATTGGTGATATACTTGGCCGGCAGCCCCCCATTGATCGACGGTTGTGAAAAATGTCGGCTCCACAGCCCGATCTGCTCGTGATAGGAGGCTTCTTCAGGTTCGGTAAACAGCAGTGTTTTGCTCTGCGGGTCGTAACGGTTCTGTTTGAGCAGCCGTTGTACTTCGGCGCTTAGCGCCTCCTTTTTGATAGCGTCCAATGTCTCCAGCGTGCTGCCGTAGGTTTTGCGGGCCAAACTGTCTGCGGCGGCCAATGCCAGCGTGTGAAGATATTGAGCCGAAAAGTCAGGCCCCAGGTATGCGCCGTGGCCCCAGATGGTGCCGTTTTCCATGAGCCCATACCTTAAGAAGACGCGTTGGCCGGCCCGAATCTCTTCTCCCGTAAGCACAGTCTGACCGGCAGCATTGACAATGGTGTCTGGAATCGGCGGGCTGTCGTTATAAGCTCGTGATGAAAGCAGTATCAGGATCGTGAAGCCGATCAATACCGTTGCGACCACACCGATGCGCCACCAGCGCGAAAGCGTCTGCTCCTGGCTGTCCATGCGTTGACTCCTTCTTTTGATGGGGCTGGTCCTAGGAAAAATGAGCCTCCCTGTTTCAGTTCTGGGAATAGCGGTAGCATCACTGCGTTATGAAAATGGCGCAAAATGCTCGTCCGTGTGATACGAGCCGGCCACTACAAGCTATTTAAAAATAAAGAATTTGGGCCAAAAGATTATTTTGAGATATCTTGGACACAGTTTTCCGGTAGGCCATACGAACTCATCCCACGAACCGTAGAGAAAGTGAAATAGGGTAGAAGATGTATTTTAGCGCTGCGGGGACAGTACCCCGCTTGTGATTTAAGGCCGATGGTCCGACACTGGACAGCAGCTCCGGATTAGAGGCTTTTGAGACATTCTTGACTAAAAGCCATCCCAAAAGCCTTTTTTGCGATGGCTTGTAATTTGAGCCTGCCTTCTTCGCCTTGAGTGGTCCATTCTATTCAAGTGCCCTTCCGAACAACTGCACGCAGTAGAACTTGTCCAGGCCGTCTTGTTCCGACCGCAGGCGGCAGTCTGAGCCAAAGAGATCCGGTTCGACGGAGAGGATGTTTTGGCGGTGGCCCGGCGAGTTCATCCATTGATCCAGCAGGGTTGCAGCAAACGATTGATAAGTGTGTTTGAGAATCGGCGAGCCGTTGGGTTGATAGCTGTAGCCTGTGCCCGCCGGAACCTGGTACACGGGGGTTCCCGATTGGTATTGGATGGCAAAATGGGTGGCGATGTTTTCGGCCAGAAAACGGAACTGAAATCCGGCCTCAAGGGCGCGCTCCTTGGGTGCGCGGTATTTGGCGTTATAGGGATCGGTATGGGACAGGTAGTTGTGCTGGGCCATGCTGGCGGCATGCTGGCGGGCGGCCGCATCCAGGCGCGGCTCATGGCGCAATGGTGCCAGGCCGTTTTCACGGCGCCGCATATTGGTCTCCTGGAAGATCGCGGCAATCAGTAAATTGTGATCCACCTTTGGCGCGTTGATGGGCCGCTCAGCATCTTTCAGCGCGGAAGGTTTTTCAGCCACAGAATGGTTTAGCTGTGTGGATGAATCAGGTGGCCCCTGAATCACCGCTTTTGGCTGGCACGCCACGAGAAGCATTCCCGCCAGCAGGCAGATCAAGGCCGACCGAAATCCATTCACGCGATCACGGACGCTCGGAATCCTATTCACTTGTTCTCTTTTCTTCTCAATCACTTGAACTTTTTCAGCGCGTAGCGTTCAACCAAGCGCGCCCGTTCATCCGGCGTCAATGACCGTAGGTAACCCTTCCACCCAGGGCACCAGTTGGCGTGCCAGCGCCACAGGCGGCCCAGTAGCGATCTGGGGTTGTGGTCATAGCGAGCTCTGAAGCCGCAATTTTCACAGTTTTTGGCTGCCATGTTGAAATTCCTCCCACAGTTGGCATTTTGAGCTTAAATCTGCTCCCCAAAAAAATTGATTGCTTTTAATTTCAGTGATATACAAAACAAAAAGAGAAAAGCCAACCCTTTGCCACTGGTGGAAACCATTCATGATCGATGTCCTGCTCATTCAACTCCCTCTGCCCCAACTCAATTTCAGCCATCAGACCGCCAACATACCGTTTGGGGCGGCCTGCCTAAAACAGGCCACCGAACATTTGAAGGATACGCGGGTGGAGATCTTGCCCCAGGCGGCGGCTTCATATTGGGGCGATGCCGCGCTTTTATCCTACATTGACCAGCATCGGCCAAAGATCATCGGCTTTACGGTCTACCTCTGGAATGTGCGGCGCACCCTCTGGTTGGCGCGCCGCATCAAAAACCTTTACCCGGCGCGCATTATCGCAGGTGGTCCCGAAGTGACGCCCGACAATGCCCTGGTTCAGGAGGACTGCATTGATTTCCGCGTCTATGGCGAAGGCGAAGCCCTGTTTGCCCAACTGCTGCAAGATCCTCAAGCCTGGTTGCCGGGTCATGGCCGCCTGCCGCTGGAAAATTATTTTACCACTGCTCCCAGTCCTTATTTCACAGTGCCGCTGGCGCCCGAGCTGGAAGGCACCATGCTCCTTGAAACCATGCGCGGGTGCCCGCACCGCTGCGCCTACTGCTACTACAACAAATCCCATACGCGGCTGAACTTCAAGGAGGATCACCTGGTATTGGACGGCGTGCGATGGGCGCTATCGCAGCCCGTGAAAGAGGTTTACTTCCTTGATCCCTCTTTAAACAGCCGGCCGGGTCTCAAAGCGCTGTTGAAAGAGATTGCCCGGCTCAACAGCGATCATCAATTGGCGTTCATCAGCGAAATGCGCGCCGATGCCGTGGATGAGGAACTGGCGGATCTGCTGGCCGCGGCCGGTTTCAAATGGCTGGAGGTAGGACTGCAAAGCACCAACCCCGCTGCCCTGAAGGCCATGCGCCGCAAAACCGACCTGGCGCGCTTTGTCCAGGGCGCCCGGCGCTTGATCCAACGGGGCGTTGACGCGGCCGTGGATCTCATCGTGGGATTGCCGGGCGATGATCCGGCCGGCTTTGACCGCACCACCCAATTTGTGGTGGAACACGATCTGCATAAGGATATTCAAGTCTTTCCGCTGTCACTCATTCCAGGTACCGAGTTCCGGCGCCGCCACAAAGCATTGGGATTGACCTATGATCCAGAGCCGCCCTACACCGTGATTTCTACTCCCGGATTTACTTCCCAGCAGATGATCGAAGCATTTGACCTGGCCGAAGAGCGCTTTGACGTGGCCCTTTACCCCTTGCCAGATCTGGATCTGACTTATCAAAGCGAGCGGCGGACCGATATTGAAAACGCTCAGGACATAAATGTCCAGTGGCCGCAAACCCGCTTGAACTATAAGATTGTTCTGAATAAGGATCGGGGCGCCGCCCATTGGTCGGCCCTGGCCCGGCAGGTCACCCAGCCTTATCAATTGTTGATCCCGCCTTCGACCACCTTTGAAACTGTCTTGGCCGCCCTGCCTGTTTTTACGGAAGCCAATCCTTACACGCCCCTGGAGTTGGTTTTCTTCTCCCCCCCTGCCCTGCCCGATGTGCGGCAACTGTTGAATGCCGCCCGGCTGGCCAGGCCCAATTACCTCGATAATGATTTGCGCCTGCTGTATCGCGAGCCCGGCAACCGCGCCATTCTTTTCACGGTGGTGGCGGATCGGAAAAAGCGTGCGTTTTCCGGCCCCATGCAACGTCAAATCTTCTGGTGGCGACAACCGGAGCTGCCCGAACTGAAGCGCATCGCACAATTGGAATCCCGCGGCTTTGATGGCGTCCTCATTGACGCGGATCTGTCGAGCGATCAATTGATTCAATGGCAGGATGAAATGGCCTACCTGGCCGAAGAGCTGGTATTGATCGGCTTTGCCTGGACCCGCCTGCACAAACGCTGGCTTCAGCTCACACGGCCGGAGGACTACTGCTTCTCGATGTTGCCATAACAGCCTGTGTAATGATGCCGCCGATTGTTCTGCTCAAATTCTGGACAACCGCGGAGCTCATGGAGAGTACAACCATTTTAATTCATCAACTTCCCTCATCCATGCCATCCGTGTTATCCGTGGTCCGTTTTTTATCACGGATAACACGGATGGCATGGATGAGCTAAATGGCATTGTGCGGCAGCATTCGAATTTAATAAAGTATTTCGCCATCCGGCCGATGTTGACAACAAGATGGTATCACTGGATAATGAACTGTCAGGATGAGAGGCGTCCGGCGACCCGGACGGTTTGGGAAAAATATCAATAATGGATATATGTTAGAGGGAATACGGGATGACCATGCAGCATCCACCTCACCCGGAAGCCTACTTGATCCCTTTTCCGGCCGAATCTTTCGCCAAACCGCTTCCCATCGGTGTGGGACAGACCACCATCGGCAGCGACAGCACCAACACCATTCAGATTGCTCACGAATCCATCGCTGAGCAGCACGCCTTTATCGTGTTTAAAGATGGCCACTATTTGTTGAGCGAGTTGGACAAGCACAACCGCACCTTTGTCAATGGGCAACGCATCAAAACCGCGAACCTCCAGCATCACGACAAAATCACCTTTGGCCATCGCACCTTTTTGTTTCTGATGAAATCCGAATCATTGAACCTGAGCGCACCCAAGCCCTTCTTCGCGGCCCACGATACCATCAAGCTGCATGATGGCGATTTAGACCCTTCGGAGCTGTTGGCCCAGCGGGCCAAAGATGCGGCCAAAGGCATCTTCAGACATCTGGAAGCCGCCTTGGACGAGGATGGAGACAGCTCTTCCCAGGCCCATCAGCGGCTGTCGCTGCTCTACCAGCTCAGTGAAAAATTAAGAAAAACCAAAGTGCTTGATGAAGTTCTTAGAAACGGCCTGGAACTGATCCTGCAAGCCATCCCAGGGGCCGAGCGGGCCCTCGTGCTGCTGGGGTCCAACCCCGAGGCGGACCTCGAAATCAGTGCCGTGAAAGTGCGCGAGGCCGGAACGGATCAAAAATCGTTTCCCATCAGCCGCACCATCGTGGATTGGGTCTTGACCGAAAAAATGGCCCTGGCAAGTCAGAACCTCGCCGAAGATGCCCGCTTCCAGGACTCCGATTCCATTCGCATCCACAATCTCAATGCCATTGTGGTGGTGCCCATGCTCAAGGACGATCAAGTGCTGGGCATGCTGTACATCGACAGCCGTGACGTTCTCAACACCTTCAGTTTACAGGATGTGGCCTTTGCCGCCGCGGCGGCCAATGAGCTGGCGCTGTGCATCGAGAATATCCGTCTGCAAAACGAACTGATCCAGAACGAACGCATGGCCGCCATCGGTTTGACCATGACCAATATGGCCCACAGCATCAAGAATCTGCTCTCATTGAACCAGAACGCCGTGGATCTGCTCGGCGTGCAGCTCCAGGGGCTCAAGGATAAACAGATCGATAAAACCTGGTCCCATGTGCTGCAAAGCTTCACGCGCATCAACAATCTGGCGGCCAATATGCTGGAATTTGCCAGAGACCATGAACTGTCGCTTCAGCCCATGTTCATCAACCATATCATTCAATCCAACCGCCGCGTCTTTGAGCAGAGCCTGAGCAGCAAAGGGATTGCGCTGGAGTTGAAGCTGAGCGAGGCCAACCCCTGCTGGATGATTGACGGCAATCAGTTTCAGCGGGTGCTGGTGAATTTGGCGGTCAATGCCATTGATGCGGTCAAAAATCGCGAAGGCGCCAAAATCACCATCACCACCGCGGTGGATGAGCACCAGGATTTAAAAATCAGCGTGGCCGACAATGGGTGCGGCATCGCCAAGGATAAGCTCGGCAAGATCTTCGAACTGTTCTACACTACCAAAGGCAGCCGCGGCAGCGGCCTGGGTCTGCCCATGGTCAAGAAGTATGTGGAAAAACTGGGCGGCACCATCGAGGTCCAGTCGGAAGTAGATAAAGGCTCAACCTTTACCCTGACTCTTCCCAAGAGCGGCGCGGCCCAACTGGGCAAGAAGTAATTTCGTAAAATCGTTGGCTGGTTGAATCGTTGAATTACGAATCAACCAGCCAACCAGTCAGCCAAACTATACGTACTGCCCCGCCTTGAATCCCTGATGAATAGCATCAATGGCCTGGGCCACCTTGCGGGCGTCACCCACGGTCTGGCAGGGGATGCCTTTTTTCTCCACTACGGCCGCCAGCGCGTTGAGGGATTTGGCGCCGGCCGCCATGACCACGGTATCGGCGGCGATCTCCTGGACGCCCTTGGGGCCTTCGACGCGCAGGCCGCCGGAAGTAATTTCAAGGGCCTTGGTCACGGTCAGGCGCTTGATATTGCTGCGCTCCAGATCCTGGAACATGGTCCATTTGGTGGAGCGACCGATGTCTTTGCCGATGGCGTCGAGCATCTCGATAATCACGATCTCCTTGGTGCCTTTGATGGCCAGCTCATAGAGGGTTTCCGGGGTTTCGGCCTGATTGATCAGCAGGAACTTGAGGGCATCGCCGGACAAGGTGCCCTTCTCCGCCAGGAACAGCGCGGTTTCCACGCCCACGGCGCCGCCGCCGATAATGGCCACTCGCCGTCCCACATGCACTTTGTTTAACAAAACATCCCAAGCCTGGACCACATGGGGCCGATCAGCGCCGGGAATAGGCGGCGTCAACGGCACCGCGCCGGTGGCCACAATAACCGCGTCCGGGTGTTCAATGTCAATCAAAGCTTCGTCCACGGTTTTCTTCAGCCGCACGGTCACCGGACTCACCGCCACCTGCTTGGCCAGATCTTTGGCCAGGATAACAAATTCTTCTCTGCCCGGAGGCGCGCCGGCCAGAAGCAATTGCCCCCCCAGATGATCGCTTTGTTCGAACAGCGTCACACTGTGGCCTCGTTCGGCGGCGGCCAGGGCCGCGCTCATGCCGGCTGCGCCGCCGCCCACTACCATCACCCGTTTGGGAGCCGCGGCTTTCACGGCGCGGGTCTCTGCTTCCCGTCCGGCTTTGGGATTGCATAAACACTCCACGGCCTTGAGTTTGAACAGATTGTCAAAGCAGCCCTGGGCGCAGGCCACACAATGGACGATTTCTTCTTCACGTCCGTTTTTGGATTTTTGGGGAAGAAAAGGATCGGCGATCAAACTGCGGCCCATGGCCACCATGTCGCACATGCCGTCACTGATCATATCCCGGGCGGTCATGGGATCATTGATGCGATGGCTGGCGATCACCGGCACATTGACCTGCTCCTTGATGCCCCTGGAGAGATACGCGTAAACGCCGCGCGGCACCGAAGTTACGATTTGGGGCACGCGGGCCTCATGCCAGCCCACGTTGATGCACAGGGCGTCCACGCCCGCCTGTTCCACCAGGGCCTTGGCATAGGATTGCAGTTCCAGACGGCCCTGGCCACCGGGCATGAAATCATTGCCATTCATGCGCACGATCACCGGGAATTCCGCGCCCACCTTGCGGCGGATGGCCTGCATGATCTCAAGGCCGAAACGCATGCGGTTGTTCAAATCGCCGCCGTATTCATCTTCGCGTTTGTTGGTGAGCGGAGAGAGAAATTCGCTGATCAGATAGCCGGTGCCGCTTAAGATTTCCACGGCGCTGAAACCGGCCTTCTTCACCCGCACAGCTGCCTGGGCAAAACTTTCGATGGTCTGCTGGATCTCTTCAATAGTTAAGGCGCGGGGCGTCTCCCGGGTCATGCGCGACGCAACGGCCGAGGGGGCCACCGGAGGCTTGC
The DNA here is from genome assembly GCA_021824175.1 of Deltaproteobacteria bacterium. Taxonomy (GTDB): domain Bacteria; phylum Desulfobacterota; class Desulfobacteria; order Desulfobacterales; family Desulfosarcinaceae; genus Desulfatitalea. The sequence continues at coordinate 27,157 of JAKALP010000035.1, forward strand.
CGTTGAGAAAAAAAGAGGAGTTATAACGCCCGGCGTGATTGATCTGCACGGCCGAACGCGCGCCGTTATCGTTGATGGCGGCAGCCAGGCGGGCAAGACCGGGGATGAATTCATCCTTGTGGGCGCCGATGTTCTGGATATTGCCCGAATATTCATCCACCGTGGCATACCCCACCACGATCATGCCAGCCCCGCCCCTGGCGCGTTCGGCGTAAAATTCCACCAGGCGGTCAGTCACCTGGAAATTGTCGCCCATGCCCATGTGCATGGCCGGCATGTAGATGCGGTTTTTTACTTCCATCCGGTTGATGACGATCGGTTCGAACAGTGGATCTCGCATAGCTCCCCCTTTTTTGCGAGGCAATTTCAAAACGTCCCCTCGGTCTCAATATCGGCGTTGGGGCGAGGTGACCAATCCTCGAAATACTTCGAGTATGTCCGCGGTTGGCCACCTCACCCCGCCTTGATCTTGAGCCCGATGGAACATTTTGAAATCACCTCAACTGAAATGGTTTATACAGCCCTTTTTATTCGCATACTAAATATTTCGAACTTCAAAAATATCCCGCAGCAAGCGCTTGAGCACAATGCGCTCTTCCATGGAAAAACCGGCCATGATCTCCTCGTTGGTGGCATCCCGCTCACTGGCCAGACGGGGTTTCATCTCGCGCGCCATGGACGACAAAAAAATGCGCAGCACCCGCTTGTCTTCGGCGTCGGTCTGCTTATTGACCCATTGGCCTTCGGCCAGACGCTCCAGCACACCGGAAAGCGTGGCATTGTCCAACATCAATCGCTTGCCGATCTCGCCAGCGGTCAAACCGTCCGACTCCATCAACACCTCCAGGACCAAGGCCTGGACAGGGGTCAAGCCGAACGGTTTCAACCGGCTTTTTAACAGACTCTGGGATTTCTGGTAGGCCTTGGCCAACAGAAACACGATGCAGTCCGAATAACTCATGGCGAATTCCTTTGTGTACTAAATAAATTGAGCCCAATTTATTGTCAAGCCAATAAAGGGCCTGAGGAGCCTTCAGCGATTTTGGTTGATGGGCCATGAGCGAAAGGGATATAGATCGATTCTCACCATGGAGGCGGATGCCTATGAAAACCTCACTGTATTTAAAGATTTCGATTCTCGTGGCGGGAATACTGATCATCGGCGGCGCTATGGGCAAGGCCATCATGGCGGATGAACATCACAGCAGGCAAAGGCACCATATCGAAAACGAGGATCAGGACAGAGCGCATTCCAGGCAGAAGGACGATGAAGGCAATGAAACAGCCGGACAGATGGCGGCCTGGCTGCTGGCGGCGGCCAACCTCACGGTCGTCCTGAGTCTGCTCATCAAGTGGATCAACCGATTCAAGTCATTGGATAGCGGGATTAAAACCGCGCTGCTGAAATTCAACCGCTCTCAGAAAAAGCTGCTGATGCCCATTCACTACTGGCTCAATCCACTGGTGTTCATTATCCTCCTTTGGCACTGGGGGGCGTCCTGCTGCCGCTCCACGGCCTTGCCAGAATGGGGCTTCATTATCCTGGTGATCATCATGGGGATAGGAATTCTTCTCAAATTCAAATTAAGTCCGAAATTTCTACGCAAAGGGATATACCAAATTCACACTCAGCCCTATGCCCTGATTGCCTTGGTCACCCTCGTAACCATCGGCCATTTTCTAATGGATTAGAACACCAGCAGGCTGATAAATATTTTTGTAAGGTCACTTTACGAGCTGGAAAAAATCCTGTCAGAAGTACTACCCCGTCCGCATACCCCATACATGCCTTCAAAGACAAATACAGCTTGATTACAATAAGTTGCGCGATTATCCGCGTGACCCGGCATTTGGCACATTCATTGCCCATCAAACGATTGAGAAGGATGTGGCGTCAGGCGCCCTCTTGTGGGTCGTGGCGACTCCCTCACCCCCCATTTCGCCACTGACCGCTCCATGTGGAGGCGCCCTCGATGAGCTCCTAAACCCGTTGCCGGCTCAAGGAAAAAGGAACACGCCATGTTTTACACCATTTCTCTTTACGCATCGCTCTCCATATTTTCGATAGGCTTACTCTACAAAATCACGGGCTGGTTTCGCCACCGCCTCGGCCGCGGCGAAAGACAGATTTCCACGGCCCAGCGCATCGCGGCCGCGGTCAAAGGAATCCTCAAAACGCTTTTCAGCGCCAAAGTGCTGGTGCTGTTGAAGGTCTTTTTGCTCGATGTGCTTTGGCAGCACTGGTTGTTGAAAAAAAGGTTCAGCCGCTGGCTGGCCCATATTCTGATCTACGGCGGCTTCATGCTTTTGCTGCTGATGCATGGCCTGGAGAAGATTATCGCGCCGCATCTCTTCTCCGATTACTACTCGACCCTCAATCCTTTCATGTTTTTGCGCAACCTCTTTAGTTTGATGATTCTGGTCGGATTGGCCATGGCGGTTTTTCGCCGGTGGTTTTCGTCGGCTGCCCGGCCCAAATCCACGGGGGTCGACCATTACGCCATCCTCATTCTGGCCATCATCATGATTTCGGGCATCGTGTTGGAAGCGGTTAAAATTACTTCTTTCAACAGCTTCGAGATGATGGCCTCCGACTATGCCAGCTTGAGCAAAGATGATACCGATGAATTCAATGCGCTGGCCTCCTACTGGGTCCAATTCTACGGCGTGGCCGCCCCGGAACTCAAACCGCCGTTTGATGCCGCCGTGCTGCAACAAGGAGAAGAGCTGCATCAAGCCAGTTGCATGCAATGCCATTCCCGTCCGCAATGGGCCTTTATCAGTTACCCCGCCTCCAGGGCCCTGTTCCCGGCGGCCACGCTTCTCGATCAAATCGATGCGCCTACCCTGCTGTGGTATTTGCATCTCATCGCCTGTTTTGCCGGCCTGGCCTATTTGCCCTTCAGCAAATTCTTCCACATCGTGGCCTCGCCGCTCTTCCTTATGGCCGCCGGAGTCATGAAGGCAGAAAAAAGTCTTCCGGCCAACGTGACCACCCTTAAAGTATTGGCCCTGGATGCCTGCACCCATTGCGGGGAATGCACCACCCGCTGTTCCGTGGCCGCGGCATACAATGAAATTCCCAACCCCGGCATCCTGCCATCGGAGAAGCTGGCGGCCTTTCGCCGCCTGCTGAGCGGCGGAAGATTGTCGAAGCAAAAATTGCTTCAAATCCAGGAAGCCAGCCATATCTGCACTGATTGTCGCCGCTGCACCGATATTTGTCCCATGGGCATCAACCTGGAAGCACTTTGGGCCGACCTGAAAACATTGGTGGCCGACTTCGGCTTTCCCAAACCCGAAGCCTGGGCCAGAAAGGAAGCCAGCGCGGAAACGGCCGTGGCCCACTCCTTGGATCAAGTGGTCACCATTTCTCCCGATGGCAACGCCTTCATGAAAGAGGTAGCATGGACGCCCCAGGCCGACACCTTCCATTCCTGTTTTGAATGCCGTAATTGCACCAATGTCTGCCCCGTGGTGGGCAGTTATGAATCACCGCGCAAAGTATTGGGTTTGCTACCCCATGAAATCATGCACTACCTGGCTTTGAAGCAAAAAGAGCCGGTCCTTGGCGCGGCCATGCTCTGGGCCTGCACCACGTGTTATGCCTGCCAGGAGCAATGTCCCCAGGGAGTCAATATCACCGATCTCTTCTATCGTTTGAAGAACTTGGCACTGCGACAACTTCAACAAGAGGCATGATATGAAAAAACGATACGCCCTGTTTCTTGGATGCTCCATCCCCGTGCGCCTGCCGCAATATGAACGGTCCGCCCGCGCCGTACTAGGCCGGTTGGGAGTTCAATTGGTCGATATCCCCGAATTCAATTGCTGCGGTTATCCTCTACGGAACTTCGATCAAAAGGCATTTGTGCTCTCATCGGCCCGCAACATCGCCCTGGCCGAAAGAGAGGGCTTGGACCTGTTGGCACTGTGCCAGTGTGGCTTTGGCACCATGCGCATGGCCGACTTCCATTTGAAAGAAGATGATCGGCTGCGCACCGCCATCGGCAAAGTCCTGGCCAAGGAGGGACTGCGCTACACCGGAAACGCGCAAGTCAAACATCTGTTGAGCGTCCTGTTCCATGAGGTGGGCCTCGAAACCATCAAAAGCCATATCTCCCAGCCTTATGATAGTTTGAAGGTGGGGACCCATTACGGCTGTCACGCATTGCGGCCCAGCCATATCATGAAGTTTGACAATCCCGTGGCTCCGACCCTGTTCGACCGTCTGGTGGAAACCACGGGCGCCGAAAGCCTGGCGTGGCCCATGAAACTGGATTGCTGCGGCGGGCCGCTAAAGGGCACCGACGATACCCTCTCCCTGGATTTTGCCGAGAAGAAGCTGGAAGATGCCGGCCGCGCCGGTGCCCATTGCATCACCACGGCCTGCCCCTACTGCCAGATCCAGTTCGATATCGCACCCAAGCGCATGATGTTCGAGCGGGGCGGCAACCACCAGGTCCCGGCCATCCTATTCACCCAGCTGCTGGGCTTGGCCATGGGCATCGACCGGCAGACTTTGGGAGTCCATTTGAACAAGGGCGATATGGCGTACATCGAAAGCTCGCATGGTGTGATGGTGTAGGTAGAATATTGAAGGTTGAAGGAAGAAGTAAAGCAATAGAAGCCGAACGGGCACACGGGCCAACGGGCAAACGGGCAAACGCCCAAAAGGAAGGCACACATGGCGGAAAAACCAATCGGAGCAGTGATGGTGGTGGGCGGCGGCATCGCCGGCATACAGGCCAGTCTGGATCTGGCCGACTCCGGCTACTACGTCTACCTGGTCGAGAAAAGCGCTGGCATCGGCGGCGCCATGGCGCAACTGGACAAGACCTTTCCGACCAATGACTGCGCAATGTGAATTATTTCGCCCAAGTTGGTTGAGTGCGGTCGGCACTTAAACATTGCGTTGTTCACCCTGTCGGAAGTTCTCTCCGTCTCCGGCGAGCCCGGCGCGTTCACGGTGCAGGTCAAGCAGCATCCACGCTATGTGGATATGACCAAATGCATTGCCTGCGGCATGTGCATGGAAAAATGCCCCAAGAAGGTCGACGATGAATTCAACATGGCCATCAGCAAACGCAAGGCCGCTTATATCAAATACGGCCAAACCGTGCCGCTGAAATACGCCATCGACGGCCAGAATTGTCTCTTTATCACCAAGGGCAAATGCCGGGCCTGCGAAAAATTCTGCCCCACGGGCGCCATCAACTTTGAAGACAAAGAGAAGCAGATCATGCTGCAGGTCGGCGCCGTGATCCTGGCGCCGGGGTATAATTACTTCGATCCGGGCGCCAACGATTTCTACGGCTACGGCCATATCCCCGACCTGGTGACCAGCATGGCCTATGAGCGGCTGTTGTCGGCCAGCGGTCCCAACATGGGCCATTTGATTCGCCCTTCGGACGGCCGGGAACCCAGAAGCATTGCCTGGATTCAATGCGTGGGCTCACGCCAAACCAACCGTTACGACCATGGCTATTGCTCCAGTGTCTGCTGCATGTACGCCATCAAACAGGCCTTGGTGACCGCCGAGCACCTGCCCGGCGAGGCGCCCCAGCAGCAGATCTTCTACATCAACATCCGCACCCACGGCAAAGAGTTCGAGCGCTACTATAAAGATGCCAAGGTCAAAGGGGTGCAGTTCATCAAGGCCCGCCCCAAGGTGTCGCCGGGCAAGAACAATAAAGGCGTGACCTTGACCTATTTCACCGAGGATGGCCGCCGGATCATCGATCAGGTGGATATGGCGGTCTTGTCCATCGGTCTGCAAGCGCCCCAGGATGGGCTTCAACTGGCCGAGCGGCTTGACTTCCAACTCAATCACTACCACTTTGCCCGCACCCGCGCGGCCGCGCCCGTGAGCAGCACGCGCCAGGGCATCTACATCGCCGGCGCCTTTCACTCTCCCAAGGATATTCCCCAGTCCGTGACCGAGGCTTCCTGCGCCGCGGCCGAGGCGGCACGGCTGCTGGCGGCGGCCAAGGGAAGCTTGACCCAGGAGAAGAGTTATCCGCCCGAACGCGATATCAGCGCCGAAGCACCCAGGGTCGGTGTTTTCGTCTGCTCTTGCGGCATCAACATCGCCAATATAGTGGATGTCAAGGCCGTGGTGGCCTATGCCCAGACCCTGCCACAGGTGGTACTGGTGGAGAACAACCTGTTCACCTGTTCCACGGACACCCAGGGGCTGATCGCCCAAAAAATCAATGAACATAAGCTCAACCGCATTGTGATCGCCGCCTGCACGCCGCGCACCCACGAACCCATGTTTCAAGATACGTTGCGCGAGGTGGGGCTCAACCCCTATCTCATTGAGATGGCCAATATCCGCAATCAAAATGCCTGGGTGCACCAGTCCGATCCCCAAAGCGCCACCCGGAAAGCCAAGGATCAGGTACGCATGGCCGTGGCCAAGGTGGTGTTAAACCAACCCCTGCAGCGCATGCAGGTTCCAGTCACTCAAAAAGCACTGGTCATCGGCGGCGGCATGGCCGGCATGACGGCCGCCCTCGACTTTGCCGACCAGGGAATCGAAGTCTACTTGCTGGAAGCCAAGGAGCATTTGGGCGGCAATGCCGCCAACCTGCGCGTGACGTGGCAAAATGAGCCGGTCCAGCCCATGCTCGATGATCTCATCACGCGCGTGGAGTGCCACCCGAAGATAAAAGTATTTCTCAAAGCGCAGTTGCTGGCCTGCAATGGGTCGGTGGGCAATTTCAGCTCCACCATCGAGACATCCGATGGGCCAAGGGAGATTAACTACGGCGCGGTGGTCATCGCCACCGGCGGCAGCGAATACTACCCGAGCGAATATCTTTTCGGCGAAGATGATCGCGTCCTGACTCAACTGCAATTCGACCGCAAGCTGCGCGTTGAATCGTCGGCACTGAAAAAAGCGCGCCAAGCGGTATTCATTCAGTGCGTGGGTTCCCGTGAGCCCCAGCGGCCCTATTGCAGCCGCGTCTGCTGCACCCACAGCATGATGTCGGCCATTGCTTTCAAAGAACTCAATCCTGAAATGGAGGTCATCATTGTCTACCGCGAGATTCGCACCTATGGCCAGTGGGAAGATCTCTATCGCAAGGCCCGGGATCTCGGCGTGATTTTCGTGCGCTACTCCCAGGAGAAGAAACCCAAAGTCACCCGCCGGGATGATGGTCTGGCCATCTCGGTTTACGATGCCGTTATCCGCCAAGAACTTAAGCTCCGAGCGGACTATGTGATCCTGGCCACGGCCATTGTTCACAACGATCAGCGCCGAATAGTGGAGATGTTCAAGTGCAGCGTCAATGCCGACGGTTTCATGAACGAGGCCCATCCCAAGCTGCGGCCGGTGGATATGTCGGTGGAAGGACTCTTCGTGGCCGGCCTGTGTCATTACCCCAAGCCTCTGGATGAGGCCATCACCCAGGCCAAGGCCGCGGTATCGCGCGCCGGCGTGATCCTGTCCAAACACCAATTGCAGCTCGATGCCGTCAAATCCTATGCCACGGCCCAATGCGACGGCTGCGCCCTGTGTCTGGATGTCTGCCCCTATCAAGCCCTGGCCCTTGAAACGACGACTGATAATGGCCGCACGGCCAGGCGCATCAAAGTGGAAATGGCCCTTTGCAAAGGGTGCGGGCTGTGCCAGGCCACCTGTCCCAAGGAGGGCATTCTGGTTCACGGCTTTACCTTGGAGCAGCTGATGGCTGAAACCAACGCAGTGCTGGAGGTCGTATAATATGGAAAAGAATTTCGAACCCGTCATTGTCGGCTATCTGTGCAACTGGTGCGCCTATGCGGGCGCGGATTTAGCTGGTGTTTCGCGGCTTGCGTATCCGGCCAACATGCGCCCCATCCGGGTGATGTGCACGGGCATGGTGCACCCCGAGCTGGTGGTGCATGCCTTGAGCAAAGGCGCGGACGGCGTCATTGTGATGGGTTGACATCTGGGTGAATGTCATTACCTGGATGGTAATCACAAAGCCCTGGCCCGCATGGAAGTCATCCGCACGACCCTGGAAGCATGCGGCATCGATCCGCGCCGCTTTGCCATTGAGTGGAGCTCTTCGGCCGAAGCGCCGCGCTTTGCGCATCTGGTGACCAAATTCACCGAGGAGATCCGAAAGCTTGGGCCGAACCCGCTGAAGCAGACGAAACAAGCGGTCGGCGCCTAGCCGGTTGAATTGGCCGAAGACGACATCTATCTCGCAAAAAGACGCTAGGACATTGGGAATCACGGATTAGCGGCTTGCTGCGCCAACAAATTATCCTGGGGAGTAGTCATGAAGACTTTCGCCAACCTGATGGAAGAGATCGTCACCCCAAGACGGTGTCACCGCTGCGGTGGATGCGTGGCGTTTTGCACGGCTATCAACTTCGGTGCCTTGGAATTGGATGATGATGGCAAGCCGCGCTTCAAGGAACAAGAAAAGTGCATCGAATGCGGCCTGTGCTACGAGATCTGTCCCGAGATAGATAATATCCGCCAGGAAACCAAGCAACGGCTCGGATGGACTGCGCCCATGGGCCGCGTATTGGATATTGCCATGGCGCGCGCCCAGGACCCCAGACTATTGATGAATGCCAGGGACGGCGGCGTGCTTACGGCCCTGCTGCTGCATCTCTATGATTCCGGCCGCATCGATGGCGCCATTGTCACCAAACGCGTGGAGCCTTTCACCTGCGCCCCCTTGCTCGCCACCACCCGCCAGGAGATTATCGATGCCGGCGGATTTCACTTTGATGCCGTGGCCGGGGTTTCGCTGGTGGGCGAGCGCTACTCGGTGAATTCTCCCTTCATGGAACTGATGACCCCGCTGGCCAGAAAGGAGTTGCGGCGCATCGCCTTCGTGGGGCGGCCCTGCCAGATTGAAACCATGCGGCGCATGGAAACACTGGGAATCGTCCCATCGGATGCCGTGAAGTACTATTTCGGTCTGTATTGCAGGGGCAACTTCAGGTTCGGCGAAAAAGAAAAGACTTTGATGGAGAAAGCCGGCGGATTCAAATGGGATCAGGTGCGCAAAGTCAATTTCAAAAAAGGGCTCCAAGTTCACCTGAAGAGCGGAGAAATCAAAGTCATCGACTTCGACACTCTCGAACCTATCAAGAGACGGGCCTGCCGCTACTGCGCGGACTTCGGGTCGGAATTCGCCGATATCGCCTGCGGCGGCGTAGGCACCATTGAAGGCTGGACCAATGTGATCTTGCGCACGCCCTTGGGCCGGGCTGTGTTCCTGGATGCGGCCGAAGAAAAACTGGAAGTATATAAAAACAAAAACGACCCGGACCGGCAGGCGAAACTGCTGAATGAAGTGCGCACCCTATCGCTTGCCAAGAAGGAAATGTCCGAGAGAAATCGTAAGGAGTCTCCATGAGCGCTAAAATCTCTTCAGAGTGGCTCAATTCATGCTCAGGGTGTGAAATCTCCATCATCGACATGGGAGAAAGGCTCTTGGAAGCCCTGGCGCTGATTGAATTCGTCCATCTCCCGGCCTTGATCGACCATAAATACTACGGCCAGCTGGGAGATCAGCAGCATTTACATCTTCCGGAGGCGGATGTGGGAATCGTCAGCGGCGGCATCCGCAATACCGAGCACCTGGAGGTGGCCCAGGAAATGCGCCGGCAATGCAAAGTGATCATCGCCCTGGGCACCTGCGCCACCCATGGCGGCATTCCGGCCCTGTGCAACAGCTTTACCAACGAAGAAATCGTCACCACCTATTACTCCACCAGCACCACCGACAAACCCGACGCCATACCGGCCCAGGGGATACCAGCGCTGCTGGAGCGCTGCTTTGCCTTGGATGAGCACATCAAGGTAGATATCTACCTGCCCGGATGTCCGCCCCATTCGGATCAGATCTTTGGCGCCTTGCTCGCCCTGCTCAAAGGACAGACACCGGAGCTGCCGACCAAAAGCGTGTGCGACCAATGCCCCAGCGTGCGCACCGGCAAAGGCCAGGTCAAAGCGCTCAAACGTTTTTTGCACGCTCCGGAATATCTGGTGCCCGATGAACCCTTGGAACGCATGCGCTGTCTGTTGGAGCAAGGTTTCTTGTGCATGGGACCGGTCACCCGCGGCGGTTGCGCCGGCAACGGGCCCACGCCGCGTTGCATCTCGGCCCGGGTGCCCTGCCGGGGGTGTTACGGTCCGGTCAAGGCCGACGGCAACCAAATGCTGGACATGCTCAATGCTTTGGCTTCCAATGGAATCGATATCCAGTCGCTGCCTGAAAAGGAATCTTTACTTCGCTTCAGCGGCGCGCACGGCTTGCTGAGGCCGGGACGTTGAGTTCGTTAGTCGTCAGCCAATCAACGAATCAACCAATCAACGAATCAACGAAAAAACCAACGGAGACCTGCCATGACCCAAACCATCCACATCGCTCCCATCACCCGCATCGAGGGCCACGCCTCCATTGCCATCCACCTGGACGCGGAAGGCAATGTGGCTGATACTCAATTCCACACCATGTCGCTGCGCGGGTTTGAGAAGTTTATCCAAGGCAAGCCAGCCGAAGAGATCCCGCGCATCGTCAGCCGCATTTGCGGCATCTGCCCGTGGCATCACCATATGGCCTCCAACAAGGCCGTGGATCGCTGCTTTGGCGTGGAGCCGCCGCCGGCCGGCAGAAAACTGCGGGAGTTGATGCAGATCGTCTCCCATGCCGAAGACAAACTGCTGAACTTCTTCTTCCTGGCGGCCGCTGATTTTGTCATCGGCCCTGAAAGCGACTATGCGGTTCGCAATATTGTCGGCATTGCCAAAGCCAATCCCGAGCTGGCGACCAAGGTGGTGCGCATGCGCCAGATGGCCAAAATGATCCTGGAGAAGTTTGCGGGCAAAGCCATTCATCCAGTGGCCGGCGTGGCCGGCGGTTTTTCCAAGCCCATGCTGGAGAGCGACCGTGTGGAGATCCTGGCCAAGATGCGCGAGATCCTGGATTTTGCCCTGTTCACCATTGAATTTGCCAAGACCCAGGTCTTTCCCCCCTACCTGGAGACCATCAAAACCCTGGGTGCCATCACGACAGGTTTCATCGGTACGGTGGACGATCAAGGCGCCATGAATCTGTATGACGGCAAAATCCGCATCATGAAACCCGATGGCAGCCACACCGACTTCGATGCCCAGGACTACGCGGATTATATAGGCGAACATGTCTTCTCCCACTCCTACGCCAAAATTCCTTACGCCCGGTTCTGGAATGAAGGCATCTGCCTGGATGTGGATGCGCCCAAGGGCATCTACCGGGCCAATTGCCTGGCGCGCATCAATGTGGCCGACAAGATGGCCACGCCTCGCGCCCAGGCTGAACTGGAAGAGTTTCGATCCCTTTTCGGAAGACCGGCCCAGGGCACCATGCTCTACCACTGGGCCCGGCTCATCGAAGAAGTATACGCCTGCGAACGGGCCATTGAACTGCTGGAAGATCCATCCATCACCAATCCCTTGGTGCGCAACGAAGCCGAACCCAAGGCCGGCCGCGGCGTGGGGTGCGTGGAGGCCCCGCGCGGCACGCTGATTCATGACTATACTACGGATAAAAATGGCTTGATCACCAAAGCCAACCTCATCGTGGGCAGCACGCACAATATCGGCCCCATCAACATGAGCGTGCACCAGGCCGCGCGCAACCTCATCAAGAACGGTCATGTGGATCAGGGCATTCTCAACAAAGTAGAAATGGCGGTGCGCGCCTACGACCCCTGAATTTCCTGCGCCACGCATCGCCTGGATGGCGATCACGCAATCCGCATCGAAGTCATTGGCGTTAAAGGAGAGGTTATTGGGAGGTGGCCGAGAGAAGAAAAGCAATAGAACCTAATTTATGTCCCGTGCTGCCGCATCCGAACATCAATCGTCATATGCGGCCGGGCGTTTCAGCACAGGAGGGCGCTGCCATGACAACTGCTATCCGACCGAATGCCACCCTTCGTTGGACCGATGCCCAAATTGCCAAGACCGACAGCCAGATGTGCTGGACCTGCAACATGTGTGCAACAGAGTGCCCGGTGAACATCGCCACCAACCGGCTGGCTCCGATCAAGCTGGTGCGCATGGCCACTTTCGGCCTGCTGGATGAGATGGTGCGGTTGCCCGAAATTTGGTACTGCCTCACCTGCCGGCGTTGCTGCGATGTCTGTCCCATGTCGGTCCAACCCTTCGTGTTGATTCAATATCTTAGAAATGAAGCCATCCGCCGCGGGATCGCCACCACGGCCATGGCCGCCCAGCAGCAGGCGATAGTCAAACGCCTGCAGCGCGCGCGTTGGTTCGTGGCGCGCGACCAAATGACCGGCGGCAACCCAACGATCAGCGCCGGAGAACACTGGCGCCGATGCAGTGAAAAAGCCATTGAAGAAGACAACCGGCCCATCCGGCTGTCGCGGCCGGCGCAGCGTTTTTGGGAATCTTCTGAGAAGAAACCCAATATCTCCGCCTGTCTGACATGTGGTGAATGCTGCAGCGTCTGCCCGGCTTTCTTCGAAGGAGAAGTCTTCAGCCCCATGAAGATCCTGCGCATGACCGTTTTAGGTCTGATCGACTCACTGCTCTCATCGCCCTCCATCTGGCTATGCCTGGGATGTCAACGGTGCGCGGAAGTGTGCAGCCAGAATCTATCCATATTTCAGGTGATCCAGCGACTGCAGCTCATGGCGGTGGAGAAAAGTGTAGTGCAACCGTTTTTCAAGGTTCATTTCCAGGAGAAAAGCAAATCCCTTTTGCAGCATTTCATAACGGAAGTGGATGCGATTTTCCAAAACCCCATCAGCGACGCCACCGCCTTGCGTGCCATCGCCCGGGGCCAGGATGCGGGCTGCCAAAGCAAATCCGTGCCGGCAACCGCAAAAGAGCTGCACGACCTGGTCGCTTAAAGCATCCTGCCTAAAATCCAGGCATCACACCAGACGACTCTTTTGGATCAGATCGTGGGTGGCCTGAAGGGTGGTTGCCAGCTTATCCTTGGGGATTTGAAATATGACCAGCGCCATCTCTATGGCTCTGAATATCAGGGCTGGCGAAGCATTCTGTTTTTTGGAAATGAGCTCTTGGATAAAACTGTGGATAATACCTTTGACCGCCAGAGACATGGCATAATAATCTTCCGCCGCAAGATCGGGAAGGCTGGTTTGAAAAATCTTCTGATTTCTGCTCTGGGCTGAATCGGCAATGGCTCTGGCAATCTCAGACGACTCGTGGGCCACCAAATAGAGTTCGGCGATGGGTTTATGCTTGAGCATATAATAAAATTGGATACCGATCTCCAACGCCAGGCGCTGCCAGGGGTCCGCCTCTTCGCCCAGCATCACGTCGGCCATGGCCGCCGCGCCATTGAAGACCTCCTGGCTGATATGCCGCAGAATGTCTTCTTTGCCGTTAAAAAAATGGTAAAGACTGCCCGTGGTAATCTCTGCTTTTTTGGTGATCTCGTTAATGGTGGTTTTGGCGTACCCTTTTTTTAAAAATAGCTCGCGGGACACCGAGATCACCCGTTGTCTTACCTCATTCTTGTGCTCCAGCCGTTTCATTGCCATTCCTTATCTAAGGTCCAATCAATCCAAAGCTTTCAAGCTACAATTGAATTTCAGGGCTGTCAACGCCCGGCGGCCGGACTATTCTGGTTTAACTATCTGATTTCATAATACTTCAGTAAAACCTGACGATCCAAGATTTAATTCTAGAATGCGTTCCAATATTTCTTGACAATGATTTTGGTCTAAATTAATGTCAATTAGAATATGTTCTAATCAAATCTCTTCGGCCGCTTGTTCCCATACGGCCATCCAGGGCAAAAGCAGAAGGAGGAAAAACCATGTCACGATTCTATTATGTGTTAGGCTGCGTCATCATCATGCTCTCTCTGGGTCTGTGGGCCTGCAATCCCGCCGACAAACCCAGCGCGGACCTCACCGATGAAGAAAAACAGATGCCCGAAGCCAAATACTACTCCACCGATTTTGTGCCTTACCCCCCTGAAATCACGGCGGCTATAGCCAATGGCCCCGTGGCACCGGAGAAAGCCCTGGTATTTGAAAACGCCAGCCAGCTGGCTAACCCCGGCTATCTGGAAACCGAGAATGGATATGCGATGCTGGATGACGGCTCTGCGGTTGTGGCTGTAAAAACCGATCTTCCTGGTGTTACCGCGGAGATGATTCGCTGGTGGTTCGTGTGGCACCCGCTCAAGGATATCCGGTATAAAATCTGGTATCCAGGGGCCCACTACGCCATCGGCGTCAAGGATGTCGAGCGCTTGACCAATGAAAAACTGAGCTACAACCTGCGCTTTCTGAATAACCCCCAGTATCCGGTGGAAGATACCGGCACCGGCGTCATGAATCTCTCCATCCGGTTTGTGTCACCGGAGAGTTTTGGTTTTGACACCGCAACCTTCAGAAAGGCGGGTATTGAAGCCGTGGTTTGCGGAATTGTCGGATTCCGGATCGGCGACATGACCCTGGATCATACTTACATGTGCCATGTATTCCGCAAAAAAGGTGACGGTCTTGAGCTTCGCAGCCGCTTCTGGCTCGGCAAGAAGTTGAATATGCCCAAAATCAGAAAACTGGTCATCACGGAAGAGATGGCCACGGGCATGCTGCTGCACTGTTCAAGGGAGTTCACTCATCTGGGTGGATTTCTGCCGCAGATTTATCAAGAGTTCGGCCGGCAGGATCAATAGCATTACAAGTAGAAAAATAGTATTGACCAGGCTCCCCAATCTGCCTACAAGCTAATTTCAAATGCGGTCAGAACAAAATGCGGAAAGGGGAGTCTGATGAAATTGGGCTGTTTCTCAATAGACGGCGCGCGGACGATTGCGGTTTCATTTGAAGGCCAATGGGTTTCTTTGCACCATCTGCCAGTCGAACCACCTCTGGCCCAGGATATGATCGCCCTGCTGGACCGCTGGCGCGGAATACAGCCCGCCGTTGCGACCGCATTGCAACAAGGCCAGGGCCAAGCGCTACCGGAAAACGCGGAACCCTGTTTGCCGTTTTCACCCGCCTCCCTGCGGGATTTTATGCTCTCCGAAACCCACGCCGTGAACGCGGCCCGGGGCATGGTCAGGCGCTTCATGCCCGGGGTCGCGCCAATTACCGGCGTATTCGAAAAAATCACCGGCAAAGCCTTCCCCGCTTTCAAGCCCAAGCCCATCTGGTATCGCCAACCGGTGTATTACTTCAGCAACCACCTCAATGTGGTCACCGACGGCGCTACCATTAATTGGCCGGATTATACCAAGGCCCTGGATTACGAGATCGAGCTGGCCTTTGTCATCACCAAGCCCCTGTATAACACCACGACCGAAGAAGCCCTGGGCGCCGTGGGTGGATTTTTGATACTCAATGATTTCAGCGCCCGCGACTGCCAGCTGGAAGAGATGCGCAGCGGTTTCGGCCCTCAAAAAAGCAAACACTTCATCAATGCCGTTTCGCACACCGTGGCCACGGCGGATGAAATTCTGCCCCAGGTGAACCAACTTAAAGGTGAAGTTCGAATCAATGGGAAGCAGGCGTGCGCGACGACCACGGCCGGCATGCAACACACCATCGCCGATGTCCTGGTTCATGTCTCTAAAAGCGAGCGCCTGCATCCTGGTGAACTCTTCGGCCTGGGTACTCTGCCAGGCGGCTGCGGCCTGGAAAACGGCCATTGGTTGCAAAAGGGCGACCAGATCGAATTGATCATCGAGAAGGTCGGTTCCTTACGCAACACCATCACTTGACTTCAGCAGCCCTATTGCCTATGAATAGTCTGGTTATTGGTTGAAATCACAAATTATTTCTATCTCCAGACTATGAACATCCGACGCTTGCTCATCTTTTTGCCCGTTCTGGTAACCTCGGTTCTCTTGGCCTCTTATTTCTGGGTACCCAGCTATGAAGCCCAAACCCGCGGCAATCCGGATCGGCTGGTTCAATTCATCACGGCCTCAAGCGGCGATGCCAAGTACCTCAACCCGATTCTGTCGTCGGACAGCGCCAGCAGCCAAATCAACGGCATGATTTTTGAGGGATTGATCGATCGGGACGAAAATCTCAATTTTCGCGGCCGGGTGGCCAAAGATTGGCGCATTTACGAATGCGCCTACTTTTACGTCAATGACCAGGCGACCACCCAGCGCTGGGGCAAATTGGACGCCGCGGCCTTGGCCCGGCATCTGAACCAGGAACTGGTGGGCAAGCAACCCGATTGGCAGCACCTTAAAGCCGTAGAGTTGCTGCCGCCGCAATCCTCCACCCAAAGCCACACCCTGGGACAAGGCGAAGAAGCCCGCGCCATTGAAGTCCGCGTCGATGCACCGGCCCGCATCCGGCTGACCCTGGACAAAGTGGATCAACTTTTATTTCAGCGGCTACAAACTTTATTAGGCCCGAATTACTTCTCCACCTTCGATCCCACCCCCCTGGTGCATCCGTCCGTCGAATTGCCCAGCGATCAGTTGCAAGCCCTGGCCCGCCAAATGCTGCCTGCTACGGTGCATAACCCGATTATCGAATTTCAATTGCGGCCGGGCGTTCGTTTCCATGATGGCCGCGAAGTCACGGCCCAGGATGTACTTTTTACTTACAACGCCATCATGAATCCCAAGAATATTTCGCCACGCAGCCCGGATTATGAACCCGTGCAAAGCGTGGAAGTGATCGACCCTTTGACCGTGCGCATCATTTACAAACGACTTTACTCGCCGGCCCTGGAATCCTGGGGCATGGGTATTTTGCCGGCCCATCTGCTCAATGATGAAGCCCTGGCCGTTGAAGCCAAAGCCAAAGGCATTCCTGCCGAAAAATTCAGCCTGCGCCAAAGCGACTTCAACAGCCGGCCCATCGGCTGCGGGCCGTTTGTCTTCCAGGAGTGGAAATCGGATCGATTTATCCGCCTCAAACGCTTTGACGACTATTGGGAAGGGGCGCCCAACTATAAAGAATACGTCATGCGCATCATTCCCGATCCCCTGACCCAGGAGATGGAACTCTATGCCGGCACCATCGATGACTACAACGTCCAACCCCATCAGGTGGCGCGTCTGAAAAAGGACCCACGCTTTCAGAATTTCTCCGGCACCTCCTTTGGCTATCACTACATCGGCTATAATGAGCGCCGGCCGCCTTTTGACGATCCCAGGGTACGCCGCGCCCTGGGCATGGCCATAGACGTTAAAAAGATCATCAAATACGTCATGTACGGTCAGGGAGAAGAGATCACCGGACCGTTCCCCAAGCAAACGGATTATTACGATCATAAGATCCCGCCCCTGCCCTACGACCCCAAAGGCGCGGTGGCCTTGTTAGCCGAAGCCGGGTGGAAGCCAGGACCGGACGGCTACCTGCAAAAAGATGGCAAACGATTCGCCTTTACCCTGATCACCAACAACGGCAACCCCATCCGCAAAGCCATTCTGGCTATTGCCCAGGATGCCTGGAAGAAGATCGGCATCCAGGTGGAGACCGATTTGTTGGAGTGGTCGGTCTTTATCGAAAAACGAGTCAATCAACTGGATTTCGATGCCTTAATCCTGGGATGGTCCATGGGCATCGACCCGGATCTCTATCAAATCTGGCATTCGAGCCAGACCGGCAAATACCAGCTCAACTTCGTAGGTTTTTCCAACCCGGAGGCCGACGATCTGATCATCAAAATCCGGCAGGAGTACGATCATGCCCAGCAGGTGCGCTATTGCCACCAGCTGCACGCCCTCATTGCCGAAGAACAGCCCTATACCTTCTTGTTTGTCAACCGCTGGACCGCCCTGATGGACAAGCGCATTGTCAGGGAAGTGAGGGCCGCCGACGGTACGATCGCCTACAAGCCGATCACGCCGACCAAGACCGGCACCTATACTTTCTACTTCAACCAGTGGGTCAAACTGCCCCAGGCCCCCACCTTCGAGCAATAGGGAGAAGAACAGCGATGTTATCTTTTCTTGGCCGCAGTCTGATCCAGAAGCTGGTGACGCTCTTCTTCGTCTCGGTGGTCTCTTTTTTAGTGATCAAACTGGCGCCGGGACAACCCAGTCAGATCGATCCCCTCAACCCCAAATTCACGCCCGAAATCGTGGAACGCATCCGCAAAGTATATCACCTGGACCAGCCCCTGCACGTTCAATATCTTCTCTACTACAAGGATCTTTTTACCGGCAAAGTCGTCTCCTGGCGCGACGAGCGGCCCGTGCTGGGCAAAATCTGGGAACGTTTCCTAAACAGTCTGCCCTTGTTTATCGTGGGCACGCTGCTCACTTGGACCTTCTCCTTTCCCGTGGGCATTCGCTCGGCCATTCACCGCGACGGCTGGTATGACAAATCCACCACCCTGATCTCCTACTTTCTGATCTCCATCCCCGGCTTCTTCTTCGCATACATTTTGATCATCCTGGTGGTGACCAAGCTCAATGTGCCGGTCATCGATATGCAGACCTTCGGCGTCACATCGGCATCGCCGCTGGTTCACTTCATGGACCGCTTGTGGCACCTGGTGCTGCCGTCAGTGCTGGGCGCCACTGGGGGCATCGCCGTGCTCTCCCGCTATGTACGCAGCCAGATGCTGGAGATCATCGGCCAGGATTATGTCCGCACCGCCAAGGCCAAGGGTCTGGATGAGGACCGCGTTTACTACCGCCACGCCTTGCGCAACGCATTGCTGCCCTTTGTCACCATGTTCGGCATGATCCTGCCGGGACTCATCGGCGGATCGGTGATCATCGAATCGATCTTCTCCTGGCCGGGCATGGGCCGCTTGGCCTATGAAGCCATATTGGGACGGGATTATCCCGTGATATTGACCATCAACTTTATCTCCGCCGTGCTGGTGCTGGCCGGGACCCTGGTTTCCGACCTGCTCTATATGGTGGTGGACCCCAGGATTCGTTTGGAATGATGCAACCGGACACCCAACGGCCCCAGACCGTATCCGATGATGTTACCCTCATGCCGCCTTCGCGTTCTCCCTGGGCCGAAACATGGCGCCTGCTGCGCAAGAATCGCGTGGCTTTTACGGGGTTCATTGTCTTCGTGCTTTTCTTCTTTATCGCTCTGGCGGGCATGGCGTTGACTTCAGGCGCCCATCCGGTCCTGGACCCGGCCCAGGTGCGGCTTCAGGAAAAGCTGCGCCCGCCCTTGTCCGCGCCCAAGCTGGATTCCTTGAAACCTGAAGAAATTCCCCCGTTGGGCCGCTATGTACTGGGCACCGATGATCTGGGCCGCGATGTCTTTGCCCGTATGCTGCAAGGCGCTTGGGTGTCGCTCACCGTGGGTTTCGTGGCCGTGGGCATCTCAGTGGCCATCGGCATCCTGCTGGGGGGCATTGCCGGCTATCTGGGCCGCTACTATATCCAATTGGGTCATCTGATCTATTGGACATTGGTGGTCTGCGCCATCTTCCTGGCATTGGCCCAATCGCTGCCGGCCGCACTGCTCTGCACGCTCGGCGCTGGCGCCGGCTGGCTCTTTTACTACCGGCGCCGCCGCCATCCGGACCGGCCGGTGGCCAAGGGCCTTCGTTGGCTGATCTGGCCGGCCATCAGCGTAGATGCGCTCATCGTGCGCCTGGTGGATATCATGCTGTGCTTCCCATCGTTCTTCTTGATTTTGACGGTGGTGGCCTTGCTCAAACCCAGCCTCTTCAACATCATGGTGGTCATCGGTTTGACCAGTTGGGAAGGCACCACGCGCTTTGTGCGGGCCGAATTTCTTTCCCTGCGCGAGCAGGATTTTGTAGCCGCGGCGCGCGCTTTGGGCCTGAGCGACCTGCGCATCATCTTCCGCCACATCATGCCCAACGCCCTGGCGCCGGTGCTGGTGTCAGCCACCCTGGGCATTGCCTCGGCCATGCTTACCGAAGCGGGTCTTAGCTTTTTGGGATTTGGTGTACCGCCGCCCCACGCCACCTGGGGCAATATTCTTTCCGACGGCAAAGATTATATCTTCGATGCCCCCTGGTTGACCTTCGCACCCGGCATCACGATCCTGGTAGTGGTGCTGGCTTTCAATCTCTTCGGCGAAGGTATGCGCGACATCTTGAATCCCAAACTGCGGGAGAGAAATTGATATTCACACAAAGATATAAAGAGTGTTGATGCAGACATCCAACGACATCGTCCTATCAGTAGAAAATCTCCAGGTTCACTTCCACGGTGAGGGACCGGTGGCCAAAGCTGTAGACGGCATCGATTACCAGATCCGCGGCCAGCAAACCGTGTGCATTGTTGGCGAATCAGGCTGCGGCAAAACCGTCACGGCCCTGGCGGTCATGGGATTGCTGCCCCAGCCGCCGGCTCAAATCGCGGCCGGCGCTATCTACTTCCGGGGCCAATCGCTGCTGGAGATGAGCCCGGCGGAACTGCGCGCCGTGCGCGGCCGCGGCATCGCCATGGTGTTTCAGGAACCCATGACCTCGCTCAACCCCGTCTTCACCATCGGCGACCAGATCAGCGAAATGATCCGCACCCACGAACCGGTCAGCGCCTCCGACGCGGCCCGGCGCGTGCTGCAACTGCTCGACGATGTCGGCATTCCCGACCCGGCCCGGCGCATCAAAGATTACCCCCACCAGCTCAGCGGCGGCCAGCGCCAGCGCGTCATGATCGCCATGGCCCTGGCCTGCGAGCCGGACCTGATCATCGCCGATGAACCCACCACGGCCCTGGATGTCACGGTGCAGGCCCAAATCTTGAAATTGCTTCGCGACCTTCAGGCGCGAAAGAAAATGGCCATCCAATACATCACCCACGACCTGGGCGTCGTGGCGGCCATTGCCGACCAGGTCTATGTCATGTATGCCGGTGTGATCGCCGAGCAAGGCACTACCGATCATATCTTCAAAAACGCGGCCCATCCCTACACACGGGCCCTGCTGGCGGCCCTGCCCACCAGAAATAAACGCGGGCTGCGGCTCTACAGCATCCCGGGTTCGGTGCCCCATCCGGCCTACAAACCCAAAGGATGCCCGTTTCACCCCCGTTGCGAGTTGCGGCAACCTTCCTGCATGGAGGATTTTCCCCAACTGTGCGATTTCGGCAAAGGGCATCTCGTTCGCTGCCCCATCACCTTCGCCGATCGCGGCGCCGGTAAGCAGAGGTTGACATGAACGAGACCCAGGCCCCGATTTTGGCGGTGGAGAATTTAAAGAAATACTTCCCGGTGCGCCAAGGATTCTTCAAACGCGAACAAGCGCCGGTGCGCGCCGTGGATGGCGTGGACCTCTCCATTTGGCCCCGTCACACCCTGGGCCTGGTGGGCGAAAGCGGCTGCGGCAAAACCACGGTCGCCCGCCTGATTTTGCGCTTGCTTGACCCGGACAGCGGCATCATCCGGTTCAACGGTCAGGAGATCAGCCTTTTGGACGAACAGCGCTTCAAACCCTTGCGCAAACAGATCCAGATGATCTTCCAGGACCCTTACAGCTCCTTAAATCCCCGCATGACCGTAGCCCAATCCATTGCCGAAGGCGTGCGCATTGCCGGCATCCGTGAAAACACCGCCCAGCGCCGCCGCATTGAGCAATTGTTGTCAATGGTCGGCATGCCCAAAGCCAGCGCCGACCGCTATCCGCATGAATTCAGCGGCGGCCAGCGCCAGCGCGTGGGTATTGCGCGGGCCTTGAGCGTCGCGCCGCGGCTGATCCTCTGTGACGAACCCATCTCGGCGCTGGATGTCTCCATCCAGGCCCAGATCATCAATCTGCTCAAGGATCTGCAACAAGAGCTGGGCTTGAGCTATCTCTTCATCTCCCATGACCTCAACGTGGTGAGTTATATCTGCGATCATGTCTGCGTCATGTATCGCGGTCAGATCATGGAGTCCGCTCCGGCCGCCGAAATCTTCGAAAATCCCCAGCATCCCTACACCCTCAAACTGCTCGCCGCGGCGCCCAACGCCGAACTGGTTGGTAAGGCGGAGTCCATCCCACCGTTGGCGACCAATCCGGCCGCGGCCCAATCCCCTTGCAGCTTCGCACCCCAATGCCCGGAGTTCGCGCCGGCCTGCGCACACGAGCCGCCCGCTCTGCGGGTAGTGGCGCCGGGACATTTTGTGCGCTGCTTACCGAAGGCCGGGTGATTTGACCTTAATGGCGTTTGCCCCTGGATGTTGTCCCTTGACAAGCTGCAACCAAAGTGGATAAGGTCAGCCTCTTATGAATTTGGATCGAGTCAAACAGATCGGTGTGCGCGCTGCCTACCGCGCCGGCGAGAGAATCAACCAATACTTCGGCAAGGCTTTTCGCGTGACCAAGAAGGGGGTCATGGACTTGGTCACGGAAGCGGATTTCGCATCCGAAGAGATCGTACTGGCCACCATTCGCGAAGCATTCCCCGATCATGCCATATTGGCCGAGGAAAGCGGCGCTTCCAACTCCCCCAGCCCCGATCTCTGGATCATTGATCCATTGGATGGCACCACCAATTTTGCCCATGGATTGCCAATCTTCTCGGTATCCATCGCTTACAGCCACAACAACCAGATCATGCTGGGCGTTGTTTTTAATCCCATCAACGGCGAGCTTTTCACCGCCGTTCGCGGCGGAGGCGCAGCCCTGAATGGCGAAGCGATCCATGTCTCTGCGACTGCGACGGTGGGCGATAGTCTTTTGGTTACCGGGTTCCCCTATTCGGTCCGGACGGCCTGCCCGCCTTTGCCCTTAAACCGTTTTGAGCGTTGCCTGACCGCCGCCCAGGGCATCCGGCGCTTGGGGTCAGCCGCTTTGGATCTGTGCTATGTGGCCTGCGGCCGCTTTGATGGTTTTTGGGAAGAGCAATTGAAGCCCTGGGATACAGCGGCGGGTATGCTGATTGCCACCGAGGCCGGCGGACGGGTAACCGACTTTGCCGATCACCTTTTCAACATCAACGACAAACAACTACTGGCGACCAATGGCGCCATCCATGCCGAAATGATCGGGCTTTTAAACTTAAAGGATTGCGCATGATTCACCCCATTCACCTGGGCTCTGGTTTTGACGAGCACCTGGACTGTTTCGGTGATTATTCCAAGGACAATCCCTTGTGCGCCAAATACTGCGCCTTGCGCCTGGGGTGCGCTGTCCAAAAGGAACATAACATCCGCATGGAGATTTTATCCGATCTCTCCACTAACGAAGAGAGAATCGACATCATTCAGTAATTCTCTCCAAATAGTGCCTGAACAAAAAAATAAAGGGTTAGCCGGCAGAACACTGGCTAACCCTCTTTTTTGGTGAAAATTAATAATCGCCCGCTTCAAGCTTTTTGGATAAATATTCGATATGGCCTTGAATGGGGCCACCCTGTTTTAATCCTTTTTCCACTACGCCGATGGCGTGCAGAGCCGTGGCGTGATACCGATTGAAACTCTTACCGATGACCTGCAAGGGTTGATCGGTATAACGCCGGGCCAAGTAGATGGCCACCTGACGCGGACGCACCAGAGATTGTTTGCGGGAGCGTGAAATGAGCTCCTTAGGACTGACATTGTAATACTTGCAGACCAGGCTTTTAATATGGTTGATGGTAATGCTTTGGGCCTGGCTGACCATGTTCTTCACCACTTCGGCGGCCAAGGCAATATCAATGGGTGTTTCCAGAAGTGATGCTTTCGTGGTCACGCCCACCAATCCACTTTTGAGTTGACGCACATCGTGAGTCAATTCGGTGGCCAAGTATTCCAATACTTCCGATGGGATTTGCCAGTCGTTGGCCAAAGCATACTTCTTCAGTATCTTCATACGCAGTCGGTAATCGGGCGGATCAATGCTGGAAATCAGGCCACAAACCAACCTCGACCGCAGGTTGTCATTCAGCTTGGGAATCTCCGAAGGCGAAAAACAACTAGAGAAGATGATCTTCTTATTCTCATTATACATGGAATCCAGCGTGTGGGACAGCTCGATTTGCGTGCGGTTTTTGCCGCTCAAATAGTGAATATCCTCGAGCAGAAGTACATCGCAGCCCTTATGATATTTCTCTTTGAAGGCACTAACGGAGTTTGTCTTGTAAGAAGTCACCATCTCATTGGTGAAATCTTCGGCGGTCATGTAAAATACGCGCTCCGTTGAAGATTCAGCCATAATCTGATGGCCAATGGCCTGGGTCAAATGACTTTTGCCCATGCCGGTTTTGGAGAGAAGAAAAAGCGAGTGCTGCTGGATATTCTTCCGAACCGCCAGGGCCATGGCCGCCGAATAGGCAAATTCATTATTCTTACCGACCACGAATTGGTCGAAAGTATAATCTTGCCGGAGTAGCCGCCCAAAATGGGGTTGCACCACCATATTAGGTAGTGGCATCTGCTCCGCCGGCGGATCGATTTTCTTTTTGCTCCCGTTGCCGTTGGCGATCACCAAGTCCAACTCCATGGTATTGCCGGTCAGACGTTTGAGTTCTGATCGAATCAATTCGCTGAACTGGCCCATCACTCTTTTATGGAAGAACAAATTCGGGCAGTTCAACTGCATGGTATTGGTATCGGTCGAGGCCATTTCCAAGGGCTCGATCCACATGCGGAACGCGTGCGAAGGGATTTGGGTTGACAGCGCGGCCTTGACTTTATCCCAGATAAGCTCCATATCACCAACCTGTTTGATCTTTGTTCCAGTTACATCATCCGATGCCGGACAATTGACCTTACGGACTATCGAATAACGATTCCTGCCCCCAACTGACCATCAGGTAAATGCCGAAGAAATAGAACAATATTAATGGATATTCCGGGTTATTAGAAAAGGTTTAGGGACCAGAAAAGCATGGGGGATTAATAAGGCAGCCACCGTGGACTGTCAATCCGAAAGAGGTGAGTTCTTCTCGCATGCTTCTAACACAATCCAAACCGCATCATAGTGATCCAATATTATTGAAAAATATTTTCATTGACATCAACAGTGGGGATAAATAGCCACTGCGTGGCCTTCTGTTTTTCCCTAAGCATTTTAAGCAGATCCACAGTTATCAACAATATGTCGACAAATCCATATCGTCTATTTTCAACGTTTTTCGTCGAATTTCGACATTTTTCATAAAGAAGTCTCCCCCGCGACCGCCCCTCCAAGCAGCCATCCCCGAGATCGG
>JAKALP010000036.1 GCA_021824175.1 Deltaproteobacteria bacterium
ATCGCGACGGAGGCAAATTTTAAACCGCAGACATACTGAAGTATTTCGAGGATTTAAAATTTGCCTCCAACAAAGAGTTTGGACCAAAAAACTATTTTGAGATGGCTTGTAGAAAGAACTTGGAATGACCGACAAATCTTCGAAACCTGGCCCGCGGGGCGAGAAAAACAAATGGATGATCCTCAGCGCCGTGATGCTGGGCGTCATCATGGGCCCCATCGACGGCAGCATTGTCAATGTGGTGCTGCCGACCATCGCGAACTATTTCCAAACCGATTACGCCCTGGTGCAGTGGGTTCCGACCATCTATCTTCTGGCCATCTGCTCCTTTATTCTGATCTACGGGCGGCTGGGGGATATGCTCGGCTACAAGCGAATTTTTCTCACCGGGCTGGTCTGCTTTGCCGGCGCCTCGCTGCTGTGCGGGTTGTCCCGCAACATCTGGATGCTCATCATCTTCCGGGCGATTCAAGGAACCACCGTGGCCATGCAGATGGCCCTGGGCCTGGCCATTGTCACTTCCGTGTTTCATCCCGGAGAACGCGGCAAAGCCATCGGCATCTATGCCACGGCCATTGCCCTGGGTCTGATGCTCGGCCCGGTGCTGGGCGGCATCATCGCCCAGTATCTGAGCTGGCGCTTTGTCTTCTACATTAACGTGCCCATCGCGGCCATCGCCCTTATCTGGGGCGGGCGCATGATTCCGGCAGGCGAAAAAAAGCCCGGCCAGCGCCTCGACCTGGCCGGCGCGGCCCTGGCCTTCGCCTATCTCTTCAGCATCGTGCTTTACGCCAACCGGGGTGAGACCCTGGGGTGGTTTTCCGGCTGGGGCCTGGCATTGCTGCTGAGCGCCATCGGCCTGGGCTGGCTTTTTATTTACGTGGAGCGAAAGACCGCGCAGCCCATGCTCAATCTCCAAATCTTTTCAAACCGCCGCTTCAGCTTCGCCTGCCTGAGCTCCCTGCTGAATTTCATGGGCCTCTATACCGTGGTCTTCCTGACGCCATGGTTCCTATCCGACGCATTGCACCGCGATGTTTTTTCGGTCGGCATGGTGATGATGGCCTTTGCTTTGCTGACCTTTTTCGTCGGTCCACTGAGCGGCGCCTTGTCGGACCGCATCGGCTACCGGGGACTCGGAACCGCCGGCATGTTGATCCACGCCGCCGGGCTAGTGCTGCTCAGCCGGTTGGGCACCGGTGCGGGCAATCTGGATGTGGCCTGGCGCCTGGCGGTTTGCGGATGCGGCGCCGGCATGTTCCAGAGCCCCATCAACAGTGCCGTCATGGGCAGCGCGCCGGCCCAGTTCCGGGGCATCGCCTCCAGCCTGCTGGCGGTCATGCGCAATACCGGCATGGCCTTCGGCATTGCCGTGGCCGGCGCAGTCGTATACAACCTGGCGCCCTTTACCACCCGAGGGTACGCCGGACCCTTCAGCGGCGCGCATCTCGATATCTTCATCAACGGATTGCACTGGAGCTACCTGACGGGCGCGCTGTTTTCGCTGCTCTCGGCCACGGCCGTACTCTTCGCCAAAGCCGGCCCGCAGCGCACTCCGGAGTTATCCATTCATTCATCACGGACAGCCACTACCACTTCCGAGTGATCACGCCGGCTGCGGCGTCTCTATATCAGCTTGACCAACTGCTTGCCGAAATTCTTCCCGGCCAGCAGCCCGATGAAGGCCGCCGGTGCGCTCTCGATGCCCTGGGCAATGCTCTCGCGATATTTAATGCGGCCCTCTTTGAGCCACTGACCTATCTCCTTGAAGGCTTCGGGCCAGTGGGCCAAATGGTCTGAAACGATGAATCCCTGAAGCTTGACACGGTTGATCAGAAGACTGCTGATGTTCTTCACGCCGTACGGTTCGACGGCGTTGTATTGGGAGATCAAACCGCACAAGGGAATGCGCCCAAAGGGGTTCATGCGCGCCAGCACGGTGTCGAGGATACGTCCGCCCACGTTCTCGAAGTAAATGTCGATACCATCCGGAGTAGCGGCGGCCAGATCTTCGGCCAGTCTTCCGCGCTTGTAGTCAATGCAGGCGTCAAAGCCCAATTCATCGGTGACATAGGCGCACTTTTCAGATCCGCCGGCAATGCCCACGGCCCGGCAGCCTTTGATCTTGGCGATCTGTCCGACCACGCTGCCCACCGCGCCCGAGGCCGCCGAGACCACCACGGTCTCGCCGCTTTTGGGTTGGCCAATATCGACCAGCCCCACATAGGCCGTGGCCCCCGGCATGCCCAGCACGCCGAGATAAGCGGTCAGTGGAATGCCTGGGTCGTCGACCCGCATCAGCGCGGTCCCGTCACTGACCCCGTACAACTGCCATCCCAGGTAACCCACCACCAGGTCGCCCTCGTGAAAACCGCTGTGCCGGGAGACCGCCACCTGCCCCACCGTGCCGCCCACCATCACTTCGCCGATATCAACGGACTGGGCATAGGATTTGGCGCTGCTCATGCGCCCGCGCATGTAAGGGTCCAGGGAAAGATAATGATTGCGCACCAGGAGCTGGCCTTTGCCGATATCGGGCAACGGCGTTTCTACAATTTTGAAGTCGCTGATCCGGGGTTCCCCTTCGGGGCGCCGGGCCAGTCGCACTTGGATGTTTTTCTCAGTCATTTTAATTGCCTTCCTTTGTTTGAAGATGGATTCAACCGGCTCGATCGCACATGGTTTCCAACGAAAGAGCTGAACCGAACAGTTAGACTGAATCGGCGAAGTGTCAATCCGTAAGCCTTGGGGTCTACCTCTGTTTGAGCGATCTGGGCGCGCGGCTCGCCGGAAGATTTTTAGAAAAAAGGCATTATAGTTCCAAACAAAGAGAGTGGAATTGTAAGTTTCAAGCGTTCAATAAAGGAGAGACCATGAAACCTATCCAAGACCAAACCATTTTGATTACCGGAGCAACCGACGGCATCGGCAAGCTGGCCGCGCTGCGGCTGGCCGACCAACGCGTCCAGGTACTGATTCACGGCCGGAACCCGGAAAAGGTGACGGCTGTTGTCGCGGAAGCAAAGAATTCTTCCGGCAATAAAAAGATCGAAGGGCTTTCGGCCGATTTTTCTTCACTGTCCGAAGTGCGGCGTCTTGCCGAAGAAATTCTGGAGAGACATCCGCGCCTGGATGTGCTGAT
Source organism: Deltaproteobacteria bacterium (assembly GCA_021824175.1). Lineage (GTDB taxonomy): Bacteria > Desulfobacterota > Desulfobacteria > Desulfobacterales > Desulfosarcinaceae > Desulfatitalea. The sequence continues at coordinate 3,143 of JAKALP010000036.1, forward strand.
CAACAACGCCGGCGTGGGTTTCGCCGATGAAAGATACAGCCGGGACGGCCATGAACTCAGGTTCGCGGTGAACTATCTGGCTCCGTTTCTCTTCACACATCTTTTGCTTCCCGCCCTGAAAAATGCCGCGCCGGCGCGCATCGTCAATGTCGCCTCGGCCGGGCAGTATCCCGTGGACTTCGAAGACATCATGCTCGAAAAGCATTTCGACGGCATCAAAGCCTACCGGCGAAGCAAACTCAGCCTGATCATGTTCACCTTTGACCTGGCCGAAGAACTCAAAGAAGCACGAATCACCGTAAACGCCATGCACCCCGGCACCTACCTGAACACCAACATGGTGCGCCGGGCCAAGGTCACGCCCCTGGGAGAACCAGATAGCGGCGCGCAAGCCGAAGTATTTCTCGCCACTTCGCCAGCCCTGGAAGGGGTCACCGGCCAGTATTTCAATGTGCGGACTGAAGCCAGAGCCGAAGCTCAAGCTTATGACCCGCAGGCCCGCAAGCAATTAAGGGAGCTGGCCTTGCGTTTGACTGGCCTCAAATAACCGCCGCCTTACCTGATACAAGGGACTGGACCTGTTCTGACAGCTTGTAATATCAGGGCATGGCCGGCTACCTGGCCACAACCCACGGCAGGGTTTAGGCCCAGCCCATGTCATGATTTAAAATGTATTCATGCGATATCGCTTCGATTCTTCTTTTTGGCCGGTTAGTTAAAAAATATTCAACCTTTTGGTTGACAATGCAGAGTGCTTGTTTATATTCAACCTCATGGTTGAATATTCCAAAGATCAGCTCCTCAGTGAAATACTCAAGGCCGTGAGCGATACCACGCGCCGCTCCCTCCTGACCCAGCTCTGCCAGCAGGGCACCAGCCGCGTCACCGACCTGGCCAACCTCTATGCGATGTCGCTCAATGCCATTTCCAAACATATCAAAGTATTGGAAAAGGCCGGACTAGTGGCTCGCCGGACCATTGGCCGAACCCATTGGATCGAACCTAGACTTGAACGGGTGAAATGGGTCGAAGAGTGGTTCACGGAGCTCAAATCGATCTGGGAGCTGCGTCTGGAAAAATTTGATGAATTATTGAAGGACGGAGGTACCCAAAATGACTGAACTATCATTAAAAATAGACAAAACTATCCATGCGCCCATCGAAAAGGTTTTCGATGCGTGGCTGGACCCGCAGCTCATGTCGAAATTCATGTCGGCCTGCTCGCCGGGCCATCCGGATTCCGATGTGGAAAATGATCCCCGCGAAGGTGGCAAATTTTCGATCATCATGCACTACGATAATCAAAAATTGCCGCACACGGGCGTCTATCTGGAAATCAAACGTCCTAACAAGCTGGTGTTCACCTGGAAATCGCATGTCTCCATCGATGACAGCAAAGTGACTTTGAACTTCACCAAGGTCGACGACCGTCAAACGAAGATATCGCTATTGCAGGTGAAGTTCATTGACGAAGAAAAACGCGCCATGCATGAAGAAGGCTGGAGCCAGATTCTGAAACAGTTGGAAGGGGTCTTGAACTGAGCCGGACTTTGGCCATCCGGGAATGGAAGCAGTATAGAAATGCGAGGGGAATGGCGAACAGGTAGCGCCATTCCCCTTCGTCCTTCGAGTCGAAAATGAAGATCGCGTTTGAAACGGCTGTGGGGAAGTAAACTGATGCTCATTTTCTTCTGGCCATCAGCTCGAAGGGGTGACCAGACGCTATTTCAAGGAGTATGGCCCAAAAGACTTTTTATATAGAATAATGCCATGTGGTGTGTTATCCTCTCTACCATAATGCAACCCGAAAATATTCTCGATTACTTGATAACTTGGATCTGTTATCAAATCCGCCTTTGACGGAGAAGCGCTTTATGGCCACAACTCAAGATAATCAAGAAATGTTCAAGGCACTAAATCAAACCTATGATAGGTGGCTCAACAACCGCTTTGTCACCTCATATTACCAGAATAGCAGGTACATGAATTGGGGATATTGGAATGATAAAACCCTTAACGCCAAAGAAGCATGCGACAACCTTGTCGACACCCTTATGGGCTTTATTGATGACAAGAAGGGCAACATCCTGGAAGTGGCCTGCGGTGCCGGCGGAGCTACCAAAAGATTATTCCAGTTCTATAAACCTTCCGATATTACCGCAATTAATATTTCAGAATTTCAGCTGCGGCTCGCCAGGGAAACCGCACCGGGCTGCAATTTTGTCTTGATGGATGCGACGGATCTAAAATTTCAAGATCACTCCTTTGACAACCTGATCTCCGTCGAAGCGGCCTTTCATTTCAATACGCGCGAAAAATTCTTCAATGAAGCTTATCGGGTTTTGAAACCAGGGGGAACGCTGGTTTTGTCCGATATTCTTTTTTCGTCATCTTTGTTTTCAAAAATCATCAGTAAACGCTCGCGAAGTCTACTACCTGGCCCAAAAAAAGAAAGGCTGTCAGCCCACCCCAGAAGATTGACTCACGGCTGGCACACAGCAGATTTTAAAACTCTTGAGGACTATAAAACTCTATTTATTCATGCTGGATTTAAAAGCGTTGTGGTACAAGACATTACCAAGGACACTTGGCGCAAATATGTGTTTGGCATGCTTAAATCAATACCCACCTATGCCGACGGCTCTGTTCAGAAATGGATAAGGTGCTTTATCTATTGGGTGCTGTTTTTCTCCTATTTTGAAATTACAAGACCGGTCGACAAATATATTCTGGTATCAGCAAAAAAATAAACTTATTACTCCTTTCACGGTGTGCGATATTCAATCCCAAACGGTTTCACCTTTTCGGCTACGCACCCGCGTTCCACAAGCTCAACCAACTCATCGGCCAATTGTCTACTCCTGCGGGAAACCGTCTGCCAGTAATCGATGCGGCCCAGGTCATCTCTCTTGAATCGCCAGAAGTCGTTGCGGTCGGGGATTTTAGCAAAAGGCAGATCCGCCACAAATTGCTTTGAAGGCGACACCAGAAGCACATGGTCCATGTGGCCGGGGTGCGGCTTGCGCCAGATCAGCTTTTTATCGAACCACCCCGGCGTGATGCGCTGCGAGTAATGGGGAAAAAGCACCAGGCCATTGCCTTTGACGCCGAAGGGAATATCCAGGTGATAGTCGAGGATGCCGCCGTCACGGTAGGTTCCCGGCGGCGCGCCGGGGATATCGCTCACCCGGCTCATGACCAGCGGTATGGAACCCGAGGCCAGCAACGCCTGGCGGAAATTCTCTTCCGTCAATCTGACTTGCAGGGGCGCAAACCCTTTGCCCGTCTGAAAGGGCGGGCTTTGCCGGGGGTCGCTGAAAAGAGTTTGGCGAAAAAAGATAGACAAGAGCCGCCGTTGGCAAAGATTGGCCAGAGCCGCGCCCGCAAGGCCCACCGCCAGCGGCACTCGGGCGTCGGACCCCAGCAGCCCATGACAGCGCGCGCTGAATATATTGAGTCGTTTGAAAGGATGATCCAATATTTCCCGGATGCCGGCCTCATCCAGAAATTCTTCCATAATCTTCCGGCTTTCCCGGCTGACCTCCTGGGCCGTGGGCTTGGAAGCATAGCGCTGATGGATATAAGCGGCCTCAAACCGATCCAGCGTCTGCACGGGCTGACGGCGAGATAGGGCCGCAAAGCGCCAGGCGCCGATGGAGGAGCCCACTAAAAATAAGGGAGCGGTGCGCTCCTGAAGCCAGGTGCCGAAGATCAGGCGATCCAGACCGCTGAGCACCAGCCATTTGGGCCCGCCGGCCGCACCGGCAATCACCTGGATATCTTCGGGCCTGAGTCCCCGCTCCCGCAGGATGCGCATGGCGGCTGGGCCGGCCTGGAGGGTGAGTGATGAGTTCATCGACACTCGTTAACTTCTGACTGGATGATGTCAGCCCTGTTTCAAAGCTTGCAGCATCTCTTCCATCATGCGATGGATCATGACGCGATTTTCTTTTAGAATGAAAATGAAAGAGAAATTTCCGGGTACACATTATTACAGGATATGCCCAGCCGTTCATCACAATCCAAATAGGCTTCGTAAACCGCGCCGACGCCGAAGTACAAATTGCTGGAAGAAATAAAGTAAACACCGCCACGAGCGCCGGCCGAATCCTGATCATCATAGCCGTCGATAAACGTCCGGCGATAAAAGGCGCCGACATAGGGTCGAATCGGCGCATCGATCGGCAGCACGTATTTCACTTGCGGGCTCAGCTTGTAAATATTCGGATCGTTTCCCAGCCACGCTTCACTGTCCAGGCCGATCTCTAGTCCATCCATCAGGAAATAGCCCGCGCCCACGCCTAAAACTAAATAGTCGTTATAGAAGGCTCGGCCGGAACCCGCCACAAGCGAAAACTGCAGACTGCCCGCCTGAAAAGGATCGGCTCGGGTCTCGGCCCCGGAAGCAAGGAGTGCCGCGCCTACCGAAAAACAGAATACAGCCCTGAAGAATACACGACATATGAATGATTTCATTTTAGACCCGCCATTTCTTCGCTGCCTTCATTATTGTAATCGCAGCAATTCCGTTTTGGATATCCTCGCTCGCAGTTGGGGATTTTCGGGAGCCGAGGTCGTTGCCACGGTGGCCGTTACCACAGTGCAGAATATACAAGCTATCTTAAACTGGCAAGGCCCGGCAAGTCCCATGCGGAAATGGCATTTGCTCAATGCGAAATAGGATGAAGTCGGAAAAAGCAGTACAGAGGCTGTTACCGTCATCCCCGCGCAGACGCGGGAACCAGTAGATTCAATCCTTTTTGGATTCCTGCCGCCATTTATCCGTGCTGTGCGCGGGGCGGGAATGACGCTCCTACGCTTGTATACGGACTCATCAATAAAGGGGGGTTTGATTGAGCCTTTCTCGGTGAAATGCATCCGGAGCGGGTTGACAGCGGCCTGCCCTACACCCATCGCAAGGCTCGCATTATTTCACGATGGCGCAAGCGTATTCGCGGCGAAATCTGCAGTTCAACCGCGCGGCCTTCACAGACCAGCCGCCGCAGCTCAGTGGTGACCACGCGCAGGCGGTCATAAGCTGCCAGGTCCATATTACTTCCCTTGGGCCGGTGCGGCTCTCCCCTTCTTTGTGCATCCGGCGCCTTCCAATCAGAACATAGACTATTCTGCCGATCCACGATCACGCCCTCTTCAAAAACCAACAGGTGCTTCAACTCTTGTGGAGCATCGGCCGAGGCCCAGGCCAAAGTGGAATTGCCTATCAGACGAAACCAGCGCGCGCGCCGCAACATATGGGCCGCATGCATCAGCGCCCCTTCAATGGCGCCGGCCACATCGGCGGGGGCCCACTTGGCTGGCTGGGCTGTGGTAGCGTTTTGAGGTTCTTCTACCTCGGCAGCTTCCATCTCCGGTTCCGAACCGCACCCCTGGGCGTTGATGACGCGTTGACGCCAGAGCTTGGCACCGATCGCAGCCACGGTCCTCAGCGCGGAACGATGCCGTGCTTCATGCGGATGGGAACTGAGGAAAAATTCAAGCCCCTCTACCAGGACGGTAATAGAGGGTCCGGCGGGTGAAGCGAAACCGAAGAACGCGGCCTTGATGTGTTCAAGGTCATTATTGCCCACAGTCCTGCCTTGGGCCAGCCACCCGGCAAGGGACCGGAGCGACGCGACGGATCGATCATCGGGCAGCGGCCCCACGCAAAAATGGCGATCAAAGTGGTCGCGCCACTCCAGCAGGTTCCGGCTGCCATACGCGAGATTTCGTCCATCGGGGCGCAAGGCGATGTTGTAGGGCGGACCGCAGCGCTTGATTTCATCCGATTCCAGCACAGCGGCTTCCAGCGCCGAGCCGGTCGCAACGAAATCAAGATCCTGGGCCTGGGTCAGCATCTCCAGGATATGCTCCGCATGAGCCGCGCCGGCCCGGAAATAGCTGCTGACGCGCTTCTTGAGGGATTTGGCTTTGCCAATGTAAAGAATCTCGCCGTTGGCGCGGCGCATGCGATAGATGCCCGGTTGATCGGGAAGGGCGCCGCGAATGCAGCTCTGCATTGGAAAGGCGCGTTTAGCGCGGCCGCGCACAAAGGGTTCGGCCAGCCACTCATGCAGCGCACCCAGTGTGTTCAACCCGCAGCGCGATTGTAGTAATTCCACCAGGCATTGCCAGATCCGCAAGGTTGCCAGCACATGATCAGCGCTGCGTTTGAGGGCGGGCACGGCATGACCAAAATAGCCAGCCAGGGCCCGGATGCTCCGGCGCGGCAGCTCCGGCAGCAATCGCTGGGCCATGGCATGGGTGCAGATGACCTGAAAAGGAAAACGGCTGTCCGGCGCCAGCATTACATTCAGCTGGTGCAGAAACGGAAGTTCAAAGCGCGCGTAGTGAATCACCGCCGGACAAATATCCGATGAATTCAGTGATGCCACCTGCCTTGATGCGCCCATCAGTTCTTGCCAGACAACTTCTACCGGAACAGCCTGGGCAAGATCATTTGCCGAGATACCGGTGATTCGGCTGATCTTCGGCCCAATGGGCCTGTCTTCCATTTGCTGAAGAAGATAAGAGCGGATGGAAGTTTTATCCGGCGGCGTACTTGCGCGACCAATCCCCCAGCCGATCTCGAGAAGAGCCCCCTTATCCGGCTTGGCACCAGTGGTCTGGCAATCCAAGGCCAATATGTGCAGCTCACCAAGAAGTATATCCGTCTTGGGCGGTTCGGGAAGTTCTTGTTTTTGCGTTTTACTTCGGCCTTTATCCATCTACCTCAGCTTTTCCGTTTCGGCTGATGTGGCTGAAGCTGTTGAATGTCCTGCTCCAATTCCCTCAGGCTTTGTTCGTGTTGAATCCTACTCTGCTTTTCACGATATTTGTCATACTCCAGCGCAGCTTTTTCCAGGGCCATTTGATGGCTGATCTTCCCGGCATGGGTCAGCAGCTCCCGGCCATTCAACTGAATGATGGCATCCAACCGCGCAATCCAGTCCTTCATATACATGGGGGTATGTTGCTGCGCCATGGTTTCGGCAAAGGCAAGGTACTGTTCCACCAGCAGCCCCAGCAGTTTAATTTCATCCTCTTTCAAATAGTTCTTGGCGATGCTGACGTCGCTTTTTCGAATGCCCAGATTGTTGCTTTTATCGAACGACTGCATGCCCAGCAATGGAAGCGCGGCGTCGACGCGGCGAAACACTAATTCCGCCGCGGTCTGCTCGCTGATGGCCCAGAGCAGCTTGTTCTGTACCACCTTGAAAAACTCAAGCGTCTTTTCGTCCTTGGGATCGTAATCGATGCTGGTCGCGTAGATATCCTTGATCTTCTGGTAGAAGAAGCGCTCGGAAAGTCGAATTTCACGGATACGTTCCTGCAGTTCCGTGAAGTAATTCATGGAATTACCGCTCTTGAACCGCTCGTTGTTTAGCGCAAAGCCCTTGATGATGTACTCTTTGAGCCGCTGAGTGGCCCAGATGCGAAACTGGGTGCCACGCTGGGATTTGACGCGGTAGCCCACGGAGATGATCACATCCAGGTTATAAAAGTCTATGGCCCGGGAAACCTGCCGTTCGCCTTCGGCTTGAACCGTTGCAAATTTTGCAACGGTTGCTTCGGGCCGCAGCTCACCCTCTTTGAACACGCTATTAATGTGCCGAGATATGACCGACTTGTCCCGCTGAAACAGCTCCGCCATCTGATTGAGCGACAACCATACGGTTTCATTCTCCAAGCGCACATCAACACGTGTCCGGCCATCTGGTGTCTGATAGATCAAAATCTCGGACTGTTTTTGGGGCAGGTTGTCGGCCATCTTTATTCTATCCTTTGTCTTTTTCGGTTCATCGCGTGGCCGTCTTCATGCCGGTTTCTTCGGATAGTGAACTTTATAAAATGCACTATTCCCTCGGCAGTTTTGCCGCCGGCTCGATCTAATTGCTTGGGCTTTCCGCATTGGTGCATAGTTCACACATTATTCAGTAAGCCCTAAGCCGGACAAGCCGGAACCAAAAAGTTGGATTCGATCAAAAACTCTGTAAACAGTTGCCTGTGGTGGTTTCGCAAATGTCTTCTAAAAATTTGTACGCAAAATGCATTCAATTTCACCGTTAAGGGACTAATATTGGCTATATTTCAACGCATTCCCCTTGGCCTTAGCCACGGGATATTTCATTCTGTTCTTCTCAATCTTCTCATGGGCTGCTTCAACCGGATCGATGCCGAGCTTATCCGCTAAATTCACCAAATAGATCAGTACATCTCCGATCTCTTCCTTGATTTTTTCGCGCTTTTCGGGGCTGAGGTTGCGGCTCTCTTCCTGGGTGAGCCATTGAAAGTGCTCCACCAGCTCGGCCACTTCCACGCTGAGGGCCATGGCCAGGTTCTTGGGGGAGTGATATTGCTCCCAGTCGCGCTCTTGGGCGAATTGTCTGAGCTTATCGATCAGTGCGTGCATTATGCGCCTTCTTCCATCAAAGGTTGAAAAAAGTCATAGGCTTGTCTGAACCGGCAATATGCATTTTCTGCATATTGCTTTCCTGCTTCAATTCGCCCTCTCTGAAAATTTGGCTTGATGCCAATTTGTGTGAATATCTGAATAAAGTCACGAATGACAGTCTCGTAAAAAGCCGCTTTCTATCACCCCCGCCCCGCACAAGCTTTGGGATAAACCGCGGCGGTGGGCGGAACCTGATGGATTTACTGGTTCCCCGCTTTCGCGGGGATGACGACAACGACCGTTTTACTACTTCATACGACTTCATCAAAAGTGGGGCCCTGCAAGGCGCATCACGAATCTATCCTCTGCGCTGGTGATCAGGCCGGGCTTTGAGCGGAGCAGATTGGGCCAACCCTTTTCCAGGTCACTGGCCGCCGGACGTATCGAAACCGCCGTCCTGGCAAAACCCTTGCCGCGCCAGCCACGGCCGGGAGCGGTCCAGGTTTTGGCGGGCGATTTTTGTACGCGCAAAGCCGCCCTGTTCGGGCGTGGCGCCGGTATAGCCGCCCAGGGCGAGCATGAGGCAGAAGCTGTTGTAGGCGGCCTGAATCTCGTTGGTGAAGCCCATGGCATCCTGCATGTGGTTGAGGGTGGATTTGATGGTGCCGGTCCAGGCTGGTGCGGTCAGGTAGTTGTCGGCCACTCGCTCGGCGTAGGCCAAGGTTTCGGCCTCAAGCTGGTCGGCGGGAAAAAGGCGGTTGACGAATCCGCAGGCCAGTGCTTCGGCGGCGGGCACGAAGCGGTGTTCGAGAAGTATTTCTTTGGCTTTTTTGGGGCCCAGATCCCAGGGGGCGGAAAAGTACTCCACCATGCCGGGTAAAAACAGGGCATCTTCAGCGGCGAAGAGCACGTCCATGGCCGCCGCCAGCATCCAGCCGCCGTAGATGCAGTAGCCATGAACCATGGCAATGGTGGGCTTGGGGCAGTTGCGCCAGGCCAATGTCTTTTGCACATAGTATTCGTACATATCCGCTACCTTCTTGCGGAAGTCCATGGTCGTGGGTTCAGCCAGGCCATGTTGATGGCAGTACTCTACGTCTTCCGGCGTGCCGAGGTCGTGGCCGGCGGAAAAGGCCCGGCCGCTGCCGGAGAGCACTATGGCGCCGCAGGCGTTGTCCGCGGCCGCGGCTTGAAAGGCGCGGTCGACCTCATCGAGCAGTTGATAACCTTGGGCATTGAGCTGATTGGGGCGGTTGAAGATGATGCGGGCGACTTTGCCGGGTTGGTAGAGGATGTGTCCGAATTCCATGTGCGCTCCTTTCTTTGTTCTACACGTTGTAATTCAGCCGCCAATCCAGCAGTTCTTTTTCGAAGATGTCCAGGACATGGGCCGACTCTTCCTGGCGCAGGAATTTCTTCGTGGCCGCATAGGCGGGCGTGTGCAGTTTGAAGAGCTTTTCGGCATAGGCGGAAGCGGCCGCCATGATGTCGCCGCCCTCTTCCACCAGATCATCGACGATGCCGCGCTCGAAGGCTTGCCGGGGAGTATAAGGCGTGGCGTGCAGCAACGCCTCTTTCCAGTAGCGGTGGGGAATGGCGGAGCGGCAGATCAGGGTGATCCAGCTCGGGATGACCATCTTGTTGGCCACTTCATTGATTTGAATGGTGTAGGGCCCGTCGGCGACCATAAAGCGGTCGCAGGCGTAGGAGAGAATGGCGCCGCCGGCGATGGAATGACCGGCATAGGCCGCGATGGTCGGCACGGGGAACTGATAGACTCGCAGCATGGTGGTGGCGAAGGTCCGCTGAAATTTGACCTGCTCGCCGAGGTCCTGGGTGGGCAGCAACTTCAGGTCAAGGCCCGCGGAGAATATGCCCGGCCGGCCGGTAAAGATCAGGACCGCGGCCTTGTCGGCAATGGTCCGGTCCAGAGCCGCATTGAGTTCGCTGAAGAACTCCCAGTTCATGGCGTTGACTTTGCCGTCATCAAGGGTGATGCGGGCGATTTGGTCCTCTTTTTCATAGCGCATTTTGGTCATGATGTTCCTCTTTTCCGTTGGATGATGGTTGCACGTGATCTTGAATTATCTGTTGGCTCCATACATTGGCTAGCGGTAAAATCCAAATTCTCGGGCGCAAGCATGCCGTTCGAAGATGCCGAGCCATTCATCGGGATTTCCGGTTACAGATCCCGGATGCGATCTCAGCGCGAAAACAAAAACCTTTCTCCGCATCGCCCGCGTCCCGGCCGCCTTGTTCTGTGAGATATCAACTGGCTCTTTATTTAACAATAGCCGCGTTGTGCAGCTCGGGATCATCGCACAGCCAGTCCATGCATGCGGATGCATGATTGACAAATCAATGAATATGCAAACTTTTTTACGCGATATTCAGATCTTAAAAACCAAGGAGGTTTCCACCATGAAAAAAGTCACCCTCGGACCGCAAACGTTGTTGTATCCCATGCCCGCGTTTCTCATTGGGGCCAACGTGGATGGCAAAGCCAATTTCATGACCGCGGCCTGGAGCGGCATTGCCAACAGCAATCCGCCCATGGTCACCGTGGCCTTGCAGCATCACCGCCACACTTATAAGGGGATCAAGCAGACCGGCACCTTTTCCATCAATGTGGCATCCGAAGACCAGGTCCGACAGGTTGACTACTGCGGCATGGTTACGGGCTCGCGGAAGGACAAAACTGCCGATTGCGGGTTCACCATTTTCTATGGCAAGCTGCAGAACGCGCCCCTCATCGAGCAATGCCCGCTGAATTTGGAATGCAAGGTGATGCACATTCTCAATCTGGGCAGTCATGCCCTGGTGGTGGGTCAGATCGAGGAGGTTCATGCATCCGAGGAGTGTTTGACCGACGGCGTGCCGGACGCAGCCAAGGTGAAACCAGTGATGTACAGCCCTGGCCCGGAGAAGCGCTATCACGGCTTAGGAAATTCATTGGCCAAGGCATTCAGCGTGGGTAATGAGTTGAAGACCAAAGCGTAATTAAGCGAATCCGCAACATAAGGAGAACCCATGAGTGAGGAATTGGTGCTCGACTCTCTGCGCCGCCGCATGCGGGCCATGTTTTCGTTATACGAAGAGGCCACGGCGACCATGAACGCTGCCCAGGTGAACCACCGCGAACGCGAGGGGGTTCTACCCATGGCCTTCAGCCTGTTCCATTTTATCAATCTGGCGGATACGGCCTCAGCAGCGCTGATGGGAGGGCCACCCCTGTGGGACGCGTCCTGGGAAAGCCGCATCCAGCCGGGGATTGCCGACCATGGCAAACATCGCACGGTGGCCGAAATGCAGCATCAGCAGATCGGTGACTTTCCAGCTTTTATCGAATATATGAAGGCGGTCTTTGCCCGAATCGAAACATGGCTGGCCAAGCTTGCACCTCCGGAATTAGGACGGGTGATGGTGCAACGACCGTTTCCGCCCCAACTTGCCAGCACTTTCAGTGCGCGTGTGGCTGGAGACCAGGGAATCACGGTGCTCGACGGCATCGAATGCTGGATCTACCAGCATGGGCTGCGGCATATGGGGGAGATCGAGCTGGCGCGAAGCTTTGTGGGGCTGCAGGGCATGACGTCGTAGCGTCAGGCAAATTTTCTTTGGACAGGGTTAACATGTGTTGAGCTTGCTAGCCTACTCAACATCGATATTCCTTTAGAAAGGCACCGACTTTCGCCGGAGTAATTGGCCGGCCCTTCTCATCCTTTCTTCGGCCTTCAAGATGCCAACAAATGGCTCAATTGCCAATGGTCACAAGGGGCACGCCGCCGGCATTGAGAATATCTCCGGCCCGGCTTTGCATGAAGAGCTGGCCGTCGGTGTAGAGATCGTTGGTATAAAATGATTGGCCGCCAGCGCCGGGACCGAAAAGCAACGCGATTGCGCCCGCATCGGCGAACTTGCGCAAATGATCCGTGCCATTGGCAAAGAAGTATTCGGGCCGATTGTCTTTATACCCCTCCCGCGGTCCGTCGTTGTTCCAGATGTTGAGGTGGTTGGAGTTGCCCAGGGGGATTTGCCACAGCACCCAGCGTTTTCTTGATTTGATGTTCCACAAGCGCATCCATTCGGCATAGCGGTTAAAGCTTTTGCTGTTGATGGAAGCACTGTCGGAAGCATCCCACCAGCGCTGCTGGCCGAGTCCTTCGTGGACTTCATAGAAGCCTGAATCGCGATCCAGGGGATCGCCCACCAGCACATCATAGGTGTCGCCGGTGACATTGGCGGCCAGCCCGAGCTTCGATAGGAAAGCATAGGCCTTATCGACTTCAGGCTGCAGCGGGACATCGGTCTAATAATAGCTGATATCCTTCTGGGGCGCCCAGGCCGAGATGTGCATGCCCAATATCACTTTATCGGCGCCCACGGCCTGGCGGATTTTTAAAAAGGCCAGGCCCCAGCCCGCGGCGGTATTGGGCAACCCCTGAAGTTCAGACATACCGGTGGCGGCCACGGCCGAATAGGCGTTGGGGTTGTCGCCTGATTGAATCTCCATGTAGGCGTAACCATCACCCTCCATCAGCACCAGCACCGGTTTGTCAAAATCTTTACAGCGTTGCATCAATACTTTGAAATCATCGAAGTACTGCGCCATAGTAGAAGCACTCTGGGTGGTAGTCAAAAAGGCGCTTTCGTTGTAATTGGAATAACCGTTTATGCAGTAGTACTGCACTACGGGAATAAATCCAGACTTATCACACTCTTCCATGAAAGCCAGACCCCATTGGCCGCTGTTGGTCTGGTCCCAGCCCCAATTATTGCGCCAGCCATAAACGAAGTAGTGATAACGCATGTCCCAAGCCACACCACTCTCCGCCATCCAAGTCTCATTTGGCTCTTCCATCAGCCCCACGCTTAACCTCGCCGGCAGCCCATCCGGCACATCGCCATAAGCCTGGTCGCCCGCCGGTTCAGTGGTGCCCACAGCCACATTCCACATGACAGCCCAAAGAATGATTTCATCCACGATGATCGCAGCAACCCCATATCTCCTCCTCATGGCATCCAGGCCCTATAGGTCATCCTCGCCGGCCAAAGAGGCACTTCATGCTGCCTTCACCGGACAATGGATGGTGCCCTCCCCAATCACAGGCACAATGCATGCCCGGTTGCGCCAAGAAGCAATTCAGATAAAAATATATAAAATACCAGAAGGTTGCGGCGATCGATTCGGCATTGAACAACATGATAGAAATATAGCTGCTGTAAATGTGTGCACATACGGTAACGTCATGCGCTGTTTTCAACATGCCGTCATATGACTTTCGATCCGAGTTTCGTTATCTTTGTTACTGAACGCGTGGTTCCGCTTTGATCCGGACCTTGGCGGGTCCGTATCCAGTCCCATAAATCGACACAAAAACATTGTCATAATGAATCTTAGCCGCTAAAAAAACGAATTCTTATACTTGTCCTGCGCCGGACGGATGAGGATGCCCATTAAAAAGAAGCAACTCATGGATGGGCGATAGAAAAGCGCTGCAATCACTTTAGGCGAGGAATCATGAGCAAACCTATCTGGCTCGAACAGTTCACCATCCATACACACGAAGCGGATGCCAATGGCCTGGCCCGGCTGGATTCGCTCTTCAGCTGCTTTCAGGAGGCCGCGGGCCATCATGCCATCGACCTTGGTGTGGGCCGCAATCACTTGGAGCGCCAGGGATGTTTCTGGGTGCTTTCGCGCTGTTGGATGCAGATCCAACAATATCCGCGCCTGGGACAACCGATTACGGTGCGGACCTGGCCGCGGGATGTGGTGCGCCTTTTCGCCCTGCGCGACGTCCAGTTTCTATCGCAAGAGGGCGAATTGCTCGGCTCCGGGGTTTCGGCGTGGTTGATCCTGAGCCAGGATAAGCATCGCTTGATGCGGCCCGGGCCCATCATGAAGGATGTGGCCCCCACCCAGGAGCCCCCAGTAGCCGGCGATGTACTGGAGAAACAGGCCGCCGTAGGAAATCTCTCCGAGCTGCGGCGTTTTTCCGTGCGCTACTCTGATTTGGATGTGAACCGGCACGTCAACAATGCGGCCTATGTGCGCTGGATTCTGGACAGCTTCAACGCCGAGCGCCACGACCGTTCTGAAATCGCCGCCATCCGCATCGACTACCTGTCGGAAACGATTCTGGGCGAGCACATCGATGTGCTCGCCCAGGACTTGGTATCGGACGGCCGCCAGGTCATCGTAGGCGTGCGCCCCGAAGGTGCCCAGCCGGTCTTCCAGGCCGCCGTCACCTGGCGCGACCGTCGGCCTGTCGTTCCCTGATCAATACCTCGGCCGCTGATCAACCCGGAATGCGGTAGAGCACGGCGCCCCAGGTGACGCCGGCGCCCAGCCCCAGAAACATGATCGTGCTGCCCGGCCCGATAATCTTCTTCTCGATGGCCTCATCAAAGGCCAGCGGAATGCTGGCGGCCGTAGTGTTCCCGTAGCGCTGAATGTTGTGATAGACCTTTTCGTCCGGCAGATCCATGGCCTTGGCAAAGGCCTGATTGATTCTCATGTTGGCTTGGTGCGGGATGAACAGGTCCACCGCCGACAACGGCAGGCCCACTTTTTTCAGAACCTCCATGGTGACTTCCGGCAGTCGCCGCACTGCGTACTTGAATATGTTGCGGCCATCCATCACCGGATATTGCTTGCCTTCCCTGATCATCTGCTCGGTGATGCGCGGGTTGTCGCGCGAGGCCGGGGCATAGGCCATCAAACTCTCCGCCAGGGATCCGTCGGCATGCAGGCTGGCGGCCATAACACCGGCGCTGGCATCACTTTCCATGGGCTCTAAGCAGACGGCGGCCGCGCCATCGCCGAAGATCACGGCCACATCCCGGCCGCGGGTCGAAATATCCAGACCGGTACTGTGCACTTCGGCGCCCACCAGCAAAATCCGTCGGGCCAATCCGCTGCGGATGTAGGCATCGGCCGTGGCCAGGCCGTAAAGAAACCCGGTGCACTGCTGCCGGATATCCAGCGCCGGGGTGGCGGTGAGCCCCAAATTATGCGCCAGCAGGCACCCGGAGCCCGGGAAAAAAAGATCGGGGCTTAAGGTGGCAAAAATGATCATGTCCAGATCCTCTGGTTTCCAGCCGGCCCGCTCCATGGCGATTTTCGACGCTTCCAGCCCCAGATCAGATACGCCTACACCGCCCTCCTCCGGAACCCAATACCGTTGTTCAATGCCCGTACGTTGTTGAATCCATTCATCGGAAGTTTCCATCCACTGAGTCAGATCCTGATTGGTGACGCACCGGGGAGGCAGATACCGCCCGGTGCCTTTAATCACTGTAATTTGCTTCATATCCAAATCTACCCCATGTCAATCATTTGCAAACTAAGTCTCTAATTCGGCCGCGGCCCCGGAACAAACGAAATTTGAAAAATTTACACCAGCGTTTAATTATACCTTTTTTAGCGGCGGCTTTCCATCGCGAAAAATTAGGTGAGTTGGGCGCTTTGTTTTCATTGATGCTTCACATCGTGGAAGTGAAGCCAAGCTTCCAATGAAGGTTCCGGTTTCAGACAAGGCCCAACGCTGCAAGCAGTGGTTCAAGCAAATTTACAGCGACGCCCATAAGGGTCGGGATACGCTCCCCCGGAGCGGTTCCTTGAGGCTTCCAGAGGCCTATCAAAAGGCTCTGGTGGCGGACGTCGCCCAAATGTGCAATGCTGCAGGGGTTACTTTCCGGCATTGCAAACATGATGTGTTGACCCGGAGGTAGGATTCCACGGCCTGGAGGGCTTTTGCTTCGGTGGTCATAGCAATGGATAGGCAGATGATTGAAGAAAAAAAGAAAATAGGACTTGACGGCGGAGGGACACTACTTTGAGAAATGGAAGTATTTCTCCTGTCATCGAGAAAATCCCCTGCCCTATACCATCATTCTATCTTTGCTGCTTCTGGCGATTACAAGATCAGACGATCGGATTGACGATGCGAACACCTCGAACGATTTGGCCGTCTTTAAGGTCTTCCGTCCACAGGATGTCACATTTGGCGCTTTCAGCTGCAGCAATAATCAGGGAATCCCAAAAGGAGAGCCGGTTGATTATTGCACAATCAATAGCCTCCTTAATGATGGCCGGGGTAATAATCACTGTTTCAAGTCTATCCAGCGAAGTAATGATGTCTTTGATCAACAGCGGTTCAGCACCCAGCTTATTTGTCGCAACCACATAAAATTCCTGTACTACCTGAGTGGAAATGACGCCTCTCTTTTCAGTGATGACTTCCCTGATTAGATTTCGACACCTATCCCGCTTTTCTGAATTGGACTGATCCAAGCTATAAACAAGAATATTCGTGTCGATGAAAACCTTAGACATCGTAAAGGTCCTCACGTTTCCATCTCTTGCCTTCCGAGTGGACATTGGCGCGATCCATTAGAGAAAAACATTCGTCAATCCACTGGATAGAATCATCTTTTACTGTCTGTTCCAATAAACTGCGAATAAGTGCATTCATGGATGTTTGATGTTTTTCCGCATATTGGCGGCCAAGCTTTAATAATTGTTCGTCCAACGATATTGTAATGTTAGGCATGTTACACCTCCAATAGACCACATTGTATGTGTACACTGATACCGTGTCAACACCAATTCAAACACCACCTTAGAGAACCATAGAGAGAACCATAGTAAGGATCGATCTCAAGCCAGAAATTCGACCATACCGTGGCTCTTTTGACATTCCAATTAGAGCATAAAAAAAGGGATTAGCCGTATTTCGCTAATCCCTTGAATTTTGGCTCCCCGAACAGGACTTGAACCTGTAACCTAGTGGTTAACAGCCACCCGCTCTGCCGATTGAGCTATCGGGGAATGGAAACGATTTTAGAGAACCTTTTCCCCGAGCTTGCAAT
The DNA here is from genome assembly GCA_021824175.1 of Deltaproteobacteria bacterium. Lineage (GTDB taxonomy): Bacteria > Desulfobacterota > Desulfobacteria > Desulfobacterales > Desulfosarcinaceae > Desulfatitalea. Next base: position 20,412 of record JAKALP010000036.1, read on the forward strand.
CTTTTGGTCGATCCTGCCTTAGGCAGGGCCCCTTCTGATTGACCGATCGGGGATTTCGGCGTTGCATGATTTGGTGCGCAACGCCCCGATGAGATTTGGCTATTTAGTAGAGCCGGTGTCGAATGTCAAGGGGTTTGGCGGCAGAAATCTGCAAGAAAAATCGCTTCCCTGTTCACTTCGGCTTCATCGGCAATCGCCCTATCAGGCTTCTAAAAGAGATAGGCACAGCGGAACGTCAAAGCCCAGTCTGGCGCGCCGTCAGCCAAGCCGATGCTCAAACCGCCCCGGAGCGCGAGATGGCGATCAAGTTTATACTCTAACCCGCCGCGGAGCTGGATGTCGTTTTCGAAATCATCATACGCCTCGGTGGCGAAATTAAGCTCGCCCTGAACGTTCAATTGTGAGTTGACCTGGTAGATGACTCCACCGCCCATGGCCATCTGCGTTTTTCCGTCGACGCGCGAGGTGGTGTTGTTTATCTTGACATCCATGTCGTTGTTCTGGCGCAAAGCCAGGTGTCCGATTAGGGCCAGCAACCGGTTGGCCTGGTAACGGGCGGCCCCGAATACTTCGGCATTGAATTCTCCAGAAGCATGCGGATGCACAATTTCATCAGAACCGGTGGGCAACGTGACCAAAAGCCCGGCGGAGACCAGCACCTGACTGTCTTTGTAGACCTGATATTTGCCCCAGGCATCAATGTCGCTCAAACCGGTCTCGCTGCCGGAGTAGTTCGGATCATAATTCATGATATCCAAACGGGTGCCCAGTTCGAGTTGGGGAACCGCCTTCAATGAAGTGATGAAGGTGCCGCCCAGACTCCAAACATCGGCCTTATAGGAATCGTTCTCCCATTTTTCATAGGTCAGCCCGCCATCGAGCCAAGGCGACGGCATGACTGCGCCATCCCACTCCGGGCGCTGCAAGAGGCGATCACTTTGGGTCACATCGGCCCGGCTGATGGCGGGTGCAACCGCCACCATCAATACCAATAGACTGAAAATTGCCAACTTTTTCATGTGTAACGTTCTCCTTTCCTGTTGATTATACGATCCTTGAAGTGATGGGTGATGGAACAAGCTTGGGAACTGGATAATTGACGGTGCATATTTCCTAGTGAATGGTTGTCTTGTCTACTCCTTTTGGATTTGCTTTCCGTGCAGCCGGTTTCGGATCTGCAAGACCGGCCTGGAATTGGGTTAACTGGAAAAATTAACTTTTTAGGGCCAGTGAGGGCAGGTATAACAAGTAATATATTTTTACACTCTCCGGGCCCGTCAATATAGAGGGGCCCGGAGGTGATCAATACGCTGATTCAAACTTTGGCCGTGGCCTTGATGCGAATGGACAGCTCGTCCAACTGGGCCGGGGCCGCATCCGAGGGCGCGCCAGTCAGCAGGCAAGCCGCCTTCTGGGTTTTGGGAAATGCGATCACATCCCTGATGGAGCTCTCACCGCACAGCAGCATGATCAGCCGATCAAAACCAAAGGCCAATCCGCCATGGGGCGGGGCCCCGGATTGCAAGGCTTCGAGCAGGAAGCCAAACTTGCCTTTGTAGGTGGCTTCATCCATGCCCAGGACTTTGAACACGCGGGATTGCAGCTCCATGTCGTGGATACGAATACTGCCGCCACCGATCTCAAAGCCGTTGAGCACTAGATCATAGGCGCGCGATCTCACCGCCGTGGGCTCTTTCTCCAGCAGGTCATAATCTTCTTCCAACGGCGCCGTGAACGGATGGTGCAATGCTTCGTGGCGCTTTTCGTCTTCATTCCATTCGAACATGGGGAATTGGGTGACCCAGGTGAATTTAAAAGCTTTGGGATCAATGAGGTTGAGTTTTTTGCCCAGGTGGTTGCGCAACTGGCCCAAGGCTTCGTTGGCGATCTTGGGCTGGTCGGCCATGAAGAAGATCAGATCACCGGGGGCCATTTCGATGCGCTCGGACAGACGCGCTTTTTCTTCTTCGGTGAAGAATTTGGCGATGGGCGATTGCCAGCCATCTTCGCGCATCTTGATCCAGGCCAAGCCCTTGGCTTTATAGACCGCCACGAACTGGGTCAGGTCGTCGATCTCTTTGCGCGACATCTCCACGCAACCCTTGGCGTTGAGGGCCTTGACGATGCCGCCTTTCTTCACCACATCGGCAAATACTTTAAAGCCCGAATCCTTGACAATATCGGAGATCTCTTTGAGTTCCATGCCGAAACGGATATCGGGTTTGTCCAGACCGTAGCGCGCCATGGCCTCATTATAGGTGAGGCGCGGCAGCGGCAGGGGGATGCTCTGGCCTAATACTTCCTGGAAGACATAGGCGATCAAACTTTCGGAAATGGCCATGATATCTTCTTCGCCGATAAAGGACATCTCCAGATCGATCTGGGTGAATTCCGGTTGGCGGTCGGCGCGCAAATCTTCGTCGCGAAAGCAGCGCACGATTTGATAGTAGCGCTCAAAGCCCGACACCATCAGCAGCTGTTTGAACAATTGCGGCGATTGGGGCAAGGCGTAAAACTGACCGGGATTGACCCGGCTGGGCACCAAATAGTCGCGCGCGCCCTCAGGAGTGCTGCGGGTCAGGAAGGGGGTTTCGATATCCAGAAAACCGTTGCCGTTTAGATACTGACGCACCGAGGCCCCGGCCTTGTGGCGCAAAATGATGTTCTTCTGCAACCGCGGCCGGCGCAGATCCAGATGCCGGTGGGTCAGGCGCGTGACTTCTGATACTTCGATATTCTCTTCGATCTGAAAGGCCGGTGTCACGGCCGGGTTGAGAATTCTCAGCTCCGAAACAATTACTTCGATGGCACCGGTGGCGAGGTTGGGATTGACCATGCCCTCGGGCCGCAGTGCCACGCGCCCGCGCACGCCGATCACGAATTCGCTGCGGATCACATGGGCTTTGGCATGGGGTTCGGGATGGATATCCGGATTGAACACCACCTGGGTGAGGCCTTCCCGGTCCCGCAGATCAATGAAGATTACACCGCCATGATCCCGGCGGCGCTGCACCCATCCCATGAGGACCACTTCCAGGCCCACATCTTCCGCGCCCAACTGGTTGCAGTGGTGGGTTTTACGCAGGTTGCCTAATAGATCCGCCAAGGTCTGTTCTCCTTATAATCCGTTTGCCCGTTTCCCGTTGGCCCGTTTGCCCGTCAAACACCATAATGTATCTAATCCAGATGTTTGATCCCGCCGGGCTTTGGCGGGGTTTGCCCGTTTTAGCTAATCAGCTTTTCGTCCACTTAACGATTCAACCATTTTTTCAACCAAACCCTCCAAGGCCAATTCCGACTGCTCCTTGGTGGCCATATCCCGCAACATCGCTTTGCCGGCGGCCATTTCAGAATCGCCCACGATGAGCACATAGGCCGCGCCCAGACGATCGGCGCGTTTCATCTGGGCTTTGAGGCTCTTGTCGCCATGCTCCATCTCTACATAGGCTCCGGCCGCGGCCAATTGCGCGCACCATTGAAATGCCGCTTGCCGGGCGGCATCCCCCAGGGCGGCGATAAAGAATGCCGGTTTGGCGGCCGCGACACTCTGCTCCTGAGCCAATATCTCCACCAGCCGGTCAAAACCAATGGCGAATCCAATTGCCGGTGTGGGTGGCCCACCCAGGGATTGCACCAGACCGTCATAGCGCCCGCCTCCGGCCACGGCGCTTTGGGCGCCGAGCATGGTGGTCTGGATCTCAAAAGCGGTGCGGGTATAGTAGTCCAACCCCCGGACCAAGCGTTTATCCAAAGCAAAGGGCACGCCAAGTTGGGTCAAACCGCGGGTCAGGACATCAAAATGGCTCTGGCACTGACCGCACAAAAAATCGACGATGGCCGGAGCCTCAGTCACAGCCTGCCGGCAAGTGGGCACTTTACAGTCCAACACCCGCAGAGGGTTACGAGATTTGCGCCGCTTGCAGTCCGGGCACAACTGTTCCTCCACGCGGTCCAGCAACGCCAACAGTGCTTCCCGATAATTGGGCCGGCACACCGGACAACCCAGGGAGTTCACGTGGGCTTGGGTGTGGGATACCCCCAGGCGCTCAAAGAGCAGGTGCAGCATGTAAATCATCTGGGCATCGAGGTAGGGGCTTTCAATGCCGAACACCTCGGCGTCGATCTGGTAGAACTGTCGATAACGCCCCTTCTGTGGCCGTTCGCGGCGGAACATGGGGCCGATAGTGAAGAATTTGCGTATCGGATCATCGGCGTGCATTTTGTGCTGAATATACGCCCGAACGATGGAAGCCGTGGCCTCGGGCCGCAGGGTGATCTTTTCGCCGCCGCGATCTTCAAAGGTGTACATCTCTTTTTCGACGATGTCGGTATCCTCGCCGATGCCGCGGGCAAACAGTTCGGTTTTCTCCATGATGGGCACGCGGATCTCGCTATACCCGAAGGCAGCAAACACCGCCTGGGCGGTGCGCTCAATGTGCTGCCAGAGCTCTACTTCGCCGGGCAAGATATCTTTGAATCCGCGTATGAGTTGAATCATCTCCGTTACCCTTTTCACAGGTTGCGCCCGAGTGGTGCGCCTCTGTACCGACCCGGTTAGACAAAGGCGCGGGCAGACCAAGCCCATAAACCGCTTCTGATAGACCAATTGGTGTAAAAGAGTCAATAATAAAGACTGGGTGGGTTGTCGGGGGAAAGCGACCTGAAAACTTGATATTTCGCAGAAGAAAATTCAGGAACTCAGGTTTGACTTTCCGGGTCTACTTGGGATACTTTAGCTATCTCAAGGGTTGCCGTAGGGGCGGAGTTCATTCATCAAATTAACGAAAAGTGGCGCTATGAGACCTCCCCGCTGTTGGGTCTTACTGAATCCGAGCCAGGAGTTGAACCTGATTGCGCCGCGGGAAAATAATCATGATCATCGGACTGGATGTTGGCGGTACACATACCGATGCGGTTCTCATCAGCCATTCGGGAATTGAAAAAGAGGTCAAAGTTCCAACCGACGAAGGTCATTTATTTGAAACGGTTCTATCCGGCATTGAAGCTGTAACAGCCGGCGTAGATCCCAAGGGTATCCGCAGGGCGGTATTAAGCACCACCCTGGCCGCCAATATCGTGGTGCAGCAAAAACTCCCACCCGTGGGCATGATCGTGGCGGGCGGCCCAGGTCTGGACCCGGCAGAATTCCGCGTCGGCGATCACTATGTCGTCGTCAAAGGCGCTTTGGACCATCGCGGCCGGGAAATCGAAGCCTTGGCCGAAGACCAGGTGGAAGCTGCCATCGAGGGATTCAAGAAAGGTGGCGTGCGTTTTGTGGGTGTGGCCACCAAATTCTCAGTGCACAATCCGGATCACGAAAAACGGATGGCCGAAATCCTGGCCCCCCACTTCGAACGGGTTTTTTTGGGCCACCAGCTCTCCGGCAACCTCAACTTCCCGCGCCGCATCGCCACCACCTATCTCAATGCCGCGGTTTATCCCATCCATCGAGATTTTTTTGAAGCAGTTAAAAAATCCTTGGCCCAGAAAGGGCTTGATGTGCCGCTGCGCATTTTAAAACCCGACGGCGGCAACATGAGCTTCGACTCTTCCTTTGACGACCCGGCCCAAACCATTCTCTCGGGGCCATCGGCCAGTGTCATGGGCGCCTTGGCCTATGCCCCGCGCAGCGGCGCCACGCTGGTGTTGGATATCGGCGGCACCACCACCGACATGGCGGTGCTCATCGACGGGGTCCCGTTGCTGGCCCCCCAGGGCATTGAAATCGGGCCATTTAAAACCCTAATCCGCGCCTTACAAACCCACTCCATTGGCGTGGGCGGCGACAGCACCATCCATCTGGAAGATGGCCGGTTGACTGTCGGCCCTGACCGTACCGGCCGGGCCATGGTGTACGGCGGATCAGCGCCCACCCCCACCGATGCCTTCTGCGTATTGGGTCTCATCAATGGCGGTGACCGCGATCGGTCTGTCCAAGGTCTGACCCCCATTGCTCAAAAATTGGGCCTCTCGTTGGAGAACGCGGCCGTGGCTATCTTCGACCAGGCTTGCCGCCAGATCATGGCCGGCGCCAAGGAGATGATGGCGCGCATCAACAGCAAACCGGTCTATACCGTCCATGAATTATGGGAAGGCAGCGAAATCAAACCCCGCCACATGATGGTGCTGGGTGCGCCGGCGCCCCAATTCGCCGAAAAGCTTCGCACCATGTTCGACGGCAATGTCACCGTGGTGCCTCACTGGCATGTGGCCAATGCGCTGGGCTGTGCTCTGGCGCGCACCACCAGCGAGGTGACCCTGTTCGCTGATACCGCCGAACAGGTGGCGGTGGCCGCGGGCGAGCATTTCAGCCGCGACATACCGACCGATTTCAATCTGGAAAATGCCCAAGAACTGGCCCTTCAATTGCTGCGTGATAAAGCCTTGCGCCGAGGGGCCAACCCGGAACATTTGGAACTGGAAGTGACCGAGGCGTACCAGTTCAACATGATCCGCGGGTTCCATACCATCGGCAAAAATATACGGGTTCGGGCCCAGATCAAACCAGGCTTGATCGAAGGCTATGATCCAGTGGGCGGGAAGTTGAGAAGAGAAGATTTGTAAGGGAAAGTTTTAAGTAGGAAAGTTTTAAGTATAAAGTTATGGAAGCTTCGCGATAGATAAGTTTAATAATGGTAGAATACCTTAACTTTCATACTTTAAACCTTACTACTTTATACTATCAACTGCTTGACCAGTAGATGAAGCACGACTCAAAATATATCGGGTAATTCGACTATGCTACAAGCCAAGAATAAAACCGGCCTCGTTTTCTTCCCAGCCTTTGACTGGGCCATCAGCCCCACTCACCCCGAGCGGGAAGAGCGTCTGCTCTACACCCAGGACCAGGTGTTTGAAGAGGGCTTGCTGGATATCGACGGCATTGTGGAGTTCAAGCCGGACCTTGTGACCATCAAGGATGTACAGCGCGTGCATTTCTGCCTGCCCGATCCCTGGGCCGTGATGACCGAATCTCATTTTATCAGCGCGGGTGGCGCAAAAACCATTGGTATGGCGGTGATGGAAGGCAAGGTGGATCGCGGCTTTGCGCTGGTGCGGCCGCCGGGTCATCACGCCAACCGTGTGGTCCATGGTGCCAGGGGCTTTTGCAACGTTAACATCGAAGCCATCATGATTGAATATCTGCGCCGGGCCTACGGCGTGGATCGCATCGCCATCGTGGATACCGATTGCCACCACGGCGACGGCACCCAGGATATCTACTGGCACGACCCAGATACGCTATTTATCTCCATTCACCAGGACGGCCGCACTCTTTATCCCGGCTCAGGCTTTCTCAACGAAATCGGCGGGCCCAATGCGGTTGGCGCCACCATTAACATTCCCCTGCCGCCCCACACCTCCGATGAAGGCATTCTATACACCATCAAAGAAGTGGTGATGCCCATTCTGGCTGATTTCAAACCCGAGCTGATCATCAACTCCGCGGGCCAGGACAATCACTACTCCGATCCCATCACCAACATGAATTTCTCCGCCCGGGGTTACGCTGAGCTCACCCGCATGCTGCAGGCCGACATCGCGGTCCTGGAAGGAGGATATAGCATCGAAGGCGCGCTGCCCTACGTGAACACCGGCATCATTCTGGCCATGGCCGGATTGGATTTTCATAATCTGGCGGAACCCAATTATGATCCCGAGCGCTACCGGCAGAACCTTTCGACCACCAACTACATTGAACAAACCGGCATGCGTGTGCTCAAAGCGTGGCAGGAGCGCTTGAAATTAAAAAAGCTGATACGCGAAGAACCCGAATGCGGCCAACGCACACGCCGGATCTATTACGATACGGACAATATCTACGAAACCCAGTCGGAGACAGTGCGCATCTGCGATGACTGCGGCGGCGCCTTGCGCATTGAATCGGCCTCGGATAGCAAGGGATCGATACTGGCCGTGCACATTCCGCGCAAAGCGTGCAAGGCATGCAAGGAACAGGCTTATCAATGGTATGAGTCGGCAGAGCATAGCCAATTTAAGCAGATTTTTCTTCAGGACCGGCCGGAAGATAATTTTCTTGAGAAGAAGAAAAACGCGTGATGGGCGTGGCGCGAAGGGCAATGGGGCAAAGGCACAAAGGGACTGAGGGACTGAGGCACAAAGGCACAAAGGGGCTGAGGGACTAAGGGACTGAGAAGCAGTCTTCGTGGCTTTGTGCGAGATTTAAGGGAAGCGGAAGATTCCAATATACTGCTTATGTTTTCAACCACACGAGCAAGTGCTCCCTCTCCCCAAGGGGAGAGAGTCGCGGTGAAGGGCCGCCCCTCCTTTTAAAGCTCTATCGGATTTTTCTCCACCCCTAAATATTGATTAGCCCGTAACAAGTAGTACAGCGACTGTTAACGTCATCCCCGCCCTGCACAAAGCACGGGATAAGCTGCGGCGGGAATTCTGCCCTGGAAGAAATATATCCTCATCTTCTATGAGTGCATCCCATCAAAAGACCATGGGCAAAGTGCTTCACCAGCGGGCCCAAATCATTGCCGCGCTGCGGCGATTCTTCTTGGAACAGGGTTATCTGGAAGTCGAGACCCCCATCCGCATACCGGCGCCGGCGCCCGAAGCCCATATCGATCCCGAGCCGTCCGGCCCGTGGTATCTGCACACCTCCCCTGAACTGTGTATGAAACGGCTGCTGGCCGCGGGATTTCCCAAAATATACCAGATCTGCAAATGCTTCCGTAAGAATGAACGCGGCGGCCGCCATCTGCCTGAAATGACCATGTTGGAATGGTACACGGCCGACCAAGACTACCGCCACATGATGGTCCAATGCGAATCGCTGCTGACCTTTGTGCTGCAAGCCATGGGCAGGCCCTTGCAATTGATTTACCGGGGTCAGGCCATTGATTTAAGTTTGCCTTGGTCGCGCCTGAGTGTGACTGAAGCGTTTGAACGCCATGGCGATTGCTCGGCGGCCACGGCCCTGGCGCAACACCGCTTTGACGAGATCATGGGCTTGCAGATCGAACCCCAACTGGGACGGGACCGCCCCACCCTGCTCTATGACTACCCGGCCCCATGCGGAGCCTTGGCCCGCTTAAAACCGGGACAATCAGACATCGCTGAACGCTTCGAGCTCTACATCGGCGGCCTTGAGCTATGCAATGGTTTCAGCGAACTGACCGATCCCCAGGAGCAGCGCCGCCGTTTCCAGGATGAAGTTGGTCGCCGTCTGGCCCAAGGCAAAACCGCCGCTCCTCTGCCGGAACCTTTCTTAAGCGCCCTGGCCTACATGCCGCCGGCCACCGGCAATGCCTTGGGCGTCGACCGTCTGGTCATGTTGCTGACCGGCGCTGAAACCATCGATCAAGTGGTGGCCTTCACCCCGGAAGATCTTTAAGCTCGTGCCCATCCATAAATGGCTATTTCTGGATGGACACTATCCTCACCCAATCGGTCTTCCTGCTTGGCCCTCGAAATCACCCCTTCAAAAAGAAGATTTCAAAACATTCCCAGGCCATAAACTTGGGATCGTTGACAATCGGCCTCAAGATTTGACCGATTATGGACGATACTGTCCAAAGGCGACCCTTAACATCATTAAAAGGTCGCAGCTGGGGACTTATCGATGGACGATTGTGGCGACATGGGGGAACCTGCCGGTATCGACAAGCCGCTTGCGCCCGCTTGCATCGACTGCGCACAACGCCGGCAAGATTCCGCTTTGGCGGACCCTTCCAGGAACGACCGCTTCAAACACTGCTGTGCACTGTTTGAGCACACCGGCACCGCTTCTTTGCTCATCGCGCCGGATATGACCATTGTCCGGGCCAACACCATGGTCACCCAGAGCTTCGGGTATGCCCGGGAAGAGGTTCTCCATCGGTGCTTCCTGGATTTCTTGACGCCGGAATACCGTGAATTCGCCAGGCTTTACCATGACATGGTCCAAGGCAATCAAATTGATCCGCCCAAAATGCTGGAGTGCCAACTATACGACAAACAGGGCAAGGTCCGGGAGGTAATGGCCCAAATCGGATGGGTCGGACCGGATCGGCATGCCATCATTTCGCTGATCGATTTTACCGCCAATCGTGCGGCCGAACGCGAACGCCACCGCCTCAGTGAAGTTGTTGAACAATCCTCCGAGAGCACCCTGCTGACCGAGGTGCGCGGCCAAATCGTCTATGTCAACAAAGCCTTCGAAACATTGAGCGGCTATTCCAGAGATGAAATGCTGGGGCGTAACTTTGAGCACCCCTTTTTCAGCGAACAGGACCGCCTGGCCTTTAAAAAAATGGGATTCAGCGCGGCCTGCGAAGACGTCACCGAACACCGCACCCAGAATACGAACCGGCATGCATATGCAGTGTCGACCAAGACACGCATCGCTGCCATCTGCGATAATAAAGGCCGGCTGACCCATCTGGTGTGCACCAAGAAAGACATCACCCGGGAAACCCAATTCGAGCAGCAGCTCTACGAGTCGCAAAAAATGGAGGCCATCGGGACCCTATCCAGCGGAATCGCCCACGACTTCAACAACATATTGGGCGGCATCATGGGGTATGCCGAAATGGCGATCCAGCCCAGCGCGGATCAAGCCAAGGTGCGAAAATATATGACCCGTATCTTGCAGGCCTGCGAACGCGCGCGGGATCTCACCAGCCAAATTCTGGCCTTCAGCCGCCAAAAGAATCATGAATACCAGGCCGTCCAAATTCAGCCCCTGGTGAACGAAGCGCTCAAACTGCTGCGGGCTTCCACCCCCACCACCATCGAGTTCCGCAAATCCCTGGCCGCTGCCCAAAGCGCGGTCATGGCTGATCCCACCCGCATCCATCAGATCATCATGAATTTGTGCACCAACGCCTCGCAAGCCATGGAGAGCGACGGTGGCATATTGGAAGTACGGCTGGAAAATGTCACGCTGCCCGCCGAAGAGACGACCCCATCCGCAACCGCTCAATCTCAATCGTACGTGATGCTGAGCGTGCATGATACCGGCGCGGGCATCGACGCCAAGAGCCTGGAGCACATCTTCGAGCCCTACTTCACCACCAAAGCCGCCAAGGGCGGCACCGGCCTGGGGCTTTCGGTAGTTCAAAGCATTGTCAAGGCCATGGCCGGTTTCATCAAGGTCCACAGCGAACAGGGCCATGGCTCCACCTTCGAGGTCTATTTGCCGCGCATCGAGCAAACCTCGCCGGTTGAAAAACCAGCGGAACAGCTTTTGCCCAGAGGCCGCGAACGGGTGCTGATCATCGATGACGAAGCGTTTATCCTGGAAGTACTTCACGACATGCTCGGCGCCCTGGGCTACCAGGTGGAGACCGCCGAAGGCCCCAATTTTGTACTGGACCGCTTGCGCAAAGACCCCAAGCGCTACGACCTGGTGATTGCCGACCTGACCATGCCCCACATGAACGGCCGCCAGCTCTCCGCCAAAATCAAAGAACTTACTTTGGACCTGCCCATCATTCTCTGTACCGGCATGTCCTACACCCTTGAGCAATTCAACGTGGAAATCCCCAACATCAAAGCCCTGATGCCCAAGCCCCTTCAGTACGACCGTTTGGCGGCGACGGTGAGGGAAGTATTGGATGGAAAGTTGAAGGGCGCGGTTTGAAAAAACTATTAGATAGAGCATAGGAGACCGACGCGGTTTCGAATTATTCTCTAAACCGCTCATCCGACCTTAGCCGGCGGGCCAGATTTGCTTTGCCTTCCAGCCAGCCTGTGGCGGTTGCGGCCGGGGCGTCGAACTCGGGCACAAAGGGTTTGATGTCGAGCAGGGGCGTGCCGTCCAGCACATCGATGCAGTCCACGTGTAGAATATTCTTCTCGCGGCGCAGTAAAGGCACGATCGACAAACCGATGGGGTTTGGCCGGCGGGGGGCGCGGGTGGCGAACAAGCCGTGGATCTGGTCGTCAAGAAATGGCTTTACTTTCAACTCGTACCCCTTCGAAGCATGAAAGAAGTAAAGCAGTATAAGGTGGGAAAAGCCTTCGATATCTGCCAAGCCTTCGGCATAGGCTTCCTCCACGACAATGGTTCCCACCGCACCTTTGGCGCCAGCAGGTTGAATGGGCATGTCCTGGAGGTGTTGGTAAGGCGTGTGAATGACGCCGATGGGTGTGAAGGCCAATCGATCCATGGATGCCCCTCTGAAGTTGGAAGTAAACGGTTTATCCTTGAGGAACCGGCGGTGAGGTTGTGCTCCGTGTACAGATCACGAAAATCACAATGCCGAGCAGGAGCCCCACGCCTCCCAAGACGAAAGCAATACGCAATTCGAACCAGTCCATCATCAATCCGCCTAAGAGGGAGCCAGCCAGCATGCCCAAGCTGTGAGCCATGGTCAGCAAGGCAATAACGGACCCCATGGACTCGGTCTGTTGGCCTTTGATCACGGCCATGGCCATCAATGCCGGCATGGCGGTGCCGCCGCCCAGGCCAAATAAAACGCTGACCACGAACAGGTATTCGAAACTGTAAGCGCGCTGGTAGGCCAACAGGGCCACGACCGCCACAAGCCCCCCTACCACGACCATGGTTTTGCGATGCCAGATATCGGCCAGTTTGCCCATGGGCAATTGCACCAGGCCCGAAACCAATACGCCCAGCATCACCAGAACGCCGATGCGCGAACTGCTCAGTTTCAATTCGGCATCAGCCAAAACCGGCAAAAATCCCCAGATCACGCCGATACCCGCGGTATAGGCCAAACGGTAAACAAACAGACCGGCGATCGTACGGTCGGCCAGAATCACGCGCCAACGCACGGGCGGCCGTTGGCGATGAATGACAATCTCCTCGCGGGTGGGCGGCAACAGGCCAAGGCACAAAAGAAATCCGATGAAAGATAATACTCCCATGGAGAAAAAGGTGGATTGCAGACTCAGATGATCCTTGAGCAGGCCGCCCAAAACCGGCCCCATGCTCAATCCGAAAAACAGGGACATGTTGAAAGCCCCCATGATAAACCCTTCCCGGCCCGGCGGAGTAATCTCGCCCACATAGGCTTGAACCACCGGCATGATCATGGCCGAGGCAATGCCCTGAAAAAAGCGGATGGCGATCAAATGCATGACCTGGGTGCAGAAGATGAAGGCCACCGAAACCAGGGTGTAAGCCAGCATGCCTATGATAATGAAGGGTTTACGGCCCTTGCGATCCGAGAGGCGGCCGAAATAGGGTAGAAAAACGGTGCGTGACAGCGAGAACGCGCCGAAGATCAGGCCGATGTAAACTCCGGCCGCCCCCATGCTGTGAGCGTAAACCGGCAGCAAGGGCACCACGATGCCCACGCCGGTAATGGTGGAAAACAGGGCGAAGAAAAGGGTGGCGAAGATGTGTTTGTTCACCCAACTTCTTTCTTAATCTTTTCCAAGGCCGCTTCAACCGTAGTCCGGATCTCGGCCAGCCGTTTCTCGGACAGAGCTTCAAAGCGCAGCACCAGGGCCGGTTGGGTATTGGAGGCCCGCACCAGGCCCCAGCCGCCGTCAAACAGCACGCGGGCACCGTCGATGTCGATCACTTTGGCGAGCTTGCGGAAGTAGTCGGTGACTTTGGTCACCACTTTGAATTTGATGCGGTCGGCGCAATCCATGCGGATCTCCGGCGTGTTGTAAGTCTTGGGCACATCGGCGAGCAACTGACGAATGGTTTTGCCCGTGTCGGCCAGGATTTCCAGCAAGCGGCAAGCCGCATAAACCGCGTCATCGTAGCCGAAGTAACGATCAGCGAAGAAGAGATGACCGCTCATCTCGCCGGCCAGTTCGGCTTTGACTTCTTTCATCTTCTGCTTGATCATGGAGTGGCCGGTTTTCCACATGATGGGGTTGCCACCCTGTTTGGCGATATCGTCATACATGGTCTGGGAGCATTTGACTTCCGAAATGAAGGTGGCACCGGGCTTGCGGGAAAGTATTTCACGGCTGAAGAGAATCATCAGTTGATCGCCGTAAACCAGGCTGCCGTCGCTGTCCACCACCCCCAGGCGATCGGCGTCGCCGTCAAAGCCCAAGCCGACGTCCAATTGCTTCTCCTTGACCAGGGCGATGAGGTCGGCCATGTTGGCGGGAATCGTGGGGTCAGCTTCATGATTGGGAAAGGTGCCATCCATCTCGGTATATAGCTCGTGGACCTCGCACTCCAAATTGGTGATGATGGGCACGGCCGTGACCCCGCCCGTGCCGTTGCCCGCATCGATGCCCACTTTCAAGGGCTTTTTGAGATCGATGTTTTCCAGAATATAGTCGATATAATCGGGCAGAATTTCATAGGTCTCGCGGCTGCCCTGGCCGGCCGCAAACTTCCGGGCATCTATGATCTTGCGAATCTGCTGGATCTGTTCGCCAAAAACCGAGTCAGTGCCGCTGCAAATCTTGAAGCCATTATACTCCGGCGGGTTGTGGCTGGCCGTGACCATCACCGCGCCCTCGGTTTTCAAATGGCGGATGGCAAAGTAGGCCACTGGCGTGGGGCACACCCCGATATCCACCACCCGGCAGCCGGCGGCCATCAAACCTTGAATGAGGCGTTCGGCATAAGCGTCGGAGGTCAACCGGCAATCCCGGCCCACCGCCACAAATTGATGGCCCTGTTGCTTTAAATAGCTTCCGATGCCCTGCCCCAGCTGCACCACATCTTCTTCATTCATGTCCTTGCTGGCAATGCCGCGAATATCGTACTGGCGAAAAATCTCAGGATTGAGCATTTACTTCACCCCTTGCTCCTCGTTTGGCATTGAAAAAATATAGAAAAATCTAAAAATTGCTTCTATCATTTAGGCCCAGGAACTTAGCAAACCCCATGATGGAATGCAAACGACCTTCCTCCTATCCCTTGACCACCGCGATGGGCCGCAGCCGGGCCACCTTTTTAGATATTCCCGCCCCATGCACTACTTCCACAACTTGGGAAACATCTTTGTAGGCTTCGGGCATCTCCTCGGCCAGGGTGCCGCGGCCGGTCCAGCGCACCAAAACTCCCTGATCTTCCAGCTCGCGGTGAATGGCGCGGCCCTTGGCGCGCTTCATGGCGGCTTTGCGACTGAGGACACGGCCGGCACCGTGGCAGGTGGAGCCAAAGGTTTCCAACATGGCCTGATCCGTGCCCACCAGCACATAAGAAGCGGTGCCCATGTCACCGGGAATTAAAATCGGCTGACCGGTGTCACGATAATCATGGCTCAGGGCCGGATGACCGGGGCCAAAGGCGCGCGTGGCGCCCTTGCGGTGGACGCACACCCATTTCTTTTGGCCATCCACCAGATGTTCTTCTTTTTTGGCGATGTTGTGGCACACATCATAGACCAAGCGCATATTCAGGGATTTGGGGCTGATGCGCAATGTCTCTTCAAATACTTCCCGGCAACGATGTAAAAGGATTTGCCGGTTGGCCCAGGCATAATTGGCGGCGCACGCCATGGCACGCAGATAGCGTTGGCCATGCTCGGACTGGATATAGGCGCAGGATAATTGGCGGTCCGGCAATTCGATTCCCAGGGTGCGCACATGTTTGCTCATGCTGGCTAGAAAATCATCGCATACCTGGTATCCCAAACCCCGCGAGCCGCTGTGCAGCAGGACGGTTACCTGGCCTTGGCGCAGGCCAAATACTTCGGCGGCTTCGGGTAGAAATATCTCTTCCACCACGCCCACTTCCACAAAATGGTTGCCCGAGCCCAAGGTACCCAATTGGTTGCGGCCCCGTTCCAGGGCGCGCTGGCTGATGACTTCCGGGTCGGCATGCTCCAGACAGCCGCCATCCTCGGTGTGATCGATATCTTCATCCAGGCCAAAGCCCTGGTCCACGGCCCATTGACTGCCCTGGGACAGCACTTTGCGTTCATCCTTGGGGGAGAGCTTCACCGACCCGGTGGAACCCACGCCCGAGGGCACGTGATGGTAGAGAGCATCCACAATGTCGCGCACCCGGCCCTGAATCTCTTCGAATTGGAGATCCGTGGCCGCCAGGCGCACGCCGCAGTTGATGTCGTAGCCCACGCCCCCCGGCGAAACCACGCCGCTCTCCCAATCAAAGGCCGCCACGCCGCCGATGGGAAAGCCATAACCCCAATGTATATCAGGCATGGCCAGGGAAGCTCGAATGATGCCGGGCAACGTGGCCACATTGGCCACCTGGTTGACGGCCTCTTCTTCCCGGAGTTGATCCAGCATGCGCGCGCTGGTGAACACAATGCCAGGCACGCGCATCAGGCCGGACTGCTCCACTTGCCAGCGGTAGTCGTCAATGCGTTTGATTTGCATGGTTCCTCCTTCTGTTCGTGTGCCCGTTTGCCCGTGTGCCGTTGGCCCGTGTGCCCGTGAGCCCATTCGTCGGTTTGCCGGTTCGGCGATTAGGTGAAGTAATGCTAACGGGTTCACTCCCGCCCCAACGGGCCAACGGGCTAACGGTCAAACATCAAACACCACCCGCGCCCGCCAACTCCCATCTGCTTGTGACCCCACGTCGATCTGATGATAGGTGACCGCCTTGATCTCCTTGTTGATTTGATGGATCTGCGGCGAAAAGTCTTCCGATGTTACCAGGGCCTGTAATCTGGTTGGGGTTAACGACTCGATCTCGATGCGGTTGATAATTTGCTGGGCGCCGTGCCAGAAGTAAAGCAATTCCCGCAGCCAGTTGATCATCAGGTCGGGCCAATCTTCGCCTTCGATTTCTATCCGGTGCTGATGGCCTGACTCGGACGGTGGTTCTTCGCTGGTAACCATGACCTCAAAAAGCGCTTTGCCGGCGTTGGCGAACAGGGCTCTTTCATTCACGCCAAAAATTTCCATGCCCAAGTCGGCGGTATGATCGAATAGTCGAAAATATGGTTTCGACTCCTGTTTCAAAGCAGTACTTCCCCCGTTCTTTCCGTATGATATCCACCCAACTCTTCCACGCGCTGTTTAAAGCGGCGGCTGCGGATCACGGACAGCAGCTCCTGGATGGAAGCGGTTTCGAAGTAGACATCCGGGATCAGCAGGTCATACTGCTCAGTGACCACGGGAATGAAGTCGAGGCTCAGGGCCTTGGCCGCCGAGAAAATACCCAGCCCCACATCGGCCGCGCCGCTGAGCACGGCGGCGGCCACGGCCATATGGGTAAACTCTTCATTGGTATAACCGGCAATGCGTTGGGCTGCGATGCCCAGCTGTCTGAGGCGGAAATCGAGCAGGATTCGAGTGCCAGACCCACCCTGGCGGTTGATCAAGGTCACATCTGCGCGCGCCAGGTCTTCGATACCCTTGATATTTTTAGGGTTGCCGGAAAGCACCATCAAGCCTTGATCGCGCATCACCAGGTGCACCAGACGGACCCGTGTTTCAGGCAAATACTTCCGGATGTAAGAGAGATTATAACTACCGTCCTGTTCATCCAGTAAATGGGTACCGGCCAGATGACATACCCCGCGCTTGACCGCCA
This sequence comes from Deltaproteobacteria bacterium, assembly GCA_021824175.1. Classification (GTDB taxonomy): domain Bacteria; phylum Desulfobacterota; class Desulfobacteria; order Desulfobacterales; family Desulfosarcinaceae; genus Desulfatitalea. Next base: position 37,816 of record JAKALP010000036.1, read on the forward strand.
TCAGGCCGCCCATGCTGCCCACATGGCTGGATGACAGACTCACGCGGGAGTGTTGGGCGCGCAGCTCGTCGGCGAGCAGGTCCAAGGTGTTGTCATGGCTGCCAACCACGACCAGGGTTTGCTCAATGACCTGCAGGGGCCTCAACAGCTCGGCGGCCACCGGCTGGCCTTCGGCCACCCCTTCCACATCGGCCGGGATGCGGATGATACCATCGGCTTCAGTGATGCTGGTGATCTGGCCCGCGCCGCGCGGCAAGCTGGTGGCCACCAGGCGGTCGCCCACGCGGCCGATCTTGACGCGTACAAACTCTTCGGTGCCCAGCTTGGAAGCAATTTTGCGCGTGGGCAGCACATCCACCACCGGACGTTGCAGCGGCGGTTGGCCCAGCCAGGCAGCGACCAGAGGCTGGACCAACTGTTCAAAGGCCATGATGGTCGACACGGGGTAGCCGGGCATACCGAAGACCGGGGTTGTGCCCACCCGGCCGACTATGGTGGGTTTGCCGGGCATCATGGTCACACCGTGCACCAGAACCTCTCCGTGTTCTTCGATAACGGCCCGGGCGAAATCTTCGGACCCGGCCGATGATCCGCCCACGATCATCACCAGATCAACACCGGACTCAACCGCTGAGCCAAGCCGTCGGCCGATGGCTTGCAGATCATCCCCCAAAGGCGCTAGCCGCTCAAAGCAGCCGCCGGCGGACTCCAGCAGTTTGCCCAAGACATAGGCGTTGGATTCGATGATCCGGCCAGGGGTCAATTGTGCCAATGATTCAGTGGACCAATCCAGCAGCTCTGAACCGGTAGGCAGAATGGCGGCTCTGGGCCTGCGAAGCACCTTCACACTGAACTGTCCGGCCGCCAGCAAGGCCCCCACGCAATAGGGTGTGATCTGATGCTGCCTGGCAAACAGCATTTCGGTGGCCACGATGTCTTCGCCCATTTTGCGTACATGCTGCCAGGGAAAGGCCGGCGCTTCGATCTGGACACTGCCGGCATCCAGAACCTGTACGTTTTCAATTATGATCACGGCGTCGGTGTCCGGCGGCAGCACATGGCCGGTGTTTACGAAAAATGCTTCCTGGCCCACGCACAATTGCCTGGGTTTGGCCGAATGGGCGCCGAATGTCGCTTGGGCTTTGACCGCGATGCCATCCATGGCCGCGGCGTGAAAATGGGGTGACGAGAGGCGCGCGGCCACTGGTTCGGCCAGCACCCGGCCCACAGCTTCCGGCGTGGAGATCTCTTCTACTTCCAATGATTTCCCGCCGAATGCCTCCAGCACCACGCGCCGGGCTTCATCCAGGGGTTTCATGTTGAGGTAGATGTTACGCTTTTGGGACATGAGTGGTTCCTTGTTTCTCGTTTACCCGTTAGCCCGTTGGCCCGCGAGCCCGTTTGCCCGTTTACGGCATGATGTTTAATGCTACCAATTGAACGAGAGCTCATGGGCTCCTGATCGAAGTTATTCCCACGGGTCGATTGGGGGAACGCCAATCAATACGACTCTTAAACGGCCAACTCCATCTATTCGTTTCGCTATCAACGGGCTCACGGGCAAACAGGCAAACGGGCACACGGGCCAACGGGCCAACGGGCCAACGGGCTAACGGGCCAACGCCCCAACCTAAAACAACCAAACCTCCACCTCCGCCCCCTGCTCCACCCCTTCGCTGTTCTTTGCGATGGCAATCATTCCATCGGCTTCAACCATGGTGCGAATCAAGCCCGAGGCGCCCAGCACCGGTTCGGCCCAGGTCTGGCCGTTTCGTTCCGTCAGGCGCACCCGCACAAAATCCACCCGTCCCTGGGCCGAAGCCAGGTTGCGGCTCAGGCGGGCGCTCACCCATACCGGCCGATCGTATTGCCAGCCGGCGATGTGAGCCAGAAAAGGGCGCACCAATACCATAAACACCACCATGGCGGATGTCACATGGCCGGGCAGGCCCCAAAAGGGCTTGGCACCGCATTGGGCCAGAATCGTGGGTTTGCCGGGGCTGATGGAGACGCCGTGCACCAAAATCTGGCTTTGGGGTAGGGATGATAGCACTTCGACCGTCAGATCGCGGGTGCCCACCGAACTGCCGCCCGAGACCAGTACCATATCGGTTTCGGTTAAAGCGCGGTTGCAAGCGGCCAACAGTTCTTCAAACCGATCTTTTACTATGCCGTACAAAAAAGGCTGCCCGCCAACCTGTTGCAACAGGGCGGCCAAGGTGTGGGCATTCACATCCCGCACCTGACCCGGCGCAGGCTCAGTCTCCACCGGCACCACTTCATCGCCGGAAGAGATGATCCCCACCCGTGGACGTTTAAATACTTGGACCAAGGAGGCGCCACAGGCCGCCAGCAGCCCCATCTCCTGGGGCCTGAGGCGGATACCGGCGGGCAACAAGGTTTGACCATGGGTTGCATCCTCATCTTTGGCCACCACATGCTGGCCGGGAGCCACGCTGCGATAGACCTCTATGGTGCGCGCATCCAGCTGACCCGCATGCTCCACCATCACCACACTGTCAGCGCCTGGCGGCAGCATGCCGCCCTTTTCAATGCGGGACGCCAGCCCCGGCCCCACCTCATGATCCGGCTCCTGCCCCATGCCGACAGCCCCCACAATGGTTAGATAGGCGGGATTGGCTTCGCTGGCCCCGAAAGTGGAAGCGGCCGCCACGGCATAGCCATCCATGGTGGCACGGTCAAAACCGGGGATGTCGGCCGGGGCTTTGAAATCCAGCGCCAATACCCGGCCCAGGGCTTCGCTCAAGTTAATCTGCTCACTGCCCACGGTGCTGAAGCCGGAGCGCAAAGCCAGCACTGCATCGATATCCATGACCTTAAAAAAATCTTGCATTGATCCGTCACCCGTTTGTTGTTGCCCTTGGCCCGTAGGTCCGTTGGCATGTTTTAATGGAATTATCTTTTGTATTCAATGCCAATTCCAAAGTCCGTTTCATTCTCCCATTGGGTGTGTTATGAATTCAGTTCGGCATAATTCCGTGCCGCCCAAGGTAGAAAAAGGAACAGCCATGCCCATTGCAACCGACAACGAACAGGCCTTCTTGCTGGAGCTGTATAAAATGACCAGCGGGGACACCAACGCCAAAAGATCGATGCATGACGTCGGAGCGGCCATCGGCCTGGACAAAGTTCAATCCGGCAAGATGGCGGAAGAGATCATCGGCAAAGGCTGGGCTGAGATCAAGACCTTGTCGGGCGGCATCGGTATCACCGCCGATGGAATTGAAGCGGCCCAGCAGGCGGGCGCCGCGCCGGTCGGAGCCAGCGGCTTGAAATTGAGCGCGGGGCCTGTTCTCTCTACCGAAGATCGTCAAACCATTGGAAAAATCCTGGTGGACATCAAACAAGCCGCGGCCGCAATGAAATCCGATTATGCCCGGTTGGAAGAAATGGTCTTGGACCTTAAAACCATTGAAGTGCAATTACTTTCGCCCAAGCCCAAAACCGCCGTGATTAAAGAACTCCTGCGCTCTTTGTCGGGCAACTTTGAACAAGCCGGAGCAAAAGAAATCGCCGGACAGTTGAAAGGGGCAATTGGCTGATTGGTTATTTGTTTTGAAAGCTATGGAAACCACTAAACCACTCAACCAATCAACCAATCAACGAATCAACGAATCAACGAAGAAACAAACCATGGCCAGCAACTACGCCACCATCATCCAAGATAACTTAACCAAACTCTTCGCATGCGATCTCCACGAACGCGCCGGAGCACTACCGGCCCAGATAGAAGGCCAAACCCTTAATTTTAAGGCCTTCGGCACCCCATGTCGCCTCAGCGCTGAAGAACTGACTCTGGACGGTCGCAAAGAGGACGGTCCCAGGGGCATCATCACTTCGCTCTATGCGTTGCACGCCGCCGGAGAAGAGATGGTCCTGGAGCCGTTTCAATCTTTCAAAGAGATTCCCAACAGTGCGCCTTATGTGGGCGCTTTTGCCAACCGCACCGAACAAGCCCTGGTGCCCGCCGTAATGCGTCTGAAGAACAGCCTCTCCGCCATCATCTCCCGGCTGGACGGCGGCAACGCCCCGGCTTCGGTGAGCGGCGACATCGCCTTTGTCGTGCGCCCTCTGCCCAAAATAGCTCTCTGCTACGTCTGCTACCTGCCCGACGAAGATTTTCCGGCCGGCGTCACCTGCCTTTACTCCCGCAATGCCCATCGATTCCTGCCCACCGATGCCCTGGCGGATGTGGGCGAGTATACCAGCAAGACCATTCTGGCGATAATGGGATAAGCTGCCGGCCCGATGCCTTTGACGAAGGCCTTGGTAAAATAATTTAAGAAAATCAGGAAAAGGGACGATAAGAGGCTAAGCCATGGGTGTCCAAAGGGCCAACCCGGTGATGGGCACAGCCATGGCCGACGCGCCCCCACCCACCGGGAGGGAGGAAACTTTTGCTTTGGCCCGATGACACCGGCATCAAGACATAGAGGATGAATTCACGATGCAATTCAAATTCAACAAAAACAGCATTATCGTGAAATTTCTATTCGTGATATCCGCCATCTTTGTTTCGGCCATGGCGATCCTGGTGATTGTGATTCTTCAGCTGCAAAACCGCTACACGGCCCATGTGGGGCAGGCGGTCACCGGATCTTTGCAAGGCACCACCCAAGCCGTGCAAAACCATTTTGGAGATATGGAGACCGCCATCACCCAAACCTTGGCAGGCAATCTGGAGCAGGCCTCCGGTACCCTCTCCCAATCCACCTCTTCGGAGCTGGATAAAGTCAAGGCGTTTTTCATCATCGGCCTTGAAACCGAAATGCGCAAAACCGCGGATTTCCTGGCCTTGATGATGGCGCAAAACGCCGAACGTGCCATGGAGGCCGGAAACCGGGCCGACCTTGAGGCCTACGTCAAATCGGTCCATCTCAACGCCGATGTCTCCTATGCCGTTTACATGGACCCGAGTGGGCGGCCCATCACCGAGCACCTCAACACCAAGAACCCCAAAATAGAAACCTATATAAAAAACGGGTCCGGTAACAGTGATTTAGAAAAAGTGCTGAGCGCATCGGCCATAGACAATACCGCCTTGATCGCACGGAAAAAGATCACCGTGGAAGGCGCTCTCATGGGTGAGATTATTTTGTGCCTGGACCGCTCGTCCATATTCCAAAAACGCGAAGAAGTGGACAAACGGTTCAAGGCCATTATCGCCAACAACGATAAGATGATCAAAGATGCCCTGACGCAAGTATCCAGCGCCACGGGCCAAAAGATGCAAGAGACCTTAAAAGGGATCGACAGCCAGTCCGGCACGGCCTGGAATCAGATCGCCAAGGATATCGACCGGATCGGATCAGAAGCAAAAACAGGCATGCGGCGCGCCTTGGCGGTTGTTGGCTTCATTTTTGGGCTGACCATGCTTGGCGTGATTGGCACCTTGACGCTATGGCTTGTGCTCAAGCCGATTCATAAAGTCGTGGCTGGCCTGAAAGATATCGCCAATGGCGAGGGCGACCTGACCAAGCGGCTGGACATTCACTCCAAGGATGAAATCGGGGCACTGGCACGATGGTTCAACCAATTCATCGTCAATCTGCAATCGATCATCCGGGACCTGGCAACCAATACCGAGGCCGTTAAAAACGCCTCCGCCGATCTGTCGCAGATCGCCAATCAAATGTCAGTGGGGAGCCAAAAGACATCGGATCGAGCCAAGGGGGTCACCGGCGCCGGCGAGCAAATGCGCACCAACATGAATTCCATAGCCGCGGCCATGGATCAGGCTGCCGGAAATTTAGGCATGGTGGTCTCGGCGGTGGATGAGATGAAGGCCGCTATCAACGAAATCGCCCATACCAGCGAGAGCGCCAGAGGCAAGACCGGCTCGGCCATGCAGCTTGCCAACGACACATCATCCCTGGTGAGCCAGCTCGGTATATCGGCCGAAGAGATCGGCAAGGTCGTTGAAACCATCACCGACATTTCGGAACAGGTGAATCTGCTGGCGCTGAATGCGACCATCGAGGCGGCCAGAGCGGGCGAGGCCGGTAAAGGCTTTGCCGTCGTGGCCAATGAGATCAAAGAGCTGGCCAAGCAGACCTCGGCTAGCTCCAATGAAATCAAAAACAGAGTCGGCAGCATCCAAAACGCCACCAAAGACACGGTGGCGCGAATCGGCGAGATTGTAAACGCCTTTGGAGAAGTCAACGACTTGGTGGGAACCATTGCCTCCGCCATCGAAGAACAATCCACCACCAGCGCCGAGTTATCAACCAATCTGACTCAGGCCAATGCCGGTATCAGCGAGGTCAAGGAAAATGTAGACAATTCCACGGCCGTAGCCTCCAAGGTGGCCGATGATATCTCCGATGTGAAGCTCGAAGCTGATGAGATGTCCACCAGCAGTATGCAAGTCCACCAAAATGCAGCCCAATTGGCCACACTCTCCGAACAGTTGGCGGCCATGGTGGGAAGATTCAGGATTTAGATTGCCGACACTGTAGAAGAGAACGGCGAGCATCATACCTCGGTATTTCATTCCAGCGTCCTTGACAAGATTGAATTGGGTTATTATTGATGTGTCTCCGCTGGTGTGGTAGCGATGTGGTGCCACGGTAAGCTTACAATTCTCCAAGGTCTTTGAGATATTTCATCTCCCCCTCACCCAGAAGACCATCAAGTAGACCGCTTAGATCATTCATCTGCGCTTTTCACAGGTATTGACGCCGATCAGAACAGTGACTCATCCTTGGACCCATTTAACTATAAGAGCCGGAGGGACCTTCGATGGTTCGACTCATAAAAATTTTAGGCGTTATGATCCTGCTGGTTTTTATCGCATTCCTGGGCATACGGGGCACCATGGCGAAGCAGCCATCGAAACCTGGTGCGCAGATTATCTTGACCGGGCCTTACCTTGATCAACAGAATAATGCGCTGACGGTCGCCTTGCGAACTACACCCGAAGAAAAAGCGGCGCCTGACGCCCAATTGGCGATTGTGCGGGGCCTGGAAATACTTTCTAAAACAGACAGCCTCGCAAAAAGAAAAATACTAAAGCTCGCACCAGGTCATTACATGTTCAGCCGGCCGGTTATGTTCAAGCAAAGCTACCAAGGCATCGAGCTGATCGGGGCTCCAGAGATTACGCGGCCATTTACCGAAAAGAAGATAGAGCCAGCGACCATTCATCAGGACATCGCCAAAATCCGGCCCCATCTGCCGGTGATCGATGGCGGTGGCGTCAGCAGCTTCATGGTAGTAGATGGTGTTGCTGCCGCGGTTTCCTTGACCGCGAAGATATCCGGTTTCTATTTCATCAACCAAATGGCCGGATTGGGGGGGAACCATTATCCCGATCTATCGTACCGGCTTACAGCTGACGCTGCTGCAAAACAGAAGTTACATTATACTCCTTTTGTTTTTACGGACGGCGGTGTCGTGTCGGTTCTTGGAAATGCTGCTATCAATTTTATCTACAACATCGTCGATCAACCGTCAGCGTATCAATGCGGCGGCGTGCTGCGCAACGAACAGTATGGCGGCTCCGCGGACACACCACCCTCGACCGTTACATCCAACATCGTACTCAACCCTTTTGCCTGGCACACCGGTGCCTTTGTGGATAACAGCGATGATTCGTATGTTCGGATAACTCGCAATCAAATTCTTATTGATATGCAGCAGCACCACCCGACGGAAATGATCACCAATTTCACTGGAGGGTTTCTGATTGTCGAAGACAATTCCTTCATCGATGCCCGCCCCCTTAAGGATGAACCCACCATCGGCATCCGGATATTAGGGCGGGCTGGGGACTTCATATCCCAAGGAAATACCTATCAAAACATCGGCATCCCTGTGCATATGATCAACGGATTGCCCCATTTCGCCATGTTTCGTGCCTTTTATTTCCTGGTCGAAAAGAAAAAAGGGATCGCGCTTATAGAAAATCTCCCGGAGGCAGGATTCAATTTTGTGCGGCCAGGCCACTGGCCGGGCTATATGGCCCCGTACATTCGGCCTTTCCGGACCGGAGAGATTGAAAATGATGATCAGATAAGGATCGCGGCCTTGAACCGGGATTTTAAGCAGTTGCGCCGATATTTCTCCTCCGACCGATGACCTTGTTGAATTCAATAAGTTGCCGCGTCCCGTGTTCCTAAGGAGGACACATAGCCGATCAAATCCTCGACACCGATTATTTGGTCATCGGCTGCGGAGCAGCCGGAATGGCATTTACCGACACGCTCATTGACCACTCCGATGCGCACATTGTCATGGTCGATCGACGACACGCGCCGGGAGGGCATTGGACTGAGGCCTATCCGTTTGTCCGGTTGCATCAGCCTTCCGCATTCTACGGGGTCAACTCAACGCCGCTTGGCACGGATGCCATCGATAAGTACGGAATAAACGCCGGGCATTATGAACGGGCCAGCGGTCCGGAGATTGTGGGGTATTTCAGACGGGTAATGGACCAGAAGCTGCTTCCTTCGGGAAGGGTGGACTACTTTCCGATGTGTGACTATGTGGGCGAGAATAAATTTGTTTCGCGCGTCTCGAACAAAACCTACAAGGTCAAAGTCCAAAAAAAGCGAGTCGATGCCGCTTACCTTCAACCGAGCATACCCGCGAGCTATCCACCCCCGTTTGAGGTGGCGGCCGGCGTGAGTTGTGTGCCGATCAATGCCCTTTCGCAACTCAAGGAGCCGCCGGAACGCACGGTGATCATCGGTGGCGGCAAGACAGCCATGGATGCCTGCCTTTGGCTTCTGGAGTGCGGCGTTTCAGCGGACGATATCTGCTGGGTCCGGCCGCGGGACTCGTTGCTGGCCAATCGGAAATACTTCCAGCCGGGAGATCTGGCCCTCGAAGGCTTTGCCGATCTGGTGGAATGCGCCGCCCAGGCGGAAACACCGGATGACCTGGTGAATCGACTGATCGCCAGCAAGCAGTTCTTTCCAATGGATGAAGATATAAAACCTGCCATGTTCAAGTATGCTACCATCAACGAACGCGAGCTTGAACTGCTCCGTACGATTCGCAACGTTGTGCGTCTTGGAAAGGTCCGCCGCATCGAAGGCGACACGATCATCTGCGAAAAGGGAGCCATCCCTACCAGCCCCAATCACCTGCATGTTCACTGTGCAGCCCCTGGACTTCGGCTAGCGCCCTGCTTGCCCATCTTTGGCGAAGATACGATTACCCTCCAACCCATTCGGGCCGGAGCCTCTCCATTTGCCGCGGCGATCACCGCCTATATCGAGGCAACGCGCGATGATATCAACGAGAAGAACAAGCTCTGCCCGCCCAACCCTTACATGGATGCTCCCGCGGACCTCGTTCGCGTCACCCTCACCGGCATGAACGCAGACTATCAGTGGAGCAAACATCCCGACATCACCCTATGGCTGCAGAAGGCTCGTCTTAATCCAACCCGAGGCATTATGGAGCGCATGGAAGAACCGGGCGTGCGGGCGTCGATCACGCGGTTAATGCAAAACTCCCGCCCGGCGGCCGAAAACCTGAAGCAAATGTTGGCCTTAAAGCAAAATTGACAATGCCATGGATAAATGAAGCAAAGCCATGGGGAAAAAGCAAAGCGGGCAAGCCCAAGGCTTGCCCGCTTTGAATTTTGATTGGATGAAGTACTACGATTACTGACAGACCGCGCTAAAGTTGGGGTCGTCGAGGTAACGGGTTGGATCATCTCCGTAAGCAGGGTTGGCGACTTTAGTAAACCGGCAACCGAAATCGTCGGCCGCTACAGCCGCTGGATTGAGGATGTCATCTCCCTGGGGAGTAATCCCATTTTCCACCCAGGCCACCAATTCAGCAAATGCCTGCACCTCTTCTCCCACCGTAAAGGCGCAGTGATTGCCCGAGCGGATGGCTCGGGCCCTGAAAAGATCGGCATGACCGGCATCGGCGATACGCCGCGCCCACAGCTGCTCCATGGAGAAGGGCACGAAGAGATCGCCGATAGTATGAAGGGTAAGCACGGGAATGTGGATATTGCCCGTGACCGGATACATGCTGTCCTCGAAATTATAGACCGGGTCGCTCACGCGGAAGATGCCGGCATTCAAGGCGGCTTCTTCTTCACTCACCGTGGCGTAATCATCATCGAGTTGGTACGCGTAGGAGCTGTTGCCCACCAGATTGGTGCCGAGTCCGGCCGTGGGATCTTTGAGCCATTGCAGGGATTGGCCGCTGATGGCAAAGGTGGCCCAGCGCGCAAAAGCCGTATCATACATGGGGCGCTTGCCGCCGGAGCGGTACATGGTGGCGGTTTTAAACTCCTCGCCGACAGCATTCAAATCCGCCATGGTGCCCGCGGCGGCAAAGTAACCCAATGGCGGAATATACCCCAGGGCGCCGTTGCCGTCGTTGGCCGGGCCAAATACGGTGGCCTGAAATTCAGCCAGTTGCTCATCGCTGAAAGGCACTGGATCGTTCAGGCCGGTGTAGTAATTGGCCAGCAGGCCCCAATCCAGAAAATAGCTGAAGAGATCCACACCGCCGCCCACCACGCCGCACATGGGCATGGCCGCGGTATATTCTCCCGCGTAATTGGGATCGGTGATGGTTCGAGCCGTCACATGACCGCCCATGGAGTGGCCGATCAGGTAGACCCGGCGCGGCGTGCCGAATCTGGTCTGGAAGTACTTCAACAGCTCATCGGTGCTCTGAACGCCGGAAACAATATTATACCCATTGGCGGTATAACTCGACGCGGCCCAGGCAAACCCTTTGCTGATGAGATAGTTTCTCAAGCGACCGGGCTGGGTCACGGTCAATTCGGTGATCTCGCCGCGATAGCCATGGGCATACATCACCAGATCGCTGGTTCCCGGCGTCCAGCCACTGGGTATTTCGGCCTGGAATCCGGCCCCCTTGACTACACCATATTGGGCTTGGGCTCCGGGCAGGGGATTGAATTTTAACTTGGAGGATAGCAGTTCATAACCTTCACCATTGAGGTAGTATTCGGCCGGAGCCGCTGGGAAAGTATTGAGCATGGCCAGCACCAGGCCAGCATCGGCGGCTGGCCAGCCGGCTACTTCAGCCAGGGCCGCGGCTTTGATCCCCTCGGTGGATAGCTTCTGGGTATCCATCCCGATCAGGGCCTTCTTCATGTCGGCATCCAACCGCATGTAAGTCGGCGCATCGGTCGCGGTATCATTGGACCACTCCTTCCATTCCACCCCGTCGACAATGCCGGGTTGGCCGTTGCGAACAAAATTGCCAAGATAACCCATCATGACCTGCTGCAAGGACCTGAAGCCGGACTGGTTCTTCTTGGTGAGGGCATAGCCGAACAGGTCTTTTTCTTCTCCCAAGAAAAAGGGAATATCCATGGCATGGGCGGGGCCGAAGACATGGGCAAACTCTTCTGAAGCCGAGCTGGTTCCGCCCCATTTGAACTCAAAGGCGTAGACGCCATCCTGGCGGTTTTGCAACAATGTGGCCAACTCATCCACGGCCTTATACTTCCAGCCCATACTCTGGTATTTACCCATGGCTTCATAGAGGTCGAGTTCAGCCTGGGTCGGGAAGATTTCAGCAAAAGTCCACTCTTTGGCCGGATCAAAATTCGGATCAAAGAGGTCGTACACATAGCCCCAGTTGGGATGCCCCACATTGGTGGCGTAAAGCGGTAGAAGATCTTTGAACTCATATTCGGTGCTGCCCAGAAGTACTGGAACGTGGTTGTATTTGCCACCGAAGATCGTATCGACGTAACGGCCCGGCAGGACCGCGCCGTCTGAAAAGCCGGAAAAAGTAGTGCCGTGGGCCAACACAAGTTCTTGCGCGGTTTTGCTGCGCAGAAATGCTTCCACGGCCGCACTGTTGTTGGGATCGATCTGATCATAACCCGGCAAATTGGCGAGCATGGCCTGAGCCAGTACATCGCCGGCGGCCGGGGTGATGATATCGCCACCGACGCTCTGCATCACGGCCTTTTGAAATAGTCCGGCGGCCAGAGGAGAAATAATCAGCTTGGCCACATTGGAGGCGCCGGCCGATTGCCCGCCAACGGTCACATTAGTGGGATCGCCGCCGAAAGCGGTGATATTGTCCTGAATCCACGCCAGGGCCTGAATATTGTCCAAGGTGCCGAAATTGCCCGAATCATCTTCCGGATCACCTTTGCGCAACGACGGGTGCCGCAACCACCCCAGCGGCCCGAGGCGGTACTGGGCGATCACCACCACCAGGTTTTGATCCTTGGCCAGGTTGGAGGGATCATAGTTGGGGGCCCCGCCGAAGCGATTGGCGCCGCCGTGAAAAAAGACATAGACGGGCAGATCCTGATCGTGATTTTTGGGACGATACACATCCAGGTAAAGGCAATCCTCGCTGCCCACAACAGCACCCGTCGGTTGCCAGGTGGTCTTCACCTCCGACTGGACACAGACGTTCTGGTCCTGGGTTGCGTCCCGTATGCCATCCCAGGGCATAGGGTCCATGGGCGCCTTCCAGCGCAGATCGCCTACTGGCGGCTGGGCGAATGGAAGACCGCGGTAAACAATGGCTGTTTCGGTTTTTTCGCCTTTGACTTTACCTAAAGTCGTCATGACGACAGGGTTAGAGTCAACCTTACACCCGGTTAGAACAAAGGCGGTTACGAGCAGGATCAAAACCAGTTTGCTTGATCTTCCCCTCAAAATTTTCATTGCTTCCTCCTCTCATCAAAGTCGGTATTGCTCGCCTCAGCGCGCACGGCGATATGACAAAAACCAAACCCAAAAATAGAGCTGGAAAAATTGGCTCGTGGAAGAACGAATAGCAGTAAAATGTTAAGGTGGCGTATCTTGGTAGCCCACCGAAGCTATAAAGACATATTTTGATTATGTCAAATGTATTTTACAGTTCTGCCATTGCTGCTATGGTGCAGTGTTGCGCTGCTGCACACGCAGGAAAAAAAAGCGCCCCATGAAGGAGCGCTTTGCTTTGCGAGGGAGCTTTTATCAGGCCCATTACGTCTCATATATCTGGGCACTTTGAATTATTGCACGAAGTCCCTGAATTGAACCGATATGGAACGGATGATATCAGAGGGCCAGTTGGGCACATTAATGGTCTGGGTAGCACCCTCGCCGCCTCTGGGGGTGAGAACGATGGAGATGGTCCGGTCCGGCGGGTTGGCTGCCGGGATATAGAGGTCGAGGCCCGATATGAAGGGCAGGCTGTGGAAAAACTTATTAGGGGTGCTTAAGTCACTGCTTACGCCATCGTAATTAGGATCAGGAAGACCGTTGGCGAGCTCATTGGGCCCCATATCAAAAAGGAACAACGCGCTTAATCGGTGGGCCTGCGCCGCCGCCACTGGGGTTAGAACACTTGTGACGTCTACCATAAGGATATCGTTATTTGCCCCCTGGTCGCCCCACATCTCCTTATCCCGGCCGATCATGAGGTTGGTGTGATTCGCGCTCCGGATCAGATAATTTCCAACCCCGGACCCAGGCTCGGAAGTATTCAGACGGACGAAATAGTTATCGGCAAAAAAGGGCTCGCGGTAGAAAATGTGGGTGGCGTTTTCTTCCGTGTCGTAGGTCAGGACAAACTCATAGGTCACGCCTTTTTTTACTTCCACCGGCCCCCAAGCGCCATTGGCGCCGATAGAGATCTCTGCAACGGGGTTGGCTGAATCGATCCGGAAACCAGTTTCCCGATCAACTTCATAGATTCTCAGGGTCCTTCCCGCCGCACCAATATTTTCCGGGAAAATATTGGCCCGGCCAGCGATATGGACGAAATCCTCGGCAGAAACCGGGATTTGACTGGTGGCGGGCGCTTCCCCGGTGAAGAATAGAAAAATTTTGACGAATGATTCTGCCGAAGTGCAGGTCTGGATATGGGATTGCTCGGCATTATGATCGTTATGAGCCCCAACAATCTTTTTGTCGGGCGAGGCTTGGCCCCACAACGCCAAAGTATACACAGCGTCATAAATAATTGCGAATAATTATGGATTGTGCTATGCTCAATCCATGAAAAAAGTCACAATATCAGATGCGGAAACCGTCATACTTATACTCCAAGACGAAATTCGCAGGTCCTATG
>JAKALP010000037.1 GCA_021824175.1 Deltaproteobacteria bacterium
ATGTCCGGGAGCTGGAGCATGTGCTGGAGCACGCCTTCGTGCTTTGCAATGGGCGGGTAATCGCCATGGAGCATCTGCCCGCTGAAATCAGGGATGTTGACGGCCGGGAGCATCCCAGCGCCCAAGGCGGGCGCCCGAAACAAGCCTATGCGGCCCAGGAGGTTCTGGCCGCCTTGGAAAAATGCCGCTGGAACAAAACCAAGGCCGCGCTTCTCTTGGGGATCAACCGGCGCACCATCCATCGCAAAATACAGCGCTATCAACTGCTCGACACCTAAGATCATCTGATATCTCAGCCACTGAGAATCTTGTCACCCGCCCACTCTGTTATGTAATTCATCAGCACGGATGCCATGTTGCACTATCCTTTCCAAACTTAAGAGCCTGAATACCAGCACCGGCACGTTGCGTGGCAAAATCAACACCAGCAAACTCCAGGTTTGCGGCCACCCCAAGGGCGGCGGCGGCGCGCTTTGGGCATCATCCAACCTTGGATCGGGTTTGGCCTCCACCGTTGGCATGGCGCCCTGGCAAGAAGAATTCGTGACCCTCAGCGGCATTCGGGCCACTACCCTGATCCAGGCCGGTTTGCTTGACCCTCTGGCTACCGCCGTCATGACCATGAACGAATACAACTTGCTGCCCGGCAGCATTAAAATGGGCTATTTTGTTTATACGGCTGCCGATCATATGTCCTGGGCCAGCATGGGTCTGGCCCGTCCGGCTCTAAGCCAGGATGGGGTCGCCTGGATGAAATACTACAAGCCATCTTAACAAATGCGAAACCACCATTTTCTTCCGAGACGGCAGTTTGAACCGAGGGCCGGGCCTCACCGCGGAAAGGATATTCCCCCGTCGTCTGCGCGCGATGGATATTTTTACTTCTGGATGTTTTTATCTACCCGCAGCACGGAAAAGTTTTTATCGATAATCAGCCGATCGGTTTCGTAGAGGTACACATCCCGATAGAATCGATAGACCAAAAGCTCGCGTGGAATCCCTTTAACAAGATCGCCCGGTTCGACCTTCAACTGAAAATAACGGGAGGATTCCGAGTCCAACCGGTAGTAATCCCTTACCAGTTTCACGATGCGTTCGGCGGATCGCGGATCAAGCCTTGGACCGGTTTCGGGATTAAGAATAATCACGGGGATCTTCTGATGAGCCATGCCACAGCCTGCAAAGAGCGCAAGGACCGCCGCCAGGGCCATCAAAATAATTCGCATTGCGCCATCCTCCGCCACGTTATGTTTAATGGTATTCCGCGGGCCAATCGGCGGCCCCCATATCAATAATTTAAGGCCCAACCTCCATCAGATTCGTACGCTGCGGAGCGATCCTCATATTGGGTTTCGCCACCCATTTCGAGGACGTGCACGAGTATAAGTCGTCATAAAAAATGCTGTGGTAAATGCGCCAGTTCGGAAGCCATCAAACACCAGCCGCCCGCGCACGCCTTCCAAAAGCATGCGCGGGCAACAATGATACGCGTACCGTTAATTGCATCCATTGCCACTGCCGCCGCCACTTCCAGTGCCGCCGCCCTCCTCATAACCGGGACATCCGCCGACGCGATAAGTCTTTCCGCCATCCGTCGTATAGAGCGTGGTGCTCGTGGTTCCGGAAGATCCCAGGCTTTGGTTGGAGCCGACCGCGTAGTAGTTGGTTATGGTGCTGCATCCACTTTGCACGTTTTGAGCATAAGCCCTGCCGGCCGAAACGTGCTGGCTGTTGGTGGCCGTATAGGATTGACAGGCCGTGCCGCCGCTGCTGGAAGTTGAACTGCTGCTGGAACTTGAGCTTGACCCGCTGGCGGGGCAATAATCACTGCCGCCACCGGATATCCCGTGCGCCCCGGACTGGGGATAACCAGTGCTCTTTTCGCAGGCGGGGAGCGAAGAAGTCATGGCTTGTTTTTGGCTGACCACTTTGTTTAACCAACATTTAAAAACCTCTTCGGACGGACCGACATACAGATTGACATTGCCGCCGACAAATTTTTGCACCCCCGCGCCGACGATGGCCGGCTCCAGCGGAGAATTGTGTGTTTGGCAGGAGTTGAAGTAGAGCACCTTGTTTTTCAAACCGCTTGATCCCAGCCCCTTAAAGAAGTTGTAGTCCACCGTCCCATCGCTGACGGCAATACCGCTTGTGCTTCCGTGTCCCACGCGTCCGATCATCTTCAAGTTGGAACACGCCAGCCAGTTGGCATAGGCGGCCTTGTTCTCCGCGCTGCCCTTGAGCACTTTTACATTGTAACCCGCTGATTGAGCCAGGCTGGCGGCATAATCCACGGCCTTTACCGCAGTGGGATACTGGGAACTTGAGAGGTTGGTGGCAAAGACCATTTCCACGGTGTTGTCCGGGCATGAGGCGTAGGTATCATAAAGCAGATCCACCTCATCCGGGGCTTCGACATAATCGCGTTGTATGGACCCGAGGCGATACCCGTGAAGGAGATTGACCCTTGCGGTTTCGTAACTGTAGGTCTCCTTGGCGAGAATATAGACGATGAGATGATCGGGCAGACCGCTTTCAGCGCCATATACATTGACCATCACCCGAAAAATATGCTGCTCATTTCTGCTGATTTGAAACGCCGATTTAACTAGCTCCTTGATCCGACCGGCATCAAACCCGCCCGGCGCGGCATAGAGGCGATTTTGAAGAACCTCGATGGGTACTTCGGCAAATGCCGGAACCGTTAACGATAGAAGAAGAATACCGCAAAAAAGGATTTTGAACATCCGAACAAATTGATTACATCGTTTCATCTTCCTACCCCCCCGCTTAAATGTTTATTCCAACTTACCACTATCCGGTTGCCCTCATTTGAGAAGGCCTTTATTCCCTTCGCTTCACTTTACCAGACATCGCGGGGCGGCATTGCTTGACGGCGTGCCGCTCAGCTCCAAATGCTCAATAAATCGCCAGGGAATGATCTTCGTGGCGCAGGCCGTTTCAAAACGGCCTTTTCCCGTGGGGGGCGCGGGATCAGCGGCGGATTATCAAAATCCAGCGGCAAGGGCGAATCAACGGAGCCTCAACGCGAATACTGGGCTCAAACCATGGTTCATCCCATTTCGGCTTGATCTCCAATCCGGTTGCAACTTTAAAACTGTGTTCGACGAAATTTAAAAAATACGAGTTTTATTACCTTGATTAAATTACATCATGTAGCGATAGCCTTTCAACCCGTGAAATCACTAAAATTATCGATCCAAAAGCCTATTTCTTCTGTCCGGTCGATGCCCCCCGGCAATAGAGTTCCCAAAAAGCCAACACATCAATGTGACCTGTCCCATGGCGGGGCGCCCCAAAGCGCGACATGTCACTAAATGATGGTTCCCCCAGCAAATGCTTTTCGCCATTATTTCAATAAAGAACAATTTTGCTTCTATTGGCACATCCCATGCTTTACGAATTCCGTTTGCGTTGATTGAGAAAGAATCGCGCGCAAGCGCCATCCGTGGTTCCATCCCCCCCCACAAAAAAGAGTCAAAACCATTTAAGGCGCACATCCCAGCGGAATTGTCTTCCTTCAGCAACGTTTCACAAAGGAAGTCATCAATAACCTTGGGGCGCTTTGTCTCAACAAACCGCCTTGATTTATTAAACCAGTGTTATTCAAAAGGAGAGGAAGAAAACTAATGAAAAAGAAAATGGTAGTAATGTTGGCTTCGTCCATGACCGCGCTGTTGATGATGATCGCCCTGCTCGTCAACGGCTGTGACCCCACCCCCACTCCAACCGGCATGACTAAGAAGAAGATCACGGTGTCGCGCGGTACTTTCAGTTACCGGGAAGGGGGCAGCGCCACCGGCACGGCCGTGGTCATGGTGCATGGCTGGCCCGAAAGCTCTTACTGCTGGGAGGGGGTCGCGGCCAAAATGACTTCCACGCTGCGAATTATTGCGCCCGACCTGCGCGGGCTCGGCGACAGCGAGCGCACCATGAACAACCTCCAAGCTTATCAAAAGGTAGAACTGGCCAAGGATATCGTCGCCATTCTCGACGCCCTGAAAATCGATTCCTTTTATCTGGTGGGTCATGACTGGGGCGGCGTGGTGGCCCAGGAGGTCGCCCTCGCCGTCCCCAGCCGGGTCAAAAAGCTGGCTATCTTAAATATGCCCATTATTCTCAACCTGCAGAATAATATGGCGGCAAGAGATATCATCTACAGCAAGGGCGCCGTTCCTTTCTGGTATCAGTACTTCCAGCAGCAGGAGAATTTGCCCGAAGCCATGATTCCGGGCAATGAAGATGTCTGGGTGCCCCATTTCTTCAAAAACCGACCGGTGCCCCAGGCCTCCATCAATGAATACATCCGCTGCTACAGCATTACCAACACTGCCGCCACCGGCGCGTCCTACTACCGCACCATGAGCGACGACGGACAGCGCTGGTACTCACTGGCGACCGCCGGCACCAAATTCTCCATGCCGGGGCTCTATATTTACGGCAATCTGGACACGGTAATCATCCGGGATTACTTGACCGGCATCGAGAATTACTTCCCCTCCCTGCAGGTCAAAGAGATCGAAGCTGCTCACTTTGTTCAGGAAGAAAAACCCGCCGATGTGGCGCAGCTGCTGAATGACTTTTTTAAATAGAGGGCCCATAAGCGTGTTGTCTTAAGCAAAATCAACATAGGAGGGAGCCGGGAGGCCTGCATTTCCTCCCGGCATGGGTTCGTAACCGCTAACAAAAGGGAAGGGAAGCGCTATGAAAAAGATGGGTTTGAAGTTAAGTTTGATCGTAGTCCTTTTTGCGGCGGCCGCGTTGTTGGTGGCCTACGCGTGTGTGCCGGACACAGGCAGCTCCTGCAACACCACGCTGAAGCCGGGCGATGATCTGAAATGCACGCTCAACGGCCGCACCTTTTATCTCTACGCGCCCAAAACCTACAACGCCAGCAAGCCTGCGGCCCTGATCGTGGATGCCCACGGCGCCGCGGAAAGCGCCTCGGCCCATGCCGGCCTGGGCGACGAGTATTGCACGCCCGGCACCCCCAGCCTTTGCTACCCGGCCTATGGATCGGGTTGGCGCAAGGAAGCTGAGATGCCTGGCGCCGGGTTTATCGTGATCACGCCCCAGGGCAACAACAACGCCTGGACCCAGAGCGACGAATCTTTTATTTTGAACACCGTGGCCCAGGTCAAACGCATCGCCAACATCGACGCCAATAAAGTCTACATCAGCGGCATCTCCAACGGGGGCCTACTCAGCTATTGGGTGGGGTGCCCCAACACCAATGTCTTCTCGGGTCTGGCCCCGATCTCCGGCGGCGCCAAATGCAGCAGCGTGGGCAAGGCCATTCCGGTGATCACCTTTGATGCCCAGCCCGATTTCGCTTACCAGACCTCGGTGAACGCCAGCGACGCCATGGTCAGCCTGGACAAATGCAAAAGCGGCCCCACCACCTGGCTGACTGTGGACAAAAACTACACCGAAGCCGTGTGCTACGATGACCCCTATTCCAACAGTCCCAAACTGGTGCCGTGTTCTTCCATTTCCCCCGCCATCCAGCCCACGGTTTGCAAGCGCTGGTATAACTGTGACCGCGGGGTAGAAGTGGTCTTCTGCGATGTGGCGCCCGGTACTTCCCATGGCGCGGGCAACGAGGCGGTGGATGCCCACGTCCTTTACTACAACAACTCCCATTTGAGTCTGCCGTCCCTGGCGTGGCGTTTCTTTAAAAGCATGCCCGACGGCGGCGGCACCAGTTCCAGCAGCAGCTCCAGCACCAGCTCCACCTCCAGCAGCAGTGGCGGATGTAATTAACCGCGGGGGCGAGCCGCCTTTCGTTCGACGGCCCATCATGTCCGCTTCGCCCATAGGCGAGGCAGATCCGATGGGAGAATCGCCCCATTTCCAGACAGGCCATCACGGCCCATTTCCATCCAGCAAAAAATCCCGAACCGCGCCTTGGCCTGGTTCGGGATCTTTTCAAACGCTTAGCCACCCTTAAGTTTAGCCCCCAGCCCGCCGATACCATGAGTTGGAACATTGCCCGGTGAATGGGTAGGCCATGCCCACGGCCATCGTCTCCAAACAGGCGATCCATGAAAATCCGCATCGAAGGTGTCGCAACATTAAAGGACATGCCCATGGATATCTTATTGGTGGAAAGCAATCACGAGGATGCCCAGCGCATTCAAAAGGCCTTGGCCGATGACAAGGTTTTATCGGGCCGCACGCAGGTCGCCACCTGCCTGGCCCAAAGCTTGGATGCGCTGTCAGTCAGCCCGTTTGATCTGGTCCTGTTGGATCTGGCCCTGTCGGACAGCTCCGGCCTCCCAACCTTGGAAAAAGTGATGGCCAGGGCCGGCGATATCCCCGTCATTGTGCTCTCCAATAACGGCGCCGCGACCTTGGCGGCCGATGCCGTGCGCCAAGGGGCCATGGCCATATTGTCCAAGCGCATTGTGAACAGCGCAAGGCTGTCCACCAGCATCTGCTTTGCGGTGCAACGCCATAAAAGGGAGCACGCCCTGCGTTTCAAGGAAAAAAAGTTTCGCTCCATCATCGATTCCCTTAAGGACGCCTTTCTTGAAATCGATCTCGCCGGCGTTTTTACCTATGCCAACGACGCCGGGGTCGTCTATTTGGGAAGGCCGCGCCATGAAATCATCGGCTCCAACAGCCTGGATTACAACCACACCGAGGAACAGAGACAAAGAAACATCAAAGTATATACCGAGGTGCTCCAAACCGGCCGGACCGGCGTTTTGGCCTCCACTTTGACCCGCCCCGATGGTTCCCTGATCACCATCGAGCATCGGGCCTCCCTGGTCTTCAATGATCGCGGCAAACCCGTTGGATTTCGCGGCATTACCCGGGATGTCAGCGAACAATTCGCCATTCAAAAAGCGGTAGAGGCCAGCAAAGAAAAGTATCAGATGATCCTGGAAAGCCTTGAAGACACCTATTTTGAAGTCGACCTGAAAGGACGGATGCTCTATTTCAATCGAACCGAAGAGGGGTTGTACGGTTATTCATTGGAAGAGCTTCAGCGGCTGGACAATCGCGCTTACATGGACGAAGAAAATGCTCGCAAAGTAGTAGAGGCCTACCGCGAGATCTATAAGACCGGGGAACCCAAGAAGAATTTGCAATATGAAGTGGTTTATAGAAATGGCGCGCACTTCTTTGTGGAAAGCAGTATTGGTTTGATGCGAGATGAAGCCGGCCGTCCCATCGGGTTTCGCGGTGTGGGCCGGGACATCACCTGGCGCAAGGAAAAAGAATTGGAGCTGATCCAGGCCAAGGAGAAAGCCGAGGCCGCCACGCGCGCCAAAAGCGAATTCCTGGCCAACATGAGCCACGAGATCCGCACGCCCATGAACGGCATCCTGGGCATGTACACACTGCTCCAGGGGACCACCTTGGACGGCGAGCAGAGCGGCTATGTCAACATCGGTAAACAGTGCGCCGATGGCTTGCTGACCCTGATCAACGACATCCTGGATTTTTCCAAAATCGAAGCCGGCAAACTGGCCCTTGAATCCATCGACTTCAACCTGCGCGCCACCATCGAGGATATGCTGGCCTGGCCAGCGTCCCAGGCCCAGGCCAAAGGGTTGGAATTCATCTATCATATTGACCCGGCCGTGCCGTCGTTGCTCATGGGCGACCCCGGCCGGTTGCGGCAGATCCTGTTAAATCTCATCGTCAATGCCGTTAAGTTCACCCAGAAGGGCGAGGTCGGCTTGTGGGTCACGCTGGAAGGGGAAGAACCGGGCGCGGCCGCCCTCCGATTTAGCGTCAAGGACACGGGCATCGGCATCTCGTCGGCCGAGCAGTCCCGTCTGTTCCAATCGTTCCAACAAGTCGACACCTCCTCTACCCGCAAATATGGCGGCGCGGGATTGGGCCTGGTCATTGCCCGACGCCTAACCGAACTGATGGGCGGGAAGATGGGCGTAAAAAGCGCCGTGGGTCGGGGATCGACTTTCTGGTTCACTATAAAATTGACTAAGTCTCCGGGCGATTCGGAGCGTCCCTTGGCCTCGCCTGAGGTTTTGCGGGGAAAACGCATTTTGATTGTGGATGACAATCAGACCAATTTAGCGATCCTCGAAGGTCTGCTCAAGCGCTGGGGCTGCGACTGTGACCGGGCCTCCAGCGCGGCCATGGCCCTGAGTCTGATGAAAGCTACGGCCAAGGCCGGCGCATGCTATCAACTGGTGATCACCGACATGCTCATGCCGAAGATGGATGGGGCCGAACTGGGCCGCCGGATTAAAGCGGACCCGGATCTGAAGGCGGCCTTGCTGGTGATGTTGACCTCCATGGGCATGCGCGGGGATGCGGCCGAAATGAAACGCATCGGCTTTGCCGCCTATCTGACCAAACCGGTGCGACCCGATCAGCTATATGACTGCCTCCTGAGCGTCATCGGCGCCGAGCAAACACCCCAGAGAGAAAGCCAACCCGCCCGCCTGGTCACCAGCCACACCCTGACCGAAGACAAGCGCCGCCGGATGCGCATCCTGCTGGCGGAAGACAACGCCATCAACCAGAAATTCGCCCTGCATCTGCTCGGCCGTCTGGGCTTTCAAACCGACGCGGTGCTCAGCGGCAAGGCCGCCATCGAGGCCCTGGCAACCAAAGCCTATGATCTGGTGCTCATGGATGTGGAGATGCCCGAAATGGATGGCTTTGAAGCTACCGCCGTCATCCGCGACCCCGTCTCCGCGGTGCTGGACCATGGCGTACCCGTCATTGCCATGACCGCCCGGGCCACCAACGAAGACCGCAAAGAGTGCCTGGCCGCGGGCATGGATGATTATATCGCCAAGCCCCTGCGGCCGGATGAACTGCTGCACGTGGTGGAAAAGCAGATCGGGGCGCGGCAAAATTAGTATTATGAGTGGGTATTTCGCGTCATGCCTATGGAAATCTTATTGGTTGAAGACAACCATCAGGATGCTCACCTCCCTGGGCTTGCGCGGAGACGCGGCCGAGATGAAACGCATCGGCTTTGCCGCCTATTTGACCAAACCCGTACGGCCCGATCAACTCCAGGCCTGCCTATTGACCCTGCTCGGCCGCGACCCCGCGCGGATCATGGAAGACCGACCCGCTCCGCTGGTCACCAGCCACACCTTGACCGATGACAAACGCCGGGCCACGCGCATTCTGCTGGCCGAGGACAACGCCATCAACCAAAAATTCGCCCTGCATGTGCTGGAGCGTTTTGGATTTCAAACCGACGCGGTGTTCAGCGGCCAGGCCGCCATCGAAGCCCTGGCGGCCACGCGCTACGATCTGGTGCTCATGGATGTGGAGATGCCCGAAATGAGCGGATTCGAGGCGACAGCCATCATCCGCGACCCCGCCTCGGCGGTCCTCGATCACAACATACCCATCATCGCCATGACCGCCCGGGCCGGGGACGAAGATCGCAAGGCATGTCTGGCCGCCGGCATGGATGATTACATTGCCAAACCCATTCGGCCCGAAGCGCTGGTGCGGCTGGTAGAAATGCGAATCGGGGCGCGGCAGACATCCTCTTTAGAAAATTTGCATTAAAGTTTTCTCCCTCCAAGTCGATATCAAGGGAAAGACTTTCAACTAAAGGAGAAATTAATATGAAAATAAGCAAGCTGACCTGCCTGATCATCAGCATAGTGATGCTGGCGCTGTTGGCCGGACCGGCCGCGGCGGCTGATCTGTCCGCTAAAAAAGTGGTGGTGGTCTCAGGCTGCGCCAAGGCCGTAAATAGTGCCGTGGGCTACAATTTAGTTCAAGACGGCATCAGTGATACCTTTAAGGCCGTTGGGATCACCCCGGTCTTCCTGTGGGCGGACATGACCTATCAGCCTGACGACGCGGCCAAGACCAAGGCCGGCGATGCGGCCATTGCCGCTGCCATGGCGGAAAAACCCGATCTGATCATCACCCTGGATGATGACGCTCTGAAGTTCGTCGGCTCCAGAATCGAAAAGATCCCCGTGGTGTTCACCTGGATCTTTGGCGCGCCCAACACGTTGGGCATGCCCAAGGACAATGTCACCGGCATTGTGCGCGCCTCTTATGCTGTGGACAACTGGCGTTTGGCCAAAAAGCTCTACCCCAATATGAAAACCGTCGCCATGATCAGCAAGCCCAGCTTGGTTCTGGAGGGCGCCAAGAAGGTTCTGGCCGCCAGGGCCCCTTTCATGGAAAAGGATTCCGGGCTCCTTTATAAAGATATGTTCATGTGCGAAACCTTCGATGACTGGCAAAAGGCGGTCAAAGAGTTTCCCTATGACTTGATGTACCTGGGCGACACCAGCCGCATCACCAAGGATGGCAAGGAGATGGACCGCAAGGAGCTGTGCCTGTGGACCGTGGACAATGCCAAGGTACCGGTCATCGCGGCCGTGGAAGTAGATGTGGAGGGCGGCGCCCTGTTTTCCATTGTGACCTCGGAAAACACGACCGGCAAAATGGCGGCCGAAACAGCCATGGGCATACTAAACGGCGGGGAGATCAGCCAGGTCTACCAGCAGACCAAGAAAGGCAAACTGGTGTTCAACGTCAAAACCGCTCAGAAGTATAAGCTGGAAGTTCCTTACGAGATCCTGTCGAGCGCTGACCGGGTCATCGAGAAATAGATAGAAGATAAACGTCCGAAGAAGAAAACAACAGCGCCGCATCGCGTTGCCAGCGATGCGGCGCTTTTTCTTTTACTTGCATTGCCTGCGGTGCGTAAAATGCACCCTACCACCAACCAATACGCCCTTTGAGGGTGCGCCGCGCGCACCAACCACCATCACTTGGAAACGATATCCTTGTACTGCGCCGGATCAGTGGCGTAGAGCACCGCCCGCTCAAGGGCTTCGGCGCGAAATTCGTGAGTTTTAAGATAGCCGGGATCATTGGCCATTTGCAGAAACGCCTTGCGCGAGGGATATTTGACCAGCATGACCACATCCCAGGTTTCATCGCCGTTGAGCAGCTCATTGGCCTTGCCGAAATAAAGTACTTCGGCGCCGACACCCTTCACAAAGGGGCCGGACGCGGCAATATAGCGCAAATAGTACTCCCGGCCGCCCTCTTGCTTGAACTTGAGCAGGTTGAGCATGACAAAAGGTTTATCATTGGTCTCAGCCGCGGCCGCCAGGGCCTCAAACTGATCCGGATTGGATCCCACTCATCGCCCATCTCCTCCCTCTCTTCGGCAGAAGGACTACCCATCTTTTCTAAGAAAATCGTTCATCAATACCGCCACCTCCTGGGCTTTTTCTTCCTGGATAAAATGGCCGGCCTGAAGTTTTTCCACTTGGATCGAATCAAAGCAATTTTCGAGTCCAATCAAATTTTCAGGAACGATGGTAATCTCTTCTTTGCCGTAGATATAAAGGGTGGGCATGGGGAACTTCTTGCCGGCCAGGGTGGCCCAATGCGGGGCATCCAGTCCCATGGCGCGATAGTAAGAAGCAGCCGTAGCCGCTGTATTTTCGATGCTGTAGCAGCGCACATATTCGGCGATGGAATCGGCGGGGATGATACCGTCGCGGCCTTTTTTGCCGAAGAAATAGCGCACCCACACCTCTTCATTGCCCTTGATCATGGCCTCGGGCAGACCCGGCTGCATCTGGAAATACTGATACCAGTACGGCAAAAAGCGCATGGCCGCCAGTGCTTTGGCCGCTTCCATGCCGCCGGCCACGTTGGTGAGAATGGGAATATTCATGATAACCAGTTTCTTCACTCGCTCGGGAACCAGCAGCGCCGCCTCCTGGGCCACGATGCCGCCCCAATCATGGCCCACCAGAAAGAAGTAATTGATGTTCAAGGCATCGATGATCGCGATGATGTCCTTGGCCAGTTCTACTTTCTGATAGGCTTCGATCTTCATGGTGCGCTCGCTGTCGCCCAGACCGCGCAGATCGGGCGCAATCACGCGCAAGGCGGGATCGAGAAACTCCGCCACCCCTTCCCAGCAATGGGAACTCTCGGGCCAGCCGTGCAACATGACCACGGGAATGCCGTTGGGGTTGCCGCCCTCCCGAACATTGAATACGCCTCTTGGAACTGTGATCTTGTTTGTCTTCATGGCCATAACTTTTTCCTCCTCTTATCCTTCACCCCTCTCCCCGTTATGAAGAGTGGGAAGAGAGGGTGAAGCAAATCACTGCCCGGCCGAGTTATACATATCGACGGGGGAAGCCTTCGATGATCTCCCTGGCTTCGCGCACCATGCGGTCCACCAATTCTTTGACCGTGGGCATATCGTTGATGCGCTGGGCGCATTCGCCACCGGCATACAATGCGCGGCTTTCGTCGCCTTCATAGGTGGCGTTGATGCCATCTTTTTCAAATTCGATCAGCTCGCGGGCGCCCTGGCTCATGCCGTCGTCGGGCACGCCCGTGAACACGCCGGGCGCTTTGGCCAGGGTGTTTTCCATATGCTTGATGCTGGCCGGGGTTTTAATCCAGCGGGCCGGCCCCACGAAGCCGCGCGCCACCAGGGTGCCGCGGTCGCCGGCCTTGACCACCCCTTCTTTCCACAATTGGGCGAAATCGCTCTCCTTGGTGGCCAGGAAGCGCGTGCCCATCTGGACACCGGCCGCGCCCAGAGCCAGGGCCGCCACCAGGGTCTTGCCGTCGCAGAAGCCGCCGGCGCCCACCACCGGAACGCCGTGGGGGGCCATGGCCTCGACCACCGCGGGCAGCAGGATCATGCTGTGCACCGGCTCCCAGGAGGTATGAAAACCGCCCTCGTGCCCCGAGGCCACGATCAGGTCCACGCCGGCTTTGCGGCAGCGCTCAGCGCCTTTTACCGACGGCACCACGTGCAGCCACTTGAAACCCGCGCCTTTGATTTTGTCGCCCCAGCCCATGGGATCGCCGGCCGAAGTAAAAATCACCTTGAAACGCTCGTGCATCTCGGGGTTCTCTTTGCGCATCTTGATGGCCGTGTTGATGATCATATCGGCAATGGGCTTGAGTTCGGCCGACACCATGACATTGACGCCGAAGATGCCGCCGCTGGCCTTGGTTTGCTCAAAGGTTTGCTGATAAATCTTCTGGAAGATGACTTCGGGCGCATCATCGGGCGAAGCACCGCCGGTCTCCGCGAAATGCTTGTAGATGGCGGGCTGATCTTTCTTGGTGGTGATGCCGCTGGTGGACAGCAGGCCCAGAATACCCGCGTTGGCCGTGGCAATGCACAGCTTGTTATTGCTGAACGGTCCCATGCCGGCCTGGATAATGGGATATTTGGTCCCCAACAGTTTGCAGAGTGCGGTGTTTAACATAATTCTCTCCTTTTGCTGATGATGTCAGATCATGCGATTTCAGATCGCGTTATATCGTGTTAAAATACGGCTTCAAAACAGCTCCCCAACATGATATTCTAGACAATATGGAGAATGTCTTGTCAAACATAAAAGTGAAGTTATGCAATCCCCGTTGTTTGCCTAAGAAATTGTTTTCACATGATTTTGTCCTTGATGAAAAACACGGTTTTATGTCTGACATGATACATAATAAGCCGATATTACACGGCGAACAGTTACACTATAAAAATATTGATTTATAGTTTTACTTTATAATTTTACTTGATAGCTGAGCAGATGAAACCCCAGGCCGCAACCCCATGAAAATCGCCGAATTGGAAAAGATATCAGGCGTTCCGCGCTCCACGATCCACCATTATGTGAATTTCGGCCTGTTGCACCGCCCGGCCAAATCGGGCCAGACCATGGCCGAGTATGATCAGAAGCACCTCCAGCGGCTGGAAGCCATCCAGAGGATCAAGCTGGACTATTTGAAAAGCGCCAAAACCTCCCGCATTCCCCTGGATCACATCAAGTACAAGCTCAGCGAAAGCTACTCCCTGGTCAAGCCCGCCGCCGAAGCCAAGCCTCGCCCGGAAAGCAACGGCCGCAAAGGGTCGAAGAAGAAAGAAGAGATCATCGAGGCCACCTTGAAGATCTACGCCCACCGGGGCTACTACCTGACCAATATCCGGGAAATTACCCAGGCGGTGGGCATCTCTTCGCCCACCTTCTACCGCTATTTCAAGGACAAAAGAGAACTCTTCGTCGAAACCATCGAGTATGTGGTCAAGAATTTCAAAAAGGAGATTCGGGCGGCGGTGAAAAATGAAAAAGACCCCAGCCGCCGCTCCAAGATCATGTTTGAGATCTTCTACAGCCACTACTCCAAGATCGGCGAAATTCTCAACCAGCTGCGCTCCGGCGTCATCATCGGCGATCCCTGGGCCAAAGAGCGGCTCTCCCGCCTGTATGGCGAAATGATGGAGAACTTGATCAAGGAGATTCAGGGGGCCATCAAAAACGGCATCATCCGGCCGGTCAACCCCGTGCTGCTGGCCTACTTCAATCTGGCCATCAATGAGGCCGCCATGCACCTGAGCTCCATGGACAGTTCTTTTACCATCCACGACGCCATGTATTTTGTAGGCGATATGCTCAACAATGCCTTTTTGACGGAAGAGGGCAAAAAGAACTTCAATATCTTCTACAAGTTCCGGGAACCTGAAACAAAATAGTGCTTGGTCGAAAACCCCTTATAAACGGCCCCTCAAATCAATTTTGCCGGGACTTTGGGGGCCCATCCAACACCTCGCGGATGGTTTCCGAAATCTGGCGCAGCAGAACAGGCTTATTGACAAAGGCCCGGATACCCATGGCCATGGCGGTTGTTTGGTCGATGGCGGCGCTGTAGCCGGTGCAGAGCACCACGGGAATATCGGGCCGGATCTTCATGCATTCCAGAGCCAACTGGTCACCCGAAATTTTGGGCATGGTTAAATCAGTGATGATGAGATCAAACTGATCCGGATCATTTCTGAAAAGCGATAGCGCCTCGACACTGCTGCAGGTTGCAGTAACTTGATAACCGAGAGACCCAAGCATGGTTTTGCCCAGCGTGGCCAGGGACTCTTCATCATCCACAAAAAGAATGCGCTCGTTGCCTCGCGGCACCGCCTTTTCCGGCCTCACCGCCTGCACCGACCGCCGCTCGACGGTCGGCAGAAACACATTGAAGACCGTGCCTTCGCCGGGATGGCTCAGGACCGTCACTACCCCGCCATAGCTTTTGACGATGCCGTGAACCACGGCCAGCCCCATGCCCGTGCCTTTGCCCCGCTGCTTGGTGGTGAAGAATGGGTCGAAGATCCGTTCAATCAAGTCGGCGGGGATGCCGTGGCCGGTATCGCTGATGGTCAGTTTGACGTGGGCTCCCGGCGTCAACCCTGGGTGGCGGTGGGCAAAATCCGCGTCTATGGCCACGGTTTCAAGCTCAATGCCCAGCACACCGCCCCTGGCGGACATGGCCTGGCCGGCATTGGTGCACAAATTCATGACCACTTGATGGATCTGGGTGGGATCGGCCATCACCGTGGGAGAATCTTTAAGTCTCAGGCGTATTTCGATGGATGCCGGCAGCGTGGCCCGCATGAACTTGCCCACTTCCCGCGCAATGGGCAGAACATCCACGGGCATGAGTTCATGCTCACTCTGCCGGCTGAAGGCAAGAATGTGTCCCACCAGGTCCCTGGCCCGCTTGGCGGCCTCCAAGGTGTTGATCAAATTGTCGTGCAGGCAGCTTCCCGGCGCGCATTCGCTCAGGGACAATTCCGTATAGCCGAAAATTGCCGAAAGAATATTATTGAAATCGTGGGCAATGCCGCCGGCCAGGGTACCGATGGCTTCCATCTTGGAGGCCTGCTGGAGCCTGCGTTGCAACTGGTCTTTCTCCTCATCGGCGCGCATGCGTTGAAGCAGGCGCCACATGCCCTGCATCAGCAACCGCAATTGGCGCACATCGGCATCGTCATAATCCTGGGCTTTGTTGCCCACTCCGGCCACGGCCACGATCCGGCCGCCTTCGAAAACCGGAATGTTCAAATGGCGGATCAAGGCCACATGACCTTCAGGATACCCTTTTTTCAACTCAGCGGGCAGGGCCGGATAGCCATTGGCCATAAAGGGTGCGCGCCGCCGGACCGCCTCGCCCAACACCCCTGCTTCCGAGACCTTGAATTCCACTGGCTTGTTTTCGTCGGCACCCGGCTTGAGCGCCCCTGGCGACCAGGAGTACATGGTCAGGGTGGATTCATCCGCGCTGGCAAAGGCCAGATAACCGATCTCGCTTTTGGTCAGCTTGATGGCCTCCCCCAGGGCGTAGTCGGTGATATCGGTCATGCCGGCATCGCTCATCTGAAACAGCTCCAGCAGCGCCTCCAGCCGCGCCTCATCCAGCCGCAACGCATTTTCCACGGTTTTCATATCGGTGATATCCGTGGAAATGCCGCCGACCGCGGCCACGGCGCCGGCATCATCCAGCAACGGAAATTTGATTGAAAGGTACTCGTGCTGGCCGTCAGCCAGCTCGGCCTGTTCGTGGAAGGTGACCGGCTCTTTTTGGGCAGCCACGGTTTGATCGTTGGCGAGTTGTTGTTTGGCGATGTGGGCCGGAAACAGATCGCTGGGCCGGCGGCCGATGACCTTGCTGCGGTCCAGTTGGAAGATCTCACAAAAAGCGCGGTTGATCAGTTTAAAGCGGCCGGCGAGATCTTTGACATAGATGACATTGCGGGCATTGTTGATGATGGCGTCGAGCAGCAAGCGCGAGCGGCGGTGCTCCTCGATCTCTGCTTGAAGCTGCCGGGTCCGTTCTGAAACGCGCTGTTCAAGCTCGATCTGATACACCTCGTTTAACCGCCGTTGGCGCCGCTCTTCAAAAATTACACCCAGCATGAGACTCAGGTTTTCAAGATAGGGGATATAAGGGGTAAAAAGCGCTGGGTCGCGCACACCGCAAAACAACTCACCGAAAATCATGCCGCCGAACTTTAATCGAAAGCACCCGAAGGCTGGCGCCTCCGACGGTTGTTCGTCCTCATGGATGGCCCGATCCATGAGCCGGTAAGTGACCTGTTGCACTCCCGGCACGGCCTCCAATCCGCGACAGACAAAGCTCAGAATCGATTTGCCGTCCGGCAGGTGGGACACCATTCCCTGGATCAGGGCGATCTGTCCCAAAGTCTGGGCCGAGAGCTGTGCGGTGGAAGACATGGACAAAGCCTCCACCCTAACGCAAGAACTCTTCCGGCGGGATATAGAAAGGATTTTTGATCACCGCGCCCCGCACCACCATGTGGGGATGCACCTTGAGGACATCCATAATGGTGGCGCCGTCAAAGGCGCGGGCATCGTACTGGCACACCGATGTCACGGGCACATCCTTGAGCAGCAGGCTGACCCTGGATTCATACTCCAGTAAGCGCTCGCCGCCGGGAATATGCTGCACCTCGGGCAGCATCTCGCCGATGGCGCGAGCCCCGACAAATCCCGATTGCACCGATTGGCGGTGGAACTCGGTCAGAAGATTGAGCATCCGGTCCGGATCAAAATAGTCATTTTGGAAATAGATATCCCGTGTGCCGGAGAGCGCAAAGGCCCCCTCCTTGGCCAGTTCGGAAAAGGAGAGGCCGTTTTTGGAAAAAAATTCGTTCATTTGGCGCTCATCAACTTTTTCCGAAAAACAGGCGGCCCGCTCTTTGGCTTGCAGGCCGCTGAGCAAGAATTTGAGCAAGGAATCGTTGCGCTCATCGTCATCCGTGTAAATCTGGCAAATGTGCGTGCCCGCGGGCACTTGCCCGGCCGTGAAGCCCAGCGATACCATCAATGGTTGTGCTTCCTTCATGGCAAATACCTCCCTATGATTAAATGGTTACCAAGGCACCACCAATTCCGCGCAACTTCGGTGCAATACGATCATGGGAATATATGTCAGCGGGGATAATCTTTTGATTATAACAATATCGCTTGGAATTACAAGGTGAAGACTGGCAAGGACGAATCAAATGCCCAATGACCTTAAGGCACAAAGGCACTGAGGCACTGAGGGTCAAAATAGAAGCGGTTTTTCATGGTATGCGGCATAGGTTGTGACGGGCGCTGCTCCCCGGTAGTACACCTGAACGGTTTCACAGCAGCATTGGCAGCAATTGCAAATGACCATCTCATCTTTTTCAGCCGCGACAAGCGATAGCGAGAGGGTCTTGGCCTTGCGCAGGGCCGCAATGATAAACTGCTCGGTGTGTTGGCTGATTGCCAGGGTTTTAAAGGCGGCGGCCGTTTGACTTGCATAATTGGCTGGCTTTTGCCCCCTCACCCCGACCCTCTCCCCCGCTGAAGATCGCGGTGGAGAGAGAGATTAATTGAACATTCTGCTTCGAGAATGCTTAGAAGCCATCTCCATAATGGGTCACAGATCCGAAAATCTAAGATTCGGCCAGCGTTCAAGCCAGCCCTTCTTCTCGGCTCTCTGTTTGGCCAGGGCATGGCCTTTTCTTGGATTGGGCGACACCTTGCCGGATAAAAGCGAATCCAGGCCAAATGGCGCGCATACTTCCACCTCCCCGCCGGGCAGAAGCCGCACCGCCACTGCCGTTTCGATTTCCGGCCAAAAAGACATGGCATGCTGGGAGGAGTGGTAGGGTGGATCGCCGTTTCTTAAATGCAATTGAGCAGCACTTGCCGGCTGCACTTCAAAAGGACACAGCTTCGGCAAAGGGTCTGGCCCAGCTTTATGTCCAGGGCGCGGATGGTGTGATGTGTCTCGTCGGCCGGGCCTTCCAACAAAATATTTTTGTGGTCCAGATGCATGTCCACCATCTCGGCCGTTAACAGCTCCTTTGCGCCGGCCAATACGCATTCTACTTCTTCCAGGTAGTAATCCGCTTTGAGGGATTTGGATTTGATGGCGCTTAACTCCTTCTCGATCTCTTCGAGCATTTTCTGGGCCGCGCCATAGGATTGTTTGGCGGTCTCACTGCGCCACTCCAGCACCATGGCTTGCCTTTCGGTCTCCAGAATTTTCAGCTTGGTCGTCATTTCCGCTCGCAAATCACGCAGTTCTTCTTCACGCGACTTTTCTTCGAGGATCTTTTCAAGGGCCCAATGGGCCAGAATCTGCAACACGCCTTTGCGCAAGGCCAGGGTGGCGTCCTCGATTTTAGTTGATGGCACCCTGAACTTGTGATCGGAAAAGCCGATGGTCTTCAGGGCCACGTCTTTGACCACGATTTCTCCTTTGAGCTGGGCGCCGAAAATCGTTTTGGCCTTTCGATCCATGGTCAGCAACACATAAAAGAGATCCGGAGGATTTTGGGAGAGAAATTGACTCAGGTCCGGATCATTGCGCAGTGTTTTCTTCAGATGGGCGCTATCGATGAAAAATGGATTGACCAATTGAACAAAAAGCATTTCGTCGCTGGTGGCATCCAACGGGTCTGGAAGCGTTTCGATCAATCGGGTGATATGCTGCCACGCGAATTCCAGCGCGGGCTGCAACTTCTGCTTGTATCCGTGCACCAGCCGAATCTTGGGATAGGAGTTGGCCAGAACCAGCTCCAGTGCCTCCTCCATGCCCGGCAGTGTCGCGGCCGAAGTTTTCCCCAACTTGTTTTTGATGGTTGAAAACCAGCTACCCACCGCGATTCTCCACTCTCCAGCGTAATTACTTCACTATTTCAGGCACCGGGGCGGGAATGACGTACCAATCGACGAAAAACTCCCTGATTCCTTTGTGCCTTTGTCCCTTAGTCCCTTTGTCCCTCTGTGCCTTGTAGCAAAACAATACGTCCCTAATACGACCGTGTGTCCGAAGGCACAATCTCAAGCCTCGGCTTTCGCTGTTTTGTGGCGCGGAAAATGCGGGCAGCGCTCCAGGCACTTGAAGCACGAGACGCTGTACATCTCGAACAGGCTCATGGTGAGCTGCTCCATGAGCTGGGTCATAAAGCGGCTGTGGGCCGTCAGCCAGCGCAGGGGCCGCATGAGCATGAAGGGCGGCAGCAGCAAATGTTCGATGCAGTTGCACATGCAACGGGTGATATCGATGCCCTTTTCCGACAAAGCCCCCACCGGGCAGGCCTTCAGGCAGATATCGCATTTCTCGGGGCAGATTCGTGGCAGATCGGCCGGGCCGCTGGCGGGCCACGCCATTTCGGTGAGCAGCCCGCCCAGCCGCAGGGTGGTGCCGTAGTGGGGATGAATCAGCAGCGTGTTCTTGCCCATCTTGCCCAGTCCGGCCTGGACGGCAAAATGCTTGAGGCTGGCTATGCCCCGGGGCTCGCCGTTGTGATAGGCCAGCGGGCTGTAACTGGGAATGGGCAGGGACGCATAGCCGGCGGCTTCGAGCATCACGCAAATGGCGGCCACGGCGTCGTTCATGGCGTGGGAGTAGGTGTGAAAACTGCCGGTATAGGAAGAGTAATGCCGGTTGTGGCGCGGGGCCCGGAATACGGAGGCCGGCAGCGGCCGGGCCAGGACCAGCGCGCTTTTGGCATTGGGCAGCAGATCCATGGGCCGGAACCCTTCGGGCGCCAGGCGGTTGAGGGTGGCGGCATCGGCCGCGCCGAGCAAGGGGATCTCTTTTTGCCGGATGAACGCATTGACTTTTTCCATCAGCTCGGGATGCATGGGGGGTCTCCTTCTTTACATTACAAGGGGTTCGTGCATGTGCGCGTGCACGAGGCGGAAGCATAAAGATTGTTGCGCGCTTGGCCTAAGGGCATAACCACATTCCGTTTTGAAGGGCGGATACCCCCCTCACCCCGACCCTCTCCCCAGGGGAAGAGAGAGCTTATATCCGGGCGCTCAGAGGCATGTTAAGAAATTCTGCTTCCCTTATTCCATCCCATGGCAAAAAGAATCATTCAAGTATTATATGCGCTGGGCGGTTAGAAGAAATACAGCCTGTCACAGACCCCCGCGACCGAATGCGGCACAGGCTTATCCGTGTCATCCGTGTAATCCGTGGTAAAATTTTTTACCACGGATTACACGGATGACACGGATAAGCTAAATCAGGCATCGGGGAATTCTTCTGTGGTGAGTATCTTTTTAGTGGGTCGATACCTCTTCCGAACCCATGCTCCTGTTTGGTTAGAACAGCGAGCTGGAGATAAAGCACCCACCGCCACCGCCGCCGCCCGAATCGCCCTGGCCGCTGGTCAGGGAGCTGTCGGCGCCGCCGTTGAACACGGCGCGGATCTCATGATCGAGTTGGGTGTTGGAGAAGGTGTACTGCCCCACCGCGCCCACCGACTGCCCATCCACCAGAACGTCGCTGATCTGGGCGCCGGCATCCGGGGTGATGGTGAAGGTCACCGAACCGCCGAATTCCACGGCGGCGGGGGTGGCCGGCCAGATGGAGCCGTTGCCCGAAACCGTGGGCGCAATGGCATAAGCCTGGGTCAGAGTGGCTCGGATGGTGGTGCCGGACTCGACAATCCCGGTGATGCTCAGATGGCTGGGCGTGCCGTCGTAGTAAACGCTGTCCGGGTCGGCGCCAAAGGTGAAGGCCGTGTTGTGCGAAGTGCCGGGGAAGAGATCGCCGCGATCGCCTTGGTTAAAGCCCAATTCCAGATCCCAATCGCCGTCGGCCTGCACCAGGGCCACCCGGTAATGAGTGGTGGCGCAATCCATGGGCGGCGCGCACTCCTGGCTGTTGTCCTCGTTGGCATAACTGGCCTTGGCTTCGTCAATGTGCCAGATGGCCAGGCCGGAGCCCGGCAGTCCCTTGTCAAAACCAACCTTCTGCCGGTTTTCCACCAGGAAGTATTCATTGGGGTTGGCCGGATGGGCTGAATAAAAGAGGTAGACATCATCCGCTTCAGCGGCCGGGGCTATGGCTTGATCCACCAGGCTGCCGGACACCTGCACGGGATTAACCCAACCCAGGAAGTATTTGCTCCAGGCGCACAGATGCGCGGGGCTATCGCCCGGCCAGGAGACATAGTTCCAGCTGCCCCCGCTCATCAGGCCCCAGTCGCCGATGCCGCTGGAGCTGTAATCCACATCATAAAGATCAGGCAAACCCAGGGCATGGCCGTACTCGTGGGCGAACACGCCGATGGTTTGAAGCTGGCCCCAGAGTTTCTCAGGCTGGATCACGTAATTATTGATGATGATTTGACCGCAGGGCGCCACATCATTGGTGAGGTACTGGCCGGCGCCGTCGCCGAAATAAGAGGCGCTGTTCAGGCTCCAACTGTGGGACCAGATATCACTGTCCGGGCCGCCGGCTTCCTCGCCCGAGCCTTGATGGACGATTACCACGCTATCCACGCGGCAGTCGCCGTCCGAATCATATTGGGAGAAATCAATGCTCGCATCCGCGGCCACCACCGCTTCACGCACCAGGGTGGCCGGGTAGCGGTCATAACCATTGGCATCATTGGTGCCGTAAAAGTCATGGGTGTGGGAAGCCGTATACCAGCCGGTGACGCCCGCCGTGCCCGCGGATACTGAAAAAGCGCCGTGGGAAACTTCCTCATAATACTCTTTCATGCTTTTGTTGCCCGTGCCGAACAACAGATGGTCGAAATCGGCAGCATTATAAGTCGGGGTCGTGTCGCTGAAGTTGACCATCAACACCGGCACCGGCCGCGTACCGGTGACCGGCTGGCGGTTGGCGGTCGGAAGTTGGACATTGGCCGCGCCATTGCGGAATTTGCGAGGCGCGGAACCGCGCGCTGGACGAATGTGCTTGGCCGACCCAGGGGTGGCATTGGCGCGGCCCACCACCGCGCCTACGGCCGCGCCGCGCCCATTGCCGCCTTCGGTGGCATAGCGCCAGACACGGGTGGTGGGATCTTGAACAATGGTATAACCATCAGCGGTTTCCCAGCCATGGCGCCCCTCATCGCCCCAGATTTTGGCCTGGAAGGTGGTGCCGTCGGGCTGTTGCATCTCCTGGACCGAGGTAATGGCCGGCACACAGTAGCCGGTGTGATAGCTCATCAGGGCGATCAGTATTCCGAGGGTCCCTATTTTCAGCATTCTGGTCATGTGCGCGTCTCCGTTTCATCCTTTGCTTGCCAGCTTTTCCAACCTTTGGCCGGCCTTGGTAAACTTGCCTTGCGCCACCTATATAGCCAGGTGCGTGCCAGAGGGTTTAATATGGTTTAACAATTTGAAATTTAATGATTTTAATGCAAGCCGAAGGAACGCTGGAGGCCTAAAAACCCCCCAAATGGATAGGGCTGAAAGTCGGTGGGCTATCAATATGATAGGATCAAATAAGGACTTAAGGTGTGCCACCTCGCTCCCATGCTCTGCGCGGGAGCGTCGCGGCAGAGATGTGCATTCCCGCGCTGAGGAACGAGGGAAATCGTACGCGTACGAGTACGACACATACCAGGGTTAGCCGCGTGCGCGGCTCGTGTTTCAGGCTTCCCCGCCGGAATAGATGTTGCGTGAACCCCAAACTTTATATATGAAAAATTAGTATCAGGTTCCTGCCACAAACCTCCTGCCTGTCCGGAGGAGTGAATCACTTAAACAAACCGCTCCAAGCGGTTAAAATTTTGCCGCCGGTCAGGCGGCGGTTCCCTGTTCTCACCATCTCAGTTTTCTGCTCGGCGGTCTTCTT
Organism: Deltaproteobacteria bacterium; assembly: GCA_021824175.1. GTDB lineage: Bacteria > Desulfobacterota > Desulfobacteria > Desulfobacterales > Desulfosarcinaceae > Desulfatitalea. The sequence goes on from JAKALP010000037.1 coordinate 23,416, forward strand.
CTCTGCGTGGGTTCCATCCGGAGCGGTCGCATTTACTTCTGTTGACATCGGACGCTGGTGAGTTCCTCGACAACGGTTGGGATGTTTGTCTTTAGAAGTGGTTTTAAAACCCCTTTTCAGGTTTAAGGCCGCGGCGGGCCGAAAGGTTCAACCGCAGGAATACATGGAGTATTTTGAGGATTGAACCTTTCGGCCCAACAAAGGATTTGAGCCTGAAAAGGGGTTTTAATCCACTTCTATCCAACAACTTAGACGATGAGGAGGACAACATGGAGGAAAAGCATGGCCTCAGCAGGCGGGATTTCATCAAAATCGCGGGCGCCGGCGTCGGCGCGGTGGCCACGGGTCTGGGACCGACGATCTTTGTCCGCAAAGCCCAGGCCGCGGACAAAACTCTGAAGATTTTGGTCTGGTCCCATTTCGTGCCGCGCTTTGACAAGGAGTGGTTCGATGGCTTTGCCAAAAAATGGGGCGAGGCCCACGGGGTTCAAGTGACCGTGGATCACATCAGCCTGGCGGAAATCGGCTCGCGCACCGCGGCCGAGATCGCGGGCGGCCAGGGCCATGACCTGATCGAATGGATCTCGCCGCCGGCCCAGTTCGAGCCCAGCGTGGTGGATATGACCGATGTCAACAAAGAGGCCGAGAAGCGCTTCGGCAAGCAGCATCCCCTGTGCACCAAAAGCTCTTTCAATCCCAACACGAAGAAATACTACAGCTTCTGCCACGGTTGGACCATCGATCCCGGCTGCTACCGCAAAAGCTTGTGGGAAAAGGTCGGCAAGCCCGAAGGTCCTGAAAAGTGGGAAGACCTGGTCACCTTTGGCGGCAAGATCAAGAAAGAACAGGCCGTGCAGTTGGGCGTTGGATTATCCCAGGAGCTGGACTCCAACATGGCGGCCCGCGCCCTGCTCTGGTCCTATGACTCCAGCATCCAGGATGCCGAAGAAAATGTCATCATCAACAATGAGCGCACCATTGAAGCCGTCGAGCTCATGGCCAAACTCTTCACCGAGTCCATGACGCCGGAAGTATTTGCCTGGACCGCCGTGTCCAACAACCAGGCCCTCATCGCCGGCAAGGCCTCATACATTTTGAATTCCATCTCCGCCTACCGCTCGGCCCAAAAGGAAGTCCCGGAGATCGCCAAGGATGTCTATTTCGTGCCGGCCTTGAAGGGGCCCAAAGGCACGCGCTGGAGCAGCGAGCACGTCATTTATAACTACATCATCCCCAACTACTCCAAGAATGTGGAGACGGCGAAGAAATTCCTGCTCTCCCTGGTGGAGAATTATGATCAGGCCATGTACGCCAGCGAGTTATACAACTCTCCGGCCTTTTTCGATGCCCCCATTCCCTCCGGCAACCGGGGTTATGCGGCAGTCAAGGGCGCCAAGGTCTTGCGCGATCTGCACAACACCTGGTTTGACAACGATCCCTTTGTCATCGAAGGCGAAGCCAAAGGCAAGCTGATGGTGTTGAAGGATGCCGAGAAGTGGAGCACCAACGTTGGCCATCCGGGCCCGGCCAACCCGGCCATCGGCGAAGTATTTGCCACCTTTATTCTACCCAACTTGATGGCCAATGCCGCGCGCGGCATGAAAGCCTCTTTGGCCGTTGAACAGGCGGAGCTTCTGATCAAGCCGATCTTCGCCAAATGGCGCAACAAAGGCCTGGTGGGCGGAAAGGTATAGGATGGCTCAAGTCGAGATCCGAAAGTTATCCAAACAGTTCGGTGAAGTCCAGGCCGTTCATGAAGTAGAGCTGCAGGCCCGCGAAGGAGAATTTCTGGTGCTGCTCGGCCCCTCCGGATGCGGCAAGACCACCTTGCTGCGCATGATCGCCGGCATAGAAGCACCCACTTCCGGAGATATTCTCATCGGCGGCCGAACGGTCACCCATGTGCCGCCCCGGGCCAGAGACATTGCCATGGTGTTCCAGAGCTATGCGCTCTACCCGCACATGACGGTCTTTAAAAACATTGCCTTTCCCCTGCGCACCCGGGGTGTCGAGAAGAACGCCATCCAGGAGAAAGTCGAATGGGCGGCCAAGATGTTCAGCATCGAAAAGCTGCTCAAGCGCAAGCCGCGCGAGCTCTCTGGCGGCGAGCGCCAGCGCGTGGCCCTGGCCAGGGCCATGGTGCGCCAGCCCAAAGTCTTCCTGCTCGATGAGCCGCTTTCCAACCTCGACGCCAAGTTGCGCACCGCCGCGCGCGAAGAGCTGCGGCAGTTCCAGCGCAACATCGGCATCACCACCATCTACGTGACCCACGACCAGGTGGAGGCCATGGGCCTGGGAGACCGCATCGTGGTCATGAACAAAGGCACCATTCGGCAAGTGGGCAAACCGCATGAAGTCTACCAAGAACCGGCCGATATCTTCGTGGCCACCTTCCTGGGATCGCCGCCCATGAACCTGGTGGAAAAAGACAATGTGTTGATGGGTTTTCGCCCCGAGAGCTTTTTACCCAGGGAAGTATTTGGAGACAACGGCGGGCTGGAGTGCTTCCAGTTCGCCGTGACCTGGCTCGAAGATCTGGGCGCGGAACGGCTAGTATATGGCGATGTGGGCCTGCCCTGCCCCCATCGCCATGTGATTTCCAAGATTGCGGCCAGCACGCCCAAGGCCTTGGAGCCCGGCAAAACTTATCCGTTTGCGGTCAAGACCCAGGACCTGCGCTATTTTTACAAGGGGACGGGTGGGCGAATTAAAGGTGGCGGTGCCTAATCATGGGGCGGGGGCGCAACGAAGAAAGACGTAAAAAGCCATCTGAACTCTTGAATTACCATGAAGAACATGAAGAGCATGAAGTCTGCATTGAATCCAATTTAGTATTCCTTCATGTTCTTCATGCTCTTCATGGTTGAAGGTCTTTGTCTAAATTGATCAAGCATTTACTTTTAACACGCTGATCTCTTCGCCTGAGTACGAAAATGGAAGTAAGCGCAAACCCAACGAGCAGCACAACTCCCTCTCCCCCATGGGGAGAGGGTCGGGGTGAGGGGCAAAAATGAATTTCTCCAACATCCGCGATAATGAACGTTCCCTGGCCGTGGTGATGGTGGCGCCGGCGATTCTCTACATCGCCGCCATGATCGGCTTTCCCTTTTTGCTGGCCATTGCCTATAGCCTCAGCGATGTGACCACGGGCGACACCAGCCTGCATTTTGCGGGACTGACCAACTTCAAGGCGGCGCTGGCTGATCCCGTGTTCTGGAAAGCGCTGAAGAATACCTTCATCTTCACTTTTTCTTCCCAGATTCTGGTGATCATTCTCTCCCGTATGCTGGCCATGATCCTCATGGAAGAGTTTCGGGGCAAATGGATCGCGCGCTTTATGGTGCTGATGCCCTGGACCGCGCCCATTGCCCTGGGCACCATCGGCTGGCTGTGGATTCTCGATTCCATCTTCAGCCCCCTGGATTGGCTGCTGCGCCGCGTCGGACTGCTCGGCTGCCCCGATTGCTTCTTCGGCTCCATGTCCAATCTCTACTGGCTCGGTGTGCCGGCCCTGGCCATGGGCTCGGTGATTCTGGTGCACACCTGGCGCATGCTGCCCCTGGCCACGGTGATCATCATGGCCGGCTTGAGCTCCATTCCCAAGGAGATTCACGAAGCCGCCGAAATCGACGGCGCCGGCTTCTGGCGCCGCATGTTCCAGATTACTACCCCCCTGATTCTGCCCATCATGAGCATCGCCTTTCTCTTCGGCATTATCTTCACCTTCACGGACATGACCGTGGTCTACGTGCTCACGCGCGGCGGGCCCGTGCACAGCACCCAGGTCCTGGCGAGCTGGTCATTTCTAAAGGGCATCGAAGGCGGCGACCTGGCCCAGGGCGCGGCCATCTCACTATTCCTGTTTCCGGTCCTGGCCGGCGTGGCGGCCCTCATTCTCAAGCTGGCGCGCCGCACGGAGGTGGTCTGATGTCTTCCTTAAGAAAAAAGGCCCGGCGCGGAGGTCTCTATGCCATTATCACAGGCTTTGCTTTTTTCAGCGCCTTCCCGTTCTACTGGATGCTGATCACCATGTTCAAGCGCGACCACGATCTCTTCAATCCGGAGAACAATCCCTTCATTTTCAACGAAGCGCCGACCCTGGAGCATCTCAAACTGCTGTTCTTCGACACCCACTTCGTCGTCTACATGCTCAACACCTTTTGGGTGGGACTCTCCGTGGTGGCCATCACCCTGGCCATTGCCGTACCCGCGGCTTACAGCCTGGCGCGCTGGGCCGGGCGCTGGAGCGAAAATCTCGGCGTGGGGATTTTCCTGACCTACCTGATTCCGCCCACCCTGCTCTTCATTCCCATGTCGCGCGTCATTGCCATGCTTCACAGCCAAGAATCGCTGCGGGCACTTATCCTGGTCTATCCCACCTTTACGATCCCCTTTTGCACCTGGCTGCTCATGGGTTTCTTCAAATCCATTCCCCGCGATATCGAAGAACAGGCCATGATCGACGGCTGCAGTTGCCTGGGCGCCATGGTGCGCGTGGTCATGCCCCTGTCCATCTCCGGCATCCTGACCATTGTGGTCTTTGCCTTTACGCTGTGCATGCATGAATTCGTCTATGCCCTGGCCTTCATCTCGGTCTCGGCCCAGAAGACCATCAGCATCGGCGTGCCCACCGAACTGGTGCGTGGCGATGTCTTCCGCTGGGGACCGCTAATGGCCGGCGCCCTGATCCCGTGCATTCCCATCTCCATTCTCTACACCTTTTTCCTGGACCGCTTCATTGCCGGATTCACCATGGGCGCGGTCAAGGGGTAAGGGTTGTACGGCAGCTGCTGATAGCTTAGAAAGACAATTAGATTATATTGAACGACGAATATCGAACAATAAATATCGAATTTCAAAGTCTCTTTTTGTTCTGGATAGCAATTTTTATGCTTGCGACAAAATCAATCAGCCATTCCTCAAGATCAAACCGTATAAGTTCCTTCGAAATTTTGCTGTTCCTTGTTCGATATTGGATATTCATTTTTGGAGAAACACCGATATGTAACAGCTGTGAATTGCGCTCCGGTCCTCACGCCTTATTGCCAGTGGACTCAGCATGAACTATTTTTCTCTGATTTGGAACAAGTCATAAATATTCCGCAACGCACCCACAGGAGGAAGACAAATGCTACAGGTAGATAAACAAACGCCGGTCATGGTCACCGGCGCCACTGGCTATGTGGCCGGCTGGATCGTCAAAAGGCTTCTGGACGAAGGGCTCAGCGTGCACGCAGCGGTGCGCGACCCGCAAAACAAAGAAAAACTCAAATACCTCAACCAGATCGCCGAAAAGGCGCCCGGAAAAATTAAATACTTCAAAGCCGATCTGCTGGACCAGGGCTCGTATGCCCAGGCCATGGCCGGCTGCCAGGTGGTCTTTCACACCGCCTCACCCTTTATCCTGAATGTGAAGGACCCCCAAAAGGAGCTGATCGATCCGGCCCTGCTGGGCACGCGCAATGTGCTGGAAGAGGTCAACCGCACGGCCTCGGTCAAACGCGTGGTCCTGACCAGCAGTTGCGCCGCCATCTACAGCGACAACGCCGACCTGGAGAGAACGCCCAAGGGCGTGTTCACCGAAGAGGTCTGGAACACCACTTCTTCTTTGACCCACCAGCCCTATTCCTATTCCAAGACCTTGGCCGAAAGAGAAGCCTGGAAGATCAACGAGCAGCAAACGCGCTGGGACCTGGTGGTGATCAACCCCTCCCTGGTCATCGGGCCGGGCATCAACCCCCGCGCCACTTCCGAGAGCTTCAAGCTCATCAAGCAGTTCGGCGACGGCGCCATGAAACCGGGAGTGCCGCATCTGGGCATGGGCGTCATCGACGTGCGCGATCTGGCCGAAGCCCACTTCAGGGCGGCCTTTACTCCGGCCGCCAAAGGCCGCTACATTATCTCGGCCCATAACACCGATTATCCCGCCCTGGCCGCCATCTTGGTGGAAAAGTACGGCGACCGCTACCCCATCCCGCGCCGGGTGTTGCCCAAATGGCTGGTGTGGCTGGTCGGACCGCTGGTCAACAAAGCCATGACGCGCAAGATGGCTGCCCTGAACGTCAACCGGCCGTTTAAAGCGGACAATGGCAAGGGCGTGCGCGAACTGGGGTTGCAATACCGCCCCATGAAGGAATCCATGAATGACTTCTTCCAGCAGATGATCGACAGCGGGGTTTTGCGTCAGCGGTAATGAGTTTTCGTTGGGGAGCAAAGAATGATGCTTGGCTTCCGATCATCCGTGCAATCAGTGTAATCAGTGGTAAAAAAGGACCACGGATTACACTGATGACATGGATAAGCTAACGACGGTGCGCAAAGCGCACCCTACAGTCACAGCATATGCATGAATCGTAGGGTGCGCTTTGCGCACCATTTAAAGGATAGTAAAATTGTTTTTATACTTCCTCCGCGCTCCTCAGCGCCCTCAGCGCCTTGCGTTAATCTTTTAAGCGTCTCTTGTGCCATCGGCTTCCAGCAACCGCCGCACTTCTTCCGGCAATCCGTTGGATTCAAAAGTGGTCTGCTTTTCTTCTCCGGGAAGACAAACGGAGAGCATATGGGCATGCAGCGCCAGGCGTTCAAAGCCGTGGTGTTGGCGCAGGTAGGTTAGAGCGCGGGTCGAGCCGTAACGGCGGTCGCCCACCACCGGATGGCCGGCCAGCTTGGCATGGCGCCGGATCTGGTGCTTGCGGCCGGTGAGCAGGCGGCACTCGATCAAAGAATAGTGCGTGCTTCTCTCCAGGAGCCGCGCGCGCGTGGCGCACTCCAGGCGCTTGCCCCGGCCCATGGGGTCCTCGCGGCCGGCGGCCGCATCGGTCAGGGGCCAGGTCCATTCAATCCAATCCCGCCCCGCGGCTGGATCTTCCAGCGGGCCATGCACCAAGGCCAGGTAACGTTTATCGACGCTTCCCTCCGCGAACTGCCGGCCGAAAAACGCCAGGGTCTCGGCATCCCCGGCCAGGAGCACCAGGCCGCTGGTGTCGCGGTCAAGGCGGTGGGCCGCATGCAGGGCGCGCAGATCGCGGCTCACGCCCGGCACTTCTCCGGCCCGCACCGCCGCCAGCACCAGCGAACACAAGTCCCGACCCGGATCATTGTGCACGCTCAGGCCGCAAGGCTTGTCCACCACCAGCCAATGAGAACCGCGGGCCAAGACCGCTATCGGGTGCGGTGCGACGTCAATTATGATTGCCATGCCGGGTTCAGCCATCGCGCGCGCCCTTTCTTCTACTAGATTTCACTGCGGCTAAAGCGCCATAAGGCTAGGGCAGCCAGCAGCGCCGTCCAGACCAGCACATTGAGCCACACGTAGCCCAGGGGCATGGCCTCGAAAGCCCGCTCGGTGATCCAGGTGGAAGCATAATCCTGAAGCATATAGACCTTGGGAAAGAGAATGCGCCACGGGGCGGTCTTGGTCTGGCCGGAGATCACCTGGCGCAATGTCTCGCTTTGCATGAGCTGATAAGCCCCGTCCGAGACAAAGCCGACAGCGATAATGATCAAGGAGAAGATCGCGGCCATCACGTTGGGAAGAAATAGCGACAAAGTGCAGGTCAGCATGACGCCGAACAGCAGGTTGATCGAACAGATCAAGGTGGCGGTGAAATAGCCGGACACCAGGGTGCCGGTATTGGCCAGGCCGATCAGCGCAATGGTCAAATGCAGAATGAACATGAAGAGAGCGGCCAGCAGCCAGGTGCCGGCAATTCTTCCCAACAGATACTGCCAGCGCTCCACCGGCCGGGCCAGGAACATCACCATGGTCCCGTCCTCGCGATCCCTGGAGAAGATACCCATGGCCAGCAAGGTCGTCATCAGGAACATGCCGGCGGCCACCACATGAAAAGCAATCACCGAGGCATGCAGCGCCAGGGAGGCCGGGTCCAGGGTGCGGCCGTTGATCGTATAGCTGCCGTGGTAGCAACTTCGCAGCAGGAGAACAAAAAAGAGCGCCACGGCCAGCAGCACATAAAAACTCTTCTGGCGCATGAGATCTTTGACCGTAATGAAAGCAATGCGGGACAAATTGTTCATCTTCAAATCCTTAGCTTGGGCGCGGTAATGGTGAATAGCGGATTTGGTTTAATTATTTTCGCACAAAGCCACGAAGCCACGAAGGTTATTTAAAAATCTTTGTGCCTTTGCCTCTTTGTGCCTTTGTGCCTTTTTTGCTTGCGGCTATGCATCATTTGCTTTTCCCCCCTCCACGTGGCGGATAAATACTTCTTCCAGGGTCTCGCTCGCCTGGACGATATGCGCCAGCGGTCCCTGGACCATGATGCGGCCCTTGTTCATGATGGCCACCGAACCGCAGAGCCGCTCCACTTCCGACAGCAAATGGGAGTTGAGCAAAATAGTTCCGCCGCGCCGCTTGTACTCCTCCAGCAGCACCCGCACATCGCGCATGCCCAGCGGGTCCAGGCCCGAGACCGGCTCATCCAGCACCAGCAGGGCCGGATCGCCCAGCAGGGCCGCGCCCAGGCCGATGCGCTGGACCATGCCCTTGGAGTAATGCGACGCTCTCTTCTTCTCCTGGCCTTCCATGCCCACCCGCTTCAGCATCTCGGACACGGCCGCTCTGGCCTGAACGCCGGCCAGTCCGCAAAAGGCCGCCTGGCGCATCAGATATTCCCAGCCGGACAGATACGGCGGGATGCGGTGAATCTCGGCCAGATAGCCCAGCTTGCGGCGCGATTCCGACCGACCGGCCGGCTGCCCCTCGATGAATATCCGGCCGGCCGTGCTGCGCGAAAAGCCCAGCAGCATGCGCACCAGGGTGGTCTTGCCGGCCCCGTTGGGCCCCAGCAGGGCAAAGGCCTCGCCCTTGGGCACCGCAAAGGAGACCCCGTCCACGGCCACCAGCGGTCCAAAACTCTTGGTCACATTTTCAAAGGCAATCATGGTGAAACCTTTTTATCTCTCTTGGATGGTGGTTTGTCTTCGGTTTGATTCATAGCCTTCTATTGGGTTGGATAGCAAGGGGGGGGGCGTTGATTCGTTGATTGGTTGATTCGTTAATTCGTGAAAGGAATTCTTTTCCTTTTTATGCTTAGGGCTGCTAATGTTAGAATACAACGACTCAACGACTCAACCCCAGGAGCGCCCCATGAAAAAATTCGCCCTTTTCGTATTCAACGGAGATCCCATGTGCTTTATCCACGTGCTGCTGAACGCCCTGGATATGCGCGCCAAAGGCCACGAAGCCAAAATCATCGTGGAAGGCGCGGCCACCAAGCTGATCCCCGACCTGGCCAAGCCCGATTTCCCACTGCACTCGCTGTGGAAGAAGAACCGCGAGGCCGGCACCGTAGCAGGAGTTTGCAAGGCCTGCGCCACCAAACTCGGCACCCTGGAAGCAGCCAAGGCCCAGGGCCTGACCCTGCTGGACGACATGTCCGGCCATCCGAGCATGGCCGGGTATCGCGATAAGGGATACGAAATCATCACTTTCTGATCTGGCCCTACAACGTGGCCAAGTTCGCCGCCAAACCGCCCCAAAAATGCTACACCCAGGCCCTCCAGGACCGCATCAGCGCCTATGCCCGCCTCAGCACCCTGGATGAAATGCGCGCCTGCCTGGCCGATGGCTATCCCTTTGTCTTCGGCTTTTCCGTCTACGAAAGCTTCGAATCCCAGAAGATGGCCAAGAGCGGCGTGCTGAAAATGCCCAAGGCCGGTGAAAAAATGCTCGGCGGCCACGCCGTGCTGGGCGTAGGCTATGACGACACCACCAAACGCTTCCTGGTGCGCAACTCCTGGGGCACCGACTGGGGCAAGAAAGGCTATTTCACCATGCCCTATGCCTATGTATCGGACCGCAATCTCTCCGATGACTTCTGGACCATCCGCAAGGGCGGGAATATGTAGATCGGCGGCTGGCCCGATGGCAAATAGGGCGGACAGTAGCCCATTGATCTTCCCAAACCACACCGCCTTTTTCAACTCCCACTCCCCGCAACCTTCAGCGGGAAGTGGGTCGGGGGCTAATATTGACTGCCTTGTAAGAAGGCAGATTCCTACCATGAAGAGCATGAAGTTCATGAAGATGAAAAAATTTCATCACAATTTCAGCTTCATGCCCTTCATGCTCTTCATGGTTCAAAGAAAAAACGATGATATCACGACTTATTACCAGCTTATCAATTTTGATGGCCTCGTAAAAAGTAGCACGACGGTCGTTAACGTCATCCCCGCGAAGGCGGGGAACCAGGAATATCTGGTTGTTCTGGACCCCCGCCTTCGTGGGGGCGACGCCTTCTTGGACCTACTACGACTTCATCATTATTCAATATCGCAAAGCTTCATAATTGCGAATGGATATGGGGCAGCACACCCCATGAGTTCGCAAATTCGCCCATTCCCAACCGCCCGCCACAGCCCTACCGACCCCTCCCTCCGGCGCTATCCCGGCACGGCATGAATTTCATACCGGACCACTTCGCAATGATTTGAAAATATGAAAGAATTTAACTATAGATCCAATCTCGGGGGTATCGTAATCTCATTACCCACAATTGGAGGAGAAAATGGCGACCTTAATCAAAATAGGAAATTCGCGGGGAATCCGTATTCCAAAGGCTGTAATTGAGCAAGCACGATTAGAAGACAAGCAATTGGAATTCAAAATAATCGATGACGGACTGTTAATTCGACCCGTTAAGAAGAACCGAGAAGGCTGGAAAGAACAATTCGATAAAGCCATTAAATCCCAGGAATCAAGCGCAGCAGATCAGGCGTGGTTGGATGCCCCCTTGGCGGATGAAGAGGACTGGGAATGGTAAAATGCGTATTAAGGGGCTAACTCTCTAAATGGCCTCCGGAGGTCAAGGAAAAAGGGAGATCTATGGGGTCATCAAACCTTAATTTCAAAAGGAAAATTATAAGATCGGATTTTAAACCAGCAAAACAGCATGCGATTTTGACTACCGGGGAAGTAATTAAAAAGCTACGCGAATTAAAAGGATGGACTCAAAAGGAATTATCAAAATATTGCGCCATCAATGCAAAAAATATCAGCATGCTTGAAAACGACAAATTAGAAATAGGTAAGAAAAGAACAGAGCAACTCGCCAAGGCATTTAATGTACATCCTGCTATAATTATGTTTCCCGAATACGAATCCAAAGAGATTCAAAAAGTGGCATAACCTACACCTTTCCGCAGGACGGAGCCGGGGTGAGCGGGCTTTTTTCAAAGGCGTAGATTGGTAGATTGGGGACGCCCTTAACTTTTTAACTTCTGCCTCTATCTTTAAACTTTAAGTGGCAAATCAATATTAGTAGTGAAGTCAGTCTATCGATAGCAAGTGGTGTGTGCTCCAGGTCTTATCCCAAGCGGGTTTAGCTGTGGATGAATGAAAATGAGCTTCGGCCAAAAAAGGCATTTCCTAAGGAGATTTCGCGAGCGGTTCGCTTTACGGTTCCATATGACTATTATCCTGGTTGCGACCGCTTGCTCCGGGGTTTTCGCCTCCAAGCTTTTTCTTAGCGCCGGGATTAGTAATTTCCTTGTGAGGTATCCATTATCCGTTGTTTTCGCTTATCTTGTTTTCTTCCTGTGCATCAAGCTTTGGCTTATCTACATGGGTCCAAAGAAGCAAACCAGAGGCTCAGACTTTAGCAATACGTTTGATCTGCTGGATCTCCCAGGCTCCGGGTCCAGGGCAGTGTTTCGGGCGGGCGGGGGGCATTTTGGGGGTGGCGGCGCTTCTTCTTCCTTCGAGCTTCCGGCCTCTGGCATTGTGGGTGAGGGCGGTTCCGGTGCGGCCGAGAGCCTGGGCGATGCGGTGGGCGAAGCGGCGGGTGCCATCGGGGATGAAGGCGGTATCGCGGCGGTCGTGGTGGTGGCCTGCCTTGCCGCTATCATCGCAACGATCCTCGGGGCCTCTATTTATATGATTTACGAGGCCCCCGTGATTCTGTCGGAGGCGGCCTTCGAAGCGTTCCTGGCAGCCACGCTCCTGAAAAGCACTAAAAAGATCTATTCCGGTGACTGGCTGGGGAGCATCTTTGCCGCGACCTGGAAACCCTTTTTAATTACCTTCATCATGGCTTTGGCCGCGGGGGGCTTGTTGCATTACTACTTTCCAGAGGCCCACAAGGTCGCTGAGATCATTCAGCGATATGGGTTGAAACCGTGAACGTAGTGCTTTTTAGTCTTGATTTGGTGCGCAGAGCGCACCCTACAGACCGAGCATATTTGGTAGGGTGCGCTTTGCGCACCGTTTGAAGGATAATGAAAATATCAGGGTAAGAGATTTGTGGCGTCACATCCAATATTTTAAAGGAAATCTCATGTTCACCCAACAACAGACGTACAGCAGAATCAGAGAGAAACTGATCCCCTACGGACAGTATTTGGGGCTGCGGGATGTGCCGGCCGACAGGCAAGCGTTCACGCCCGTGGATATCGGCTATTGTGCGTTGCTCGTCGCGGTCTGGGCGGTGAAGCAGTATGTCGGCGCGTTCCTGGGCGCGAAAGCCAAGGGGCGCGCGGAGTCCAAGCCCGATGATAAGATGAAGCGATTGGAGCAGAAGTACGCTGAGCTGGAGAAGTATGCCCAGCTCCAAAACAGACGGGTGGAGCAGCTGGAGGAGCGCCTGGATCGGGTCGTCGCGACCTTTGAGGCGTTGGACTCAGACCCCATCGCTATTGCCCAGGCCAGGAAAGAGGATTTGATCGTGTTTCTGGGCGAATTGGGCCTGACCCAACGCAAGGCGGTGGCGTGCGCGGATGATTTGCATTTGCTTTTGGAAACCGAAATCAAACCGATATTCACTCCCGGAGTAAAACCGTGAAGATGCTGTTGGCGGCCGGCGCGGGCCGGTTGGAAGAGGGCACCCGCCTCGGGCCGGAGGCGTCGCAATCGCTGGCGCAAGCGGCCCTGCATATCATGGCCGTCTCCATGGACAATCTTGACGACCAATCCCTTTGCGTGGCCGAGCGCTTTGCCGGCGCGGCCCGGGAGCAGGCCGATCCATTGCGGGGGAAAGTGTGCTGGGAGGACGGCGCGTCCGGTACTCCCGAATGTGTAACGCACCTGCGGCGGGCCATGGATCTGGCGCAGAATGTGGCGCGATATCTGCCCCAGGAGTCTGCCGGGGCTTTTGCGAATTTGCGGCAGATGCTGCAAGAGGCGCTCCGGTCATTTCAAATTATGACGGATTGCGGCTCCAATGACGCTTTGGTGAAGAGGATCACTGCTTTTGGCCAGCGGTTGCCCTCATACAGGAACAAGTACTTTGACTACGGGTTGATCAACATGCAGGCCCTGGCGTCGGCCCATCTTCAGCGCCATGGCATCCGCGCGGAGATCCCCGTGGATAAAGAGATTGAAGATCCCGCCGTCCTTATCCAGGCGCTGATGAAGAGATCCCATGACCACCGATACTTGGCGGAGAGTTATGCCGAAGAAGGGCTGCATCTTCTCTCCTGTTTTGAAGAGCAAGCCGCTCGCGCCAGGACTGCTTCTGCGTGGGCCGAGGTTTTGAATGTGGCGCATCAGTCGCTCTTTTGGGTGACCGCAGCGAAGACGGCCTTTGATTGGTCGGAGACACGCTATGCCAGGGCCGGGTGTGCGGTTCCCGCTGATCTGCTGAAGGAGCGCCAGGTGGTCGAAGAATACCGGGTTGAAATTATCCAACTGCTGCTGCACCGCGGAGGGTCGTTTATCTTTGGCCCCATCATCGCTTTGGGAGAAGCAATGCTCCGACACAAGATCAGCGGCGGCCCTGAACCGAAACTCATCAATGCCGTCAACGACTGGGCCGCAAGGACGCCAATCTACCCGGAGCGGCTGCGAAAGGTCTGGCTTGGTATTGCCGGGGAGGAAGAGCGCACGGGTTCAAATACTCCTGTGAGCCGCCTTATCGATCGCATCGCGCAAGAGTTTCCAAAAGTCTTCACGGATCGCGCCGTGGCGTGCGCGAGCTTGCTGACCACCGATTTGTTCTCAGGCTTCGATCGCCACGATTGCGAGTCGAATCAGAAGTGATGTGTGGTAAATCATGGCGTCTATGGATAGAAAACATCCGGCGCGTTTTTCGCCTTCAAGATCGCGCACACGGCCGAACATCTCGGCCAGATATCCTACCTGCGGGGCATGCAACGCGATAGAGACAAGTAGAAGAGGCTTGCGTCCACTGAGAAGGGGGCCAATCCTTGAATTGTGACCAAACATAACTATTTCCTTTCCAAGACCGATTTTTAATCGTCTTGAATCACAATGCAAGGCTTGGCCCCCATGGACTGGCCGGTGTTATGGCTGCCGGCTCAGGGTCACACTCTGATTGATGGTGTTATCCACTCCGCCATCAAAGACAAAGCTGCCCGTAACGGTCGAAGTAGAAACGTCGGCATTCGAAAGAGCGGCAGTAAAAGGGGATGTCCCTATGGTACCGCTGCCGGACGCATTAAGTTTTCCACTTGTACCGGAAACGCTCCCGTTGAAGACGCTGATCGATACATTGCCCCCGGCGTCGCATCCCACCCCGGAAACCAATGAAATGGTGGCGCTGCCACTGACATCGAAGGTGCCTTCATAAGGGTCGGCCAGCGTGCCGCTGCCAGTCACGACCACCTCGATGGTGCCGGATACCGCATGTTGCCAGACACATCCACCCCCGCTCTCCGTCATCGTACCGGAGAATGATCCTGAGTAGATCGCCGTGTCGCCGGGCGAGCCGCAGTCTCTTAGACATTCTCCTTCAAATGGGGGAAGCCATTCCGGAACCGTTTCTCCCTTGGCGGCCAGCAGGTGGCTTTCAGCCTCAAAAGGATTGCGCTGAATTCGTCCCACCAGGTCCGCGGCTGTATCGGCGCTGATTTGTCCTGAGAATTGCGCATCCATGATGTGGGTTCGAACCTGGACCGATGCGATGGAGGTAAACACCTCCGGCTGGGCCAGGTCGAGAAGCATGGAAGCTGGATCAGGCAGCAGCAGATTGCTGGCCACCGAGGTGATAAAGATTTCGATCATTTGGTAGGTTTCTGAATTGCGAATTCTGGTGATCGTATCGGATATGGCGGCTCTATTTACCGATGACCGGGCCGATAGCGATGAAGAATTCAGCGGGACGCCGAGCACATGGGTTTCAAGATAACTCTCAAGGTCCTGAGCGCCAGTGGATTCGGCGTCGATGTTGGTAAGGATTTGTTCATACGATGTGAGGTACTGCTCATCGGTGAGCCCGCCGCTCAGTGCGCTTTGATCAAGGGCGGTGATTTGGGTCACAAATTGCGAATTGACATCAGTGGTGCTCTCCCCGGAACTGCCGCCACCTCCACCGCCTCCACATCCTGCCAGACCTAGCGCTAGCGCGAATACAAGAATCAGTAATTTCAGCTTCATTCAATTATCCTCCTTTTCAAAGGTTAGCGGAAATCCCCCTTAAGGGGTTATCTGTCCAAGTTTCGGGAGTCAGGGCAACGAACTTAAGTCTTTTTTTTGTTTTCTATCCCTCCTCAATTCTCAATATGAGAGTATTCAGCCATTTAGTATGTCTGCGGCCCTAAATTTGCCCCCAGAGCCTTATCCCGCAGGTCTTTTGCCTGGCGATTTTGAAACAAAATCCTTTTCGAGGCGGTTTACGGTGAGTCAAGCTTGGCGATGCCCGCGGCAATGGGCCGTTTGCCTAAATTATGAATTGAAGTATGGGTCAATTCAACATAGGGTGGAGGCAGGGGTATGCGCCGCACAATTAATTGAGATTTGGGAGGTTTTCTTTTTGCGGCACGTCATTTCAGTCCCACAGAAATACGGGACAAACTGTGTGGGAATCCAGATTAATACCAAATTAATAGGATACCATCGCGCTGGATGCCGGTTTGTGCGGGAATGATAAAAGAAACGCACCGATGCCCGAATTATTTACAAGCGATCTCTAAATATGCTTTTGTCCGAGACTTTTTTGAAAGCAAATTTTAGATCCACCAAATACTCTATTTTGCTGCCGGAGAATGATTTACCTCCGCATCGAGGGCCAAACAAGATCTTTTTAAGATCGCCTGCATTGAAGGAAGCAATATGAAGAAACTTGTCGCGGGTGGCACGGGGTTCATTGGCGGTGAAATCGTCCGCCAGTTGGTTCAGGCGGGCCATGAGGTGAAAGCGATTGTACGGGAGAAGAGCAACCTGCGTAACCTGGCCCATCTGGAGCTTGAACGTGTCACGGGTGACATTCGCGACAAGGACGCCATCAAGCGCGCGCTGACCGGGTGTGACACGTTTTTTCTTACGGCCGCGTACTTTGCCCATTGGGCCCCGAATCCCCGACTGCTCTATGAGGTGAATGTCGGCGGGACGAGAGCCTCTCTTCAGGCCGCCCTGGAAGCCGGGGTGGAAAGAGTGGTCTACACGAGCACCAACAACGCCATCGGCGCCGCGGCCGGGGAGACACCGGCCAACGAAGAAAAAGAGTTCAACTACTGGCAAACCGGCGATCACTACTCGATGTCCAAATATATTGCCGAGAATGAGGCCAGAATTTTAGCGATAAAGGGTCTGCCGGTAGTATTTGTCAATCCGACTTTGGTGATTGGAAGAGGCGACTTGAAACCCACGCCTTCCGGCCAGATGATCATTGACGTGGTGAATCGGAACTTGCCTGGGTATATCGATGGCGGCGTGAATATCGTGGATGTGGAGGATGTGGCCAGAGGACATCTGCTGGCGGCGGAGAAAGGCAGGATCGGCGAGCGTTATCTTCTGGGCAACCGGAATGTTTCGGTGCGCGAATACATTGAGTTAATCGCCAATGTCGCCAATGTCAAAGCCCCCAAATTGAAGATTCCATATAAAATGGCGGTCGCGCTTGGAAAACTCTTCGAACTGCAGGCGGCCATGACCAGGAAGCCGCCCATGGTGACGGCTAGTGAGGTTCGTATCGGCCGAATGCGGGAATGGTATGACTGCTCCAAGGCCATCAAAGAGCTGGGTTTTTCACAAACGCCCATCGAAGAGACGATCCGCAAAGCCATCGCGTGGTTCAGGGAGAATAACTACTTGGGTAGACCCAAGGATGCGTAGAAGCCACTGCTAAAATTGGACCAATATTATGATCAATGAACTCATCGAAGCAGCAAAAGCAAAAGGCGCCAGCGATTTGCATCTGGAACCCGGACTGCCGGCAGTGTATCGAGCGGGCGGTCAGCTTGAAATGCAAGGCGAACCCATTTCTTCGGAAGCCTTAAACGCGCTGGCTCGGCAAATCATCGATAAAGAGAGCTGGTCGGATTTTTTGAGCAAGGGCTCATATGACACGTCAATGAACATTCAAAATGTTCGCTGCCGCATTAATATTCTCAGGACCAATCGCGGAATCGGTTTTGCCATTCGATTGCTGTCATCATTTCAGCCCACCGTCGAAAAATTGAATCTGCACCCTGATATTAACGAGGTTATAAAACACAGCCACGGGCTCGTCCTTTTTTGTGGACCCACCGGCAGCGGCAAATCTTCCACCATGGCTGCATTAATTCAAGAAATCAATCAATCCAAATCCAAGCATATCATTACGATTGAAAGTCCGATTGAATACCAATTCAAGATGATCCATTCGATCATCCGGCAACGGGAGGTCGGCAAAGACACGCCCTCATTTTATCAGGGGATCATTGACGCCATGCGCGAAGACCCGGATGTCCTGATGGTGGGAGAGATGCGCGAGCCGGAAGTAATGCGAGAAACGCTCAATGCCGCCGAAACCGGGCATCTGGTTTTTGCTACCATTCATTCCGGTTCTTCCGGAGAAGCGATATATCGGCTGGTAAATGCCTTCCCGGCCGAAATGCAGGATAATGTGAGAGCCCAAATCGCGGATTGCCTGCTGGCGGTGATCTGCCAACGCCTGGTGTACCGGTCCGAAATCGATGCGCGGGTTCCCGAGTGTGAAATTCTATTTGCGAACTTTGCCATCAAATCGGTCATCCGGGGTGGGAAATACTCTAAAATCGAAGATGTTTTGCAAACCGGTTCCGAAGAAAAAATGTGGTCCTTCCAGCGCTACCGCGAATGGTTGAACAAGCGCGGCAACTGGTATCTTCCTAAAAATGACGCCGTGGAAAAGCCCATTGAACTGAGTCGAAATGATGAAAACTTGCACGGCGAAAAGATGATGAAGGCCGAATCGCCCGCCAAGACCAAGATATCGAACCCCGGCAAGCCCGCGCCCAAAGCAGCCAATGCCAGTAAGCCCGTGGCGCCAAATAAAAGAATTTCCGAAAGCAAACCGGACCAAAATGAAGTATACAAACTCGATGAGCCTGAAGATTTGGATTCGATTTTAAAAATGTTGGAAAAGCGAAAAGATGATTGACGGATAGACGGCGGGCCAAGTCTGCTCTTTGCTGCAAGCCATTTCACTAAGCGTCAGGCCTGATAGACCAGTTCCCCGCTCTTGAAGACCATCCGCGGTTTGAAAGTGTTTGAAACGTTTCCAGGGGATTTTTTTCGAAAACCGCCAGATCGGCGATCTTGCCGGGTTCGATGCTCCCCAGATCGCGCTCCAAGCCGAGCAGCTGGGCATTGTTGAGGGTGGCCATGCGCAGGATATCTGTAACACATCAATATAAAGAGAAATTTCCATTTAAGTGGCCATCAAGCGCTGGACTGTTTAGGCGGTTGCCTAATTCATTAGATTATTTTGAATAGCTTGTAGCAATATGGCATACGATGAAGATCTTGCCAGCAAGGTCAGAATTCTTCTGGCCGACCGTACGGGATGCAGTGAAAAGAAGATGTTTGGCTCAACAGCTCCATAAACCGCGGAACCATCGTCTAATCAAAGGAGGGGATTATGAAAAAGGCATTGGTGACGGGTGCGGCCGGCTTCATCGGCTCGCATGTGGTTCAGGAACTGCTCAAGGAAAATGTGGCCGTGAGAGCGCTGCTCCGGCCCGGTGAAAACACCCGCAATCTCGACGGGCTGGATATCGAGCGGATGGAGGGCGATATTCTGGACAAGGCGGCGGTGGCCAAAGCCATTCAGGGCGTGGATACCCTTTTTCATCTGGCCGCGGTCTACGCCATCTGGATGAAGGATTGGCGGGGCATCTACGAGGTCAATCTCCAGGGATCGCGCAATCTCTTATGGGCGGCCCTGAAGGCCGATATCGAACGGGTGGTGTATACCAGTTCCATCGCGGCCTTGGGCATTGCACCGGGCAAAACCCTGGCCAACGAGGATACGCCGTTCAATCAATACGACCTGGGCAATCACTATGTGCTGACCAAATATCTCTCCCAGCAGGAAGCATTGGGCTTTGCCGAGCACGGGTTGAACCTGGTGGTGGTGAACCCGTGCTTTCCCTTTGGCGCCAACGATATCGCGCCCACGCCCACCGGCCAGATCATCCTGGATATCGTCAATGGGCTCAACCGCTTTGCTTTCAGCGGCGGCTTCAATATCGTGGATGTCCGCGATGTGGCGCGCGGGCATGTCCTGGCCGCCAAAAAAGGCCGGGCCGGCCAAAAATATGTGCTGGGCAATATGAATATCACCATGCCCGGATTCATGCGCCTGGTGAACCGGATTGCCGGCAAGCCCAACCGGTTGTTTCTCTGGTTTCCGCGGATTTTTCTGCGGCTGGCCACGGGGCCCATGAAGTATTGGTCTGATTACATCACTCACCGGCCGCCGCTGTCTACGCCGGCGGAAATCAAGTATGCTTCCCAGTATCTCTATTTTGACAACAGCAAAGCCAAAACCGAGCTGGGTCTGGAGTTTGCGCCCATCGAAGAGTCCATCTCCCGGGCCATCGAGTGGTTCCGGGCGCATGGGTATATTCGCGGCGGCGAGCAAGTACAGCGGCAGGGGTTGATCGACCAGACCAATTCGGGATAGAAGTCGTAGTGAAAGAGAATTATGGCTCGCAGTTAAAAATCATCTACCCATCGTTACAAGGAGAACAAATGGAAATACAGCGCTATATCGGTACCGAGTTGTCGAGTTCGAAAATGGCCCTGGGGCGGGTGCTCCAGGGGCTGAGCCAGGCGGAGCTTGACTGGCGGCCAGCGTCGGGGTGCAACTCCATTGGCTTGATTCTGTTTCACATGGCCCGGACCGAAGATGCGCTGGTGCAGGGGCTGCTGCAAAAGGTGGCCGCGGTCTGGGACACCGAAACGTGGCATGAAACACTCGGGTTGGCCAAGGAAGAAAGCGGTTCGCATTATACCGTGGATCAGGTCAATGCATTCAAAGTGCCGGAGCTGGCCAAGATCCTGGCCTATTATGACGCCGTGCGCGCCAAGACCAAGGAGAAATTGCGCAGCATGCCGGTCGAGGCCTTTGATGAGAAGATCATGTTCCCCCATGTCGGGGAGATGACCATCGGCGCATTTTTCGCGATAATCATCACCCATACCGCCGAACACATCGGCGAGATCTCCTACCTGCGGGGCATGCAGCGCGGCATGGACAAGTAGAAAAGACTTTGGGTTCAAACTCTTGTAGTACTCGTACTTGAAGGAGTTTATTTGCTTTTCGAGTACGAGTACGCGTACGAGTACGATTAATTACTTGGATATTATATAATCAAACTCGACATCTCTTTCATTACTTCTAGTATTTCCTGGGCGCGCGGTTCACGCAGAAGCTGACCCATGATGACCAGGGCATTATACTCCTCGGTGGACATTTGAATCCGCAAGTCACTGTCGCCGGCATCGAGGATCAGACTTTTGGGCGCATTGAGGAATTTATTGGACCAGGGCTGCCATTGCGGCAACTTCTCCGCATAGACATTGGGGTCTCCTTTGCGGGCAAGCCCATCCAGATACGTCATGATGGCTTGGGAGAGGGCGGTCCTGCCGGGAAGATTCTGGTCCGTATACCCCACTTTGCCCAGCATGCCGGTCACATTGTCGGTGTTGCCGAAGAAGAATTCTATTTCCATGCCGTGACATGAGCCCAGGGCGTAATTATAAGGATAGGGAAGCACGCTGCCGGCGCCGCCGGCCCCCCAATTGAAGTTATACTCATAGATATTGTCCTGGTAGGCCCGCATGGATCTTACGGTGCTGTCAATGCCGGCTTTCCAAAGATCGGTCATGTATTTGGAGACAAGGTTGTAGAGTTCGATCAAGTCCGCGTCGGCCGTGCCCAGCGCAATGGGCATGAATTGCGGCGTCATGAATAGGAAGAGTTTAACTTCATCCTCGTTGGTGCCGATGATCAGGGGCACCTTGTTCGGGTAGGTCCCGTCGCGGAGCGCGGCGGTTCCTGACTTGGGGATGACCACGCCATCGGGAAAAATATTGGGCATGATGTACATGGCCCCTGAAGCGGGAGTATTCAGCGCGATCAGATCCTGGGCGGATTGGGCCAGAAGATATTTTTTGATGTCACTCCTGGACATCTTGTCGAGATAGGCCTGGGCCGAAGCTTCGTCCGTTGCCAGTCCGTCTCGGATCAGGCTTTTGATGATGATCCCGTTGGCGTAGGTTTCGCCGGATTTCACGGAAGAAGTGATCGCCATGCCGCTTTCTATCACGGCGTGATGAAAAAGCCCCTTGGCCAGGTCGGACATGATCAGGGAAAAAGTATTGAGACCGCCAGCGGATTCGCCCGCCACGGTAACGCCGCCGGGATTACCACCAAAGGCCGCAATGTTCTTCTTCACCCACTCCAGGGCCTTGATGATATCCAGGGTCCCAAAGTTTCCTGAATTGTCATAGGCGTTGAATCCCTTGAGGGCCGGATGGGTAAACCAGCCTAGGGGCCCGAGACGGTAATTGATGGAGACCACCACGAAGTTGTCCGTCGTGGAGAGATTGGCCCCGGACAGATCCTGGTGCAGGGGCAGCTGGATGCTGTTGCCGCCGCCGTGGATCCAGAAATATACCGGCAGATTGCTCTCTTTGGTGTTGGGCCGCCAGACATTCAGATACAGGCAGTCTTCGCTGCCGCCAATGCCGATGGTTTTGCTGATATCCTCAGGGTCGGTGAGATACTGCGGGCAGATGTCGCCGAATTCGTCCGCCGGCTTGATACCCTTCCAGGAATCCGGCTCCTGGGGCGCTTTCCAGCGCAGATTGCCCACCGGCCGCTTGGCGAAAGGCAGGCCCTTCCACACAATGGTTTGATCCGCGTAATTTCCTTTGACCAGACCGGATGCGGTTTTTACTACCAGGGGATCGCCACTGGTGCCAGCGAAACCGCTCGGCTGGTCACCAGTTCCATTGCCGGCCGCCGCGGCCGCGGAGATAAATTTGCTGCCCGCCGCAAGGAACAATAGACAAATCATAAAAGGTAGAAAATAGTTTGGGATGAATTTCTTCATAGCCTGCCCTCCTCCGTATTGTGTTTGAAATTTAGGAAAATATCGCACGCAAGCGATCTCAAAAAGTATTTTGGTTTAAAATCGAGATGGAGGCAGATTGATATCAGACTTTTCCGGTCTGATTTCAACCCTGTCTGACCTTTATGAGCAACGGTGGAATATGAGCAACAATGGAAATTTTGATTACATTTAACTTGAGTGTAAACTATCCTTGGCGCCCTTCCCGAGCAATCAGGAAAAGCCTAATTGTAATGCGGTAAAAGCCTATTTTAACAGGCCGGCTTAAAAAAGTAATTTAGCCCGATATTTTTGCGAACCTGAAGATCCTTTCTTTGAGATGACATATATTTCGCCGCCAATCCCGCCTCAGTTCGGCGGGAGACAAAAAGATTATTTTGAGATAGGTTGTGTAATATTGATGCTCAGTTTATGCCTCTGGCGCACTAATTTTTCCAAGACCCCAACGCGGGAGAAGCCACATGCAAGATCAAACCGCAAGCCGCACGGCCATTGGGGCCGCTTATATCCGGGCGGTCCATCAAATTCTGGATGCCAAGCCCGGCATTTTGGACGACCCCGTGGCCGCCAGGCTGCTGGGACCCAACACCGAAAAGCAGATCCGCGCCGATGCGGCCCGACATATGACCGCGGAGGCCAAAGCACTTCGGTCCCATGTGGTGCTGCGTTCCCGGTTCGCCGAAGAGCGGCTGAAGTTATCCCTGGAACGAGGGGTAAAGCACTACATCCTTGTTGGCGCCGGATTGGACACCTTTGCGCTACGGCAACCGGACTGGGCCGCTGGCCTGACCATCGTGGAAGTGGATCATCCCAACACCCAGCGATTAAAGCTGGACAAAATAGGGGCGGCCGGCCTGCGCGTGCCGGACAATGTCTTCTTCGCGGCGCTGGACTTTGAAAGCCAATCATTGGAACAAGGATTGTCGCGCCATGGAATTGAAGCCAAAGACCCTGTCTTCTTTTCCTGGCTCGGCGTCACCATGTATCTGGCCGAGCCCGCCATTGATGCCACGCTTAACTGCATGGCCCGCGGCCCGCGCGGCAGTGAAGCGGTCATTACTTTTCGTCAACCCGTACCATGGCGAAGCCGGCTGGCCGAGCGGGTGGATGAGCTGGGCGAGCCCTTCGTAAGCCTGTTCACGCCGGAGCAATTCAACGATAAGCTGCTTCAGGCCGGGTTTGACAGGGTAGAATTTCTCACCCAGGATCTGGCGGCCCGCTATCTTCTCGCCAGGCCGGATTCACTACCACCCCCCAAGCTAGCGAGCATTGCTTCAGCGCTCCTTTAATGCCCCGGCACTAAGTACACATAGTCGTAATTACGATGACGTATTGTGTCGCCACAAGCACAAGGCACAAAGGCACAAAATGGCGAAGACGCAAAGGCACGGAGAAGCAAAGTCAATGCAAATTCACTTTGAGAACTACTGTTCCAACCGGTCGTCGCCGGACCGAATCAGCAACAGCGGCAATTCAGCGGCCTGCAACACACCCGCGGCCACGCTGCCGTAGGAGACCCGCATCAGCCCGCTCCAGCCATGGGTTGCCATGGCAATGAGGTCCGCCGACACATCTCTAGCGATCTTTAAGATGGATTTCACCACGGCGTCGCGGGTAAGACGGATATCGGCCGAAATATCTTCCAGATTGAACCGGTTCTGAATGTCGGCAAGATAGACCAGATCTCGCTCTCTTTGTCTTTCCAGCTGGGCATGGTAGTGTTCGACATCGATCACTTCATCGCGATCCAGCAGCAGGGGTTCATCTTCGACCTTCAGCAGTACTACCCTGGCCCGGCTCTGCTTGGCCATATGCTGCACGTGGGGCAGTATGGCTTCGGCGCGCCTGGACCCATCCAATGGGACGAGTATGGTTCGATACATGGGGCACCTCCTTGTCCAATGTTGTGGTTATGGCCCTTCATGGGCCCACCCCATGAAAAGACTTCACTGGCGAGCACCATACCGAGATTTGCTTCTTCAACGATTCAGCTGGCGAACCTTAGGATAGGATGGGCAATGATTAAGCGGATAGGCGGATTGATGAAATGCGGCGGGCAAGCTACGCTTTGCAAAAAGCAATCAAATAGAGGATTGGGCCAATGGTCAGTCCTTGAGCCGAAGATTAATGATACCAAGGGCCCAAGGGAGGGTCAACAAATATATCCATGCCCGCATCTCCGCCGAAGTGGTCGGAACGTATTGATATTTTATAGATAAGTTGACCGCTCGGGGAACTTTTTAACGGCGGGTCATCCCCGCTGCTTGATATGCATTAGAACATAGACCCGCCATGGAACAGACAAGGCGGTCGCGCGTTACCTTTGGGCCACCGCAAAGGCCAGTTTCAGCACCAGCCTGAGCAGTTTCGCAAAATATCGCAGCAATATGAGGGTGCCGACACCCGCGAAAAGAAATCCCAAGAGCATTAATACAAGACCTGATTCCTTTAGTTTGAAGTCGTTTTCCGAACCGTGCAGGTACTGGTTGATGGTTGCGGCGGTTTTGGTGCAGGAAGCAAATTTGCCGGTTGAAAAAGGTATCCGGATCTGATCGGTCACCAGCATGACGTGATAGATGGGGTTGCCCTTGGAATCCTTGCCTTCGGAGACTTCGGCACCCTGGAAATCGCTTAAATTCAAGGTGGTGGTGATCTCGGTCCCGCGAATGATATTGTCTTCCTGAAGGATGCAGTGATTCTCGGCCCGGTTGCAGATCAAGTAAGTGTCCGATGACATGAAATAGACCACGGCCAGTCCTGCCGCGAGAAAAACAAGGGCGAGAATAAATTCCCCGACCGGTCCAAGCTTCTTTTTAACGGTGGCCATTTTCGACTCCTTTTGAAGTTCCGCCATTGATGGAAGCGCCTATAATTGACGATGATCCAGCTCATTGCCCAGTTGCACGCCAATCATGACAATATCACGGATTTTCAGCGCTTTAAAGATCGGACAGAGTGCCCTGAATAGATACCATGGGGCTGACGATGACTGCCAGAGTTCTCAAAAAAGTACTTAGGTTCAATTTTGAGTCGGAGACAAATTAATTGCGCTGTTGATGGCGCCTGGCCCCCAATTCTGGAAAACCTGTTGCCATCTTCCGACCTGGGCCTATATAACGTCCTCATGTCGATGCCTGAATCAATATTTTCATCACATTCATCATTGGGAGATGACAATTAATGAAAACACTCTTGAAATTGGGTTTGCTCTCCTGCCTGATCATCTTCAGTGCCTGGATCGCCATCGCGCTGGCCGAAAATTCTCTGGCTGATTTTGGTCTGAAAGTAAATGAACTCGAAACGCGCCTTGCGGATTCTCTGGCCAAAGGCTATGTTCCGGCCTATCCCGACAAGAAATTGTTCAAAGCCGCGTCGCCCTCGGCGCAGGCCGCCTTTGTGCGCAATGCCCTGGGCTGGTTTAAGAGCTATACCGAAACCGACGCATTCAAGGCCGACTATGCCAAGCAACGCGCGGCGGCCAAGCCGAAACCGCCTAAAGCCGCCACCGCGGATCAGAAGCAGGCCGATAATCTTACCCAACAGCGCCAGGATCTGGAGAAGATGAAGCAGGAGATCGCCCAGATGCCGCCCGATATGCAGAAGCAGATGCAAGGCGCGTTGAAAGAGATGGAGGCCAGTATCAACAAACAGGCCAAAGATCCGCAAATGGTCGCCATGATGAAGCAGAATTTCGAGCAGGCGGTCGCCGCCGAGAAGCAGACCTACCAGGAGCAGATGGCAGCCTGGGAAAAGAACTATCCCGAGAATCCCAAAACCCTGGTGGCCAACCGCCTGCGCCAATTCCTCGAAGTGAGCCAGAATATCCCCTTTAACGCCGAGCTGGTGTCCAACCCCAAAAGCAAAATCGTGAAGTTCGCTGATCCCCAATATGAATCCCAAACCCCGGAATGGAAACTGTGCTTCCGCGCTGGCCGCGAACCGGTGCAGGCCGCCCGGGCCTTTGTCAGCGAATGGCTGGGCCAGATTGAAAAAAAGTAATAATTGCCCTCTGTGCTCTTGTGGTTATGAATAGACCGGCCAGCGATATGTTACTGAACTATGCCATAGAGCGCTTAGCCCCATCGGTAGCCGCGGGCCGTGCTCCTTTTCGTAAGTATGCTACAAGCCATCTCAAAATAAGGGTTTTGGGCCAAAATCGCGACGGAGGCAAATTTTAAACCGCAGACATACTGAAGTATTTCGAGGATTTAAAATTTGCCTCCAACAAAGAGTTT
>JAKALP010000038.1 GCA_021824175.1 Deltaproteobacteria bacterium
GTTGGATCTGTTCCCGCACCCCCCAATCCAACCAACTCTAAAATTCAAAACGGCTTGACCACTATATGTTGGGGGTACCCATTAAAAAGCCGGATGCGGCAAAACTATAAAAGAGCGGCCAAAACTTCTCTTTCCCTTGCAGTGCAAATTCGCGTGCTGCGCGTGTGCTGTGTAGTGAGTTGGGAACGAAAACAACTCGAAGTAAAACGGAGGGCACGGGGAAAATTCCCCGTGCCCTCCGTGTTGCTTGGTTTTTAGACAGATCAATTACTCTATGCCATGGCCGCTTCTGTATTCTTATTGCGCCGCCACCACGGTGCGCCAATTAATGGCCGCGATTTGGCCCTGGCGCGCCAGATCAGCGGCTTCACCCAGAATACGAGCCGCTTCCTGGGGGGCATGGAATCCCATGGAGTTTTCAGCGGCAATGAAATCAAGCCGCCATTGGGCCATGCGCTGGAGGTCGCGGGTCTTGGCCAACTGGGCATCCGTGGCCCCCTCTTTCATAGCCGCCTGGATGGCATCCAATTGATCCATGAGGGCCTTGGCCGCCCGCTGCAGAAGTTGATAGTTTCGCTCCTGGATGGCTTCCACGCGCTCTTTGATTTCTTCTTCCGAGAACTTATGGCAGGTCTGGCAGGCCCGGCTGATGTTCAACAGCGGGCTGCGTACCCAATGGTCCGACACCTTGGTCGCGCCGTCGCGCATATAGGGCATATGGCAGTCGGCGCAGGCCACGCCGCTGCGGGCATGAATGCCCTGGCTCCACAATTCAAATTCCGGATGCTGGGCTTTAAGCACTTTGGCGCCCGATTCCTTGTGCACGTAATCGAAGAACTGATCGCCGTTGGGGAACTTGGTATTATTCCAGAAAGTCTCAATATTTTCGACCTTCAACCCATCGCCCCAAGGAAAGGTCAGTGGCTGCTGACTGGAGCAGTAGTACTCCACATGGCATTGGGCGCACACCAAGGCCCGCATTTCGGTGCGGGAAGCATCGCTGTTGGGGTCGTAATTGTTCTTGCGATCGCCCTTGCGCCACTGTTCCACGGATGGAAGATGTGGAACCGGAGCGCTGGAGGCGGCCAGAGCCTGAATGCCGTTAATGAAAGCCGGGCGGGTGACGCGCAGTTGCATGTTTTTGGGATCATGGCAGTCCACGCAGGAGACCGGGTGGGCATGGCCGGCATCGTGGAGCATTTGATTCATGTCCTTGTAGGAGTATTTGTAGCTTTCCAGCATGCCGCGGTCGGCGTCACCGTTGCCGAGTTTGCGGTAAAGGGGCATGATCGAGGCGTGACAATGAAGACATGATCCGGTCTGGGGTTTGGTCTGCCGCAGAGTCTTCTCCTGATCTTCCAGCATATAGGCGTGTCCCCGGCGGTCGCGGTAATCAATGGAGAAGGCATAGCCCAGAAACATCCGCTTGAGCCAGGGGTCCCGCTCGATCTTCTCGGTGGGCATGGCTTCGGAGCCGCCATGACCGCCGAAACGGGTCCGCGTGGCAATGGCCGTCTTTTTGTAGGAGTCATATTCACGCGGCCAGTTGGTACCCCATTTTTGGGGATCGGTGTCATCTTCGCCGACTTCCACCAGGCGCACATACGGGTTGAGGGCCTCGGTTTTGCGTTCGAAAATATTGACGAGCAGACCCGTTACAAGCGCCGTACCGACGGCCACAATGCCGATGATGGCGACATAAGGCCATCGCTTCAATGGCTGATTATTCTGAATGGTCATACGTACCCCTTTGCCTATTATGGTTCCATCCGGCCGAGTCCGGCGCGTTCTCCATGCCCCACGCCGGCATGGCAATGGGTGCAGTTGGCGCCATTGGCTTTATTTCCTTGCATCATAACAAGCCCCTGCAACACCCCTTCATGGCAGCGGACGCAGTTATCCATTAATATTCTACTATCTTTCTGAGTGATGGTGATGGGTTCGTGGAAGTCCTGAAAAGTGAAAGCCGCCGAATGGCGTCGACCGTTATCGGCCTTGGCCACGTATTTGCCGATCAGGTCGTGGGGCAGATGGCACTCCACGCACGTCGCGGCCTTGTGATGGCTGGATTTTTGCCAGGAATCAAACTGGGGGCGCATGATGTGGCAGTTGACGCACACCCGCGGATCTGAACTGGCGTATGAAAAGCCTTCGGCATATTGAAAAGTATAAATGCCGACCCCCAAAAATACGCCGATTAGAACTGCCGTCAATACACGTGCCATGGCTTAATAAGTTTCTGGTTTGGGTGGGTGCATGGTGTTCCGGCGGCAACATGCCAACAATCCATTGATTATTTTATCTACCGCCAATTCGGTATTTGTCAAATAGCAATTTACTGACTTGTGATCTTTGACTTAAGTCAATTTTGAAGGGGCCATCAGGTGGGGTCATTTGACCATGTGATTTCAAATTCAGGAAGAGAACCGGGTAGAATACAAGCTACCTCAAAATAAAAATCTTGGGCCAAAAGATTATTTTGAAATAGCTTGTAGATCTTTTCTCACGGCTGATGAATACCCCCTGAGGTAGAACTACCGCCCACCGAGGATATTGCGGATAAAAGCGACCATGTCCAGAATAACTTCACTGCGATTGACTTCATTAAAAATCTCATGCATGGCGCCGGAGTAAATCTTCATTTGGAAGACCTGGCCTTTCAATCGTTCGATGACCAGCCGGGTAGCGGGCATTGGAACCAGCATATCAGCTTCACCATGCAGATACAGCAGCGGCAAACGGCCCAGAGACGGGCCAGCCTGAACTTGATCCATGGCGGCCAACATGGCTTGGAGAGTCGCGCGCTTAAAGGGGCCATGCCAGACCAGAGGATCTTGCGCATAGGCTTGGCCCACGGAGGGATCGCGCGACAGAGTCGAAGGATCAATGGGGATGTCCGGGATAGGGTCCATGGCCGCAAGCTGTTCCAAAATTGGACGGCAGCCGAACATGGGTCCGGAGAGCACTACGGCACTCAACCCATGTCCGTGGCGCTGGGCATAGCGCGCGGCGATCAAACCACCCATGGAGTGACCGATGAGCACCATGGGAACGCCAGGATACTTGGTCCGGCAATGTTGCGCCACTTGATGCAGATCATCGACGACCTTTTCAAAATCCTTGATCAAAACCCGCTCGCCTTCCGAGCGCCCATGGCCTTGATGGTCTGGCCCAAATACGGCCGCACCCACCTCTCTCAAAGCATTGGCCACATGTTCGTAGCGCCCGATGTGTTCGCCGTAGCCATGGACCAACAAAGCGATCCAGGATGCTTTGCTATTTGGCCACTGGCGGACGTAACGCGATTCGCCCGCTTTATTCTCAACCTGCCATTCCATCACAACTTCCATCCCAACCTCCCTGAGTGAATAAAATAACATACTCAAAAATGATTATGGAATGCAACCCTGGGATGCCCCTGCGACTAGCATGACACGATGCGGCCATCCGTGCTAAAAGGGACCAACCCATACCGATGACAAGCAAAGGAGCTGCCATTGAAAGAGATCGCATTTTGTTCCGCAACAGAGCTGGCAAAGATGATCAGAGATGGAAAAATTTCTAGCACTGAGTTGGTGGATCTATATTTAAGGCGCATTGAACAGCTCAACCCCAAAATCAACGCCGTGGTCACCCTGGACCGCGAAGGGGCGCTTAAACAGGCCAAGGCCGCCGATAAGGCCAGGGCCAAGGGCAAATCGTTAGGTCCCTTACACGGTATACCAATAACAATAAAGGATGGATTTGAAACGGCGGGGCTGCGCACCACCTCGGGAGCGCCGGTCTTCAAAAACCACACGCCCAAGGTCCATGCGGCAGCGGTGCAACGCTACGTGGATGCTGGCGCCGTCATCATGGGAAAAACCAATGTACCGCTGTTTTGCGCCGACTCCCAAAGCTACAACGACATCTTTGGCATCACCAATAACCCCTGGGATGTGAGCCGTTCTCCCGGCGGATCATCCGGCGGCGCCGCCGCGGCCGTAGCAGCGGGGCTGACCGGCCTGGAGCTGGGCTCCGACATTGCCGGCTCCATCCGTTTGCCCGCCTCCTGGTGCGGCGTATTTGGCCACCGGCCCAGCTTCGGAATTGTACCTTTCAGAGGTCATATCCCGCCACCGCCGGGGATAGTGGCCGAAGCCGATCTCGCCGTGGCCGGCCCCATCGCCCGCAGCGCCGCGGATCTGAAGCTGGCATTGGATCTATTGGCTGGCCCGGACCCATTGACCGCCACCGCCTGGCAACTGGCGTTGCCCAAGCCCAGGGCCAACTCCCTGAAGAAATATCGCATCGCCGCCTGGATGTCCGAAGATGGCTTCCCAGTGGATCAAACCGTGCAACGGGTTTTGAAAGGAGTAATATCGGCCTTGCGCTCGGAAGGGGCTGCCGTGGATGAAAAAGCGCGGCCGGGGTTCAACGCCGCCGACTCCTTCCGCACCTATCAGAAGATGTTGACCCCCATCATCGCCTCCGGTTTTCCCAGCAAGGTGCTTGAGTTTTTAGCGCAAGTCGCCCAAAGCGAAGGCGAACGATCCGACTTGGGAATCTTTGCCACGGATACCCACCTGCTGCACCGCCACTGGCTCTCGGCCAACGCCAAGCGCCAGGCCCATCGGCATATGTGGGCCGATTTTTTTAAGCGCTATGACGTGTTGCTCTGCCCCGTGGTCAGCGTGCCCGCCATTGTCCACGATACCCGACGCACCCAAATTGAACGCACCATTCAGGTCAATGGCCGGAGCGAGCCCTATGGATTACTTCTCAAATGGGCCGGCCTTTTCACCCATGTGTACCTGCCATGCACCAGCGCACCGGTGGGCCGGACCGCCGAAGGATTGCCCGTCGGCATCCAAGTCGTGGGGCCCTACCTGGAAGATCTGACTACCATTGATTTCGCCCAAAGACTGGCCAAAGTGATCGGCGGGTATGAACCGCCGCCGGGATATCAAGGAAAGCCATGACGCCCGCTCTCTTCCGTCTTCTGATCAATTGCTACCCGCCTTATTGGGGAACCGGTATCAGTGTAAAACGCCTGTCATCCGATTACCGGCGCCTGACCATCCAGATGAAGTCCCGGTTTTACAACCGCAACTATGTCGGCACCCACTTCGGTGGTTCACTCTACGCCATGACCGATCCCTTTTACATGCTGATGCTGATTCAGAACTTGGGGAAAGAGTATTGGGTGTGGGATAAATCCGCCAGTATCGATTTTATCAAACCCGGTCGCGGCCCGGTGACGGCGGAGTTTCGCATCGACCAGGCCCTGATCGATACGATTTACAGCCAAACCGCCGAAGGTCAGAAATATCTTCCTGAATTACCGGTGGAAGTCAAAGATCAAAACGGCGAGATTGTGGCCCGAATAATCAAGACGCTTTACATTCGTAGGAAAGAGTAGATACCTTGTTCAGCTTAGCCATATGCCGGACAATTTTGAAAGTGGCTGAATGACCGGTTTGCCAAATCGGTCTGAATTTCATGGGGTGATGAGGAAGGGATCTGATTCGCAGACTAACCTATTTTCGGCAGCCGCAATGCTAATGGGGTTCTTGGTTTTTTTTTGCTTGTTCCCACAATGCTTCCATCTCGTCCCGGGGCAGATCCTTGAGCGCCTTGCTCTGGGAAGCCGCCATGCGCTCCATCTCTTTGAAGCGACGGACAAATTTTTGGGTGGACTTTGACAAGGCGGTTTCGGGATGAATTCCAGCCAGGCGGGCCACATTGACCATGGTGAATAAGATGTCGCCGAACTCTTCGGTGGCTTTCTCCTTATTGGCAATCGGCGCACCGGCCTGGGGGCCCAGTTCAGCCTTGAATTCGTCCCACTCGGCTTCGGTCTGGGTTAAAACTCCGGCCAGACTATCCCAGTCAAAACCAATGCCCGCCGCCCGTTCGGAAACGCGGTAAGAGCGCATCAGGGCCGGCAGCCCCGAGGGCACGGTATCCATCAGTGAAGTATCCGCGTGGCCTTTTTCTTTTTGTTTAATCTCACGCCACCGCTGTTTGACCTCCTCGGCATTCTCGACCTTGTCGGTTCCAAATACATGGGGATGGCGGTGGACCATCTTGCGGATAATCCGCTCCAGGGCATCCGTGGGCGCAAAACGCCGTTGCTCGTGGTAAAGGTGCAACAAAAACAGCACTTGGAACAGCACATCCCCCATCTCCTCCTGGATGGCGGCCGTGTCGTCGGCGGCAATGGCCTCCACCAGTTCAAAGACCTCTTCAATCAAATAGACGCTCAGGGTGGAAGGGGTCTGCTTGCGATCCCAGGGACATCCGTTTTCACCACGTAAGGTGGCGATCAGATCCATCAGTGCGCCAAAGGTGGGGGTAATTACTTTTGCGGGTTGTGCCACGTCTGTTTCAATTCCTCGAGGTGGGCATGATAGCGCTTTTCCAGATCGGTGCAAGCGCCGCGCACCAACAAAGTGTTAAGGCCCTGGGTGTATTTGACCACCATGGAGCCTTTCAGCATGGCGCTGTTTTTGGGCAAAAAAGTTGTCAACATGATCACGATGGCCGAGACAATCAGAGCACCCTTGATCGCCCCGAAAACAAGACCGCACAAACGGTCGGTCCAGCCCAGAAAGACAATATTCATGAGATACTTGATGAGCATGCCGATAAGGCTGACCACCAGATAAACCCCGATAAACAAAAGCAAACAGCTGATGATGTTGGCATAGCTTCCGTTCGGAACCCAACGCGCCAAGTGCTGGGCCACCTGGGGATAAAAACGGTAGGCAGCGAAAAAGCCACTGAAAACCCCTATAATGGAGGAGAGCTCCTTAACTAACCCCCTGAAAATACCACGAATCAGGAAAAATCCCAAAATAACCAACAACGCGATGTCAAGCAGATTCACAAGTCACCATTAATTCGCGGTAAAGATGGCGGCCATCCGAAGGAAACTGGCCATGGTTGTGAGGCTGAGAAGCTATCAAAGGGCTTTGGGGGCGTCAAGGTGAAATCATTTGCCGTTTGCTTTCATTGGCAAACTTTTATAATCTTACCGCTCAGATTGAAAATATTCATGGCAAGCGACCGGCCGACCTCAGGGTTCGGATGAATGGCGCCTGCCAGCGGTTTCAGGAAAGGAAAGGTCGGAAGACGGCAACCAATGAGCATGGATTCTCACCAAACCAAAATGACCTTTGCGGACGTGGAGCTGGCGCGTCAGCTCTTCGGCGAACACAATAGTCACTTGCAGCGCATCGCTCAGTCTCTGGGATTAAAGATCGAAAGTCGCGCCAACACGGTTCACTTGAATGGAGATAAGATTTCAGTAGAGTTGGCCCAAAACCTCTTGACCCAACTCTACGGCCTGCTTAAAGAAAAATATCCCGTCTACGCCAACGATATCGATTATGCCCTGCGCATGTTGAGCGCCAATGATGGCGCCAAACTCAAAGATATTTTTCTGGATACGGTCTATGTGACGGCCAAAAAGATGGCCATCACGCCCAAAAGCCCGGCGCAGAAGGAGTATATCGATGCCATGCGCCAACACGACATTGTCTTTGGCATCGGGCCGGCCGGCACCGGCAAAACCTATTTAGCCATGGCCATGGCCGTAGCCGCCTTAACCAAGGGTTCGGTGAGCCGCATCATCCTCACCCGTCCGGCCGTGGAAGCCGGTGAAGCCTTGGGCTTTTTGCCGGGTGATCTGGCCGACAAAGTCGACCCCTACCTGCGGCCCCTGTATGATGCGCTGCATGACATGATGCGCTTTGAAAAGGTCACTGGGTTGATGCAACAGGGAGTGATCGAAGTGGCCCCCATCGCGTTCATGCGCGGCCGGACCCTCAACGACTCCTTCATTATCCTGGACGAAGCCCAGAATACGACCTCCGAGCAGATGAAGATGTTCCTGACCCGCATTGGATTCAACTCCAAGGCCGTCATCACCGGCGACATCACCCAGATCGATTTGCCACCCCAGAAGAAATCAGGACTGATCCAGGCCAAGGAGATCCTGTCCGATATCGAAG
The DNA here is from genome assembly GCA_021824175.1 of Deltaproteobacteria bacterium. Classification (GTDB taxonomy): domain Bacteria; phylum Desulfobacterota; class Desulfobacteria; order Desulfobacterales; family Desulfosarcinaceae; genus Desulfatitalea. Next base: position 7,998 of record JAKALP010000038.1, read on the forward strand.
GCATCAAAATGGTATTTTTCTCCCAGCGCGATGTGGTGCGCCACCGGCTGGTTCAGGATATCATCAAGGCCTATGAAGCTGCCGCCCGCAAAAGCGCCCAAACTAATGGAAGCTTGCGGCAAACCGCCGAGCAGCCGATGGATTAGACCGATCCCATGAGCACTGAATCCAAAAAATGGTTTTCTTTTGACACCACCTCCGAACATTGGCTTCGGTGGTTGTTGTTGGTCCTGGTGATCGGCGTTTTCACTGTTTTGTTTTATCCCGGACTGGTGGCCCAGCCTCACCATTACGAGCTGGGCGATATCGCCGAACACGATATTAAGGCGCCCCAGGATTTCTTTGTGGAAGATAAAGCCGCCACAACCGCCAGCCAGCAGCAGGCCGTGGAGCAGGTGTTGACGGTGTTTGACTTTGACCCGCGCATCGATCCCCAATTGATTGAAAAAGTGCGGGCCGCCTTTGCCCAGATGCGTGCCTTGATGGAAGGCGCCAAATCCCAAATTCCACAACCAAACTCGCCAGCCGCCGGCCAGGGCGTTGATGCCGCCCACCAGGCCGCCATGGACAAGGCTGAAGTCGACAAAATCATCCTGGATCGAAAAAACGAGTTTGAAAAGCTGATAGGCATTGAAATCAGCCGCGGGGCTTTACGGCTGCTGCTTTACGAGTCCTTTGACCCGGCCCTGGCCGATACCATCATTAAGATCGTTCATGAAATTCAGTCCAACGGCGTGGTGACCAATAAGGAGCTGTTGCTCAAGGAGGCCGATAAAGGAATCACCCTGCGGGATGTGACCAACCAGACCGAAAAGACCGTCTATTCGCTGCGCCAATACTACGGTCCGGACCAGGCCAAGGCCATGGTGCGCATCATCGCTGAACCTCTGGTCAAAGACTTGAATTACAACCTGGTGAACTTAATCGTTGACGTGAGTCAACGTTTGATTCAACCCAACATCACCCTGAACCGCAACGAAACCGAGGAGCGCAAAAAACAGGCGTTATCTGCCCTCAAGCCGGTTATGTACCGGGTCAAGGCCGGTGAAATGCTATTGCGCGAGGGAGAGCGGGTCTCGTCGGTGCAACTGCTCAAACTCAGCGCCCTGGAAAGCCAGAAGAAAGACCAGCACATCTCCACGACCGGCTTCGGAGCCGCCCTGATCCTGCTGACCCTGATCGTCGTCCTGCATATTCTCTATCTTTCCCAACCGCGCTTTGCGCGCCTGAACCGCAACAAAAACCTGCTCTTCATCTCCCTCGTGCTGCTGGTGGTCTTGGGCATGGTCAAAATCGGCGTGCTGTTGTCAGCGGCCCAGGTATCTGATTCTTCGCTGAATCTTCCGGTCGAAGGAGTTCTTTTGGCCACGCCGGTTTCCATGGGAACCATGCTGGTGTGTCTGGTCTTGGGCTTTGACATCGCCCTGCCCTTTGGCCTGGTGACGGCCATTTGCACGGCCCTGCTGACCGGCAGCCGCTTTGAACTCTTTCTCTTCTTCATCATCAGCAATGCCATGGCCGCCTATTGGGTACAACACTGCCGAGAACGAAAGATCGTGATCGTGGCCGGCCTCAAGGTCGGTCTCATTAACATCCTGCTGGCCCTGGCCATTGGCGTCTACACCTCGGAATTCCGGGTCATCACCTTGCTTTGGAACTCCACCCTGGCTTTCCTGGGGGGCATTACCAGCAGCATCATCACCCTGGGCCTCGCCCCGTTAGTGGAGATGACCTTTTTATTTACTACCGATATCACCTTATTGGAGCTGTCCAATCTGGACCGGCCCATCCTCAAGCGCCTGATGATCGAAGCACCGGGGACCTATCACCATTCGGTGATTGTCGGCTCCATGGTGGAGGCGGCGGCCTCTGAGATCGGCGCCAACCCGCTGCTGGCCAAGGTGTGCGGCTACTATCACGATATCGGCAAAGTCAAAAAACCGCTGTACTTCATCGAGAACCAGACCGACGGCCGCAATAAGCATGACAAGCTGGCCCCCTCCATGTCCAGCTTGATTCTCATCGCCCATGTCAAGGAAGGAGTCGATATCGCCCAGAAGAATAAACTGGGCCAGATCATCATCGACACCATTCAGCAGCACCACGGAACCAGTCTGATTCACTACTTCTTTGAAAAAGCCAAACAACTCAGGGGCGAAGATGTCGTCAAGATTGATGACTTCCGCTATCCCGGGCCCAAACCCCAAACCAAGGAGGTCGGGCTGGTGATGCTGGCCGACGTGGTGGAGGCTGCTTCCCGCAGCCTGGAAAATCCAACGCCGGCGCGCATTCAAGGCTTGGTCCAGCACTTGATCAACAAGGTCTTTTCCGATGGTCAGCTCGACAACTGCGAACTGACCCTCAAAGATCTGCACAGCATCGCCAAAAGCTTCAACAAAATTCTCAATGGCATTCACCATCATCGCATTGAATACGCCGAATCTCCGGCCAAAGAAATCAGCAAGGTAAGAAATGGCAGTACTGATAAGCAACCAGCAGCAAAACCACTCAGTAAAGATGCCAACCGTCCAAAAGAGGGCCCAGGCCATCTTAAACGCCTTGGGCTCTCCTGAGGCTGAACTCTCCGTTCTGCTGGTGGATGATCCGCGCATCGCCGAGCTCAACGAAGCTTATCTCCAACACACCGGTCCCACCAACGTGATCTCCTTCCCCATGCAAGAGGGCGATCATGGCGACATCAACCCCGGCCTGTTGGGCGACATCGTCATCTCCATGGACACCTGCGCGCGCGAGGCCGAGATGGGCGGCATCAGTGCCGAAGCACGCTTTTATGAACTACTCATCCATGGCGTCCTGCATCTTTTCGGTTACGATCACATCCACTCGGAGGAAGAAGAGCGGGAGATGGAAGCCAAGAGCAGGGAGTTGTTAGCATTGGTGGAGGCTGAAGACTGAAGGTTGAAGGCTGAAGTAGTAAAGCGAAATGCAATGGCCAGCGGGCTTAACTGCTAACGGGTAAACGGGCAAACGGGAAACGGGCCAACGGGATACCGAATAAGGAGAAGCAATGATCAGTTTAACCGTAGTAATAGATCCAGTGGCCGCCATGCGCGACACCTTGCAACTGCCCGGCATCAATCCCGTGGCCGTGGCCCTGCGGGCCGAGGCCGCCGGAGCGGACGGCATCGGCGTGTATCTGCGTGAAAACCACCGTCCCATCAGCGAACGCGATGTGCGCCTGCTGCGCCAGTCCATCCACGGCCGGCTGGTCCTTCACATGGCGGCTACTTCGGAGATGGTGGGGCTGGCCTTGGAAGTAAAACCCGAGCGCGTGGTGCTCATGCCCGATCTGCGCGAGGACGGCACCACCGAAGACGGCCTGGATGTGATGGTCAACACCAAACTGCTCACTGAAACCGTGGACACCCTGCAATCCAACGGCATCAGCGTGGGGGTCTGCGTAGCGGCCCAACCGGATTTGGTCAAAGTGGTGCACCAGGCCCGCGCCAACTGGATTCAGATCCATGCTGGCCGGCTGGCGGCCGCCACATCGGCCGCAACCCAGACCCAGGAGTTCAATCGCATGGTCGATACGGTCAAAATGGCCCATCGCCTGCGCCTGCACATTGCCATCGCCCATGGCCTGGATCATCGCCTGATCAAACTATTTTCCGGTTTGACGGAGATCGACGAGTTGAGCATTGGCCGCAGCCTCATGGCCCAGGCGCTGATCGTGGGCATTGACACGGCGGTGCGGGATATGGTGGGACTGATTCGGGCACTTTAAATCGTTATTGGTTGATTCGTTGATTCGTCAATGTTTTTTAATAGACGACCGTATCAACCAATAAACGAATTAACCAATCAACGAAACACGGAGCTCCCATGCGCATCGTCACCGCCGCCCAAATGCAGGCCATGGACCGCCGGACTATCCAGGAGATCGGCATTCCCGGACAGGTGCTGATGGAAAATGCCGGCCGGGGGGCCACCCGCTGTTTTCTGGAACGTATATACACGGCCGGACCTGGCCGGGTGGGGATCATGGCCGGTCGCGGCAATAATGGCGGCGACGGCTTTGTCATGGCCCGGTACCTGGCCCAGCGCGGTATTGAGGTAACGGTATTTCTATTGACCACCCGCGATCGAGTCCAGGGTGATGCCGCCGGCAACCTCAATTTGCTACCAGCCCTGAAAGTCCCCGTAGTCGAAATCCCGGAAGAAAACGCCTTCTTCAATCAACTGGCCCGCTTGAATCATATCAATTATTGGATCGATGCCATTTTCGGTACTGGGTTAAACAGCGACGTCAGCGGCTATTTTAAGACCGTCATTGACTTCATCAACTGCACTCAACGACCGGTTTTGGCTGTGGATATTCCTTCGGGGCTGAATAGCGACACCGGTCAGCCCTGCGGCGCCTGTATCCAGGCCAGCGCCACGGTCACCTTTGGTTTTGCCAAGCTGGGCCACCTGATCCACCCTGGCGCGGATTTATGTGGGCCTGTGGATGTGATCGATATCGGTATTCCATCGACCATCTCGGCAGTGTCGCCGTCCCATGCGCTGCTTACGGGGAAGTATATTCAATCGATCCTGCCGCGCCGGACCGCGAACAGCCACAAGGGCCACACCGGACATGCGCTGGTGGTGGCCGGCAGCACCGGCAAAACCGGCGCCGCTGCCATGGCCGCGCTCTCCGCCCTGCGCACCGGCGCCGGCCTGGTCACCTTGGGCATTCCGCGCGCCCTCAATCCCATCCTGGAAGGGCTGGCCGTGGAGGTCATGACCCTGCCCTTGTCCGACGATGGTCAAGGGGCCTTAAAGGAAAACGCCTTTGATGAAATTCAGAAAGCCATGGAGGGCAAACGCTGCTTGGCCCTGGGCCCAGGTTTGGGCACCGCGCCCCACACCAGCAGCCTGGCGCGGCGTCTGATACGCTCTTGCCCGCTGCCCATGGTCATCGACGCCGACGGCCTCAATGCCCTGGCCGAAGATATGTCGATTCTCGCGGGCCGCGCCGCGCCGACTATTTTGAGCCCCCATCCAGGGGAGATGGCGCGACTGACCCAATTATCTACCGTCGACATCCAGAAAGATCGCGTCAGCGCCGCGCGCCGCCTGGCCGCACAATCCAACGTCTTCGTGATCCTTAAGGGCGCGCGCACCGTGGTGGCCGAACCAGGCGGCAGCGTGTGGATCAATCCCACCGGCAATCCTGGCATGGCCAGCGGTGGTATGGGTGATGTGCTCACCGGCGCCATCGCCGGTTTATTGGCCCAGGGCTGCCCAGCCGCGGACGCCGCCATCGCCGGTGTCTTCTTGCACGGCTTGGCCGCGGATATTCTGGCGGAGCACACACCTGTCGGCTATTTGGCCACGGAGGTGATGGCAATGTTGCCCCTGGCCCTGGAAAGAGTAAAAAACGATCCCCCCGCGCCACTGATGCGAGGGCCTTTGCTGTAATTGGTTTAGCGTTGATTGGTTGATTCGTTAATTCGGGATTTCGGCCAATTAACGAATCAACCAATCAACGAATCGACGAATCAACGAATCGACGAATCAACGAATCAACAATGCACGAACTCACCACCCAATCCCCGGACCAAACCCGTGCCCTGGGCCGATGTCTCGGCCAGATGATTCAAAAGGGCCTGACTCTGCGGCTGCGCGGCGAACTGGGCAGCGGCAAGACCTGTTTTGTCCAGGGGCTGGCCCAGGGATTAGACGTGCCCTGCGAATACGTGCTCACCAGCCCCACCTACACTCTGATCAATGAGTACCCAGGCCGCCTGCCCCTTTTCCATATCGATCTTTACCGCCTGGGTGGCAGCGCCGATGCGGAGATGATTGGACTATGGGAGATCTTTGACTCCGGAGCAGTGGCGGCGGTGGAGTGGTCCGAACGGCTTAGCGACGGCGACTGGCCTGTAGAGCATTTGCGGATTGACTTTACCATCAGCGACGACCTGTGTCGCCGGATTGGCCTAATTGGCTGTGGACGCGACATGGACAATTTGATAAATGGAGCCGTCAAACGATTTGAAGCGCTGGTATTTAAAGATCAAAATCAAATATTGAGGTAAATTATGGCCCTTGTCGTACAAAAATTCGGCGGCACCTCGGTGGCCAATATTGAGCGGATCCGCAACGTGGCCCAACGGGTCGCCAAAACCTATGATCAAGGCAACGACGTGGTGGTCATTCTCTCCGCCATGTCCGGCGTCACCGACAGCCTTATCTCGCTGGCCCAGCAAGCCGCCGAGGATCCGGACAAACGGGAACTGGACGCTCTGCTGGCTACCGGCGAGCAGACCACCATCACCCTTCTGGCCATGATGCTGATCTCCATGGGATACAAGGCCCAATCCATGCTCGGCCATCAGATCGAAGTGGTCACCGACTCGGATTACGGTAATGCCCGCATTATCGAGATCAACTCCAAACGCTTGCAGCAACTGCTGGAGAAGAAGAACATCGTGGTGGTGGCCGGCTTCCAGGGCTATGACATGAAAGGCAACATTACTACCTTGGGACGCGGCGGCTCCGACACTTCGGGCGTGGCCATCGCCGCGGCCCTTAAGGCCGACGTGTGCGAAATCTATACCGATGTGGATGGCGTCTACACCGCCGACCCCAATATCTGCCCCAAGGCGCGCAAACTCAAAACCATCACCTATGACGAAATGCTCAACATGGCCAGCCTGGGCGCCAAGGTGTTGCAGATCCGTTCGGTGGGCTTCGCCAAAAAATACAACATCCCCGTACATGTACGCTCATCTTTCAATGAGGAGGAAGGCACCATGGTCGTCAGCGAAGACTCCGGCATGGAGCAATTGATTGTCTCCGGTGTGACCCACGATAAGAAGCAAGCCCGCGTCACTCTAACAAAAGTTCCGGATCAACCCGGCATTGCCGCCAAGGTTTTTTCACCGATTTCCGAAGCGGGGATCATTGTAGACATGATCATCCAGAACACCCGCAAGGAAGGCAAAACCGACATGACCTTCACGGTGCCCAAGGGCGACTACAAGCGCGCCCTGGAGATCTCCAAAAAAGTCGCCCAGCAGGTCGGCGCCGAAGAAGTATTGGGCGACAACAATATCGCCATGGTGTCGGTGATCGGCGTGGGCATGAAGAACCACTCCGGCGTGGCCTCAGTGATGTTCAACACCCTGGCCCGGGAGAACATCAACATCATGATGATCGGTACCTCGGAAATCCGCATCTCCTGCGTCATCGAAGAGAAGTACACCGAACTGGCCGTGCGTGTGCTGCACACGGCGTTTGGCTTGGATGCGGAGGAGTAGAGACGGCTGCCCTGCGATTTCCCGGCAGGGCCATTCCCATTGCATAACAAAACGAAATTCGACCCCGCTATTTTTTTGGGCAGAATCACCAGCGGGGTCGAAACATTTCTTCTTCAAAACGATCAACATCGCTATATATATAGTCGCTTCCGACTTCCTTCGCGCTGCTCTATTGACCGCGCCGTCCGACATTGCGACATTTAGAGAATTCGATCCACTACAACCAAGCGGCCATTGGGCCAATTGACCAAGCCATGAAACTCCCCAACTTCAATCCCGATCAACTATTATTGCTTCTGTTGCTGGGCCTGTTTATGGCCGGGCTGGCCGTATGGCGGTATTACGGCTTTTAGCAAATTGACATTTGAAGGTGTAAGGCCTGCTGGCCCGGCGGGTATATGGTACCCTGGCAGGACCAAAAGGAGAGAAAATGAACAAAGAGATGGCCATCCGAAACGTGACGCCCATGGATCATGCGCGGGTGATCGCGGTCATGCCGGCCTGGTGGGGCGGGCGGGATTTGACTGCTTCGGTCCAGAAGTTGTTTTTCATCCATTTTGCCAATACTTCTTTTATTGCGGAAGCAAGAGATGAACTGGTTGGTTTCCTGATTGGGTTTTTGTCCCAAGCCGAAGAAGATGTGGGCTACATTCATTTTGCCGGCGTTCATCCGGATTATCGCAAAGCCGGGCTCGGGCGTGTGATGTTTGAGAAGTTCTTTGAGGTGTGCAAAGCTCACCGGCGATGGGTGGTCAAGTCATGTACTTCGCCGGTCAACAAGCTTTCCATCGCTTTCCACCAGCACATGGGCTTTGCCATTGAGGCGGGGGATGGGATGGTGGACGGTGTGCCGGTGTCCATGAATTTTCTTCGCGCCAATGACCCAAAAGTGCTTTTCAGAAAAGAGCTGAAGTAAAAGAGGATAGCCGTTCCCCGATAGGAGCAAATCATGCCGCATATCATTATCAAACTTTACCCCGGAAGATCAGAGCAGCAGAAAACCCAGTTGGCCGCAGAAATCGCCAAGGATGTGGTGGCCATCGCGGGGTGCCAGGACAAATCGGTTTCGGTGGCTTTCGAGGAGGTGGCGCCGGAGGAGTGGGTTGAAAAAGTCTATAAGCCGAACATCCTGGCCCACCCTCAGCGGCTTTACAAAATACCGGGATACGATCTCTTCAAAAAGTAATTTTCAGCAGACTTACGCCCGCGGCATTGCCCCTTGCTCGATCTCTTCGGCAATCCGCCGGGCCGCTTCCACGGGATCAGCCGCGTCCCGGATGGGCCGGCCGATAACCAGATAGTCGGCGCCCAGGGCCACGGCCTGGGCCGGGGTCATGACGCGCTGCTGGTCGTCTTTCTTGCCCTCGCTCCAAGCAGGCCGGATACCTGGTGTGACGGTTAGAAATGCTTTTCCCAGTTTGGTTTTGATAGCCGCGGCTTCGTGGCCTGAGCAGACCACGCCGGCGCACCCGGCGGTCTTGGCCATGGTTGCTTTGTGAAAGACCAGCGCGGTCACATCAGCCGCCACAGCATCGGGGTAACCGGCTGCCTTGAGGTCCGCGCCCGAAACGCTGGTGAGCACGGTCACCCCCAACACCTTGACCTTGCCCTGGCTGCCTTTAACCGCGGCGGACAACATGGTTTGACTCTCCCCGCAATGGACGGTGGTCAGATCCACGGCCAGCTCGGCGATACCGCGCATGGCGCGCTCCACGGTGGCGGGGATGTCGTGCAGTTTGAGGTCCAAAAAGATCCCGGCTGCTGCCTGGTCCTTGATCCATTGCACCAGGGCCGGGCCAGTACGGATAAAAAGCTCCAGGCCGACTTTGAACATGCCCACGTGGCCACACAACCTTTCGACCAGTCTTTTGGCAGCGTCGGCGTTATCCACATCCAGCGGGAAGACAATATACTCCTTACCGCGTTTCATTGTTATAGCTCCTTGTGCTTTTTCATTTATATCCCCATCCTGTTGGCTCATACGGATTTTGTATATCTTCATTGTGGATCAAAAGACAACCGCTCCAGAAAAGAAATTGAATTTCCTACGTAAATCATGGTATTAGACAAAATTGGGAATCCTTAAAAGCCCTTGTTGGTACACCCTTTATCCATACGCCTCGAGCCGAGCGCAGCGCCGTGGTGAGTATCCTGGTCCGGGGGGCATGGGCGGATTTCAGGGCAAAAAATTCTATGGCAGCGATTCAACGACACCATGTGGCCGCGGGCAGCTACATAATTTGCGAACCCAAGCCCTTCCTATTACAAGCCTACCTCGGCACTTGTGTGGGGCTGGCCCTTTACTGCAAGACCACCGGTATTGGCGGTATGATCCATCTGTTGTTACCTGAACCGGTGTCACGCTCCTCGGCGGACCAAGCTGAGAAATATGCTTCCACGGGGGTTCCGTTGCTGATCGAATCCATGTTAGCCAAAGGGGCCAAACGCGAATCGCTGGCAGCCAGTCTGGCCGGAGGGGCCTTGGTCGGCCCGATCAGCGAACAGGATCTGGCCCTGGACATCGGCGGGCGCACCGCTGAAGTGACGCGCATCATATTGAAGGATCAGGGCATTAAACTGCTCCAATCTGAAACCGGCGGTTTTTTCACCTGCTGCCTGAGCCTTAATATGAGCAACGGGCAGTGCACCATCGAACCAGCGGGTCTGCAAAAATGGATTGAAGAGTACAATATCAAAACGCCCAGCTCGGCCGAAATCAAAGGCGCCATGGACCATTTGCAGCCCATTCCCCAGGTGGCGCTCAAAGTGCTGCGCTTGATTGAGGGCAAGGATCGCTTCGCCATCCAAAGGATCACCGATGAGATCAGCAAGGATCAGGTAATTACGGCCCGGACCTTGAAGCTGGCCAATTCAGCCATGTTTACCAAAATGCGCACCATCGAATCCTTGGACCAGGCCTTGGTCTATCTCGGCACGGATCAGGTCTATAAACTGATCATATCGGCGGCGGTGCAGAGCTATTTCGAGCAGTCGGCCATGGGCTACTCCCTTTGCAAAGGCGGCCTTTACCACCATGCCGTGGGGTGCGCCCAGGTGGCTGAGAGTCTGGCCAAGGCCACCCAAAAGGTGGACCCGCGCCTGGCCTATACGGCCGGCCTGCTCCACGACATTGGCAAGGTGGTGCTGGACCAATACGTGGCCAGCGCCTACCCGCTCTTCTACCGGCAGGCCATGGAAAAAAATGAAAATGTCATCACCGTTGAAAAACGTTTTCTGGGCATGGATCACACCGAAGTCGGCCGTCTGCTGGCCCAGCAATGGTCATTTCCGGAATCCCTGGTACAGGTGATCCGCCATCACCACCAACCGGATAAGATTCAGGAGCACAGGCAGCTGGCCGTCATCGTCTACCTGGCCGATTTGCTGTTATCCCGTTTTCAAATCGGGTTAGAACTGGAACGCATCGACACCGATGCGCTGATTCAGCATCTGGATAGCTTGGACCTTACCGCGGCCCAATTCAGCGGTTTGGTGGAGCTAATTCCTGATTCAGTACTAAAGACCACTCCGGATGATGCTGTGGCCGAAGGACAATAAGGGAGGATAGCAAACACACGCGCCATGCCGATCAGTGAACAGCAACAGCATCATTTACGTCAGCTCCCGGCCGTGGACCTGCTCATCGGTTTGTCCCAAAATGAGCCGGCCTTGGCGGCGATTCCCAAAACCGTTTTAGTCCGGGCCATCCGCGAGACCATTGAAAGCAAACGCCGGCAAATTATGGAGGCGGATGCCGCCTTCAATCCGGATCATTTGCGCTCTGATCACCTGATCCCACAGGTAATCCGCCGCGTCGCTAAGCTACAGGCCTATAATTTGAAGCGAACCATCAATGCCACCGGCGTGGTGGTCCACACCAACCTGGGGCGTTCCTGTCTGGCGCAGGAAGCGCTCGACCATGTGGCGGCCGTGGCCGCCCGCTATTCCAATCTGGAATTCAACCTTGAATTGGGACGGCGCGGTTCGCGCTATAGCGCCGTGGAAGACCTGTTATGTGAAATGACCGGCGCTGAAGCAGCCCTGGCGGTCAACAACAATGCTGGCGCCGTGCTTCTCAGCCTCGACACGCTAGCCCGGGGCCAGGAAGTGATTATCTCCCGGGGTGAGCTGGTGGAGATCGGGGGCTCATTTCGAATCCCCGACGTCATGGCCAAAAGCGGCGCCCTGCTCAAAGAGGTGGGCACCACCAACCGCACCCATCTGCGCGATTACCAGCAGGCCATTACGACCGCCACGGGACTGCTGCTCAAAGTGCACTCCAGCAACTTCAGCATTGTGGGCTTCACGGCCACCGTGCCTTTGGATGAGCTGGTCGCCTTGGGCCGCCAATTCCAGCTGCCGGTGATGGAAGATTTGGGCAGCGGCAATCTGATTGATTTGACCCGCTACGGTTTGACGGCTGAACCCACGGTCCAGGATTCGGTCAAAGCGGGCGTGGATGTGATCACCTTCAGCGGCGACAAACTCCTGGGCGGCCCCCAGGCCGGTTTGATTGTGGGAAAGCGCACGCTGGTGGAGCGCATCAAGGCCAATCCCCTGACCCGGGCTCTGCGCATCGACAAGCTGACCTTGGCGGCCTTGGAAGCGACCCTGCGGCTTTATCGCGATGAGGCCAGTGCCGTTCAGAAAATCCCGACCTTGCGAATGCTGCTGGCCCAGCGGCCCGAAATTGAACGGCGAGCCCATCTGCTGGCCCAGGCCTTAAGCGCTTTGGTGGATTCCCGCATCAGTGTCGAGCGGATGGACCTTGCCTCCAGAGTGGGTGGCGGGGCCTTGCCCTTGCTGGATCTGCCGAGCAGCTGCGTGGCAATCCGCCCGACCGGCCTATCCGTCAACGACCTGGAGAGCGGGTTGCGCAAGCATCGGCCACCCATTATCGGGCGTATTGAGAACGATCTGTTTATTATGGACGCACGCACGATCCAAGACGATGAGATCGAGATCATCGTCAGCGCGTTTAAAGCAATTCGATAATATCAACCTAAGGTTTCAAGTACGAAAGTTTTGGAGAATCCCTTATGCCTTCGCACGCACCCAAGGAATCCGCCGATCCACAATCGTTCTTGCGCACCGGACCTGAGTCGACACTGAGTCCCGAAGCACGCCCCCCCCAGGCAAAGGAGGGGCACACCCATCCGGATCGTACTTCCATCTTTCCCGCGCCCGAGATCAGCTCTGAAGTACGCACCCGGTTGGAGACCTGGGAGAATTTTGCCGCGCTGGCCGTGTGTATCGATCCGATGAGCGCCCAAGCCGATCGCCAAGCCGTGCAAACCAGCCTGGAAGCGTGCCTTGCCAGAACCCTCCAGGAAAAAAATGGGTTCTGGTATCCTTGGGGCACCGATTTGTACGGCTGTGCCGTACCGGCCTGTGATACGGCCGAAGCCAACGAGTTGGCCGTCAGGCTTCAAACCCAGTTGGCGCAAGAGTGCATGGAAACCATCTCCATCGGCCTATCCCAATTCCCACTGCTGGATTTCGACCGCGCCGCCACCATGCAAAATTGCTGCAAAGCGTTGGATCACGCTGCCTTTTTCGGCCCCGGCAGCAGAGTGGGTTTAGATTCCGTCAGCCTGAACATCTGTGGCGATCAGTACTATCAGCATGGCCAAATGGAAGAGGCTGTCCGCGAGTATCGAACCGCGTTGCGCTTGAACTCAAAGGATGTAAATGTGCTCAATAGCCTGGGCGTCTGCCTGGCGCGTTTAGAAGACCGCGGCGGGGCGCGCGAATTCTTCCAGAAGGCCCTGCACGTGGCCCCCAATGAGGCCATGGCGATCTTTAATCTGGGCGTGCTCGACGAACTTGAAGGAGATTCCCAAAGCGCGCTCGAACGCTTCCGTCAAGCCCTTCACATCGATCCCAACACCTTTGAAATCCCGTTTCATATCGGCAAGCTGCTTTGGGAACAAAACACTCCCGCCGAGGCCGTGCCCATGCTGAAAACTGCACTTAAAATCAACCCCACCTATGCGCCCGCATACGCATTGCTGGGACAGTGTCTGGAAGCCATGGGGCAGCCCCGTGAGGCTATCTCGGCGCTGAAAAAAGCAGTCAAACTCAACCCCAACGATGCGGCCGCCCTTTCGGCTCTGGGCACGCTCTATGACCAAAAGGGTGAAAACCCGGAAATCTGCCTCACCTTTTGCCGTCAAAGCGTGGCCTTGTGTCCGGATATCGGGCTTTACCGGTGGCGCCTGGCCCGTCTCTACCAGAAGTACAACCAGATGGAGGCGGCCCTGGCTGAATTTGAAGCGGCCGCTGCTCAGGGCTACGATGCAGCCGCCCAACTTGCCGAGATCCGCGATCAAATGGAAAACTCCGCGGCCAAGAAACAATGCTGCGCCGGATAATTCCGACGTTGATCGAAGACTATGGAAGCAATTCTATTGTGAAACGCTCGGACCGACTTTTAAAAGCCGTTGCGACGTTCAATCGAGCGGTCGTTATCACCCATAATTACCCTGATCCGGATGCCATGGCCTCGGCCTGGGGGCTAAAAATCCTGATCGAATCCAAAATTTTGGTTCCCTGCCGGGTTCTGGCCGGCGGGAGCATCCTGCGGGCGGAAAACCTTAAATTTCTCGAATTGCTGGAGCCACCGCTTGAATTGGTGGAAACCTATGCGCCAACTAGCGATGAGGCCCTGATTTTTGTGGATTGCCAGCCTGGTAACGGCAATCATCTGCTGAGCAATCAGAGCATCAAGGCCGCGGCCGTCATCGATCATCATCCTCCGGCCCAGGCCAAACCACGAAGCCTCTTCCGCGATGTCCGCTCTGGCGTCGCATCATGTTCAACCTTGGTCACCGCCTACTTGCTGGAACAATCCATTCATCCAAAAGCCAAACTTTCCACGGCCCTTTTTTTAGGGGTTTCCTCGGATATTGCCCGTCAGCCCATTCTGACGCCCATTGATCAGCGCGCGGTCCGCGGACTGGCTAAAGAGATCGATTTCAATCTCGCAATTAAGATTCAAAATGCCCCCTACCCCCGCACACTCTACCAACGCTTTCACGACGCCCTGGAATCCACCCAGCTCATTGGCGGTACGGCCGTCTGCTTGGCCACCAAGGCCGATTCTCCAGCGGGTATGGCCGGCCTGGCCGACATCTTAATTCGCTGCGACGAAGTCCATGCCGTACTGCTCGTAGCCCGCATCGGCAATGATTGCTTTATTACCGTGCGCGGACGGTCCCAAGATCGGCATGCCGGCGAACTGGCCGAGGCCCTGACCCGCGCGATGGGCTCTGGCGGGGGACATGCGGATCGCGCCGCCGGAAAAATAACCATCACCGCTGAACGCGGCGTTGAGGAAATTCAAGCCGAATTACTGCGACGCTGGCGAGTTATTTTAGATCTGGGGGCGATAGGCGCAGTGCCGTTTTTAGATGCGAGCCAGAATAGCCAAAATCAATTCGGAAGATAACACCGGCACGCACAACTTCTTAAGCTCAGCGACCAGTCCGCGCGATTTACTGATGGGTCTATCGCGGAAACCGTTTTTCGCCGGATGACCCCTGGCATGGGCCTGGTCCACCTTGCATTTTCAAGTGGCAATGGCTATACAGATCCGACTTTCATTCTTATGTTGAAGCCCAAAATACCCATGGCCGCGCCCTGCCAATCGCGCCTGGCTGTGAAGGAGAGCGAATATGCCAATTTATGAGTATCAGTGCAAAAAGTGTGGCCAAGAATTCGAACAACTGGTCTTTGGATCGGACACCCCCAAATGCCCTAAATGTAATAGCGCTAAGGTGTGCAAGCTGATGTCCTGCTGCGGATTCGTCTCAAAGGGCGCCGGCGGCCAAACTGTTTCCGCTTCGGCCGGGGCCTCCTCCTGCGGCGGTTGTTCAGCGTCCAGTTGCGCGGGATGCGGCCATTGATGAAGCCTCTCCTTCGCCTAGGCACCCGGGGCAGCCAACTGGCCCTGTGGCAGGCCCGCTGGGTCCAATCTACTATCACCAAACGGTGGCCCGACACAGCTGTCGAATTGGCCATCATCAAAACCCAGGGCGACAAGATCCTGGATGTGCCCCTGGCCAAAGTGGGCGGCAAGGGTCTTTTCGTCAAAGAGATCGAGGAGGCATTGCTGGACGGCCGGATCGATCTGGCGGTCCACAGCATGAAGGATATGCCGGCCGAAATTCCTGAAGGCCTGGTTATTGGCGGCGTGCCTCAACGCGAAAATCCCCTGGATGCGCTCATCAGTAATCATCATACGTTACTAGAAACGCTGCCTTCCAATGCGCGAATAGGCACCAGCAGTCTGCGCCGAGCCGCCCAATTGCTGCACCTGCGGCCAGATTTCACCATCGTGCCGCTGCGGGGCAACCTGGACACGCGTCTTAAGAAACTGGATGGTGAGGGGCTGGATGCCATCGTGCTGGCCGCGGCTGGTTTGCTGCGTTTGGGATGGGCCGAGCGCATCAGTACTTATTTGCAAACAAACCAGATGTTGCCGGCAGTGGGGCAAGGTGCGTTGTGTATTGAAACCCGGGAAAATGATCCCAAGACCCTTCCCATTATGAAAGCCCTCAACCATGAGGAAACGCACACGGCGGTTATTGCTGAGCGCGCATTTCTGAAACGGCTGGAAGGCGGCTGCCAAGTCCCCATTGCCGGGCATGCCACCTTAAAAAGTGGCCAGATAGTCATGGAGGGGCTGGTGGCTGAGTTGGATGGCCGTCGCGTCATCCGAACCAGGGGAGAAGGGCCGGCTTCTACCGCGGCAGAGATCGGAACGCGCCTGGCGGAAGATTTGCTGTCGCAAGGGGCAAATGAAATTTTGGAAAGGTTACAAGGCCATGGCGGAAAAGCCCAATAAAGGAATCGTCTACTTGGTGGGCGCCGGCCCAGGTGATCCCGATTTGATCACCGTGAAGGGAAGGCGTTGTATCGCCCAGGCGGATGTGCTGATCTATGACTATCTGGCGGCCGAGGCCCTTCTGAGCCATGCACGCCCCGATTGCGAGCGCATCTACGTAGGCAAGAAAGGCGGCGATCATACCATGGCCCAGGAGCAGATCAACCAGCTCCTGGTGGACAAAGCCAGTGCGGGGAATAAGGTGACCCGCCTTAAAGGCGGCGACCCGTTCATATTCGGACGCGGCGGCGAAGAAGCGGAGGTATTGGTGGCCGCCGGTATACCCTTCGAGATTGTGCCCGGCGTTACTTCGGCCATTGCAGCGCCGGCCTACGCGGGCATTCCGTTGACCCATCGCCAATATACAGCCACGGTGGCCTTTGTCACCGGCCACGAAGATCCGACCAAAGACGGGTCCAATATCGACTGGCCATCCCTGGCCAAAGGCATCGGCACCCTGGTCTTTTTCATGGGGGTTAAAAACCTGCCCTTGATCGTGGAGCAGTTGCGCCGCCACGGTCGTTCCGGCGACACGCCCGCGGCCCTGGTGCGCTGGGGCACTACGACCCGGCAACGAACCGTGACCGGCACCCTTGACAATATTGTGGCACGGGCCCAGGCCGCCAAGATGGCGGCGCCATCGATAATCGTAGTCGGACATGTAGTGGAACTACGCAGCACGCTGCAATGGTTTGAACGCCGGCCCTTACTAGGCAAACGGATCGTGGTGACTCGGGCCAGGGCTCAGGCCAGCGATCTGGTTGAGCAGCTCACTGAATTAGGCGCCGACTGCCTGGAATGCCCCACCATCAAAGTGGTACCACCTAAAAGCTGGGCGCCTTTGGATGCGGCTATCGCGGCTCTGACTCAATTTCACTGGCTGATTTTTACCAGCGTCAATGGGGTTGAGTCGTTTTTCGAGCGCTTGGCGTTCAAAGGGTTGGATGTGCGCGCTTTGGGCCGACTGCGAACCGCGGCCATCGGCCCGGCCACGGCTGCAAAAATGCGCGAATATGGATTGGGCACCGATATCCTGCCGGCTACCTATCAAGCGGAATCGGTGGTGGCGGCCTTTGCGCAAACCTCGTTACAGGGACAACACGTGCTGCTGCCCCGGGCCAAGGAAGCCCGAACGGTATTGCCCGAGCAGCTTACCCGGATGGGCGCCCAGGTCCATGAAGTCGAGGCCTACCAAACCATTCAGGCCGGAGAAAGCATTGATCAGCTCTTGGAAGAATTACAAGGCCAGCGGGTCGATATGATCACATTTACCAGCTCCTCCACGGTCCAAAATTTCAAAGCCCTATTACCCGCTGACAAAGCGGAACCGCTCATGGCAGGGGTCAAAATCGCCTGCATCGGCGACATTACTGCCGAAACGGCCAAAAAGCTGGGCTTCCAACCAGACATCGTGGCCAAGACCTTCACTATCCCCGGCTTGTGCGATGCCATCGTGAAGTATTATGAAGGAAATCGTTAATCGCTGAATAGTTGATTCGTTAATTGGTGGATTCTCATGCCTGCCGGGTGGCATAACGCCGATGGGACCAATAACCATTCAACGAATTACCAATCTGATCTTGCCACGATGGCACAACTGTGCTAAATCACCATAATATAAATAAAAACTGCGTCGAAACGGTACTGATCTGATTTTTTTGTCAGGGTTGTGACTCGCACTTCATTGGGCGCGGATGAAGCTGCCGGACCTTTTTTGTGAACATGCACCATTGCAGGGGGGGAGCATGGAGCGCAAGATAGAACAGGCAACATCAGAGCACCCTAATGTGGAAGTCAGCCAATTAGAGAAGCAACTCCTCACCAAGCCGGAACCTGCTGTAGAATTTGATGATGACGCGCTTTATTCCGAGAAGAAGATCAATCGCCGCCAGCTCATTAATAAGCTAAATAATCTCAATTTCAAAGACCTCAATGTTCTCGTCGTTTTCAGGCATATGAAGTACGACCGGGAGATGGTGCGCCTTGCCTATCCCTTGCCCTGCCATGATGAAATTCTATCCTGCCAGTGGGCGGATGAGTTTGATTTCAATCAAATGGTCGAATCCTACACCTTTCAGTATCTGCATGTGCCCAAAGGCCAGCAATTCCTGGAGGTTCTGCCGGAAGTCAAAAGCATTGATGAGAAGCAAATTGTCTTTGCTTTGCCGGAAACCTGCAATGAAATCAGCAGCCGTAAACTTCAACGCCATCAATGCTCCGGCGTGACAGCCCATTTGATACAGAACGGCGCTGTTTTTTCCGGCCAACTGGTCGACAGCAGCCCATCCCAATTCCGCGTCAGCGTTGAGACCACTCCTCCCCAGAACTTTAGCTGGATCGAGGCCGATGTCCCGGTGACCATCATCTTCGCCAAAGAGAACAAAAACCTCTATTCGGCCGAATGCCGCATCGCAAGACAAGACCAGGGGTTGAAAGTGCGGCATTTCACTCTGGAGCCGACTCATCGTCAGATTCACCGTTTTCCAGCACGTGAATTTCGCAGCTCGCGGCATAAACTCACACCACCGCCAGACGCGGTTTTCGAACACCCTTTCTTTGGAAAAACCGTTACCTTAAAGGTCCAAGACATTTCAGGAACCGGTTTTAGCGTGTTTGAGGAGCAATCGAGCGCGGTGCTGTTGCCCGGCTTGATTATACCAAAGCTGGATCTGGTTTTTGGCGATGGCACCATTTTCCGGTGCCTGGCCCAGGTGGTGTATTGCAATCCACTGGGCGAGGGACGGGTGCCCATGGTCCGATGCGGCCTGACCATTCTGGATATGGCCGTCAAAGATCATATCCGTCTGCTGGGATTGATGCACCAGACCACGGATCCGAGCACCTACATCTGCAATCGGGTTGATATAGACGCATTATGGGATTTCTTCTTCGATACCGGGTTTATCTACCCTGAAAAGTATGAATTCATCAAAGCCAATAAGGCTAAAATCAAAGCCACCTATGAAAAGCTTTATAACAGCAATCCGAGTGTGGCGGTGCATTTCATCTATCAGCAGAACGGCCGCATCTTAGCCCATGCCGGCATATTGCGGCTTTTTGAATCCTCATGGCTGTTGCATCATCATGCGGCCGTGCGCAGCGTGTCCAATCGCGGCGGTCTGACGGTGCTCAATCAGAGCGGGCGGTTTATCCACGAGTCCCATCGCCTGCACACCATGAAAATGGATTATGTCATGTGCTATTTCCGGCCCGAAAACAAATTCCCTTCACATGTTTTCGGCGGAGCCACGCGCAACATTAATGATCCCGCCATTTGCTCCGTGGACACCTTTGCATATTTTCACCATCGCGTGAATAAAACGAATCCCCCAGGAAACGATCATCTGCCCGACCATTGGGAACTGGATAAAGTCACCCATGAAGATTTGCTTAACCTGCAAACCTTCTACGAAAAGCGTGCCGGCGGGCTGATGCTCAAAGGCCTGCACTTAAGCCCAGAGCGATTCGATTGCAGCTCAATGATCGAAGCTTATCAGGATATCGGCTTGAAAAGGGAACGGCACCTTTTCGCTCTGCGTTATCGCGCCAAGCTATGCGCCGTGGTGATGGCCAATGTGTCGGAACTGGGACTAAACATGTCCGATTTGACCAATGCCGTTACCTTTATCGCCGTGGATGGCAATATTTTAACCCCCGAAGTATATACAACCGTTATTCACCACATCGCACATCTTTATGAAACAGAAGAAATACCTATTTTACTCTACCCTTTGCAAGAAGCATCACATATAGGCATCAATGCCGAAAAAAGCTATGCCCTCTGGGTGTATGACACACATGATATAGATCCATACTTTAGATACTTGAAGCGCCTGTTGAAGTTCATCCAATACTAACGATCTTCAAATTGAGCGGAATTCAACCATAATGCATGAACAACACCCCCCTCTGGACGATCGTCTTTACAACAGCCGGATTGTTGACAACTACGTCAAGCTGCTCAAACGACGATACAGCTACATCAATATCGATGAGGTGCTCGATTATGCTGGCATGAAGGCCTATGAGATCAATGACCAGGGTCACTGGTTCAGCCAGCAGCAAATTGATCGCTTCGTTGCCATTGTCCAGCAGAAGAGTGGAAACCCGCACATTTCCCAGGAAGCGGGCCGCTTTGCCGCATCGCCGGAGGCCATGGGGGTCATGCGTCAATATGCCTTGGGCCTGCTTGGGCCTGCCAAAGTGTATGAACGCGTTGGACAGGCCACGACCCGCTTGACTAAATCTTCCATTTATGAGTCGCGCCGGATTTCTCACAACTGCATTGAAATCACGGTCGCTCCACGTCCGGGTGTTCAGGAAAAACCCTTCCAGTGCGAAACCCGCATCGGGTTCTGGGAAGCAATCGCCGAAATGTTTAACACCAGCCTGCCGCGCATTGAACATCCCCAGTGCATGTTCAAGGGCGGCGAAGTGTGCCGTTACCTGATCACATGGGATATTCAAACTTCTACGGTATGGAAACTGGCCCGCAACATCACGTTCCTCGCCTTGATTTCGATATGCCTTATCTTCGGAGTCTTTCTGGAACACCGGGCCATGACCGCGATTGTTCCCATGGCGGCAGCACTTTTTTTCATTCTCTCCATTATCTCCGAGCAACAGGAAAAACATGAGATCAAATCGATCATCGCCAATTTTCAACACACATCCAACGAACTGGTGGAGCAAATCGACGCCAACTATAACAATGCTCGTTTGACCAATGAAATCGGCGAAACCATCACCAGCCAGACCAATATCGAAGATGTACTGGCCCAGGTGGTCCAGCTCTTCAAAAAAAGGCTCAACTATGATCGTGGCGCGATCTTGCTGGCCAATCCTGAAAGCTCCCGCCTGGTGTTCCGGGCCGGTTTCGGGTACAACGAAGAAAAACTCAAATTGTTAAAAAAGACCGCCTTCCATCTGGACCGCCAGGATGCCGCCGGATTGTTCGTCTCTAGTTTTAAAGAGCAGAAACCCTTTATCATCAGCGACATTAAGGAAGTCACCGAACGGCTCAGCCCCCGCAGCAAGGAGTTTGCCAATGAAATGGGCTCGCAATCCTTTATTTGCTGCCCCATTGTGTGTGAAAGCAACTCGTTGGGCGTGCTGGTCGTAGACAATATCAAATCCAAAAAACCCTTAGTGGAATCCGATTTGAGTCTGCTGCTGGGCATTGCCCATGTCATCGGCATCAGCCTGCGCAACGTCGAACTGCTGGACGATCGCAATCGCCAGATACAGTCCATCCTGCAAGCCTTGGCCGCCAGCATCGATGCCAGGGACCCCCTGACGGCCGGCCATTCCGCCAAGGTAACCGAATACGCTCTTGGGATTTGCAGTGAATTGAATTTAGACAAGGAGTATTGCGAAGCCGTGCGCGTAGCCGCGTTATTGCACGATTACGGCAAAATCGGCGTGCCGGACGCCATCCTCAAAAAGCCGGGCCGCTTGACCCGCGAAGAGTATGAGATCGTCAAGACCCATGCCTCGAAATCGAAGGAGATATTGGAGCAGATCAATTTCAGCGGCCATCTGAAGCCGGTGCCGGAGATTGCCGGCGCCCACCACGAGAAAGTGGATGGCAGCGGATACCCGTTGGGGTTGAAGGGAGAAGAGATTCCTTTGGGGGCGCGCATTATCGCGGTGGCCGATTTCTTCGAAGCCATCACCGCCAAACGCCATTACCGCGAACCGCTGCCCCTGGAAGTAGCTTTTCATCTGCTGGCCAAGGAGAGTGAGCAGCATTTTGAAGTAGACATTGTGGACGCTTTCAAACGCTATCACCGCAAAGCCTATGTATTTGGCAAACAACGCGAAGAAGGAATATTGCAGAAGGTGTCGTAAGACTTAAAACTGCGACCTTGCGTTCAGCATACGGCCAATGCATGCCATCAAGTAAATACAAGCCATCTTAAAAAATAGGGAAGTAATAGGGGCGAGCCAAAACCCATTGCTTAAATCGATACCCGCCATGGGGTGGCAGCCTTAGTGCTCTATGGCATAAATTCGGTGACGTATCGCTGGTTAGTTTATTCGTAACCGTAAGGCACAAAGGGACTAAGGGACAAAGGGACTAAGGGACAAAATAGAATTTGTGCTTCTGCGCCTCTGCGCCTCAGTCCCTTTGTCCCTTAGTCCCTTTGTGCCTTGTGTCTGTGGTGAAACTATACGCCATCGTAATTACTACCGTGTGTACTTAGGTCAACAACGTATCGTGGCCGTCAATCGCAGCGGCTGGCACAGCAAATCCAGCGCATCTTCGATGCTGGTGCAAATGACATCGGCCGCGGCCAGCGTTTTGCCGGCGGCACCTTCCGAAAGAATAACGGCGATGCCTAACGCCGCCTCCTGAAGCATCAGACGATCATTGCGGCCGTTGCCCACCGCGACGGTAGTATTTGCCCCGAGCTGTTGGACATATTCTAGTTTGGCTTGATCCTGATGTTGCTGGGGAAGAATTCGCAGGGTGAGGTCCAAACCATCCAACTCGGCCTTCACCCTGCCGAATGTATCCGCGGTGATCACATGTAACGCAAGTTCTTTGCTCAATACTTTGAATCGTTGGGCCACACCAGGCATGAGTCTGCCATCCACCGCCAAAGTACCGTTGTAATCCATCACCAAATGGGCCAGGTGAAGCTCACCGAATCCGGGAATCGCGATATCGATCATCCATTATCTCCATCCAGAAGATTGCCCAGCGAACCTAAAATAGAGCCTTCCCCTTTGCTGCCGCCGCGTTGGGGCGCGGCTTGGAGCATGCGGCCGGCCAACCGCGAGAATGGCAGCGATTGCAGCCAGATCTTGCCGGGCCCTTGAAGAATGGCAAAGAATAGCCCTTCGCCGCCGAACAGGGCCGATTTGATGCCACCGACCTGCTGAATATCAAACTGGACGCTGGGCTCCAGGGCCACGATGCATCCCGTATCCACATGCAGCACATCGCCCGCCGCCAGGGTCCGCTCCACAATGGTGCCGCCGGCATGCGTGAACACCATGCCGTCGCCCTCCAGTTTTTGCATGATGAAACCTTCGCCGCCGAACAAACCGGTAAGAATCTTGCGCTGGAAGTAAATGCCGATGGCGACCCCTTTGGCGGCGCACAAGAAGCTGTCTTTCTGGCAGATGAGCTTGCCGCCCACATTTTTCAGATGCACGGGGATGATGTTGCCCGGATAAGGCGCGCCAAAGGCCACACGGGCTTTACCCTGCCCTTTATGGGTAAAGACCGTCATAAACAGGGATTCGCCGGTTAGCAATCGCTTGCCGGCCCCCAACAGTTTATCCATGAAACCGCCGCCGATAGTGCCGGCGGAGCCATCACCGAAAATGGTTTGCATCTCGACCCGGCTGTCCTTGTACATCATGGCACCGGCTTCGGCCACGGCGCTCTCACCGGGATCCAGCTCGATTTCCACGAACTGCATCTCGGTGCCCATGATCTTATAATCAATTTCGTCGGCGCGGCGCGGCACGGCGGCCGGCGGCGGCATGGGCGCTTGGGGGGCGGACGCCGTCAATTCGGAAATTTTGTCGATAGCCACCCACTCGGCAAAACCTTCCCGCCAGGCATACCCGTTTGGATTCTTGCGCGCCTGGGCCGCGGCCTGGGCCTGATCCATGGGACCGATCTGATTGCCATCATAACTCAAATACCATTGGGTCATATTTTTCTCCTAATCTAGCGCCAAAGATCAAAATACTACTTCCACTCCCGCCTGCTGATGCAACGATTGGATCGTCTGCGGGTCCAATTGAAGGCCTTGGGCCAGCGCCTGCAGATAGTCGATCTCTTCGTCCGTATCCACCTCAATGGCCAGGACTGAAACCAGATATACCTGCCGGGCCAGCTCCGGGGAGGTGACCGCATCGATTATGGCTGGCAGGGACTTGGGCTCAAGCAATTCGTGCAAGATGAATTGGTGTTCTTCCTCGCTGAGCTGGATGCTTTTCAGTTTACCCAATATTTTAGATCGCTCCTGGGCATCGATGGTGCCATCCGCATTGGCGGCGGCAATCATGGCCTGGATCAAGAGCATGGCATCGCTTTGGCGCTCGACGGCGGTTGGTGGTGGAGCCTTTTGGCTGGCTTGGGGCAACGGCGGGAGTGCCGCGACCGTGGCACCGGGCGGTGGTGGCGGCGGAGCGGGTGTTGTCCCTGGGAGGCCGGGCGGGGCCATGGGCGGTGCCCCGGATGGGGCCGCGGCTCCTTGGGACTTGTTCATATAGTGCTCGACGGCTTCCCACGCCACTCCCACCAGACCCAGGGCCGCGCCGCTGGAAATCAGGGAGCCCAGGCCGCCCTTGCGTCGCATGCCGCTTTGCAGTAATCCACCCAATAATCTTTCTGGATTAAACATATGCGCCATCCTTATGGTTGCATCTTGAAGCAATGAATCGAAGCAGTACGCCACGAGAAACATGAAGATTTTCAAACGAACGCACTGCCATGTCAAGGGAGAATTGGGCCATGTCATTTGCTTTTGAACCCATTGGATGGATAAGTTCCTGCTTTCAAGAAAAATTCGGTATCCCCCGCCAACCGGGCCTGGTGCCCGAGGCTTGCGCCTGCTTGGAAATCATTCCCCCCTATGATCAACGCGAGGCTTTTCGAGGTTTGGAAAGTTTCTCCCACCTCTGGATTCTGTTTGTCTTCCACGAATGTTACGGCCTTGCCTGGAAAGCCACGGTCCGTCCACCGCGCTTGGGCGGCAATCGTCGTGTAGGCGTCTTCGCCAGCCGCTCAGGGTTCCGACCCAACCCCATCGGCCAATCGGTAGTAAGACTGCTTTCTATCGAAAGGAAGAAAGGGCGCCTGCTTTTGACTTTGGGAGGCATCGACTTGCTCAACGCCACCCCTGTGCTGGACATTAAGCCATACCTGCCCTACGCCGACGCCATCCCTGATGCTACGGCCGGATATGCTCCCGAAGCTCCGGCCCCCAAGCCGGTGGTGTTCTCGGACCAAGCCGAACAGGCATGTCGGCAGGCCGACCCAACGGCCTATCCCAACCTCAGGACCTTGATCATCGGCCTCCTGGCTCAGGACCCACGGCCGGCCTACAAACACAGCAACGCAGAAAAGCATTTCGGCATGCATTTATGGGATCTGAATGTGCGCTTTTGGGCGGATGGGGATCAAATCGTGGTGGAACACATTGGACCCGCGGTGAAGTAATCCGATGCTCTTTTTATCTTCGAGGACAATGTATCCGCTGACTTCCATTTCTTGCGCGAATTATTCGAGCCCGGCGCCCCCCCCTTGTGAACAGGCCCGGTCCACTTCGGCAGATTACTCAGTTGGCGCCCCATGAAAGGATCGCCCCCCGCCGGGATTCGACGGCTATGCCTTTTTTAAAACCGAGTTCAACACAGCCACAAGATCCTGCACGCGGTAAGGCTTTTGCACCGCACCCTGAAACCCGTAGGACTTGAAGTTGGCCATTATGGGATCATTGGAGTACCCGCTGGAGACGATGGCTTTGACTTGCGGATCAGTGGCCAGCAGATGTTTCATGGCTTCCTGCCCGCCCATGCCGCCCGGCACGGTCAAATCCAGGATAACGACATCGAAGGGCCGCCCGGCGGTCATCTCCGCCTGGTAAAGGGCGATGGCCTCTTCGCCGTTTTTGGCGGATCCGACCTCGTATCCAACGGTAACCAACATCTCTTCGGCCAGCTCGCGGATAAAATCTTCATCATCCATGACCAGGATGCGGCCGCTGCCGGTTTCAATGTCAGGGGCATCATCGATCATGGGATCATCCGACGACGATACCGAAGGCAGGTAGATGTGAAAGGTGGTGCCTACGCCGATCTGGGACTCCACGGTGATCTGTCCGTCGTGTTTGTCGATGACGGAGTACGCTACGGCCAAGCCCAAACCGCTGCCCTTTTGTTTGGTCGTAAAATAGGGATCGAAGATCTTCTTGATGTGCTGGGCCTTGATGCCGATCCCGTGGTCCTGAATGGTCAGAAGGGCGTAAGTTCCTGGCTTGAGTGCTACGCGGCTCTCTGGCGTTATCAGGGTGCTTTCAGCCCGCACCTGGATGGTCCCACCTTCGGGCATGGCCTGAACGGCATTGAGGATGAGGTTGTGGATCACCTGCACGATTTGACCCTCATCGATATCCGCAAAGAGCTCGCCATCCTTGAAATCAAAGGTACACAGGACATTGGAGCCCCTGGCCGCAAACTGGGCCGCCTCCTGAATCAGTTTGGTTAATTCGGCTGTGCGTTTGATGGGATCGCCTCCTTTGGCAAAGGTAAGCAGTTGCTGGGTCAGGGCCTTGGCGCGCAGGGCCGCCTTCTCCATCTCCTGGAGACGCCGGTAGACCCGCTCCCCAGGCAAGACGTCCATTTTAATCAGGGAAAGATTACCAATAATGCCAGACAGGAAATTATTGAAGTCATGGGCAATACCACCGGCCAACATGCCCAGTGATTCCAATTTCTCGACCTTTTGCATCTCCTTTTCGGTCCTGCGGTGTTCGGTGATATTGCGAAACACCACGACCTGGCCGATGATTTGGTTATCGCCGTCCAGGATGGGAGCGCCACTATGGGAGATGAGATTCTCTGCTC
Source organism: Deltaproteobacteria bacterium (assembly GCA_021824175.1). Classification (GTDB taxonomy): domain Bacteria; phylum Desulfobacterota; class Desulfobacteria; order Desulfobacterales; family Desulfosarcinaceae; genus Desulfatitalea. Next base: position 34,746 of record JAKALP010000038.1, read on the forward strand.
CATGACGGCCGATCAAATGGCAATCCATGACGGCATTACCGGCCATTCCACTGTCGGGCGCGGCGGGAACCGGCTCCTCAATGGGCCGCCGATCACGGGAATCAATGAGCTGAAATACTTCCTTCAACGGCTTTCCCAGAGCCTCGGCCTCAGACCAGCCGGTCAAGCGCTCGGCCACCGGGTTGATGAGGGTGATGGCTCCATCACGGTCGGTGGTGATGACTCCGTCGCCAATACTGCGCAAGGTGACCGCCAAACGCTCCTTTTCGGCGCTCAAAGCCGCCTGGGCAGCTTTGCGCGCGCGAATATCGCGGGTCACGCCAAGCACCCCCACCGGTTTGCCCATCTCATCCCGGATGAAGGTCATGCGCACTTCGGTGGGCACCGAGGTGCCATCCTTGCACAACAAATCCACTTCTATGGTGCGATAGCGGTTAGGATCGCTCCCTGGTTGATGTTCCCTTGAAAGTTCCGCTTCCAAAATCAACAGGGCGCGATTCAGCCCATCGGCAGAGATGGTTTGACCCATCTCTTTTTTAATAATTTCCTCAGCCGTATATCCCTGGACTTTTTCAACGGATGGGCTGACATAGTCAAACCGCATCGTAGCAAGATCCAGGGTCCAGATAATGTCCGAAACATTTTCAGCCAGAATCCGGTACCTGCGCTCGGAGGTTTCCAGTTCGGCCTTGCTTTGCTCGATCTGCTGCTTGGACTCCAGCAGCTGCTTGTTGGCCGAATCCAGATCCGCGGCCAACTGGATCACCTGATTATACTTCTCCTGGATGGTGCGGTTGGCGTCCAGCAGGTCTTCAATGGCTTGCTCGTAAACACCGGATCGGCCCATCAGCCGATGCCACAACGCCGGTCTGGCCGCCGTGCCGAAATGAACGCGATACAAGCACCCCTGGGCGCCATAAGTGGGGCTGTCCGGCCAGATACGGGTACCATATTTTTCAGGGCGGACCTGACATCGCAGCTCTTCAATTTGGGCCGGCGGCAGACCGAACAGCGTAGGGATGCCGGTCAGAACACCCCGGGTGTAGTCACAGTCATGACGCGTCTTTTGATTGCCGTCGTGGTAGCAATCTTCCATCACCATCCAGGAAGGACCGGTCTCCCTTACAAAGAAGTCGCCATTGAGTTTGAGCAGACGATTATACTTGTGAGCCTGGGAGTAAATAATTTTGGGATTTCCCAGCAAGCGCACCACGCGATCTAAAAATCCCAAGGAATGAAAACGATCGGAGGCCAGGCACATTTTGTACACGGCATCGGGATCATCCAGAATGGCAATCATGCGTTCATAGAGTGTCTGCAAAAATGCGTGCGACACCCAGTTGTTCATATCGGAGAGATAGGTTTCATCATGTTCCAGGCCATCAAGCAAAGGCCCGAGGGAGCCCCCATTGGACTCGCGCACGTACATGAGAATGGTGCGGGTGATGCGACAACTGATCTCTTTTGCTTTGGGAGCGCTCATAGCAGGAGGCGTCAATTCCTTCTAAGGCTCAATTAAGTGTATTGCCCGCGTGCCATGCGTTCGGCGTCCACAAAGCGTCCCAGCTGTTGCCGCACGGGTTCGGAGAGTTCCTTGAAGCGACAACCCACCGAGAGATAATCAGAACGCTCCAGCGGCTTGATCCAGCGGATATCGGCTTTAATGTCATTGAGAAACTGCAGACTGGCGGCGCCGGCAATTTTTTTCAGCATCAACAGATCGCCCTCCTTGATTTTATGAACCATCTTTTGGGGCACGATCACATTGATACCACCGGCACTGAGATTAATGATGGGTACCGAGAGACTTTCGCCATTGGCCAGCTTGAAATGTCCGAAACAGCCGTCTTCCAGTTTGAGTGAAAGACGTGGGTAAAGCCGTTTTTCTTCAACTGCCATTACTATTCTCCTTTGACGGCGCCTGCCAGGTAAGCACCCACAGCGGCAAGAAGGTGGACGGAAGGAATCGCTGCCGTGGGAATCAATGCGAGCGCCATTTCAATTGCCGGGCAAAATGAGCGGGCGGATGGGTCGCCTCCTTCCTTTGATCATTTTTAGCACAAATCTTCTGAGATTGCGAGAATTGGTTTCGATTGCCTATTTCCATGATTGGCCTTATGATGATGCCATAAATGAATGATAGCCGCAGCTTATGCTTCGACTGCCGCGACTCGACAGGATAGCGCATGTCCAAACCCAAGTTGAAAGCACTCACCATCAATCGACCCTGGTGCAAAGGATGTGGAATTTGTGTGGCCTTCTGCCCGGCCAAAGTATTGGAACTAGACCATGAGGAGAAAGCCGTCGCCGTACGCATTGAGGATTGTATTGCTTGCAGCTTGTGCGCGCTGCGGTGTCCTGACTTGGCGATCGAGGTAGAGATCGCGCCAGAAGACAATGAGATCGCCCCGCCAGCTCAAAAAAGAATTTTGATTCAAAATCGAGGCGGAAGCAGAAGTTAATCCGAAGACATGCTTAAGTTTTTCGAAGATTTAAATTTTGCCGCCAACAAAGCGTTGGGGCCAAAAGACTTTGTTGAGATGGCTTGCCATCCGCGGGGCCCATGCACCCCGTGAACGCCCAATGGGAGGAGCCTGCCGATGCCCGGCGCTGTCCGCTTTATGCAAGGCAATGAAGCCTGCGTGGAAGGTGCTCTCTATGCCGGCCTGGAGTTTTTTGCCGGCTACCCCATCACCCCGTCATCGGAAATCGCTGAACAACTATCGTATCGCCTGCCACGCCAGGGGGGCCGGTTCATCCAGATGGAGGATGAGATCGCCTCCATGTGTGCCATCATCGGCGCCTCCCTGACCGGCCGCAAAGTGCTCACCGCCACCAGTGGTCCTGGATTTTCGCTGATGCAGGAGGCGCTGGGATTTGCGGTCATGGCGGAAATCCCTTGCGTGATCGTCAATGTGCAGCGCGGCGGCCCGTCGACCGGCTTGCCGACTCACATGAGCCAGGGAGATGTCAATCAGGCCCGCTGGGGTACCCATGGTGATCATGCCATCATTGCCTTGACCGCCTCCAATCATCAGGATGTGTTTGCCATCACCGTGGAAGCCTTTAACATGGCCGAGACCTTCCGCACCCCGGTGGTATTGCTGTTCGATGAGGTGGTGGGACACATGCGCGAACGAATAATACTGCCCCAGCCCGGCGAACTGGCCTTGGTGGAGCGTTTGCGCACCTCGGTGCCCGGTGGCGTGGATTACCACCCTTATCTGCCCAGAGAAGATGGCCGTCTGCCCATGTCCGATTTCGGCGGAGTGCATCGTTACAACGTCACCGGTCTCTACCATGACATGTGGGGCTTTCCATCGGAAAATCCTAAAGTGGTGCATGGGTTGATCCGGCACCTGGTGGATAAAATCGAAAGCAACGTGGACAATATCGCGCGCTACAAAGCCTATTATATCGACGATGCCCGCACGGTGCTGGTTTCTTATGGCGCGTCGGCCCGCTCGGCCTTGCATGTGGTGGAAAGCGCGCGACGCAAGGGGCAAAAGTTTGGCCTGCTGGAGCTGCAAACCCTGTGGCCCTTTCCCCATGACATTGTCGGCGAAGCGGTCGGTCGCGCCAAACGGGTCATAGTGGTGGAGATGAACATGGGCCATATCCTGCACGAAGTGCGCAAAGCACTGACCAATCCGAGCAATGTGTTTTTAGTGAACCGCTTGGACGGCGTCTTTATCACACCCACCGATATTCGGCAGGCGCTGCGGTTAATTGAGGGCAAGGGGATCTGAATTTCTTGCCATGGTGATGGAGGTTCCGATGTCCATCCATAAATACTTGCGCGAACGCTTTTTCCCGCACATCTGGTGCGCGGGCTGCGGTCACGGCACGGTGTTGAACGGCTTGATCCGGGCCATTGAAAGCCTCGGGCTGAGCCGCAATGAAATCGTCATGGTGTCGGGCATTGGGTGTTCCTCCCGCATCACCGGGTATCTGGATTTTCACACCTTGCACACTTTGCATGGGCGGGCCCTGGCCTTTGCCACCGGCATCAAATTGAGCAAGCCGGAGCTCAATGTGATTGTGCCCATGGGCGATGGGGATGCCCTGGCCATTGGCGGCAACCATTTTATTCATGCCGCGCGCCGCAATATCGCCATGACCGCCTTGGTGATGAACAACCGCATCTATGGAATGACGGGAGGGCAGTTTTCGCCTCTGTCGGGCTGCGGTATGACCGCCACCACCGCACCCTATGCCAACATCGATCCGGATTTTGACGTAGCAGCATTAGCGACTGCGGCCGGCGCCAGCTTCGTGGCCCGGACCACCACCTTTCATGTCAAGGAGATGATCGACCTGATCCGGCAGGCGATTTTGCATGACGGTTTCTCCGTGGTGGAAATTCTATCCCAATGTCCCACCTATTTTGGTCGCAAGAACAAGATGGGAGGGGCCGTGGAGATGTTGAACTGGTATAAGGAGCGAACCACTCCCCTCGGCTCCAAGGCCAAACAAAACGATCCCTCTCTGATTGAACGTGGCATCTTCATGCAGGTCGATAAGCCGGAATACTGCAGCCAATATGAAAAGATCTTGCAGAAAGCCCAGTCCGCCAACTCCCAAACCAAAGAGTGAGGCCGATCGCCATGAATCGAACACGTCTGGTTTTTTCAGGATCTGGAGGACAGGGGGTGGTGACCGCGGCGATCATCCTGGCCGAGGCGGCCGTACTGCACGATGGCCTGATGGCCGTTCAAACCCAATCCTACGGCGCGGCCGCACGTGGGGGCGCCACCCGGGCGGAAGTCATAATTTCCGATGCGCCCATCAACTACCCCATGGTCGTCCAGCCCAATATTCTTGTATGCCTGACCCAGGAAGCTTATTCCCTTTATGCGGCCACCATCCGGCCGGGAGGATTGCTGCTCACTGATCCGCACTATGTGAAAATTGAACGCAAAGTCGACGCCATTCAGCAACAAGTGCCAATGCATGACACCGTATCAGCCCAGATTGGTAATCTCATGGTCCTCAACTCCTGTATGCTGGGCGCCCTGCTTGGCCTACGTCCATTAGTACGCCCCGAATCGGTTCTTACGGTCTTGGCCCGCCATGTCCCAGGCCAATTCATGGACATCAACCGCCGCGCGTTCTGTTCGGGCTTGGAGCTGACCAAGGCGGAAAAAAACAGATCCGAAATTCGGGTTTAAATGCCGTTATACTTCTGCTTCTCAGAACTCACCTGATCAAACGCCATGGCCTATCTATCATAATGATAGATTTTATGCCTTGACAAAACGCCTATTTTTCGTGGATAAAACAAATAGTTCGGATCGTTCATTGGATGAACCCTTAACCCATCCGGCTACTCAGGAGGCCGGAAATCGGTCTTCGTCAGTCCCTTGCCGACTGCCAAGCCTGAAGGTCACGGCATGATGCCACGGCCGGATCTTGGCGCAAACCCCATTCCCCAGAAATTGCTGCATGCGCGAAATCATCTTCAGGGTGTCTCCTGCAATGCTGGTGAGAGGCCATTTCTGCGGACCGAGTTCTAACATAGAGGGTTACGCTTCTATAAACCCCACGGTGTCGAAAATTTATCATTGGAAGTAGATTTTAGGAAAGGCGACCATCACCCCCAGGTTCGGCAACGGTTTAACTGAGCTCTTTAAAAAAAGCTGATGTGACGGATATGGAAAATTTGCCCCTCCTGTACAATAGCAGAATTATCAAATTGTATGTTTCCTACCTCGAACATCACTACCCTTCCATCGATTTGAAGCCCATCCTCAACGAGGCCGGGATCGCCCGAATAGAAATTGATGACCCTGGTCATTGGTTTGATCAGAATCAAATTGAAAAATTTTATCTAGGCATTCTCAATGCCACCCAAAATAAAGACATCTCTCGCGAAGCGGGAAGATTTAGCGTCACTTCCGATGCCACCGGCGCAGTGAAGCAACATGTCTTAGGTTTGCTAAATATCTCCTCGATCTACCTTTTACTGACCAAGCTCTATCCGATGTTAAGCCGCGCCGCCATTCTAAAGGCACGCAAACTGGCGGCTAACCGGGTAGAAATCATTGCGACCCTCAAGGATGGTGTAACGGAGCAACCCTTCCAATGCGGGACCCGCACCGGTTTTTTCGAAGCACTGGCATCCCTGTTCTCCGGGAAGCTTGCCACTGTCCACCACGACCAGTGCATCCATGAAGGGGCCCCTCATTGCCGCTACGAAGTCTCCTGGGAGGAACCCACACACAGGCGGTGGCGGCGCTATTTTTGGATCGGCGCCGTCTTGGCCGCCATTATTTCACCCATCGTCGCTTTGACCCTGCACATGGTGTATTGGCCCCTGGCCGTGGCGGCCGGCACGGTGATACTTACGGGGATTTGTTTGCGATCGCGCGTTCTGGAACGCCGGGAACTGGTGCATACCATCCAACTGCAAGGCAATGCCGCCGAAGATCACATAAAAGAGATCGACTTCCGCTACCGGGGCCTGCTGCTGGTCCAAAAGATCGGGCAAGCCACTTCCGAGCTGCTGGACCTGAAACAGTTGACCCAGGTGGTTATGGAGAACATCCAGCGATATCTGGATTTCGATCGCGGTCTAATCATGATAGCCGACCAAGCCAGCCGACGCCTGTCATACATGGCCAGCTATGGTTTTGACGAAGAAAAAACGGAGATATTGAAAAAAACCAACTTCCGCCTGGACAATCCCGAAGCCAAGGGGGTTTTCATCCAGGTCTTCAACGAACAATCCCCCATTCTCTTGGATGACGTCAGTGCGGTCAAGGAAACATTTTCAGAGCGCAGTCGCGAGTTTATTCAGCAAATTGGCGCCTCAAGTCTGATTTGCCTGCCCATCGTATATGAAAACCAGTCGCTTGGCATTATGGCCGTCGATAACTTCAAAGGCAAACGGCCGCTGAATCAAAGCGATATGAACCTGCTCATGGGGGTCGCTTATCAAACCGCGGTCAGCATCTTCAGTGTAATGGCCAACAAAAAGCTACAGGAAAGTGAAGAGCGTTACCGCAGCCTGTACGACAACGCCCCGGTGGCTTATTTTTCAATCAACCCGGACACGGCCGCCATCATCAATTGCAACCTGGCGGCCACGCGCCTGTTGGGCTACACCCGTGCGCAACTGCTGGGATCGTCCTGGCTGGATTACTTTTCCAACGACCACGGCAATCGCGCCCGCGGTCAGTGGATTTATCAAGCCTTGCAACGCGGTCAGGCCATTCACAGCGAAGAAGTAAAGCTGGTCCGCAAAACCGCGCAGACTGTATGGGCCAATCTCTCCATGGAGCCATTTCGCGATAGCCAAGGCCAGCTGATAGAAGGAAGATGCGTCCTGATCGACATATCAGAGAGCAAGAAGCTCGAAGAGAAACTGCGTAAGTCCCAGCGGCTGGAAGCCATGGGAACCCTTGCCGGTGGTGTTGCTCATGATTTGAGCAACATTTTATCGGCCATTGTGAGCTATCCTGATTTACTTCTCATGGATATCACCCCTGAGAGCAACATCTACGAGCCATTGAACAAGATCAAAGCGGCCGGCGCCCGCGCCACCGCCATCGTCCATGACCTTTTAACCTTGGCGCGCCTCGGGCTCCAATTTACGGAAGTCATCGACATCAATACCGTTGTCAAAGAATTCATCAAGAGCCCGGAGTGCGAAAACACACTGATCAATCACCCCACGCTGCGCATCAAAACCACGCTGGATGACCATCTCAACGCGGTGCGGGGATCGGCCGTTCACATGACCAAAACCTTGATGAACATTGTAATCAATGCGGCCGAAGCCATGCCTTCCGGTGGCGAAATCGAAATCACCACCCGCAACCAGCCCACGGCCCCCATGGGCAAAGGTCAAGTCACGGAGGTGGGTCCCTTTGTGGTGCTGACGGTTAAAGACAATGGCGTGGGCATAGCCAAGGAAGATCTGGAGCATATTTTCGAGCCATTCTTCACCAAGAAAGTCATGGGGCGCAGCGGCACCGGATTGGGCATGGCTATTGTGTGGGCCACGATTCAGGAGCATAAAGGGCACATTGAAATCGAAAGCGAAGTGGGCAAAGGCACCACTGTGCGCATATTCATCCCCGCCACCAAAGAGGTTCGCATCCAGCAAGGCAGTGTTCCCGACATCACCAACATGATGGGTCACGGTGAGACTATACTGCTGGTGGATGACGAAGACGACCACCGCGATATTGCCACGCAGATGCTCGCCCGACTGGGCTACTCCGTCACCGTGGCGGAAAGTCCGCAAGAGGCGTTTGACTTTACGACCCAGACGCCCCCCGATTTGATAGTATTGGATATGGTTATGGGGGCGGACATCGATGGATTGGCGATCTATCGGAAGATATTGTCCATCCGGCCGCATCAGAAGGCCTTGATTGTCAGCGGGTTTTCAGAAACAGCCCGGGTCAAGGAGGCCTTGGAGCTGGGGGCGGGAGCCTTTCTCAACAAACCATTCGGCATGAAAGAGATTGCTTTGGCCGTGAGACAGGTATTGGATGCCAATTGAGACACTGGGGCATCCCAATAAATTACAAGCCGTCCTTAAAACAGATTTTCTCCGACCAAACTGGTGTAGTATTTCGTGGATAAGCTCTTGCCCCTATGTATACTTCAGAAAAAAGGGGGCTCTCGTTTTCAAATGACTACTCGTTGTAGATCGTGCGCCTGTTTTCTCGGTGATCCACCACATACAGCAGTTGAGCGATACGGCCAATGTTGTCAAGCATCTGACTGACCACACCGCGGTCAATCTCGTACACCCTGAAATAGACCCTGCGATATCCGGGCGGACAGCGCTTATAGGAAGTCAAAATACTGGTCATCTTGCCGCCTGAGTTGCGCACCACATTGGCGACTTCCATGATCGAACCCGGCCGGTCCTCCAGCAAAATGGCGATATGCAGGCCGCGGTCTTGCAGTCCGGTCAAAGACACCAGCGCCCGGAATAAATCGCTTTGGGTGATGATGCCTTGAAGGTTGCCATCGGCGGATACGGCCGGCATGCCGGAAATCTTATTTTTCAGAAGTAGTTCGGCCGCCTCTTCGATAGTATAGTCGATGGGAACCGTGATGGCCGGCTTGCTCATAATATCAGAGACCTTGACCTTATCCAGCAGGTAGATCAGCTCATGCACATCCAAGGTGGTGGCATCCGAGGCCGAGGCGCGTTTGAGATCCCCGTCGCTGAGCATGCCTTTGAGCTTACCGTCTTTGAGCACCGGCATCTGATGGATCTGGTGTTTCTTGATTAAATCCATGGCCCGTTTCATGGAGTCACCCGGCGCCACGGTGATTACTTCCTTTGTCATCCAATATTTGACTAACATGGTGGGGTCTCCTTTTACCTCCGAGGTAAGATTTAATGATAGCGATAGGCCGTCAAACGTCTATTCCCGCACGCCGGGCTATTGATCAAAAAACTTATCCCCCCGGATGCTCAACAGCGGAATGGGGCTGCGCCGGTACATGGCCCGGGCGCAAGATCCCATGACCACATCCGCCAGATCAGAGCGCCCCTTGGTGGCCATGATCAGCAAATCAGGAGTCTCCTCATCAATGACCTCCAACAACTTCTGATACGGCACGCCGATACGCACCACGGAACGGGTTGTGGCCGGATCTGCGCCTGATCTTTTGATAAGTTCAGCCATGGATTCAAAGCGCTCTCGCATGCGGTCGCTGACAAACTTTTCATAGTCAAAGGTAGCATAGGTGGCCATGATGCTCTGCACGGCATCAATGTCCCGCTGATTGATAACATTTACAAAGAGCAGGTCGGCTTTCAAGTCGAAAGCCATCTGAACCGCGTATTGGGCCGTGGGCAACGAATACCTGGACAAATCGACCGCTACCATAATACTGTGAATGGTGGCCATTGGGCACTCCTTTCAAAGTTGGTTTTGGCGGCGCATGCCTCCGCCGACATACGAACGATGGCACTGCCGCTGATTTCTTGAGCAAGGCCCATGCCACCCAAAGAAAAGGCTTGGTAAAATTAATACGCAACAATTCCAAATAGTTTCTTTGGGAAGCATTCCGGATGGACGTGTCAGCTTTTTTTTCAAAATGTCAACTTGATACGATAATGACTTGTAGACTTGGATCGCTCGGTTGCAAAAATCATGGCGTTGAACCTTTTGATAGATTGGATATACGCGTAGCTGAATAGTCTCAAAATTTGTTGAGAGCATGCACGAGGGCGAGCTGAGGGAAAAGCAATAACAGGCCACGAGCCCGACTCGCGCTCTATGCCCAACGCTGTCTTGACAGATCTCAAGCGAAAAGATATCCCGAAGTAAATCTTTGTCAGTTCAAGGAAGAACTATAAGCGCCCCACGGAAATACAAGGAGGACCCAAGATGAATCAGTTTTCAATACGGCAAATAACGCTTCAACTTGCCATAATCGCCTTGTTGTTAATGACCGCGGCTTGCAGTCATCGCAACTACTTGATTGTAGACTACCAAGTACCGGCGGAGACCCAAACGCTATCCGGCCAGAGAGTCAGAATCCAGGTCAAGGATATGCGGGAAGATACAAAAACGCTGACGCCGGCCGCGGCCGCGGAATTTCCACACTTTGAGGAGCGCTACAGCCTCTCATGGGTCAAGGAAAGCAACCTGCGCATCTCGGTGGGACAATCAGATCTAACCGGACTTTTCCAGGAGGCATTTCAGAAAAGATTAACTCAGATGGGGGCATTCGTTGTGCCGGCGGATGAAAGCAGCGCACCCCTTTTCCAGATCATTATCCAAACCATGAAAATCGATCTGAAGGATCACACCTGGACCGCCAAAGTGGCCTTCGAAGCCAGTCTGTTTATGGACAATCAATTGGTGGCCAAGGAGACGGTGAACGGATCGGCCGAGCGGCCCAAGATCATCGGCCGCAAAGGCGCGGATGACACCTTGAGCGATATTTTCACCGATATCATCAACCGCTTGAACATCATCAAACTGTTCCAGCAGGCCAAGTTGATATGATTCGCTGAACAAAAAATTATAAGCTATCATTAACCAGCGGCATGGAGGAATCGGTATCGGAAATCAAGACATTTCGATGCCGATTCCAGTTTCGAGCCCATCGGCACGTTCCTTGCCGCCAACCATTACCACCCTTTGGCTTCAAGAATACTCTTAAGCTTGTTTTCCATCTGCCGCTCGACCAGCACGAGCTTCTGGGCTTTGGCCTTCTTAATGCGCTCGGTCAGCTCATCAATATTGGCCGGCTTTTCCACAAAATCCAACGCGCCCAGCTTCATGGCCTCAATTCCTTTTTCAAGCGTGGCGTGGCCACTGAGCAGAATCACTTGCAGCTCGGGTTTGCTGCGTTTGATGGCCTTGAGTGTTTCGATGCCATCCACACCCGGCATCATCAAATCCAGCACGATGGCATCAAAGGAGCCCCGTTCTACTTCTTGGAGTGCATCCTTGGCCGATTCCGCGGTGGTGACCTCCATTCCTCGGTTCTTCATGCGTTCGGACATTACCGACAGAAAATCCTTTTCATCATCCACCAACAATATTTTCTCCGCCATAGCATGTCTCCTTTCGGATCAAATCGCCCCCTAAGGGCGGGTTATTGAAGATTCTTCAAGGTCAGCCCAACTTTGCCGGCCGCTGAATCGGCTTGGTAATGCGCTCCCAAAGCCTCCGCAAGCACGGTCACTCGTTCATCCGGAAAAGCATCCGGCGGCAAGGCGGCCAGACGGTTTAGCGATTCAAAAACTATCGCGCCAGGCGTGTCTCCCTGGACCTTTAAAATGATGGTACCTCCTGCATTAACCGCCGTCAGGGCATAGGTTAAACAGTGCCCCAAAAGCGTCAACAGCAAATAAGGCGCCGTGACAAGTACCACCGGCTGCTGGCATTGGGCCACCTGCAACCCGACCTGGCGCATGGCCGCTTCACGATGCGATAAGGCGGCCAACAGCTCCACCATTTCATTAAGATTCACTTTTCGCAAGGGCTCATCCACGCTGTGGGCGAAGCGATTCATGTTTTTGATGAGTCCGTCAGCACGCCGGGTCTGCCCTTCAATACGCCCGGTTAACACCTTGAACTTGGCCATGTCAATGGGTAATCCCTTCTCCGCCATGGCCAAGTAATCGTCCATCAAACCGGCATTTTCCCGGATGATGGCCAGGGCATTTTTCAATTCGTGGGATATGGAGGCCGTGGTGCGGCCGAAATATCGCAGCCCGGCCTGGGCGATGATATCAAGTTCGGTCTTCATTGGCCTTCTCCTTGGGGTTTGAGCAGCTCGTTCATGCGCTGGATCAAATCCTGAATATCAATGGGCTTAACCAGATAACTGGCCTCGCCTGAACGATTGGATATCTCTTTAAAATCTATTTCCGAGCCATAACCGGTGAGGAAGATGAATTTCATATTAGGGCATCGGGCCTGCAGCTGATCCCGAACCTCGCCCCCTCCCATTTTTGGCATGCGCACATCCAGCACCGCCAAATCATACTGGCGGGTGGCGACACGATCCAGCGCCTCCTGGCCAGTGGTCACCCAGTCCGCTTCGATGCCCCGCATCTCAAGTCTTTCCGCCAGCGCGGAAGCCAGATCAGCCTCATCATCCACCAGTAGTACTCTCATGACCCTCCCCTTTCGGCGCCCCTATATTCTCCGGTAGTTGAATTGTAAAACAGGTGCCCTTGCCGACTTCACTGGAAACTTGGATTTGCCCTCCGATCTCATGCACCAGACTGTAGGTAATGGAAAGACCCAGGCCGGTGCCGCCCTTGCCGGTTTTGGTGGAGAAAAAAGGTTCAAAGATGCGGTGCAGATCTTCTTCGGGGATGCCGCAACCATCGTCGGCAAAAGTCAGGATCAGACCGTTGTTGTGGGTTTTGGGTCGGATCTGTATCTTGAGATGACCGCCGTCTCCCACAGCCGCGAACGCATTATTGACAATATTGAGAAAGATCTGCTCGAGCTTACCGCGATCGCTGAGGATCACTTTGGTGCCCGCAGCCACCTCCACATCCACATGGATGCCGCGCATCTGAATCTCTTTTTCCACAAAGCTCAACACCTCACGCACCAACTGCTCCATGGAGATCTCTTCCACGCTGGCTTCCAGATTGCGGGCAAAAGTCAGCAGCCGTTTGGTGATTTTGCCCGCCCGCTTGACCGAACCCAAAATCGATTCGATTAAGCCCATGAGCTTCTCATCAGCTTCATATTGCTTCTTGAAGGTGAAGAGATCTTTTATCAGACCGGCTTTTTCATTGATGATGGCCAGCGGATTGTTGATTTCATGGGCCACGCTGGCCGCCATGCGTCCGATGCTCGCCATCTTGGCCGAGTACTCCAACTGATGCAACCCCATCAGCCGTTTTTCATCGGCGGTGTGCATGTTGCGCACCATGGAGGTCACCGTGCTCAGGATCACCACCAGAATCAGGCTGACACTGCCCACCAGGAAGAGAATCAGTTTCAAGCGGGTACTGTGCCATGACTGCATCAAATCCTGCTTTTTGCGGATGATCATTAGAATAAAAGGAGTATCTTCGATAAAGCGATAGCCGACAATCAACTCCTCGCCGTCGTAGGTCACCGCATCCATCACCTGAGTAGTGGGGTGATAATCCGGCACCGGCAGTTGGATCTTATCCAACACGCGCCCATGGTGATGTGAGTTGGTTTGGAGAATCCCGCGCCCGTTGACAATAAAGGCATCCCCCAAGCCGCTCAGTTCCATGGTGGAGAGAAGCTCCTCAAAAGGTTTTACTCCGATAGAGGCCCGCAACACCTGGAAAGAACCATTGGGAAGCATTTGCTTCACCGCGATGATCAGGTGCGGCACCTGGCGAAACCCTAAAAAGACATCGCTGATGTAAACCCCGCGATCCACCACCAATTGAAACCACGGCTGCTCATGGTAGTCCTTGTGCTGCAGACTGTAAGGCCCCACGTAAGCGATTTGATCACCGTCCGCGTTGATCACGCCCAGATCCATAAAGCCGCCGCCGAAGCTGTTTTGCAACCCATTCAGGATGACCACCAGCCGGGTTGGATCGCCGAGGGCTGCTGGACTGTTGTCCCGGATGATAAAATCCAGCGCCGATTTGCGTTCCGCAAAGAAGAACTCCACCACCCGGCGTGTATTGGCGACTACTCGCGCGTTGCGCAAGCGGAATTCCGACTCCAGGGCATTCTCGGTCACCTTGTAATCCACCAGGGTGATGAAAATCAGCGGACCCAGGGAAACAAACGAACTGAGCAATACCGTCCATTTCCAGATGCGCCGGTAATTGAACAGGTACCGGGTCGCCCTGGGCGAGCGCGGCTGGACATTCCAGAAATTGGGTATGATGTTACGCAATGAAATCATCGCGGCCCTAACCTTTGGATGGCTCATCCGACATTTTAATGGGCCTACCCAAGATATTGTGGTTCAAGTATATTGATAGAGGGCTTTTACAGCCCCTGTGCCATTTGACCCGGGATGATGGTCTGGGGGGATTTTTTATGGGTCC